>JBEKHZ010000007.1:0-48086 GCA_050012015.1 Occallatibacter sp. | reverse complement strand
GCGCCCGCTGGCGGCCAAGGAGAATGTGCTCGGCCAGATAAACCGTGCCCATGCCGCCGCGTCCAAGCTGGCGCACGATGCGGTACTTGCCGCGTATGAGCGTGCCCGGCTCCAACTCCCGCGAATCAATGAGCAAGGCGCCATCAGCGGGGCAGGTAGTGTGCTGGCTCGGATAGATTTTTTCGCACAGCGGACAGGTCTTCATTGGTTCGCGACTCTGAATAAGAAGATTGCGAGGTGGAACCATTCTGCCACCCGGGGATGGGGAGTGCAAGGACTAGCTGTCCAGGCGGACGGCGCTTACGCGCCATAGGATTCGAGGATTCCTACATAGCCGGAAATGCCAAAACGCGGCGAGGGTGGGGCACCCGGCTCAGGATGACAAGTGTGGATTGAGGCTCAGGCGCGGATGATGCGGATGCCCTGGCGCTCGAAGGGAGCCAGCGCTTCGGATGGAGCGCCGGTATCGGTAATGAGGATGTTCATCTCGCTGACCTGGCAGATGAAGGCGGGGCTCACTTTGCCCAGCTTGCTGGCATCGGTTACCACGATTACCTGCTTGGATTGCTTGAGCATCTTTTGGTAGACCAGCGCCTCGTCGGTCTCCAGCGTGGTGGCTCCGCGCTCGGCATCGAGGCCGGTGACGCTGATAAATACCTTGTCCATGATGACGTTGTCGAGAAATGTGAGCGCGGCGTTGCCGGTGAGCGAAAACGACCACGCCCAGGGGACTACGCCGCCGGTGAGATAGGTGCGGATGCCGGGCTGGTTGCAGAGTTCCATGCCGATGTTGATGGCGTTGGTGACCACCTGAATCTTCTCGCGGTGGCGCAGGCTGCGGCCGATATGGGTAGTGGTTGTGCCGGCGGTGAGGCCCACGGTTTCGTTGGGCTGGATGAGCTCGGCGGCGGCGAGGCCAATGCGGCGCTTTTCTTCGGCGAAGCGCTGCTCGCGGGCCAGGAAGGAGCTGTCGTAGCGGAAGGGCTCGTAGAGCAGAGGCTCAACCAGAGTGGCGCCGCCGTGGGTGCGGCGAATGAGTCCGCGGCTTTCAAGCTTAGCCAGGTCGCGCCGGATGCTGGGAGCCGAGGAGCCGGCTTCGGCAAGAATCTCTTCCACCGTGGCAGAGCCGTTGCGGAGGAGGAACTTGATGATCTGTTCACAGCGGCGATTGAGGGCATCGGCCATCTCGCACCGATTTTATACTTTCGGAGAGTAGAGAAGAAAGGCCTGAACGCGGTTTTTTGAGCGATCTGCGGAAAATTTTGGGGATTTAGTCAAGAATTTGACCAACTTCCAGGTATATGATCGATTCTAGGGTCAAATCGCGGCTGAAGGGATCTGTGCCAAATTGAGCGTTTCCAAGAGTTTTGCACACGAAATGTTGCGCGAGATCTATGAACAGCCGACTGCCCTGCGCCGCACTTTGGACTTGTATCTGAACGGCAACCAGTTGCGCGGGGAGGTGGCGGAGCGGCTGGCGGGGTGGGCAAATCCGGCGGGCGAGGTGCTGATTACCGCCTCCGGGTCAAGCCGACACTCGGGCCTGGCCGCCGAGATTCTGCTCGAGGACTTGTGCGGGCTGGCCGTGGATGTGGAGTACGCCAGCGAATATAGTTGCCGGGGCGGAAGCGATCAGCGTTTTCCGTCGGTCATCGTCATCTCGCAATCCGGCGAGACCTCTGACACGCTGGCGGCGCTGCGCGAGGTGAGCCAGCGCGGCGAAAAGACGCTGGCCATCACCAACGCGGATTCGTCCACCATGGCGCAGAAGGCGGGCGTCTCCATGCCGCTGGCCGCGGGAGTGGAAAAGGCGATTCCTGCCACCAAGAGCTTTACCTGCCAGTTGGCCGTGCTGTTTCTGCTGGCACTCTATGAGGCGCGGCGGCTTGGCCGGATGGATGCCGCGACGCTGGCGGCAAACATTGCGCGGCTGCAGGAGCTGCCGGACGCCATTGAAGCGCAGCTCGATGGATGGCGCGACAAGATGGCGGCTCTGGCGCACAAGTACAACTCCGCAAACACGTTTCTATTTCTGGGGCGCGGGATTCACTACGCTATTGCGCGCGAGGGAGCCTTGAAGCTGAAGGAGGCCTCGTATGTTCACGCCGAAGGCTACCCGGCTGGCGAGCTGAAGCATGGACCGAATGCGCTGGTAAGCGAAAGCGTGCCGCTGGTGGTACTGGCCACTGTGGACTGCGCGCTGGAAGCGTCGGTGGTGCGCTACGAAAAAACGGTGCAACTGCTGCGCGAGATGAAGACGCAAGGCGCAAGGGTGATTGCCCTGGCCAACGCCGGCGACCGCGAAGTGGCGGAGCTGGCGACGGATTGCGTCGAGGTACGGGCGACGACTGAGTATTTATTGCCCATTGCCGAGGTGGTGCCGCTGCAACTGTTTGCCTACTTCATGGCCGTCGAGCGCGGCGTGGACGTGGACCGGCCAAGGAATCTCTCCAAGGCAGTTGTGGAGAAGTAGAGCAAGGTACAAAGGCGCCTACTTTTCATGGCGCCGGCCTCCGTGTTGAACATCCCGTCCTTACGCAGATATGGCAGATGTGATAGCCTTTTTGCGATTGCAAACCACCAATGCCCGGCGCGTGAAACTGCCGCGCTGAGCGCTTGATGGAGAAAGCTGTATGGTAACCGCCATGATGAAAAAGTATTTTGCCTCCCTGCTCAGTCTTCTGGTTTTCGTGCTTGTCCCGGCTCTTGCTCAGCAAGCGAGTTATCCGTTCAACGATCCGGCGCTGCCGATGGAGAAGCGGATCGACAACCTGCTCTCCCTGATGACGGTGGAGGAGAAGGTAGGCTGTCTGGGCACCCGGACCAGCGTGCCTCGGCTGGGCGTGGCCAACATGGGCAACTCGGAAGGCATCCATGGAGTGGTGCAGCGCGAGACGAGAGGCAAGCGGCTGCCGATTACGACGACGCAGTTTCCGCAGGCAAAGGGCATGGGCGAGTCGTGGGATCCGGAGCTGGTTCGCCAGGCGGCGGGCGTGGAGGGCTACGAGGCGCGCTTCATCACACAGACCGCTAAATATGACCGCCAGATTCTGGTGCAATGGGGACCGCAGTCCGATTTGGCGCGCGATCCGCGCTGGGGACGCAGCGAAGAGGTCTACGGAGAAGATCCATTCTTCAACGGCACCATGGCCGTGGCTTTCATCAAAGGCCTGCAAGGGGACGATCCAAAGTACTGGCAGGCGGCCGCTCTGCTAAAGCATTTCCTGGCCAACAGCAACGAGAACCTGCGCGAGAGGTCTTCCTCCGATTTCGACCAGCGTTTGTTCTGGGAGTACTATTCGGTCCCCTTCCGCATGGGCTTCGAGGAGGGCGGCGCGAAGGCGGTGATGGCTTCGTACAACGCATGGAACGGAACCACGATGGCCGTGAACCCGATTCTGAAGAGCATATTGCGCGATAAATGGGGCGTGGAGGTGCTTTCGAGCGATGGCGGAGCGGTGCATCTGCTGGTGGATCCACGCCATCTCTACCCAGATCAAAAGGCAGCGGTAGTGGCGTGCCTCAAGGCCGGCGTTAATCAGTTCCTTGACAGGTACGAAGACGAAACCAAGGCAGCGTTGAAGAATGGCGAGATTACGGAGGCGGATATCGATGCGCTGCTCCGACCCAAGTTCCGGATTGCGATCCGCCTGGGATTGCTGGACCCGCCGGAGATGGTTCCTTACGCAAAGATCAAAGACGCGCCCGAGCCCTGGAACACGGAACGGGATCACGCCGTCTCGCGGCAGATGGCGCTGGAATCGGTGGTGCTGCTCAAAAATCAGGACGGTATTCTGCCGCTCAAAAAGGATAGCCTCAAATCCATCGCCGTAATCGGACCGCTGGCTGACTCGGTTCACTGGGACTGGTATGGCGGCACGCCTCCGTATACGGTGACGCCGCTCAAGGGAATCAAGGATGCCGTGGGACCGGGCGTGAAGGTGAATTACGCTGAAAGCGAACTGGGCAACGCGGCCGTGAATGCGGCAATGAACTCCGATGTGGCGGTGGTGGTGGTGGGCAACGATCCGACGTGCGGTCCGGATATGGGACATGACTGGCACAGCACCATCGACGGAGGCGGCACGCTGGCCTGCACGGTGCCCAGCGACGGTCGCGAAGGCCGCGATCGCGAAAGCATGACGCTGGAGCAGGAGCAGCTGGTGAAGCAGGTCTACGCCGTCAACCCGAAGACGATTATCATTCTGGTTTCCAGCTTCCCTTATGCGATCAATTGGAGCCAGGCTCACGTGCCGGCGATTTTGCACATGGCGCACTCGTCGCAGGATGAGGGAACGGCGCTGGCGCAGGTTCTCTTCGGGGATTACAATCCCGGCGGGAGGCTGGTGGAAACCTGGCCCAGCTCCATGGATCAGTTGCCGCCGATGATGGATTACAACATCCGCCACGGCCGCACCTACATGTACTTCAAAGGAGAGCCGCTCTATCCCTTCGGCTATGGGCTGAGCTACACAACCTTCAAATACTCCAATCTCCGCACCAGCTCCGCGCAACTGGCCAGGGATGGCGCGATCACCGTCAGCGTCGACGTCACCAATACCGGCAGCCGGGCGGGCGACGAGGTTGTGCAGCTCTACGTCAGCCACCCGCACTCCAAAGTGGAGCGCCCGGGCAAAGAGCTGAAAGGCTTCCAGCGCGTGAGCATCAAGGCCGGCGAAACCAAGACCGTGCAGATTCCGCTCAAGGCTTCCACGCTTGCCTGGTGGGACGAGAAACTTCCGGGATTCCGGGTTGAGGCCGAGCCAGTGAGCGTGATGGTCGGCAGTTCGTCCGCCGGCATTCAGCTGACCACCGTGGTGAGCGTGCGGTAGAGCAGGGCGCAAAGGCTCACCGGCAAAAGCGAAATATCGGAGAATCGTACGCCCGGGCGTGATGAGCGGAAGTTCACAGTTTCACAGTTACACAGGAAATAGGGGGGGACCCCGGGGTGCAGATCGGGCATATCCCTGACAGATCGAAGAGGGATTTGGACTACTTTTATTCATTCTGCCAGTATGCGCCCGCGAAAAGTATTTATCTGCAAACTCCCGGAACCGCTCTAGCCGCGCGCGGCCGGCTTTGATCGAACACGCGGAGTGGCCGACCCCGGAGGTCTCTCGGGGTTACGCTCGGTGAATCGATCGTGCAGAACCACGTTGAGCAGCGCCTTGTGGACGCGGATGCGGCCGTTGTATTCGATGAGGCCGAGCCTGCGAAAGCGATTCATGAAGAAGCTGACGCGGGAGCGGGTGGTGCCGACCATCTCCGCCAGAGTTTCCTGGGTAATGGGAGGAACCAGATGTTCCGGTTTATCCGGCTCACTGAATTCGGCCAGGATGAGGAGAATCCTCGCCAAACGCCTTTCGCTGGAGTTGAAAAGCTGATCGACAAGATCGGCCTGGGCTCGCATACTCTTGGCCAGCAGGAATTTCAAGTACATTTCGGAGAAGGAATTCTCATCGTGCATTACGCGGATCATCTCTTCCCGCGCTATCTCCAGCGCAGTACAGGGGGTAAGGGCGCTGGCAGTGGCCAGGTGCAGCGCACCCAAGCTGGCCAGCGACTCATCTCCAACGAATTCCCCGGCGGGGATAAGCGCGATGGTGGCCTCTTTCCCCTCATGCGAAACGACGGTGATTTTTGCGCGGCCCGTCTGAAGATAGAAGATGGCGTCAGCCGGACTTCCCTGCGCAAAGAAGACCTGCTTGGGCTTCAATCGGACGAGTCTGCGTCCCACTCCTGCTGTTGCCAGGAAGGCGGCGAGGTCAAAGGTCATGCTTTTCACCTCGAATGTAAAGCTAAATAGCCCATATAAATTGTACTCGCTTAAACTTGCGGACGCTGTACCGTATCTTACATAGACAGAAAGACTTTGTACGGTATCTGACATAGCCCGAAAAATCTTTGTACGGTATCTGACATAACCCGAACTTTGTCAGACACATAGTAAGCATTGCGCATACTAACTATGATAGGGTTTTGTCTGAAGGTGAGGATATTTTGCGCACGAACGGTTTTAAGAACACTCTTTTGAAGGCTCTGGACGGGGACATCATTGAGCGCCTTCGTTTGCAGCCGGTCAAATTCGAGCTGAATCACGAAATCGAAAACCCTGGCGACCCGATTGATAATCTTTATTTTCTCGAAGAAGGGATGGCGTCGATGACGACAACCTTCAAGGATGAGTCTCAGGTCGAGGTGGGGATGTTCGGTTATGAGTCGGTTATCGGCGTCTCAGCTCTGATGGGAACAAAAAAGAGCCTGAATCGCGTCTACACCCAGATTGCCGGCCATGGCTATAGCTGCCGCGTGGAGGACGCGAGAAGAGAGTTCCGTCTTGGCGGCTACTTTCAGTTTCTGGCTCTGCGCTATGTCCAGGCACAACTTGTTCAGGCCATGCAGTCCGCCGGATGCAATGCGAAACACAATTTCGAACAGAGACTCGCCCGCTGGCTGCTGCTCTGTGCGGACCGCGCGAACACGGACACGTTCAAGATTTCGCATGAGTTTCTAGCCGACATGCTTGGAGGCCGACGTCCCACTATTTCTACGACAGCAGGGATTCTCAAGCGAAAAGGACTTATCGAATATGCCCGCGGAGAAATCCGCATCCTCGACATTCCTGGGCTCACGAAGACCTCTTGCGAGTGCTACCTGATCATCAAAGATCACCTCGACAATTACGCAGAGTTCGACACCGCAATCACTGCATAGCTGTTCAATCCGCCGCAAACGCAAGCTGTGTCAGATTTCGGAGTACTTTCCGCTGCTCATGTCCTGGGCGGCCTGGAGGAGGTCATCCGGGCGGCCGAGATCGCGCCAATAGTATTCATCGGCCCAAAAGGCGACGATCTTTTCTCCCTGAGAGGCCAGATTCAGATAGGCGTCGATGATGGAGAACGCGCCCTGCTCTTCCATCTTCTCGAAGATCAGAGGAGAGAGGACGTGAATGCCGGCAAAGGCCAGCGCATACACATGCGGGGCGGGCTGCGCCCATTCAATCTCAGGGAATTCTGCTCCCGCCGCGCGCACTATGCAACGGCCGCAAAGCCGGTCCTCCTCGTCGAAGAGTAATTGCCGCGATGTCTCCCGCTCCTGAACGGCCAACGTGGCGAGAGCGCGCTGCTCAGAGTGAAATCGGACCATTCGGCCCAGGTCGATGGTGCTGAGGACATCGACGTTATGCAGGATGAACGGCTCTCCCGGGCTGTCGCTGAAGAAATGCGCGGCGTTCTTGAGGCCGCCGCCGGTATCGAGCAACTCACGCTCGCGAGAGACCTCTATCCGCATCCCGAAGTCGTCGGCTTTGAGATAATCGGCAATCATCTCCGCATGATGATGCGCGTTGACGATAACCTCAGTGACGCCGAAGGAGCGAAGGCGGGAGAGCGTAATCTCAAGCAGCGTGCGGCCGGCAATGGTGACCAGCGCCTTGGGGCGGTCGTCAGTGAGCGGCCGCAGACGCGTTCCCAGGCCGGCGGCCAGGATCATGGCTTTCATCGGCCCATCTTCTCCAGTTCGATATGCCGGACAACCACTTCCGCTCCGCTGCTCGAGCGCAGATGCCGGGCCAACTGCTCGGCTAAATACACGGAGCGGTGCTGGCCGCCGGTGCAACCAAACGAGACCATCAGATTTTTGAAACCGCGACTCTGATAACTGCTCAAGCTCGAATCCACCAGCGACTGCACGTTGGCCAGATATTGATGCACGCTGTCCTGCTGATTGAGATAGTCGATGACCGCCGCGTCCTTGCCGGTCAACGCGCGGAACTGCTCTTCTCGCCCCGGATTGGGTATACAGCGCGCATCGAATATATATCCGCCGCCGTTGCCGGAGTCATCGACGGGCATTTCGCGGTGGAATGAAAAGCTAAATATTCGCACCTTCAAACCCTCGGCGGAAGAAGCCAGGCCTTGCAATTTCTCCGAGGCCAACATGCCTTGCAACGCTTCCAACAGCGCAGGCAGCGCGATGGGCAGCTTGACGTTATGAGCCAGCCAGCGCAGGTTCTTCAGCGCATAGGGCACGCTCTGCAGAAAATGCGTCTTGCGCTCATAGAACCCGCGGAAGCCATAGGTGCCCATGGCCTGCAGAATGCGCACATAAACGTACGCGTAATAGTGCTCCATGAAGGCATCGCGGTTGAGGTCGATGTAATTGCCGAGGCAATCGAGATAGTGGTCGAGCAACTCCTGGCGCAGCTCCGGCGGCAGATCGGCTTTGCCATCGTAGAGCAGGGACACGATGTCGTATTGCAGAGCGCCTTTGCGGCCGCCCTGGTAGTCGAGAAAATACGGCTGTCCGCCGGGCAGCATCACATTGCGCGACTGAAAATCGCGATAGAGAAAATAATCGGATTTGGCGGCCAGCAGAAACTTCGCCAGGCGGGTGAAATCATTCTCCAGCGCCTGTTCGTTGAAGGGGATTCCGGCCAGGCGGAGGAAATAATACTTGAAATAGTTCAGGTCCCAGGAGATGGACTGGCGGTCGAAGCGGTCGCGCGGATAGCAGACCTTGTAATTCAGGTCCCGGCCAGCCTCCACTTGAAAACGCGGCAACACGGCGATTACTTTGCGGTAGGCTTCAATGGCCGGCGGAGCGATGGCCGCGCCGGTGCGATTTGCAACGAGAAATTCGAAGAGCGTTGTGTCGCCCAGGTCTTCTTCGAGGTAGGCGCCCTGATTCATATCTTCAGCGTAAATCTCCGGAACCGGCAACCCGCGGCGGCGAAAATGCCGGGAGAACTCGAGAAAAGCGACGTTCTCTTCGCGCACGGAGTAGAGAATGCCAATGGCGCTTTTTCCTCCGCCGGTGAGGCGCACGATGGACCGTCCCGAGCCGCCGAGTTGCCCTTGAAGCGGCTGAACTAACTCGGCCGGCAACCGGTAATGCTGCTCGAAAAGCTTTTTCAGGACGTCCATAAGTCACTTCCCGGGAGTTGCTCAGGCTGCTACACAACGATACTCAGTCCGGGTAGACGCGCACAAGGCGAAGGGCCATTTTTGTTGAGAGCCACCCGAAAGAATCATGCAAACTGCTACGCTTTTCCTGCAAAATGCGCCTCGATCTCTTCGAGCGTCTTGCCCTTGGTTTCCGGCAGGAAGAAGGCCGCCACGATGAAGTACACGACCGTGAAGCCGGCAAAGAGAAAGAACATCGACGAGTAACCGTAATTGCTGACAAAGGGCAGAAAGATGCCGGAGAGAGTAGTGGAGACCAACTGGTTGATGACCAGTGCAATGCTCATGCCGTTGGAACGGATGCGGGTAGGCATCAGCTCGGAGAGGGCCAGCCAGACGCAGACGCCGGGGCCCATGGCGAAGAATCCCATGAAGAGGAAGAGGCCAAAAGCAACGAGCCAGCCGTGGTGCGCGCTGGGAACCTGGCCGACCAGGGCCTTCTCGATCTTCAGCGGAGCGGTTTGCGCAGCCTCCAGGTTGCCGAGAGGATTTTTGAAGAAGGCCAGAACCCTGTTGGCGGGCACGCAGCTCGCGCGGGTGATTTCAATGGGCCGGGCGGCGGGGTCGTCGGAGCGCACAAAGGTGGTGGCGGCGGTGAAGTCGCCGTAGGAGTAAATGATGGCCAGCGATGCGCGGCCGGCATCGATTCGCTTGTCCGCGACGCCCTGCGCAGCCAGCAACCGGGCGGCTTCATCACGATCAAAGCGCAGGGTCAGCTCCTGGCTGGGAGTAATCAGGGCCTGGACTTGAGCGTGCGCGTCGAGGCTGAGCGATTCGGTGCGCAGAAATAGAATGCCCACGATGACCAGCGAGGCGATGATGCCGCTGGTGCCAAGGATGAGCAGGAATTTGCGTCCCTTACGATCCACCAGCGCCATGCCCACGATGGTGAGCAAAAAGTTCATGGAGGTGAAAACGACATAGCCCCAATGGGCAGAGAGATCGGAGAGGCCGCTTTGCAGCAGGATGCTGGTGTTATAGCCGATGAGCGCATTGACGCCCGTGGCGGTGTTGCAGAAGAGAATGATGCAGGCCAGCAGGAAGGGCACCATGTACTTGCGGCGCAGGAGCGAGTCCTGAATTTTCTTGCCGGTGGAGGTGTGCGTTTGGGATTTCCGCTCCGACTCTTCCATCTCGTGTAATTCGACGGCGGCTTGCTGCTCCGTGCGGGAGTGCAACAGGGCGAACATCGCCTGCCCCTTTTTGCCGCGCTTGAAGAGCCATCGCGGCGACTCGGTGACTACCAGGCAGCCGAGCAGAAACAGGATGCCGGGAGGCAGCGCTACCCAGAAAAGATTGCGCCAGGCATGATTCTTGTAGAGGAAGAGGGCCGAGGCGTCGCCGGTTTTGGCCACGGCGGCAACATGGTAACTGAAGTAGATTCCCAGCAGCGCGGCGAAGACCATGGACGCGGTAGGCAGCCACTGAAAAACTCCGGTTCCCTTGCCGCGGTCCTGCGCCGCCAGACACTCGGCCAGATAGAGGGGAATGACGACGCCGATCAGCCCGGCGCTGACGCCTTCAAGCAGGCGGCCAAAAAACAAGGGCGCATAGCCGTGCGAGAGGGCGATCATGGGAATGCTGACAACGAAGGTGAGGCCGCTAAGGATCATGAGCGGCTTGCGGCCCATCCAGTCGGCCAGCATCCCGGCAAAGAGCGTGGAGAAGACCGCGCCCAGCATCACCACCGCCACAATCATGGACAGCTCCGCGGCGGTCAGCGTTGAGGTGTCTTGCAGATAAGGCAGCGCGCTGCCGATGATGCCGATGTCCATTCCATAGAGCAGGCCGCCCAGCCCCGCGACCACAAGAAGAAAGAGGTTGTAGCCGTGCTTGGAGAACAGGGTGGGATGGGAAAGCTGGATTGCGGCGTCATGAGCTGTCTTTGTCACGGGAAGTGTCCTCTAGCGCAGTTTATGCTCCCGCCCGACGCGCGCGATACCGACTGGCTGGAGAGTCCCTGGAATCCGGACCAGGGAGCGCGATTCAGGCTGAAGAACAGGACGCAATTCCAGTCTACAATCCTGGAAGCGGGATAAGGCGCACAAAGTGACAAGCTGAAGTTGTTGGAAATAAATGACTTGAATGAGTGAAAGGCCTATTTCGGAGGCGAGGGTGGTCTTGGAATTTGCCTTCAGGGCACGCCCGGGTATTGCAGGCCGGGACGGGCTGGTCCGGTGCGGCAAACTGCGGTGAAAGGGAATGCCCGGTAGTGGCCATCACTGCACTATTCATTGAGCTGCGATAAGCCTAAACTTAGGCAGTGGAGCATGCGACGGTCCGAGTATTTAAGGACAATGTCCTGTTTTGAGCGGATTGCTCGCAGCCGTCAAAGTTGGCCCCTTTCATGTATTCCTTTTCCGAGCGGGCCGAGGTTTAGCGGAGAACGCGAATGAACACTTCGCACAGCAACAGCCGCAGAGATTTTCTCAAGCAAGCTCTCCCCGGGGCTGCATTGCTGTGCGTGGGCGGGACGATGGAGACGCTGGCCGCGGCGGAACCTGCCGCGGCGGGCGCGAAGTCCAGGGTGGTTGTGGCGCGCGATGAACAACTGCGCGGCACGGGGTCTACGGTAGATCCGCAACGGATGCTGGCGCTCGCGGATCGCGCCATGCAGGCTCTCTTCAATCGCGACCATCCCGTTGATGCGTGGAGAAAGCTGGTTCAACCCGGCGATACGGTAAGCCTGAAGGTGAATACGCTGGGAGGCCGGGGAATCTCAACGAATGTTCATCTCGTCGCGGCCATCTGTGAACGGCTGCAGGAGGCCGGCGTCAAGGCCAGCAATATAGTGGTTTGGGACCGCGACAGCGACGAGATGGAGCGATCCGGCTTTCATATCGTGGCGAGCGGCGACCGAGTGCAATGCTACGGCACAGACCGCGTCGGCTACGAAGAGGAGCTGTCGGCGTGGGGAAGCGTGGGCGGTCGCTTGTCGAAGATTCTCACACGGCGCACCAACGTGCTCATCAATCTGCCCGTGATGAAAGACCACGATGGCGCGGGCGTCACCATAGCACTCAAAAACATGTACGGCGCGATTCACAATCCCAACAAGTACCATCCCAACGGCTGCAATCCCTACGTCGCCGACTTGAATATGCTGACGGAGATACGGAACCGGATGCGGCTGACGATCTGCGACGCGACGACCGCGATGTACGAAGGGGGACCGGGATTCAAGCCGGAACACAGCTGGAATGCGAACACCCTGTTAGTCTCCACCGATCCGGTGGCGCTGGACCACACGGGGTGGAAGATGATCGAGCGCAAACGCGCCGAAAAAGGATTGAAGACGCTGAAGGCCGAGGAGCGCGAGCCGAGTTACATTGCGACCGCGGCTGACGGCGACCACCGGCTGGGCGCGAATGATTCTAAAACGATTTCGATAGTCGAGGTATAGGGGATCTATGAACAAGTTTATTTTTTCGGGCGAGATCCCCTCAGGGGCTAATGCCCAGCCGCTTTTAGGACATTTGGTGATGCAATGAGACGAACAACCATAGTTATTCTCGTTATTCTTTTATCTTCGGCAATCACACTCGTTACCGAAGCTCATAAGCCTATGAACCTCAATGTTCTTGGAATCGAGTACATTGGACCGCAAGACCATCCAATCGGCCCCATCGTGATCAGCGATTCAAAAGAGGGAACCGAGTGGTTTAGCAGGGTCGTCTTAAAGAGAACAATCGCTTGGGAATACACACCTGAATTCGTGGTTAGCGCTTCTGTAATGAAATCTCTGATCTCAGAAGCAGAGGTGCACCGCGATATTGCCAAGCATGATCTCAGTGATACTTCGGAGATTAACCAGATAGTTCGAATTACCGTTGTAACGCCACAAGGCCAAAGCAAGTTTCTGATAAACCAAAAGCTTGCTTATTCTATGTTGGAAAAATTCAAAGGGCTTTGCAATGATAACCAACCTTTGCAGTCGGAAATTTCACTATTTCAGAGTGAAATCCTATCCTTCAAGGAGTACGGCACGACGATTGTTAACCCTTTCAAAATTTCAACTTAAACAGAGGTTTAGCTGAAAGAGTTGCGGAAAGGTTCAATATGTTCTGCGAACTTGATGTTGAGAAAGCCGTTAAAAGCCCGCTGGATCGCCGCTCGTTTATGAAGTGTGCTTTGGCATCGGGCGCGGCGCTGGGCGGGGGCTGTGCGTTGGGATTAACCGGCGTTGCGGAGCCCGCCGCTGCGATGCCATCCGGCGCTGCCTCCGATACTGAAGATGATGCGGATTTTATCGTCGAGGCACAGTTCTACCAGAAGCTGCCCAACCGCAAAATCAAATGCAAGCTGTGCCCGCGCGAATGCACGGTGGGAGACAAGGAGCGCGGCTACTGCGGGGTGCGCGAGAATCGTGGCGGTGTTTACTATACGCTGGTGCACTCGCGGGTCTGCGCGGCGCACGTCGATCCCATCGAGAAGAAGCCGCTCTTCCACTATCTGCCGGGGACGACGGCCTTCTCGATAGCCACAGCCGGCTGCAACGTCAACTGCAAATTCTGCCAGAACTGGGACATCTCCCAATCGCGCCCTGAACAGGTTCCCTCGCACTACATGCCGCCGCATAGCGTCGCCGAATTAGCCAAACAATATAGCTGCCCCACGATTGCCTACACCTACAGCGAGCCGGTGGTCTTTGCCGAATACCTGATGGATGCCGCCGATGCGGGACACGCTGCCGGGGTGCGCAGCATTGTGGTCTCGAACGGTTATATGCAGGAAGAGGCGCTGAAGACGGCGTATGGAAAGATGGACGCCATCAAGATCGATCTGAAGTCTTTCACCGAGTCGTACTATAGCAAGGTGGTCACCGGCCAACTGAAACCGGTGCTGGATTCGCTGGTCACGCTGCGCAAGATGGGCAAATGGACGGAGATTGTCTACCTGGTGCTGCCCACGCTCAACGACAGCGACGAGGAGTTTCGCGGCCTGGCGCAATGGATCAAGGCGAACCTGGGCGTGGATGTGCCTCTGCACTTTACGCAGTTTCACCCTGAATATCTGCTGAAGAATTTGCCCATTACGCCGGTGCCCACCCTGGAACGCGCCAAGGCGATTGCCGACGCCGAAGGACTGCACTACGTTTACATCGGAAATGTACCGGGACATCCGTCGCAGAACACTTACTGCCCCAAGTGCCGCAAAATGCTGGTGGAGCGCGTGGGGTTTACCGCAAGCCAAGTGTTGATTCGCAAGAACAGTTGCCCATATTGCCAACAGACGATTGCCGGCATCTGGCACGCATAGGAGGTATCGCACATGAATATCGCCATGAATCCAACCGCCTTTTTGATTGCGGCGCCGTTACTGGCTCTGCTGGTGTTTTCGCCGTTCAAGCATGATAGCTCCGGGGATCAACCCAAGGTGCGACAAGCGGCAGTGGCGGGCAGCTTTTATCCAGCCGATCCCAAGGTTCTTTCCGCGATGATGGACGACTTTCTGGCGAAGGTCACCGGACCGCAGATCAGCGAGCCGATTATCGCCGTGGTTGCGCCGCACGCAGGCTACGAGTACTCCGGCCCCGTGGCCGCTTACACCTACGCCCAGTTGAAGGGGCATAAGTACACGCGCGTGGTGGTGATAGCGCCGACGCACTACGTGGCCTTCGACTACACCTCCGTATATGATGGTGATGCCTACACGACGCCGCTCGGACAGGTTCCCATCGATAAGGAGTTCGCGCGGCGGCTGGTGAAGATGAGTTCGACCATGCAGCTCTCGGACAAGGGCCATCAGGCCACCTCCGATGCGCCGGAGCATTCTGTCGAAGTCCAATTGCCATGGCTGCAAAAGATTCTGGGCAACTTTGAGCTGGTGCCGATTGTGATGGGCGATACGAGCTACGAGAGCAGCCGCGCGCTGGGCGTGGCCCTGGCGAAGATGCTGCGCGACGATCACAACACACTGGTGCTGGCGAGCTCTGACCTCTCTCACTACCACCCTTACGATGACGCGGTGAAGATCGATCATAAAACGCTCAACGCACTGCAGGCGTGGGACTACTTCAGCATGTCGCGCAACTTCCAATGGCGCGGGCCGGGCCAGCCGGGGATCTGGGAGGCTTGCGGAGGCGCGCCCATTGTGGCCACAATGATTTACGCCGAGCGCATGGGAGCCAACCAGGCGCGGGTGCTCAAGTACGCAAATTCGGGCGACACTACGGGCAATCATTCACGCGTGGTCGGATACAGCGCAGACGTTTTTGTGAAAGCAGATAGCGGAAAAGCAGCTGAAACGCCCTTTTCACTGACTGAGGGAGAGAAGAGCGAGCTGCTCGCCCTGGCGCGCAAGTCGGTGGAATATGTGGTTCAGGAGAGATATCCGTATGAGCCGCCAGCAAGCACAAGCTCATCGCTGAACCAGGAGCGCGGAGCATTCACGACGCTGAAGGAAGCGGGCGAGCTGCGCGGGTGCATCGGCTACACCTCCGCGGTCAAGCCTCTCTATATCACTGTGCGCGACACGGCTACGCTGGCCGCCACGCAAGATCCGCGCTTCCCGCAGGTATCAGCATCGGAGTTGCCCAAGCTGGAATATGAGATTTCCGTGATGTCGCCACTGCGGCGCGTGACGGATGTTCAGCAGATCAAGGTTGGCCAGCACGGGCTGTTGATGAAGAACGGGGACAGTGAAGGCATTCTGCTTCCGCAGGTGCCGGTGGAGCAACAATGGGACCGGCAGACGTTTCTTGAGCAGACCTGCCGCAAGGCGGGAATGCGTTCTGACTGCTGGCAGGATGAGAACACGGATATCTTCAGCTTTACAGCGGTGGTGTTTGGGGAACACAAGCCGTAGGAAATTTCGGTAATGCCGCAGTTTCCGGATTGGCGGTTATCCGGCCGAAACCACTGCTTGTTGCGTGCTGTGCTATTTGCGCTGCGGATACGCACAGTTTTGAGCCATCCCGCTTTCGCTACGAATGACTGAGATCGCAGCCCAGAGAGAAGCGCAAAGCGGCACAAATAGCGCTCATTCGCCGGGGACTCAGTTGGGCCACGCGCTTACCCAATCGATTCTGGGAGACGGTGACCGCATTGTGCAGGTTCACCGCGCAGGACGCCTTCATGCCATCTTCTTCATTCAAGACAACCTCAGATGGCACGCCACGAATCGCAGATGTAATGGGCGCGACGGTCACAGTCGAGAGATAAGCAATGGCGCTCGAACGAGTGAGAACCACCACCGGCCTATTCTTATCGGGTGGGGCAAAATTGTACAGGCGAACATCCCCTCGGACTATTCTGCCGGCCATGCCGCCTCCGCTTCCCAAAGACAGGATTCATCGCACGCCGGCTGCTGCCGCAAGTAACCCTCGCGGTCGCGTTCTTCCCAGGCGCGCACTTCCAATCTCCGGAGATGTTCCCGCAGAGCTTCGCGCACGAGCGCGGAACGATTCAGTTTTATTCGACGCGCGGCATTGTCAGTGGCGCGCAGCAACTTCATATCGAGAACAATCTGGACGGTTTCCATATATCGACCCTATTCCACAGTATACTCCACATACCGGTTTCGGACCGCATGAAACGCACTGTGCGGGCGCTCATTATGCCTGGATCACCGGCAAGCCGGAAACTACGCCACAACCGAGCCTCCGCTATCTCCCTATTCTCTTCTCTTCCACGCAAGCCCGCGCTGCCAGAAGAATCGGCGCCAGGTTCACCGCCGCAGTGAGCCATGCGGTTTTCCAGAAGCCGAAGACCGGAATCAGATAGCCGCTCAGCAGCAGCGCGCCCAGGCAACCGCCCAGCAGGTCAATGGCATAGAGCATGCCGATTCTGCGCCGGCTGCCGACTTCGTGAAGATAAATCTCCGTTGCCAAAGAAAATTGGAAGCCACCCAACATCCCGCAAAGCGCGGCTAACGCAGGAAAGACACACTGCGCGGCCAGCCAGCTTGCCGCCATGCCGGAGAGCCTGGCGAGCAGGCTGACCAGCAGCATCAATAACGGAGCGGACAGAGCAAGAATAAATTGCGTGATTGCAACAGAGCCACCGGGAAGACTGTTGCCGCGACGGATGCTGCGCATGCCCAGCCAGCTTCCCAAGGCAATGCCTGCCATGCACAGTGCAATCAAAATGGCGAGCTGATGGTATACGTAGCCGTAGATGGATTGGAAGGCAAGCAACAGAAATATTTGCAGCGCCATCAGCGTGAAGCCTGTCGCGGCCATGCAACATCCAGCCGCGGCACGAGCGCGTTGCTCGCGTGCGGGAACAAATGCAAAAAGCGACGCTATGGTCAGTAGAACGATCAGCGTTGCACCGAGGATGATTTTGAAATCCACTTGTCCCGCGGCCCGCAACCAGCGCGCATAAGCCGGCTTGAACTGCGCGCTCCACAGCACGACGTCGAAGTAATAGGCTCGGGGAGAGAAATCGCGATTGATTTGCGTGGCGGCCAGCGGCTGCAACTGATCGTGAACCTGCGTCATGCGATCGGGCATCATGCGATAGGGGATAAAGTATTCGCGAACATACCGCGTCTTCAGGTTGCGCTCCAGCAGCCTCGCAACTAGAGTGTGCGCGTCGTCCGTGAGAACATCGGGGCGCGTTGCGGCAGAAAAGTGGATCGTCTCTCCGGGAATGGTGACGACGTAGGGAAATACTTCCTGGAGCGTGCGTTTGATGCAGCGCAGAAACTCCGCCAGGTCCGGGCTGATGGTTTCCTCCGACGAGCGCAGTTCCAAAGCCAGCAAGCCGTCTGGCGCGAGATGATCGCGCGCGGAACGAAAGAACTCGGCGGTGTAAAACCTGTTCAACTGCGCCGTCTGCGGGTCGGGCACCGTCACGATGATTACGTCGAAGGTGTCGTGAGTTGACCTGAGATAGTAGCGGCCATCCGCATAGTGCAGATGCACCCTGGGGTCGGACCAGGAATCTGAATTGCCGGATGTGGACGCTGATGAAAAGAATTCTCGCGCCATGCCGATGAGCGCGGGGTCCAGTTCGACCAGGTCGATGCGTTCGATGGTAGGATGCCGTAGCGCTTGTTCGATGGCGCCGTTGGCGCCGCCGCCTATCATCAGAATGCGCCGCGGCGCGGGGTGCTCCAGCAGTGCGTAGTGAACTGATTCCTCGGCGGCGCTCTCATCCGGCGAGTTGGCAAGGATAAGGCCATTTTCATACAGGCTGCGGATGTTGCCTGTTTCGACGACGGTCAGGTTGCCGTAAATTGAGTCGCGCGATACGAGCAGATGGAAGCCGCGCCATTGGCGCGCCTGCGCTTCCCTTTCCATCCATGGTGCGACACGAAGTAGAAGAATGACAGCGAGCAGCGCCGCCACCACTGTCGCCAGACCCGTTTGCTTGCGGCTCAACCGCAACAAAAGCACGATTGCCATCAACAGATTCAGGACGAGGACGACAGAGGCAATCTGGAACGGCTCAAGAAATCGCAATAACACAAGGCTGGCGATGATGCCTCCCATGCCGGAGCCCGCCGCTTCAAGCAGATAAGCCGCGCTGGTGGCAGCACGGGCGTCAATCGCGCGCTCGTGGCCATACATGCGCGCTGCTGCTACGAATAACGCGCCGGCGACAACGCAGAACACGCTCAGACATAGCAGCGACGCCAGCAGCACCGGAACCGGCCCAACAAGCTCGCCCGGCACAGTTTGAAAAAGACTCTTGCTGGCGCGCAAGGCCCAGACCGTAAGCGGCAGGCTGATGCCGAGCATACATTCGAGCGCAGCCACCACAATTCGCGCACGATGTTCGCCCAGCGCAAGACTGCTGCATAAAATACTGCCGGCCGCTGTCCAGAAAAGCCATGATGCAAGCATGATGCCCAGCGAAATTTCGTTTCCGCTGAAGACAACCATCAGCTCGCGCATCAGGACGATCTGCCCGATGACAGCGCTGAATCCTATCAGCAGCAGAGCCGGCTTAACGGCAGAATCATGGCCAGATGCATCACGGCCTGCGACGATATTGTCACTGTTTCCCATCCGGGAAAATTAGAATTCAGTTGCCTGAAGAAAGCAATAGCAACAAAGATGCATCCGAAATTGTTACGATCTCTGATTTCGTGATGGCATGGAGGAATTGAATCGCATCACACTTATGTAAGCGATAACATCGTTGTAATTCAAACATAGATCATTGCATTATTCGGATAAGTACAAATAAGAACACTTTTGGGGTTACTTGCGCTGGATAATTCGCCCTAAGTAGTGGTCGATTAAGACTTATAATCAGAGCCCTGTGATAAAAAAGTAACTATATTTGTATATTGTTGATTCTATTGGCATTATCTATTATTATTTTTCTGGCACTTCATTCTTCTTATTACCGCACTTTACTTATGATGATTTAGCGGCATCGATAATTAACACTCTCATCTTTTTGCGACGAAAACTTTACATTCAGCAAGCATCATATCTTCGACGATATACGCACATAAGAAACGTGTGCTGGGTGACACGCGTCACAGCCGCTCACCTCTGCTAAGCTCAGAATGATTTGGGTTTTGAGGAATTGCATTCCCACAAACCAGCGGGGCTGTTTTGAGTTTTCACATGATGAACTGGCGCGAAGAGTATCGAAATAAATGCATGGATGCTGCTCAGGCGCTGGCAGCGGTCCGCTCCGGCGACCGTGTTTGGATCCAGTCGGGGTGCGGCACACCGTCGCCCCTGGTGGATGCGCTGGTGGCGCGAGCTTCTGAGCTGCGCAACGTTGAAATCATTCACATGAAGACGCTGGGCGACGCGAATTACACCAAGCCGGAGTACGAAGGCATTTTTCGGCATCGGGGATTATTCCTGGGAGAAAATGTGCGCGAAGCGGTGATTGCGGGACGCGCCGATTACACGCCCATCTTCCTTTTCGAAATTGAAGAGTTGTTTTTTAACGGAGCACTTCCCCTGGACGTAGTGCTGATGCAGGTTTCGCCTCCGGATGACCACGGATACGTGACCCTGGGAACAACCGTGGACAGCACATTGAACGCCGCCCGCAGCGCGCGGACGGTAATTGCCGAAGTGAATGAGAGGATGCCGCGCACACATGGAGAAACGGCCATTCATGTGAGCCGCATCTCCATGATCGTGGAGACATCGCGCCCGCTGCTGGAGCTGCTTCCGGAGCCAACCACGGCCCTGCATCGCCGCATTGCTGAAAATGTGGCATCACTGATACCAGACGGGGCAACGCTGCAAACCGGGATCGGCGGAATTCCCGAAGCGGTGCTGGCCTGCCTGGGAGACAAGCGCGATCTGGGAATTCACAGTGAGATGGTCGGGGACGGCGTGATCGACCTGATGGAATCCGGAGTGCTGAACGGAGAGCGCAAGTCACTGCATCGCGGCAAGGCAGTGATTGCGTTCATCCTGGGATCGCAGCGGCTCATCGATTACGTCGACGATAACCCGGCCTTCGATTTCCATCCTATTTGCTATACAAACGATCCGTTTGTGGTGGCGCAAAACGACAGGATGGTCGCCATCAACGCGGCGCTGCAGGTGGACCTGACGGGACAGGTGTGCTCGGACTCGATTGGAATCAAGCCTTACAGCGGCTTTGGCGGGCAAGTGGATTTTATTCGCGGCGCGGCGCGTTCCAAGGGCGGAGTGCCGATTATCGCGCTGCCTTCGACGGCGAAAAACGGAACGGTTTCGCGGATTGCGCCGATGCTGGATCCGGGCGCCGGCGTGGTAACTTCGCGCGCAGATGTGCATTACGTGGTTACCGAGCACGGCATCGCGTATCTGCACGGGAAGACGCTGCGCGAGAGAGCAGAAGCGCTGATCGCCATTGCCGAGCCGCGTTTCAGGGGCGAATTGGAAGATTTTGCGGTCCGCTCGCATTACATGGAGCGCAAGACCGCGGGCGCGCTTGCCTGAGGGCTTGCGGCTTGCCGGAGAGGAGTGGGTATGGCGGATGTGGAGAAGCAGGACCGTGGCGTGCTGCAGGTGGATGTGGATGAATGCAAAGGCTGCGGACTCTGCGTGGAAGCGTGCCCGCCGAAGGTGATCACCCTCAGTGAACAGTTGAATCACTACGGCTATCACACAGCGACATATGCGGGCGCGGGCTGCACGGCTTGCGGAATCTGCTTTATGGTATGCCCCGAGCCGGGTGCGATTACGGTTTTGAAGATCGTGCATCATCCAGCCGATAAAGGTCACGGCTTCGATAAAGGCATTGTGGGAGCTAGCTCATGCACAAGCAACTGATGAAGGGCAACGAAGCGATTGTGAAGAGCGCGATTCTTGCTGGATGCCGCGCGTTTTATGGATATCCCATTACGCCTGCCAGCGAGATTACCGAAGCGGCAGCGCTTTACATGCCGCAGACGGGCGGAGTTTTCCTGCAGGCGGAGAGCGAAGTATCGGCCATGAACATGCTCTACGGCGCGGCCTCCGCGGGCGTGCGCGCCATGACAGCGTCGAGCGGGCCGGGAATCAGCCTGATGCAGGAAGGCATAAGCTACATGGCCGGCGCGGAGTTGCCCTGCGTGATCGCAGACATTACACGCTGCGGGCCTGGCCTGGGCAGCATCAGCGCAGAGCAGGGCGACTATCACCAGGTGGTGAAGGGCGGCGGCCACGGCAACTACCGGACTATCGTGCTGGCGCCACACTCCGTTCAGGAGATGGCGGATTTAACGGCGCTGGCCTTTGAGTTGGCCGACCGCTATCGCAACCCGGTGGTGCTGATGGCCGATGGATTCATCGGGCAGATGATGGAGCCGGTGGAGTTTTCGCAGACGGCCGCTAAACCTCAACAGCCGGAGTGGGCCGTGGCGGGAACGGAAGCGACGCGCGGCAATTTGATTACCTCGCTGCACCTGGACAGCGACTCGCTGGAGGCGCATCAGAACCATTTGGAAGCGAAGTATCGCCGCGCGCAGGAGCTCGAGGCGCGCGCCGAAGAGTGGCGGACCGAGGATGCGGAGATTGTGCTTACAGGCTACGGAATCGTGGCGCGGATTTTGAAGGCAGTCGCCGCCGAGGCTCGCGATCTTGGACTCAAGGTGGGCGTGCTGCGGCCTATCACGCTGTTCCCATTTCCTAGCGCGCATTTTCAGCGGCTGGCCAAGAGCGCGCGGGTCTTTGTGACGGTGGAAATGAGCAACGGGCAAATGGTGGAAGACGTGCGGCTGGCGCTGAACGGGGCACGGCCTGTGGAGTTCTTCAGCCGCGTGGGGGGAAATGTGCCTTCGCATGAAGAAGTTCTCAAGATAGTGAAAGATCAGGCACGGCGAATCTTGCCGGAAGCACAGCGCGAAGAGGAGCGGATGGCAAATGTCTAACCAGATGGTTCCTGAATACGAAGTTTCGCACGCCAGACCTAAAGCATTCTTCGAGCGCTTCACTCGCAAAGAAGAGCTGCAGCACCAAACGCATTATTGCCCAGGGTGCGGACACGGCCAGGTGCACAAGATGCTGGCTCGGGCAATTGATGAACTGGGAATCCAGAACAAAACGATCCTGGTCGGCCCGGTAGGCTGCGGCGTCTTTACCTACAATTACTTCGACGTGGGCAATATCTCGGCCGCGCACGGCCGCGCGCCGGCGGTGGCTACGGGGGCGAAGCGAAGCAGGCCGGAGAGCATCGTTATCGGGTACCAGGGCGATGGCGATTTGGCGGCGATTGGGACTGCCGAGATTCTTCACGCGGCCAATCGCGGCGAGAATATCACCATTATTTTTGTGAATAACGCCATTTACAGCATGACGGGCGGACAATTGGCGCCAACCTCGCTGCTGGGACAAAAGAGCGCGACCTCTCCGCTTGGTCGAAAGGCAGACAATGAGGGCTATCCGCTGCACATGAGCGAGTTGCTGGCGACGCTGGAGGCTCCGGTCTACATAGAGCGCGTGGCCCTGGGAGACAACAAGCAGATCGCGATGGCAACCCGCGCCATCAAGCGCGCCGTGGAAAACCAGGTGCGCGGGCTGGGCTTCTCGCTGATCGAGGTGCTGTCGCCCTGCCCGACGATCTTCAAGATGACTCCGGTCCAGGCGCAGCACTGGGTGCGCGATGTCCTGGCCAAAACTTTTCCGGTCAAGGTGATTATTGATCGCACCAAAGAGAGACAGCCGATGTCATTGCATACTCCCGAGCCGGCGCTGGATCAGATTCCAAAAATTCTTGGGGTCGACAACGAGAGCCTGCCGGGAGGCAATCCGATTGTGCGCGAGAAGACGGCGCCGGATGTGGATCTTCGCGTGCGCGTAGCAGGCTTTGGCGGACAGGGAGTCCTGCTGCTGGGCGAAGTGCTGGCCGAGGCCGGGCTCGATGCCGGGCTCGAGGTCTCCTGGCTGCCGTCGTATGGACCGGAGATGCGCTCCGGCACCTCCAACTGCCATGTGCGGCTGTCCAAACATGAGATCGACTCACCCATGGTGACGAACCCCAACGTGCTGGTGGCGATGAATGAGCCCTCGCTCAGGAAGTTCTACAAGAGCGTGCCGCCGGGGGGATGGATTCTCTACAACGGAGATTCTTTCCCTGATGATTGCGAGCAGAAGGACGTTCATGTGCTGGCGTCTCCCTTCATCCGCTTGGCCGATGAGTTGGGCGATGCGCGAGCCGGCAATATGGTGATGCTGGGCGCGCTACTGGAGATTGCCGGAGTCGTGGAGGATGTAAACATCGACGCGGCGCTGCGAAGACTGGTAAAGAATCCGCGCTGGATGGAGTTGAATAAGCGCGCTCTGGCGCGGGGTAAAGAGCTTTATAGAGAGTCGAGCCGGGAGGTTTGCCATGCCAGCTAGCGTGGATCAGAAAACAATTGTGTATTTTGACGGGCAGTATATGCCGCTCTCTGAAGCGCGCGTGGGAATCCTGACACACGCCCTGCATTACGGCACCGGCGTGTTTGAAGGAATTCGCGCGCATTGGGACGAGGCGCAGCAGGAACTATTTGTGATGCGCCCCGTGGAACACTACGAGCGATGGAAGCAGAACTGCAAGTTCCTGCGAATTGTTGTTCCGTTGTCGTCCGCGGAGTTGAACGAGATAGGCCTCGAGCTGATGCGCAGAAATGCATTCCGGACAAATGTCTATATCCGCCCCCTGGCCTATAAGAGCGCAGAACGCATCGGAGTGAGCTACGACGATCAGAACGCCTATGCGTTGATCGCTCTGCCCTTCGGCGATTATCTGCCCACTGACCGTGGACTGCATGCGGGCGTTAGTTCGTGGCGGCGCATTGACGACAATGCCATTCCGGCGCGGGGCAAGATCTGCGGGGCCTACGTGAACAGCGCGCTGGCCAGCGACGAGGCTCACCGCTGCGGCTTTGACGACGCCATCTTTCTGAATGAGAGCGGTCATGTAGCAGAAGGGGCGGCCTGCAACATCTTCATGGCGCGCAAGGGAAAGCTGATTACGCCCCCGGTGACCGAAAACATTCTGGAGGGCATTACGCGCGACGCGGTGATGGAGCTGGCGCGCAGGGAACTCGGTCTTGAGGTTGTGGAACGCCCCATCGACCGCAGCGAACTGTATGTTTGCGACGAGTTGTTCTTCACGGGAACGGCGGTGGGCATTGCGCCCGTGACACAAGTCGATCATCACCCGGTGAAGGACGGAATCATCGGAAGAATTTCACTCGAGTTGCAGCGGGTGTACTTCGATGCGACGCGCGGACATTTAAAGGCTTATTGGAATTGGTTGACGCCGGTTTACAAGCGTGAGATGAAAGACGCGCAGAACCAGAGGGTTCCGGCAGAAATGGTTGCCGGCTGATTTGCTGATCCTGCCGAAAAACGATTTGTGGACCTGTGCAGTTAAGGAGGAAGGAAAAAGATGAGCACAACAAGAGTTGCGGATAACGCCTACACCGTTGCGCTGGAGAATTTTGATACGGCAGCGAACGTGATGGAGCTTAACAAAGACATACGGGAAGTGATCAAGTATCCCGAACGCATTCTGACGGTTAGTGTGCCGGTGCGCATGGACGACGGACATATTCACCACTTTGAGGGTCACCGCGTGCAACACAGCACGGCGCGCGGGCCAGCCAAGGGCGGCATTCGCTATCATCCGCAGGTAACGCTGGATGAGATAAAGGCGCTGGCCAGCTGGATGACCTGGAAGTGCGCGGTCATGAACATTCCCTTCGGCGGCGGCAAGGGTGGAATCACCTGCGATCCGAAAAACATGTCGCAAGGCGAACTGGAGCGCATGACGCGGCGATACACCTCCGGAATTCTTCCCATCATCGGCCCGGAGAAGGATATTCCCGCGCCGGATGTCTACACCAATTCGCAAACCATGTCGTGGATCATGGACACCTACAGCATGACCAAGGGATATACGGTTCCCGGCGTGGTAACCGGAAAGCCGATCCCCCTGGGCGGATCGCTGGGACGTAATGACGCCACCGCGCTGGGCGCTTTCTACACCATCGAACACGCCTGCGAGCATCTGAAGATCCAGTTGAAGGGCTCCACTTCGGTGGTGCAGGGCTTTGGGAACGCCGGCTCGTATACGGCCGACCTGCTGAGCAAGGCTGAATCCAAAGTGCTGGCGGTGAACGATTCGACCGGCGGCGTTTACAACAAGAACGGATTGGACATACCGGCCCTGATCCTGCACAAGGAAAAGACGGGAAAGGTTGCAGGCTTCAAGGGCGCCGAGCCCATTACTTCAGACCAGCTGCTGGCGTTGGAGTGCGACATTCTGGTTCCGGCGGCTCTGGAAAACTCAATCCACGCCGACAACGCAGCCGCGGTGAAGACCAAGATCATCGCCGAAGCTGCCAATGGACCCATTACCCCCGCGGCAGACAAGATCCTGGAAGCCAAGGGCATCTTCGTGATTCCCGACATTCTGTGCAACGCCGCCGGCGTGACGGTTTCCTACTTCGAGTGGGTGCAGGACGAGCAGCACCTGTTCTGGGATGCGCAGGACATCAACAAGCGCCTGGAGCGCATCATGAAGGCCTCGTTCACCGATACGCTGAAGCTTCGTCTGGATCACAAGGTCTCGATGCGCATCGCGGCCACTATGCTAGGCGTTGGGCGCGTGGCAGAGGCTGTCAAGCTGCGCGGTGTCTATCCATAACTGGCAACGGGCTTACGGCCGACGTCTCCCCGGCCGGAGTTTTTATGCGGCGCGCTCAAGCTGTATTTGCGCGCCGCTTTTTTTGCCGGAGAGGCCGCAGGCCGCGCAAGCAACTACCTGAAATGTCTCTTTACGTATTCGTAGTGATAGTTTTATTTTTTGGCTTTAGGCGTTAATCTGTGGAGAACGAACTCCTGCATCAGGCTGCTGACCAATCGCTCGCCGCAGTCGATGGAAAAAGTCTTAAATATCAACCCCAGACCACGATTCGATGATGGGTAGTAAGTATTTGAGAGGGCAGCTGAGGCCAAATCACCACCCAGACTTGAGTAGTTTGGCTGCCAGTGTCCGTTGTCTCCCTTGCAGATGAAGGGGTGGGCGAGCGCGTACATAGTACGGTACTTCTTTGTGCCTGTGCCTTTGTAGAAGTAGCGCGGGTCCTGGTGCAGAAGCGATGGCAAAATAGCGCCGCCGATTAAAATGTCGGAAAAACCATCAGCAGCAGTAGCGCCAAAGCGCTGGCCGTAACCTTTCGCGCCTTGAACGAAATTAGGAATGTTTCCCGCCTGGTCGATGCCTGCGAGAACACCCACGCCAATAATAGTCATGGGATCGGTGGCGACTTTCATGGTGAGCTTAAACTTCAGCTTTACCGTGAGCGGCACGGGGTTGACGTCATAAACGACGAAAAAATTGGGGATAATGCCGAAGACGCGCTGCTGCTCTTCGATCCTGACTTGCTCGGTGGCGATTTGTTCATAGGAAGAATAAACAGTTACCGTTGTCTGTCCACCTTCGATCTTGAGCCTGATGTCTGTCAGGTATAAATATTGGCCCGGCGTAAGAACGAAGGCGGGTGATATCCAGTTTATAAACGACTTCGCGCTGACGGTAATGTGATATGCAGCTCCCGGCTTGAGATTATCGAATTCAAAGAATCCCTTATCCTTCACCACAACCGTGCGGCGATCTGTGGGGGCAGGGCCTTCGAGAACGACGGTGGCTCCAGGAACGATGTCACCGTTCACATCAAGTACAGTGCCACTGATATACCCTGCCATCGGGTTGTGCGCGGCGCTCGGGGCCGTCTGTAAGGTGGCCTGGCTTTTCCCGACTGGAGCTTGCGGCTCAACCGCGGCCACCATAAGCTGCGCCTGCGGAGCCTGAGGAAGCTCAGTGGCGGCAATTGCCTGGCCGGAGCTTGGTTCCTGCGAAAAAAGATGGGAACACAATGCCAGGAGTGCAATGCACGTAAATAATATTGCCGGAATACGTCGAAAACCTGAATGCATCGATTCACCAATTGTGGAGCCGTTCCTGAACGGTCCGCTGGTAAAAGCTGGTCGGCCCAGTCAATTGTCAGTTGAAGGGGTAGTGTCGTGTAACGAGCCGATTAACATAGGCTGATGATGATATCACGATAATCCCTAGCACGGCATGTAGGCAACTCCTTGCAAAAACATCGTCGTGGGCGAGTGAAATCTGCCGGAATTCTAAGGCGCGGTAGCAGCGTCCCGCGCGGCCTGCCGGGCTGCTTTCTCGCGGTGCTTGCGAACAAAGTGCGCGGCAGCATCGGGATAGAACTCGCGAATGGAGGTGAACCCAACATCGCGCATGCAGGCGTAGCCGAATTTGGTGGCCAGGACGCTGAAGCTGGTCGCGCCGGTGGGGTAGTAGGTCCGGGAGACAACCTGGGTGAGGACTTTGCCGCCGAGTACGGCGAAGTTGGGCGTCTGGCGGCCGCCGTAGGTGCGGGTCACTGCCTGCCGGCTGATCACGTAGAGAGCACGGATTACGATGTTGTGCCTATTGCCGAGGGCGTAGAAACGTGTGTCTTCGTGGATGAGGCTGGGCAACAGCCATGCGGAGAGATATGTGCCATCAGTCTTATCGAGCAAGCCGCGCCAAACGTATGCGTAAAAGCCGTCCTCGCCCTTGCCCAGAACGGGGTGCACGTTCATGCCTTCGCCGGTAAGAGAGGTGAGCCCAAGAAAAATAAAGGAGGAATAATCGGTGGCCTGATGGGTGGCGACAGTGAAGTTGTACTTCCAGCCCGGCGGGTGGGGCGAGGCCCCGCTGGAGACGGAGCGGAAGTTGGGCATGAAGCCGAGGATTCGCTTCGGTTGCCGCCGATCAAGGGGGATGGGGACGCCGTTGGCGTCGACAGGCAAGTCTTCCGAGCTGGGCTTGGGGCGATGGCCGCCGTGGCTGGCGCCCTGCGCGGACGGGGCGGCCTGCACGAGGTCGGGAAATAAGGTCAGCTCAGACGGCCATGCGAGATCGGCTGATGAAGAATATTCGCCGTAACCTGGCAAGGGGGTGCCGGTGGCCAAAAGGCTGGCCGACGGCTGCGGTGCGTCCGGTAGCTCCACAGCCGGGGCTGTAATCGGGCCGGAGCCCGGTTCGCTCGCAAATACGCAAGAGGGCAATGCCAACATGGCTATGCCGGCGATAAATGTTGCTGAAACCAGACTGAAACCTACGCGCATTCAATCCTCTTTTGTTGAGCCGGCATCCGTCTGGGCGGCTCACACAAATAGCGAGTCGAACCGGTGGGCCACTTATTAGAATAAATCACTCTGCTCCGCGCGCTTCCCTTAACGCGCCCCCTGGACAATAAAACCTTATCCGCAGAGACTGCTATTCCCTTAGACGGAATTATGCTGTCAAAGGAGACAATTACTTGCATCTGCTCTGAGCCTATAAGGAGCGGAAGCCGGAAAACCCTTCCTTAACCATTTTTAATTAGTTTATCCCATCAAGACCGTGTAAATTGACATTCACATCCATTCACGAGGAGGCTGCGCCGATGCCACATCCCGTCGTACACTTTGAGATTCTCGGCCGCGACCGGAAGTTGCTGGAGGAGTTTTACAAGAGCGTCTTCAACTGGGAGATTGAGCCTGTCGAGGATTGGTATTCGCTTGTCAAGCCGGGGACCGGTATCGGCGGCGGCATCGGCGCCCGGGCACAGTACGCCGGGCATGTCACGTTTTATGTTGCGGTTACGGACATTGCCGCCTCGCTGGCCCTCATCGAGAGCAAGGGAGGCAAAACGGCTTTCGGTCCGAATCCCATCCCCGACGGCGGCATCATCGCAGGCTTCACCGACCCCGAAGGCCACCTGATCGGGCTGGTGCAGCCGCCACCTGGGATGTAGGCCGCCCTATTGGGCGCTGCGGGGCGTCCTGCTCCCGGCCCGTGTATCAAAAGGAGCAGGGGAAAAGCTGGCTCAATGGCATGGAACCGGCGCGACCTGACGCGGGTGAGAGGCCGTGCTCCCCTCGGTCAGCCTGAGCACCCACTTGATCGCTTCAAAGTACATCTTGCGAAGATCCGGATCCTGCCAGGACTCCTCCGTGTGGCCGAGCGTGGAATAAAAGACACGCCCTTTGCCGTACATCTTGCTCCATGCCACGGGAAAGTCGTGGTCGGCGCGGTGGATCTTCGGGTTGTTGTCATACTCCAGCTTTGCAGGATCGAGGCTGAGCAGAACATTTACCTTATCGCGCGACCAGGCTTTGGGCTGATAGATCTCGTCGTATTTCACAAAGGCGGCTGGAAAGTGGCGCACGGCCGGGAAGTTCGGGTCTTCGTTGACGATCGGCGCATTGAAGGTCATCCAGGGATGCTCGTCGAACCAGCCGCCGATCATCTCTCCGTACTCCGGCCAGGTGTAGTTGGTGTCGAGCGCGGAGTGGATGCCGACAAAGCCCTTGCCGTCTTCCTTGATGAAGGACATCATATCCGCCTTCTGGCTGGCATCCATATCCAGCTCGCCGCTGGTGCTGGCGAAGACGATCAGGTCGAAGTAGCTGAGGTTTTTGGCGTTGCGCGGCAACTCCTTTTTGGTGAGCAGCTTGGTGTCGGTGCGCATGGTCGTATCCCACAGGCCGCTCTCCCGGCCCATGTTGTAGATGGCGGCCATCGCAGCCGAGACGGAGTCGTGCTCCCAGTCCTTGGTCTGGCCAATCACCAGCACGTGCTTCATGCGAACCTCCTTGACGTGCGGCGCGGGCGGCAACGCGCTGCTTCCGGCAGCTTGTGCGTGGATGCAGCTCCCCGGACCCAGGACGGCAAAGCCCATCAGAAAGGACAAAAGAAAACGGAAGTTTCGTATCACGCGCATAAATTCTCCCTGGACCATTATCACCTCTACCCGGCAGGTTGAGGCAACCAGCATTCTCAGTACGCCGGTCGAAGCGAGTTGGCCGCCTCAGCGACCGTAATCATCAGCGTCAGCGGATCGACGGGCGACGCGATGAATCCCGACCGTTCATAAAATTTCTTCGCGCTCTCTGAGATCGCATGGACTAAAATCGCTCGGACTCCCGCAATTTCAGCGGCCTGTGCCGTTCTCAGCACGGCATCTCTCAACAACGCAGAACCGATGCCTCGTCCTTGAAATCCAAGATCGCTGGCCAGACGGCCAATCACCATCACCGGCACAGGGTTGGGCATATTCCGCCGCACCCGGCCCGGCGCATGCGCGTGAGCCACCGCGCCCGCTGCCAGCGCATAGTACCCCACAACCCTCCGCCCGATGCAGATGACATAGGTTCGGGAGGCGCCGTGTTCTTCATTGGATAGCGCTCGGCGCCGGAGCCAGTCGTCCAGCTCCGGCTCGCCGCACTGAAATTGCGAGAGATCGTGAGCTGCGGTCAGCTTCTCCGGAGCCGAGATATGCGCTTCTGGAGGTAAGCCGCTTTTGTCCGCGCCGCTTACTTTTCCCACGGTGCTTTCCTCGCAAGCAGTCGAGCCAGACGGGGATTGCTCTTGGGCGGCGCGTCGAGCATTGCCATGAAGCGCCGGAAGGCATCGTCATCCAAATTAAAGTATCGCCGGTCGAGCAGGACGGACTCCGCCTCCCGGCAAGCCGCGTCGAGCATGAAATCGGAGCGGTTGCGCCCCTGCGCCTTGGCCGCGCGGTCTATAAGCGCCTTCTGGCTGCGGCTGACACGAAGATTGATATTCTCCGCGCGCAAACGGTTCGATTCTGTGGCCATGGTGCCCATTGGTTTGCCCTCTATTTGTGCTCACAATCAGTGTACATCAACGTGCGCACAATGTAAATACTGGAAGCCGGTCATTGTTCGGCCTTCAGTCAGCATCAGGTTCCCGACGGCGTCATAATCGTCAGCATAACTGATCCCGAAGTGTATTTCGCGTCAAGTTGCGTGGGAAAACCAACGCGAGCGAATCAATATATATATAGCGTAACCGCCGCAAAGTGACATCAAAAAAATTGTAAAAATCATTCCAGTTAGAATAAGTTTTCCAGTGTATTTCAATACAAACCAAATGAGGCCGACATCGTTCCCGTATTTCTGAACATCTTCTGTGTACGAATAGTATGGAGTGCCGTCGCGGTATCCGGCATCGTGATAGTGTACCCGGCGCCCTGTACTCTTTGAAAAATACGCATTACGACCCATGGTGGGGAAAATCGCATCACCAAGGCCGCCTATCAACGCCAAACCGAAACCCCAAGCTGCGCTGATAGACATGGCCTCTTGATTCCAAAGGAAACCACAAATAATGAATGGGATGGAGACACTGACCCAAATGGCGAATTTACGGTACATGTAATCTTGTGCCTCCTAAACAAAAATCTCCATTTTCAAGACAAATTAACACGGATTATACCAATCATTTGCGGTTATGCAAAAACGAATCTGCATTAGTGATCTAACAACAGGGCGATATAGTCGAATTGGTACAGACCTGCGGTAATGATAACCGCAAATTCACACCGCAAAATCGATAAACCCACGCTGCGGATCGGTGGAGACCAGCTTCGCCGTCACCTTGTCGCCTACATCCAGCCCTTTGCCGCCGCTGACCACCATTCCATCCACATGCGGATCGAGCGTGCGCACAAAAACGCCATAGTTGTTGACGCCGGTGACGATGGCCGGGAAGCTCTGGCCGATGCGCGGATGCAGCACCACCGCGGCGATGCGCTTCTCCATTTCGCGTTCCACCTTACGAGCGTTGTCTTCCATCAGCGTGCAGTGAACCGCGATGTCGTTGAGGTCGCTTTCGGAGTAGGGCTGCGGCGCCTTGGCCAGCAAGGCCTTCATCAGCCGCTGCGTCACCATGTCCGGGAAGCGGCGGTTGGGTGCGGTGGAGTGGGTGTAATCCTGCACAGCGAGGCCGAAGTGGCCGGGTGAAACTTCATTGGGCTTCACCAGAACATACTCTCCGGGGCCCATCAATTTAATAACAGTCAGTGACAGGTCGGGAAAGTGGTCAGGGTCCTTCTTCTTCTGCGCCAACAGAAAGTCGTTGAGGGACTTGGAATCGGGCTCGGCGGGTAGCTTTGTTCCCAGCCCCGCGGCTACTTCGACGATGCGATCCCAGCGCTTGGGAGTGCGCACGATGCGGCGGATGGAGGCCACTCCGGCGTCTTCAAAGGTGCGGGCGATAACGCCGTTGGCAGCCACCATGAACTCCTCAATCAGCGAGGTGGCGCGATTCTTTTCCAGTTGCTTAATCTCCACCGCCTCCTCGGCCATCATCACCGGGCGCGTTTCTATCGTCTCCAGATCAAGCGCGCCGTGCTGGAAGCGGCCACCAACCATGCGCTGGGCCGCTGTGTCTTGAAGTTTGAGCTGCGCGGCCAGATCGGCGCTGGCGGCCACCTTGGCCGGAGCCGGCCCCTTGTCCTCCAACCACGCGCCCACGCTGTTATAGGCCAGTTGCGCCTTATTGCGCACCAATGCCCGGTAAACCTTTCCGTCCGTGGCCGTGCCCGCAGAATCCACGGCAAACTCGATCACCCCAGCCACGCGGTCTTCGTTCTCGTTCAGCGAAGTGATTCCCTCGGAGAGCTCAGCGGGCAGCATGGGAAAGACCTTTACGCCGGTGTAGACCGAGGTCGTCTCGCTCTTAGCATGACTGTCGATGATCGTTCCCCGCGCAACGCGCGCGTCTACGTCAGCCACGCCAACCAGTATTCGAATGCGGCCATCGGGCAACTGCTCGGCCCATTCGATCTGGTCCAGGTCCTTGGAGGTATCGTTGTCGATAGAGGACCAGAGAAGAGTGCGCAGGTCCTGAGCGCCGGGGGCATCGGGCAACTCGGGATGAGCCTGAATCGCGCTCAATTCCTTATCGGCACCGGCGGGAAAATCCGGCTGAAAGCCGTGCTCGATCATGGAGGCATGGGCCGCGGCAACGAGATTGAAGTGGATGGGCTGGCTGGATTGCATGAGGCGAACTCCTTCGAACTGAAAGGCCAGCCTATCACGTCTGGGCGAACACGGCGCGGAAAAACGGGCAGTCATCAAGGCCGCCCGCTGTCCCTATCTGGTTTGTAAGCTTTCTACTGGATGCCAAGATCAGAGAGTACCTTGGGCTTGGGTTCATCGGTTGCCAGAAGGTTGTGGCAGGCCGCGCAGTCCTGTGTAATGCTGGCGCCGCTTTTGGCCGCGTGCTCGCCATCGTGGCAGCGGAAGCAGCCCGGATAGCTCATGTGGCCAATGTGGTTGGGGTGCGTGCCCCAGGTCACCTTCATAAACGGAAAAACATTCTGGCTGTAAAGAATTGCGAGTTGCTCGCCCGCTGACTTCACCAGCAATGCCTTGGTGGCCAGCACCTCGGGATGTTCGGAGCGATAGAAGGCTTCAAGCTGCGCGGGAATCTGAACGCTCGCCTCGGCCTCGCTGGCGTAGTTTGCATTGAGCAGCTCCAGGCTCTTTTTGTGAACCCAGGGCAGATCTGGACTCACCGCGCCCTCGGCCATGGCCCGGTTGAGCGCGTCTTCCGCGGTCACAAAGGTGTGCGCTGCGCGGTTGTGGCAGTCGATGCAATCCATCACGCGGCGTTCGCCTTGGGGAACGCCATTGCCCGCGGCAGGCGTGGCAAAGACAATCTCCGTGCCATCGTCGTTGCGCTTCTGCACCCAGGGGATCGAGGTCCGGGTTGGATCGGTGGCGACATACTCGATGTGCCCCAGATGAACGCCGTGAATTCCCGTCAGATGGGAGAGCGAATCCCGCCCGCCCAGATGCAGCACCACCACGGACTGGGTCTCGGTGTTCTTTTCGTCGTCGGCAAAGCTGGACTTCACCAGCAGCTTTTCGCCGATGAACCTGGCCGGCGTGTGGCATCCCTCGCAGGTATACCGCGCCGGGCGCAGGCTCTCCACCGGCGACGGAATCGGCGTGGGATAGCGATCAAACGTGACTTCAAGAATCTGTTTGGTGCCGTTCACCTTGGCGGAAAAGAACGCCGCCGCGCCCGAGCCGATGTGGCAATCCACGCATGCCACGTGGGAGTGCGCGGAAATCTTGTAGGCGGTATACTCCGGGTGCATCACGTGGCAGCTCTGGCCGCAGAACTGCGGCGAATCCATGTAGGCCGCGCCGCGATAGCTGGCCACAGACACCACCAGCAGGTTTACGAGGGTGGCGGCCAGAACGATGTCTATGCCATGACGAAAAATCCTGTCGTTGAAATCGACCTTGGGAAATTCCAGCGGAATCAGCCCGGCCTGTTGCAGCTTTTTGCGGCGCAACCACATGCCCAGCGGAATCAGCAGCAGTCCGGCCACAAATAAAAATGGCAGAAGCAGAAAGAAGATGATGCCAAGATAGGGATTGTCGTTAGGCCGGCCAAAGAGCTCCACCAGCCAATAAGCAATCATGGTTACGCCGGAGGCGGTGGTGAGCGCTCCGCCGGCCAGGCTGATGGGATTATTACCGAAAAACAGCGCCGGACGCACCCAGCCTTCACGGAACTTTTGAAACGCTGGCACCTTAACCCCCACTCACAAATGGATGGCCCGCCGAAGTAGGCGGGCCTGGTCTACTTTCATTCCCGATTGTACTTCCTATTTCAAGGTGCGGTAAAACGCCACCACTTCCTTGATCTGCTGGTCGCTGAGTCCCGCGATCGGCTTCATCTTGCCCTTGCCGTTCTTAACGGCAGCAATCATCTGCGCCACGGTGAGCGACTGGATGCTGGGATCAGAGGCTGCCTTGATGCCCATCGATTTGGCCATTCCGGCGCTGGGTGTGCCGCTAGGTCCGTGGCACATGGCGCACTTGGCTTTGTAGGTCGCTTCGCCCGGGGATTGCGCGAAGCCCACGACGCCGGCCAGAGACATTACAACGGCCAGCACCAACAGGTATCGAAACATCTTTGTCATAGCAACTCTCCTTGAGTTTCTGCCGGTCAGATTGCGCGAGAGAAGCAACTGCCGGGCGTGTTTCCTTCTGTATACTACAACCCTAACGGCAGAGAAGAGTCGCTCTGGTTGCAGCCGGGATGGCAAAATTGACCATCTTACATGAAACGGCGCAGTCCCTTTCATTCTGGAACTGCGCCGCCGGTTAGAGAGCCATGCCTTGTCAGAACTCGTAATGCATGGAAATAGTCACGTTATTCGCACGGAAGGTCCGCGACGCGGTCAGGCCGGAAGTCGGTTCGGTCAGGCCGGTCGGACCAGTCAGAGTTGCGGAGGTGCAAGGCACAATCGACGACTCTCCCGTGACAGAGGTTGAAGTGCTGCAGAACGGCGAGCCGGAGGGGCCGCCCTCGCCGTATAGGAAGAAGTTGTACTCTGCCTTCATAATCCATCCCTTACGGATCGTCCATGCAATATTCGCGAAGGGAGACTGATACGCAGAGACCAGCGATCCGTTGACGTCGCGCGCATCATTGAAGAACCGCGTGCCGTTCACTTTACTGATGCGATAGCCGAGGCTAGTGTGAATTTTGTCGACGGGGGAGATACGGACAGCCGCCGAAACGAATTGCGTAGGAGCATCCATGAAGTCCCTGGCGAACCAATCTTCGAGCGACCAGCCTTTAACCTCCGAAAGGCCCGTTGCACCTCTTCCGTATATGTTCGGGCATAACATGCTGGTGGCAGTTTGCACAGCTCCAGGCTGTGAGTAGCTCGGGACTACGACTCCGGTCGTTGCGCTCGCGGTCGGCGAACCGTTCAGATAGCAGATGTTGGTGGCCGAGTAGACATCGCTATAGGCGTAATTGAAGTCCAGCCCATAGTGCTCATTCGGCGCCAGCACCACGCCCATGCTGTAAACCCGGCTGTGATCGACATGATTGAGCGGGCCTTCGAACGGGGTACCGGTTGAGGCGGTTCCATTAGGACCTGGTGTTAACGTAGGAGGAACGAACAACGCCACGTCGGCCTGCGCGTTGTTGGTGTTGTTGTGCCGTTCCAGGTCGTTGAAGGCGCCCGAGAACGTCGCCCAGGGCCTTGGCTTGTAGGTGGTATGCACTCTGTAGTGCCGGGTTTGCCGCGGGCCCACCGGGGTGAATGCGTTGTCATCGTAGAGCGCCTCGATCGTGCCATTGAGATCCCAATGGTTGGCGGGGCGCAAGGCAGCGTTGAAGATTCCACCGCTTTCGTTAATGGTAACGGTTCCGTTGTTATCCGCGCCTGCGGCTAAAGGAGCATTATAAGGAATGCCCTCCGCTATGGTGTGCGTGCGATAGCGATAGGTGAGCGAGAGTGTGGCCCGCGACGAGGCATCCCATGTTCCCGTCAGGTTGTTGGTCAGGATCTTCTGGCCAAAGAAGTCCGGCAGGGGAGTACCGTTAGGGCTGCCTCCGACGGTCATAGGAGAACCCGTAATCAGCGTGCCGGAGTAGTTGATGGTTTCATTGCCAGCGGTCGTGGGCGTATCGAGCGTAGCCCCGGACGAGATGTTGGAGGTGCCGGGCTGGTGGACATCGGAGTAGTCAAACTGATCGGAGATGCTGAAGGTCTTTGTAGCCTGCCAGACAACGCCATAGTCAGCGGAGACTACCTTTCGCTGCGCGCTTGCGCTGCCGGTGAACGTCGACGAGCGAACCCCGCCTGCGATAGGGGACGACGACGAGACCGTCACCACATCCAGGCCCTGGAATTGCTCGTAGTAGTTGGGCAGGTTCATATTCGCGCTGGTATAGCGGGCGTCGCCGTTCATCGAGACATTCTTGATGCTTGTGCTTTGGAAGCGGAAGATCTCCGTGGGTGTGAGAATGCGCGTGGGCTGGGAGCGCAGGTAGCTGGTCGCAACATCGCATGCCGGGTCGATGATCGGCAGGCCGCCGGCGGTGTTTGCATAGAGGATGATGTGTGAGTTCTTCATGCTGCTTGCGGCGCAGGCGGTGGTGCTGTAGGCGGTCTGGCTGTCCCAGTTGCCCAGAGAGACTCTCGTTCCGTCCACCTCCTGCACCATGAAGTCGCTCGGAGCCAGCGTAAAGTAGGAACCTGTCTTGAAGTGGGTGATCACCTCTTCAAAGGTCAGCTTGGTGCGCTCGACGGGCTTCCAGTCAACCGCGCCCATGAATTCGTCGGTGCTGTTGCGCTGATACTCCGAGAGCAGCGCATCATACTTGCCGACAGATTCACCGGGACTCAGGCTCGGACCCTCGAAGATATTCTGCGAGTAGCCCGCTCGGTAGGTCACCTTCGACAGGGGAAAGATGGTGAGGTTGGTGTCCGTCATGCGGCGTACGGTGTTGAACATCACCGGCGATTGCTTAATCTGCGGCCACGCCAGCGGGGTAGTGGACCCGGAGATGGGAATCGACTGTCCCGTGTTGATATTCGGGTTGCCCAGCAGGTCGTAGTCAAAGTACTGGCGGTCGCGGCGGAAGATTCCCGAGAACTCGTAGATCTTGCCCTTGGAGAAGTCCAGCTTGGCAAAGTTGTAGGGATCGCCGCCCAGGCCGCTGGCGATGGCATGAAGGGAATCGACCAGGGTATTCTTTTTGCCGGGGAGCGCATGCATCTCATAGGTCGCGCCCAGAATGCGTGGCCCGGACTGCTGATTAATCATCGTGTCGTACATGGCTCCGCTACCCTTGATGTTGGCTATATGCCCGCCGATGTCCACTGTTTGATGGGACTTATATCCCTCCGGGACGGCCATCGGCTCAGACGGTGTGGGAATCTGGGCGGCAGCGATGCCCGTCATCAGCAGGAATATGGCGGCTCCGAAGCCCCCGGCGATACGCTGCATCCTTGCGGTAGAGGTCTGTTGATTGGACAGCCGTGAAATCCAGCCTACCTTCTTCATATGAAGCCTCACTTAGAAAAACATTGTTGCTGAAATCAAAAATCCTGAACTCGCGTACCGAACCTTCATGGAAGATGAGCCGCGCCATCCGATGGTTCCGGAGGGCGCGGCACAGCTCCGTTACTTGAGGAACGCCTGGTTGAGGTTGGACCCATGGATCATGGTGTGGCAGTCAATGCAGGGCTGCAGCTCCGCCGATCCTGAATTCATCCCGTGAACTGTTCCGGCGGCGACTGGGCTATGGCACTGGTTGCACAGCGTGTTAATCGTGGGCATATTCATCAGCCGGGCGTTCTGCGACCCATGCGGAGTGTGGCATGCCATGCACCCCTCTGCCTTGACGGCAGGGTGCTCATACACGAATGGCCCGCGGTTCTCCATGTGGCACTTGGTGCAGATCGCGTTCTGATCGGCCGTGGACTTGATGTTATTGTTCCCAAAAGTGCCGTGAACGTCATGACAATCGCTGCACTTGACCAGGCCTTCATTCACCTTGTGATGGAAGGGCATGTCGAAAAACGGCTTCACGTCGTTGTGGCACTGGAAGCACAGCGCGGGCTGCGCGGCCTTCAGCAGCGGCTCTTCCTTGCCGGCGTGAATGTCGTGGCAACTGATGCAGCTGACGCCGGCCTTGGCATGAGGTGAACGGTCGAAGTTGGGATGCACTCCCGCGTGGCAGCCGAGGCAGTTGGCGCTCGCCTCTTTCGGCGTGGCCTTGGAGGGGTCGAAGATCTTAGTAATGTCTCCGCCGCCTTCCACGTGCCCCTTGCCCGCGCCATGGCAACTTTCGCAGGTGGCTCCGGATTTGCCATGCTGCAAGGCAATCTTGGTATGAGGATTCTCGGCGAACTTCTTGGCCACCTCGTCGTGGCAGGTGGCGCAGGTTTCGCTGCCCACATAATTCGCGGCATTGGTATCCTTCACCTGCGCGGTGGCCGGCTTCTCTCCGGGCGCAGCAGCCGCCAGCATGGGAACGCACAACATGCCTGCGCCCAGAATCAACATCAAACAAGCTCGCAACCCCGGCTTGTTGCCCGGAGCCGCACCAATTGAAAATTGCGTGACAGGCCCATTTTTATGCATCGATTACCGCCTTGGATGCTCTCTTAGCCACTTCCGCAATCGAGCATACCGGCATCCAACCGCGCAAAACGGCTAATTTCCCGTTGGAAACGCCGCCCCGGGCAGTTGTGCAGGACACACTTTGCGAACGGTGCTCATTGTGCGGAGCATCACTCATGGGCTGAATCCTACGTTCTTTACTAAAGGCCGAACGGTGATGCCCATCACATATCCCAGGTGGCTTGTTCGATGGCAGATTTTCCTGTTCCAAAGTGACGTGGATTCCCGCTTGCACTCAAATCCTCTGTACTGCTGTGCAAATCCAAAGCTTCTGTAGCCACACAGCTACCGCAAGATCAATGGACACGTGTGCATCTAAGGAACATAAAGGTTAGAAAACTATGGTTATCGGGGCTTTATAGAGACGTGAGGCCCATCACATCCACAGTTCCTGCGATTCCGGCAAAATCTCTTCAAGCAGAGTCTCTTCCCCTGGAGGCAAGGGCCTTTCTTTCTCGCTTCGGAGCCTGCGCTGTACACAAAGGCAAGCCACGAACCGGGATGGAAAATTGTGCCGGCGACGAACGGGGCAAGACCATGGCGCATTCGGAGAACTCGGTGGCAGCGCAAACGCGGCAAAAGCACATTGCCCGGCAGGTTCCTGTGGGATGCGCCGCCTGCTCCAATCGCCGCCCCGGCTGGTTTTGTTCCCTGGGCAGCGCCGTACTGGCCGACCTTGAGCTGGCGACCAGCACTGTCTCCTTGCCCGCTCAGTCTTCCCTTTTTACACAGGGCGATGATGCCCGCTGTCTTTACCTGATCTGCGGCGGTTATCTCAAGCTCACCGCCGGGCGGCATCAGGATCGGCAGATGATCGTCCGGGTTGCCGGGCCGGGCTCCATGCTGGGCCTGTACGCGGTTCTATCTCATGGCGTTTACGAGGTTTCGGCGGAAACGCTTACCGCCGCCCAGCTCCGTCCCGTCGAGCGCGACCGGTTCATGGTTTTTCTGCGTGCTCATAAAGAGGCCCAGATGCGCGCCGTGCAGTGCATCTGCCAGGAATACCGCTTCGCGCTGCAGGATGCCTGCCGTATCGCCCTGGCTGATAGCGTCGCTGCCCGCCTGGGACGCCTGCTCCTGGAGCTGGCCCACCAGATCGGCGAACACCTCGATGGCGGCGGCTTCCGCTTTCCGCTGCTACTGACCCACGAGGAGATGGCCTCCATGGCCTGCACCACTCGCGAAACCGTCACCCGCACTCTGGGCCAGTTCCGCAAGGAGGGCTGGATCTCCATCGAAGATTCCCTGGTTACCCTCCACGAACCCGATCATTTGCAAACCATGAGCTAGGCCCTTTGTTGTATTTTTACCGCTCCCCACAACCATCCTGCCAAGTCCAAGAGCTATCATCGAAAGATAGGGAAAAGGGAGTAGAAAATAGGAACAGGCTCCTCCCCCAAGAGCAGCCGCAACCACGGCAATTGACCCCTGATCCCTGACCCCTGATCCCTGAAATGGAGTTCATGGTGAGTATGAACCGTCTTGTGGCTGGTTTTTCTGTTTTCCTGCTCTCATGCTGCGTAGTTGTAGCTCAGAATCCGGCGCCGGCAGCGCCTCCCCCCGCCGTCACCTCGGCCGAAAGCCCTGCGATACTCGAGTTCCAGAAGATAGAAGACGCTTGGTCTAACGCCATCAACATGCGCGACCAGTACGCTCTCGAACTGGTGCTTTCCCCGCTGTTCGTGGACGTTTCCGCGGGCGGCGACATCACCACCCGCAACCAGCAGCTGGCCCAACTGATTACCGGCGAGGACAAAACCCTTCATCTCGAGCAGAAGGTGATAACCGTGCGCATGCTGGGCGATATCGCGGTAGCCAACGGCACCTACATCATGCACCACAAGGTCGGCTCCGCCCAGGTGGACGAAAAGGGCGTTTTCACCCACGTTTTCGAGCGCGCCCGCAGCGGATGGATGTGCATTAATTCCCAGCGCACCAGGCTTCCCGAGGACACCAGCCCCAAACACAAGAAGCCGTCCAACGAAGAAAATCCCTTCCACATTCCGTTTATTGGCAAGGGGTGATAAGGGTAGGGCAGCGCTAATTTCCTAACAAACGAGGCAATCGCTGGAAATTGATACTTTTTATTGCAAATTTCTGGAATAAGGCTCATTCTTATTCCAGAAAATCAATTAAATATGGAATAATAGGTTTGCGCTATTCTGGATTAAGCGCTTTCCGATGAGCATTCGACGCGAAACTGGGCATTATCGTGTCTCTACCGTTGTTGGGGAGCAGGTACAGGCGTACATCCCCAACCCGTTGCCGCCAGAACCTCCATTGGAAATGGAACCTCTCTATGCTCTGCTAGACAGGACCAATCAGGCACTGGGCAGGCTGGATGGCTCAACCGCTCTGCTGCCTGACCCCCAACTTTTCATCTATCTATATCTTCGTAAAGAGGCAGTTCTTTCCTCGCAGATTGAGGGAACGCAGTCCTCACTCTCTGATTTGCTCCAGTTCGAAAGCGGTCTGACGCCGGACGGGCCTCTGGACGACGTGAGTGAGACCTCCAATTATGTCGCGGCCATGGAACACGGATTGAAGCGGCTCAAGGAGGGGTTCCCGGTTTCCTTGCGCCTGCTCTGCGAGATTCATAGCGTGCTTCTGCGCAAAGGCAGAGGTGCGCAGAGGACTCCCGGCGAATTTCGCCGCAGTCAAAACTGGATTGGCGGAACCCGTCCTGGGAATGCCCTCTATGTCCCGCCGCCCCCGGAAAACCTGATGGAGTGCCTCGACGCCTTCGAGAAGTATCTCTATGACGACCGGATGCCACTGTTAGTCAAGCTCGGCCTGGCGCATGTGCAATTCGAGACCATCCATCCGTTTTTGGATGGCAATGGGCGGTTGGGGCGTCTCCTGCTTACGCTCCTGCTCTGCGAGAGCGGAGTACTTCGCGAGCCGCTGCTCTACCTGAGCCTGTACCTTAAGACCCATCGCGACCGTTACTACGAACTCCTGCAAAAGGTGCGCACGGAAGGGGTATGGGAGGAGTGGCTTCAGTTCTTCCTGGAGGGAGTGGAGAGTACCGCGCGCCAGGCGGCAGAGACAGCCTTTCAACTGCGAGAGCTTTTCCGCGAAGATGGCCGGCGCATTCAAGCACAAGCCAAGTCGGCCGCCACATCTCTGCAAATTCACAGTTACCTGCAAGCCAAGCCGGTTGCCTCCATTAGCTCCATTGCGGCTGGGGTTTCAAAAACCGTCACCACGGTGGCCTCTGTTCTCACAAACCTTCAGCAGTTGGGCATTGTCACTGAGACCACGGGCCGCCGCCGCAATCGCATCTTCACTTACCAGCGCTGCCTCGATCTGATTGGATCGGGAACCGAACCGCTTCCGGGAATGCGCTAAGGGACTACTTCGCCTGCCTCCTTGCCCCTTGCAGCCGGATCGACACGTGCACCAGTCCCAGCGCCGCCGGCGTTACGCCGGGAATGCGGCTGGCCTGCCCGATGGTCGCAGGACGCACCCGCTCCAGCTTCTCGCGCATCTCCCGCGAAAGACCGCTGATGGCGCCATAATCAAGCCACTCCGGAATCGCAACCCCCTCGGCGGCTTTCAGCTTGGCGATGGATTTCTTCTGCTGCTCCAGGTAGCCGGCAAACTTGATTTCCGTCTCCACCGCTCGCGCTTCATTCCGCAAACTACCGCGCAGGATGGCGTCCTCCGCCTGAGCGATTTGCTCCGGATTCCGACCGGCCTCTGAAGCGAAATCCTTGAGCAGTGGCTCGGCCGCAAGCTCCTCGCGCATCATTCCCAAAACCGCCTCGATGCCAACTTCGGGCCGCTTCAGCAGTTGCGCCCAGGTCAAACCGGCCGTACCCGTCAGTTCGTCCAGGCCCGCTGCACCCAGCCGTTCGCCGACAACTTTGTGTGTAACCAGCAGCCGCTCCAGCGCGGCCATCCTCGCCTGTTTTTGCTCGTACTCCGCCCAGGCAGCGTCGTCGATCAGTCCCAGCCTCCGCCCGTGCGGGGTCAGCCGCCGGTCGGCGTTGTCGATGCGCAGGTGCAGCCGGAACTCCGCCCGCGAGGTGAACATCCTGTACGGTTCATTCGTACCCATCGAGATCAGGTCGTCGATCAGCACGCCCGTGTAGCCTTCGCTGCGGTCGAGCGTGAACGGCGGCGCGCCCTTGAGCCACAGCGCCGCATTGATCCCGGCCATGATTCCCTGGCAGGCCGCCTCTTCGTAGCCGCTGGTCCCGTTGATCTGCCCCGCTAAATACAGTCCCTCCATGCTTTTTACGCGCAGCGTGCGGTCCAGCTCGGTCGCATCCACGCTGTCGTATTCGATGGCGTAGCCTGGCCGCAGCATCTCCGCCTGCTCGAGGCCGGGAATCGAATGCACAATCTCCCACTGCACCTCCATGGGCAGCGAGGTGGACATGCCGTTCACGTAGACCTCGTGGGTGTGCAGCCCCTCCGGCTCCAGAAAAAACTGGTGCTGCGTCTTGTCAGGAAACTTGACGATCTTGTCCTCAATGGACGGGCAATAGCGCGGCCCGACGCCCGCAATCTGCCCTGAGTACATTGCTGAGCGATGGACATTCGCGCGAATGATGCGAAGCGTCTCCGGCGTAGTGAAGGCGATGTGGCAACTGATCTGCGGCTGAACAATCTTTTTCGTCCGGAAGCTGAAAGGCGTGGGCTCCGCGTCGCCCGCCTGCTCCTCGAAAGCCTCCCAGCGGATCGTCCGCCCGTCCAGCCGCGGCGGCGTTCCCGTCTTCAAGCGGCACGTCCGCAAGCCCAGCGCCCGCAGCGCCTCGCCCAGCAGAACTGAGGCCGGCTCGCCGCTGCGCCCCGCCGGATATTTTTCTTCGCCGCAGTGAATCAGCCCATTCAGAAACGTGCCGGTAGTGATAATCGTGGCCCCCGCCATCAGCCGACGCCCGTCGCGCAGCTTCAGGCCCAAAACGCGCCTCAGTCCCTTAGTCCCTGGTCCCTCAGTCCCTGTTCCCTCGTCGATCACCAGATCAACGACCTCCGCCTGCCGTATATGCAGCCCTGCCTGCGATTCCAACACCTCGCGCATCTTCACGCGGTAGAGCTGCTTGTCGCACTGTGCTCGCGGACTCCACACCGCCGGGCCACGCGACGCGTTCAGCAGCCGGAACTGAATTCCAACCGCGTCGGTCACCTCGCCCATCACCCCGCCCAGCGCGTCCACCTCGCGCACCAGATGGCCTTTGGCCACGCCGCCGACGGCCGGATTGCAGCTCATCTGCGCAATCAGGTCGAGGTTCATGGTGATCAGCGCCGTCTTCAGCCCCATGCGCGCTGCCGCCATAGCCGCCTCGCACCCAGCGTGCCCCGCGCCCACCACGGCTACATCGTATTGTTCGGTAAAAGCCATCTGGAGCTATTCTACGGATTATCGAGTGGCAGCGCAGGAGTAGCATAGCTACGATTTAGTACATCTCATTCTTAGGTATACTCAATTTCGCAAGATCGTGAATGAATGCTAGCCCCAGTTCGCGAATCGCTCCGCTTTCCGGCGACCACCTGGTTACAACGTGATACTTCCCGTTCTTCACTCCCTCAACGATCCACTCTGCTCCATCTACACCGATCGTATTTCCATCATCAAGAATCGGCATCGACCAAAATAATGCTTCCTCTATTTTCTTGACGATGTTCTGAGTTTGTTCTTGCGTCAGATTCCTGGAGGTGTTCACGGTCAAAACACCGGGTTCATAACCTCCCTCACCGCTTGTAATTTTTGTCGTTAGAACACTCGATCCATCTGCTTTCACATCCAGCCGGATTGCAATCGGATGATGAAAGGTGCGTAGCCAGAGAAATCGGTAGGACTCTGACGATGGTGTATTGGCCATCTCCAATAAGGATGGTTCTTTGAGAGCCGTGAGTTGCACGGAATACCAGTCTACAAATTTGTCAAGTCGTGGGTCTCCCCCGGCAGCCTCTTCAGGAAAATACTTTACTTGCGCCATTGCTGTGAATGCAATAAGAAGTAAAACCGCAATCGCCGAAAGATTTCGCGCAATACACTTGTCCATGATTCACCCTTTAAGAAGCGTCCTGCTAAAACTTCCTTATGTCAATAGACACCGCGAAATCAGGTTTTGATCCGTCCGCTTACAGTTCGCCCATGATTCCCTTCTGAAAATCCACAAGCATCCGGCTGCTATGCCCGTTCGTCTAATCTTATGGATGAGGGATCCCATGCGCACTCGATGGTCTTTGGCGTTGCTGGCGGCGTCGGCTCTCGCACTGGCCGCCTCGGCGCAGAATCAGGACAGTTTTACGCCCATGCCGCTCGACGCGGGCTTCGGGCGCATGGACATCAGCGCGCCGGCCATCGCCCCGGAAGAGATCATCCGCCAGTTTGCCGCCAAGGAGAGCGAGTTTCAGAAGGCGCTGAACCACTACACCTATCGCCGCATCGCCCGCGTGCAGACCATCGACGACGACAACAAGGTGGACGGCGAGTACTACCAGGTGGACGACGTCATCTTTGACCCCACCGGCAAACGCTTCGAAAAGACAGTCTACGCGCCGGAGAGCACCCTGCAGCGGGTGCAGATGTCTTCCTCCGACATGCAGGACATCCAGCACGGCTATCCCTTTGTCCTTACCACCGAGATGATCGGCCAGTACAACATCAAGTACGTGGGCCGGCAGAAGGTGGACGAGGTGGACTGCTACGTCTTCGATGTGGCGCCCAAAACCATCGAAAAGAAGCAGCGCTATCTGCTGGGGCGCATCTGGGTGGACGCGACCGACCTGCAGATCGTGGTGACCAATGGGCGCATGGTTCCCGACGACACGCGCAAGGGACAGGAAGACCTGCACCCACCCTTCATGACCTGGCGGCAGCAGGTGGACGGTCACTACTGGTTCCCCGTTTACACCAAGGGCGAAGGCATCCTGCACTTCAGCGGCGGCCCCGGCTACATGGCCCAGGACGTGCACATCCGCGACACCATCAAGTACACCGACTACAAGCAGTTTGGCTCAACCACAAAAGTTATCTATGAAGGCCAGGACATTACGCCGGGCGCAAAGCCGCCGGACACAAAACCTCCGGACACGCAGCCGAAGAAGTAGCTTTCAGCTGCAACTCAATAGAATAAGTATTTCCGCCACCGATCATCCGCCCTGCCCAGCATGCGCATGATCTGCCGGCTGGTGTGCAGCGAGAAGGGGCGCGGATCGCGCAGTAGAATCATATCGTCGATCTCGCTGAGCATGCGATTGCCCTTGTGGCGGTTGCAGGGATGGCAGCAGGCCACCAGGTTCTCCCAGGTGGAGCTGCCGCCGCGCGAGCGGGGAACCACGTGGTCCAGCGTCAAATCGGCGGGCGGCAGCGTATCGCCGCAGTACTGGCAGGTGTTGCGGTCGCGCAGCAGGATATTTTTGCGCGAGAGGGCGCGCGTCTGGTAAGGGATGCGGCGGTACTCCAGCAGACGGATCACCGAGGGCATGGGAATGCGGCTGCGCTGGGCGTGAAGAATCAGCCCGTGCTCCTCCTCGGTGCGTGCAATTCCCTTGAGCACCAGCACCAGGGCGCGCCGCGCGCCGCAGATATTGATTGGCTCATAGGAGGCATTCAGCACCAGCACCGGCATCTGCAGGATGTGCGCGGAGTGGACCGTCACCTTCTCGCCGGCCAGCGCCGCGGCCCTTGCGATGGACTTCTGCTTGCGTGCATGAATCATGGCTTTTCCCAGCGACATCCTCTTTCCCCTCGTTAAAAAGATGATTGCTCGTGCGATGAATAAATGCTTGCCTCTTGCAAGGTTGCAACCGGCAATCTGCCGGCCGGTTCAAAATTTTCTTCCGCATCGTCAAACTGCGCGGAAGTTCCACGGCGGTTGCTGTACACGCGGCTCGCCCTGGCCAGTGTGGCCACCCACACGGAGGCCGCTCCGGCCTGGGACAGTGTTAAAGCCGCAGCCCGAGCCGTTGCGCCGGTAGTGAAAATGTCGTCAATAAGCAGAACGTGCTTCAGCGTGACGGCAGCCGGATCTGAAATCTCGAACGCGCCCTTCACATTCAGGCGCCGCTGGCGCGGCGTCAGGCCAAATTGGCTCTCGGTGGCGCGCTGACGCATCAGCGTGCGCGGAGCCAGCGTGAGCCGCCACTCCGGATGCGTCTCGCCGAGCGATGCAAGCGCCGCCGCAGCCAGCGAGCGAGCCTGGTTGAAGCCACGCTCGGCATATTTTGTCCGGTGTAGCGGAACCGGAACCACCAGCATTTCGCTGGGCGCTTCATCCGCCAATTGGGCAATTGCCTCGGCCAACATCCGTCCCAGGCCGCGCGCCACCGCGTGCAGCCGGTCATATTTGAGCGCATGGATGGCCGCCTTCATGCGGTCTTGGTAAGGCCCATAGGCCACCGCCCGCACAAACGGCGGGGGCGCCAGCCGGCAGGCCCGGCACAGCCCGCTTTTCGTAGGGCCGGCCAGCACCGGCGCGTCCAGTGTGTCGCCGCAGCGGGAACACAGTTCTCCGCTCAGGGCGGAAAACTCCGTCCAGCAAATATCACAAATTGGCACGGAAGAGAGACGCGGCAGAGAGGAGCCGCAGAGGGTACAAGAGGAAGGAAGAAGGGCGCAACCCAATGAATCCATGGGACTTCGCAGCACACGAACCACCGCGCGCCAACGGGATGTCCCCGAGGCAGGAACGTCGAATGTCAGTGGGCTATAGTCACTGCGGAAGACGCACCTCACTTATGGCTGGCTAGTCCATCTCTAGCCGCCTTGCCGACAGTATACCCGGATCGAGCCGGAGATTCCATCGCATTTCATCTGGGCGTGCATTATCATTTTCATGTGCTTACTCTGCAACGTGAACAGAAGGCATTCAGAAAGAGTACTGCGTGAGCTTATCTCCTGCTTCTGTGCTGCCATTGCCCCATAAGAAATTCACCACTTCCGGCCATTTACCCTCTCTCGATGGACTGCG
>JBEKHZ010000006.1:0-243574 GCA_050012015.1 Occallatibacter sp. | reverse complement strand
AACTCGTTCCTGCTGCCCTGGATCCACCACTACAACTGGCACCGTCCACATGCTAGTCTCAATCAGATGCCTCCCATCTGCCGATCAGGGCTCGACATCAATGTAAACAACCTCTTGAGACACGACAGCTAAAGCCCGGGCCGATTAAGCTCGGCTATTGTCGGGGTTAAAACCCTGACCTACCAGTCGTGCCCTTTCAAAGCGACAAAAAACAAAAGCAGGTCCTTCGACACCCCTTCGCTCCACTCAGGGTTCGCTCAGGATGACAAAACGTGTGGAAGTTAGTAATTTCCCAGGCCTCAGAATCGAGACCTGGGAAACTACGAATGACAAGGAGGATTTAGCAGCCCCCGCCTCCAGGGCCACCGTCGTAGAAGTAAAGTGCCCATGCGCCGGAGCCCGAGAAGGGACCGCTGATTGCGTAGCATGGAGCTATGTTCCAGTTAGAGAGGGATTCCCAGATGCCCGTGTGGGAAGAGGTGATATAGAAGAGATCCCGCTGATAGGCGGCTTTGCCCCAACCGGTCGATGGCTGACCGCCACTGCCTGCCGGCGGCCACACGGTGGATCCCACGGTCTCCGTTCCATACTGGGCGTTAGTCGCGTTATGCGTCAGTTGCCCGCCATGAAAGAGAGAGCCGGGGTAATAGCCGAAGGGGGTGGTTCCGTAGAAGATCCACCAGTTGCCCTGATAGAGCTGGACCTGGATGTTGAACTCCCACTGGGTGCCATTGGTGGTGCTGTAGTTGGTGAATCCACCGCCCAGGTAGACACCGCCGTTGGTCTGCACAAAGTCGCCGCAATCGTGGTTGTAGCAACCGGTGGAATGGTAGCCGTCGGCGGTGTGGTAGATGAAGAGGCGCGAGCGTTCGTCGCCGTACTTGGCAGGGTAGTTTTGCCAGCCAACCTCGACGGTCTGCAGGCCGGGCAGGGATGTACCGGAGCCGCCCACATACCAATGCTGGGTGAGCGAGAAAATCTCGCCCTGGCTGGTATTGACATAGGGACTCCAGACATTGAGCGTGGAGTTGCCGCCCCAGTTGTTGACCGTTTGGTTCACCACCGAGTATTTGTGTTCGACCGGGCAATTGCCGGTGCAGGGCGGGGTTTTGGCATTCGCCTTGGGGATACCTGCCGCCTCGTTCGGACCCTTATTGAAGAATTCACGCAGGGTAGAGAAGCGGGTCATCTCTTCCAGGGTCACGCGGCGGATGGGAATGGTGTTGGCCTCGCAGTGGGTGGAGTGGCCGAACTTATCCTCACGAATGTCTTCGGCTACCTGCCTAGCCTGGGAGGCGGAATGGGCTACTTGCACGGCTTCGCGAGCAGGCTCGGCTTTGGGAGCGAGCTCGGCTTCAGGCCTGATGTTTCTGACTACGCCGGCTGGGGGCGCCTCCGCGATTTTGGTGATGCCAAGCAGCCGGACCGAGGGCTGTTGGTTGATGGGGATGCAGTCGTAGGTGTCGGTTTCCAGTACAAAGCTGTGCGTGACCTTCACCCCAGTGTAGAGCTTGGTAAGGTGCTGGCGCATCTCCTCAAAGTCGGCGGCTTGCTTTACGCGGACCTGGGGCTTACCAACATATTCCGTATGTTTGGCAGTGCTTAGGCCGGTTTGGAACTCACTGAAGGGAATCATACGGGCAGGGGCGGTTTGAGCGGACAAGGCGGCTGAAGCTACCAGCGCACCCAGGGCGAATAACGCCAGGGAAAGCATGCGTTTTGATGTCATAAGCGGGTGTTCTCCTCGAACAACAGGTAATGGGGGTTACCGTAGCGCGCGGAAAGGGAATTCAGATGGCAAATTAGCCCTCACTGCGCAAGGGGAAAGAGTTCGATGACGCCGCGCGGAATGCGACGGCGACGATGTAAATCTAATCCATAATATTTAAAGAGTCAATCAATATTGTTGTGGCGCGCCGGAGCAGGCAGGCGGCCTACCAAACGAGGCAGGTGGAAAAGGTTGGGGGCTTTCTTGAGTTATTCGCCAGCGGTGGAAGCGACTTCGCGCTGCCAGTCGGGGGCCTTGAGGAGTTCGCGGGGGCGGGGACCGTCGGCGGGACCGACCAGGCCGTCGTTCTCCATCATGTCGATGAGGTGGGCGGCGCGGCCGTAGCCGATTCTGAGGCGGCGCTGGAGGAGCGAGGTGGAGGCCTTGCGAGCTTCGAAGACCACGCGGACGGCGTCGTCGAAGAGGGGATCGTCTTCGCTGCTTTCGGGATTGGCGCCGTCCTCGCCGGCGCGCTCGTCCTTGGGGGCATCGAGGAAGCTCTGGACGTATTCGGCGTCTCCCTGCGCCTTCCAGAAATCGACGACCGCGGCAACTTCCTTTTCAGTGACCAGCGGCGCGTGGAGGCGCAGGAGGCGGCTGGTGCGCGGCTGCAAAAAGAGCATGTCGCCGCGGCCCAGCAAAGCTTCGGCGCCGTTGGAGTCGATGATGGTGCGCGAATCGACCTTGGTGGCCAGGCGGAAGCTGATGCGGGTGGGGATGTTGGCCTTGATGAGTCCGGTGACGACATCCACGCTGGGCCGCTGCGTGGCGAGGATGAGATGAATGCCGGCGGCGCGAGACATCTGCGCGAGGCGCTTGACGGATTCCTCGACGTTGATGCGATCGAGCATCATCAGGTCGGCGAGCTCATCGATGATGATGATGATGTAGGGCAGCGGACCCTCTTCATCAGCCTCGGCGAAGAGCGATGGAGTGGAGCTTTCGAAGAGCTTGTTGTACTGGTCGATGTGGCGCAGGCGGTGAGCGGCCAGCAGCTTGAGGCGGCGATCCATTTCGCGGACGGCATTGCGTAGGGCGTTGGCGGCCAGCTTGGGCTCGGTGATGATGGGCGTGAAGAGGTGGGGAATGCCTTCGTAGATGCCCAGCTCGACGCGCTTGGGATCGACAAGGATGAGACGGACCTGCGCAGGGGTGGCGCGATAGAGCAGGCTCATGATCATGGCGTTGATGGCCACGGATTTGCCGCTGCCGGTGGAGCCGGCGATGAGCACGTGGGGCATCTCGGCCAGGTCGGCGGTGCGGATGAGGCCGTTGATGTCTTTGCCCATGGCGATGGTGAGGCGCGATTTGGCTTTGCGGAATTCTTCTGACTCGATGCAGTCGCGCAGGTGAATGGTCTCGCGGCGATGGTTGGGCACCTGAATACCGACAGTGTTTTTGCCGGGCATGCGCTCGATGAGGATGCTCTCGGCGCGCATGGCGAGGCAGAGATCGTCGTCGAGTCCGGTGACGCGGGAGTACTTGACGCCAGCCTCGGGCTTGAACTCATAAGTGGTGACCATGGGTCCGGGATTGATCTGGACGACCTGGCCGCGAACGTCGAACTCGTCGTATTTTTCGACCAGCACGCGGGCCTCTTCACGCAGTTCGTCCTCGCGAACGATCTGTGGGCCCTCGCCGGGGTTGAGCAGAGTGCTGGGCGGCAGCTTGAAGCCGCTGATGTTTTTGGGCGCGACGGCGGCCTGGCGCACGTTGGCGTCGGCGCGTTTGTGGATGGCGATCTCCTCGGCGGGCCGCGGCACAGCGGGCACAAATGCGGGAGTGACGGCGGGAGGCTCAAAACGGCCGGCTGCCGGGAGCGAAGTTTCAGACAGGGGCTGCGAGGGAGCAGGCTGCATGGCTTCCGCTTGCTCCGCTGGCGGAAGAGGCTCCGCTTGCGCAGGTGAGTGCTCCTGGACGGAACGTTCCCAAACGCTGGGCCTGTGCAGCAGACGCGGACCGGCGGCATCGGCTTCTTCCGGCTTGATGTCAACACGCCCGTAGGCGGGAATATCTTCAGGGTCTGTTTTGGCGGCAGCGCGGCGGCGGAAGAGGCGGGCAAAGAAGCCGGGATGTGCGTCGTGTGACGCTTCTTCAAAATGCGCGACCAGCGCGGGCTCAGGAATCACGCGCGGGGGGACGAGCTTCGGACCCGTCACCGGATATTGTTCCCGCTCAAGCCGGAACTCTTTTTCAGCGATGCGCGCTTCCCTGCGTTCAGCGCGCTCCTCGCGCCAGTTGCGCCAGCGGTCGCGCAGAGAGACGAGATTGCGCCAGCGGGCCTGGATGATGTCGAAGATGGTGGAGAAGAAGATAGCCGAGGCAAGGCAGATTCCCGCGACGGCCAGCACTCCGGCCACCAGCAAGGCGCCTTTGAAGTTCAGATAGCGGACCAGAAGTTCGGCCATGAGCGGACCCGCGGCTCCCGCGACGGGCCTACCCTGCCAGAGCAAGCGCCAAGGCAACAGCGCCAGGACGGCAGGCGTAAAGGCCAGAGCGAGCAGAGCGCCAAGCCATCGCAACCAGGCCAGACCGCCGGGACGCGAACGCATCCAGGTCCATCCCAGCCCGCAGAGCCACAGAGGCAGGAAGAAGGCGGTCACTCCGAGAGACTGGAGCAGCAGGTCGCTGAGCGATGCGCCAAAGATGCCGATCCAGTTGCGCACGGCGTCCGGGCCGGCGACGCCGGAGGCGGTATTCCACGAAGGATCGGTCGCATGATAGGAGGCCAGCGCAAGCAGGACAAGCGTCGCGGCCAGCACCAGCACCAGTCCCAGAAAGATGTTCAGAGGCCGGTTACGCGTCGGCGCTAAAACAATGCGAAGGGGTGTCATGGCAAGGGCGCTCCGTCTCGATTGACCCTCTGGAAAGCTGCCGCGAGCTATCGGTGGAGCAAAATCAGGGTTACTCTACGAGAAGTTAACGAACTCAAGTGGCTTTTTCCTCAAGAAAAAGCCACCCTCCAGAATCTTCCCTAGGGCTCAATCACCCTGATTTTGCTCTGGAGCGGACGAAGACTCCCAGAGCAATCTCTATTATCAGCGCCGGGAGTGCGGGTTTTGTGCAAAACACGGCGGGGGGAACCACGGTGTGGACCCCCGGCGGAGGTGGAGTTGCACGCAGCTTATCCTCCAATGTATTTCGCGCCCCAGAGCAGCAACGCTAAGCCCAGCAGGATTCGGTAAATGGCGAAGATGGTGAAGCCGTGCTTGCGCACCCAGTGCAGGAACCACTCGACGACACCCAGGGCAACGATGAAGGAGACGACGAAGCCGATGAGGAGCACAATCCAGTTCTCGGTGGTCATGACAACGTGGGCGGCAGCACCGTGGCTGGAGCGGATTTCCTTGTAAAGGTCGTAGCTGGTGGCGGCGATCATGGTGGGAATGCAGAGCAGGAAGCTGAACTCGAGGGCAGCGGGGCGGTCGAGTCCGGCGATCTGGCCAGCGGCGATGGTGGACATGGAGCGCGAGGTTCCGGGGAAAACAGCCGAGAGCGCCTGGCAGAGGCCGACCCAGATGGCCTGCGGGAGAGACATCTCTTCAACGTGAGTGGTGACGGCCTTGCGGCGGCTGCTCCAGATATCTACGATCCACATTACGATGCCGCCGATGAGCAGCGCCCAGGCAATCCGGTCAAGATGCTTCAGATTTTCCTCGCTTAATTTGCGCAGCAGGAGCGAGGGCGCCGAGGTAAAGGCAAAAGCGATCAGGGTGAACGAGACGGGGTGAGTGAGCCAGTTGCGGTCGCCTCGATCGCCCTTGGGAAAGGTGCGCAGGAAGCCAGCGATGCGTCGCATGAAGAGAAGAGCCAGAGCCAGGATAGCGCCCGACTGAATGACGATGGAGTACATGCTCCAATAAGCGTCATCGAGCGAAATGTGCATCAAGGCTTGTGTGATGCGCAGGTGCGCCGTGGAGCTGACCGGGAGAAACTCGGTCAGGCCTTCAACAATGCCCAGGATGATGGACTGAATGTATACGTTCAAGAGGCCTCCGGGGGTGCGTTATTCGCGGTCGATGCCGTAGACGGGAACGCCCTCATCTAATATGAACACGAGCGCCGCGGCCCGGGCTGTGAAATCCGACTGGGGGAATTTATCCTTGAGCCGGGCGGCCAACTCTTTGGCATGCGCGTGGGCGGCGTTGCTCTTGCTATCGTTGCCGTCGGCGGCGTACATATCGGTGAGCACGGCCTGACGGTAGACAGCCTGATAGAGGGCCTGCGCGGTCCGCGGCCCGTCGGGAACTTCAGCGGCGTACTTCTCGTAGGCCTCCGACTCCTTCTCAGGGCATTTGGGCGAACCCTGCCAGTCGCCGCAGAGCTTGTTTTCAACGAGCGTGAAGGCAGCCAGATCGGCGGGGCGGGTGTGCGGATAAAGCTTGATGACCTTCTTCAACTCGTCCTCGTCCATCTGGTCGCGCAGGTAGGGTTCGCGTTCACGGGCGGAGGGACGCGAGGAGGCGTCGGCCTTCTGCAACTGCCAGAGGATGTCGGCGGCGCGCCAGGAGGCTTCGGGAACCAGGGGCGATTTGGGGAACATCTCGACCAGGCGGCGGTAGAGCAGGCGTGCGCTCTGCGCGGCGTTGACGGGGCCGCGAGGGTCCGATGCCAGCGACTCCTGATTGGCTGCCTCGCCCATCAGGATCAGGTCGCCGCCGGGCGTGGTCTCGATGACTATGCCTTTGGCCTCCATCCAGCCGGAGATGGGCGGCGTGACCTCGTCCTGGCCGATGAGCGGGGCGTCTCTCTTGCGCTCTTCCTGAATGTCGGTGTTGGCGTAGACGCGGAGCCAGGGGCCGCTGTGCTCGGCTACCACCATCTCGCGGCCGATTTGTACACGGTCGACCTTCTCCGAGGCAGTGTCGGGCGCAACGTAGAGCCAGGTGACGCGCAGGGCCGTGGCGCGCGGGCCAGCCAGAGGCTTTTCCAGTTGCGGTTGCTTTTTGTCGGCAAGGGCGGGCAGGGCGCAGACCAGAGCAAGGGTGAGCGCGAGGGCGCTGAGAGCGAGGGTGCGTGGATTCTTCACAGAGAAAATCATAAAACAGGGGACAGAGATCAGGGGGCAGAGATCAGGGAACAACTAACCCCAGTTTGCCACATAAATTAGACGCCGGATTCTCAGGATTCGGTTAGAATTTGAGCCAGCATTTCCGGGGCAACGTTGCCGCCGCTGACGATGGCTACGGCTTTGGTGTAACTTGGCAGCTCCTTCGCGTGGAAGAGCAGGGCCGCCGTGGCTACGGCTCCGCTGGGCTCGGGAACCAGGCGCGTGGCGGCAACGATGGCGCGCATGGCGGCGCGAATCTCCGCCTCGGCGACGGTGATAACGCCGTCTACAAACGCGCGGATGTGGGCGAAGTTGCGCACGCCGACACTCTGGGTGCGCAGGCCGTCGGCTATGGTGCGGCTGACAAGCTCGGCTGGCCAAGTGACGATGGAGCCGGTACGGAAGCTTTCCGCCGTGTCGCCGGCCAGCTCCGGCTCGACGCCGAAGATCTTGGCCTGAGGGCGAAGTTGCTTGACAGCCGCGGCTACGCCGCTTAACAGGCCGCCGCCGGAGACCGGCGAGAGCACCAGGTCCACGTCGGGGAGAGATTCGACAATCTCTAGGCCGCAGGTGGCCTGACCGGTGATGATCTGCTGGTCGTCGTAGGGCGGGACGACGACGTAGCCGTGCTCGCGGACCAGCCGTTCGGCCATGGCCAGGCGCTCGCTGGAGGCAACGCCCACATCGACGACCTCCGCGCCCAGCGCCAGAGTGCCCGCGCGCTTGATGGCCGGGGCGTTCGAGGGCATGACGATTACCGCTTTAGCGCCGACTTCGCGCGCCACGTAAGCAACGGCCTGGGCGTGGTTGCCGCTGGAGTAGGTGATAACGCCGCGGCGAATCTCCTCGGGAGTAAGTTGGAGGATTTTGTTGGCCGCGCCGCGCATTTTGAAGGCGCCGATGGGCTGAAGGCTCTCCGCCTTGAGCCAGATTCGCTTGCCGGTGCCATGGCCAGAGAGGCCGGGAAAAGCGGCTTCGACAAGAGGGGTCTTGACTGCGATGGAGGAGATGCGGGTGGCGGCGGCGCGGATTTCGGCGAGGGAAACGAGTGGGTCGGCCATGGCTCCATTATCGGTCAAATGCATGGCGTCCCACCCTAGCGGCAAAAACAAAGACGCCGCGAGGGTGGGGCACCCAGTTTTTAGTAAGCGGATGAGCGATGTGATATCATGAATACATGTATTCATATGGAAGGTGATTATGGCTACGTCAATCAGACTTGATCCGGATCTCTCGCATCGGCTGCATCGATTGGCAGTGAAGACAGGACGTACTAAGGCTTTCTATCTGCGCGAGATGATTGAAGGCGGCATTGCTGAGATGGAAGAGTATTATCTGGCTGCCGATACGCTTAAACGGGTCCGCAAGGGGCAGGAGAAGGTGCACTCCGCGGCTTCGGTAAGGAAAGACCTTGGCTTGGACGATTGAGTACGCCGAATCCGCGCAGAAGCAATTGCGGAAGCTCGACAGAGCTGCGGCCCGGCGAATTCTCGACTTCATGGATAAGCGCGTGGCTCAGAGTGATGATCCCCGCGCGATGGGCAAAGCGCTGAACGGACCGTTAGGCGATTTGTGGCGCTACCGCGTGGGCGAATTTCGCGTGATTTGCGATATACAGGACAAGGTGCTGACGGTTTTGGTCTTGCGGGTGGGCAACCGAAGGGAAGTATATCGGTGAGAGGTTCCTTTTGTTACGCAGGTCGGAATCCGTTTAGAACCAATGCCGTTTGTGGCGGATCGGTTTTGCGGTTAGTTCAAATAATTGCATTGGCAATAGAGGAATCTCTGCTGCCAATACTTGATGCTCCAATGGGATAAACGTGATTTCGATTGTAATGTAGTGAATCGGTACTTCAACTGCAAGTATGACATCTCTATACATCTCAGTTTTCACTTCGACATCTTTTTCGTCCCAGGTCATGAATCCTTTGGCTTGCACCTTCAGGTCGTATCGTCCTTGAGTCAAATAAACGACCGCTTGGCCGTTTGCATTGGTTGTTGCTTCAAAGCGAGCGCCTGTTGCTAGTGCGGTGGCTACTATGCGCACACCGGTAATGGGTACATGGGTCTGAGCCTCGACAGTAACTGTCAGTGTGCTCATCTCTGGCTGCTGTGCCTGAACTGTACAAGCACAGAGTGCGAGAGTGATGGCGACGATACGCAATGTAGCCACGCGCACTATGGTGGCATAGAGAGGCTATCTGGTCAAGAACTAGACTGTGGGTGCTTAGAAATTGTGGCTGGATTTATGCCGCACCCAAATTTATGCGATAACTTGCGTTGCCGACGTCAAATTTCCAAAATCACCGGCATAATCATTGGGCGGCGGCCGGTGGTTTTCTGGATGAGGCGCTTGAGTTCGGCGCGGACCTTTTCCTTGACCATGCCGTAGTCGGATTTCTCTTCGGCGGTGAGGCCGTCGAGGGTTTTGAGGACCAGCTCGCGGGCCTGCTCGGTGATATCCGCGCCGCCAAAGCCGCGCATCACCACCTCGGGCTGCTGCTCCACCTTGCCGGTGCGCTTGTTGATGGCCAGAACGGCCAGCACCACGCCGTCCTCGGAGAGGATGCGGCGGTCGCGGAGGACCAGGTCTTCGACCACATCGTTGAAGGAGCCGGAGTCGATGAGAACGCGGCCGGTAGTGACCTTGTCGACCTTACGGACATCCTTGCTGTCCAGCTCCAGCACGTCGCCGTCTTCGAGCACAATGGCGTGTTCGATGGCGCCGGTCTCCATGGCGATGCGGGAGTGGCGGCGGAGGTTGCCGTAGTTGCCGTGGATGGGAATGAAGTATTTGGGGCGGACGAGATTGATGAGCAGGCGCATCTCTTCCTGCGAGCCGTGGCCGCTGACGTGGATCAGGCCGTTGGAGCCGTTGTCGTAGATGACCTGGGCGTCGCGGCGATAGAGGTGGTCGATGACGCGGAAGATGCTTTTCTCGTTGCCGGGGATGATGCGCGAGCTGAGCACCACGGTGTCGCCCGGCTCGATGCGGGCGTGCTTGTGGTTGTCAACGGCGGCGCGGCTGAGGGCGCTCATGGGCTCGCCCTGGGTGCCGCTGATGAGCAGCATCAACTGCTCGGGCGGGTAATCGCGCAACTGGCCGGGATTGATGATGAGCCCCTGGGGAATCTCGATGTGGCCCAGGTCCTGCGCGATCTCGGTGGACTCCATCATGGAGCGGCCGATGACGGCCACCTTGCGGTTATGCTTGCGGGCCAGGTCAAGGGCGATGCGGATGCGGTAGATGGACGAGGAGAAGCAGGTGAAGAAGAGTTTCTTTAGGGTGCGGGAAAAGATTTCGTCGAGGCGGGGAATGACGGCTGACTCCGAGGGCGTGTAGCCGGAGCGGTCGACATTGGTCGAGTCCTGCAGCAGGGCGAGGACGCCGCGCTTGCCGTACTCGGCAAAGGTGTGCAGGTCGAAGAGCTTGCCGTCGAGCGGGGCGAGGTCGATCTTGAAGTCGCCGGAATGAATGATGATGCCTACCGGCGTCTCGATAGCCAGCGAAACGGCGTCCACCAGGGAGTGGGTGACGTGGATCGGCTCGATGGTGAAGGGGCCGATAGTAAACTTTTCCCGGGGCACGATCTCGATCAGCTCGGTCTCATCGAGCAACTGATTTTCTTCAAGGTTGCCCTCGACGTAGGCCAGGGTGAACTCGGTGGCGTAGACGGGCACCTTGATTTCGTTGAGAATCCAGGCCAGGCCTCCGATGTGGTCCATGTGGCCGTGGGTGAGGATGATGGCGCGCACATGCGCCTTGTTTTCCACCAGGTAGCTGATGTCGGGAACCACAACATCGACACCCAGCAACTCCGACTCCGGGAACATCAGCCCGGCGTCGATCACGATAATGTCGTCTTCCCAACGGAGCGCAAGGCAGTTCATGCCGAACTCGCCGAGTCCGCCCAGAGGAATGATTTTCAGTTTTTTGGTTTGCATTTGTCAGACTTGATGCTAACACTGATGGGTTTGGAAAGATGATTCATTCCGCTCAGTTGGCTACATCACAGGCAACGGAAGCGAGAGCTTGGACTACCCGAGCTTCGGGCACAGTTGCCGGTTATTTCCGGGCAGCCCCATCCGGCTCTTTCCACCCGGCCAGGATGGAATCGACTCCGCCGGCTTTGAGATGCGCCACAAAATCCTTGTCGAGGCCCTGCGTGTGCGCAATGAGCCAATTTTTGAGCTGGTCCAGCACTTCGAGATATTCGGCCGATTCTCTGCTGCCAAGGAAGCGCGCCTGCAGCTTCAGAATCTGCTCAACCTTTTGGACATGCTCCTTTTTGTGCGCAGGAGCTCCGCTGAAACCCGCTTCGGCAAGGAGTTGCTCTTCATGGGCAAAGTGGAGGCGGGAGTAGGCAACAAGCTCATCAAAAATTCGTTCGAGGTCCTTGCTGTCACGGCCTGCCATCAGCCCCTCGTGCAGATCATTGATGAGGATCGCCATTTTCTTATGGTCGTTATCCAGCATCTTTACGTCCACACTCATTTCATTTGTCCAGACAATAAACGGCATTCTTGACGGGTCCTTTCCCAATCCTGAGATGGTCTCTCGCTCCATTGGTTGCGTTTGGAGCATCTTCCCGTTTCGCGCAGGCACTTGCAAGCCGTGCCAATATTAAATAAGGTCGAGCAGGTGATTGGCAAGCGCGGCAAATGGGGGAATCAAAGTTGCAAGCTGCCGTGCGGGGGAGTGATTGGCAGCTTTTCCGTTTGTATTTGTCAGACCCAATGCTAACACTAACAAGGCTTGGCGTAAAATCGTATTGCTCAGTTGCATGGATTCAAGGTATCAAGAGGAAGGGTCCTCAGGTACTGTTCGATCTCGGACCATGGGACATCCCCTAATACCGATTTCTGGTAGCGCAACGCGGGTGGCACAATCTTGTCTCGAGGAGATGAACCTTTGAATACCTTCCGGCCAATAATGGTTGGCACCGGTTTATTGTGGATGATGCGCACCTCACAAAGAACAACCAGCGCCTGTTGTGATGTGCCTTGGTAATAGCCTATGCGCAACAAATCCCATATAAGCTGAATAATTGTGTCTGCATCATCTTTTCTGTCCGCTTTTTGTTCCGTTCCTAACACTCGCCACAACCGATATCCGGGCATCAAGCCCAGTTGTTTCAGATCAATCCGGAAAACAGTCCTCGCATCCCCTGGTTTTGGCTCAAGCATTACGTCTTCAATAAAGATCTTTCCCCTGATAGTCGGCAGGCCCGCTCCGAACAGCCGTCTTAATGATGTCATCGCATCACACTTTCTCATCACATCGCCACAATGCAATTAATGCTGAAGGCCTCTCGAGAAGATCTGGCATATCTGCTAGCGCAGTAGGTCTTCAAGCGTAGTACTTATGTCGGTCTTATCATCGCGATACTTTACGATCACCGGGGCGTAAAGGCTGAGGCCCCACTCCCGGCTCCGTTCATGGCCCTTGCCTTTGCTTACGGCGCGGGAACCTGGGACGACGACCGCATTCTGGGGGATGATGAGCGGCAACTGCTCGCTGGCGCGCAGGATTGTGCCACTGACCAGATCGAAGACCGGGGTTCCGCGGGTGAGGATGACGCCGGCGGCCAACACAGCTCCCTGGCGCACGATGCAGCCCTCGTAGACGCCGGAGTTGCCGCCCACCAGAACATCGTCCTCGATGATGACGGGGTTGGCATTGACCGGTTCGAGCACACCGCCGATCTGCGCTGCGGCGCTCAGGTGGACGCGCTTGCCGATCTGGGCGCAGGAGCCGACCAGGGCGTGCGAATCCACCAGCGAGCCCTCGTCTACCCAGGCGCCAACGTTGATGTACATGGGCGGCATGCAAACCACGCTGCGCGCCACATAGGCACCGGTGCGCACTGATGAGCCGCCGGGAACCACGCGCACGCCGTCTCCCGAACTAAAATGGCGCACCGGAAATGTGCTCTTATCCACGAACGAGAAGCCCGCGGCGGGAAACTCGGTCAGCACGCCCAGGCGAAAGCCCAGCAAGATGCCCCGCTTGACCCAGGCGTTTACGCTCCATCCGGAGGGTGCGGCGGCGTCGGGCGAGGCAGCGCGCACCTCGCCGCTCTCCAGAGCCGCCCGCAACGACAGAAAGGCCCTCATGGCGGACTCGTCCCCAATGGCGGCGGGGCCCGCGGCAAAGTGACGCTCAATTGTGTTTTGCAGCTGCGTCAGAATCACTGTGTTTTGAGTCTATCAACAGACAGGGAACAAGGAACAGGGATTAACGAGTAGAGGGAATGGTTACACAACCTGTGTGGGCGCGTGACGCGGCTCAGGCTTCGGCGGGGAGCAGCTTGGGGCGGTTCTGTCTGTTGAGGCATACCGGTTGCAGACGGTAGGAGTTCTTCCCCGCCGGAATCATGGCCAGCGGAACAGGTGTTCGATCCAGCCTGGTATGCATATGCCGGGCTTCAAGCCAGGCACAGAGCCGGGGGTCGAAGATCTCCGGCTCGCCTCTCCAGAAATCAGGCTTCAGGCCGCACTGAATCTGGAGATGGTCCAACTGCAGTTCGATGCTGGAGATGTTTTTTGGGAAATAGCGCCGGACATTGCTTGCTCCCACATGCAGTCCAGTGATGCCGAGTCCCCTGCTCTGTGTTTTGACGACCATACGTGCCTGCCGTTCTATGCCGGATGAGGCCAGTTTAGGGAGTTGCGGCAGGGAAAGCTGGCCGGACTGAAGATAATTCGCGGGATGGATTCCTTGTTTGCAACTTACCGGCCGGTTGGCCATTTCAGGAAGATCGTCGTAGAATATTTTGATGTCGGGGTAAAGTAATTTTTACCACCGCTTATTGGAAAACTCGCTCGGTCCACATTGCCGGTCTGACTGGCGGTTTCCAGATCCTAACCGGCAAGATTAGCTTTTTTTACAGCCCAGCCCACAAGGGCTACTTTATCGGGTACACTGAGGACTGATAGCTTCAAACAGGGGAATTAGCTAGAGTATTTCTCGAATCCTGGTGTGACAGAAGAAATAAAGGCAGGCAAATCCTCTGTAACAATGCTTGCAGTTTAGAGCTAAGGCTGCTTCCTTTTCCTTGTTTTGCGCGATCAACCCCGGAATCAGGCCATAAGCCTGCCGGAGGTGCGGCATGGGCGGATACGGGAAGCGGCATACGGAGAAGAAAAAATGAAATCGACAAAAGCTGACCCAAACATCATAGATGAGAACAACATTAGCATTCCCGACGCGGAAGAGATGATCGAGGAAGCTTTGAACGAGCTGTCTTTCAGCGCGGATCCCGGACTGGCGCGAGCCCTGCATTTTCTGGCTCCGGCGGGCTACCAGGCGATTGTGGAGCTGTGCAGCGAAAATGGCCGCAGCAAGCGCCGCAATGCGTTGGCATCCACATGGACACCTGAAGAGGACGAGGTGCGCATCTACTTTGAGCGCATCGACGGCGCGGAAGCTGCGCCACGGCCGGCGCGGACATCGCGCGACACTGCCGATTATGACTACAATGAGGACGACGACGGGCAGGAGGCGGTGATTCCCGCCGACATCGACGCCCGCGTGAAAGAACTATGCGCGGCGCTGGCCGAGGCGGAGCGGGGCGGCCACGCTTTCATCGCCCTGAAGTGGTTCAGAGATTCGTTTTTGCCGCGCAAGGCTTATCGCTGGAATCAGCATCCTGAGTCGCGCCAGGCCGTTTTGGCCGAGGCCATCCAGCGCGGCGTCGTGGTCACCAGCAAAATTGCCAACCCCAAGACGCCGGCCTATCCCACCACCACCATTCGCCTTAACCGCGCCGAGGCGGGAATGCCCGAAGAGGCGCAGCGCTTCCATCCGGTTACGGCGCATGGCGAGTCCATCGCCGAGGCTATCGAGGAAGAACGGGGGAGCCTGTGAGCTGCTACTTTCTTGAGTCCACCGCCTTCGCCAAGCTGTTTGTGCAAGAGCCGGGCACCGAGGCCTTGATCAGCCTGATGGAAGCCGTGGAGGACAACCGCAAGCTGATCTCCGCCTCCACGCCGCTGGAGGTCTACGCAGCCATTCGCCGGCGCGAGCGCTCCGGCGCCATCACCCCGGAGGACGCCACCGCCGCGCTCGACAGCCTGCGCCTGGAGGCGGCGCGCATGGTGCAGGAGCCGCTGAACCCGGCGGTGCTTGAAGCCGCGCGCCAGCTCCTCGACCGCACAACCCTGCGCTGGCCCGATACCCTGCAACTGGGCGCCGCGATTGTCGCTCGCGACATGTTCCAGGCCACAGAGATTATCTTCGTTTCCGCCTCGCCGCAGTTGCTGGAAGCGGCCAAGAGCGAGGGATTTCACACCATCGATCCGGCGAAGGAAGCGGAGCCGGTGAAGGAAGAAGCAGAGTAAATCGGAGTTGGACAATACCCACGTGTAGCATTGTTTCCTTTTTCCCTTGAATGGCGTACAATGTGCGTACGGAGGGAAACATGCCTGTCGCTGCGAGAAAAGAACATCGGATTCATCTGCGCGCATCTGAGCGCGACGTGTCCACCATCAACCGGGCAGCGGCCTTTGCCGGAACCAGCGTCAGCGCATTCATTTTGGAGAGTGCCGCGGAACGCGCCGAGCGCACCCTGGCCGACCAAAGGAATTTCGTGCTGTCTGATAAACAATGGCGGGCTTTTACAGAGGCCCTTGATCGCCCTGCCCGGCACATTCCCAAATTAGAGAAACTGCTGCGGGAGCCTTCCATCCTTGAGCAGGCCTGAGCCGTATTCCGCGCCTCTGTCGCAGGTCGAAGCTCTTACGAGGGCGCACGACCTCGGTAGTTTCGACTGTGGATTTCATGCCTCGCTGAATGATTGGCTCAAGCGTTTTGCATGGGCCAATCAGCAGAGCGAAACTTCGCGCACTTATGTAGTTCATCGCGCCAATCATGTGGTTGCCTATTACTCCATCGCAACCGGGAGCACGCGCCGGGAAGATGCGCCGGTACGCGTGGCAAAAGGGTTGGCGAATCACCCTGTCCCTATTATTTTGCTTACCCGGTTGGCAGTAGACATGAACGAACAAGGCGCTGGTTTAGGGAAGGCCCTGCTCAAGAATGCGCTAATTCGCATTGCCGGTGCGGCGGACATTGTGGGAGCGCGCGCTGTCTTGGTTCATGCCATCGACGCTGAGGCAGCTTCATTTTACCGCCACTTCGGCTTTGAGCCGTGTCCCGCAAACGATTTGCATCTCATGCTGTTGATGAAGGATTTGAGGTTAGGGTTGCGAGCGTGATTTGACACCATATTCGTACTACAGATTTCGCTATTCCCGTCGAAACTTATTGGCCTGCTCGAACTCATCGCGCAACTCCGGCGTGCGCAGGTTTGCGCGCAGGTGGGCGAGGCGTTGTTCCAGAGCCAGCAACACAACCTGAATGGCTTCGGTATTGGTGAGGGCGATGTCGCGCCACATGGAGTAAGGACTGGCGCCGAGGCGCGTCATCTCGCGCAGGGCGCGTCCGCCAACGTCTTTCAGCTCGGGCGCATCGCCGACTTCTTCTTCCAGCAGCGCGCTCAGGGCCGTGGCCACAAACTGCGGCAGGTGGCTGACCCATGCGACCAGCTCATCGTGGCGCGCGGGGTCGAGATCGAGAATCTTGGAGCCCATGGCGGCGACCCACTCCCGCCAGCCCTTTACGAGTTTCGATGAAACCAAAGAACGTTCCCAGGTGGGAACCTCGGTAAAGATCCAGACCGCGCCGCGAAAGAGATTGGCGTCGCCCAGGGCCGCTCCGCCGCGCTCCTTGCCGGCCATGGGATGGCCGGGCAGGAACGCCGCGCGCTCCGGCGTGTTGAAGAGGCGGCCGGCGGCGGCGGTAATCTGCGCTTTGGTCGAGCCTACGTCGGTGACCAGGTGCTCGGAGCCGAGAACCATGGAGAGCTTTTCCATGTAGTTGAGCGTGGCGTAGATGGGCACGGCCAGCAACACCACCTGGCTCGCGCGCGCCGCCTGCAAGGGATCGGCGGCGATGGAATCGAGCGCGCCCATGGAGAGTGCGGCCTGCGCGCCTTCAGGGCTTCGGTTCCAGCCGGTGATGGCGCCGTGAAAGCCCGCCGCGCGCAGCGCGAGACCCACCGACGTGCCCAGCAGCCCCGTGCCCAGAATGGAAACGCGCTCGATCATGTTTTGCTTGCTCCTATTGGCGGAGTTAGCGGTGTTAGCCGCGCTTCGCGCGTGTTAGCGGCGCTAGTCGTTGCCACCTCCGAACATAACACCAATGACGCAGACCGCGCCTCTATCCGTGCTTATGCCGGACTGACCTTGAACGCATAAGCGTAGTCGCACGGCTTTTGCGCAGGAAGATCGATGCTCACTCCGTCAGCATCGCGATTCCATTTCAGATTGCCCTTGTACCCAAGAAGCTCCACATTCCCAATTTGTTTTGGGTAATGCGGCGAGTTCAATCCCAGCGACTTCACCACCAGCTTCCCATCGCCGGGCCATGCAAGAGCGATTGCGTAGAGCAGATCGCCCTTCTGAGTAAAGCGAATGTCCCCCGCTACGAACGTACGCTTGTGCAGCGTATACATTCCGCCCGCACCGCCCTGGGTGGGGCCTTCGCCGAAGATCCGCCAGGGGCGCGTTCCATGGATTGCCTCGCCGTTGATCGCATTCCATTTGCCAAGCTCATCGAGAAACTTCAATTCGTCGTCGTCGGGCTGGCCGTCGCCGGGTAACGGAATGCTCAAAAGCAGATTGCCGTTCTTGCTGACAATGTCCACCAGCACGGGCACCATCAGCGCCGCGGTCTTATAGGTGTGATTCTCAAAGATCGATCGCTGGTAATGCCAGTTGCCGATACATGCCTCCGTCTGCCATGGATTCGCTTGCAGGCCCATCGCCGAATCCTGCTCGAAATCCCGCGTCATCGTTCCCCAAATCGGCTCCGGAACGCCCTTCAGGTCGAGGACACCCTCGAGTTTGCCTCCGTGGGAGCGCATATTGGCGTTGTAATAATACGCCATAATCACCGGCGCCAAGTCCGGTATGCCCAGCCATACCTTCAGGTCCAAAAGAGGCCCGCCGTCATCAAAATCGAAGACCGGGTTGTCGTCGAAGGTGAAGGTGTCGGGATTGTACTTATCAATAACATCCTGAACCCGCAGCATAAAATTCTTCACGAACTCCGGACAGGGCGTGTTCTTCAAGTGGGGCGTGCCGTTCAATAGCCGAGGGTCCATGCCCTCCCACCATTTGCCTTTGCCGTCGGCCTTGGTCATCACTCCGTCGTATGGAACGCCCGCCAAAGGACCCTCCTTGTCGCTCTGATACCGGACCGGCAGGAATTCATCCCAGGTTCTGTGCGGCGTGCCATGATAACTCACGCCAAACCGCAGTCCGTGCGATCGCGCCACCTTTGCCCATGTGCCCACGATGTCCCGCTTGGGGCCTACATTGACGGCGTTCCACGGCTGGTATTTGGAATCCCAGCAATCGAAATTATCATGATGGTTGGCCAGCGCGACCATATACCTGGCTCCAGCTTTCTTGTAAAGCTGAATGAGCGCCTCCGGATCCCATCTCTCAGCCTTCCACAGATGACAAATATCCTTGTAGCCAAAGACCGAGGGGTGGCCATAATGCTTGACGTGGTACTCATAATAAGGATCCCCTTGCCGGTACATACCGCGCGCATACCAGTCCCCCTGCTCGGGCACGCACTGCGGATCCCAATGAGCCCAGATTCCAAACTTTGCATCCCGAAACCAGTCGGGACACTGATAGGCCTTCAACGATTCCCAATCCGGCAAAAATGGTCCACTGGGAATGGAGCCTCTAAAAAAACTTGATCTGGATTGAGCGGAGCTAAGCTTCGCAAGCGCCAGAATGGACAGGCTACAACCCAAAAACTTTCGGCGATTGAAATTCATAGCCCCTCCATCCATAGACTTGGTAGCCATCCTTACCTAGTCAGCAGGCCAACCATTCGGCGTATCACACTTTACATCGTCCGCCCCACCGCCGTGGCGATGACGCGCAACTGGGCCATCAGCTCCTCGAATTGCTCCAGGTAGAGAGTCTGCGCGGCGTCGGAGGCGGCTTTGTCGGCGTTGGGATGCACCTCGACCAGAATCGCGTCCGCGCCCGCGGCCACCGCTGCGCGCGCCATGGGAGCCACCATGTCGCGCCGTCCCGTGCCGTGCGAGGGGTCGGCGGCGATGGGCAGGTGAGAGAGCTTGTGAATCACCGGAATGGAAGAGATATCCATGGTGTTGCGCGTGGCGGTCTCGTAAGTACGGATGCCGCGCTCGCAGAGAATCACGTCGTAGTTGCCGCCGGACATAATGTACTCGCTGGAGAGCAGCAGCTCCTCGAGGGTTGCGGCGATGCCGCGCTTGAGCAGCACCGGCTTGCGCATCTGCCCCAGCTCGCGTAGCAGGTTGAAGTTCTGCATATTGCGCGCGCCCACCTGGAAACAATCGACGTAGAGCGACATCTCCTCGATTTGCGAGATCTCCATGACCTCGCTGACCGTGAGCAGGCCGTGTTCCCGGGCGGCCTCGTGCATCATTTGCAAGCCCGGAATGCCCATGCCCTGAAAGGCGTAGGGCGAGCTGCGCGGCTTGAAGGCGCCTCCCCGCAGGAAGCTGGCGCCGATGGCCTTGACGCGCGCGGCGGTGGTGAACATCTGCTCGCGGTTTTCAATGGAGCACGGACCGGCCATTACGGCCACCTGCTCGCCGCCCACCTTCACTCCGTTGGCGAACTCGATGACCGAGCCCTCCGGACGAAAGGCGCGCCCAGCTAGCTTGTACGGCGAGCTGATGCGCAGCACATTGAGCACGCCCGGCAGCACTTCAAATTTGCTCAGGTCAATATTAGCGGTGGGTCCGACGCCTGCCAGGATGGTCTGCATGGCGCCAGTGGTGCGATGCACACTGACCCCGGCTTCTTCCATCACCTCAATAACGGCATCGATCTGTTCTTCAGTCGCTCTTTCCTGCATGGATACGATCATGGCTTGTTCCCTGTCTCGGTCGCGGTGATTTCAGGACCGGCGCTCTGGCCCGAGGCAGCGGCGCGGGCATTTCTCTCTGATGCCAACTCGTTCCTCTGCAAGGCCCGCATCACGTCTATGATGCGCTCGTAGATGTGCGTCAACTCGATGTCCGGCAGAGGGCCCTTGTTGGCTGCGCGCACATTGGCGTAGATCACCTTTTCGCGCGCAGGCTCGTAAACCGGCAACGAAGTGGAAGCCTTGAGGTGGCCGATCAACTGCGCGGCGCGGGCCCGCTCGCTCAGTAGTTCCACCAGCTGGCGGTCCAGAACATCAATTTTGTCTCGCAATTCTTCCAGCGTCATTTCATCCTCTTGTTGCAGAAAGCTGCTAGCTACTAAGGGCTGGTTTCTTACCGGGCCATCGCCGCTTGCGGCAAGCGAAGGCCCTTGATAAATCGGTATACGGCGGCGGGCGCTGACTCCGGGGTTGACCGCTCGATCAACTCCACAATCGCGCTGCCAATCACCGCCGCATCGGCGAACTCGGCTACCTGGGCAACGTGTTCCGCGTTGCTGATGCCGAATCCAACGGCCACCGGCAACTGGGTGTATCGCCGGATGCGCTGGACGAGCGCAGCCGCGTCGGAGGTCAGGCTCTGCTGCTTGCCGGTGATGCCCACGCGAGAGATGGCGTACACAAATCCTTTGGAGTGCGTCGCGATGGCTTTGAGCCGTTCGTCGGGGCTGGTGGGCGCGGCAAGAAAGATCGGCGCAAGCCCCACGCGGGCCATCTCGCGGAGATACTCGTCCGCCTCTTCGACGATCAGGTCGGTCACCAGCACGCCATCCACGCCAGATGCCGTCGTATCGTCGGCAAACTTCGTCAAGCCGTAGCTCAAAACCGGATTGAAATAGGTGAAGATCACCAGGCCCGCAGAGGGCCGTGCAGCGCGAATCTCCCCGGCAAGCTTGAGCACGTCTTTCAGCCGCGTTCCCTTGGCGACCGCGCGCTCGCTGGCGCGTTGAATTACCGGACCATCGGCCAGCGGATCACTGAAGGGCACTCCCAGCTCGATCACATCGGCGCCCGCGTCGATGGCCGCAAGCGCAATCTCGCGCGTGGCATCGAGGCTGGGATCGCCCGCCGTCAGATAGATGACAAGTCCGGGTTTGTGATCGAAACGTATCGCCATGGAAATCAGCCGCTCACGCTCCCTGAATCTTCAACTCGCGCGCCAGGATGCCCATGTCTTTGTCGCCGCGTCCAGAGAGGTTCACCACCAGTATGTCATGAGTTTGCATCGTGGGAGCAATGCGCAGCGCCTCGGCTACCGCGTGCGCGCTTTCAAGAGCCGGCAGAATTCCCTCGCTCAGCGCCAGCCGCACCACAGCATCCAGCGTGGCTGCGTCATCCTGCGAGACGTACTCGGCGCGCCCGGTGTCGTGCAGCATGGCGTGCTCCGGGCCAATGGAAGCGTAGTCGAGGCCCGCGGAAACCGAATGGGTCAGCGCGATCTGGCCGTTTTCATCCTGCAAAACATACGAATAAGTCCCTTGCAAGACTCCAGGCGCTCCACCTCTGAAGCGCATCGCATGATCGCCCAACGCAGGGCTACGGCCGCCGGCCTCCACGCCGATGAGCCGGACCTGCTTGTCGGGCAAAAACTCGTAGAAGGCGCCGATGGCGTTCGATCCGCCGCCCACGCAGGCGATGATGGCGGTGGGCAGACGGCCCTCGGCAGCAAGAATCTGCTCCTTCATCTCGCGGCTGATGCAGCGATGGAAGTCGCGCACCATGGTCGGATACGGATGGGCGCCGAGCGCCGAGCCCAGAAGATAGTAAGTCGTCCGAACATTGGTGACCCAGTCGCGCATAGCCTCGCTGATGGCGTCTTTGAGCGTCTTAGAGCCGGAGGAAACGCCGCGCACTTCAGCGCCCAGCATGCGCATGCGCAGGACATTGAGTTCCTGGCGGGCCATGTCCACATCGCCCATGTAGACCACGCACTCCAGGCCCAGCAGCGCGCAGACTGTCGCGGTGGCCACACCGTGCTGGCCCGCGCCGGTCTCGGCGATGACACGCTTTTTGCCCATGCGCCGCGCCAGCAATCCCTGACCGAGGGCGTTGTTGATCTTGTGCGCGCCAGTGTGCAGCAGGTCTTCGCGCTTGAGATAGATCTTTGCTCCGCCCAACTGCTCCGTCAGCCGCTTGCAAAAGTAGAGCGGCGTGGGACGGCCGGCGTAGTTCTTCAGCAAATCGGCCAGTTCCGCCTGAAAGGCCGCGTCGTTTTTGGCCAGATCGTATTCGCGCTCCAGTTCGTCGAGCGCGGCCACCAGCGTCTCCGGCACGTAGCGCCCGCCATAGACGCCGAAGCGCCCGGGGCGCGACGCGGGAGCTATTGCCGGACGATTAGTCGATGCCATGGGGGCCTCCTTCGGATGCGGCGACGTACTACTTTCAGTGTAATGGTGGGCGGTGGGCACTTCTGCGTCCTCACGCTATCATCGATACTGTGCAACCCAAGCAAACAACCTACCATCTGGGCGACATTCTGGCCAACGCCATCACCCACGGCATCGGCGCGGGGCTGGCCATTGTTGGCGCGGTTTACCTGATCGCCGTAGCGGCGCACGGAACGGCGTGGCAGATTGTCAGTTGCTCCGTCTTTGCCGCGACGCTGGTGCTGGTCTACATCTGCTCGACGCTCTACCACTCACTGGTGCGGACCAGGGCGCGGCATGTCTTACAGATCCTCGACCACGCATCCATCTACCTGCTGATCGCCGGCACCTACACGCCCTTCTGCCTGGTCACGTTGCACGGGCCGTTGGGCTGGACGATATTCGGCATCGAGTGGGGGCTGGCCATATGCGGGGTGGTCTTCAAGAGCTTCGCCGTGGAACGGTTTGCTGTGGCCTCGACGCTGGTCTACCTGGCGCAGGGCTGGTTAGCAGTGGTCGCGGTGGTGCCGCTGATTCACGTCCTTGGCTGGCACGGCCTCATGTGGATGGGCGCCGGAGGGCTGGCTTACACGCTGGGCATCGTCTTCTTCGCTATGGACAGGCTGCGCTACTTCCATGCTCTCTGGCACCTGTTTGTGCTGGCCGGCAGCGTGGCCCACTACTTCGCCATTCTCTTCTATGTCGTTCCGGCACGCCCCTGATTTGGCCCTGAGCCGGTCCTGACCTAGCACCCAAGCCAGCTCCGGCAGGGGGCGAAACGATGTGGATCAATACTGCGCCGGAAGTGCACTATTTCCGATGCAAATTGACCTTGGCCCCACAAAACCGGTACACTACACTAGTTTGGCGATTCCTGCCTGTGGCCGCGGAGCCAGACGTTCGCCCGATCATTCAGGGGCTTGAGCGTATACCCGCGGCACGGAAGTTTCCGCCCGAGCTATTTTCTATAGGCGCGCATCGGCCGAGCCGGACTTGCGCTGGAGGGATTATGTACGCGGTTATTCGCACCGGTGGCAAGCAGTATCGGGTTGCGCCCGGCGACGTGTTGAAGATTGAGAGCGTAGCCTCGAAGAAACAGACTGTCGAGTTCATCGATGTGCTGGCCGTCAGCGGCGAGCCGGGAAGCGTGGCCAAGCCGGACAAAGCCAAAGTAATCGCCGAGGTGCTGGGCGAGGGCCGGGGCGACAAGCTCCTGGTCTTCCACCTGAAGCGCAAGAAGCAGTACAAGAAGTTGCAGGGGCACCGGCAGAACTTTACCGAGGTGCGCATCAAGGCCATCGAGGCCGACGGCAAGACCTACACTGCCGCCAAGTAAGGCAGCGCACAAGAGAAGGAAGGGGATTGAGCAATGGCACATAAGAAGGGTGGAGGCAGCTCCACAAACGGACGGGATTCCAATGCACAGCGGCTGGGCGTCAAGGCCTTTGCCGGCGAGCTGGTCACTGGCGGCTCCATCATCACGCGCCAGCGCGGCACGCGCATCAAGCCAGGCGTCAACGTAGGCAGAGGCTCCGACGATACGCTTTTTGCCAAGGTTACTGGCCGGGTGAAGTTTACCGATCACGGCAAACTGGGGCGGTATGCCTCGATTGAACCGGTTGCAGCCGAATAAATCCGGCTTATTTCAAGTGAAAAGGCCACGGCTGAAGCCGTGGCCTTTTTGCGTGCAAATCCCTGTTATACCGCTTATGAGCGGTTCTTCATGTCCCCAGTGAGCGCCTCTTCCATTGCGTGTTCCGTTTCGGTCAGCAAGAAGCCGCCGGAGGGCTGCACGGCGACCTGGGTTCCGGTGTGACCCAGAGCAGTGGCAATCTCATTCCAGCGCAGGATGATGGAGTTGGCCGGCACCATGAGGGGCTGGCGGGCAGGCTCGGGCAGGGCGCAGTAGGCCACCCACATCCCCAGCGTAAACAGAATCACCGACTCGTAGACGAACTGCACCGGATCCGTCATTGATGTTTTGCGAGACCAGAATGAAGCCAGGATAAAGTCGCTGGCAGACATCATGCCGAATCCCAAGGCAAGCCCGAAGGCGAGATTGCGGGCCGAAAGGCTCAATGCATTCATGCCCAGGCAGAGGAAGCCCAGCAGGCACAGCTCAACAATGCTCACCGAATGCATCAGGCCATAAGCAACGCTGGGGATGATGAGGATACCGCTATGCGAATAGGAAATCGTCGACAAGCTTACCAGGACTGAGGCTAAAACCGCCCAGCGAAATATCACGATGCCGAATTTCATCAGCGCTGGGAAGGCTGAGAGCACGGAGCGAAAGATTTCCATGGAAACAAAGAAGAGGAGCACCGCGCTGGCGATGTACACCCCAAAGAAGCCGTAAAAGTAAATCCGTGTGCAGAGGCCATGGAACCAATGCTGCGATTGACCATACAAAAAGAAAAGCAGCACAGGCATTGAAACTACATGCAACGCCAGGTAGGCTCCCATGGCGGGAAACCGGCGATGGAGTTTATTCTTCCAGAACAGAATTCCGAACACGGCCCAGAGCGCAAACTCGGCCACGCTCATCAGGGACATCACGGTCTGTAAAGGCATAAGGCTAGCCTCGCCACTCTTAGAACTCTCTAAGCATAGCGCCGAATGCCCAATAACTCAACAAAAAACGAACTAAATTCAAGCCGATGACTTTTATTGGCCGTCAGGGGCCGGTGGGGCAGATGGTTGGATCGCATACCGGACCCGGCAGACTGACGGTAGCCGACTGGTGGCTTGTAGTGGGCTGCGTGTTCTTTGGCGTGTTGGCGGCTGCTGCGGCGGCGGCCGCAATCAGAAGCAGCGCGAAGATGCGAATGATGAATTCCATGGATGGTTACCTCTGGTGGATTTTGTAGGGGAGGCAGCATAATTCCTGTACACAAAAATCGTAGGACATTTCTCAGATTAAGTCCAGCTAATTCATAAATATAAACTGGTGGTAATAGAGGCGGTTACTAAAGTACTTCACGGCGCAGAGTTTTTCATCGTTTTGCGCGCGATTTCCACCCATTTTTACCATTCGTCCGGAGCCTCTCAGCGTGGTAAAATAGACGCAGAAAAGATTGATTGAAAGCCCCTGTCTTTCAATCGGTTAGGCCTCCGAATCCCGGCCCGGAAATCCTCCGGACGCGGCGCCTCCGGTGGCGCTCGAGGCGAAGGTTTTACGAATGGACCCCTATGGCGACTGATCCCCTGAACACCACCTCGTTCCCAGACGATAACGGCAACTACACCGGTGAGAACATCAAGGTCCTTGGAGGCCTGGAGGCGGTGCGCCTGAGGCCGGCCATGTACATCGGGTCAACAGGCGAGCTGGGTTTGCACCATTTGGTCTACGAGGTGGTGGACAATTCGGTGGATGAGGCGCTGGCCGGCTATTGCAAAAAAATCGAAGTTGTCATCCATGTGGACAACTCCATCACCGTGGTTGATGACGGGCGAGGCATTCCGGTGGATCTGATGCCGCTTGCCGACGGCAAGATGATGCCGGCCGTGCAGGTAGTGTTGACCATGCTCCACGCGGGCGGAAAGTTTGACGCCTCCACATACAAAGTCTCCGGCGGTTTGCACGGCGTGGGAGTCAGTTGCGTCAATGCGCTCTCAAAGGAACTCAACGTGGAGATCTGGCGCGACGGCCACACCTGGGAGATGGACTTCAGTTGCGGCGAGCCCACCAGCGAACTGCGTCAGGCGGGCACCAGCAAGCGTCGTGGGACCAAGATTCATTTTCTGCCCGACAAGAGCATTTTTTCCTCCATCGAGTTCAATTACGACACTTTGGCCCAGCGGCTTCGCGAGATGGCTTTCCTCAACAGGGGCCTGGAAATCACACTAACCGACGAGCGCACCACCGATGCCAAAACCGGTGAAGCCCGCCGCTCTGAATTCAAGTACGCCGGCGGCATCGCCGAGTTCGTCAAACACCTGAACCGCGGCAAGACCGTGCTGCATGACAAGCCCATCATGATGGAGGCGACGCGCGACAAAGTCGAGATCGAAATCGCGCTGCAGTACAACGACAGCTATTCGGAGACGGTCTTCAGCTTCGCCAACAACATCAACACGGTAGACGGTGGCTCGCACCTCTCCGGTTTCCGGACTTCTCTTACTCGAACGATCAATGCCGTCGGCCAGTCGCTCGGCCTCTTCAAGGACATGAAGGAAAACCTGAGCGGCGACGACGTGCGCGAAGGGCTAGTGGCGGTGGTTAGCGTCAAGCTATCGCAGCCGCAGTTCGAGGGCCAGACCAAGGGCAAGCTCAACTCCGACATTGCCGGTACCGTGCAGGCCTTTGTCAACGAGCGGCTGGGAGCGTACCTGGAGCAGAATCCGCCCATCGCCCGGCGCATCATTAACAAGGCCATCGAGGCCGCGCGCGCGCGCGAGGCCGCACGCAAGGCCCGCGATCTGACCCGGCGCAAGGGCGCGCTGGACGGCAATGGATTGCCCGGAAAGCTGGCCGACTGCAGCGAGCGCAACCCCGAGCGTTGCGAATTGTATCTGGTTGAGGGCGAGAGCGCCGGCGGCACCGCCAAGCAGGGCCGCGACCGCCGCTTCCAGGCGATTCTGCCGCTGAAAGGAAAAATCCTCAACGTAGAAAAGGCGCGCTACGACAAGATGCTGGGCCACGAGGAGATCCGCGCCATGATCACCGCGCTGGGCTGCGGCATCGGCAAAGACGACTTCGACGCCGCCAAAATCCGCTACGGCAAGATCATCCTCATGACCGACGCCGACGTGGACGGCTCGCACATTCGCACCCTGCTGCTCACCTTCTTCTTCCGCCACATGACCGAGCTGATCAAGCGCGACAACATTTACATTGCGCAGCCGCCGCTGTTCAAGATCAAGAAGGGCCGTTTTGAGCAGTACATCAAGGACGAGCGGGAGTTTGTGAAGGTGATGGTCAACCGCGCGGCGGAAGGCATGGTGGTGCGCCACGGCGAGGCGGCCAGCCGCATCGAGGGCGCTACCCTGACCCGCTTCATGGGAACCTTGAGCGAATACCTGGACTTTGTCGAAAAGGTCGACAAGCGCATCCGCAATGAAAAACTAACCGAACTGCTGGCCCGCGCCGAGCTGACGCATCGCGCCGATTTCACCTCTAAAACCGAGAGTAAGATTCCGCCCAAGCTGGCTCAGTTGCGCGCCGAACTGGCGGAGCGCTCCGCGGAGTTCGATTTCAAATCGCTGGGCAAGCTGGTCGAAGACGAGGAGCACCACACCTGGTCGTTCAGCTTTGTCGATGCGCAGGGCGCCGAGCGGCACATTGACTGGACCCTGGCCTCCAGTCCCGAATTCCGCCAGATGATGGCCAAATACACGCTCATAAAGGAATTCCTCGAACCGCCCTTCCTGATTGAGTACGCCACCAAGGCAGCGGCCCAGGTTAGCGAAGAAGAGACTGAGGGTGAAGAAGGCGCGGAGGCGCAGGCGGAGGCTAAGCAGGCCCGCCGCACCGCACGCATGGTGCGCGAGCCGGTAGAAAAGCAGACCGCCCGCGAGCTCTTCGCCTACATCGTCGAGCAGGGCAAGAAGGACTACCAGGTGCAGCGCTACAAGGGCCTGGGCGAGATGACCAGCACGCAGCTCTGGGAGACCACCATGGACCCCGAACGGCGCACGCTGCTCCAGGTCAAGCTGGAAGACTTCGTGGAAACCGAGGAGATCTTCGCCACGTTGATGGGCGAGGATGTCGAGAAGCGGCGCAAGTTCATCGAGGATAATGCGCTGGACGTAAAGAACCTCGACATCTAGATCTCAATCCAATCGCTCAACTATCGCGGGATTAGACTGGTTGCGGAGGAACTCCGATGGGATTTGGTTCCGTACGGATCGCCGGAACGATCGCCGTTCTGGCCGTCGTGTTTGCCGCGCATACAAAGGTTCACGCACAGTTTGGCTGGAGCGCGCCGCCACCCGAAAGCGCCACTTCTATTCCCGCCGCACAAATTCTTCAGCCCGAGGAATTGAACCGCCTGTTGCAGGCCAAGGGCGCAAACAAGCCGCTGATCTTGCAGGTTGGCTCGCACATGCTTTTTGCCCAGGCGCATATAGCAGGCTCCGAATATACCGGGGCCGGCTCGCAAGCTGAGGGCCTGAAGCAGTTGCAAGCAAGGGTTGCGCCACTGCCTCGCAAGAGCTTCATCGTGCTCTATTGCGGCTGTTGTCCATGGGTGCGCTGCCCCAACGTTGGGCCTGCGTTCAAGCTGCTGCGCGATCTCGGATTCACCAACGTGAAGGTTCTCTATATCGCCAACAACCTGGGAACCGATTGGGTCGACAAGGGGTATCCGGTTGAGAGCGGACGCTAGGGTGCGGGCTGTGCGTCGCCGCCTGCTGATGGGCGTCTTGCTGCTGGCGGCTTGCTTCGCCGCAGGGGCGCAAACAGTATCTCTCGTCGGCAACAGGGCTCCAGAGTTCACGCGCAAAGATTTCAGCAGCGCCAGAATCGATCTAGCCGGCTACCGAGGAAAAGTAGTGCTGCTTGACTTCTGGGCTACCTGGTGCGCCTCCTGCCAGGTGGAGATGCCAACCTTCGTCCAATGGCAGCGGGACTATGGCCCGCGGGGTTTGCAGGTCATCGGCATCTCCATGGATGACGACCCCGCATTGGCGCGCAAGCTCTCCGCAAAGCTCGAACTGAACTATCCCGTTGCAATGGGCGATGAAAAGCTCGGCCAACTTTACGGCGGAGTCCTCGGGTTGCCTTTGACCTATCTCATCGACAGGAAGGGAATCATCCGCGCTAAGTTTCAAGGCGAGACCGATCTGAAGACGATGGAAAAGCAGTTGAAGGCGCTGCTGGCGGAGCCTTGAGCCGCATCATCCGCATCAGGCTAACTCTCCTTCTCCTTCTTCACTATCCGCGCCACACTGAATTGCGCCCCGGCAAACAAAATCAACCCGGAAACATAGGCCCAGAACAACAGTCCCACCGAGACAAATAACGGCCCGTAGAGCGCTTGCAGGCCCAGGTGCGGCAGCACGAGTACAAAGATGTATCGGGCCACCAGCCAGATAATTCCTGTGACAACAGATGTGCTCAGCACATGCCTCCAGGGAACTTTACGGTTGGGCAGTAGCCAGTAAATGGAAAAGAAGAACAGGATCGTCGCCACGCCGGTGGTGGTGGTAAGCGCGATGAAGCAGGCCCCTCTATAACCAATGTCCAGAATATAATCAATGATCTTGTTATTTGTCGGGTGAACGAAGATCATGGTCAACACGTCGCGCGCGCCCGCATTCAGCAGAATGCTGCCCATGCCCAGCGCCAGCATCAGGATCGCCAGGCCAAAGGCGATGACCTGGTTTTGAAGGTAGTTGCGGCTCTTGGTCACTCCCCAAGCCTGATTCAGCGCCACCTCCAAGGGCAGAAAGATGCCCGTACATGCAATCAGAATCATGAACAGAGAGAAGAGCTGTATTCCCTGATGCGCAGCAGTTGCATCCAGATGATTTGCCAGCCAGTCCTTGCTTGCCACCGAAGGCAGAAAATAGTTCACCATATCGTCCACGACTTTCACCATCATCGTCGAATGAAAGATCGAACGGGAGAGCGCGTAGAGCAGCACCGTAAAGGGAATGAAGGAGAGAATCGCGTTGGCCGCCACGCTAAAGGCGAAGGTGTGCACCTCGCTGTCCAGCAGATAATCTATCAGCGCAGTACCATCCTTGCGCCAGCGGTACCACTTGGATTGCTTTGCTGGTAACGGCACATCGGCGGCTCTGGGAGCCTCGACTGCCGCATCGGGTTGCGTATCGTGATTCAGGTCTTCAGCCACGGATTGCTTCCTTTCTGGAGACAAACTCTTCACGGTAAAAATGCGCGCGAAGCAAAACTACCGGAGGCGCGAAGCAAGATTGCCGGAGCATAGCTGCTTCAAGAATAGCCGCTAGGGGCTAAGCGCCGCGTAGCTTTTCCAGCGCCCAATGCGCCGCCGCGCGCAAACTTTCGTCAGCGGCGTCGGTCCATTTTTCGAGCCAAGGTGTAAACCGACCCAGCCCGCTGTTGCCCATGGCGATAGCCACATTGCGCCTAAGCCCCAGAAAACCCGCCCTACGCACCGGCGAGCCGTTGAATTGCCGCTCGAAATCTGCCTCATCCATAGCTGCCAACCAATCCAGCGCCGGGTTTACCAGCTCCGGGCGCGGCTCGAGCTCCGGGTTCGCGCTGGCCGGCGCTTTGCGATTCCAGGGGCAAACATCCTGGCAGATGTCGCAGCCGAAAACTTGCCTCCCCATGCTATTCATCAACTCTTGCGTTATGGCTCCGCGGTGCTCGATGGTCAGATAGGAGATGCATTTGGCCGCATCCATCTGGTAAGGAGCAATCAAAGCGCCGGTCGGGCAGGCATCCAGGCAGCGGCGGCAGCTTCCGCAGCGATCAGGCAAGATTGCCGGGGGCGCTTTTTCATTTTCAACCTTAAGAGAAGTCAGCAGCACCGCCAGAAATCCAAACGACCCCAGTTTCGGATGAATCAAACAAGTGTTCTTGCCCGTCCAGCCCAATCCGGCCGCCGTTGCCAGCGCCCGCTCCACCACCGGCCCGGTGTCCACAAAGCTGCGCGCGGTGAAAGCGCCGAAGTGTTCGTGCAGCCGTAACTCCAGCGTTTTCATGCGCTTGAGTAACATCTTGTGATAGTCGGTTGGCCACCGGATTCCGTCCGCATTCACTTTGCTCGACCAGGCGTAGCGCGCAATCCATCCCGCTCCCTCGGCGGCGGGCTCAATCGAGCGCCGCTGCGGGCTGTTGTAATTCGCAAAGCAGACCACCGCCGAGCGCGCCCAGGGAAACGGCATTCCAATCTGCGCTCGCAGCAGCTGTCCATTCTCGCCGGTTCGTTCCAGGTAGCGCATGGTTCCCGCGCGGCCTGCCTTAACCCATTCTTCGAAGCGCGCGGCGTCCCGGTCTTGATTTGCATAGGGCAGCGCAACCAGCCCGGCCTCGGTGAATCCGGTCTCTAAAACCAGTGCGCGCACAAGCTCCCTGGACAGAAACGCGGAGGCTTGCGGGTTGGAAAAAGCGATGGACACGGAACCGGCGGTACCCCTTAATACGTATTCAACTTCAGCGTGTTCATTTGCGGACGGCAATGAGCGCAAAGGAACACCCGAAACGGCGGCACGGAATCTGGAAATGCTTCTATCCCCTGCGATTTCAGCATATTCCATCACCTGCGGCTTTGGCCGCCCGCGTGCTGACTAAAGAGAGCATGAGGTAAGCGCGAGAATATGCAACCCACGCCGCAAAACGGCTGTCCAAGCGAGTAAGACCGCTTCCCAGGGAGGTTTTCATGACGACGACGATTTTGAACCCGATAAACAATGCGGCGGCCTCCGCCGGCCACCAGGACGAAGTGATTGAGTTGACTCGCGGCTGCGAGAAGGCGTTTCTGGCCTGGCTTACGCCCCTGGTACGCCGGCAAAGCGTGACGCTCGACTTAGGCTCGGTTCAGCGCATCGACGCGGCTGGCATCTCCGCCCTGGTCTCGCTTTATTCCTGCGCTCACCGTGCCGGCCACTGTTTCAGCGTGGCCAACGTAACGCCGCATGTAGCAGAGGTGTTGAGGCTGGTGGGATTGGAGCGGATTCTCCTCACCAAACGTGCGGCCTGGAAGTGCCCTTCCGGGCAGCGCCTTGAGCAGACGGCTGCGTAATAATGATTGCCGCAGCTCTCTGAACCCCGTTCCGTCGCTGGTTTGTGTAAATAATTGAGTAAAATTCACGATTATTCCCGTATCGGAATGGTATGCGGCTCCAGCGCCGCGCGCACCGTATGTGACCTTCAACACAGGCAACTGTATACTAGAGACGATATTCGTAAGTACGACGAATCAATGCCGCGCAGCGCTCTCCGAAGCCTGGATGACCCGTACGCGCTCAGCCTGAAAACCTCGCTATTTGTTGAGTCTGAGCCTCCGTCCAGCCACCCTGCCCAGTGGACCGTTCACGCGGAAATTTAGATAGGGAGGCTTTAAACCATGACGCAGGGCGCTATGGATCAGGCGTCTGCTGGACAAGCAGGCAAAACCTCAAGTCAACACGTGTATTTCTTCGGCGGCGGCAAAGCCGACGGCAACGGCAGCATGAAGGATGTGCTGGGCGGCAAGGGCGCCGGCCTGGCCGAGATGACTAACGCCGGATTGCCGGTTCCCCCCGGATTCACCATCCAGACCGAGGCCTGCCGCGAATACATGCGCGGCGCGCTCTCGCCCGCGGTCAACACCGAAATGTACGCAGCACTGGAGCGGCTGGAGAAGCTGCAAGGCCAGAAGCTGGGCTCGGGCGATAATCCCCTGCTGGTCAGCGTGCGCTCCGGCGCCAAGTTCTCCATGCCCGGCATGATGGACACGATTTTGAACCTGGGCCTCAATGACCAGGCCGTGGAAGCGCTGGCCAAGCGCAGTAACAATCCCCGTTTTGCATACGATTCCTATCGCCGCCTGATCCAGATGTTCGGCGACGTGGTGCTGGATGTTCCCAAGAAGCACTTCGAGCATATCTTTGACAGCGTGAAGAAGCGCGCCAAGGTCAAGTTCGACTACGAGCTTCAGCCCGCTGCTCTCAAAGAGATCATCGCCGAGTACAAGAAGCTGGTGAAGAAGGAGACCGGCAAGGAGTTCCCGCAGGATCCGAAGGATCAGCTGGTGCAGGCCCGCGACGCCGTCTTCCGCAGCTGGATGAACGAGCGCGCCAAGACCTATCGCCGCATTAACAGGATTGATGACTGGCTGGGCACAGCGGTCAACGTGCAGGCCATGGTCTTCGGCAACCTGGGCGAGACCTCCGGCACCGGCGTGGGCTTCACGCGCAACCCGGCCACCGGCGAGAAGATGTTCTTCGGCGAGTACCTGATGAACGCGCAGGGCGAGGACGTTGTCAGTGGCGTCCGCACGCCGCTGCCGATTTCAGAATTAGAGCGCGTTATGCCCGACTGCTACCGGCAGTTGAAAACCATCACCGGCAAGATGGAAAAGCACTATCGCGACATGCAGGACTTTGAGTTCACCATTCAGGACGGCAAGCTATACATGCTGCAGACCCGCAACGGCAAGCGCACCGGCCTGGCCGCCGTCCGCGTGGCCATCGACATGGTCAAGGAAAAGCTCATCACGCAGGAGGAGGCCATTCATCGCGTCGAGCCGAATCAGTTGTACGACTTCCTGGTTCCGCGCTTAGTTGAAAAGGGCGAGAAGATTGAAGTGCTGGCCACCGGCCTGCCGGCTTCACCGGGCGCGGCTGTGGGACAGATCGTCTTCACCGCCGAGGACGCCGTCAAGCAACACCAGAGCGGCGCCTTCAAGACCATTATCCTGGTGCGTGGCGAAACCACCCCCGAGGACATCGCGGGCATGGAAGTGGCCGCCGGCATTCTCACCTCGCGCGGCGGCATGACCTCGCACGCCGCCGTCGTCACCCGCGGCATGGGCAAGTGTTGCGTAGCCGGCGCGGGCGATTGCACAGTGGACGAAGCCAAGAAGGAACTTCGCGTGAAGGGTAAAACCTTCAAGCACGGCGACTGGATTTCGCTGGACGGCACCACCGGCCGCGTGATCGCCGGCAAGCTGAAGACGCTGGACGCGCAACCCGACGATCCGGACCTGGTCACCTTCATGTCCTGGGTCGATCCGGTTCGCCGCCTCCGCATCCGCGCCAACGCCGACATCCCCCGCGACGCCAAGCAGGCTCGCCTCTTCGGGGCTGAAGGCATCGGCCTCTGTCGCACCGAGCATATGTTCTTTGCCGAAGATCGCATCGAGCACATGCGCGCCATGATTCTCGCCGACAACGAGAAGGACCGCCGCGCAGCACTCAAAAAGTTGCTGCCCATGCAGCGCGCCGACTTTGTCGGCCTCTTCAAGGCGATGGAGTCGCTGCCGGTTACTATCCGCACCATCGATCCGCCGTTGCACGAGTTCCTGCCCAAGCGCGAGGATCTGATGGTGGAGATTCAGCACCTGGTAGACACCAAGCCCCGCTCGCCCAAGCTGAAGGAGCTGCGCACGCTGCTGGAGCGGGTGGAAGAGCTGCACGAGCAGAATCCCATGCTCGGATTGCGCGGCTGCCGCCTAGGCATCGCCTTCCCGGAGATTACCGAGATGCAGGTTCGCGCCATCATCGAGGCTGCTGTTATAGCCAAGAGCAAGGGCGGTAATCCGCATCCCGAGATCATGATCCCACTCGTCAGCTCCATTGAAGAGATGCGCAACCAAACGGCCATTGTGCGCCGAGTGGCAGAGGAAGTCTTCAAGGAGAAGGGCTTAAAGGTCGATTACATGGTGGGCACCATGATCGAGCTGCCCAGGGCGGCCCTAACCGCTGACCAGATCGCTGAAGAGGCAGAGTTCTTCAGCTTCGGGACCAACGACCTGACGCAGACCACCTACGGCATCAGCCGCGACGACATCAACCAGTTCCTGCCAGCCTACATGAAGGCGGGAATCTTCAAGCAGGATCCCTTCGCCACCCTTGACCAGGCGGGCGTTGGTCAACTGGTGAAGATGGCCACCACCAAGGGCCGCGGCACCCGGCCAACGCTCAAGGTGGGCATCTGCGGCGAGCACGGCGGCGATCCAGAGTCCGTCAAGTTCTGCCACAGGATCGGCCTCAACTACGTCTCCTGCTCACCCTTCCGTCTGCTGACGGCAAGGCTGGCAGCCGCGCAGGCGGCGCTGGAGGAGAAGCAGAGCGGCCCAGCTCACACCACCAGCTAACCCGGCATTCGCCGGCTCAAACAACAAGGGCGCAACCGAACGGCTGCGCCCTTGGCGCGTCTGGGGGAAGTTGCAAACTATGCATAGTCCAACAGGGTGCAGCCTCTGCAATTCGCGTTCCGATACAGCGATCCGCCTGGGGGGAATGCCAGAGCGGGGATTCACGATGATCTCTACTGCACCCATACCGTGGAATGGGGTAAATGAAGCCTATCAAGGAAAGATGGGTTCAGCAAGAGAAATTTAGATAATATTTGTCTAAATTATTCTTGATTGATATTAAAGGAGTTAGGGGGATTTTGGGCGTGCTGATCACTGTCTTGACAGCTTTGGAAATGGCGATGAACTAGCAATAGAGAGAGCCTGCACACGTTACGAGGTAGAACGGCGCAACCGGCTCTAACAAGGCAGTGAGCGGTCCAGCAGCACTCTGGCCCGTGATATATTTCCAACTGGAGGAATTCAAATGTCCCTTCGTAATCCCTCTATCGCTGTTCTGTGCGCCACTAGCATAATCGCTATAGGCAACGTAATCCGGGAACCGCAGTTCGCGTTGATTCGAACGGTGGACGTCGTTCAGCTGTTTGCTTCTGGAATGTGCTTCGGCATCGCCTTAGCCATGCTAATCACCGCCCTTCGGACCAAAGCCCACAAATAGCCTGTGCGGAGAGAATCCATCCAATCGGTTTACAGAAACACGCCTCCTGTTCAGCTTTGAAGATCGCTCCGTTCCTTACTTCGCTTCCCCGCCCGGCGCGTAGTACCCTTCTCGCGTGACCACGCTTAAGTCGTTCATGTTGGATTTGAGGACGATCTTGTGGAAGCCGCCTTCCTTGTCCACCACGTCAGGCGTGTAGGTGAGCAGGAACTGGCCGCGCAACTCCTCGGCGATCTGGCCGTAGATTTCGTCGAGGTTGTCCTTCTTTTTGGCCTCGTAGAAGTGGCCTCCGGTGCGCGTGGCGATCTTCTCCATGATCTTCTTGCCGTCTACCTCGGGCTCACGCTGGCCACCGCCGCCGCTACGTCCGCCGCCACCGCCAGGCCAGCCACCACCACCGCCCGGGTAACCGCCGCCGCCCATGCCGCCACGGTGTCCGCCACTGCCGGGATAGCCGCTCGTAGAGCGTTCCTCCTCGCCTTTGAGATAGATGGTGTAAACGGCAAGACCGGCCTTGTCAGCCGCGTCCACCGCGTCGTTCAGGGTCATCTTGCTGCCCCGGTCCACGCCGTCGGAGAAGACGATCAGCGCCTTTCGGCCTTCCTGATTCTTCATCACCTCATCGGAGGCGAGATAGATCGCATCGTAAAGTTGCGAACCGCCTCGACGGCCGTGCGACTGTCCCTGGCCTTGACCTTGTCCCCGGCCGCCGCCATAGCCGCCATTGCCGCCGTTGCCGGCACCGCTGCTTTCCGAGTCTCGCGCCTCGTTGTTGGCGGCGCGGCTGGGTCCCATCTCGTCCAATTCACGGTGCAGCTTGTCGCGCGAGGAGGTGAAGTCATAGAGCAGCTCGACCTCGCGGTCGAAGTGAATGAGAAAGGCCTGGTCCTGGCTGGCGCCCGGCCCGGCTTTGGACTGCTCTGGCAGCATGGCGTCAACAAACTTGCCCGCCGCCTTGCGCTCGCTCTCCATCACGCCCATCATGCTGTGGCTGGTGTCCACCAGCAAGCCCAGCCGGAAAGGAAGACTTGTCTCGCGCGTGAAGCTCTTGATCTTCTGCGGACGGCTGTCCTCGGTCAGCGTGAAGTCGCTGACTTTGACGCTGGTCACCAGTTCGCCTTTTTTATTGCGCACCGTGACGGGCAGCACGACATCGCTGGCCTGCACTTTCAGGACCGGGGCCGGCTGACTGGAGGCGGGCTGCTGAGCAGGGCTAGCCTCGGGCAGGCACGTCAGGACCAGCATCGAGGCGGAAAGGCAAGAAACAAGTCGGATTCTCATAGAGGTCAAAGTGTATACACTTTCATTCGGTTAGACGAGGCAAACTGCGGAGCGTTGACCGGTTGCACTATGGAGTTGATGATTCAGTTGGGGGATCGAACTCATTCATCGCAAACAGCCATTCCCAACAGTTCCCATCCTGAATCGCACCCATCCAGATGATGTATGCAGTGAATGGCTTTCCGACGGCAACTTCTTTTGGCAGCGGATCGAGGAGCGGTCTTTGCACGGCTATCCAGTACTCTTTTTTGCCCTCCCTGAAAAGCATTTCTGTGCCAAAGATACTAACCAAATCGTCTGATCTTTTCAGCATTTTCTTCCAATACTCCAGCAGTTCTGCGCGCTTGCCTTGCAATGGCCGCGACTTCCCGAGAAAAACCAGAGTAACTGTGGACTGAAAACTATCTGACGATAACAATATCCGATTGCGATAGCCCGACGGATCAGACTCTAACTCTTTGACTGCTTCTTGATGTGCATCGATGATCGATTGAAGGGTACGGGGTTTGTACAGGTCCCATCTGTTCTGGTCCCCCTGCTGTGGAAAGCAGCCAATCGGGAGGAAAACCAATAATACGAGGAAAAGCATCGTCCGCTTCATGCACTGAGTATATGAGCGAACTTAGGAAAGTTCTACTGGAATAGCAGTTATTAGCCTGGAATAAGCGGAGAAGAAGAGGATTTGGTCGCGCTACCTGGAGATGGAGCACCGGGAGGCCTTTGAATGGATGCAAGAATTCACCAAATGTGGCAAATGAGCGTATATTTGGTTTGCAGTTGAGAGGCAGATAGGAGAAATCATGAAACACATTGCAGCTCTTCTTTGCGCCGTTGCCCTGTGTGCATCGGCCTTCGCGCAGGCGCCCGCCTACAGGGACGGGGAAGACGGGGTCAATCGCACGCGTCCCGGAAACAAGATATCGGTGGAGATCAATGGTGTCAAGGTTGCGGGAGTGCACCCCATCGAGAATCTGAATGAGTATATTGCACAGGCCAAAATGCAAGAGACGCCGTCTGACATTTCTACATACAGAGATGGAGAGGACGGAGTCAATCGTACGCGTCCGGGCAATCATAAGCCGGGCAAGATCACGATCACCAAGGATTGGTCCAACACGCTGGAGTGGTACCAGTGGCGCAAGGCAGTGCTCGACGGCAAGACGGATCGCAGGTCTGTCACCATCATCTTCCATAACGACGCCGGAGTAGAGGTGGGCCGCATGAATTTCTACAATTGCTGGCCGGTAAAGCATACCTTGCCGACAACGGAAGCGAAGAGCTCAGGACATGCCTCGGAGACGATCGAGCTGGCCTATGATTGGCTCGAATGGAAGGGTAAATAGCAGAACGAGACTCAGCGGAAGCGGATGCTGATTGGTAGCGCTACCGGGAATCGAACCCGGGTTTTAAGATTGAGAATCTAGCAGTCTATCCATTGAATACTGTCGCTTACAGCCATCGGCATCTGCTTCATTTAGTTATTGATACGCTCCGGCCCTGGGTCAGGCCGAATTATCCTTGACATTGTTTCCGAGACGTACATATACTTTTCGTGCCCAAGTAAATCATATTACTTGGCTGCCCTAAAGATCGGGGCGAACGAGGAACTGTTCGAGTCCGTTCCAATAAAACAACTGAATAGGAGATACGAGATGAATCCCTCACATCTGTGTCCGAATAAGGGTCTGTCAATTGGCTTGATCGCTCGCGCCGCGTTGCTGACAGTAACTATTGCCATGCTCGGAAGCGGGTACCTGAGAGCTCAGACTGTGGCAACATACAACTTTGAAGACAATACCGCCGACGGGTGGGGCTCGTTTTACGGCGCGAGCACGCCGGTGGCAACCAACGCGGCAGCTTATGCGGGTTCTTACAGCCTTTTGACGACGACCGCCTCTGCCGGACACGGCGGGCCGTCGATCTCCCTGAACAGCGTTTTGCTGCCGGGCGCGCAGTACACGATTACCGGCTGGGTCAAGCTGGCCAGCGGCGCCACGAGCGCCAATGCGAATTTTACGATCGCGCGCAGCGATCCCAGCTGTTCCGGCGGCACCTGCTATGACACGATCGGCAGCTACGAAGTGGCCGTGACCGACACGGGCTGGGCAGAGATCGGCGGCAGCTACACGGTGAGCACGACGGAGACGAGCGTGCTCCTGTATGCGCAGTTGGTGGGCGCATCGAGTCAGATCGGCTTCTATCTGGACGATGTAATCATCACTGAGACCGCGCCGCCGCCCAACGGAGCAACCATTGCGAGCTATATCTTCAATGGGAGCACGGACGGATGGTTCCCCTTCGGATCGCCGACGCTGACCCCGTCGACCTCGCCGCTGGCCGATCCGAATAGCAATACGACCAGCTTGCTGGTCTCGAATCGGACCGCGGGCTACATGGGCCCAGCCCTGAACCTTCTGGGCGTTAACAACTTTGTTGCTGGCGCTACATATCAGATTACAGCGTATGTTCTGCTGGCAGCGCCGGATGCAAGCAATCCGACGGTCTCGCTATCGACCAAGACGGCCGACTGCGCGACCAGCGGATCGTATGGAACAATTGCCACCTCGACGGCCTTATCGAGCACGGCATGGACCAAGGTGCAAGGCACATTCAGTTACAGCAATCTGCCGGGACCGCCAACGACTCTGGATCTCTATATTCAATCGAGCAGCGCGACGGATTCCTTCTACGTCAGCGACGTGACGATTAGCGAGCTGTCGCCGGCGCCTCTCAACCCGAGCCAGCAGGACAACACCGGCATTACTAGCACGTTTGAGGACGGAACGACGAATGGCTGGGGTTCGCGCTCCGGCAGTTCCTCGGTCACTAACTCGACCGTCGCGGCGCACAGCGGCAGTCACAGTCTGCTGACCACCGGCCGCATCGCCAACTGGGATGGACCATCGGTCAATGTGAGCAACAAGATGTATGTTGGCTCGACGTATAACCTGAGCGTGTGGGTGCTGCTGGTGCCAACCGACAACTCGTCGCACTTTATCAACATGAGCCTGCAGACTACGAAGAGCGGCACCACCAGCTATCCCGGCGTGAACGGCTATCCCGGCACTACGGTTCAAGCCGATGGCAACTGGCACCAGATCAGCGTGATGGGCTACACCATGTCCAGCCCCTATGACACAGGCCAGGCCTCGCTCTATCTGCAGACCATGCCCGCATCAGGCACTGACCTGGTCTCGTTCTACATAGACGACTTCCAGTTGTCCTATGTGGCGCCGCCAACCATCCAGACGAATATCCCGTCGATCTACCAGTCGCTCTCGTCGTACTTCCCCATCGGCGCAGCGGTGGATCAAACCGATCTGTCGGGAGCGCATGCCCAACTGTTGGCGATGCACTTTGACAGCATGACGCCGGGCAACGACCTGAAGTGGAGCTCGGTGGAGGCCTCGCTGGGCACCTACAACTACGGCAACGGCGATAGCCTCGTGGCTGAGGCGGTATGCAACAACATGAAGGTGCGCGGCCATAATCTGGTTTGGTCAACGGGCGCGCAGACGCCGTCGTATGCATTTGGGGACGGATCAAACTCGCCCGCGAATCAGGCAACGGTGACTGCGAATATTCAGGAGCACATTCAGAGCGAAGTGCAGCATTTCGGCAACAAGGTGTATGCCTGGGATGTGGTGAATGAACCGCTCGATCCCAGCCAGCCGGATTGTCTGGAGCATGGACCGTTCTATCAGGTGCTGGGTAAGAGCTATATTGACGTTGCCCTGCAGGCGGCCCGGAAGTATGCTCCAGCCGGCACGTTGCTGTTCATCAACGATTACAGCACCGCGGATTCCAACCGTCTGGCCTGCCTGGTGAGCGTGATTCAGGATCTGAAGAACCGTGGCATTCCCATCGATGGCGTCGGCCATGAGATGCACGGCGCCATCAACTACCCGTCAGTCGCCGCAGTGGTGAATTCGATCGACACCATCGCCGCGGACTTCCCCGGCATTAACCAGCAGATCACCGAGATGGATCTCAGCGTCTACAATGCCGGCAACACCTCATCAAATTACGGAAATAGCATTCCGCCATCGGTTCTGGCCGAGGAGGGATGGCTCTACGCGCAGTACTTTGACGCCTTCCGCCAGTTGAAGGGCAAGATAAGTGCCGTGACCATATGGGGCATGGCGGACGACGACACCTGGCTGGATAGCTTCCCGGTCAATCGCACCGATTATCCGCTGCCCTTTGACATGAACCTGCAAGCCAAGCCCGCATATTGGGGCATTGTCGATCCGACACAACTGCCTGGATTCGGCATGACCTTCGCGGTAACCAGCAAGACGGGTGCGCAAAACGCGCGCGTGTGGACCTTGACCGCAACCAACGGCACAGTGGGTACGGCATATGCGACGCAGATTACCGGCCTGACACTGACCCAGGTAGCGGGAGCAGCCTGCACGCCGGTGATTACTCCGCCGAGTTCGTTCCCGGTTTCCCTGGGCGACATCCCGGCCAGCGGAAGCGCGAGCGCATCTTTTACCATCAACTTCACCGGCTGCGCCGCGCTGGCGCGGTTTACGATGAGTGCGCCGTGGAGTTCAGCAACCTACGATACAGGCACCTACGTGTTAGGCAACCAGTTCCGATAGGACAAAAGGAGAGGCCATCCAATGAAATGCTTTGTAAAACGATCTGTGTTGACGCTCATGGCTGCCGCGGCTTTTGCCGCCGGCGCGCATGCTGGCGTTCTCTCGCTCACCCTCACCCCTGCCAGCGGCCCTGTTTACGGGGCTGCCGGACAGGCAGTAGGCTGGGGCTTTACCCTCAACGACAATGGGCCCGACTGGGTGGTTCTGGCCGATTCCAATTTCGTTGGCACGCCGCTCTATGGAAGCTACTCGGACTACATTGGGAGCCAGCTCTATGTTGCCGGGCCGACGCCGGAAAGCCAGGCGATTATTTCGCCGTGGAACATGATTGCAATGACAGGAACGGGTGAGTTCGATCTCTATGCCAGCGACCCCGGAGGCGTCTCCTTTTCCGGGATTATCAACATTGACTACGACCTGTTCAGCGTGGATCCAAACGACCCATCGTTTGACCCAGACACGGACTTTGTAGGCTCCGGGACATTTTCTGACCCGGTGCAAGTGGATATCACCCCCGAGCCGGCTTCCTGGATTCTCATGAGCCTGCCCTTTGCCCTCTTGATGCTCTTCGCTTGGCGTCGACAGGCAGCAGCACTTCGTCCGTAAACAACCCAGGCAGTACTCGCGCGGGAGATGGCCTCTCGGCCATCTCCCGCGTTGCGTTTTACTGGATACGAGCTACGCTCCCAGATCTCAGATGAGGGATCTGGGCTCGCTGGTTTGGAAGAATCGGAGCCTAGAAGGAAAGATAATGGGGCGGATGGCCTGTGTACTATTTTGTGCATCACGGATTGCGCAAATTGTGACCAGCTAACGCCAACGGCGTTTCAAGGCAATAATAAAGCCCGCTGACTGAGCGGGCTTTAGCGTATGTTGATTGGTAGCGCTACCGGGAATCGAACCCGGGTTTTAAGATTGAGAATCTCACGTCCTAACCCCTAGACGATAGCGCCACAGCTGCAGGGAGCGGCCGTCACCGGCCACTCGATTAGTTTAACAAGAATCCGACAGCCTGCCAAAGGAATCTAAAGCTTGCAGTGGGCCGGTGCAGCGGTCCACTATCGTTGTCTAATCAGAAGGTGGCTATGGAAATCAAACGCATCGGCTCGCAGCCGTCCGGCAAAGGTCCGGCAGAGTGGTTTACAGGCACCGTACGCATTGACCCGCTTTTTCAAGCACCCGATCCAGCGCTTGTTTCCGGCGCCAGCGTCACATTTGAGGCGGGAGCGCGCACCGCCTGGCATACGCATCCCCTCGGACAGACATTGATTGTTACGGCAGGGTGTGGTTGGGTTCAGCGGGAAGGCGATGCGATAGAGGAAATTCATCCCGGAGATGTGGTTTGGTTTGCGCCGGGAGAGAAACATTGGCACGGAGCTACACCAACGACGGCTATGACTCACATTGCAATTCAGGAGCGATTAAACGGCAAGGTCGTGGATTGGATGGAGCAGGTCAGCGACAAACAATACCAGCGGTGAATCCGGATTCAAGCTGACCCAAATCCCTCAAGCCGCGCGCAGGCGGCTCAAATGCCCAGCTTGCGGACTTCGTCGTTGTAGTACTTGCGATAGAGGATCTCCCACTCCTGCGAGCCTTCGACGATGATTTTGCGCTGCGAAGCGATCTTCTGCCGGGCGGCGGCGTCGATAGCGGCCTCCTGCGTGAGCAGAACAGTGAGCGCCTTGCGCGCCTCCTGGCGGATGGTGTTGCGATCCTCCAGAAAACCGACCTCGTCGCGTTCGGCCAGGGTGTCGGCCACGGTGTGGGCCAGCTTGTTGAGCTTGTCGGGGCTGATCCTCATAGCACCGCCTTGTACTTTTTGGTCAGCTCGGTCTTCACCTTCTTGAACATCTCGGCGTATTGCGCGCCGGTTTTGCGCATCTCCTCGGAGTAGGCTTCGAGAATCACGCGCACCTCCTCGTTGATGCGGTCTTCCAGGGACAATTCCTCCACCATGGCCTCATTGACGCGCGCTTCGGTTGCCTTTAAGTCACTGGTGGTAATCATCTTGGCGTCGATGAGGTGCTTGACAGTCCGGCGGGCCAGATACCCGATATAATCGCGGGAAAAAATCATGGGCTAAGGCTCAGAATAGCGCACTGGACGGCCCGGTGTACACCGTGGGCCGATGCGGACAGCTTGCGGTGTTCAGGCACTCGTCGGCGACGCGCAGCCGCTCGACGGGGCGGCCGGCGACCAGGTGCTCGGCAACAATCTCCGCCGCGTCTTCGGGCTGGACGTTGCCGTACCAGACCGCCTCGGGGTAGACCACCACCATGGGGCCGTGTTCACACTGGTCCAGGCAGCCGGATTTGTTGATGCGCACGCGGTCGCCCAGCCCGGCCGCCTTGACCCTTTGTTTCAGTTCGGCGTGCAGGACGCTGGTTCCGTCGCCGGTACAGGAGGGACGAGGCGCGCCCTCTGGCCGCGCGTTGCAGCAGACAAAGACGTGGCGCTCATATGCGGGCATGGGGTGTTCCTTTTCGATCGATACCATTCCAGACTAAACTGAAATCCCCTGTTCCCTGCTTCTACGAAGTTTCCACATTCGCACTGCGCATACCCGCCCGCGTCTGCGAAAATAAGAGCTTGACTATGAACGCTGACAACCTTCTCCCGCTGAAAGACGACATGGTGGCCTTTATTGAGGGCCACGGCCTCAAACGCCTTCCCGGCTACGTTACCGAGGACATCCCCTCCATTGTCTGGGAGGGTGATGGCAACCCCGACGCATGGAAGGATTTTGTGGAGATGGCCAAGCACGCCGGCGCTCCCTTTGTCACCTTCAGCGAGATGACGCTGGAGCGCGAGGAGATCGACGCGCTGATCGACGAAGCCGGAGAGATGAACTTCCCCGACGAAGAGTCCTCGGAGCTGGTGGAGGCTCAGTGGCTGCGCAAGTACGCCGGCAACCTCGGCTACATTCAACTGGGCTTCATCTACCAGGGCGTGGCCTTTCTGCACGAAACCACTACCGAGTGGTATGAGCGTTTCCAGGGGCTTCTGGAAGACATTGAAACCTTCCAGGATATTGTCATCGGCGACCAGCAGCACGATCACAACGACGAGGACGAGTAAGCGCGGTGGGCGCTGAAGACAACGAGTCCGTTCTGCGGCCAGTAATGCCGCAAGCTGCGCCGCCCGTACAGCAGGGCGAGGAGCGGAAGCATCTCCGCCAGCGCTGGAGCTTCGCGGAGCCGCATCCAGAAGAGGCCTCCGAGCTGGCCAAAACCGCGCACCTGCCTCTGGTGCTGGCCGAGTTGCTGCTGGCTCGCGGCGTCACACAACCGGCAGAAGCCTTTGCCTTCCTCAATCCTGAAATCGCTCATCTTCACGATCCGCTGCTCATGCTTGGCATGAACGAGGCAGTAGCCCGGCTGGAGCGGGCTATCGCCGCTCGCGAGCCGGTGCTGCTCTACGGCGACTATGACGTTGACGGCACCACCGCCGTTGTACTGCTCAAAACGGCCATCGAGATGCTGGGCGGAGTTGCGCGCTTTCACGTGCCCCACCGGCTGCGCGAGGGCTACGGCCTGCAATCGAGCGTGCTGGAAGAGGCTTATGCCGAGGGCGCCCGGCTGGTGATTACGGTAGACACCGGGATGCGGGCCTTTGCCGAGGCTGAAACCGCGCGCCGGCTGGGACTGGATTTGATCATCACCGACCATCACCTGCTGGAAGCCGGAGACGCCGTTCCTCACGCGCTGGCCATTCTTAATCCCAACCAGCCCGGCTGCACTTACCCGGAAAAATTCCTCTGCGGTGCGGCTATAGCGCTGAAGCTGGCGCAGGCGATTCTGGAGCGGCGCGATGCTGCCCGTACCCGTGAGAAAACCTTGCCCAGCTTTTTGAAGATGGCGGCCATCGCCACCATCGCAGACGCTGTGCCGTTGCGCGGCGAAAACCGGGTTATTACGGCTTTGGGATTAAGGGAACTGCGCCGCCCGGCCGGAGCGGGCCTGCGCGCTCTCTTTGCAGCCGCGGCACTCGACCCAGCCACTCGCGCGCTCACCGGCTACGACGTAGCCTTCCGCCTGGCTCCGCGCATCAACGCCGCCGGACGCATGGACGTGGCCTCTGATGTCGTCGAGCTGTTTACCACGCGCGATGCGACCCGCGCCGCCGAGCTGGCCGCCAAGCTGGAACGGCTCAACCGCGAGCGCCGCGAGACCGAGGTCTCCGCTCTCACCGCTATCGAGAAGCGCCTCGCCAGCGATTCAGAACTAACTGCCGAACGCCTGCTGATCATCGACGGGGAAGGCTGGCACCGCGGCGTCATCGGGATTCTTGCTTCGCGCGTAGTGGAGCGCACCGCGAAACCCACTATCGTGGTCAGCATCGAGGATGGAGTGGCCTACGGTTCCGGACGCTCGGTGGACGGATTCCAGTTGCTCAACGCCATCGAGAGCTGCGCCGATCTTTATACTCGCTTCGGCGGCCACGCCTATGCCGTGGGCTTTGCCCTGCCCGCCAAAGACTTGCCGGAGTTGAAGCGCTGCCTGCGCCTCTACGCGGAGGAGCACCTGGCCGCTCGTGAGCCGGAGCAACTGCTGCACATTCACGCCGAGCTGCCGCTGGACCGTATCACAAGCGTGCTGGCTGGATGGCTGCGCAAGCTGGAGCCCTTTGGTCACGGCAACCCCGAACCGGTTTTCGTTGCCCGCCACGTGCGCCTGCTGGCCCCGCCGCGCATCCTAAAGGAGCGCCACCTGAGATTGGAATTGGCGCAGGATTCTGTCCAGCCGCCGCCCCTGCCCGGCTCCAGTGGAGCGCTTCGCGCCGTCGGCTGGCACATGGCTGCGCGCGCCTTCCAGCTTGGCTTGGCGCAGGGAAGCCTCATCGACCTCGCCTACCGCATCCGCGAAAACGAGCACCCCGAGTACGGCGGCCTGGAAGCTGAGATTGCGGGAATTGAACTGGCTTAATCTATCTCCTCAGCTTGACGTGCAAGGCGCCCGCGCCGGCGTGCATGAGTGTGCAATCTGAATTCCGGTCGCAGTGGAAATGAATGCTGACAGGGTATTCCTGCCATACCGGGTTCGCGCTTCCCATGCTTGTCTTGTCGAAGAAGAAGGTGTTCCTTCCGTTGGTTACGATCACTCCGCGATTGACGTCAAATTCGACGATCATGTCGTCGCCTTCGATGGAGAACGGCAATAGCTTTTCCGCAGCTTTCACAGCCTTTTTATGAGCGGCGGATCTTTGACCCGCGTTGGCCCGCATCTCCTGCAGGCGTTCTAGACCTTCATCCTGTTCGGCGAGGGAGGGAAAGTTAGTTGAAAAATTCCATTGAGTCGTTTTCTCATAGGATTTTGCGGAGCAAGGAATCTCGCCTTGTGCGTTGAGGGCGACAACTTGCCCCCCAGGAGCGAGCTGATTCTGGAAGATATCCTTGCCTTGTTCTCTCTCTTGCTCCTGAGCATTCAATTGCGCTATGTCGATCGCCGCCGGCGGCTCGTTGGGGTGATTGGCGGTGGCGGCTGTACTCAGGGCATCGTACTTCAAGACGATCTCCCTGGAGCACAGAAAAAGGCCCTGGTCGTCCTGTAGGTGGATTTCGATGAAGAGGGGATACGGCGGATTGGCGACCTCGAGCGCAAAACCCGCCTGTTGTTCTGGATAGATGGTTTCGAGTGTCAGGCGATAATGCAGCGTCTTCTCCCAATTGATATACAGATGGCCCTTCAATCCCGTTCCGTCGGCGATGACCGGCCCCAGATCGTACCGTCCTACCGGGCTGCCTGAAAGCAGAAAGACGGTGGCGATGATGACTCCAATCAGAACTCCAAGGCCCACGCCGATCGTGGCATAAAATTTGGTTGGATTCTCCGCGAACCTCTGCATCCGTTCAGTCAACGCCGCATGAGATGGCGGCCTGGGAGTGGGTGGATCACTAGCGGGCTTTTGTACCTTCGCCTCCGCATTCACGTCAGAGTAAATGAACAAGCCGGCTGCCGCGATCCTGTCATTGAGGTCCTCCGGGGACGGTTCAATGATTTTATAAGTGCTGGCAGACAGTTGCTCTTCTTCTTTAATGTTCTTCCCCTCGGGATCTTCTAAGTTCGCGTCCCTCATTCAGTTGTCCCCTCTTCCCGGTCGTGCGCAATCCCAGTCGTTGAAAACAATAACATTGAACCACAGATTGCATTCGCATGGGAACTAGAAACTGTTGCATAGGACAGGCATTATGCACAGGTAGCAGTTTTTGCCGCTTCATGCAATCGGGAGAGATGCTCTAGTTTCGCGCATCCCCGCTGCGCTTGCGAAAGACCACCTTTAGCTCCCGTCGCCAGTGCTCGGTAAGGGCGATCAGCTCCCACTCGATCTGCGGAGAAAAGTAGCGCAGCACCGGCTCGTTGGCGGGGTGGATGCGCAAGGCCGGGCCGGCCAGCAGCAGGCGCGGAGCGAGCGGCGAAACTTCGGCCCCGGCGAAGTAGCCCTGGCGCTCGAAGGCCGACAGCGGCCTTCCGCCCTCGTTGCCCGCAGCGGGTTGGCGGTCGTTGTTGAGCGCGCGGACTCGAATCCAGTAGTCCAGCGCCTGCAAGGGCAGGTGCAGATCCTCATCGGCCTTCAGTTCGATCACCGTTAGCCGCCCGTTGCGGTCCAGCGTGAGCAGATCCAGCAGGCCGCGGTCGCCGGTGGAGAGCGCGGGCACCTGCGAGTAGAGCAAATCGCCGCGCAGGCCGGGCAGCAGATCGACGATTTCAGTACGCAGGCGGGCCTCCAGCCAGCGTTCAGGTTGCAGGCGGAAGAGCGGATCGGTGTGAGAGCCATCGCTGTGGCGGCTCAAAAACAACCGGGAAAAGAGATCGCGGCAGAGCGGCTCGTTCTCCTCGGTGAGCGGCGTCTCGTTGGCTCCCGCGCCGAAGGTGATCTCATTCTCGCGGGCGAAAGTGTTGGCGGCAACGCCGTGACGCACGCGCGCAAACTCGAGGCCGTGCAGTAGCAGGCCGACTTCAGTGGCCGAGCTGGGCCGAAGCTCGACGCGCTCCTTCGCGGCGGGCGGGACCAGCGTGAGCAGGCGGTCGATTCCTTCCCGGCAGCGCTCGATGGCGGCCTGGGTGGAATGAGCGTGGACAAGCCGCGAGTCAAGGTTGCCGGTGTCGCGAAAGTCCACCGCCGTAAGCTCTTCGCTGCGCTCGTCGAGGGTGAAAAGCTGAAAATCGGCGGCGGCGTGGTTCAGCCAGGCCATGCGCTCGGCTGTGGTTCGCCAGGCTCCCACCGGCACAATAACTTTAAGCCCGCCAAAGTGCCGCCTGTCGCCGTGCTGGCGGCAGTGGTCCAGCCAGAGAATTCCCAGGGTCAGCACGCCGTCCACGATGGAACCGGACTCCGCCTCGCTGACGCCGATCACCGCGTCAGCAGCAGAGCCGCGCAGCAGCCGCCCGCGCACATAGGCGGGACCGAAGCTGTGCTCCAGGTCCATCGCCGAACGGAGGCCATCCACTTTGGAACCGATGAACTGGCGGGTAAGCACGCGCTCCAGCATGCGCTGATAGTTGCGGCGTGCGGCTTCGCGCGCGGTGGGAGTGCGGCGATCGCTGGTGGGAACCAGTTCCAGTGTTTGCGGTTTGGCCGCGCCCATGCGGCGAGTAGCCATGCGCAAACACTGCGCGCGCTCCTGCACTTCAACGACGGTGCGCATCAGGTTGCGCTCCTCGTTCCACAGTTGCAGCAGGCAACGGCCATGCTGCTCGCTTACCGCGTAACGAGCACTGCGCATGTCGAAGAGCACGCGGCCATCCTCCAGCACTGCGGCCGCGGGGTGGTCGGCGAGGTATTCTTCGATGATTTGGGCCAGACGCTCGGGTGTAGCTGCCTCAGCGCCGGCGGCCATGTGGTTCTCTACCAGCCCTTGCGCGCGCGCAGGCCGGTGATGTGCGCGGTGTGATGGCGCGAGTGCCATTCGTACATGGCCAGAACCTTGGCCAGGTCAACGCGGCCCTCCTCGGGGTGGTTGTAGCCCTTGCGGAAGTCGTCTTCGGTCATGGCTTCCAGGATCGCCACCCAGCGGCCATGCAGAGCCTCAATCAGCTTGAGAGAGCCGTCGATGGGCAGGCGACTGTCGGGCAGATTGGCCCAGGCAGCCTCGTCGTAGGGCTTGATCGTGGGCCAATCCTCGGTGAGCGCCAGCTTGCAGCGGACGTAGGCGTTGGCGTGGCTGTCGCCCAGGTGATGCACCACCTGGCGCACAGTCCAGCCGCCTTCGCGGTAGGGCGTGTCAAGCTGGGAGTCTTTCAGCCCGGCTACGGCGGCGCGCAATCGCTCTGACAACAGGCGCAGAGTCTGCACGTGCGCCTTGCGAATATCGGGCGTATTGCTGGCAGGCGGGGCAAAGTGGCCAATCGGATATCGGAGGTCGTCCAGTTCTGTCATGGCACGAACTTATCACATCTGCTTAAAGGAATGAAATCACATAGCGCACGCCGGCCACGGCGGTGGAGCTGCCTGGGAGCCGGGAGCCGATCTATGCGTGATGGGAATGGTGGTGATGGTGATGATTCGAGTGATGATGGTGATGCTTATGGGCAGCGAACGCCGGGCTGGCAAACACCATCAGAAGCAGTAGCGCGGCAAGTATTCTCTTCATGCCCAAAATGTAACACGATCCAGGCGCCGACGGTAAAGTCTGAATGACCCAGGCACCAAGAGAGGAACGGGGCTCTGGACGTACGCTGGCGGGGTAAACTCAGAGATACGATGAGCATTCCGGCTGCTTCCCCGCCTCCAAGCCATAAACGGTATTTTTTTGAGAAGTTCGGCATTACCGAGCGGCTGCTGGAGCGCTGCCTGGGCGAGGCCTTGTCGGCCGGCGGCGACTATGCCGACCTCTACTTCGAGTCGGTGACGGCAACCTCGCTGGGCGTGGATGAGCAGATCGTGAAATCCGCCTCTCAGGGCACGAGCGCCGGTTGCGGGATTCGTGTGCTCAGCGGCGAGCGCACCGGCTACGCATATACCGACAACCTCAACCCCGACCGCTTGATGCACGCCGCGCGCACCGCCGCGCTGATTGCCTCCGGGCCGGCCACCCAGCCTGTGCAGGGCTTCACCGAGCCGGCTGTTGCCGATCTTTATCCGGTACCACTGGGCGGCTACGATCTGGATCTGGCAGCGCGACTGGAGTTGATTTTGCGCGCTGACCGCGCAGCCCGTGCTTATGACTCGCGCATTGTGCAGGTGCGGGCCGGCTACTCCGAGGAGTTGCGGCGAATTCTGATCGCCGCCTCTGACGGCGCATTCGCCAGCGACACCCAACCGCTCTGCCGTCTCAACGTCTTCGTCATCGCCAAGGACGGCGAAATCACCACCAAAGGCATGGCAGGCGGCGGTGGAAGAGCTGGGCTCGAACAATTCAAAGGGAGTAAAAGTGCGGAGCACCTGGCGCGCGAGGCGGCGCGAGGAGCGATTCTGCAGCTAAGCGCCGTCCCCGCTCCAGCCGGCGAGATGGAAGTAGTCCTCGGCCCCGGATGGCCGGGGATTCTGCTCCACGAGGCTGTGGGCCACGGTCTGGAAGCCGACTTCAACCGCAAGAAGACCTCGGCCTTCACCGGGCTAATCGGCCAGCAGGTGGCCAGCTCCAAGGTCACCGTGGTGGACAACGGGACGATGGCTGGGCGCAGAGGCTCGCTCAACGTGGACGACGAGGGCACATCGACGCAGGAGACGGTGCTCATCGAAGGCGGCATTCTGCGCGGCTACCTTACAGACAAGCTCTCTGCGCGGCTGATGAATGCGGCGAATACAGGCAGTGGCCGCCGCGAGAGCTATCAGCACATCCCCATGCCGCGCATGACCAACACCTACATGCTGGCCGGCGACGACTCGCCCGAAGACATTCTCCGCAGCGTCAAGCGCGGCCTCTACGCCGTCAACTTCGGCGGCGGCCAGGTGGACATCACCAACGGCAAGTTTGTCTTCTCCGCCTCCGAGGCTTACCTCATCGAAGACGGCAAGATCACCGCCCCGGTTCGCGACGCCACGTTGATCGGCAACGGCCCCGAGGCGCTGAAGCACGTCTCCATGGTGGGCCACGACCTCAAGCTCGACGAAGGCATCGGCACCTGCGGCAAAGACGGCCAGAGCGTCCCAGTGGGCGTGGGCATGCCGACCATCAAGCTCGACAAGATGACCGTGGGGGGAACGGGAAGGTGACTGTATGTCCGTATCCTGCGATGAGTACCAGTGATATCGGCCGCAAAACATGTCTTACCACAGCAAACCCATCAACGAATCTCCCTCCATGGCCGGATAAAAGCGCGCATATCCAGCCCATGGCGTAAGTGTCATTTCGCCGAAATAAATATCGCTATCGTTCATTGAATACAAATCCACTCTGCAATAATCAAATTCCCCAGACAGCGCTTCTGCGATTTCGATCATACGTCCCAGAGTCGCGGGCCTCTTCGTATTGATGATCTTACGAGGATATATGAAGGTAAATTCCTGCGGCTCCCAATTCATGTCGTAAATCGTCTGCGCGTGTTCGGAAAACCGTCCGTAATCCACCTGAATATACTGACATTTCCCATGAAAGACGTGAAACTTGTAGTCCAGCGGAATTTCATATTTCGTATCGAAGAGAAATTCTTCGATGATGATTGCCGGGGGAATATCCCGATAGTGGTGCTCCCTGAATTCCTCCCCATAGATGCTCTTCATCCATATCTTGCATTGGCCCACGATATCATCGGGAACGATCTCTTCCTTATTCCTGACGAGAATGTTCCATCCAGAGCCGTGCGTGGCCTTGACTACAAAACGTTGCGGAAGCACTGAGAAGTCAATCTCCTCCGGATGCTTTGTGACCAGCAGTATTTTATTTAATATTTCCGGATAGCCACATTCGGCCACATACTTTCGCACGGCAACCTTATCGGCTAGGATTGCCGCCTGAGGAACCGGATTAAACAGCTTACGATGGCAGATTTTCTCGTTATATGTACGTGGATGCCTCAAATGAGGGAAATACCCAAGCTTGCTGTAAAATTCAAGACGTTCCATAAACACAGGGCCAAGCAGCTTTATCATCCGTGGCGATGCATTAATGCGCCATGTGATGCCGTGCATAAACCACCGGATGATGCGATGGATGGCGTTGGTTTCGCTGCCATTTTTCGCCATTGAGGCCGATGTGCCGGATGCTTTCATTTGCAGTTCATGACCTTACTATCGCGTCACATAGCCTATCATGCTTTATGGCGAATCTCTAAGTGCATACGGAGTTCCAGATCGTTGTCTCTCCATTCTCATGCGATCGCCCTACATGCACGCGCCCCGGCTCGCGTAACATAACCGATATGAACCTTGAAGCGATACAGGCGGCTATTCAAGAGGCTGGCTTTGACGGCTGGCTGTTTTACGACCATCATCACCGCGACCCCATCGGCGAGCGCATCCTGGGCATGGACCCCAAACTGCACGTTACGCGGCGCTGGTACTACTTTGTGCCCGCCACAGGCGATCCGCGCAAGCTGGTGCACCGCATCGAGCAGGCAAGGCTTGACGCGCTGCCCGGCGCGAAGGCGCTGTACTCGAGCTGGCAGGAACTGGCCCGCGGCCTGGAGGCGCTGCTGGGCGGCGCGCGCATCGTGGCCATGCAGTACTCGCCCAACAACGCCATCATGTACGTCTCCATGGCCGATGCTGGCACGGTGGAGTTTCTGCGCAGTCTGGGCAAGCAGATCGTCAGCTCCGCCGACTTGGTTAGCCAGTTTGAAGCGGTGTTGAGCGAGGCGCAGGTGGCCAGCCACAGCGTGGCGCAGCGGGCCATCGACGCGATTTTGGCCGAGGGCTGGCGCGAGATTGGCCGCCGGTTGCGCCCGGGTGGTGCTGGCCGCACGGGCGGACTCTCCGAATTTGACCATGTACAGTGGCTCTGCGAGGCCATGCGCCGCGAGGGGCTGGTCTGGTCCGACGGCCCCAACGTCAGCGTCAACGCCAACTGCTCCGACTCGCACTATGAGCCGACTGCCGAGCGCTGCTCGCCCATCCGTGAAGGCGATTTTCTGCTCATCGACATCTGGGCGCGGCTGAACGTGCCGGACAGCATCTACTACGACATCACCTGGACCGGTGTGGTGAGGCGCGAGCCGGCGGAGCACGAGCAAAAGATCTTCGAGATCGTCGTCAAGGCCCGCGACGCGGCCATTCGTGTTGTCGAAAACGCCTTCGCAACGGGCCGGCCGATCTGCGGCTATGAGGCCGACGACGCGGCCCGTGCGGTGATTCAGGCGGCCGGCCTCGGAGAGTTCTTTACGCATCGCACCGGCCACAATATCGGCCAGGAGGTGCATGGCGTGGGCGCGAATCTGGACAATCTGGAGACCCACGACGTGCGGCTGCTGCTGCCCAACACCTGCTTCTCCGTCGAGCCGGGCATCTACCTGCCGGAGTTCGGCGTGCGCAGCGAGATCGACATGATGACCGCGCCCGGCAAGGCCTGGGTCACAGGAATGATTCAGCGCGAGCTGGTGAGAATTTAGGGGTCAGAGATCAGGGACTATGCGAAAAATTGGCAACTTTGATTGATTGCCAGGCGAATTATGCGTGACTGCCATATTGCGCTATAATTCGTATAATCGAAACACAATAGTATGGCTTAATCATGAATTACGCGTGAGCTTATGAGGCAAACAAAATGAAAGCGCGCCAGATCTCTCTTATCTTCTTAGCTCTCGCTTTTTCTATTCCGATTTTGACCGCTATTTTTAATAGCGCAGGTCCTGGCGGGAGAGGGGAAGTCATAGTCGGACCAACGGGTATAAGACAGATTTCTTGGTCTTTTGGAGAGCGATATTTTGAATGGCAAATCTTTGGTGATAATGAGTACGACAGCCGTTTCGATTACGACCTGCATCATAAGTTCGGGATTAGCCTTGATGCAGCTAAGACAATAAGAGGGCTTGTAGATATTATTCATCCAACACTATTTCATGTTTCCGTTCTATTTCTGATTATCGCCATAATTTTTCGTCGGAGATCTAAACGTTCTAATATATCAAGTCCAGGCAAAATAGTTACTGAAGAAAAAAAGAAAGTCGCGCCGAGCTCAGCCTCGAAATCCAGGCCGCAGCCTGTGCCGTATAAGGGATTTGTCTACCTTCCCCTGATTGCCGGCTGGCTGGTGCCGGGCGGCGGGCATTTTCTGCTGCGCAAGTGGGTTCGCGGTGCTCTGCTGGCGGCATCAATCCTGGGAATGTTTGTGCTGGGAGTGGCCATGCAGGGCAAGGTCTACGCCAGCGTGCATGAGATTCTGGACATGCTGGGAATGGTAGGCGACCTGGGCATCGGGTTGCCTTATCTCCTCAGCCGGATGATGGGCCTGGGCGATGTCCAGGTACAGACAACCATTGCCGACTGGGGCACACGCTTCATCGTCGTGGCCGGCCTGCTGAACGTGATTGCCGCCGTGGACGCGCACAATCTGCGCACCGGGAGGAAATCCTGATGGGTGCTCTGGTTTTTCAACCCTCTCACTTCACGGCGGTTCTGCTCTTCTCTCTGTTTGCATCCACCGTCTTCGGCATCACCCAACGCGAGAAGCCGCGAGACATGATCCGCTACGGAATATATTGCTTTGTGCTCTTTGTGGCCGCGGCGATTGCGCTGAGCTGGGTGATGTATTTTATCGCGCGATAATTTCTCACTGACGAAGCAGCCTTATGAACAAGCTCTGGCACACACAGAACAAGATGCCGCCCAAGGCAACGCTGGAGCAGCGCATCCAGTGGCACAAGGAACATCAGTTGCATTGCGCCTGCCGGAAAATTCCCACGAGTTTATTACCCTTCATTAAGCCAGGAAATTGATTCTTTGGCCGAATTGCGCCGGATCGCCTAGATTCCGAAAAATCTCAGGCAAAACTGCCGCGATGCCAGACGGCGGCGTCGAAACGGTGTGCGCAGTCGTAGCCTTCGGTGCGGTAAAGATCGATGGCCTCGGTGTTGGCCTCGGTAACGGTGAGGGAGATCTCGTTGACGCCCAGGCGCAGGAAGCCGGAGGAGGCCAGGTTGAGCAGCATGCGTGCCAGGCCGCGGCGGCGGAACTCAGGGCGAACGCAAAGCTGGGTAATGTGGCCGCTCTGCGGGCTGACGCGAGAGCCCAGCACCAACGCCACCATCTCCCGGCTGGTGCGATCCATGACAACGTGCGAAACCTGCGCGGAAAAAGCTCCGCAGCCGGAAAAGCGGACGATGTTGTTGAGAAAGCGCATTGAACCGTTGACCGATCGGTATTGGTCATTGACCACGCTGTCGGGATGGCCGTTGTAAGAGGCGGCGATAAGCCGCCCGGCAAGGTTCATGTCCTCCTCGCGCCACGGGCGCAGATCCAATCCTGTGGGGAGGCTCACGTGGGACGCGGGATAGTAGCCCGCGAGCTGCCGCACCATGAAGAGTCGCTGATGAATCTGGAAACCCGCATCGAGAAAAACGCCGGCGTAGGAACCCGAGGGATGCAACAGCAGTTGCGACTCCACGCGGTCCACCTGGGGCGAGTTCACCAACAGCTCAATCAGGTGCAATAGCAGCGTATCCTCAACCTGGCGTGCGGATCTGCCCTCAGCGTGGGGGCCGGGCAAGGCAAAGACATCGCCGATGACCGCCTTGGTCTCTTCATAGACACAGAAAACATAGCCGGTGATCCGGCCTGCCTCCACGGCCGCGTAGCCGGGCAACATGCGGCTGTCGAGATACTGCAGCAGCAGGTTAGTCGAGGCATGGTAATCCCAATGCAGGCGCTGCTTCCATAGTTCGCCCTCCGCCTCCAGCACAGGGCGCAACACCGGCGCGGCAAAGTGCCGCAGGTCGAGGATCTCGAAGGAAGCGCCCGTTGTCATGGCCCTCCTGTGACGATACTTGACGGTTACCGGCTGCTCACGCTGTAGACCATCAGGCCCTGCTCCGGCCAACTGAAGAGCTGCTCATAGTGCCTGTCTCCCAGCAACTCTTCGAGCGCGGCTGTGGTATGCAGGTCTGTGCCGCCCTTTCCGGTCACCTGCGCCACCAGCAGGTGTTGTTGTTCAGGCACGCCTTTCACGGTGTAGTTGACCACCTCGCGATTGCGGTAGAAGGCGAGCCCGTACTCGACATCTCGTCTGACGCGAAAAACGGCCACTGTTTCGTTATCCGGAGCGGAGGCAGCCAGCCGCTCGGCCAGCGGCCGCGCGGAGTAGGAGCGATCCAGCAGGTTAATCACCTGTTTGGTTTGAGGAATGGCTGGAATGCCGAAGAACGGACCGACGCCATAGAGATAAAAGACCAGCACAATCAACACCATGGAGGTAACCAGGCGCAATCGGGCCGCGCCGAAGCCTTTGACCACGACAATAATCAGCAGCGCCGCGCCGAAGGAGGCCAGCAGGGCCACGGTAAGCGCCGGCCACGGGGGCATCACTCGAATGAAGTCACCGATAAACTCGCGGATAAAGGTAAAGAACTGGGAGACCCCCAGCGCAGGCAGTGGCGGCATCTGCGGGCCGTGAGCCACAAACCAGGGCATCAGTAGCGCAACCATGGTCATCACGCCGCAGACCGTCGCGTGGCTCACCAGCACCCAGAGGCGGATTCCCTGCTGCCGGCGCCGCGCTATAAAGTCGCCGGTAAGGATGGTAATGGGCGGAATGGAGGGCAGAATGTAGCCCGGCAGCTTGGATTGAGAGAAGGAGAAAAATACGATGGGAATCAGCGCCCAAATGACTAGAAACTCCGGAAATGCATCGCCGGGCTGGCCGGGGCATCGCTTGCACGGGCCGAAGTGGCGCGCACGCCACTCGCAGAACGAGGTCCGGATTCCGTCGATGAGCGCACGCACCGCAATCACTGTCCAGGGCATCACGGCCAGCAGCGCCACCACCAGGTAATACCAGAATGGCTGTTTATGCTCGTAGAGATCGGTGGTAAATCGCTCCAGGTTGTGTTGCAGGAAAAACACCCGGAAAAAGTCGGGATTCTGATGCTGCACGGCGATGAACCAGGGCAGCACGATGGCCAGGTACAGCAGCACTCCCGGCCACCAGAAGGAGCGCCGCAGAAGCGACCACTCACGCCGCAGGAAGGCGAAAGCGGCAATGATCACGATAGCCAGGAACGGCGCCACCGGACCCTTGGCCAGCGTGGCTACGCCGGTGAAGAAGTAAATGTCGAAGAGCCAGAACTTGGAGTCGGTCTCGTACCAGGCGTACCAGCCCAGCAGGCCGATAGCCAGGGGCGCCGCCATCTGCATATCCGTAGAGGCGCCGCGAGCAAAGCCGATGATGCCGGCGCACGCGACCGTAATCAGCGCAGCGTCCAGATGGCCGCCGGGACGGAATCGCCGCATATGTAGGTAGATGAGGGCCACCATGAAGAAGGCGAAGGTGGCCGAGGGCAGGCGCGCCACCCAGTCATGCACGCCAAAGTCCTGAAAAACGAACATTGCCCGCCAGTAGTAGAGGGCCGGTTTCTCCAGCCAGGGCTTTCCATACAGGTAGGGGGTAACGCAAGGACTTAGCCAGACCTTCATCGCCCGCCAATAGCATACGACCGGCTGCCCCGAATGAAATAGGTCGTAGACTGTGAAGGAGGAACAGGCTCTGAACTGGTTCTTCAGCGTGGGCGTGGCGTCGAACCGGTCCAGCATTTCGTGCGCGATCTGCGCATAGCGAGGCTCATCGGCGCCCACCAGGCCCAAGCCGGCGCCGCCCACCAGGGGGGTCTGTCCGTAGAGAAGAAAAAAGAGAACAAAAACGAGAAATACGGATGCCTCACGCACCGTGGCCCAACGGGGCAGCTGTATGCGCCAACCTTGTGATAAATCCGAGCCGGATGGTTCCTGATAAGTATCCACTACCAGTGTTTCTCCAACAGGGCCTTGCCTGCCTCACACTGGCAGGCGATGCCGGTTTTGGTCAGGTCGGATGGGGGAGCTGACCAGCCCTTCTGGGGTCCAAATTCTCTTGAAACGCGGAGGCCGGGCTGCGCCTCGACAGGCTCAAGGCTAACAGATTTGGGCGGAATCGTAATGGACTTATGGACCATCTTGTTCAGGGGGCGATTGCAGCGCGGCCGACTTCTGGCGTTTGCGATGCCGGTTCATCAGCTCATCGATGCGCGCCTGAAAGCGGCCCGAGCGGTCGGCAAGAAAGCTGAGTTCGGGCACGTGGCGCACGCCCATGCGCTCCTTGAGTTCATAGCGGATGTAGCCCTTGGCGGCCTCCAGGCCAGCCACCGTCTCTTCCTCGGCTGTGGCAATGTCCTTGACAGCGCTGTCGACGGCCACATACACCCGCGCCGATTTGCCGCCGGGATTCAACGCCACTTCGGTTACGTAGCAGAGATTGATGCGCGGGTCCACCAGTTCGCCCTCGATGAGAACGCCGATCTCATCGCGCAGCGTCTGCGCCACGCGGTCCTGATGGTGTTTTCGTCCTCTGTGTTCGGGCATGGCTCCCTCTCCTGATCCAGGCAGACCATTCAGCATAGCAGAGAAGAGGGCAGGTATCACCGCACTCCAGGCCGGTTGAACCTGCCGCCAGTTGTCCTATGGCGCATTTGCCTCCGGTTTGGCTCGTTCATCCGCCCAAGAGCCTGAACTGGCGATTACCAATTCGCGTGCTCGGAAAATATTCTCGGGAATAGATTCCAATTGCTTCTCTTACACCTGTGCGCTATCCTAAGCGAGTTTCCTGGCGCGCCGAACCGAAATTCCCCAGATGCACGCCGGGAACGGAGGTCTATAGTATGTCCCTGCGTTTCCTTGCACACTGTGCCGCTTGTGCCGTTTTACTGGCGGCTTGCGAAACTTCCCTGCGGGCGCAAACCGCTCCCGCGCCTACCGCCTACACCATTACAGCCACCAATTCCATGATGGTCGCCGGGCAGGTCACCAAGACCTACCGGCTCGGATCCAAAGCGCTCGTCGACCAGTCCAATGCCGCCGACCCCAAAGCGCCTCACATACGCAGCCTCTACGATCTGGCAAAGCATACGAACCTCACCTGGTCCTGGCCCGACTTCTCCGGCGGCTGCGGGACAGGCGCCTTCTCCGGCGACTGGGGCGATCCATTCGTGTTCTCCGCCAGTCTGCTCGACGACCTGAACAAGCAAAACCCCAAGCAGGTGGGAACCACGACCGTTCTTGGCTTTTCCGCCAAAGTTCTGGAGGTTTCCAGCCCGGATGGAACAATGAGAGTATGGGTCGATACGAAATACGGCCTGCTGCTCAAGGCTCAGTCGATCCCGCCCAATGGCGCGCCTCGAACCATAATTGAAGTTACGGAGATGAGTTTTGCCCCGCCGCCGGCTTCGGTCTTCGCTGTGCCCGCCAACTGCGCCGCCGCCGCTGCCGCCCCGTTACCTCCCACTGAAGCGGAGCGCATTGCCGCCGAGACCGGCGACAGCGCCGACAACTATGTCAATGCCATCTACGGGCCCGGATCGAAGAACTCCTGTGCCGTGATCCTGCGCGTGGTTCGCGCCGGAACCATGACTCCCATCACCAACAGGCTCCAGGTGGCCATCGACACAAGCTACAACGTCGACAACCCGCCTCACTACGTCTACGGCATGGGAACCGACGGCACTCAGACATTTTCCGGCGGCGGCATTCATGAGATCACCAATCAGATCCACAACGGCATAGTGCGCCTCGGTATTCCGCCCGCCTACTTCATGCTGGATGTGAATCTGATGAAGCCCGGCACCGGAGCAAGCGAGGCACTCATCTACCGCCAATGCTTTGCGCCCACAACCATTCTTCTCTTTGTGGTTAAGGATGCCGACAACCCCTCTGCTGGCGGTGACTTTCTGTGGGTGAAGTCGGGTAAGTACGCGACACTCCCGCGCTGAAAGCGAATGGGCGCTTCAGCTGGTACGGAAAGTGCGGAACCAAAAAGCCGTAGTTGCGGAGACTTGTCGCCGTTGGGAACAACGCGATCTCGGACTACTGATTCCATCATTCACGTTTTCAATCCATTCCCCGAAAGGAAAAATCGAAACGATGAAATTGACCACAATGCTGAACTACGGCGGCAACTGTGCGCAAGCTCTTCGCTTCTACGAGGAGCACTTGGGCGGAAAAATCAGCTTTATGATGACCTATGAGCAGATGCCGGAGCCGAAAAACATTCCGCCGGGATGCGAGCGAGGCATTCTCCACGCAAGCATCCGGATAGCAGATTCGACGATTATGGCGTGCGACTCTCCACCTGATCGCTTTCAGCCCATGCGCAGCGTCTATCTTGCTCTGTCTGTCGACAGCAATGAGGAAGCGGAGCGCATTTATGCCCTGCTCTCGGAGGGTGGTGAGATCTTCATGAAAATGGAGGAGACGTTCTTTGCCTTCCGCTTCGCCATGCTCAGGGACAAGTTCGGCACATCCTGGATGATCATTCACGAAAAGCCCATGCCTCGGGCCTGAAGAACGGTCGATGTACCTGAATCGCGCAAGAAACGGAGCTTTAGCTGTTTCCTTTCCCCTGTCCCCTGTTCTTTCAGCTCTCGACGTAGTCCCAAAAGGCGTCGGCCAGCTCCGCGCCGTGTTCGTTGAGGATGCGGCGGGCGGCACGCTCCACTTCTTCGATGAGCCCGTGCAGATAGTCGCGGGAGCGGGAGATGGCCACCACGCCCAGGGTGGCCGACTGCCATGTCACCGCCTCGTCCATCTCCGCCACCGAGACGTTGAAGCCCTGGCGAATCTGGTCCTTAAGCGAGCGCACCACCTGCCTCCGGTCCTTGAGCGACTGGGCGTGCTCGATGCGGATTTCGAGCGTAAGATGAGCGACGGGCATGGCATCAAAGGACTTACACCGACAGTGTAAGGCCATTCCTTGCTGCCGTGGGCATTTTTTCTTTGCCGGGTGACCCCAGATCCCTCGCTTTTGGGGACCTGGGAATCACAAACCCTTATGGCGCAAAGCGCGTCCGCCTGGACGGCCAGTCCCCGCACCGCAGGTGCTTGCAGATTATTTCCCCTTCTCGGCGCACAATCAAAGTAATCACAAGATGACGCCGCTCCCGATCCTTGACAACTGAAAACTGTCCGCGACATCTAAAAACCGCATCTTTTCGCCTCTACCACTTCCGCAACCAATTCATAAACCATGAGTTAACTCCCCAAGCAGGCAAAATAATGCACAAATGTTTATCCCATTTTCGCCTTTTAGGCCGCAAACCAAAATCTCTAACAGCCCTGGGATCAACAACATAACAATTATTCAATGGCAAAAAAAGGCGAAACCCAAACGCGGGAATTCTCGCCGGATGAGCCGGGTGGAGCTCGATAAATACGAAAGTAACCATCTTGGGATCAATAACATAACCAATCCGTAAGGGCAAACATAAGGCGAAACTCAAACGCGGGAATTCGGCCGGCGGGAAGGACCTGTGCCAGCCTATCGTAAAGGAAAAGCTCTATTCCGCAAATTGCGCCAACTGCTCCGGCGCGGGTTTGGGGGTGAACAGGCTGACCACGATCATGGCAGCGACAGCCACGGGAAGCGCCAGGAAGATGGCGTCGCGGTCGGCCAGGATCTGCGGAAAGCGGTCCCTGACCGCATGAATGTCCCAGACCAGGGTGACCACGGTTCCCGCACCGATGGCCGCCACCGCGCCCCAGGCCGTGACCCGCTTGGAGAAAAAGGCCGCCAGCACCACAGGGGTCAGCGACGCGGCATAGACGGTATAAGCCCACAGCATGGTGTGAATCACGCTCTCTGCGTGGAGCGACTGGTAGAGCGCCCAGCAGCCCAGCAGCACCACCGCCAGCCGCGAGACGATCAGAACGCGTTTATTCGAGGCTCCCGGCGCAATGTAGCGCGAGAATACGTCGTTGACCAGATTGGTGGCCGGCGAGAAGAGGTAGTTGGAGGCCGCCGACATCACCTGGGCAAAGACCGCTCCCAGCAGCAGCGCGCCCATCAACGCGGGCAGTCCGTGGCGCGCCGTGTAGGGGATGATCTCGTGGGGCAGTTTGGCCACTTCGCCGGAGGAGTGGTAGAGAGCCGTGCCAAAGACAGCGATGCAGACGATCAGCGTCTCCAGCAGGATTGCGCCCACAAACCAGCCCACCACCGAGAGGCGCGCGTCCCGCTGCGTCTTAGCCGAGAAAAACTTCTGATACATCACCTGGTTGCCCAGCAACAGCAGCATGGTGGGAACCAGGAATTCCAGGCCGCGGATGACGCCGAAGCCCACCGGCTGGAGCACATGGTCCGGGCTCATGCGGTAGTTGCCTAGCAACTGAAAGTACTCCGGCGGAAGCGCGTGATGCAGGCCAACCCAGCCGCCCGCTTTGAAGTAGAGCATGGGCGCGGCAATGAGGCAAATAGTGGTGACCATCGAGCCGATCACCATGTCCATGTAGGCCACCGACGACATCCCGGCCAGCGCCGTAGTGAAGATGACAAAGGCGGCGATGATGTAGGTGCCCATCACCGGCGACAGCGTCTCGGGAAAGATCAGGTGCAGCACGTTGCCGCCGCCGGTGAATTGGTAGCTGGCGATTCCCACGTAGGCGAAGAGGATGGCAATCGTGCCCAGCACCCGCGCTGTCTGGTTGTAGCGAACCTCGAGCAAATCGGGCAGGGTAAACTGCGCAAATTTGCGCGCGCGTGGCGCAATGAAGTAGATGAGCAGCAGCGCCAGCCAGCCACCGGCCGGCTGCCAAAGCGCGGCAAAGCCATTCTGGTAGGCGTTTGCCGCCCCGCCAAAGAGTGATCCTCCGCCGATCCACGAGCTGAGCAGCGTGAGTACCAGCACAATGGCCGGCAGCGAGCGCCCAGCCACCAGGTAATCGGCCTTGGTCTTAACCTGCGAGGTGCGATAGAGCGCAACCGATAGCAGCGTAACGACAATGACAGCCAAAACGGCTACATAAAGATAAGACATCCGCGGGAACCCTCTCTTCAATCAGAGCGTTGCCGCCAGTGTACCGGATGCGGGCAACGCCCGGCGCGGCCGCTCGGGCAAGATATCAATTGACCCCCATCCAACGAGTTGGTAGAATATAACTGCGGGGTGGAGCAGCCCGGTAGCTCGTTGGGCTCATAACCCAAAGGTCGCTGGTTCAAATCCAGCCCCCGCAACCAAAACCCCCGCCGAATCCCTCCCACCGAAATCCCTATTGAAAATCAATCGCAGACATAGCTGTGCCTCGATTGGGTAATTCAAGGCCTGTTGAGTCGCTTGAGCCCCTGCCGCGCCAGATCAGCGATGGCTTTGGCGAGAGGGACTGAAGCGTTAAGCGACTCCGGCCGTTCCAGGCGTAGATTCAGTTTTTTAGCAAACTCGCGGAAGAGAATATCCACGTCGTAGAGGATTTCGACGTGGTCGCAGAGAAAGCCAACGGGCTGAAGCAGGACCGTCTTTGCTCCGGAGGCGGCAATGGATTCCAGAGTCTCTTCAACGGTGGGTCCCAGCCACGGTCCTCCGCTGGCGCCCTGGCTCTGAAATGCGAAAAACCACTGTGGAATCTCCGGCATTTGGGCGGCAACCAACTCCGCAGTACGCCGGGCCTCCTCAGCATAAGGATCGGCGGGCTGGCCCTCGGTAGCCTGCACGGTCCTGCATGGGACGCTGTGCGCTGTAAACAATACGGGGACTGGCGCGCCAACTTCCGCGCTGAGGCGGCTCCAGGCCGGGCGAAGCCGCGCGGCGAATGCAGCTATGAGGAGCGGATGTTGCGCCCAACCCTCGGTAAAGTCGATGCGCAGGCCTGACGCTTCGGCGGCAATCGCACCTTCCAGCGCCCGGCGATAGAGGCCCACACTGGTGCGCGAGTTCTGCGGCGCAAGGCAGAGAACCGCGGCCGCTTCCACGCCGTCCGCGCGCATCTGCCGGACGACATCCGTGATATAGGGCCGCCAGTTGCGCATTCCGACATAGACGGGAATGCTCTCGCCGCCAGAGGCCAATTCCGCTTCGACCATGCGCGCTTGTTTGAGGGTGATCTCCGTCAGAGGGCTGTGGCCGATGAGCGCATATCGGCGCTGAATCTCCTCTACAACCTCAGGCGGTAGCGGCCGGCCTCCGGTCACGTTGCTGAGGTATTCAGGAATCTGCTCGACCTTCTCGGGCGTGCCGTGGGCCAGCAGGAGAACGGCCTGGTTAGCCATTGATGTTCTCCAGCCGGAACTCGCGCACCATGCGCACCACTGCCTGCACGTTTTCAACCGGCGTGCCGGGAACAATTCCGTGGCCCAGGTTGAAGATGTGGCCAGGGCGTCCGTTTGCGGCGAGCAGAATCTCGTGGACCCTCTGCTCCAGAACCTCCAACGGGGCAAAGAGCGTGATGGGATCGAGGTTCCCCTGCACCGCATGGCTGTGTCCCACGGCGCGCCAGCCTTCGTCGAGTGGCTGCCGCCAGTCCAGGCCGATGACATCGGCTCCGGTTGCGGCCATCTCGCCGAGCAGGCCCGCCGTATCGACGCCAAAGTAGATCACCGGCACGCCCATCTGCTGAACGGAATTAATGAGGCGCATCGAGGCCTCAAGGGCGTAATCGCGATAGTCGGCCAGGCAGAGCGAGCCCACCCAACTGTCAAAAATCTGGATTACATCCGCGCCGGCAGCCACCTGCATGCGGCAATATTCCGTTAGCACCACGACGATCTTGTCCAATAGGCTGCGCCACGCAGTGGTCTCCGCATACATCATCCGCTTGGTGTGAATGTAATTCTTGGAGCCGCCGCCCTCGATCATGTAGCTGGCCAGCGTGTAGGGCGCGCCGCAGAAACCGATGATGCCAAGCTTGTTTCGAAAATGCGCGGCCACCTTCTCGATGGCCTTGGCTACGTAGGCCAGGTCGCCGGCGCAGTCGGTACGGAGGGAGTGAACATCGGCGGCGGTGCGCAGCGGATGATGCACTACCGGCCCCTCTCCCGCCTGGAACTCGAAATCCAGGCCCATCGGCTCCAGCGGCAGCAGCAGGTCGGCGAAGATGATGGCCGCGTCCACGCCCAGCTTCTCGGCGGCGGTGATGGTGACCTCGGCGGCAATCTCCGGCTGCTTGCAGATCTCCATCAGGGTGTGGTGCTTGCGGATCTCGCGGTACTCCTGCATGTAGCGTCCGGCCTGGCGCAAAAACCACACCGGCGTGCGGTCCACCGGCAGGCGCAGGCATGCGCGCAGAAAGCGGCTGCCGTCAAGAGGGTCGTCGGAGAGTAGCGAATGCATACAGAGATGATTTTACCGGGCCGGACGGGACGTGCCCGATCCAGGAGTTTTATCGGGGGAAGGAGACGCTCAAAGCAAAGAGCGAGCCCGGCATTTGACCATTTCATGGAAATCTCAGTAGTATGTTCGCTGATATTATTTCCTTTGAAAAAGGAGCGCTCAAATGCATCACACTCTACTCCGCGGTATTGTCCGGGATTGCCGCATCCGGCACATATTTCACGCAACCGCAACCATCCTACTCGCCTGCTGCGCGCTGGCGCTTTTCGGCATTCCGCCGGTAGCGGCAGCCAAGGACGCCCCCGCCGTGGCGCCCACGCCATCTGCCGGCAAGGCAATGGTCTGCATCTATCGTGTATACCGGTTTACCGGCTCCGCCGCCCATGACAATCTTTATGTCAACGGCGTCTTTCTGGCTAAACTTCTCAACAGTGAATATGCATGTATGGAGGTATCGCCGGGCACTGTCGTCGTCTCCGGATTGCCGGACATGTACTACGGAGGCATTGTCCAGTCCGCCGGCGCGGCGTTAAGCGAGGCCAGAAAGAAGGAGAACGAGCGGCTTCGGATCGAAGCGGAAGCGGGCAAGACCTATTACATGAAATGGACTTCGGAAGCGATGGCCACGGGCATCAAAGTGACGCTCGAGGATCCCGCCACCGGAGCCAAGGAGATGAGCAAGCTGCATCCTTCCAAGCCCCCGGAGAACAAGGAGAAAGTGAACTAGCAGGTAAAATTAGATCACTCAGGCAGACTGACTGAGAAGGCCGCGAATATCCTTCAGCAGCCGGAAGAGATGATAGGGATCGGTGGGTGAGGGAACAAAGTCGAAGTGCTCGTAGAAGGCCCGGGCCTGGTCGTCCTTGGCGTGAACGGCAAAGGCCCGAATGCCGGCAATCTCCGCCGCCTGCAACGTACGCAGCATGGCATCCTTGAGAAGCCCGGCCCCCAGTCCCTTGCCTTGCCATGCTGTCGCAATCGCCAGGCGGGCCAATAGCATGATGGGAACCGGATGACGCGCTAGTCCTTTAGTCAGGCGGTGGGGTGCGTCATCGAAATCCACCTGCCCGACGGCCAGTGTGTAGTAACCGGCAATTTGCCCGTCAGCCAGGGCAATACACGTTTGCGAAGCTCCCGCCTGCTGGTTTTGCAGCGCATAGCGAATCAGAAATCGATTGAGAGGCTCGCGTCCGCAATCGAATCCATCGACAACGTGGGTGCGGTCGAGCTTTTCTATGCGTAATTCAGCCACCTAGACGCCGCCCTTTTCAAATACGCTTGGCTCATTCAGTAGCCGGGCGAGGCGCGATGCAGGTCTGGGAGGCGTATCCAGGGCGGCTTGAAATGCCTCCCACTGCTCGGCGTTCAACCCGAAACGCCGACGATCCGGCAGGGTCTCCTCCGCGCGCGCTAAAGCGCTTTCCAGCACAAAATCGCTGACAGGCCTGCGCGCGGCCTGCGCGGCGCTTTGTAGTGCGCGCTTAGCCGACCGGCTTAGACGGAGGTCCAACTTCTCTGTACGCTTTTCTGGGCGTGTTGCAGTGCTGGACATGGCTTACCTCTGTAAATTCCTATCTCCCATGATGATAGCACGTTTGCCCGACAATGTCTGGCAATCATACGTGCGTTGTCACCAAGCAGCAACTTCGCTGGTAATCCGGTGGCGGCTACGAAATCCAGTTGGAGCATAGGCTTTTGCGCCGCCATGCGCCGTCCACCTTCTCCAGAATGACGGTGCCGCCGTTGCCGCACAGCGATCCGCAAAAGAAGCGGTAGGAGACGATGGCGTGCTTGTGCTCCTTGTCGAAGCGAATCTCGCTCAAGGTGACCAGGCCGTGGGCGAAGCCGTTGCGAACCGCATCTTCAATCGAGCGGCCTTCGCCGATGGTCTTCTCGGGATCGTTCTCCGCCACCTCCCTATGTTGCCTCTCCGGATCGACGAGGCCGATCTTGTCCGATCCCAACTGCGGGAGGTCTGCAGGCCGGAAGCGATGCACGACGCCGGGCAAGACCGGTTCAAGGTTCAGATCTTTGCCGCAATCGCCGGCGTCAAAGGCTCCGCTGGTAGGGAAGGGGGTTGTCTGAACGGATAGATTGATTGCGCTTACCTCGTTTTCCATCCAGCCGTGCAGCACTACCCTGTAGACAGCCAACTGCTCGACGGTGAGCGGCTGGTCGCTGACTTTGGGCTTTGTATCCGCATCCTCCTGCGCGGCGGCCAGCACCGGAAAAACAAGCAATAGTGCCGCTAAACAGGTCCCCATGGCCGCAAATCTTAGCCAAACTGCTAATCTCGCATCGTTCCTGCCCATTGCATTCCTCCCTTAGAACGAATCCGTGAGCATGTAACTCACTCATTGGACGCTGCAGCCTCAATCATGCATCAAACTCACTGAGAAAAGTCGGGCCTACCGCGTCTCGACGCGGAGAATGCGAATCTTCGGGTAAGCGCCGTCCCATAGGGGAGTGACGCCATCGATGATCAGGCGGAAGTCCTTCTCGCCGCCGGGAGCAAGCGGGGCCGCGGAGACCGGTTCCACGTCAATATAGGGCTCGCGCATGCGGATGAGCATAAGCGGCACGGTCTCGTTCTGCGCCACCTCATGGGCAAAGTCGCGGAAGAGCACCTGCACGGTGACGGCAGTGACGGTGCGGGCGCCCTGGTTGGCGATGTGGCCATCCAGGTAGGTGACCTTGCCTCCGGCCAGGTTGCTGGATTCGCTCATGGCCAGGCCGGTCAGCGAGAGGCTGCCCGCATAGGGGTCCAGGGGCGCAGAGATCGGCATCATCGTGGTCTTGCCGCGGGCGTTTCCATATTCCAGAATCAGGATAGCCGCGGTAGTAACCACTAGGACGATTACTGCAGCCAAACCCAGCGGCAGCCAGTTGCGTGTTTCCTTCTCGGCGGAAGGGGTAAATCCGGAACCAGTGCTCACGAGCGAAATTTTACACCCGTAAAAGAAAAGAAACCCCTTGCCCCCCGTTTTTTAAGGAATTATGATGGTATGCCGTTGAGTGGAACATAATCGAGTTGGTTTACAGGTATTTCCGGCCAGGAGGAATGAATGCCGCAAGACAATCCTCGGGATAAGAAGTCAGTCTATACATATGCGGGCAACTCGCCGGTTGAAGAGTATCTCGAAGTTGCAAGTATCTATAACAAGGAGGCTAAACAACTGTTTGAGCGTGCCCAGCAGGCACTGGCTGAGGACCGGCAGGAGGAAGCCCGATTATTGACGGATATAGCTATCTCGCGGCGGGAAAAAGCAGAAGAATATGAGAAGGCTGCCAAAGAAAATAGCGACGACCCGATTGTGACCGAAATTCTGGGTTATCAGCAAGAACTGCGCGACAACTATATCCCTCATACACCTACCTACACCGCGCCAGAAGATGATCTTCCTCAAGACTGGTTAAAGGAGTATAAACGCCCCCCTTTAGGACGCTTTGCCCGCCTTGTTGCGTGGTTCGGGAGCTGGATCTCGTAATGTACTGGCTGTGCCCCTGAACAGGCGTTTCACTCTTCCAGGCATATGGGCCGGCCCGGCGGAAACCGGCAAAATACTACGATAGCCAAACCCATCAGCAATCGGCACGTTCTTCCATTTCACTGGAAAAGGCGAGTTCCGGTGCTATCTCCTGCAAAAGTATCTGCGGCACCCGTTACCAAAGGAATTTCTCACTTCGAATGTAATTCAGATGCTTTTTCATTCCTGACCGATAAGAAAATCAACATCACAAATTGTGCGGTTCACCGCCTGTGTCCAGCATCTTATTGGAAGATTCTGTGTCTAAATATGCAGGAGTGAGAACCGGCCAGGTCTAGAATGCGTACCCCTTGCCGGAAGGCATTGAAAGGCAGGCTAGCGATGCAGAACTATTCCCCGGATGCATCCATTTCCATGGCAGCGCCCACTGGTGAGCAAAGAAGCCACCGGCAGGCAGAGGACCTTGTGTACCAGGGTGTCACGGTCATCGCAATTCTACTGGTGCTTGGGACTCTTTGGATCTTTTGAGGCCTGAAACCGTCTGCTAAGAAGTGCGGCTGGGAGGTTATGAACTCGATCCGGCGCGCGCTGTCCTGCGCGTAAAGTCTTTTCGAAGCGACTGTATCAAAACACGACAATCTGCCCTGAAACGCTACAGTTTTCCTGCTAACAGCCTCGATTTTCGCATGGATTGTATCGAAACGATACAAGATCCCGGGATGTTGACTCACCCAAATCTGGCACGCTTGACTGTTTGGCGGAAGTCTTCGCCGACCATTTCGACACGAACGCACATTTCGGCCAGCCGCGACCTCATGCGGTCGCCAATGCGGTCGCCCAGCGTGTCTTCGTTCTTGGCGGGCTTGTTACTCTTCTCATCGGCTTTGAAACCGGCGCCGGCCGGCAGGTCGGGATAGTTAGTAGTGATGATGGTGGTCTGCTTGTCGTTGTAGCGGGTGTTCAGAATCAGCGCCACTGTGTCCCATACCCACTCGTTTGGCTTTTGCGCGCCCAGGTCGTCCAGCACCAGCACCTCGGCGGCAAAGACCGGCTGGAGCAGTTCCAGTTCCGTGGTCTGCACCTGCGGGTTGTAGCTGTTCTGGATGCTCTTGAGCAGCTCGCGATAGTCGCAGAAGAGGCCGTGAACGCCCCGCTCAACCACCAGCCTGCGCAGCACTCCCACTGCCAGATGGGTCTTTCCTACGCCGATGGAGCCGGTAAAGAGCAGTCCCTTGCCCGCAGTGTCGACTGGATAGGCTTCGACAAATTTGCGCGCGGTCAAGAGCGCCCGGCTGAGCGAGGCATCGGCGCCGCGAAAGGCGGGCTGGAATCCGTCCAGGGTGTATTGGCGGTAGCGCTCGGGGATGAGTGCCGCGGCCAGGCGGCGCTCCTCGCGTTCCATCTCCTGGCATTCGCAGGCGCGCGAGACCCATTGGCCCTGCGCGTTGACCACCCGCACCAGCCCCAACCCATCGCAGATCTTGCATACGCTCATCTGGATTCAAGCCTAGCGCAAGAGGGGCGCGGGCGCTGCGGTGGAGGTTTGGGGACAGAATGTGGAAAAAGCCGTGGCCAGGTTCGTGCTCCTTTGCCTACAATCAGATTCGCTTGCAAAGAAGCGGTTTACACCGCATTAAGGATGGTAACCCAGCCGTGAATCGAACTATGTTACGCAGTGTTTTCGCCGCCATTGCCCTTTGTTGCCTGCTCATCCCAGCCGTGATACGGGGCCAGGAGCCGGGAAGCAAGCCGGAGACCCAGGCTCCAGCGCCTCCACAAGCTACGCCCAGGCCTATAGCGCCTCCTCAGTTGAACGACTATTGGACGAAGCACGATGAGCTGTTGAAGGTGGATTTTGGGTGGCTGGGGAAGTTCAAGGAGGCTGACGCCGCACTGGCGCCGCCTGCCGAGGGCGAGAACCGCGTGGTCTTCATGGGCGACTCGATTACCGAGGGCTGGCATTTTACCGGGCCGCAGGGCTCGTTCCTGGGCAAGCCGTACATCAGCCGGGGCATCAGCGGGCAGACCACGCCTCAGATGCTGGTGCGCTTCCGGCAGGACGTGATTGCCCTGAAGCCGAAGGTGGTGGTGATCCTGGCCGGGACCAACGATATAGCCGGCAATACAGGGCCTGAGACGCTTGAGCAAATTGAAGACAACCTGGCCTCGATGGCGGACCTGGCGACGGCCAACCACATCCGCGTGGTGCTTTGCTCGATTCTGCCTGCCTTCGATTACTGGTGGAGACCGGGACTGACGCCTGCGCCCAAAATTGCGGCCATCAACGCCTGGATGAAGGCCTACGCGGCAGAGAAGGGCTACGTCTACGTGGACTTCCACACGGCAATGAAGGACGAACGGGATGGGCTGCCCACAATGTTGAGCCGGGATGGAGTGCATCCGCTGCCGGCGGGCTACGCCGTGATGACGCCGCTGGTGGAGGCGGGGATCGAGAAGGCGCTGGAATAGGTACAGATTGGCCTATTGCCGTTGTCCGGACGCTGGCCGGAGCTCGCGCAGACGCACCTCGCCGCGGGTGCGCCGGACGGCGTAGATGTGCATGCCATTAACCAGCAGTTGGGCGCCGATGGGAAAGTCCGCAATCCATTCGTCATCTTCCGTCTGGCCCCAATACTCTAACCTATCCGGATTCGTACCCTTGATGTGCGGGTCCTTGAATTCCTTGGATTTTTCGCGGTATGCGGTCATATCCACCACGACAAGGAATCCGCGACCGTATGCGGCCACGTTGATGAAAGTGGCACCGCCCACCGTTTTGGCCCTCCATTTCTCTTCCCCGGTCGCGGCGTCCAGACGAACAAAGAGCAGGTCGTAGCCGACAACTCCGATTTCGTTGGTTTCCGCGTTATAGGCAGGCTCGGAGGTCAGCGTTTCTCCGTCGGTGACGTACTTCCAGAGCTGTTTCCCAGAAGCGTCGAGCATGTACACAGTGCCAAAGCGGCTCAGCAGGAGCCGGCCATCAGGCAGTGCAACGGAGCGAATTCGGTCGTCCGGCCAGACGTCTCGTTTCTGCGGTGTGAATGTCAGTTCCGGGCCGAAATGCCGCTCGGGCGGGGTTTGCGCAAACTGGGCCGGGGCATGGGTGGATAAGGCGAGGAAGGCAAGCACCAAGAAACGCAATCTCATGCAGCGAATTGTAATGCATTCAGCGGCGTGTGTAGATTGCGCAAATACCCCAATCCCCCTACAATAGAGACATTGCAGGAAAGGTTTGTCTTTAGAGATGCCCAAGGAAAAAATTCATCCCAACTACGCCGCGGTGCGCGTGAAGTGCGCCTGCGGAAACACTTTTGAGACCTGTTCGACCCACAAGGGCGACATACACCTGGAAATCTGCTCGGTTTGCCACCCGTTCTTTACCGGCAAGCAGCGCCTGGTAGATACGGCAGGCCGCGTAGAGCGCTTCCGCCGCAAGTTTGCCAAGTCCGACGGAGCCAAGGAAGCCGCAGCCAAGTAACCGCTTTCTGGCAACCGGAAGGTATGATTGGGCCTCCGCCAAGGCGGAGGCCCAACTTCGTTCCGCAACACGAAGGTTTTCATGGCTGGCAAAGGCATTACCGTGAAGAAGAACTGGGACAATCCCAGGGAGTACGCCATGCCGGCCGAGGCGCGCGTGCCGGCTGAAGTGCGCCTTGGTTCGGTGGTGGTGGCTCCGGCCACGGTGCTGGCTCCCATGGCGGGGGTCACGGACACCGTCTTTCGCCGATTCATTCGCCACGCCAGCTTGTTCTCGGCTGCCGCAGTTCCCGATGCAACTACGTCCGGCTCAGACATCGACGCCACCCTTAGCAATCTGCAATGCGGCTGCGGGCTGCTGATGACTGAGTTCACCTCGGCCGACGGCCTGGCCCGGATGCGGGAGACCAAACGCCGGCGCTATCTGACCTTCTACGATGACGAACATCCCATCGGAGCGCAACTCTTCGGGGCCAATCCCGAGACGCTGGCCGAGGCGGCGCGGATTGTAGAAGAGACCGGTTTCGACCTGGTGGACTTAAACCTTGGCTGCCCGGCTAAAAAGGTGGTCGGCTCCAACGGCGGCTCTGGCCTGCTGCGCGACCTGCCGCGCATCGGTGAAATCTTTCGCGCCGTGCGACGGGCGGTGACCATTCCTTTTACCGTGAAGTTCCGCCTGGGCTGGAACGACAACGAGATTGTCTGCCTGGAGCTGGCGCGGATGGCAGAGGCCGAAGGGTTGAATGCCGTGGCAGTGCACGCCCGGACACGAGAGCAGGGCTACAGCGGCCAGGCGCGCTGGGAGTGGATTGCGCATGTCAAGCAGGCGGTAAGCATTCCGGTCATCGGCAACGGCGACGTTCATAGTCCGGAAGTCGCGGTGGCCATGGTGGCCCAAACCGGCTGCGATGCGGTGATGATCGGGCGGGCAGCGCCTTCGAACCCATGGATCTTCCGCCAGATCGCCCAATACACGGCCACCGGCACATATGAGAAGCCCACGGTGGAAGACCGCTACCGCATGATCCGCGCTTATTTTCAAATGCTGCTGGACGAGGCCGAGGCCACCAAGGATCTGCCCAAGGCCGCGCGGCTGGGTGAGACCTCCGGCAAGATGAAGCAGTTTGCCACCTGGTTTACTCACGGCGTGGCGGGCGGAGCCAAACTAAGGGCCGCAATCTACCACTCGCGAACCGGCGCCGAGGTGCTCTCTCAGGTGGATGCGTTCTTCACTGCCCAACTGGCGAGCGGTGCGGAGCCGGAGCCAGCGACGGAAGACACGTCGGCTGCATTTCCGATAAATATGTCGGTCTGCGATTAACGATTTTGTTTCCAGAGTAGTCTCTCGCAATTCAGGAATTGTGCCGTAGAATCGTCCCATAGACTTGAAGCCGATTGACCAGAAGATACGAGACAGGAGAGAGACAATGCCCAGAATCACCCAACGCCGTTTTGCCCTAGCTGTCGCCGTGCTGTCGCTGGCCGCGGCGCTGGGCGCGCAGACGCCGCAGTGGAAGAGCTACAGCTATCCCGCGGATGGATTCAGCGTCGCTTTTCCCTCCGAGCCTCAGATGAAGTCGCGTAGTATTCCCTCCGACGCGGGCAGCGTCGAGTTGCGCACTTATCTCGCGAATGATGATCCGGGGGGGATGATGATCGCAGTTTGCGATTTAGGTGCGGCGATTGCAGACAAGGACCCCGATACTCTGATGCAAGACACAGTGATAGAAGTACACCAAAGCTCCGACGCACACCTGCTAAGCGAGAAGAAGGTCACCCTCGGCGTCTACCACGGCATCGCATTCGAGGCCGAGAGCGATGTGAGACACATCACCGGCCGCATCTACCTTGTGGGCACGACGCTCTACCAGGTGTTGGTTGCGTATCCCATTGGTAAGCCGTATGCCGATACCACGCGGTTTCTCGACTCGTTCCAGTTGATCGCGCGAATCGGCAAATAGGGAATTTCACTGATAGTGTCAGGAGGCTCCGTGCCCCATCCATTTCACGTTCTTTGTGAAATGGGTGGATACCACGATTCCCGTATTACAGAAACAACAAAAACGCTCTAAACCCGCTCCACCGCCATAGCCACTGCGTTTCCCCCGCCCAGGCATAGAGCGGCGATGCCCTTGCTCTTGCCGAGCCGCTTCATCGCGTAGAGCAGTGTGACCAGCACGCGTGCTCCGCTGGCCCCAATAGGGTGACCGATAGCCACTGCGCCGCCCTGCACGTTGACCTTGGCCGGATCAAGGCTCAGTTCGCGATTCACCACCAGCGCCTGCACGCTGAAGGCCTCGTTCAGCTCGAATAAATCCACGCTGTCCAGCGGCCAGCCGGCCTTGGCCGCCACCTTGCGCACGGCTTCGATAGGCGCCAGGCCGAACCACTCCGGCTCTCCTCCGCTGGTGGCCTGGGCGCGAATCACGGCCATCGGCGCGAGTCCCAGTTCGCGAGCCCGCTCGGCGCTGGTGACTACCAGGGCCGCGGCGCCGTCGCTCACGCCGGGAGCGTTGCCGGCGGTTACCGTGCCGCCCTCCTGAAAAGCCGGCTTGAGCCGGAATAGGATTTCAGCGGTGGTCTCGGGGCGAATCGTCTCGTCGGCGTCAAATTTCGTCGCGGCAGCGCCTTTTTTTGCAGGCGGAATCTCGACCGGTAGAATCTCGTCGCGGTAGAAACCCTGTGCGGTGGCTGACGCGGCGCGGCGGTGCGATTCAGCCGCGAAAGCATCCTGTTCCTCGCGGCTGATGCTGAAACGGGCCGCGAGCATCTCCGCGCCCACGCCCATGTGGAAGTTGTTGTAGGCCTCCCAAAGGCCGTCCTGGATCATAACGTCCACCAGCGTGCCGTCTCCCAGGCGATAGCCGGTGCGGGCCTGGGAGAGCAGATACGGCGCGTTGGTCATCGATTCCATGCCGCCGGCAACCACCACCCCGGCGTTATCCGTCTGAATGGCCTGCGCGGCCAGGGCCACAGCCTTCAGGCCCGAACCGCAAACCTTGTTGATGGTTAGTGCTGCAACCTGATTCTGCAATCCTCCGTAGAGAGCGGCCTGGCGCGCGGGATTCTGCCCAAGGCCGGCCTGCAGAACGCATCCCATGATGCACTCGTCGATTTGTGAAATGCCGCCGGCGCTCTCAGCAGATTCAATACCGGAGCGGCGCACTGCCTCGCGCACCACCAGCGCCCCCAGCCGAGGAGCGGAAAAGCTCTGCAGCGAACCTTGAAATCGGCCCACCGCGGTGCGTACTGCTGAAACAATCACAACTTCTTTCATGTAGAGGTCTCCTGGGCGGGAATCTGTTGGCGCCGCCGGGCATAAAGATGCGCAAGATCATGCAGCCAAACCGGTAATGTCAGTTCCTGGCACACTATTTGTAGTGCCACAAGGCATAATAAGCTATTACGCAGAAGCCGGCGAAAGCCATAACGAACACCGTCAGAACTATCCAGAGTACGGTGTGGTGGCTGATGTGGTGGGGGTGTTGGAGAGGCGGAGGCGTCACAACTTTGGGAAGTCCCACAATGCGCGCCATTTCGATGCCGATGTTGTCATTACCGCCTGCCGTCAGAGCCAGCTTGAGCAAGCCATGGGCCGAAGATTCCAACGTCAGGCCGGGAGAGTCTGCCATCTTCTGGATATCCAGCTCGGATACGAATCCCCACAAGCCGTCGGAACAGAGCAGCAGCGTATCGCCGAGCGCCAGCGGGTGCTGCTCAATGTCAATCTCTACCTCCGGTTGATGGCCCAGGCTGCGCGTCAACACCGAGGAGTCGGGATGGTTTTTAGCCTCTTCCGGCGTGATCAAGCCGCGGCTGAGCAGCGCCTGCACGGCCGAGTGATCTGTGGTGAGGCGGTACAGACGGCCGGCACGCAGCAGGTAGGCACGGCTGTCGCCGATGTGGCCAATCCAGGCGCTAATTCCATCAGCTCGCTGTTGCACAACGGCCACCACCACCGTAGAGCCCATGTGATGAAAGGGCGATCCGGGCACGCTGGCCGCCGCAATGATCTGCGCATTGGCGCGCGCCGCGGCTCCGCGAAGGGCATTGTCTACCGGGTAGTCATGTGGCAGGGAAGCCAGATGCGTGTAAAAAGTCTCCACCACCATCCGCGATGCGGTGGCACCTCCGGCATATCCGCCTATGCCGTCAGCGACTATCATCAGATCGCCCAGGGCGATGCGCACATGGAGGACGGAGTCCTGGTTCTCTTCACGCAGGATTCCGCGGTCGCACTCCTCGGCAAATAGGATGGTTGGCTGCCCTGAGACCGGTATGTCATTCATACCTGAACCTCACATACAAAACAGAACTCGCGCTTTACAATTCAGCGCAAATCCGTGCAGAAACTCCACAAGCCTCCTGTGGAATGCCATCCCCGTTACTCAAACTGAAGGTTTGCCGCCATTGGCCGGCCCGATTCTTACCATGATCGTTCAAGCCGGACCTTATGAAACATTATTCACCCGCTGCCGGGCTTATCTCAATGTGTCGCCCAGCATGCCAGCTTGAGTCCTCGTGGGGGGAGGGGAATAACGAGGGTTAACACTATGTTACACGGAAACAACTTTTCTGTGCAGGGGGTGGAACCGGGGGTGTTACCGGTAGCAGCGAAATAGATCCATCTTCAGCCGCTTTCGCTGTTTTATTTCTGTGCGGCGCAGGATAGTCCAGCCACCACTAACCGTGCAAAGCATATTTTTTAGAGCCGCTGGCGCCAGCGGAACAATCTGATGCGATAGTCTGGAATAAGTACACATTCCCCTTCCCGCCCCGGTGAACCTCTTGATTGTTGAAATTGAAAAACTTACCAAGATTTACGAGTCGAAGCTCCGCGTGGTGGCCCTCGACGGCATCGACCTGGAGCTGAAGCAGGGCGAGATTTTTGGCCTCTTGGGCCCGAACGGGGCCGGCAAGACGACCACCATCTCCATTGCCACAACCCGCACACTGCCCACCAGCGGCACGGTTTGCATTGCGGGCATCGACGTCGTTCAACGACCGGCCCACGCGCGGCGGCTCATCGGCGTGGTGCCGCAGTTCAACACGCTGGACCGCTCACTGACCGTCTACGAGAACATCTACTATCACTGCCGCTACTTCGGCTTTTCGCACTCGCAAGCCCGTGCGCGGTCGCTGGAATTGCTGGCCCAGTTCATGCTCTCCGAGCGCAAGGACGTCTATCCGCCGCAGCTCTCCGGGGGACTGGCGCAGCGGGTGCAGATTGCCCGCGCCATCGCCCACCGGCCAACCGTTCTGTTTCTCGATGAGCCCTCCGCCGGCCTCGATCCGCAGAGCCGCATGGCCATGTGGTCGGCTGTCCAGGGGCTGCACAAAGAAGGCATCACAGTTCTGCTGACCACGCATTACATGGAGGAGGCCGACTCGCTCAGTGACAGGCTGGCCATCATCGATTACGGCCGCGTGCTGGCCCTTGGCTCGCCGGAGAAGCTAAAATCCACCCTCGGCGCGCATACCATCTTTGACCTGAAACTCAAGTCGCATGAAGGACTGGAGCCGCTGGTGGCCCGTCTCAACCTGCGCTCCGACGTGAGCAGCGCAGAAATCACGGCCGAGGGCCTGCGCGTCATCGCGGCCAGTTCCGATGGCCTGCTGCCGGATCTGGTGCAAACCGCCACTGGCTACGGTTTACGCGACCTGCAGATCACCGAGCCGAGCCTGGAAACCGTATTTATTGAACTCACCGGGAGGGATTTGCGTGAGTAATTTCGAGCTCCAACCCGGAATCTTCGTCAAGTCCTTCCTTGGCCTCTTTCTGCGCGACCTGCGCGTGCTGTCGCGCGAGTTTATTCCTTTTCTCCTGCGTGTAGGAATGCAGCCGCTGCTATTTCTTTTCGTTTTCACTTTCATCCTGCCGCGCATGGGTGGGGGCAACCCCATGTCCGTAGCCGGCGGAGTGGACTTTGGCACCATCCTGCTGCCCGGCTTGATGGCCGTGGCCATCATGTTCTCCGGAATCGCCGCCGTGGCCCTGCCGCTCTCCAGCGAGTTCGGCATCACCCGCGAGATCGACGACCGCGTCATGTGCCCATTGCCGCTGTGGGGCGTGGCCCTGGAAAAGGTCTGCTTCAGCGCCATGCAGAGCATGATCGCCGCCCTGCTGGTCATTCCCATGGCCTACTACATTCCCGCCGCGCCGGTGCGCGCCGACGTCCACAACTGGTTTTTCTTCGCGCTGGTTTTGCTTCTGGCCAGTCTGCTGGCAGGCAACCTCGGCCTGGTCATCGGTTCCAAGGTCAATCCCAGGCAAATCGGCCTGGTTTTCTCCATCATCGTCGTGCCCATCACCTTCCTGGGCTGTGTCTACTACCCATGGGCCTGGCTTTACAAGATTCCCTGGCTGCAATATGGCGTTCTCTTCAATCCCATCGTCTACATGAGTGAGGGTTTGCGCGCCGCAGTAACTCCCGAAGTCGCTCACATGCCCTGGTGGGCGATTCTATTGGCGCTCATCTTCTTCACCACGGTGCTGGGACGCTGGGGCTTCAAGGGATTTCTTGGAAGAGTGCTGACATAGGTTAAAGGTTTCTAATATGCGCTGCGCTGTCTTGGTTGAGTGTGGCCAGGGGCTTGCTTCACTTTTCCCAGGGAGAAAGTCGATAGAATAGAGGTTCGATCCAGGGATTGTGACCATGCGGCTGTTCTTCAGGAATTTTCCGCTGTTACTGGCTCCGGCGCTGCTTGTGCTGGCCGGCTGCGGCAACAGCCTGAACACGGCAACTCCCGCAATTTCAGCTTTTTCCATAACCCCGCGCACCGGCTCCATCGACACCAACTGCACCGGCTGCAATGCAGTCAATTTGCAGGGCGGCTCAGTCCAGCAGTTTACAGCCACCTTACCCGGTGGCAGCTCTACGGAGGTCGTCTGGTCCGTCTCTGGCGGGGATGCGGTCAGCGGGCCGGGGAGCATTAACCAGAGCGGCCAGTACACGCCGCCCGGCTACCTGACCGCCGACCGCTCCGTGGTGGTGGTAACCGCGACTCTGGCTGCAAATCCCAGTGTACGGGCCTACTCCGTGCTGACTGTTACGCCGGGATTCCTTCAGCCGTTAACGCCGGAGAACGCAGCCCTGGGCGCCAATGGCACGGTCACCGTCACCGGCATTCTGGCTGAGGCGGGCGGCTCGACCGGCATCAAATTCGAGCTGGCTGGCACTGCCAACGGCCAGGGTGGCGGACAGGGTTCGCTGGGCGCGATGAGCTGCCAACGCGACAGCCAGAGTTTCACCTCCTGTACCGTCACTTACTCGGCACCGCCTTCAGTGCAATCTACTGGCGCAACCTACGTAGTGGCCACGGTGGATGGGGCTTCATTCGGGCCTGGGTCAAGGGCCGCGGCCGTCGTTCTGGTGAATTCGGCCGGAGTGACCAGTAATCCAGCCACGCACCAAGGGCAGCCACTGGCGATGGTTTTGCTGGGCAGCTCGGGTGGCAATAACAACGATTACGACACGCGCGGCAACCAGATTGTGGACTGCTGCAGTGGCACTCTGGGCGCGCTCATTGAAGACGCCGGCAAGCGGCCCTACATTCTGAGCAACAATCACGTGCTGGCTAATAGCGACCATGCCAGCGTGGGCGACACCATCATCCAGCCGGGACTGATCGACAACAACTGCACACCGTTGGGAGAGGGCTCGGGCGTTCAGCCGGTGGCGTCTCTCTCCGGCTGGCTGCCGCTCCGCTCAAAGCAGACCAATGCGGACGCGGCGATTGCTCAAGTTACCTCGCGCGCCGTTGACCCCAGCGGCAACATTTTGGAGCTGGGCGGCAGGCAGGCAGACGGCACTTTGGCCGCTGCTCCTCCCGGCATCAGCTCGACCGGCGGGCGGGGCGAGACGGCAACTCTGGATATGACCGTGGCCAAAAGCGGGCGGACGACGGGACTGACCTGCGGCGGCATCTCGGCAGTTGATCTCGACGTGACGGTGGATTATTACCTGGACTGCGCGGAGACCCGGCCCTACCTGACCAAAACCTTTACCCATCAACTGGGGCTGAGCGGCAACCAGTTCAGCGACGCGGGTGACTCGGGCGCGCTGGTGGTGGATGTAGCGAACGCCGAGCCGGTGGGCCTTTACTTTGCAGGCGGAACAGATCTCTCAGGAGTGAGCCAGGGCGTGGCCAACCCGGCGACTGACGTGCTTGCCGAGTTAGGCGCGCAATTCGGCGGAAGTTATACCTTCGTGGGCGCGGCCGACCATGCGGTCAGTTGCCTGAACTACGGTGACAACACCATCCCCTCCGCGCAAGCCCGCACGCTCATTGATTCAGAAATAACACGCGCACAGCAGGCAATCGGGCAGGCTCGGATACTGGTTAGTTCGGCGACTGGAATTCTGGGCGTGGCCACCGGCAAGAGCAGTGACCACCCCGGCGAGGCAGCAGTAATTTTCTACACCGACGAGAGCAGGACGGTCAGTGTGCCTACCACGGTCGACGGTGTGCGCACTATCGTGATTCCTGCAACGGCCCGCGCAGTGGCTAATGGCTCGGCGCCGCAGAATCCCTTCGAGGCAGGTGCTGTCTCGTTGTCATCCTCTGTGCTGGCGCAGGCCGTGACCGTCAAGAATCAAGTAGCCGCCAATTTAATGCAGCAGAACCCGGCGTTTTTCGGTGTGGGCGTGGGGCAGAGCCTTGACAATCCGCGCGAGGCGGCACTGGTTATCTATGTGGACCGCAATCGCCTTCCCGCTCAACTGCCCGCAACCGTCGACGGCCTGCGCGTTCGCTACATTGTCATGGACCGGCTGCATGTAACCCGCTCCTACGCGGCTCCCACGCCACTAAAGCCGCATTGCAAAGCCCACCCGCGAACCAACCAGCCGGCGCGTTACGATCTGCTCGATGCGGCCACGCCGTCAAACGTGAAGCCGAATTGAAACCCGTATCAGCCAGCCCTCACTTCGCCACGAGAGCGGCGGCAATCTGCCGTCCGTGGAAGCGGCCATTTTCTATAAATATTTCGTTGGTGCGCGAACCGGCCACAATCACGCCCGCCAGGTAGATGCCCGGAACATTACTCTCCAGGGTCTCCGGATTACACATCGGGCGGCGTTCTTCTCCCTGAAAACGAATACCCATAGACTCCAGGAACTGGTAGTCCGGGTGGTAACCGGTCATGGCAAAGACAAAGTCGTTCTTGAGGGTTTTCTGGCCCTCAGGTGTCTCGATGATGACGGTGTCCGGCGTGATTTCAACCAGCCTTGAGTTGAAATAGGCATCAATCTGCCTATCCTGGATGCGTTTTACGATGTCGGGCCTGATCCAGTACTTCACCCCGGGGTCGATCTCTGCGTCGCGATGAACCATGGTGACCCGCGCGCCTCCGCGCCACAGCTCGAGCGCGGCGATGGCGGCCGAGTTCTTGCCGCCAACGACCAGCACATCCGTGCCGAAGAAGGGGTGAGGGTCAAAGTAGTAGTGATGGACCTTGCTCAGGCTCTCACCGGGAATGTGCAGGTAGTTGGGCAGGTCGTAGTAGCCGGTGGCGATGACCAGCTTGCGGGCGTGAATCGAGCCGGAGCGGCCAAAGCGGTCGATCATTTGCACCGTGAAGGCGCCGTCACGGCCTCCAACCCGCTCCACGCGATGGTACTGGCGAATGTCCAGCTTATACAGGTCCGCTACACGCCGGTAATATTGCAGTGCTTCGTTGCGATCGGGCTTTGTGTGTGGGCTGGGAAACGGGATGCCGCCGATCTCCAGCAGTTCAGGCGTGGTGAAAAAGGTCATGTGTGCGGGGTAGTGGAAGAGCGAGTTGCAGACGCATCCCTTGTCCACGATCACGGCGCTCAGGCCGACCTTCTGTGCCTCGATGGCGCAGGCCAGACCGGTGGGTCCGGCGCCCACTACCAGTAGTTCAAAGATGCTGTCCTCTGTTGCCGGCTTTTCCGGCGTGGAGTCGTTCATCGCTCTAGATTAGGGCATCGGGGTGGGGATTCAAAAGCCCAATACTATGGATTGCTCTTCTGCGCCGGAACAGCTTCGTTGACAGCGCCATCCGGCCCGGTTATAGTTCATTTTTCCAAAGAACTACGTGAAAGAGGGATTTCATGAATTTTCTGCGCATCTCCACTCTGTCTGCCGGCATCACTTCCTGTCTCGCCTTTATCGTCTACGTGAAGGACTTCGTATACGCGTACATTCACGATTTCGATTTCAGCCTCACGTTTCTAGCGGGAAGCATCGCCCATATGCTCTTCTATCTGGCGCTGACCGCCTTTTTCACCGCCCTGTTTTTACGCCAGAAGGGTAATGCACAATGACAGAAGAACAAGGCAGCATACCGTGAAAAAGTAGTCCGGAAACTGCCACTCCCCCTCCACGCCAGACACCAACCTTCGCTGGGGACGCACCCAAACGCTTACGCGGCGGTACTTGAACGGCTACAAGGCGGCTGATCTATTGGTCCGCCTGGGATTCGTAGTTTCCCGCGCGACTACTTTACCTGTGCTCTGGCGCGGGAGAAGCGGGAGCCGGTGCTGTGGAAGGGCGCGGGGTTCGTGCAAACGGATTTACGGGCGGCGATGGGCAATCCGCCCGCTCATCGCGAACAAGCCGCAATGAACGGGGCACAGCGCCCAATACAGTGAAGATTGGACCACCTGCCGGTCGAATTCCCGCGCCTGGGTTTCGCTCTTTGTTTGCCCATGTAAATTGGTTATGTTGTTGATTTCAGGACGGATTGCTTAGTTCTTGACGAGCGTCATCCGGCCCATCCGACGAGAATTCCCGCGCTATGGTTTCGCCTTATGTATGTCATTTGTTCGCCCTTGTTGATTGGTTATATTATTGAACCCATGATGGTTATCGGATTTTTGTTTTTGGTCCAGAAGGCGAAAATGGGGTAAACAATAGTTGCATTTTTGCACCTGCGGTGAAGTTAACTCATTGTTTATGAGTTGATTGCGAAAGCGGCGGAGGCGAAAAGATGCTGTTTTCAGCGGTCAGTGAACAATGATATGTAGACAGTAACGCCCCGCAGATTTGGTCGTGATTCATATATTAATTGTGTGCCAGTTGAGGGTAATTATCTGCAAATGGGGAAGCGAAATGTTGTGGTTTCCCAGACGGCTGCTTCACCTATGCACTGATGCGGGAGAAACGCGAGCCGGTGCTGTGGAAGGGCGAGGGGTTTGGGCGTAGGGATTTGCGGGCGGCCGGGTTGAAAATACACCTCCTAGTGTTTTGACCACATGAATTAGTAATTAATCATGGACAAGCGCGGGCGTGGACGCCCGCACTACAGCCGGCCAGGAGGCCGGCGCTACATTTCAGCAATTACAATATTTCGAGGTCACGGTACTAGACGCAGCTCAACCTACCGAACTATGGTGTTGGCTATGGCTACGATTGAAATTGATCTCGACCAACTTGGCAAAGAATTAGTGAATTGTTCCGATGGCTGCGCTGACATTGTATGTAACCAGAGGAAAGGCATTTTGCCTCGCTGTATGATTCTTGAACGTCCGAATGCGAAGGGGAGAGGCTGTTTGGCTGTTGGCCTGAACCCCGGACCATCGAAAGCTTTCGAGCGGACTTTCTACATTAAACATGGCATTTCATACCGTACTGTCAAGGAATATTGGCATGAAAATAATTCAAAGATTCCATATTATTCCAAATCACGGCGCATCATTGATGCCATCGGTCTGACAGGCCCAATCATCTGGTCTGACTTGGCGAAATGTGAGAACAAACTAAGTTTGAAGAATCAACCGCCGCGCCTCCAAACCCTTCGGCATTGTTACCATCGATTTCTTCGGCACGAGCTTGAGTTGATGCGTGACAAGTGGCCAGTACTTGGCTTCGGATGGGAGGCATACCGAGCCCTCGCATATCTCGTCCCTAAACGTGCCGTGATCGGAATCCCGCACCCGACTGGTTCCCACGGGCATTTCACAGCTTTATTCGAACCCAACAATGGCCCGATGAAAGGAAACATTCGCGAAATGGCAACTAAGGCTATACTGTCGCCCGAGCCGATGGCGGTGTGGCTAAGCGGTAAGAAGAGAGGCGATTGAGACTCCGGTCCCTTAGTGCCTCTGTTTCCCATCCAGTGATCAATGACACCGGCTGCCCCGTATCCTTTACCCTAAAAGTGTCTGAGTTCTGAGGAGTTCCCCATGTCCATCATCCGGCAGGAAGATTTTGTTGCGAGTGTTGCGGCGGCCTTGCAGTACATAAGCTACTACCACCCGGCGGATTACATCACCAGCCTTGCCAAGGCCTATGAGCGGGAGGAGTCGCCGGCCGCCAAGGACGCGATGGCGCAGATTCTCATCAACAGCCGCATGTGCGCCGAGGGACACAGGCCCATCTGCCAGGACACGGGGATCGTGAACGCGTTTCTCAAAGTCGGGATGGATGCGCGTTTCGAGCGTCCTGCGGACGGCAGCCCTTTGCTCGATCTCCAGGAGATGGTCAACGAGGGCGTGCGGCGAGCGTATCTTGACCCGGACAACAAGCTGCGAGCCTCGATTCTGGCCGATCCGGCAGGAGCACGCAAGAATACCAAGGACAATACTCCCGCGGTGGTGAACGTGGAGCTGGTGAAGGGCGCGACGGTTGAGGTGACGGTGGCTGCCAAGGGCGGAGGCTCGGAGGCCAAAGCCAAGTTCGTCATGCTGGACCCCGGTGATTCCGTTGTCGATTGGGTGCTGAAGACGGTGCCGACGATGGGCGCCGGATGGTGTCCGCCGGGAATGCTGGGGATCGGGATTGGCGGAACGGCGGAAAAGGCCATGTTGCTGGCCAAGCAGTCGCTGATGGAGCCGATCAACATTCAGGAGCTGAAGGCGCGCGGGGCCAAGACGCGCGCGGAGGAGCTGCGGCTGGAGATTTACGAGAAGGTAAACCGGCTGGGAATTGGCGCGCAGGGGCTGGGCGGTCTGACGACAGTGCTGGACGTGAAGGTGCTGGATTATCCGACGCATGCGGCGAATCTGCCGGTGGCGATGATTCCCAACTGCGCGGCGACGCGGCACGCGCACTTTGTGCTGGACGGCAGCGGGCCGGTATATCTGGACCCGCCGAGTCTGGACGCGTGGCCGAAGCTGAGTTACGACGTGTCGGCTGCTCGGCGGGTGAACCTGGATAAAGTGACGCGCGAGGAAGCGGCGACATGGAAGCCGGGCGAGGTGTTGCTGCTGACCGGCAAGCTGCTGACCGGGCGCGACGCCGCGCATAAGAGACTGACGGAGATGCTCGACCGGGGTGAGAAGCTGCCAGTGGATCTTCGCGGGCGATTCATCTACTACGTTGGTCCGGTGGACCCGGTGCGCGACGAGGTTGTGGGTCCGGCGGGACCGACGACGGCGACGCGCATGGACAAGTACACGCGGCAGATGCTCGCCGAGACGGGCTTGCTGGGAATGGTGGGCAAAAGCGAGCGCGGAGCGGCGGTGATTGAGGCTATCAAGGAGTTCGGAGCGGTTTACCTGATCGCGATTGGCGGCGCGGCTTATCTCGTGTCGAAGGCCATTCACGGAGCGCGCGTGGTTGCCTTTGCCGACCTTGGAATGGAAGCGATCTACGAGTTCGACGTGCGCGATATGCCGGTGACTGTGGCCGTGGACTCGAAGGGCACGAGCGTTCACACGACCGGACCAGCGGAGTGGCAAAAGCGGATTGCGGGGATACCGATATTGCAGTGAAGAAGTGAGTAAGTGAACAAGTGAAAAAGTGAATAAGTGAACAGTTAACAATGCTCAGCGGTCAGCCAACGGTGCGGAGGATTGCGTTGACGGCTTCATCCGGAGTGAGCGCGTCGACGGAAATCGAAACGTGCGCCATGCGGTAGAGCGGCAGGCGGCGCTGGTAGCGGGCGGCGAGGTTGGCGTGGTCGGCGAGGACGGGCCGCGTTTGCTCGGTTCCCTTGCAGCGCTTGAGCGTGGTGGTCAACTCCACTTCTAAATGGATCAGCAGCGTTTCGGGAGCGGTGAGTAATAACTTACGCGTGGCTTCGTTCTCGATAGCGCCTCCGCCGAGAGCCAGGACCAGAGAGTCGACAGCGGCAAGGCGGGCGATGGTGGCGCGCTCGCGCTCGCGGAAGGCAGCCTCGCCGTGGCGCGCGAAGATTTCGGCGATGGTCATGCCGGCTTCGGCCTCTATTACATCGTCCACGTCGATAAAGCTCCATCCCAGGCGCGTGGCAACCAGCGGACCGAGCGTGGTTTTGCCGGAGCCCATAAAGCCGGTGAGAACGATGCGGCGCGGCGCGACGGAATTGGAAGAGGCTTCCATAACTTTAGTTTAGCGGCTCACCTGCTTGCAGGGTGAAAGATCGACCACGCCTGAAACTGACCGTCCAGGCAGCCACCTGCGGTAGGGCAGCCGCTCGCTCTTCGCTCGCATGGGGGTGAGTGGTTTCCCATGTCCCCAAATGCGAATCATCTCCCGGAACTTGACAGCGAGGGCCCTGAGGCACCCGGCGAAGGGAGGGACATCCGGTATCGTTGTCTGTTGATACATTGGTTACCCCACCCCCACCCCTATTTTGGATGCAAATTCCTTGTTTTCATGAGGTTACAGACGGGGTTGCGCTGTAAAATCGTCAAAACAAAGGAGTTGCCTGCAAAATCGTCCAGGATAAGGAGTTACGCGAGGTTTCGGCCTCTTCTGGCGGCTTGCGGTTGCAAGGCGGCGTGGAGAGGAGGCGCCGGGACGATGATGTGAGGAACAACATCTGTGATGATTGTGCGCCGGGAGAGGGTAATTATATGCAAGGACTGGCCCCTTCGATAACGCACATGACAGATTGTCGGCGGGAGCAGCGTTGGGGTTGCATGCGGCGGCTACAATCCATACACAAAGGGCCGCTTTTCCATCGAGAAGCGGCCCTTCGATCTTTCTTACCGAATGCGGAAGTTATCTCCGCGTCATCAGGCTCTTAACTTGCGCCGCAGCGCGCCAACCAGACCCGCCAGTCCGCTGCCCAAAAGGAGCAGGCTGGAGGGTTCAGGAATTACGGATTCGGTACCATAGAGCGTGAAGGTCGTGGAAGGACCCCCACTTTCTGAAAGCCCCCCAGAAGTGTCCCATACGTCAGAAGATGTACTGGAGTTGCCGCTCCAGTCCCAGCCTATTACAGGGCTGCTCTCCTTAGTTGTACCACTAAAAAGCGCAAGATAGTAGGTGCCGGGGCCGAGAGTCATGGAGCCAATGTCAAAAAACTCTTCATAAATATCATAGCCACTCAAAGTATTTTCATATTGGCTTGCATATGGAGCTATTGTACCGGAGCCCATGTCTATTCCTCCCGCGAATGGCTCCGTGTAGAATCCCCCCGTAATATTCGTCAATGGATCCCCGGGTGGAAGCCAAATGCCAAGCATGATTTCATTGATCGTGGCAGTCGAGGTCAGTGTAAAGGAGTTATCGACAGCAAGGTTGTTGCCCTCCCATGAGCCGACTGCCGTGGCATCGCTTTTAAATGAAGCGGACGTAGAGTTGTCGTAAATAATAGTTGGAGATGCATGAGCAGAAACCACCGTTAAAACGCAAACGAGACACAAGCCGAATGCTGCAAATAATGCCGACCTTTTCATTGTTATCCCTCCTGAAATGTTCCATAGAGAAGATACTTGCCCTTGGGGGTGGGCCAATACAGAGTAACGCGCGATTCTTCTTCGGAATTTATTCCTCACTCTACTAAGCTACGCAGCACATCGTCAAGTGCGTTTCCGGCTATATTTTTTGGTTATATTCTCAGGCCGCTTTCGATTATGGCCAATCGCCTGGATCTTGTTGATATATATATCGTTAGATCAAACGCGCACTTTTCCCATTTACAGGAACCTGGGAAGCACTTGCGTAAGTGCAAAGTCCTGCGATATTCAGGTAAAGAATGTCCCTCATAAAAGCACGGAAAGGATATGTAGTTCCTTTTTACTCCGGCGCGTACACTACGTGCTGTTCGAAGGAGAGTTATGACAAGCTGGCGTTTTCCTCTTGTTTTGGCAGGGGCGTTTCTTTTGCCGCTCTCGACGGGGTCGGCGGCGATGGAATCGACCGAAGGGCAATCGCATTCCTGCTGCGGCCCGATCACCGGCGCCGGAGAGCGCTTATCGGCACGGCTGGATGAGATGCACGTCGAAACGCTGTGGCTGGCGGGCCAGCACGTGAACTGGAAGACCGGCGAGCCCGATAGCGAAGCCGGCACCGACGAGACAGCCGACCACTCGCATTGCAGCGTATTTGCGGCGGCCACGGCGATGCGGCTGAGCGTGTACCTGCTGCGACCTCCGGAGCATGGACAGGTTTTGCTGGCCAATGCGCAGGCCGAATGGCTGGAATCGGAAAACGGCCGCCAGGCCGGATGGAGCGCGGTGAGCGATATGCGCCAGGCGCAACGGCTGGCCAACGAGGGCAAGCTGGTGCTGGCCGTTTATGAGAACCCGGACAAGCACGTTCCGGGGCACATAGCCATTGTGCGGTCATCGAAGCGCTCCCTCGCGACACTCAACAACGACGGGCCGGAATTGATTCAGGCGGGCGAACACAACTACAACCGGGTCAACGCGCGGGTCGGCTTCGAGCACCATCCCGGCGCGTTTCCGGACGGCATTCGCTACTACGCGCATGCGATTCCAGCAGGGACCAGAAAATAGGGAGTAGGGAATAGTAATGCCCGGCTCTGCTGACTGATTATATTGTGCGCTGTCGGAGGGATATTATCCGCAAGGACTGGCTGGTCATGCGGAGGACTCCGACGGCGGGACCTGAAAATTACCAATCGATGGTTACTACACCCATATCCTCGAGCGTCAGGATCATCTGCCGAGGGTTGGCCGGATTGGGCCGAATGCGTTTGGTATAGGTCCTGGTAAGCATCGGGAGTTTGACCTGTTCCCAATGCCTGCCTTCATCAGAGGAGATATAGAGTAAATCGCCCGCTGCCCAAAGTCTGCCTTGATTATCCCGGCAGAGAGTTTTGATCTCCTCGTTGATATTTGGAGTTGAAATTAATTTTTTCTGCCCGGATTCAAGGTTGAATTGTAATAGTCCGTGCGCTGTCGAGAGAAGCACCCAGCCGTCATGATCTGGAGCAGCATCAAAGATGCCGGCCGGAGTCTCGTGACCTTTATAAGCTGCATGGACAAGGCTATATTCTCCGCCGGATTCTTGCGGGCGCATCAACTGATAGATATCACCTAATTCCGCATCGAGGAAATAATCGAAGTGGCTTACTTTTCCAAGAAAAACCAATTTGCGCCCTTCCATCACGAACTTACGATCCATAGGAAAGTCAAGCTGGCTGATACCAGCTTTCTTCCATATACCCTGCTGCCGGATATAAAGCTGCTTCTCGGAAGCCTTCAGCATTGTTCCGTCTGAGGCGGTCAAAAAGGTTGTTTCAAATTGGCTATCATCGCCATTCCAGGAATCGATTACTTTTGCGGCGCCAGTTTCGTCCAGTTGCACCATAAAGGCTTTTCCCGGAACCAGGTTGTTATGCGTGAAGGCCGAGAGGCGGCTTCCATCATTCCCAAATGGCTCGGCAAAGTACCATTCCGCACCATCCGAAGGCGGGCGGTCAGGGAAAAGGGAGAACCGATGCCACTGGTCGTCCTTCAATAACCAAGGCGCATGGCCGCCGTTCCAGTTATCTGACCCCAGTAATACTGTTCCGAGTGATGTATTCCAGATATCAATCACCGATGCTTCCAATTGACCTGCAAATTGCAGCGCTTCGACCTTTGCGCCAGTAACTCGCTCGAGCCCGTCACGGCCCATGATGGCGATAAGACGATCCGGCCTCTCGGGATCGGTTATGAGCCGCTTCACGGTCGGCGTATTGCCAACAGATAACCGCCTGCCTCCTTCCCATCGCCCTCCAAGATAGGCAACCTTCTCCCATTGATTGAAATGGTCGTCTGCGTGGTACAGGGTGTGTGCGGAGACGACCCAGAAGCCCTGCGCAGGCTGATCTGTCATTACAAGATCGATGGGGCTGTTCGGCATCGTATCGGGGTGAGTCGCCGACTTGATTGCTTGCGCAATGGGTTCGGGAAGCTTGCCGGAACTCGATGTTTGCCAGTCATCATGCTCGACATTAACCAGTGGGCTCAAATCACCGTTCTTGATTTCAGCGATATAGCCAGAGTACATACCCATGTGGGACGTTCCGCCATAAACGAGGATTCGCTCATCGGCAGTGCGGATGAAACCTAAAACTCCACTCATCCCGGAATGAAGTTTGTGGATTCGCCCCGAATGCAGGTTCATGTAAGCGCATTCGCCGCCCCATTCTCCATTGTCGGCTCCGAGCCAGAGCCGATTTTGCGAATCCAACAGAAAATATCCCGGGAATGGAAAATTGCTGATTGGAGGAAGTGGAAGTGATCTGGTTTTTCCATTTTCCAAGATGATTACGTAATACGGATTCGGCTCCTTGATAGCTGCGGCGCGACCCCGAGATTCGTATGCTTTGTCAGCTTCTCCGGGCCAGGGAAGAATATCCGGGGAGTTATCAACCACTGCAACAATCCTGCCGTTGCTGTCTACCTTTGATTTGCCGGTTCCGAGCCATGCAATCCTTCCCTTGAAGGACGCGATGCGGTCAAGGCCGAGAGAAGCGCGATTGACCCGGTAGATATGTCCATCCTGCGTGCCGACCAGAACATCTCCATGGATGCCGAGAGCGATAGTCGTGGCGCGTCCAGGCACAATCGTCTGTCCAGTCAGTTGCAGAGACTCGGAGTCAAAGCGAATAAGATTTCCGGAACCGGCTAGCGCGAAGAGTGATTTACCGGCGAGTACGCCATCCATCAGCGCGTTATGATCGAAATAATACGCAAATTGAGCACGTTCTCCACCGGGCAGGTTAATGCTATCGCGAATCGGCTGAGCCATCCTGACAGAACTTGGATTCGGGCTTATCGTTTGTGCATTCAACCAATTTGCCGATAACAAAACAATTGTGAGAAACATTTGGTTTTTCGGCACTGTTCAAACCCCATAACTAAGAATCATATACCGGCATGAGAAAAAACCCGAGCCTGAAGGCCTCGCGTAAATTTGCTTTATTTCAGGAGGTTGAAACCCACTGCTCCCTCCGTCATGCTTGCACACAGGCTTATCCCAGCGCGATGACTACGGCACCGGCGGGCAGATCGAAGGGCGTTGGTTACCCACCCTTCGCCAAAAGACGGCGAAGGGTGGGTAACCAAGCGTGTCCGTTTGACTACTTCGGCTTAGCCGTACAACCTGGTTCGGCAATCTCTACGCGGCGATTCTTCGCTCTGCCGGCATCCGTCGCGTTGTCGGCAATCGGCCGGGTCTTGCCGTAGCCCTTGGCCGTAAGCCGGAGTGCGGCTATTCCATTCTGTGTGAGCCAGGTTACTACGGCTTTAGCGCGCGCTTCTGAGAGAGTCTGATTGTAGGCATCGTTGCCCACATTATCCGTGTGTCCCTGAATCTCCAGCTTGAGTGCGGGAGTCCTCTTCAACAAATCCAGTATCTTCTGCAGCACCGGATCGCTGGCCGGTTGCAGTGTGGACTTGTTAAAGTCGAAGAGGACGCCATAGATTGCGACGTGACAGTTGGTCTCAAGATCTTTGCCCAGAGTATTGGTCACGGCGCCGGCGTCGGCCACGCGAATGTCGTAAGTATCGCTCTTGTGCAGGCTGGCCCACAGGTTCCGCCCGTTCTTGGTGAAATGCGCCGAGATGACTACATCGGCGCCCATACGCTCATCCACAATTGTCCAGCCAGCCGCGGTCAGCGCGTCGTGATACGCGATGCGGAAGAGCGAATTCGAAAGTCCATCCGGCGGTGCATAGTATGCCTTGATAATCGAGCTGGAAGCCACCAGTTCCGACTCGCTGGCGCCCTTGATGTCTACATAGAAAGGCGCGGTGTCCAGCGTGCTGCGACTGAATTTGGATCCCGGCAAGGGGCCCAGCCAGGGAAAATCGCCCTTAGCTGGGTTAACCGGCTCAGGCGTTGCGGATGGCGTCGGGAGCGTGAACTTGAAGGGTATCGGCGCAATCTCAACGATGTCCACTGAAGCGCGTTCGAAGCCTTGGGTATCGGTTTCGGCCCATGCCTCTACCCCGTTTTTCTGGTAGTGAATATACAACTCGATTCCTCCCGCGGACCACTCATGCACCGCGGTCCAGCCGTTGGCGAGGAAGGCCGGCTTGATAATGGCCCAGACGGCTTCCGGCGTCGTGGCGCCGGTAACGATGACGGGAAACTGCCAATGTTTTCCGCGCACCACTTTGCCGACCCCATCGCTTCCTCGATTTCCCTCCGGGATCTGCATTTCGGTCCAGGGCTCGTAGGTGATGCGGTACGGCTTGCCGACTTTGTTAAGGAAGCTGAGCTCAGCGGGGATCGGCTGCTCCTGCGCCATGAACGGAAGGGCTGTGAAAACAAGCAACGTGGTAATGACCGCGAAACGCAAACGGGACGCAGCCGCCGGAAAGAGGGGAAGTGCAAACAGACGCATGGTCAACCTCACAGTCTTTGCAGATTAGCACACGGCGTCTGTTCGTCAAAGTGTTTCTTGCTGTTCCACCCGATTGGGACATGACGTTTGGCCGGGAATATAGTATGAAGAAGATGTCGAATGGGGACAAAGGCAGGATATCCGTCTTATCGCCCTGAGAACGCTCAATACGATTGATTCCACGGATCAGCAGCCCCATGACGGGTCCAGCGCCAGCGCATGGAACGCATGGGACGCATAGGACGAGGCTTCATTTGAATCGTAAATACTGTTTACACAGGAAGTGACGAATGGCACCAATCTCGCGATTTTTTCGATTCTCGATTTACTGTCTGTTTTTTGCTGCCGCCGTGGCCGCATCGCAAAGCGTCACGCAGGCGCCCACGCGTGAAATCACAGCCGATCTCTCGCGTGTAGCCGGGCCACATAGCCGCGTGCCGCTGATGGTGATTGGCGCCGGACGCGCCAATGAAGGGCTGCGCGCCGATTGGCAGCAGCAACTGGCCGAGGTGCAGAGGGAAATCGGCTTCCGCTACATCCGGATGCACGGATTGCTGCACGACGATATGGGCGTATACAGCGAAGATGCGGCCGGGCATCCGCTTTACAACTTTCAGTACATCGATGCGCTCTACGACGCGCTGCTGGCGATGAAGATTCGCCCCTTTGTGGAGCTGAGCTTCATGCCGGCCAAGCTGGCCAGCGGCGACAAGACCGTCTTCTGGTGGAAGGGCAACATCACTCCTCCAAAGGATCCCGCCAAGTGGAGCGGGCTGATCCGCGCGCTCATCGCCCACTGGCGCGAGCGGTACGGCGAGGAAGAGATCACGACCTGGTACTACGAGGTGTGGAACGAACCGGACATCTCGCCCTTCTTTACCGGCACTCTGGAGGATTACCTGAGCCTGTACAAGACCACCGCCGAAGCCATCAAGGCGGAGTGCTCCGGTTGCCGCGTCGGCGGCCCCGCGTCAGCCATCGGCTACAAGTTTGAAGAGGAATTCGTGAAGTACTGCGCGGCCAACCATGTGCCGGCGGAGTTCGTTTCCACTCATTCTTACGGCGTAACGCAGGGGTATTTGGATCAGGACGGAAGGGCAGGAACCATTCTTGATCCTTCGCCCGACGCTGTCAGCGGGCGCATGCAGCACTCGCGGGAATTGCTGCGGCAGTCGGCGTTACCGAACCTGGAGTTGCACTTCACCGAGTGGAGTTCGGCGTATACGCCCACGGATTACATGCACGACCAGTATCACCAGGCAAGTTTCATTCTCGACAAGATCAAGCGCGCTGCTCCGTATGTCGATTCGCTTTCCTACTGGACGTTTACGGACATCTTTGAAGAGAATGGGCCGCGCTTCACGCCCTTCCACGGCGGATTCGGGCTTATCAACTATCAGGGAATCCGCAAGCCGGCTTTCTATGCCTTTGAATACCTGAGCCGGCTGGGCACCGTGGACGTGATCGACACCGATGCGCAATCGTGGATCACAAAAAGCGGGGATGGACAGATTCAGGTTCTTCTCTGGGATTACTCGCCGCAGGTGCCTCCACAGGGCCAGAACGACCAGACCTACTACAAGCAGGATTTGCCGCCACAGGACAAGGGGCTGGCGCATCTGGCTTTGACCCATGCGACAAACGGCATGTACACGCTGCAGGTTTACCGCATCGGGTACAAGGTCAACGACGCATACTCTGACTATCTGTCGTTGGGCGCGCCATCCCAGCTAACGACCCAGCAGGTGAGTTACCTGAAGGGAAAGAACAGCGGCGCGGCGATCTCAGAAAGTATCGTCAGAGTGACCGATGGCAGGTTCGATTCCACACTGCCGCTCAGAACGAACGATGTGTATCTGCTGCTTCTGACGAAGATCGCGGAGTAGAAGATTTAACGCTGAGGGTCATCCCATGGCGATGACCATGGCTCCGGCGGTGATAAGCAGGCCTCCGATGAGGGTTGGTGGGGTGAGCTTTTCGCCGAGGAGGAGCCAGGCGAAGAGGATGACGAGGGGGACGCTCAGCTTGTCGAGAGGGGCGACACGCGAGGCGGGACCGAGTTGTAAGGCGCGGAAGTAGCAGAGCCAGGAGAGGCCTGTGGCCAGGCCGGAAAGAGCGAGAAAGAGCAGGGTGCGGCGGTCGAGGGAGCGGATCTCGGCCCAGGCGCCTTGGGCGAAACCGGTTGCGGCGGTTACGGCGCCCGCACTGGTTGGGCCGATGGTGCCGGTCTGCGGCCGGGCGAAGGCGAAGACGATTGCCCAGGCAAAGACCACGACGACGCTGGTGCGCAGAGCCATGGCCAGGTTTGAGTCGACATGCGCCACACCCACCTTGGCCAGAAGGGCGGTGGCGGCGGCAAAGACGGCGGAGAGTATTGCCCATCCAATCCAGCTCATGAGGAATATGGTACAGCTATGACATCTACCTATCCCACCCATTTCGCAAAGAACGCGAAATGGATGGGGCACTCAGGATTTGTTGTCTTATAAACTGAAGGCATGGAGAAAGGACGCGCGAGCAAGACGGCATTGGGCGTGGCGATACGGCGCGCGGCTCACCAGTTGATGGACGTGCCCCCGGTTTTGGAAGATCCGATTGCGGTGCGGCTGATCGGATCGGGCTATCGAGGAAAGATAGGGCGCGCATCGCACCCGGTGGGACGGGATTTGCGCGCCTTCATGGCGGCGCGCAGCCGGTATGCGGAGGATCAACTGGCAGCGTTCGTGGCGCGAGGCGGGGGGCAGTACGTGGTTCTGGGAGCGGGGCTGGACACCTTTGCTTATCGCAACCCGTTTGCCGGACTGCGGGTCTTTGAGGTAGATTTTCCCGCTACGCAGGAGTGGAAACGCGAGCTTCTGGCGGAGGCGGGGATTGTACTGCCGGAGGGACTGAGGTTCGTTCCGCTGGATTTTGAGCACCAGACGCTTGCGGAAGGGCTGGCGGAGGCGGGCTTGGATAGGGGAGCAGCGGCGTTTTTCGGCTGGTTGGGAGTGGTTCCCTACCTGACGATGGAGGCATTTCGGACAACGCTGGGGGTGATTGCGCAACTGCCTGTAGGTAGCGGGGTGAGCTTTGATTACGCGGTCGCGCCGGAAACCTTGAGCGCGGTGGGCAGGAAGGCCTTCGACGCGCTAGCGGGGCGAGTGGCCGCTGCCGGAGAGCCGTTTCAGTTGTTTTTTACGCCGGAGGAGATGGAGGGGGAGCTGCGCCGGGCGGGATTCCAGCGCATAGAGCAGTTGGATTCCGACCATTTGAACGAGCGCTACTTCAAGGATCGGGCCGACGGGCTGAAGTTGTCACCGGTGAAGCTGGGGATGCTGGCGACGGCGTGGGTGTAGCTGAACGAGGCTGGTTTAAAGCCGTGGTATCCCACCCTTTTCGCAAAGTACGCGAAAAGGATGGGGCACGGTGCTTTTGTTGGAGGCCGTCAGGCGCGGCTGCGCGATAAGATGAGTCATGCGCAAGTTTGCTTATTTGACCATCGCATTTGCCCTGCTGGGGCTCTCAGGCTGCGGCTATCACACGCTGGGCGCGGCCACGCACCTGCCGCCCGGAGTGGAAACGCTGGCCGTGCCGGTCTTTGCCACGCATACCGAGGCCTACCACACTGAAGTGGTGATGACCGAGGCGGTGATCCGCGAGTTTGCCACGCGCACGAGGCTGCGGGTGACGCCGGATGCGGGCGGGGACCCGGACGCGGTGCTGCATGGGACGATTCTGAAGGAGACGATTGAGCCGCTGACCTACAACGCCTCGACGCAGCAGTCGTCCAGCTTTCTGATCACGGTGGTGGTTTCGGTGACGCTTAACGGCCGGGATGGCAAAGTCCTCTACGAGAACAAGAACTACGTTTACCGCGAGCAGTTCCAGTCGACCACAGACCTTTCCAGCTTTATCGAGGAGAACCCGGCGGCCATGGAGCGGCTCTCGCGGGAGCTCGCGCGGCAACTGGTGGCGGATATTCTGGAAGGGTTTTAAGAGACAGAGAACAGAGATCAGAGATCAGGGCGGATTTCTACTGACATAGGCGTGACAGGAAGGGTATTCTGGAGGCGCATGATCGAGGCAAACAAATGCCGGAGAAAGCCGCGATGAGCGGGGCGCGCTGGGGCGCAGGCTTCGCCGCCGTAGGCCGCTTTGTGGCGGAGATAGAGGCGGCGGCGGCCGGCAAGGGCGCGCTGAAGCCCGGTTACGTGCTGGCCGGCGACGAGGTTTTTCTGCTCGACCGTTGCCGCGAGGCTGTTCTCAAAGCATATGTGCCGCAGGATCTGCGGGATTTCTGCCTGTCAGATTTAGATTTGGCCTCGACCACGATCTTCGAGGTGCTGGACCGCGCGCAGACACCATCGCTGATGGCGCCGTTCCAGGTGATTTTTGTGCGCAATGTGCGCCAGCTTTACACGCGCGGGGCCAAAAAGGACGAGTTTGCCGCGCTGGACCGCTATTTTCGCTCGCCTAATCCACAGGCGCTGATTCTTTTTTTGGCTGACTTTATCAGCATCCCCTCTGACATTCGCCGCATGGAGCTGGAGGACAAGAACCGCTTTGAGCGGTTGACCGAGACGCTGGGCGAGCATTGCGGCATGGTGGAGCTGGCGCGGGTGAACGAGGAAGACGCGATGCGCTGGGTGGTGGCGACGGCGCAGGAGCAGGGCGCGCGCGTGGAGGCCGAAGCGGCACGCGAGCTGGTGGATGCGCTGGGCGCGGACATGATGCTGATCTCGTCGGAGCTGGAAAAACTGCTGCTCTACACGCTGGGCAAGGGGCGCATCACGCTGGGCGACGTGGAAACCATGGTGCTGGCCGCCAAGCAACGCTCGCTTTATGAGCTGACGGACGCCATCAGCTCCCGCGACCGGACGCGCGCACTGGCGCTGCTGCACGGGTTGCTGAACAGCTCGGACGCCGGCGAGGACGCGGCCATCGGCCATCTCTACATGCTGGCGCGGACCTTCCGGCAGATGCTGGTGATTCTGGAAAAGAATGTGCGCGACTCACGCGCCATCTGGCAGGCGCTGTGGCAGGGTTTCAGGATGCCGCCCTTTGCCGCCGACGACCTGATTCGACAGGCGCGGCGCTACAAGAGCCGCCGCGACCTGACGCGGGCGCTCAAGCTGATTGCCCGCGCGGACCTGGAGTTGCGCTCTTCGCCGCCGGATAAGCGGCTGGTGCTGGAGAGGCTGGTTTACGAGCTGGCTTCGGAGCCGAAACCGGCAGCGCCTTTATTCGTGTCAAACCAACTTTCGTTCGAGGTCTGAATCACGAATGACAGAGGATGAACATGCAAGACTCCAACTCATCCTTGCCGGAAACCGCGACCGCATCAGGTTTCCTTATGCGTATCAAAAAGGCCGCTCGAGGCCTGATGCCGATCATTCTCTGGATATCTATTCTCTTCGCCAGCGCGGGGCGTCTGGATTGGAAGCGTGGCTGGGCGGCTTCTGTAATCTATGTACTCACCATAATTGCCATAGGCGCGCTGGTTCGTCGCTTCAACCCGGGTTTGCTGAGCGTGCGTGCCAAGCCGAATTTCAAGCAGACTCAAAGTTTCGACAGGCTGTTTTACAGAATTTTTCTCCCGCTAACCTATCTTCAGATTGCCGTTGCCGGTTTTGACGCTGTCCGCTTCCGCTGGCTGCCGTTGCCGCTTTGGTGCGCGCTGCCGGGTGTCCTTCTCTTTTTATCGGCGATGGGATTGATTTGCTGGGTTATGACTGTGAATCGCTTTGCTGAATCGACGGTACGTATTCAGTCCGAACGCAACCATGCAGTTGTTTCTTCCGGTCCTTATCGCATCGTGCGCCATCCGATGTACGTGGGTATGTTTTTGATGTATCCAGCGACGGCCATGATGCTGGGCTCCGGGTGGGCGATGGCTGTGGCGGCTCTGATTCTGGTTCTGATCGTATGGCGCACGGTGGAGGAGGACCGTTTTCTGCACCGCGAACTTACTGGCTATCGGGAGTATGCGGCGCTCACGCGCTACCGTCTCGTTCCTGGGCTCTGGTGATTGGCCAAGACCCTACTGCACGCCTCGCTCATTGAGCCAGGGGCCATACTCCCGATCCATGCTCTCGATGTGCTCTGAATAGGATTCGCGCAGAAAGCAGAGAAGAGGGCGCATCTGCATCTGCTCGCCGTGTTGCACGCGATGAGAGGACTGGAGAATCTGCGCCAGGATGCGCTGGTGCTCGGCACGATGCTCTTCCCGGCCGGGAAAGAGATATTGATCCATCAGTTTCTCCTCGCTGGAAAAGTGCATGCGAGTGAACTCAATGAGCCGGTCCAGCACCTCGCTGACCTGTTCCCGCCCCAAACCCCGGACCACCGCCAGGCGAAGTTCGTTCATGGTATCCATAAGGATGCCGTGTTGATCGTCCATGGATCGAACGCCGACGGTGCAGGCATGGTTCCAGGTTAAAAGTGTCACATGAGCCTCCATGAATCACTGTTGGAGGTATCGGACAGGCAGCGCCTGGGGTTACCGGTAATTCTCCGGTTCATGTGACCAAGGTTTGCCGGAGGGCTTCGCATTGGGGGGTACATGGCCAGGTCAGACGCATTGATTCGTTTGTTGAACGGCCTGGCCACCGGTGGATACTACAGAATGAGGCAACCAAATGGAAGTTAACACGCTGATCACGCCAGCGAACTTGATTGCCGCGCTGCTTGCACTAGCTCCGTTTCTGGCTGCTGCCTTCTTCCCGCAATGGGCCTCGGGACGGGCGCGCTCGCTTCCGCTATGGGCACAACTGGCCTCACCCGCGGTTTTGTGCTTGCCTTATCTGCTGGTAGCCGTCGGAGGCGGCGTCTTCCGCTGGGGCTGGTTTGCGCTGTATGCGCTGTTGCCGGTGGCGGTGGCAGGCTTGCTTTGGCAGGCAGGGCGGGTCGACCCGAATCAGCACGGAAACTGGCGGGATTTTCTGGTTCTGGCCATGCTGGGGCTGGCGGTGGATCTGCGCTGGTTTGAGGGCGCGTGGCCGGAGCATCTGGCGATCTTCAACAAGGTGCTGCTGCTGGACGCTGGAATCTACGGCTTCATCGCCGTGCGGCAACTGGAGGGGACGGGCTTCGATCTGCGCCTGCGTTTGCGCGATGCGGCCATCGGTTTGCGGGAGTTGGCATGGTACACGCCGATAGCGCTGGCGCTGGGACTGAGCCTGGGATTTTTGCATTTGCACGCTGGATGGCCGGGAGTGTTGCCGATTGCCGGCGCGTGGATCTTCACCTTCTTTTTCATCGCTGTTCTTGAGGAACTATTCTTTCGCGGATGGCTGCAGAATCTTCTGGAGCGGAGGATGGGACGCACTGGCGCGTTGATTTTGACAGCGATTCTCTTTGGCCTAGCCCACTTCAACAAGCGGGCGGCGTACTTCAACTGGCGCTATGTGCTGCTGGCTGCTGTTGCGGGCGTCTTCTATGGGCGCGCATGGCGCAGCGAACGGCGGGTGGGAGCCTCGGCTATTACACACGCTTCGGTGGACGCGATCTGGTCCCTATGGCTGCGCTGAAGGGACAGCCTTGTGCATGTGGCCGTAAGTCAGATAGCCCAGCCCCACGCGCATGTTGTGGACCACCAGGCCCGGAACGGTGATGGCGAGTGTGACTCCCAGGATGGCGTGGGCCAGAGCCAGGGTGTAGAGGTTGCGGTAGCGGAGAAAGAGCATGCAGGAGGCCAAGCCCCAGAGCAGCGTGACCGGCGCAAGGATGGGGCTGGGCAGATGGGCCGCGGCGAAGATGATTGCGGTTACGAGGGCCGCGAGTTTTGCGCTGGGGAGCAAGCGCAGGAAGCGCGAGAGAAAAAAGCACTGCATCAGGAGCTGTTGCACGAAGGTCCAGACGATATAGCCCACATAAGTCTCTATGAAGAGAAGAGAAGTGGGGGGAACGTGCAGCGTGCGCAGCCGGATGGCGAGGACAACGGCGACTGCAGTGACCAGCAACGCCGCGCCCACAATCCAGAGCGAATGAAGGAAGTTTTCCCGGCGGAGGCCCATGGCCTGCAGACCCTCGAAGGATGCTGAAGCGATGGCCACGACGGCGGCGGCAGCAACCCACCAGAGAATTCGTTGCCAAGGGCGAGGCGTCCAGATGACGAGCAGAATGAGGCCGTAGGCAATGGCGAGCTCGATGATGTCGCGGCAGCGGCTGCTCGAGGCGATGGGAATTCTGCTGGCTGCCATGCTATCGATGTTAGAGCAGTTGCCGAGGCTTATTCCAGGATGATGGCTGGCTCCGGCCTCTGGCCGCGCGTGGTGAGGGTGATGGCCGCGGCCAGGATGAGTCCGCCACCGGCCCAGGCGTAGGGTCCGAGGTGCTCGCCGAGCAGTTGAACGCCCAGCCAGGAGCCGAGAGCGGGCTCGATATTGAGAAAGACTCCGGCGCGGGAGGCAGTCACGTGGTGGATGCCCCAGTTCCACAGCAGCGTGGTGGTGGCGGTGCAGAGCAGGCCGCTGATGGCCAGAGCTATCCATGCGGTTAGGCTGATGTGGGCAAAGGGAAATGGCTGGACGCTGGCGCGCGTCAGCGGAGTCAATAGCAGGGGCCCCAGCACCCAGACGACCAGCATCGCGGTTCCAGAGAGAATGGTGTAAGCGGTGACCACTGGCGGACTATGCGTCTGCATCAGCTTCTTGCTGAGCAGAATCCAGGCCAGCGCAACGAAGAGCGAAAGTACGACCAACAGGTCTCCGATGAGCGATGGTTCACCACGCGCGGCATGGCTGCGATTGCCGCCCAGGGCGAGCAGAACCGCACCTGCCGTGGAAGCAAAGAGCGCCAGCCAGCCGATGAGGTCGAGCCGCTCCGCTTCGGACCCCTTGGGGGCAAAAAGCGCGGCGGCAGCAGCCAGCAGAACCGGCATGGCACCCACCATGAGGCAGGCGTGGCTGACTGTGGTGCGCGCCAGGCCGTGAAACTGGAGCAGAAACTGGAGAGGCACGCCGAGAAAGGCGCAGAGGAGCAGCAGACGCGTCTCGGCGGCGGAGAGACGGAAGCTGCGGCGATGAATGAAGGCCACGGGCAACATGCCCAGGGAGGCAAAGAGGAAGCGGTAAAGCACCATGTACTCGACGCTCATCTCGTTGAGCGCGAGGCGGCCCCAGTAGAAGCCCGTGCCCCACAGGCAGCCGGCCACAAAACAGGCTCCGTAGCCGAGAAATGCGAGGCGCGGAGAGATTGCTGCGATTTTTGCCATCCTTCTTTACTGTCGCACATGCGCGGGCTGAGGCACATGGGGTACCCCCACCCCTACTTTGGACGCAAAGTCGTTGTTTTGTTGAGGTTACAAACGGGGTTGCGCTGTAAAATCGTCAAAACAAAGGAGTTCCCTGCAAAGTCGTCCAGGATAAGGAGTTACGGGACGTTTTGGCTGCTTCCGGCTGGAAGGCGGCGAAAAGGACGTACCGGGACGATTGGAGGGAAAGCTTCTGAGGATTATTGTGCACAAAACAATTAAATAATCTGCAATGGACTGTCAGGGGCAGCGAGTCAGCGAGTCAGCAAGTCAGCAGGTCAGCAGGTCAGCAGGTCAGCAAGGCGGGCGTACTTCGCGCATGGGGTTCGTGGTATCCCAGGTCCCCAAATGCGAGGGACCTGGGGCACCCGGCGTACAATTCCTCTCATGGCTGGGGCGACCCGCCTCAAGTCAGGATGAGGCTATTTCCATGAATGCGATTGAGATTGGCACACTGCGCCGTGTCGAATTGCGAAATGTCTGGAAGCACGAAGCCATGGATTTCACTCCTTGGCTTGTTGAGAACATGGACTTGATCGGTGAGGTTCTCGGACTCGACCTTGAGACCATTGGGCGGGAGCAGGCTGTAGGTGATTTTGCCGTGGACATTTTGGCCCGAGATTTGGGCCGAGACAAGCGCGTGATTATCGAAAACCAACTCGATGAGACCGACCACACGCATCTTGGACAACTCATAACCTATGCTGCAGGCCTCGAAGCTGGTGCCGTTGTATGGGTTTCCCGCAAATTCCGAGAGGAACACCGGCAAGCGCTGGACTGGCTCAATCGCGGCGGGGACGGATCAACCGAGTATTTCGGTGTAGTTGTGGAACTACTGCAAATCGACGACTCAAAGCCTGCAGTAAACCTCCGCCTGATAGCGTCCCCAAACAACTGGTCCCGTCGTACAATCCCGACGACAACCGCCGGAGATCCAAGCGGTAAATACGCACGCTACCAGCAATTCTTCCAGCGGCTTATAGATGAGCTTCGAGAGAAACACCGGTTTACCAACGCCCGCATTGGGCAGCCCCAAAATTGGTACAGCTTTAGCACCGGAACGAAGGGTTTCCAGTACGGGCTGAGCTTCGCCACAGGAGGGCGGCTTCGTGCAGAACTGTATATCGATACCGGCGAGAGCGCCCAGAATATCGGCGCTCTTGACGCATTGGGCAGGGAAAGGCCAAGCATCGAAGCCGACTTTGGTGAATCTCTCGAATGGGAAACTATGGAAAGCAGGCGTGCGTGCAGGATTGCTGTTTACAGACCCGGCTCCATCGAAGATGCCGCCGCTTCCCTAGAGGAACATCAAAGATGGGCAATAGATCGCTTGCTGAAGTTTAAGAAAGTATTCGGTCCGCGCCTGTCGGCGGCGGCACGTTACGCTGAGATTCCGAAACAGAACATTTTGACAACGACAGAATCCCAGATAACCGATGAGCGAAGCTAGGCCTACGGAACACAGCGCCGTTCCTACGGGACTCTAACAACCACTGCGTCTACGGCGCAGGCGACGGGCTGCTGGCGGCTTGGAAGCCGCCAGTACAGCCGGCCGGGAGGCCGGCGCTACACTCCAGACCTTACAAATTCAAGTGGCCACTGTACTAGCCGCAATAACAAAAACGCGGCGAGGGTGGGGCACCCATGGACGCGCTTTGCGCATGGGGTTCGTGGTTTCCCAGGTCCGCAAATGCGAGGGACCCTTCGACTACGCTCAGGGCAGGCTCCCACCCCACAGACGAAGACCTGTCCCTTCACCCCAGCGAGCAAAGATCACTCGCTGGGGACCCCGAATCCGTGGGGACCCCGGCTCTGGGGCACCCGTTCACCCGCCGCCACCCTCCCGCTCATCGCGATAATACCGCGATGAACGGGGCACAGCTTTTCAAGGGTCAGGATGAATCTTCAGGGCTGATGAGCGGGCCACCTGCGGACCCCGGACCTGGGACACCCGACCACCCGCCGCCACCCTCCCGCTCATCGCGATAATACCGCGATGAACGGGGCACAGCTTTTCAAGGGTCAGGATGAATCTTCAGAGCTGATTAGCGGGCCACCTGCCGACGTGGACCAGGAGGTCCACGCAACAGCCGGCCGGGAGGCCGGCGCTACAGGTCCGCACCCCTCCCGCTCATCGCGATAATACCGCGATGAACGGGGCACAGCTTTTCAAGGATCAGGATGAATATTCAGGGCTGATGAGCGGGCCACCTGCCGACGTGGACCAGGAGGTCCACGCAACAGCCGGTCAGGAGACCGGCGCTACAGGTCCGCACCCCTCCCGCTCATCGCGATAATACCGCGATGAACGGGGCACAGCTTTTCAAGGGTCAGGATGAATCTTCAGGGCTGATGAGCGGGCCACCTGCCTGATTTCGACATTTTCATGAATATTTGAATAGGAGTGAGGAATTACCCTAGAAGCTGTTTCATAACCGAATGCTGACCGTCTTTAACTTTTCCTCTGGGGCTAAAGCCCGCGATTTTTCTGCTCTGTCAGCGGCACGGCTAAAGCCATGCCCTTTCAAAACCTGGTTATGAAACAACCTCTAATTGCTATTCGATGGTTCGACGATTGTCGTTCCCTGTTCAAACCGAATCAACCATTCGCCTCCGTGACGAGTCCACACAGTGGTCACCCGGATACGGCTTGGAAATGGCTGCCCCTTGAAGGTCGCATCCACTTCCATCTTGCAACTCAAGTACGCGGAATCGCGGGTCATCAGCTTGAATACGCAGTCCGAGAGTTTGTAGTCGTGCAGTGTCACGTTGGGCCATTCCGCCTCGATGTCCGCACGGTGATACACGCCTCCGTTACCTGCGACTTCGGCAAAATCGCCGGCGAGGTGAGATAAGACAAATTGGAGGTCCTTCCGCTTCTCTGCCTCGTACATCTGGTGCAAAGTGCCGGTGATGCGCCTTTCGACGGCCACTTCCTCTTTCGTGCGCTGTCCCGCCAACGCATTGCATAACGAGATACAGAGCACCGCAACGGAGATTATCCTTGCCATCGTCATGGGAGACTCCTACCTATAATTCCATTGTATGAAGACTTCCCGCCTCTCACAGGCGATGCGGCTGCGGATCGCTCTTCGAGAGGCTGAGAATACTAAACACACACGAATGATTGGCACAAGATCAGTGACACGAGTCACAACTGAAAAAGCCCGCGGCTAAAGCCGCTTTCGTTGCAGGGCTAACATTCAGTGGCCTGAAGGCCACTGCTCCCTCCGTTAGACCGGAAGAGAGCATCACAGCCCAAGCCGCCCGCATCGGCGAAAATACCCATAGATGGAGAAGCGGTTGATTGCGGCGGAATGGGGTTTGCGCGCGGGCCTGGGACTGGCAGCGATGGCGGCGACGCTGTGCGCGGCGCCGGCCGCGATGGGCCAGATGCCGGATGCGCCGGCGCCAACCCTGATTCCCCAGGAGCGCGTATTGCCTGAGCAGCTCGCCGACAAGCCCTCTCAGCCGCCGGCGTTCCAGATTCCTGTTGCGCCGATGGGTTTTTCGCCGCCGGGAGCGATCAGCCTGGGCCTGAGAAACAGCGTTGTCTCACTGGATTTTCTGGATGAAGACCGGCTGCTGTTTACCTTTCGCGTGCCGGGATTGGTTCATCGCGGGACTGGGGAGTATGAGGAGCGGCAGATTCGCGCGGTGGTTCTCAAGCTGCCGGCTGGCACGGTGGAGGCCGAAGCGCTGTGGACGGTTCACGACCGGCAGCGCTATCTGTGGGCGCTCAGCGGCGGGCGCTTTCTGCTGCGCAACCGCAACAATCTGGAGATGGGCGACGCCACGCTGGAGCTGAAGCCCTTTCTGCGCTTTCCGGGGCCGCTGCTTTGGCTGGAGATGGACCCTACACAACAGTTTCTGGTGACCAACTCGCGCGAGCCGGCGGCGGCAGGTAAACCCGGCGGGGCGGGCAGCCAGGCCACGGTGAACGGGTTTGGGCAAAGGACCGAAGGGGAGTCCGATCTGGAGGTGCGTATCTTGCGCCGGGAGTCGGGACAGGTGGTGCTGGTCAGCCGCGCCCGCTCCACGGTGCATCTGCCCATCAACTCTGACGGCTACCTGGAGAGCCTGCGCGCGAGGGGCGACGAATGGCTGCTGAATCTGAATTACTTCAGCGGAGGAAGCGCAATTCTGGGGCGGGTGGAATCGAGCTGTCCGCCGCTCTTTGATTTTCTGTCGCAGCGGGAGGTGCTGGTGACGACGTGCACATCGCCGGGCGCGGGCAAGCTGGTGGCGATGACGACCGAAGGACGCCGCCTCTGGGATGCGGAGACTTCAAATGCTACGGTGTGGCCGATCGTAGTGAGGTCTCCGGACGGCTCGCGGCTGGGGCGGGAGGCACTGGCCGTCAGCCACCCGGTCAGAGCTCGCGAGTCCCTCGATCAAGACGACATCAAAGGGCAACTGGTGGAGGTTCTGGACGCAGCAGACGGCAAGGTGGTTCTGGAGACTTCGGCCAGCCCGATTCTCGACGCGGGCGGAAATGTGGCGATTTCACCCTCGGGACGGCGCGTGGCTGTGCTGAACGGCGGGGCAGTCCAGGTCTTCGAGCTGCCTGCGCCGACGCCGCTTCTGGCACCTTCATCCCTTGCCCCCGCAGCTCATCCGCCTGGCCGCTGACCGGGGCTTGAATCGCCCACAACGCCTGCTTGTGTAAACTGGGGGGCGGGAGTGATTTCTTGTCCAAGACTAATGTTCGCTACGCGGTAGCAGCGCTGACCGACTGCGGCAGCAAGCGCCCTTCCAACGAAGATGCATTCGGTTACTCCGCCGTGCATGGAGTCTGTGTTGTATGCGACGGCATGGGCGGCGCCGCAGCCGGCGAGATCGCCAGTTCGATGGCGGTGAGCGAGGTGTTGCGCCTGCTGGGCGAACGCAATCAGGCTGCGCCGCTTGAAAAGTCAATTGAAGAGGCTATCCGCACCGCCAACGAGGCAATTCATTCCCGCGCCGAGCACGACCCGCATCTCAGAGGCATGGGAACCACGCTGGCGGGGTTGGCAACCAAGGGGCGGCGCGTGCTGGTCTTCAACGTAGGAGACAGCCGCTGTTACCGTCTGCGCAAACGCAAGCTGGAACAGATCAGCCAGGACCACTCGCTGGTGGAAGAGCAAGTGCGAATGGGGCGCATTACGCCCGACGAGGCCCTGCGCTCCCCTCTGCGCAACGTGATTACCCGCGCCCTGGGAACGCAGCCGGAGGTCGAGCCGGACATCTTTGAGCAGAAGGCCGAAGCCGGCGACATTTTCCTGCTCTGCTCGGATGGATTGACGGGGGAAGTTCCCGATGCGCAGATTGAATTGCTGCTGGCCGCCGATCTGCCTCTCGAACAGCTATGCGCCAACCTGGTGGCAGCCGCCAACCAAGCGGGCGGTCATGACAACATCACTTGCATGCTGGTGAGGGCGGAGGGGTAGGGCGGAGAGCTGAAAAATCACGCCCTTGTGACAAATGGAAGGCACAGGAATGGAGAGTCCGGCCTACAGGGAGGACCACGTACATCCTATCTGTGATAGGATACTCTTGTGAGCCCAAGAAAGCCGCCTATTCGAACTATGACGCTTGAGGAACATCACCTCAAGGGGAAGAGAAAAGGGGCGCTGTTGAGAGAGCAGGTATGGTTCGAGGATGGGCAGGCAGTTGCGTACAGTCTGGCCTACATCAATATGAAGCTGTGCCCGGCGGACAATGGCCGGGTATTAGGCTACGACAACAGTCACGAATATCACCATCGTCATTTCATGGGCGAGGTTGAAGCCGTGGAATTCACAACCTATGCGGCCCTGGCTGAAAGATTTATCAAAGAAGTCCACGAACTCTGGAGGATCGAAGATGAACAAGAGTAAGCTCTCCATCGCAACGGGCACTACCGAGGGGTTCTTTAACCGTGTGCGCGGTCACGTTGCAAAGCTCGATCGCGGCGAAACCATTCCTCCGAAAATTTCCATTACGTTTGAGGATCCTCTGGAGTTGCTGAACGTGCTTACCGCCGAACGGATTCGCCTGTTGCGACGGGCCAGGGCAGGCTCTCAGCCCATTACCGAGCTGGCATCCGGACTCAAGAGGGACGTACGGGCAGTCAGCCGCGATGTAGTGCGCCTGGAAAAGGCCGGGCTGATCCGCACCAGCTATCGTGTCAACCCAGGACACGGCAGGTATAAAGTCGTTGAGCCGATCGCGAGGGAATACAGCCTGACGGCCAACCTGTAGCGAACTCAGGAACAATTTGCCTTCCGCCGGTGTCCAGGTAAGTGATGGCTAACAAAAAATGGATTCTTCGCATCTTCCGTTTCGCGGCTCTGGCCGTGCTTGCTGTCATTCTGCTTACCTTCGCAGCAGTCCAGATTCAGCAGCGGATTCTGCGCTGGCGAGCCGAGCGGCTGATGGCCGACATGCACCAGATTCGCCTCTACCAAAGCAACTGGGCCGACGCGCAGAGATTGATGTATCGCTGGGGCGCATGGGGGCACTATAACGGGATCTGTACGGCGGCGGATTGCAGGTATGCGATTGTCTTGGGTGATGCCAGTTTTATGGCCCAGCAGAGAGAACGCGAAGGCAATGGCAATTGGCTATGGAGCCACCATGCCGCATATGTCATTTATAGCTTGTTCGGGGGTCGATACGCACCCATCTATTTCGAGTTCATCGTCCAAGATGGCACAATCTGGAGAACATCTACGGCTGTGAACATTGAGGTTGATCCGAAATTGCTGGATAAAGATGATCTAGGCTATGTGCTTATCGTTGAAGCAAAAAGCCAACAGGCACTTCGACAATCCGAAGGTAACGGTTGGGTGTTGGGTAGGGATGAGCAGCTTGCTGAACACCCATATTACAAAGCAGGTAGACCTGGCGGCTGTGAACTCTGCCAGATGGCTAGAATTACATACTCTACGCACACTCCACAGGCCGAGATTGAACACCTTACCTCATTTGATTTATCTTGCATGACGCGGTTTTGGTTTCATTCCTGCACAACATTAGGAGAAGTATTGCCAGCAGCCAAACCATGGCATCTCTACCATGACAATAGTCCCAACTCCCAACCTCAACAACCCGCCACCTTGTCACCCAAGCCATGCAATATACCTATCTGGGCGCTGGCGCGCGACGCACGTTACGTACTATCCGTCAATGCTTTATCAAACAAGCCGGAGAAAATGCCTAGCCCTGATTATTTCAACACTACTACGAATAAATTTGACAAAGAACCGGACTATGATCGCGAGACAGCACAAGTTAAGGTTGTTGCGTCGTTTAAGGGTACTGTTCCATGGCCTCCTGGCACTGTTGTTAAGGCGTATCCATACTCCTGGTCTCTGGATTTCCCTCCATTCGAAACGCCGGAACATCTACTGCCCGGCAAGCACTACATCGTGTTTCTCGTTGGTGATGACCGCAGATATCAAGGATTGACAAAAGAATCGCCGATATATCTGGACCGTTGCGGCGTACAGGAAGACACGCCAGAAGTGCGCCGAGAGCTGGAAAAGGGCTTTGCGCAGAACGACAATCTGCGCGGTCCCGAAATTCGATGATTCTTAATCGAGCACTCGACGAACACTCCGACTAAATACCAAAGATTGACAAAGTCTGTTATTGGGTTCAGCATTGAAATCAGGAGTATTTCCTATGAATGTTTCGCTGACCCCGGAACTAGACGACTTTGTTGTCGGCAAAGTTGAATCCGGCCGCTACAACTCGGCCAGCGAGGTAGTGCGCGAGGCTCTGCGGCTTCTGGAAGAACATGACCGCGCGCGGAATGCGCAACTAGCCGCCTTCAACCAGGAGATCGGGTCAAGGCTGGCCTCGCTGGACCGTGGAGAGCACGTCAAGCCGGAGGCGGCGCGGCGGCGTCTTGAGCAAAAGTCCCGCGAGCGGCGAAAGCTCAGCAGATGAAGGAGCATGTTCTCAATCGTGCTTCTTGACCCGCTGGAAGAGCAGGAGCAGCGGGATGCAGAGCAGCGCGAGGAAGGCCATCAGGCGGAAGTTATCCATATAGGCCATCAGGGCGGCCTGCTGTTGCACGCCGCGGTAGAGCATTCCTACAGCTTTTTGATGGGCGGTGACCATGTCGACGCCCTGGGAGAAGAACTTTGCCTGAAGGCCGCGCACCAGCGCGCCGGTGACGGGGTTGCCAGCGCCGGCATTTCCCGACAGATAATTCTGATGAGTCTGCGCACCGCGCACCAGCATGGTGGTGACAGTGGCGATGCCGATGGAGCCGCCGATGCTGCGCATGAGGTTGTAGATGCCGGTGGCGTTGCCCATCTCTTTTTTGGGCAGGCGGCTGAGGGTCATGGTGGTGAGGGGGACGAAGACGAATCCCATGGCCAAGCCGCTCATCACATTGGGCATGATTACCGAACCCATGCCGATATCAAGGTTGATCTGGCCCAGCAGCCAGGTGGAGTAACCAAGCAGAGTAAAACCGAAGGCCATCAGCCAGCGAGCATCGATGTAACGGACGAGGAGGCCTGCCGACACCATGGATACCATGGCGCCGAAGCCGCGCGGACTAATAGACATGCCGCTTTGCAGTGCCGAGTATCCCATCATGGTTTGCAGAAACAGGGGCAGCATGGCCGTGGAGGCATAGAGAACGAAGCCATACATGGCTGTAACCAGCGTTCCCACGCTGAAGTTGCGGTCGGCAAAGATCTGCAAATGAACGATGGGTTCGCGGTTTTTCAACTCGCGGACGATAAAGCCGATAAGCGCCAGAATGGAGACGGCAGCCGTCCACCGCACCCAGGTGGAGGCGAACCAGTCCGACTCCTGCCCCTTGTCGAGCACGAGTTGCAATGTTCCCAGCCAGAGAGCCATCAGGCCGAAGCCGAGATAGTCGATTGCCCCCTTGAATTTGTGGCGCAGATACGGCGGGTCCTCGACGTTTAGGTTGACCATGAAGAGCGCCAGGATGCCGATGGGGAGATTGATGTAGAAAATCCAGCGCCAGGAGTAGCTGTCGGTGATCCAACCGCCAAGGGTGGGGCCGATGATGGGGGCGACGATGACGCCGAGGCCAAAGACGGCCATGGCGGTGCCGTGCTGGCGGGGCGGAAAACTCTCCAGCAGGATGGACTGGGCCAGCGGCTGCATTCCGCCGCCGCCTATGCCCTGCAAAACGCGGGCCACGATCAGCATTGGCATGGATATGGCCATGCCACAGAGCAGCGAGGCGACAGTGAAGATGAGGATGGAAATGAGCAGCAGCCGCGTGCGGCCGATGCGCCGCGCCAGCCATCCAGCGGCGGGCAGCATGATGGCAGTGGAGACGAGGTAGCTGGTGAGAACCCAGGTGGACTCATCGGTGGTAGCCGAGAGGTTGCCGGCAATGTGCGGCAGGGAGACGTTGGCCACCGACGAGTCGAGCACCACCATGAAGGTGGCCAGCATGACGGAGGCTGCAACTATCCACGGGTTGGCCGCCGGCCTCCAGTCGTGGTGCTCGTCTGCGTGTTGCAGCGCGCCGGAGGCCGTGCTCATACGGTTGTCCGTTCCCGCAGGTTGGCAGGCGATGCTGGAGGCAACGCGACGCGGTTTTTTTGTTGAACTGGCCGCATGGTCAATTCAGTATAATCGACCGCCATCCGCGGTTGTAATTGACGCGAAACGGCGGCGCGCGTATTCTGCGGAGGGTAAATCAAGCATTTTCGGAATACACGTAAACTTTTTAAGTGCCGTGAAAGGTGGCTTTTACTTCCACCCCACGAACGAAGACCTGTCCGTGGGGACCCCGGTAATGAAAAAGCCACTTGGCATGGTGCTTTCGGTCTACACCAATTCCGAAAATGCTACGAAGGAGCATAACTATGAATAGGCGTGAATTACTCAAGCGGATGGGCGGCGCGTGTTCCGCGCTTGCGCTCTCAAGGTTTGCACGGGCCCAGGCAGCGCTGGGCAGTCATTTCGAGGCAACCAGGGTTTCTCTGGAAGGCTACCGTATCCCGGAGTGGTTTCGCGACGCCAAGTTCGGCATATGGTCGCACTGGGGTCCGCAGTCGGCTATTGAAGACGGGGACTGGTACGCGCGCAATATGTACGTGCAGGGAACGGAGCAATATCGCTATCATGTGGAAACCTACGGCCATCCCACCAAGGTGGGTTACAAGGACCTGGTGAATGACTGGAAGGCGGCCAAGTGGGACCCGGAACACCTGATGAGCTTGTATAAGAAGGCGGGGGCAAAGTATTTCGTCAGCATGGGCGTACATCACGATAACTTCGACCTTTGGGATTCCAGGCACACACGCTGGAATGCCGTGAAGATGGGACCGAAGAAGGATGTGGTGGGAATATGGCGGGACGCGGCGCGCAAGAACGGGTTGCGCTTCGGAGTCAGCGAACATCTCTGGATCAGCTACAAGTGGTTTGCGGTGAGCCACGGCGCGGACAAGACCGGTCCGCTGGCCGGCGTACTCTATGACGGCGCTGATCCGCAGTACGCGGATCTGTATCATGACGCCAACTGCGCGCGCTTAATCGACATGACAAAAGTCGAATGGAATGATAATGCAATTCCCGAATCGTGGAAGCGTCATTACCTGGATCGCATGACCGACCTCATCGATAAGTATCAACCTGACCTTCTCTACACGGACGGCCACCTGCCCTTCGAGGAGTATGGGCTGAAGATGTTGGCTCATTTGTACAACGTGAGCGCGCAGGTTCATGGCGGCGTGACCGAGGCGATCTATACCAGCAAGGAAGAGACCGACTGCAATATCGGCACTTGCCTGCTGGATCACGAGCGCGGCGTCTCCGATGAGATCGCCAAGAACCCCTGGCAAACCGACACCTGCATCGGCCAATGGCACTACAAGCGCGGCGAAAGGTACAAGACGGCTAAGAAGGTGATCGATCTGCTGGCTGACATCGTGAGCAAGAACGGCAACCTGCTGCTGAACTTCCCGCTGCCCAACTCCGGCGCATTGGATTACGAGGAGATGGTTGTGCTGGACGGCATCACCGCGTGGATGGCGGTGAACAGCGAAGGCATTTATGCGACGCGGCCGTGGAAGATATACGGGGAAGGCCCCTCGACCAAAGTGGAGATCAAGGCCGGCAACTTCAACGAGGACACGCAGAAGGGCTTTACCGCCGAGGATGTCCGCTTCACTACCAAGGGGAGCACGCTGTACGCCTTTGTGATGGGCTGGCCGGAGAAGGAAGCTGTGGTGCGCGCTCTCGGCCTGGCTAGTCCGCAAGCTCCCGGCAAGATACAGAAAGTAGAGCTGCTGGGCTACAAGGGCGAGATCAAGTGGACGCAGGACGAAGCCTCGTTGAGGGTGGAAATGCCCGCGGAGAAGATTTCCGACGTGGCAATTACGCTGAAGGTTGAGCTGGCGTAAAACAGTTGGTGTGACAGACGGGTGTAGGCCGGCGACGATGCCGGCCTTCGCCTTTGGTCTCCAAATGTTTGTAAAAAGGACTCCTTTACCCGCGCATCAGAGGATTATGATGATTCCGGCGGTGAAATCTGCCGATAATAACAGGGCTCACAAGTGGAGTTGGAGGAAGGCCGATGAAAGATAAGCACAAGAAGGAAAAGGCAGAGAAGGAGCGGGAGGCGGCGCCTGAAAGTGAAATCCAGCTTGGCGGAGACCTGCCGGCACCGACGCCGGATGATGAAAAAGCTCTGCGCGTGGGAAAAGACTGCGACTATGAGCGCGAGCTGCGCCGCCTGCAAGTGGAGCTTGTGAAGCTGCAGGAGTGGATTCGCCACGAAAAGATGCGGGTGGTGGTGATCTTTGAAGGCCGCGACGCGGCGGGCAAGGGCGGCGCCATCAAGCGCATCACCGAATCGCTGAATCCGCGCGTCTGCCGAATTGTGGCTCTGGGCACGCCCACCGAGCGAGAGACCACGCAATGGTACTTCCAGAGATATGTTCCCCACCTGCCGGCGGCCGGCGAGATGGTGCTCTTCGATCGTAGTTGGTACAACCGCGCCGGGGTCGAGCGGGTGATGGGCTTCTGCACCGAGGCGCAGTATCAAGAGTTCATGCATAGCTGCCCGGAGTTCGAGCGCATGTTGATCCGCTCCGGAATTCGCCTGATCAAATACTGGTTCTCCGTCAGCGACGAGGAGCAGGAACGGCGCTTTCAGGATCGCATGAAGACCCCCACCAAGCGCTGGAAGCTGAGCCCGATGGATTTGCAGTCGCGCAAGCACTGGGCCGAGTACTCGCGGGCCAAGGACGAGATGTTCGCCGTGACTGACACCAAGCAATCGCCGTGGTATGTGGTGAATGCGGAAGACAAAAAATGCGCACGGCTGAACGTGATTCGGCACCTTCTATCGTTATTCGTCTACCGCGATCTGACGCCCGAGCCGCTGGAGTTGCCGAAACTGGAGAAATCGAAATACGTACGCCCGCCAATCCAGGAACAGAACTTCATTCCGCAGTATTACCGGTAGGGAGGAAGTGACATGCTAATCAAATGTACCAAGAAGAAAGGCCGATTGGCATTGTTTGTAATGTTACTCGGACTAACCTTAGTCGCAGTAGTTTTCAGGGGAATGCAGCACTGCCCTGCTTGTTCGCCGTGTGTAATCATTTTGCCAGATGGTAAGGAAGTGCGTCCAAATCCCTGTCACTGTACTTCGTATGCGAAATACCTGTTCCAGATTGCGTTTGGCCATAATGAAAGAAAGTCTGAAACTATGGCCAAGTCCACAGCACCGTGTGAAGCTAAGAGTAGCCCGTATTGAAAACAGGCTGACACGAATCGTGCTCGGAGGAAGAACGATTCAGATTCCCGGGTTATAGGTAATCGCGGAAAAGTTCTTCGGAGGGCGCGGCAATCACGCTCCGGCCCACCAGCATTCCGTCCTCGGCAGCAACCTGCATAAATCTTCCAACTCGACGAAGTCCTGCCGCGATAAAACTTCCAGAATGTTTCGGTGGCGTTCGACTTGATTCATATGGAAGAAAGTACTGTTCAAGAATCAATTGAAGACTCGGCGCGAATTCAGCAGACCTCTCGATTATGCGCCAATTGTTCAAAATGCTGCAACATTCTTCGAGATTATTCTATAGGTGCGAGGCTCATCTCCTGTGCTTGTTGAATTTTGAGGGTTAATCCTTTCGTTGCGGAAGGCTGCCACCATTGGATCATCTACTGGTCGTTGGCCGCGGCTTTGTCCGTCTCGACTTCTCTCACGGACAAATGGTCATACCAGGTGAACTTGAGAATCGCCGACGTACCCAGGATGACTGCCGCTGTGATTGCGGCGCGGTCGAACTCCTGAATCACGATGTAGAGCGGCAGCGCCACCAGGGAAACCTGCCAGACGATGCCGACGGCGATATTGAACATATCGCGGCAGAAATCCTTATTGCGCTTGAAGCCTGGGTCCTCGGCCAGAACCTTTTTCAGCACCGGCCCCCAGAAGCCCCACGGCCGCACGCGGCGATAGAAGTCCATCAGCACTTCGTCGGACTCCGGCTTGGTGAGCAGCGTGCCGAGCAGGCAACCGATCAAAGAAAGGGTCAAAACCAGCGGGAAGGTGACGGTAACTTCCAGATTGAAGGGAACCTTATCAAGCAGGCTCTTCACCGCCGGGATTTGTCCCATCACGTCCGGCATGAGCAGCACGGAAGAAGCAATGCCGGTGACCATGCCCCAGAAGTATCCATAGCCGTTAAAGCGCCACCAGTACCACTTCAGGACGTTGGAAGCAATGTAGCCTCCCCACAGGCCGGAGACGATCCATAGCACGACAAAGTTCACCGAGGGCACGTTCCATCCGATCAGGACGCCGATCACCACAACGGCAAAGGAGGCCAGATAGCTGAGGCGCACGTAGGTTTTGGGCGACGCATGGGGATTGATAAAGCGCTTGTAAATGTCGTTGACGAAATAGGGAGGCGCGGCGTTGACGGTGGCCGCAAAGTTCGACATGAAGGCCGCCAAAAGGCCGGCGATCAGGAAGCCCAGCAGGCCGACGGGGACGAATCGCTCGAGGGCCATGGGCAGCACCAGTTCGAAGTCCATGTGGGGGCCCATGGCGTGAATGCTGTCGCCGAAAAACGCCGCCGCCAGAATGGTAAGTCCAATGACCAGAACGTAGCGTGGAGGAGTGAGCACGATATTGACCCAGGCGCTCATCATGGAGGCTTCGCGCGGAGACTTCGACGAGAGTACGCGCTGCATATCGTAGTTAGGCGCGGGGCCGGCCGCGGAGATAAGTATGCCCTTGAAAAGCAGCATCATGACAAAGAAGCCGAAGAGCTCATACCCGTCCTGGGCAATCTTGGTGCTGGCGGCCGGAAGCAGCGTCGACCAGTCCAGATTCAAGTGCCAGCCGAAAAAGACATTGTCCCAGCCGGCGGGCACCACCCTGCGCAGCATATCCGGCGCCACCTTCATCATAGCGATAATGCCTACGGCAAACGAGGCGATCGATAAGATGCAGAACTGCACCACCTCGGTAATCACCACACTGATCATGCCGCCCTTGATGACGTAAATCGCGGTGATGGTGATCAGGATGAGCGCATATTGATTGGGGCTCAGGTGCCAGGGCAGAAACGTGGCCGCAAACTTGCCGATGCCTTTGAACCCGTAGCTGAAAAAACCGATAATGCTGACGAATGCATAGATGACCACGATCAAGTGCGACAACTGCGCGCCCCGGCCGGTGCCGAAGCGCGTTTTAATCCACTCCGCGCCGGTCATGACCTTGGAGCGACGCAGCCAGGCAGACAGATAGACCATCAGGAAGATCTGGTTGAAGGTCGGCCACAGCCAGGGTATCCACACGCTCTTCAGGCCGTAAATGAACATCCAGTAGACCAGCAGCATGGTGCCGCTGATGTCGAACATTCCCGAGGCGTTGGAGATGCCCAGCACATACCAGGGCATCTTGTTGCCGCCCAGGAAATAAGCCTGCATGCTATGCGAAGCGCGTTTTGATACCCAGTACCCGATGAGCACCGTGCTCAGCAGATAAACCACAATGATAACGATATCCAGAACATGCAGTTGCATTTGGAATCCCTCGACTTCCGCCATCGGCATCGCTTCTCCGCGCTGTGCGGAAAACCACAATGCCGCCTTCAGGCTCGTAAAACAAACTACTGCATTTCTCCAGCCAATAAAAACACCAGCGATGCCTGCCAATTGATGCAAATCTCGTTGCTTGCGTACGAGGCCAATTGATCGGAATAGATCTTCGCTGGCGGCAAATCCTTGGGCAACGCCGCCAGCACCGCGTCTTGCCGGGCTGCGTTTGGCCCTCCGGATAGCAGCCCCGGCCATGGTCCAGGCTGCTTGCCCGAACCGCTGGGCCGATGATGCGGGTGCTGGAACGGGTGCTCGCCTACTTGCGTGACCCATGACAGCGAAAACGTATTCCGCCCCAGCAGATAGTGCAGATTGTCTCGCGCCGCATCCGCGAAGCGTGGGTCAGGCTGGATCACGTTGGCAATCAGCAGTCCCACGCCATAATCCGCCGCAACGCCATTCGATCCCCACACATAGTCCTTTGCCTGCATACTGGTCAGGTAGGAATTAGCGCGGGTGCGCTCCACAATCGCGCGGGCCGCGGCCAGGATACGCTCGCGGATCGCGGCAACTGCATTGGTATCCGCGCCCTTGCGCGTGGAGAGGACGTAGGTCCTAAGCGCCATCTGCCCCATCGCGTTCCAGTTCTCTAACGGTGGCGAGTCCAGGCTGGGAAGAAACTCGGCGTAATTTTTCAGGAAGAAGTCGTGATACGCTGCCTCGCCGGTAGTGCGCCACAGCTCCGCCGCCGCCCATAGGCGTTCGTCCTTGCAGCTTGCATCGCCGTACTCACCAGTGCTGACGCCGGCCGGATTCCTGAAGGTCACATCTGGATTTTTCTCCGTCCATGCCCAGGCTCGCCGTGCCGCGTCTAACGCCTGCGCCGCAAACTTCGCGTCATAAGGCTTGTACACTCGCGCGGCGATCGCGCCCACGGCCGCCAGGTCCGCGGTGGCGCAGGTGCTCTTGTAAGGAGCCGCGCCGGTTCCGATCACCTCGCTGGGCAGCTTATCGTCCTCTGGAGCGATAAAGCCCGGAAAATGCTCGCTGGTCTGCTTGTGCCAGGCGCCGCCGTCGCCGTCCTGCATCTTCAACATCCACTCCAGATTCCAGCGCGCCTCGTTCAGGATGTCCGGCGTCCCATTTCCCGACTCTGGAATCCTGAGCGAAATGTTCCTGAGCTTCCGCCCGTAAATTTCCCATGCCCACAGCAAGGTGCCGGTGGAGATGCCTGAGTTGACCATGTAGCGGCCATAATCGCCCGCATCGTGCCAGCCGCCAATGTTGTCGCGCGGCCCGCTGGTCCCCGAGCTGGAGTGGAATTCGCCATGCTGGTGGCAGATGGCGTGCGAGTATCCAGGGAACTCGGGGCCCATGTCCACCGCTGTCCCGCAGCGCTGCCCGTAGAAGGCGCGCATGGCCATGTAGTAGGTGTGCTGGAAGACATTCTTACCCACCGTGAAGTTCCAGCTACGCCCCACGCCGGGAACTTCCACGTAAAAGCTCCCTGTCCGGCGCAATACGGAAAAATCCGCGGCTCGCACCTGATCGCCGGTGTTCGGGTCGAAGACGGCAGTCCCCAGCTTGCCGTGAAAAACCACCTGATTGTCGCTGCTGCGCCGAACTTGAAAGGTTGTGGCGGGTGAGCTGACCAGCGCGACCTTGGGGCCATTTAGCGGATAGCCCACCTGGTCTACTTTAATGGCCAACCGGGAGTTTTCATCCCCCGGGCTTTCACTTCCATAAACCAGCGCCGCGGGGCATAGAAGAAGACCGGCAAGGAGAACAGACGGCAGCAATTCGTGGACAGATCGTGAACTCATCAACGGCAGGAACAAAGAAATTGCCATACTTACAGTCTCTCCTCGCGAAGCTTCAGGCTACGCACAAAACGAAAAAACATCACTTTTACCTGCATCCCGGCAACGATCCTGGACTCACACGCTGCCGCTTGCCTGATATCACTTACGCAAATACTTTTTCACGTTAACACAGCTTTGCGCAAGTCCATCTCTTTTTTCCGATAGCCGCAAAGCGCCCTAGAAAATCGTTTGACTGATATTTTGGCCTGGAGCTATACTGGCGGCACACTTTCTTTAATGGTGCAGGTGATATGAAGTACGGGCATTTTGACGATCAAAACCGCGAGTACGTGATTACGCAACCGGATACGCCCCTGCCGTGGATCAACTACCTGGGCTGCCAGGCCTATTTCGGAATCATCTCCAACACCGCCGGAGGCTATTCGTTTTATCGCGACGCCCGCCTGCGCCGGCTCACCCGCTACCGGTATAACAACGCCCCCATGGACTTCGGCGGGCGCTATATCTACCTGCGCGACGACCAGTCCGGCGAGTTCTGGTCTCCTTCGTGGCAGCCTACGCGCCATGACCTCAAGGACTACACCTGCCGCCACGGAATGGGCTACACCACGATCGGCTCGGAATATTGCGGCATCCAGGCCCAGACCCGTTATTTTGTGCCGCTCGACGAAAACCTGGAAATCTGGCAGCTAACGGTTACCAACCGGCGCCCGGCCAGAGCCCAATTATCGAGTTTCGCCAGCATCGAATTCTGCCTGTGGGATGCCCAGGACGACGCCACCAACTTCCAGCGCAACTTCAACACCGGCCAGGTCGAGGTCGAAGACGGCGTGATCTATCACAAGACCGAATATCGCGAACGCCGCAACCACTTCGCCTACTTTGCCTGCTCGGAACCTGGCGCCGCATTCGACACACAGCGCGAGGCCTTCCTGGGCCGCTACCGCGGCTGGGACAAGCCGGCAACCGTAGAAGCCGGCCAGCTCACCAACTCCATTGCCCACGGCTGGTCGCCCATCGGCGCGCATCAGGTAAAGCTCGACCTGGCTCCGGGAGAAACCCGCCAGATCGTCTTTGTGCTCGGCTACCACGAGAATCCAATCGACCGGAAGTTCGATCCTCCCGGATCGCAGACCATCAACAAGACGCTGGTCAAGCCGGTCATTGCCAGGTATCTCAACGCCAGCGAGGCCGACGCGGCCTTCGAGCGGTTGCGCCAATACTGGGATGGCCTGCTCAGCATATTCCAGGTGAACACGCCCGACATTCACACCAATCGCATGGTGAATATCTGGAATGCCTATCAATGCATGGCCACGTTTAACATGTCGCGCTCGGCTTCGTTCTACGAGTCGGGAATTGGCCGCGGCCTCGGCTTCAGAGACTCGAACCAGGATCTGCTGGGCTTTGTACACATGGCGCCGACGCGCGCCCGTGAGCGCATCGTTGACCTGGCCGCCACGCAACTGCCCACCGGCGGCGCCTACCACCAGTACCAGCCGCTCACCAAGCGCGGCAACAACGACATCGGCGGCGGTTTCAACGACGATCCGCACTGGCTCATCCTCGGCGTCTCCGCCTATCTGAAGGAGACCGGCGACTGGAGCATCCTGGATGAGAAGGTTCCCTACGACAACGAACCCGGCTCCGAGAAACCGCTCTACGAACACCTGCAGCGCAGCTTCTCCTACACCCTGGCCCGCCTTGGGCCGCATGGCTTGCCGCTGATCGGCCGCGCCGACTGGAACGATTGCCTCAACCTGAACTGCTTCTCCGATACGCCCGGTCAGAGCTTCCAGACCACCACCAACAAGGAAGGCAAGGTCGCAGAGTCAGTCTTCATTGCCGGCCTCTTTGTTCATGCCGGCCGCGAACTGGCTGCCATTGCAAGCCGCCGCGGACTGGCTGCCGAAGCAAGCTCCTATCTGGCTGAAGCCGCCAGGATGGAGAAGGTGATTCACGAGCACGGCTGGGATGGCGAATGGTTCTTGCGCGCCTATGACGACTTTGGCGCCAAGATTGGCTCCAGGGAGTGCGAAGAAGGCAAGATATTCATTGAGTCAAATGGCTTTTGCGTCCTGGCTGGAATCGGGATCGAGGATGGCAAAGCCGCCAAGGCGCTTGAGTCCACGCGCAAGCACCTGGCAACCAAGCACGGCATTGTGTTGCAGCAGCCAGCCTACTCGAAGTACTACCTGAACCTCGGCGAAATCTCCTCTTACCCGCCGGGATACAAGGAGAACGCGGGCATCTTCTGCCACAACAATCCCTGGGTCATCATCGCGGAGACGCGCCTGGGACACGGCGACCTGGCGCACGACTACTACAGCCGCATCAATCCCTCAGCGCGGGAAGAGATCAGCGACCTGCATCGCTGCGAGCCGTATGTCTACGCGCAGATGATTGCGGGCAAGGATGCGCCCAGTTTCGGCGAGGCCAAGAATTCCTGGCTCACCGGAACGGCGGCCTGGAATTACTACGCCATCGTGCAGTGGATTCTCGGCGTCCGCACCTCGCTGGATGGTCTCCAGATAGCGCCGGTGATTCCCAAGAACTGGCCGGGGTTCACTGCTACCCGCACCTTCCGCGGAGTGGTTTACAAGATTTCCATCGAGCGCAAGGGTGAAGGCAATCGTATTGCACTCACGGTCGATGGCAAGCCGATTGCAGGGGATATCGTGCCCCCACCCGCGGACGGACGGAAGGAAGTTTCGGTCAAGGGCGTCCTGAGCTAGTAGTCCGCGGCGGTCCGCTTTCAAACAAGGAGGAGAGCTTTGTATCTGGCTAACGAACAACGCTACGACGCCATGCAATACCGCCGTTGCGGGCGCAGCGGCATTCGCCTGCCCGCGATCTCTCTGGGCCTTTGGCACAACTTCGGCGGTGTCGATGTCTTTGAGAACAGCCGCGCCATGGTGCGGAGGGCCTTCGATCTCGGCATTACCCACTTTGACCTAGCCAACAACTATGGCCCGCCGCCGGGAAGCGCCGAATCCAACTTCGGCGAAATCCTGCGTCTCGACCTCGCCCCGCATCGCGATGAACTGATCATCAGCACCAAGGCCGGCTGGGGCATGTGGCCCGGCCCCTACGGCGACTGGGGCTCGCGCAAGTACCTGCTCGCCAGCCTGGACCAGAGCCTGAAGCGCATGGGCCTGGAATACGTGGATATCTTCTACTCCCATCGTCCCGATCCGGAGACGCCTGTCGAGGAGACGATGGGGGCGCTGGATCGGGCCGTACGCTCCGGCAAGGCGCTCTACGCCGGCATCTCCAGCTACAATGCCGCACAAACCGCAGATGCCGTCAAAATCCTGCGCGAACTGGGCACTCCCTGCCTGATCCATCAGCCCAAGTACTCCATGCTCGAACGCTGGATTGAACGCGGCTTGCTCGACGTGCTGGACAAAGAGGGAGTAGGCTGCATCGCTTTCTGTCCGCTGGCGCAGGGCCTCTTGACCGACCGCTATTTGCAGGGCATCCCCAGCGGCTCACGCGCCTCCAAACCGCATGGATTTCTGAAGAAGAACGACATCAGCGATCATCGCCTGACTCAGATTCGCGCATTGAGCCTGTTGGCCGCCGCGCGCGGGCAGTCCCTGGCGCAAATGTCTTTGGCCTGGGTGTTGCGCGACGGCCGCATGACTTCAGCGCTGATCGGGGCCAGCCGCGTTGAGCAGATCGAGCAGAATGTCGCCGCGCTCGCCAACCTGGCGTTCACCAGCGAGGAGCTTACCGGCATTGACGCGATTCTGAATCAGCCTGCCTGATCCGGTGACGGCAGCATTGAAGGACGAATGGTTTTTCTCTCATCGGGAGGTTGACTCGTGCAAGACCTGCGGCAGAAGGTGGAAACCGAACTCCTCTCCAACATCCTCCCTTTCTGGCTCAAATACACCATCGACAACGAGTACGGCGGTTTTCGCGGCCAGATCGCCAACGATCTGACCATCGACCCGCACGCCGCCAAAGGGCTCATCCTCAATGCGCGCATTCTGTGGACCTTCGCCAAGGCTTTCAGCGTCTATCGCGAGCCGGTTTACCTGGCCACGGCCCAGCGCGCGTACGAGTACCTCACCCGTTGCTTCTGGGACCATGAGTTCGGCGGCGTCTACTGGATGGTGGACTTTGAGGGCCATCCCCTGGACACCAAGAAGCGCATCTACGGGCAGGCATTCACCGTCTACGCCCTGGCCGAGTATTTCCACGCCACGGGCGACGCCGATGCGCTCAAGAAAGCCATGCGCCTGGTCAAGTCCATCGAGTCTTCGGGCCACGATTCCGCACAGGGCGGCTACTTTGAGACCTATGAGCGCGACTGGACACTGGCCCGGGACCAGCGCTTAAGCGAGGTAGACATGGACGAAAAGAAGTCCATGAACACTCATCTCCATTTGTTGGAGGCCTACGCCGCGCTGCTGCGTGTCCACGAAGACGCGACTGTCCGCCTGCGTCTTCGCGAGCTGATCGAGATTTTTCTCGGCCACATCATTCATCCCTCCACGCACCACTTCATCCTCTTCTTCGACGAACAGTGGCGCCCGCGCTCCGAGAAGATTTCGTTTGGCCACGACATCGAGGGAAGCTGGCTGCTCACGGAGGCCGCGGAGATTCTTGGTGATGCGCCGCTTCTGGGGAGAATGCGCGAAATCGCCGTCAAGATGGCGCAGGCCGTCCATGATCAGGCGATTGATGCCGACGGCGGACTGTTCTATGAGGCCGACTCCACGAGAATCATCGATTCCGACAAGCAATGGTGGCCGCAATCCGAGGCAGTCGTCGGTTTCCTCAATGCTTACCAGATGACCGGCCAGCGGCACTTCCTCGATGCCGCGGAGCGCAGTTGGGCATTCATCGAGAAGTACATCGTGGACCACAAACACGGAGAATGGTTCGGGCGTGTTTCAAGGGGCGGCGTTCCAAGCGAGAAGCAATACAAAGTCGATCAATGGAAGTGCCCTTACCACAACAGCCGCACCTGCTTTGAGGTGATGGAAAGGCTCGGCCGAAGCTCCCGGCACGGGGGCCATGGCTGAGGTGCGCTTCTGCCCTGGACTGTTAAGATAATCTCCAGCGTGCGCCGGAAATTCCGCACGTTTTTCCATTGTTCAAGGGTGAAGGTGCGATGAATCATTCCAGGGGCGAATTCTCGCGCTTGTCTCACAGCCGCTGGCCGGGCTCTTCAGCGGGAATGATGCTGGCCGCTGGGGGACTGCTTATAGCTGTCGCCTTGCCGTTCTTCGCCCAGCCTGTCCCCGCCGCCCAGCCAGGCGAGCTTCAGAGCCGGCTTGACGCAGCCAACGCCTTTCACAAGCAGGCCGATTATGCTCGCTCCATCCCGCTACTAAAGCAGATCATCAAGGAAGAGCCGCGAAATTACCTGGCCAACCTGCTTTTGGGCGTGGACCTGCTGCGCAGCGGCAGCCCCCGCGATGCCCTGGCGCCATTGCGCGTTGCCTCCGCGGCGCAGCCCCACGACGGGGCCCCACAGGCTTACCTGGCCGAAGCGGCCCTGGCGCTGAATGATCCCGCCATGGCGTCGGAGGCCTACCAATCCGCGGTTGCCCGTTCCGGCGGAGAGGTGCAGTACGTTTTGGCCTGGGCCAACTTCTGCCTGGACCGCTTTCACCTCCTGGAGATGTCTTTGCTGAAAACCAGGCCGGGAGAAGGACCGGAACTGCGCATCGAGGCTTTGGGCCACCCGGAAGGAAGCCAGACCAGGGAGAGCTTGCTGGAGCAGTCCGCCGCTCGCGATCCCGCGCAACCCGGAATCTGGGGCGACTTGGGCGTGGCGCAACTGGCGCTGGGCCATAACGCGCCCGCACGGCAAAGCCTGAATGAGGCCGAAGGCCGTGAACCGGAAAGTGCCGAAACTATCCACCTTGAAGCTCTGCTGGCGGCCGGGGAGGGAGACTGGCAATTGGCCGAGAAGCGCCTGCTCGCCCTGGGTGAACGATCACCGGCGGAGTTGCGCAACGTGCTGGCTTCCTGGCCTCCGGAGCGCCAGCCGGGGCCTGAGGTGACTGGAACCTTGTGGAATTGTCTCCGCGAAAAAGGAGGAGCTTGTCCCATGCTCTCCGCGCCCCCCAAAGGTGGAGCAGGGCTAGGTGCCGGGGAGCTTTACGCGCAGGGCCGGTGGGAGCAGTTAAAGGCCTTGCCCGCGGCTGCCACGGCTGGTCCCTCCGGATTCCTCTTCCGGGGCGTGGCATTGGCCCGCACCGGGGATTGCCCACGAGCTATTCCATCGCTTGAACGGGGATTGAAGGCCGGCGAGGCCACGGCCGGCTTTTGGCTACAGGTCTGTTATGGCAGCGAAGTGTCGAGCGCGGAAGAACGGCTGAGCAAGGCGGGCGACCAGACTGCCTTCCATCAGCTTCGCGGAGACGTGGCGCTGCGCCTGCGCTTCGATGGAGCAGCGGCGCAGAAAGAGTATACGGAGGCTTTGAAGTTGCAGCCCAAGGATCCTCGCCTGCTGGCGAGTTTGGCCGAGGCGGACAGGATCCAGGGCGACACAGAAGATGCGCGAAGCAAGGCGCAGGCTGCGCTGGCTTTGAGTCCTCACTCCTTATCGGCGCTGCGAACGCTGGCCGAGATAGCGATGAACGAACGGGACTATGCCGAGGCGCTTGCGCGGCTCAAAGAGCTGGTTGTTCTTCACCCGAAGGACGCATGGACACAGGTGGAGCTGGGCGTGGCGTACGGGCAGTTGGGACAGCCCGACGAGGCGGTGAACTACCTGGGGTCACAGTTGGCCGCCGGCTATCCCGATAACAATGGCGCGCTTCACGCGCAGTTGGCCAGCGCTCTGCGTAAACTGGGCCGCGAGGAGGAAGCCAGGCAGGCTTCCCAGGAGGCTGCGCGCCTGGCTAACTCGACACTGCAGAAGAGCGGGCAAGGGAGCTTCGATGGCCCACAGTAGACGCGACTTTCTGCGCGCCGGCGCGTTCTGGCTGCCGGGAACGCTGCTGGCGCCGGCCGCATGGGCCGCCGCCGCCCCATGCCCCATCCGCATGCTCAATGTTGCGCCCGGTAATGGGCTGGATTTTGTACTGCGCACCGGAGCCACGGGCAACAAGTATCAGCCGGAGACGCTGCCGGGGGGACTCGGCGTCATCGATTACGACGGGGATGGATGGCCCGATCTTTACTGCGTGAACGGGGCCGCAATGACCCAGCTTGAAAAGACCGACAAGAGCTATTGGAATCGACTCTACCGGAACAATCACGACGGAACCTTCACCGACGTCACGGAGAAGGCGGGCCTGGCTGGACGAGGCTATGGAATGGGCGTCGCCGTGGGGGACTACAACAACGACGGCCATGAGGACCTCTTTGTCGCCGGCGTTCATGGCAACCAGCTCTACCGCAACAACGGCGACGGAACCTTTTCCGATGTGACCGAGGCTGCCGGCCTGAACCTCCCGGCGGTGCGCGGCTTGTGGTCAATCGCCGCGGCCTGGATCGACTACGACAGCGACGGCCTGCTGGACCTGTTCATCTCCAATTATTGCGACTGGTCGCCGGGAATCGATCCCATCTGCGGAGGTATGACTGCCGAAACCAGGCGTTATTGCCCTCCGGAAAAATACGCCGCCGAGCCGATGCAGCTGTTCCACAACAACGGGGATGGAACATTTACAGACGTGACGGGTAAGGATGCTCTGGCGAAGGTGCTGGGCAAAGGAATGGGGATTGCTGTTGCGGACTTTGCCGGGGATGGCCGGCCCGGAATCTTCGTGGCCAACGACAAGGCGCGCAACCTGCTCTTCCGCAACACCGGGCATGGTTTCACCGAGATCGGAATGGATGCCGGCGTGGCCTATAACGGCGATGGGCGCTGCATCTCGGGTATGAGCGCGGACTTCGGCGATATCGCCGGCAACGGCCGCTTCGACCTGGTCATGACCGCCTTGAAACACGAGGCCTACGACGTCTTCCTGAACCGCGGCCATGGAGAGTTTGAAGATGGAAGCATCCAAACCGGACTGCTGCGGTTGAGCCATCCGCATAGCGGCTGGGGATGCGGGTTGGTCGATCTGGATAATGATGGCTGGCTGGACTTGTTTGTGGCCTGCGGCGGCGTGGATACTGACGACCCCATGACCAACTGCATCTTCAGAAACGTGGGCGGTAAGTTTATCGATGTCTCCAATGAATCTGGCGTGGGACTGGGGCCGGCTCGCATGCATCGCGGTTGCGTCTTCGCCGACTTTGACCGCGATGGACGCCTGGATGTGGCGGTCACCTCCATGGACGGATCCATCGAGCTATGGCGGAATCAAAGCCTCCCGCAGCATTGGTTGCAGTTGCGGCTCACCGGCACGCGCAGCAATCGCTCCGCCATAGGGGCCCAGGTGACATTGAAGACGGCCAGCCGGACGCAGATTCGATGCGTGAATAACAGCGTCGGCTATGCCTCCAGCAGCGACCTGACCGTGCATTTCGGAATGGGGAGCGAGCTGAAGGGGACGATCGAAGTCCACTGGCCTTCCGGGACGGTGCAAAAGCTGGGTGCGGTCGATGCGAATCAGCGCCTGGAAGTGAAAGAGCCTGCATAGGCCCTACATCATGAGCAAAAGCCGCTTGAGCGATGTTGGGAGTTCTGACAGCTACAAAATCATCTACACCCGAATGTAACTAAGCGGCGGTTCGCGTTATCGCCTGAAAGGAAATTGGCCATACGATAGCGAACGGTTCCCTTTTCTGGAATCCTGTCTGAAATATTGTGGCCTCCTCCTGACAGTTAAGACAGTTCCCTAAAGTGCACCCCAAGGCTCCAAACCAAGGCTTCTATGCGAAAGAAAACACGGCATGTGCCGGCCAGACGGAATTTGGAGAGGAATAGGCCGAAATCTCCACCGAAAGATTGATGTCAGGCGTCTCGCTGAGCGGCTATGCTACTCGTGCAGATCAGCTGTGAGGTCAATTGGGGTCTCTGATCTGCGCAGCCACGCCAATCTTTTTCGGAGTTTGGAATAGGAGTCTATGCGACGATTCCTGATTGCAGGGATTGTTGGCCTTGCAGGGAGCGCACTGTATTTGTTTGCGTTTCCGTCGGCCACAATCTTCTACGAGTGCATTATTCTGCTCCATATTCTCCTTGGAGCAGTCTTCCTCGTCATCGGCGTGCCGTGGATAGCCCGGCTGATGCGCGGCCGCAGCCTGTGGGAGAAGATCGGTTGGGTAGTGCTGCTGCTCGGCGGAGCAGCCGGCGCTGCCATCCTGTTTACAGGCGCGCGCCGCAACATGTGGCCCGTGCTGTACACCCACGAGTTTGTTTCCATTGCCGGCTGCGCGGTTCTGCTGTTTGTGTGGAGTGGGCGCCAGAGATGGTTCCGGCGCTTCAGCGGCGGCAAACTGCGCGAAGCGGTCCGGTTGGCTTGCTGCCTCGCCATCTCGGCAGGCATAGCGGCCGGAGCCTGGTTGGTGCGCACCGTGCCGTGGCAGCGTGCGTACACCATTCATAATCCCGCGATCGCGCCGGCGTCGATGGACCAGGAAGGCGCCGGACCGAAGAGCGAATTCTTCCCCAGCTCCGCGGAGACCTCCACGGGGAAGACCGTCCCGGAGGATTACTTCGTCGATTCGGCAGCCTGCAAACAGTGTCATGCCGAGATTTACCGCGAGTGGGATAGCTCCGTCCACCACTTCTCGTCGTTCAACAACCAATGGTATCGCCAATCCATCGTCTACATGCAGGATGTCAAAGGCGTGCAGGCTTCAAAATGGTGCGCGGGTTGCCACGATGCGGCGCTCTTCTTCCCCGGCAACTTCAATACGCCCATCAAAGACCGCGTCAACACGCGTGCGGCGCAGGCGGGCATTGGCTGCATGGTTTGCCACTCCATCCGCAATGTGCATAGCACCATGGGCAACGGCGGATACACCATCGAGTACCCGGCCCTCTTCAAGCTGGTTGACACCAAGAATCCCGTTCTTCGCAAGGTTATCGACTTTCTCATCGAGGAAGATCCGGAGCCGCACCGGCGCACCTTCCTCAAGCCCTTCATGAAGAACAATCCGGCGGATTTTTGCTCCTCTTGCCATAAGGTTCACCTCGACGTGCCGGTGAATCACTACCGTTGGGTGCGCGGCTTCAACGATTACGACAACTGGCAGGCCAGCGGCGTCTCCGGATTCGGCGCTCGCTCGTTTTACTATCCGCCCCATTCGCAAGACTGCGTCGACTGTCACATGGGGCAGGTCCGCTCTAACGATGCGGGCAACATCAACGGGATGATTCATTCGCATCGCTTCATCGGCGCCAACACCGCTCTGCCCTTCGTCAACGGCGACCAGACCCAGCTCGACGACACCGTGCACTTCCTCCAGGATCGCAAGGTCAGCGTGGACATCTTCGCTGTCTCTCCGGAAACCAGCGAGAGCCGCATCGTACAGTCCCCGGCTGCGTCGCCCATGCAGGCGGAAACCACCTTTGCCGTCGGCGAAGAGGCCGAGCGCGAGACCGTCGGCATGACCGGCGAGACCAACGTCGCACCTGTGACCGCGCCGCTCGATCGCGTTGAAGGAGCTGTTGTTCCTAGCGAAACTGCCCGCGTCGATGTGGTCGTCCGCACCCTCGCCGTCGGCCATTTCTTTCCCGGTGGCACCGTGGATGCCTACGACTGCTGGCTGGAACTGAAGGCCTCCGACGACAGCGGCAAGGTGCTCTTCTGGAGCGGTATGGCGGAAGACCATGGCAAAGGCCCTGTCGATCCGGGTGCGGAGTTCTACCGCTCACTCTCCATCGACGCGCATGCCAATGCCATAAATAAGCGTAATGCGTGGGCGGCGCGCGCCACGGTTTACGCGCATCTCATTCCGCCCGGCGCCGCGGATACGGTACATTTCCGTCTGCGCATCCCAAAGGACGCTCGTGGCCGCATCCATCTGGAGGCGCGGCTCAACTACCGCAAATTCGCATGGGTGAATACGCAGTTTTCCTTTGCAGGCGCGTTTGAGAACACCGGCCCGAACAACGTGACGCCGGACTACGATGACCGCCGCATGGTATTCACCGCCAGCACCAGCGATGTCTCCGGCAAGATCAAGGCCGTACCCAATCTGCCCATTGTGGTCATGGCTCAGTCCACTGCGGAACTCACCGTGCTCCGGCCGGGCTCGTCCCTGCCCGCGCCCAACGCAGCGACCGGAAAGGCCGACTGGCATCGCTGGAACGATTACGGCATCGGCTTGCTTCTGCAGGGAGATCTGAAGGCCGCGGAAGAGGCATTTGTCCACGTGACCGAGGCTGATCCCGGCAATCCCGACGGTTGGGTGAACATCGGCCGCGTTCGTTTGCAGGAGGGCAATCTTGCCGGCGCCGCACAGGTGCTGGAAAAGGCCCTGCAAATGTCGCCTCATTTGGCGCGTGCCCACTATTTCTACTCTCGCGTGCTGCGCCAACAGGGCAAGTACCCCGAATCCATCGCCCACTTACAGCTTGTCACCGCGCAGTATCCCTACGACCGCGTGGTTCGCAACGATCTCGGCCGCGTGCTCTTCCTGGAGCGCCAATATGCGCAGGCACGCGATGAGTTCCTGAAGGCCATCGCCGTCGATCCGGAAGACCTTGAGGCGAACTACAACCTGATGCTCTGCTATACCGGCCTGGGCGACGCCAAACAAGCCGCGGCCTACCAGCAGAGATATATGCGTTTCAAGGCGGATGAGGCGGCACAAACACTCACCGGTCCATACCGCGCCAAACATCCCTTCGAAAATCTGCAACGGCAGCCGATCCACGAGCACGACTCGGTTCCACTGGCTGGAGCCAACGCCAACAAGGTCGCGGAAAGTGGCGTTGTGGGGTTGCCGCAAGCCAGGGGAACGGTTGCAAATCAAACCCCGGCGCCACCGTCAACACAGGTGACGCGGCCTGGGGGAGGTGAACGTTGAGGGCTTCTCGCGCTATGCCGGTTTTTGCCGCTATTCTCGCCGCCTCGGGGATCAGTTTGCTGGTCGCAGTATTTGCCGCCGCGGCTCCGCCTCCCGACCCGCCACAGCATATCCGCTTTGTCGACATCACCCGTGCCGCGGGCATCCACTTCGTCCACAACAGCGGCGCATTCGGCAAGAAATACCTGCCTGAAACGCTGGGCCCCGGCGTTGCCTTTATCGATTACAAAAACGACGGCTGGCAGTCCCTCTTTTTCGTCAACGGCACGGGCTGGCCAGGCGAACCCGGCCGCGTGACCACGCCCGCCCTCTATCGCAACAACCACGACGGCACGTTTACCGACGTAACCAAGCAGGCAGGACTCGATATACCCATGTACGGACTCGGCGTTGCCGTGGGCGACTACGACAATGACGGCTACGACGACCTCTTTGTGACCTGCTACGGCCAGAGCCATCTGTTCCACAACAACGGCGACGGCACGTTCACTGACGTGACGAAGAAAGCCGGGCTTTGGGGGCCGCACGAGCTGAGCACCAGCGCCGCGTGGGTCGATATCAACCGCGACGGCCACCTCGACCTGCTGGTCGCAAATTACGTCCAGTGGACGCCCCAGACTGACCTGTATTGCACCATGGACGGTGTCCACAAGTCCTTCTGTACGCCGGAATCCTATCAGGGTGCATCGTTGCGCCTGTGGCACAACAACGGCGACGGCACGTTCACTGACGTGACCAAAAAGTCCGGCCTTAACGATCCAACTTCAAAGAGCCTGGGTATTGCTATCCTCGATGCCAACCAGGATGGCTGGCCCGACATTGCCGTCAGCAACGACACCCAGCCAAACAAGCTCTACATCAACAACCGGAACGGCACGTTTACTGAGAACGGGATTCCCGAGGGCATCGCCTACAGCGAAGACGGAGTGGCGCGCGCCGGCATGGGGATCGACGCCATCGACTACAACCGCTCCGGCTACCCAAGTCTGCTTATCACCAACTTCTCAAACCAGATGATCGCGCTCTACCAGAACCAACAGAACGGCCTCTTTGTCGATGTGGCTCCGACTTCATCGATAGGCCGCACCAGCTTGCTCACGCTCGGCTTCGGCTGCTTCTTCTTCGACTACGACCTCGACGGCTGGCCCGACATCTACATTGCCGACGGCCACCTCGACCCCGCCATCGAAGCAATCCAGCACCGCGTTCACTACGCCGAACCGCCGCACCTCTATCGCAACATCGATGGCAAGAGCTTTGTGGACGAGGCTGAGGAGGTAGGCTACGAATTCGATAAGCCACATGTCGCCCGCGGCGCCGCTTATGGAGACATCAACAACGACGGCGCGCTGGACATCGTGATCACCACGAACAATGGCCCCGCACTGCTCTTCCTCAATGAAGGCGCTACCAATCATGCCTTGCGCATCAAGCTGGTCGGGACGAGATCGAATCGCGACGGCATCGGCTCGGTTGTATGGGTTCAGTCCAATACAACCTCGCAGAAACAGATGTTGCGCAGTGGATCGAGCTACCTGTCGTCGAGCGAGCTGGTTTTGACCTTCGGCCTCGGCACCTCAACAAAGGCAAACGTGATTGAGATCCACTGGCCCAGCGGCGCAGTTACGAAGTTGAACGACGTGAATTCCGACCAGATACTGACGGTTCGCGAAGGATCTGGCATCATCCACAGCGAGCCGTTCCGCAAGCGCGCATGAGCGGCGCTACCGGCCGCCGCAAAAAGTCGAGGTCTGCCATTACCAGCCCAGGTTCATTTGCCAACGTTCAGCAACTCATCGCACATTTCGGCTGTAGTCGAATTTGTAGCTGCCCGTGCATCCTTCTCGCGGCAGAAATCCCAATAAAGACAGGCCTTTCAGGCCTAGAGCATCTGCGCTACAAGCAGGGGGTCCATTTCTGAGCCCACTTTCATGCTTGTAAATAGTTGAAAAATAATGGTCGGGGCGGAGGGATTCGAACCCCCGACCCTCTGCTCCCAAAGCAGATGCGCTACCAGGCTGCGCTACGCCCCGACACTCTTCGATTGTAGCGCGGATAGGTTTCCTTTTGGAGCGAGTCCGCCCGGACCATTGCAATACACGGCGCGATAAATCGGGTTGTCATGGCCTCAGGTTATCTTTTGTCTGCTGTCCAGGTCCAGTTCTCTCCCTTAACATTCGAAGCAGTGCCTTCGATATGCGAGCCTGTGATTCGACCTTTATATTCAACGAATTTATTGTTCATCTCGATGTAGACTGAGTCTCCATTCTGCTTCCACGTGCCGTTGGTATAGGACCCATTCTGATACGAGTAAGACAAAGTGCCATCAGGCATAAAGTTGAATATGTCTCTATCGCCAGAGGAGTCAGTCTCAACAACGTTCCAGGAAGTCCCGGCAAGGCTGGCGACACCGCCATATGCGGAGGCCGGTGGCGTGTTCCGCAAGTCTGCAACCCAGGTCCAATGCTTGTCCTTGATGTTCCAGGCCTTGCCCTCCATGTGCATGCCCGTGATTTGGCCTAGCCGTTCCGAGTATTTATTGTTCATCGACATGTAAATCGTATCGCCGTCCTGCTTCCACGTGCCGTCTGTAAAGGAACCAGTCTCATACGTGTAGCGCAAGGTGCCATCGGGGCGGAACTCGTAGTCATAGTGATAGTCAAGGGAATCTGCCCCGGACCAGATGGTGCCGGAGACGCTCGGGACACCGCCATATGTGGAGGTAGGTGGCGTGTTCCGCAGGTCTGCAACCCAGGTCCAATGCTTGTCCTTGATGTTCCAGGCATTGCCCTCCATGTGCGTGCCGGAGATTTGACCTTGATATTCGGAGTATTTTTTGTTCGTCTCCATGTAAATGGAACTTCCATCTTGTTTCCAGGTGCCGTTTGTCCAAAACCCTGACGGGGACTTGTAGTACAAGGCGCCATCTGCCTGGAATGAATACTCGTAGTAATCGCCATCGGAATCCGTGCCAACCCAGGTCGTTCCGGATACATTGATAACCGATTGCGCCCCCGCGTTCTGAGCGAAAACAGTAATAAACAGGCCCACAGCCCAGGTCAAAAGTACGGAGATAACGATGTTTCTTGCGGATATTTTCATCTTTCCTCCTCGGATAAAACCGGTCGTTGAAAACACGGAAAGTGTACCGCGTTTGCGGTTAACAAGCTACTGGTTTCGCCAGCTTCCCACGCGGCACATTTGAAGGGCTACATTTGACCAGTTTGCCCAAACACTTCAAGCACGCAAACCTGCAGTTCAGGGTTGCTCGCCAACTCAATTTCAATCACTGTCTGTCAAACAGTTGTTATGGCGTTGTGGATTTCAGGTCTGCAACCCATTTCCATGTTCTGCCTGTGACGTTTCCAGCTCCGCCATCCATATGCGTGCCTTTGATTTGACCCAATCGATCCGAGTATTTCCTGCGTGTATCCATGTAATACGTCTGCATGTAGATAAAATCTCCATCTTGTTGCCAGGTGCCATTCGTATAGAACCCCTGTGGAGACTTGAAGTACAGGACGCCACCTGCCATAAACGTGTACTCGTAGTAATCGTTATCGGAATCTGTGCCAACCCAGGTTGTTCCAGTTACGTTGATGACCGATTGCGCCATCGCTTTCTGTGCGAAAGCAGTCATGAACAGGCCCAGTGCCAAAGTCAAAAGTGTGGAAATTACGATGTTCTTAACGGGATTTTTCATCTGTTTCTCCTCAGGTAAGACCGCTTATTGGAAACAGGGAAATTGTATCGTGTTTGCGGAAGCGGCGCTACTGTTTCGCATGCTTCTCCGGGTAAATAATTCTCATTCAATGCTACAATCGGTGTATACGGCGGCTATAGTTCAGCGGCAGAACGCCTGACTGTGGCTCAGGATGTCGTGGGTTCGATCCCCACTAGCCGCCCCAATTTGCATTAGCCGCTAGCGCCAACCATCTCGATTGCCGAGTCTTTGTGATCCTGAAAAATAATGAAAATAAAGGGCTTGACAACAATTCCTCCGGGTTGCCGGCTGGGTTTCCTGCATTTGTTCCCTGCCGCGGCCTGAGCAACGGCCACCTGCAGACGATTGCCGGTAATTTTTACCCCCGGCCTGCCTTCCGCCTGGCGGCTGTTACGGAGACTGTCGAGGTGGATCCGGCGGATGGCAGCCGCGTGTTGTGCCATTGCCACTGGCAGGAGGAACCGCAGCGATCCTCACGGCTCACCCTGGTGCTGGTTCATGGCCTCGAAGGCTCGTCGGACTCAGGATACATTCAGGGAGTCGCCGCGCGCGCCTGGCAAGCCGGCTGGAACGTGGTGCGGATGAACATGCGCACCTGCGGCGGCACGGAGACGTTGACTCCCACGCTCTATCACTCCGGACTATCAGGCGATGTAGGCGTAGTGGTGCGTCATTATGCGGAGAAGCTTGGCCTGGAGCGAGTGGCTCTGGCGGGCTACTCGATGGGCGGAAACCTGGTGTTGAAACTGGCCGGGGAGTGGGGCAACCGGCCGCCACTGTGCGCCGTGGCAGCGGTCTGCCCGTCTATCGACCTGGCTCCCGGCGCAGACGCTTTGCATGTGGGATTCAACCGCCTCTACGAGTGGAACTTTCTGCGCGGGTTGCTGTCGCGCTACAAGCGCAAGACGAAGCTGTTTCCCGGTATTTATGCAAGCCGCAAGTCCATCGGTCCGGTGCGCTCCATCCGTGAATTCGACGACAAGATCCTCGCTCGCTACTGGGGATTCCGCGACGCCGACGATTACTATGACCGCGCCGCCGCCGCGCGCGTGGTAGACCGGATTGCGGTTCCCACGCTGGTGCTGCACGCCCAGGACGACCCCTTCATTCGCCTGACGCCTGAAACCCGCGCCAAACTGCTCGCCAACCCGCATGTTACCTTTATCGAGACCAGCCACGGCGGCCACTGCGCCTACCTATCCCGTGATTCCGGCAACGAGATTCACTGGGCAGAGGCGACGGTGATGCGGTTCCTTCTGGCGGCGACGGATGAATCTCATGGAAGCTGACTGGGAGTTCGAATTGGGCCCTGATGCGGCGGGCTCTGATGCGCCGGTAATCGTGGCGCACTGGGCGGGGTTTGTCGATCTGCAACGTCAGCCGGAGCTCGCCAGGGATCTGCCTGAAACCGCTCAGTTCCCCGCGCTGGCCGAGGCCCTGGTAAAGCTGAATGCCGCTGATTCCCCGGTCTGGACCTCAAAATGCGATTACTGGCCTCATCTGGAAGTAGGTGAATTTGACCTCGACGAGCTGGATGCGCCATCTGGCTGCTCAGCTCACGCCATGGGCTGCTTCATTGACCTGCTGCCCAGGAGCAATCCAGCATGGGATCTGCCAGAAATGGCCGAGAAGGCATGCAAGCGCATCTGCGGACTTGTCAACGCTGTTCCGCTCCGCTGCTGCCGTGCGGATTTGGTCATCCGCCGCGCCATCGTCACCCCGGAGATCATGGACCTGGGAGTCACCGCCTACTTGACCGCCTGCGGCGAGTCGCCTACAGAGGCCAAACGAACGCTTGAAGCCGCTCTGGCAGCATTTACAGATGCGCTTTAACCCACTCAACGTTAAAATAAGGTGTACGTGGGCGAGTAGCTCAAGCGGATAGAGCACCGGCCTTCTAAGCCGGGGGTTGTGGGTTCGATTCCCGCCTCGCCTACCACTTAACATCTATAATCTGTTGAAATTAGCCTTTGTTTGCCCTCGTCCTGCCAATCTCAGAATCGTCCCCCTGTCCGTTGCGTTTGCGTGCGTCTCTACATGCACTCCCGCAAATTCTACTTATAACAAGTGAAGGATTTGGTTGTGTTGTCGGCCACGCACGTCTTTCCGAACTGCGAGACCTGCTTGGCCAGGTTCCCTGAACCGGATGGCGAAGAGTATCCGCAATTCAGTACCACTCCGTTATCGACATTCACAGAGGTTACCGGCAGCGTCAGCGCGAACGCAGCGCCGGCGCTCAGCTTCCAATCCGAGGGTTGGTAATTCAGATAGCCGCCATTGTTTGTTCCAAAGTCCGCCTGCTTGATCTGTAGAGTCGGCGGACATTTCACCACCACCGCCTGTACGCATGAGGAAGGCTGCCCACTGAGCACGCCTGCGAAGTCGCACGCTCCATGAGTCGTTGCACCCGGGGGCGGCACAAACCCGGCATTGCACTTGACGGTATACGAAGTGTTAGGAAGCATGGGATTGGTCACGGGTTTCCCCGAGGCATCCAGTAGCTGCGCATTCTGAACTGTCTGTAGTTTGCAGGAATTCGAACATGTGCCGAATGGAAGTCTCCATGTTCCCCCGGAGGCAGATATCCCACAATAGTTGGTGCCGTAACCTTGTAGGGTCGCACCCGGATTGCACTTTACGCTGACATTGGTGTTGGTCATGATGTTAGTGGTCGCCTGCTGGCCACCGGAGTAAACCACGATTCCGTTGCCAACGGATGGCGCCGTACAGACAGCCATGCAGGAGCCGAACTGGGCGGACCAATGCTCTCCGGCAGAGGTCTTACTGCAGGTCGCAGTGGCGTTGCCGGTGACTGTGTAGCCTGAATTGCAAGTCAGGTGATACTGGTTGCTGGATGCACTCCGGCTCACGTCGCCGTTGGCGATTTTGGGCAGGCTGGTACAGGGGGCGGCGGAATTCAGCTGTGCTTCAGCAATTGTGCCGGCAAAAACACAAGAGACGCAACAAAACGCAATAAGAAGACGCATGGGAACCTTTCCGTGGATCGTTCTCAGGTAACCCGAGCCGGACTGCTGGGCTCAATGCGGAAATCGTTGTCTCATCCCCCTGGACAGCCATGCCCGGAACCTCAACATGCAGTGTACATCCTGATCTGGTAGCGATCCGATGGCCGCAAGTAATTGATGCGTTGTGCCGCAGACCAGACATTCCGGGAAAGGCAACCCATGCAATCGTCACGCGGCTGTGCGCGCCGGTACACCCGTGCTATACAGCGCGGCTTTCCCGATAGTTCATTAAGTTATTGAAAAGAATGGTCGGGGAGAGAGGATTTGAACCTCCGACCCCCTGGTCCCGAACCAGGTGCTCTACCAGGCTGAGCCACTCCCCGAACTTGGGTTGCAGGAGCGCATCCTTGGGGCGCGGCCTGTCGCTTATGCCCCATGATTACGCTGAAATAAGTGTAGCAGAATCCTGAGTGTTGCGGGGTAGCCGCCCTGTTCAGGCGCATCCTGGTGGAAGGTATGCTTGTCTGGTCCCGACAGCCTATTCATCATTTCTTTTCATCCCCAAGAGACTTTTTGGTATTGAAGGTGTTACTAAAGGGGAGGTACTATGGTTGACAGCAGCGGTGTCCTTGCACACAATTGCTAATAGTCTCCTTGAAGGCGGACCAGTAGCTCCCCCGCTAACAAGTTCCGACAGGAGGTATCGTGAACAAAAAAATTAGTGTATTCGTGTTGACCTTCGTGGCGATTCTAGCGACCGGATCTTTGGCCGGCCATGCGCAATCGCTATTGACGCGCCATGTGCGCGATGAAGTTTACAACGGAAAAGCGCAATTGCTTGGCCGCCTGCCCGCAACCCAGCAGATGCAGTTGGATCTCGTTTTGCCGCTGCGCAATCAGGCAGGCCTGGACGAGTTTCTGAAAGATCTCCGCAATCCCGCCAGCGTCTCCTACCGGCAATTCCTTACTCCGCAGGAGTTCACCGCGCGCTTTGGCCCCACCCAGGAACAATATAACGCCGTGCTCGCTTTTGCGAAGGCAAACGGACTTACGGTTGTTGGTGGCTCGCGCGATGGAATGGAAGTGCAGGTCAAAGGCTCTGTTGCGGCTATCGAAGCCGCCTTCCACATCAACTTGCAGACCTTCCAGCACCCCACCGAAGACCGCGTCTTTTACGCTGCGGACCGTGAGCCCAGTGTGGACCTTCCCTTCCAGCTATGGCATATCTCCGGCCTGGACAACTACTCGATTCCGAAGCCCATGCTGGTCAGCAGGCGCGACTACGCGGCGGCCCGTGGCATAAATGCGAAGGAGGCCGTGACTCATGCCACCACCGGAAGCGGTCCTTCGGCTTCGTTTCTGGGCAGCGACATGCGCGCGGCCTACTACGGCGGAACAACTCTGACCGGCGCCGGCCAGAACCTTGGGCTGCTTGAGTATTACGGCACCGACCTGGCTGACCTCACTACCTACTACAAAAATGTGAAGCAGACTAACACTGTTCCAATCACGTTACTCTCCGTGGATGGAACCAGCACAAGCTGCGTGTATTCCAGGGCCGGCGGCTACTGCGACGACACTGAGCAGACCCTCGACATGACACAGGCACTCGGCATGGCTCCTGGACTGGCCAGCCTGGTGATGTACATCGGCTCAAGCGATACGGCCATCATCAGCGCCATGACTACCCACAACCCGCTGCCCACCACCATTGGCTGTTCATGGGGCTGGACGCCCGTCGATCCATCCACGCTAGACCCCTACTTCCAGAAGATGGCGGCGCAGGGCCAGAATTTCTTTGCGGCTTCGGGCGATAGCTCCACCTGGTCAAGGAGGGTTGAGGCCTGGCCGGCAGACGATGTCAATGTCGTTTCTGTGGGCGGCACAGACTTGATCACCACCGGCGCAGGCGGCGCGTGGAAGTCGGAAACCGCATGGGCGGATTCGGGCGGCGGAATCTCGCCGGACAAGATCGCGATCCCTGCGTGGCAAAAGCTCGCCGGCGTGATCAACTCGAGCAACAAGGGCTCGACCACCTATCGCAACGGCCCGGATGTTTCGGCTAATGCCAACTTCACCTTCTACACCTGCGCCGACCAGACTACCTGCCTGGCCAACGATTATGGCGGCACCAGCTTTGCCGCTCCCATGTGGGCCGCCTATATGGCCCTGGTCAATCAGCAGTTGGCGGCCGACGGCTACAAACCTCTCGGTTTCATCAACCCCTATCTGTATGCATTCGGCGTGAGTTCCAGCTTCAACACTGACTTCCACGACATCACCAGCGGCAAATCCGGCAGCTATTCTGCCGTAACCGGCTACGATCTGGTGACCGGTTGGGGCAGTCCCAACGGAGTCAACCTGATCAATGCCTTGGTGACCGAAAAGTAACACGCGTCAACGCTCAACAGGAAAGGCCCGGACTGGAAAATCCGGGCCTTTCATTTTCTTGTGCGGCCGAAATCGCCCTAGCTCTTGAGCGCTACGCGAATGTGCAGTTCCTTCAACTGCTGCTCGGTGGCTGCAGTGGGCGCGTCCACCATCAGGTCGACTGCCTTGGCGGTCTTGGGGAAGGCAATGACCTCGCGCAGGCTGGGCGCGCCGGCCAGCAGCATGACGATGCGGTCCAGGCCGAGCGCAATGCCGCCATGGGGCGGCGTGCCGTACTCCAGAGCGTCGAGGAAAAACCCGAAGCGCGCGCGGGCTTCTTCGCCTGAGATTCCCAGCGACTGGAAGATCTGCTGCTGCACGTCTTTGCGATGGATGCGGATGGAGCCCGATCCAAGCTCCAGGCCGTTCAGTGCCAGGTCATAACAATTTGCGCGCACACTGGCCGGGTCCGCGACCAGGTTCTTCATGTCGGCCTCGAACGGCGCGGTAAACGGATGGTGCGCCGGTACCCATTTCGTGGTTGCCATATCGTACTCGAACATGGGAAAGTCCGTTACCCAGATGGGCCGGAAGGCTTCCGAGCCGTCGACGCACTTTCCGCCGCTCCGCGCGTTAGCATCCTGGACAGTTTTTTCTGTGACAGCAAAGGCTCCGTGCCGGTCGGCGTATTTCTTGGCAAGCTCAGTGCGGAAGTTGCCGGCGGCAGAGTAGACGTTGATCTCGCGCTCCGAGAGCCGTCCGGCAAACTTGGTGTCGCTGGCCTTGACCGGGTGGGCCGGGTCGCCGGCGACGATGATGACGAAGTCAGCCTCGGCAGCGCCCACCAGTTCGCGCACCTTGACGGCAGCCTCGGGAAAACTCTTGGCCAGACGCTTGAAGTCATCAATAAACTTGGCGCCCTTCTTCAAATCAAAGAGCGGGTGGTTGTCCTCGCGTTCCTTGCGGCTCAGTTCGCCCACGCTGGGAATGCGAAAGGCGACCACGGGCAGCGCGGGATCGATTTGCAGCGTAGCCAGCGCTTCATCTGTAAATGCCGGGCGAACGTCGGTTAGTCCGGGCAGGCGCAGGTCCGGCTTATCAGAACCGAACCGCCGCATCGATTCGTCGTAAGTAATGATGGGGAATGGCGTGGGCAAGGTAACCCCGGCCGCCTCAAAGGCCGCCGCCATAAACTGCTCGACCACGGCAAAAACCGTCTCCTGGCGCGGAAAGCTCATCTCCAGATCGACCTGCGTGAATTCGAGCTGGCGGTCGGCTCTCAGGTCCTCGTCGCGGAAGCAGCGTGCAATCTGGAAGTACTTGTCGAAGCCGGAGATCATCAAAATCTGTTTGAAAATCTGCGGCGACTGCGGCAGCGCGTAAAATTCACCGGGATGCACGCGGCTGGGAACGAGAAAATCGCGCGCTCCCTCGGGAGTGGATTTGGTGAGGATGGGCGTTTCAATCTCCAGAAATCCCTGCTGGCTGAGATTGTCGCGAATGGCCAGCGTGATGTCGTGTCTGAGTCGAAAATTGCGCTGCATCTCCGGGCGGCGCAGGTCAACGTAGCGGTACTTGAGACGGACCTCTTCGTTTTGGATGGCATCTTCGGAGGGCGAGAACGGCGCCAGGCGAGTGTCGTTCAGAACAAGCAACTGCGTGGCTTCGATCTCGACTTCGCCGGTTGCCATCTTGGGGTTGATCGAATCTTTATCACGCAGGCGCACTTTGCCCGCGGCAGCGACCACGTACTCCGGGCGAACCTGCTCGCCCTTGGCGTGGCCGTCGGGAATCAACTCCTTATCGAGCACGATCTGGCTGATGCCGGTGCGGTCGCGCAGGTCAAGAAAGATCAGGTTGCCGTGATCGCGCCGCCGGTTCACCCAACCCATCACAACGACCTTCTGGCCGGCGTGGGAGGCGCGCAGTTCGCCGCAATAATGCGTCCGTTCGAGATTTCCCAGAAAATCCAGCACTACCTTTGCCCTCTATTCGCTTGCGGGTGTGGATAGAAAGACGGCCAGCTCCGAGCGGGGAACCTTGGTCTGTATGCCTGTAGAGAAGTTCTTCACCGTCAGAATACCGGATTTCAGCTCATCTTCGCCAAGAATGACGATGTGGCGGGCGATTTTATCTGCCGTTTCAAAGGATTTTTTCAAGCGGAAGCTGCCTTCGCCCAATTCGATCCATAGTCCCTGATGACGCAGTTCGCGGGCCAGAACCAGGGCGGCGGCGTTCAGGATTTCGCCCAGCGGAGCTATAAAAGCATCTGCCATCTGTGGCATGGCGGACTCTTGGGCAAGTAGAGTCAGCACCAGCCGGTCCTCGCCCATGGCGAAACCGATTCCCGGCGCACGGGGTCCGCCCAGCATTTCGCTCAGTCCGTCATAGCGGCCTCCTCCGAGCAGGGCGTTTTGAGCACCCAGAACCGGGGTCCCCGCGGAGCTTGCTCCGTGGGGTGGAAGGCCGCCGTGGGTGAACTCGAAGGTGGTGCGGGTGTAGTAGTCCAGACCGCGAACCAGACGATGATTCAGTTTGTAAGGCACGCCCGCCGCGTCCAGAGCTGTCGTGACTGCGGCAAAGTGAGCTTGCGACGCCTCATCCAGCGAATCGGCAATCACCGGCAATTTCTCGATGATGGGCTGGTCGGCTGGAATCTTGCAGTCCAACACGCGCAGCGGGTTGGTCTGGGCACGGCGCTGGCAGTCCGCGCACATCTGCGAAACCACGGGAACCAACGCAGCCCGAAGTGCCTGGTTGTAACGTTCGCGATCGGCGGCCGAGCCAACCGAATTTAGTTCCAGCGTCCAGCCGGTAATGCCCAGTTCGTCGAGCAGCGTGGCCAGCATTTCCAATATTTCGGCGTCGCGCAGAGGCGATTCGCTCCCCGATGACGGCGGCCCGATAACCTCGGCGCCGATCTGCGAGAACTGCCGGTAGCGGCCCTTCTGCGGACGCTCGCGGCGGAACTGCGGACCGATGTAGTAGAGCTTCTGCAACTGCCCGCTCTCGAAGAGATTGTGCTCGATGGCCGCGCGCACCACGCTGGCGGTATTTTCGGGGCGCAGGGTCAGCGACTGCGTCTTCTCCGACTGCGCGCGGGCGCGATCCTCCCAGGTGTACATCTCCTTGGAGACGATGTCGGTCTCCTCGCCCACGCTACGGGCAAACAGGGCCGTCTCCTCGAAGACCGGGGTGCGAATCTCGCCGAAGTTGTAGCGGGCAAAGACGTCCCGTGCGGTCGCCTCGATGCGGTTCCAAAGGGCGGTCTCCGGCGGCAATAGGTCGCGGGTCCCGCGAACGGCTTTCAGTGTACTCATAACTCTTCCAGTCTAAATGGAACGGGATTGCTGCGGGTATGCAGCCGCCTCTACGCCTCTTCATCCAGAAGGATTTCCAGATTGCGAGCGCCGTGCAGCACTTGAATAATCAGAATGGCTTGTTCCTCGGGCAGATAACTATAGAAGACCATGTGCTTTGGAAAGCCTGTAATGAATATCCATCGCAGACCTGCGATAGCCGGAGAGCGAAAGCGGCAAGGTGCTCCGCGCTCCGGCAAGCTCAGCAAGGAGTTTACCGCCTGATCTACGGCCAACTCCCACCGTTGAGCTAAAGCGAGATCGGCATTCTGCTCGTAATAGTCCGCCTGCTCGACAATCGAGAGGGCGGCCGCCTCGGAGATACGCAATTCAATCACGGCTGGGCGAGCTTCTCCCGCAGGACCGCTACAAGACTGCGCCCGCTCAACTCTTCGGGCGTTATCACAAATTCTTTGCTTTGAAGAGCATCGAGCAGTTCCGTCTCCAGGAGCGAGCGCCGCTGTTCTTTGTCCTGGCGAATCAGGTTGCGGACAAACTCACTCGGAGTGCCAAAATCGCCTGAGGCGACTCGGCCTTCCACGTAGGCCTTCAACGGGTCGGGCAGCGAAATGTTGAGAGAGGTCATAGGCATACCTTTATTTTATGACATTTCATGGAGGTATAGTGCCATTAAATGCGTGATTTTATGGATAGCCCGCATCGGAGCCTCAATCTGTTTCCAAAAGGCGGTCTCCGGCGGTAACAGGCAGTTCTGCTGCTAATCGTTTAATCCCTTGCCCTTGAGAATGAGCTTCATGCACTTTTCAACCCTTGACTCCCGCGTTTTGGCTTGTTTGGGCGCGGAAATATGAAACATGTAGCCTCTCTGCCGTCCCGGCGTCAGTGCCTCAAAAGTAGATTTCAAGGCAGGGATTTCATCTAATTTCTTCTGCAGTTCTTCCGGAATGATGTATTCAGAATGCTTTTTTAATTTCACTTTCAATCCGGCTTTTTCAGCTTGAATGGCTTCATAAATATAGGTTTTCAAGATGGGTTCCATTGCCATGATTTCATGAAGATTGGTGAACCGGATCTGGCGCCCCGCCTGCAGCTTCCCCGGTGCAACCAGGATGCCATGGGCATCTTTTAGCAAGGCGCCTTTGAAAAACAACAGCGAACAATATCCTTTAAATGCACCAATCAAAATGACGTTTTTCCCCTGATGCGTGTAACAAGGTTGACCCCACTTCAATTCTTCGGTCAGCGGGCAGTCAAGAATGATCTTTCTTAATTTCTCCGATTCTTTCCGCCACTTTTTCGCTTTCCGCAAAAAAACGTCGACCTTTGGATTCATCCGCAATCTCCTTTATTCGTGAATGACTACGCAACGATGCTGTTGTTTTCTGAAAGGGATTAACAAGCCAAATTGCCGATCAGAAATAGTGAGTTTTACCAGCGTTGAAACTTTTCACGCGTTGATCGCCATTCCCTCCACCGCCCCGTAGGCGTCGAGCAGGGACTCGGCCAGAGTGGGATGCGCGTGGATGGTAAACATCAGCTCCTCCACCGTGCCTTCCAGCTCCAGTACCGAAACCGCCTCGGCGATCAGCTCCGTGGCCTGCGGCCCGAGGATATGCACGCCCAGAATCTCGCCGTATTTGGCGTCGGCGACCACCTTCACGAAGCCGTCATGGCTGCCCAGAATAGTGGCCTTGGAGTTGCCCGCAAAGGGAAACTTGCCCACCTTCACCTCGTAGCCTTTTTCCTTGGCCTGCGCCTCGGTCAACCCCACCGAACCGATCTGCGGCTCGGTGTAGGTGCATCCGGGAATGCGGTCACGGCGCACCGGGCGAAATTGCCGGCCGGCGATCTTGGCAGCGGCGATCATGCCACTCATCGCGCCCACATGCGCCAGTTGCGGCAGCCCGGCCACAATGTCTCCTATGGCAAAGATGCCCGGCTCGGCGGTCTCCTGAGCTTCATTGACTTTTATCAGCCCTCGGTCGAGCTCTACGCGCGTTTTCTCCAGGCCAAGATCGCCGGTTCGCCCGGCCCGGCCCACGGCCACAAGCACCTTTTCGGCTTCTTTGATTTGAGGATTGCCGTTAGCGTCGATGAATGTGACCTTCACTCCGGCTTTAGTCTTTTCGACCTTCTCGACCTTTGCGCCGGTATTCACATCGACGCCGCGCTTCTTGAAGAGGCGCGTGATCTCTTTGGAGATTTCGTCGTCCTCCACTGGAACCACGCGCGGCAAAAACTCGACAATCGTGACTTCGGTCCCGAAAGTGCGAAAAAGCGAGGCGAACTCCATGCCCACCGCGCCCGCTCCGATGACAATCAACGATTTGGGCGCCTGCTCCATGGCCAGAATTTCGATGTTGGTCAGAATGCGGTCGTCAGCCTTGAGTCCCGGCAGCATCTTAGCCTCGGAGCCGGTGGCTAGAATCACATTTTTCGCCTTTACCTGGCTCACTTCGCCGCCTGCCGCCTTGACCTCAACTGTATGCACGCCGTCACGCGCGGGGCCGGTCAGTCTCCCAAATCCCTCGAGGCGCGCGATCTTGTGCTTCTTCATCAAGAAGTCGAGGCCCTTGACGTGCTTGGCGATGATGGCGTCTTTGCGCTGGAGCACCGCGGCCCAGTTGAGCGTGGGAGTGCCGATGCCCTCAATGCCGAACTCGGCGGCGTGCTGCAGGTGGTCCCAGATCTCGGCGTTGAAGAGCAGCGCCTTGGTGGGGATGCAGCCCACGTGCAGGCAGGTTCCGCCCAGCTTGTCGGACTTCTCAATCAGTGCGACCTTCAGCCCGTACTCCGCCGCGCGAATGGCCGCCGTGTAGCCGGCTGGTCCGCCGCCAATGATCGCCACATCGTAAATCGTCTCTGCCATTGCTTTTTCCACGAATACTCCATTCCGATGCGCTGCTCAGAAGCCAGCGCCGCACGCCACCGTCCAGTCTAATGGATGCTCCAAAGTCCCGTTTCGCTTCCGTCCTGCCGCAGAACACAAGTGCATATCTTCTTCATTACAGATTCTTCAGCACCAGTTCAGATGCCTCGCGCAGCACCTCTGGTTCGTCTCCGAAACCATCAAGCCAATGCACCTCCGGCTCGCGACGGAACCAGGTCAGTTGCCGCTTGGCGTAGTTGCGATGGCCCTGCTGCGCGGCTGCTACCGTCTGCTCAACACTCAAGGTCCCCGCCAGAACGGCCAGAGCCTGCCGGTAACCCAACGAATCCAGCGCCTTCACCGGCCCGTAGCGTTCGAGCAGGCCGCGCGTCTCTTCGACGATTCCGGCCGCAAAGATTTCTGCGCAGCGCCGGTTGAGACGGTCGTAAAGCGCTTGGCGCGGCGGGTTGAGGCCGATGTGCAGCAGCCGGAAGCCGGTGAGCGGGTCGCGAGCCATCACCTCAGAAAGCGGCCTGCGCGCCTCCAGGCAGACCTCGATGGCGCGAATCAGCTTGGCCGCGTCATTCGCATGAATGCGCGCGGCTGAGGCCGGATCGAGCCTGCGGAGCAGCCGGTGCAGCCAGCCTTCACCGTGCCTCTCGCGGCTGCGCTGCAATCTAACTCGCAGCTCCTCGTGCCGCTCCGGCCCGGCAAAGAGCCCCTCGGTCAGCGCGCGCAGGTAGAGCCCGGTTCCGCCGGTCACAATGGGCAGACGGCCCCGCGCCGCAATCTCTCGCAAAGCCGTACGCGCCTGCCGGCTGTATTCGCCCGCGGTAAAGGGCTGGTCCGGATCGGCTACGTCGATGAGGTGATGCGGCAGCCGCGCCCGCTCTTCTTTTGTAGGTTTGGCCGTGCCCAGGTCCATGCCGCGATAGATTGCCACCGAGTCGCAGCTGACGATCTCGCCGCCGAAACGCTCGCCCAACTGGAGCGAAAGAGCCGTCTTGCCGCTGCCGGTAGGACCCAGCAGAAGAACCGCCAAAGGGTCAGCCGCGGCAACGCCGCCGCTCGCCGTTCGCGCAGGATTCACGGCCGCCACCACCCCGGCGGAAAGATCCACCTGGGATTGGTGCGCAGGAGCCAGAAGATCAGAATCGCGGCGGCTACAAGCACCAGCCCGAAGGCCTGGTTGCGCCGGAAAATTCGCCGCTGCTCCCGGCGCCGATCCTTCTCGGCAACTTCCTGAAAGTAAGGCTTGATCCGCGTCTGCACCATGGCGTCGCACTCCCGCTGACCGGCGCCAGAAGCGCCGGATCACCATGCATCAGTATAAGATGCGGTGTGCGCGCCAGGCAGCAGCGGCATCGCTCTGAAGAAAACGCTTTAGTCCCCTTCCAGGCGTTGCGGCTCCTGACTCGGCTCGGTACTCGGCTCGGGGCGTGGCTTCGGGGTTAGAGCGGCCCCGTTTTGCGACGTCTGCTGCTTGAAGCAGGGGCGGCACAATACCGGCCTTCCTTGCGTGGGCTTGAATGGGACCGTCGTCTCCGCGCCGCATAGCGAGCAGTTGGTCCGGGTCTCCGGGCGAACCCTGGAACCTCCGCGGACACGCTTCGCCTTGCACTGCTTGCAGTGCCTGGGTTCGTTCTTAAACTGCTTGTCGTAGAAAAATAGCTGCTCGCCGGCGGTGAATACAAACTCGGCTCCGCAATCGCTGCACTTCAAAACTTTGTCGGTAAACTCCATGGCCGGCTTCCCCAAAGAAGGGAATTGGTTGAAATCGGCCATGAACGCAGTCAGCTTGCCGGTCCCGTTTCCCTGCTTCGTGCTGTGTTAACAATCGGGGCCCGGGCCGCAACAAGTTCAGCGGCAAATTAATTGTCTATCCGGCATAGCCGGTAAGACCTGTATACATCCTCCAAGCAATCTGTATGCAGAAAGTTGGAGTTCAATGAAAGTAACGCGACATACCGCCCCGGCCTTGCCTGCGATCTCTGGTTTCCCGCCCGCATCCAAATGCGGGGGTACCGGGGCCGCGTAAGTCACAAATGTGTTGAAACTAGTCTTGCTCTTTACGAGCCTTCTTGCGATTCCGCTTGCGCGCCAAAGCCGCCTTTACGCGTTTCTTTTCGCCGGGCTTCAGGTAGTAGGAGTGACGCTTGACTTCCTTGATGATGTCCTCCTGCTGTACCTTCCGCTTGAACCGGCGCAGCGCATTTTCCAGCGGTTCGCCTTCCTGAATACGAACCTCCGCCAAAAAATTCCACCTCCAAACCCGCCATCTGGCATCTCCTATAATACTGGAAACATTGCGCCGCGGGTCAAGCACAGAGGCCTGGACGCAACAAATGTCGTGAAATATAGTGAAATATCGCTCAAATTGTCTTCTACACGCTCGCTGTTGGCTCTTTGATTCGACTTTTTGCCACGGCAGGTTTATTCCGGCGTCCGGCACGGGTCAGCACGCCCTCCGGAGAGCGCACTATACCTTAGACTTGACCAGGAGGCCTTGATACCATGATCCGCAGCTACCAGGGGCGGCTGCCCCTGATCCCTTCCAGTTGCTATGTAGACCCTTCCGCGCAGATTCTCGGCGACGTAACCCTCGGTGAGCGCTCCTCGGTGTGGATGAACGCCGTCCTGCGCGGCGATGTCCACTTTATCCGTGTCGGCGCCAACTCCAACATCCAGGACTGCGCAGTCCTCCACGGCCAGCGCAACCTTTATCCGGTAATTGTGGGCGACTGGGTCACCATCGGCCACAATGCCACGGTGCACGGATGCGTGCTCGAGGACGCGGTTCTCATCGGCATCGGGGCCAGGGTTCTGAACGGCTGCCGCATCGGCGAAGGTTCCATCATCGCCGCAGGCGCCGTGGTCCCTGAGGGAACGCACGTCTCACCGCGCACGCTCTGGGCCGGCGTCCCCGCCAAACTCCGCCGCGAGCTAAGCGAAGCTGACCGCGCCAAAATCATCGAATACGCCCAGAATTACCTTGACTATGTTGAGATTTACCTCAAGGAGCCAGCTGGCTGAGTTGGTCCCCAACCAGAAGTTATAGTTCCGTCGACTGGCTCTTGACCAACTCTTTGCACTTGGCGATGAACTCGGCCAGAGGCACAGAGCCCTGGTCGCCTTTGCCACGGATGCGCACGCTGACCGAGTTGGCTTCCTGCTCCTTGTCGCCGAAGACAAGAATGTAGGGCGTCTTCTGGTTGGCGAAGTCGCGAATCTTGCCGTTCATCTTCTCGTTGCGGTCGTCGGTCTCGACGCGGAAGCCCGCGGCTTTCAGTTCGGCTTCGACCTTCTTCGCGTATTCATGGTGCCGCTCGCTGATGGGGACCAAGCCGATTTGCACCGGCGCGAGCCACAGCGGGAAGGCTCCCGCGTAGTGCTCGATGAGCACGCCGAAGAAACGCTCGACCGAGCCGAACAGCGCGCGGTGAACCATGACCGGCTGATGGCGTTCGCCGTCCTCGCCCACGTACTCCAGTTCGAAGCGCGCCGGCAGGTTGAAGTCGAACTGTACTGTGGAAAGCTGCCATAGGCGTCCCAGCACGTCCACCAGCTTGATGTCGATCTTGGGGCCGTAGAAGGCGGCTTCGCCGGAGATCGTTTTGTAGGCAATGCCCTTGCGGCCGAGGGCGCGTTGCAGGGAGCCCACCGCCAGATCCCAGTTCTCGTCGGAGCCGGCGTAATGGGCGCGGTCGTTTGGGTCCCAGGTAGATAGCTCGACTATGAACTCGTGGAAACCGAAGGTCTTCATCACCGCCTCGGCAAAATCGATGCAGGCCACCACCTCGTCCTCAATCTGGCCGGGAGTGCAGAAGATATGCGCATCGTCCTGCGTAAAGCCGCGCACGCGCAACAGGCCGTGCATGGTTCCCGAGCGCTCGTAGCGGTAGACGTTGCCTAACTCGGCCAGGCGCACGGGCAAGTCGCGGTAACTACGTGGCGAGTTTTTGTATATCAGGATGTGGCCGGGACAGTTCATCGGCTTCAGTCGATACTCGGCGTCATCCAGTTCCATGGGCGTGTACATATTACCTGCGTAAAAGCCCTCATGACCGCTGATCTTCCACAGCTCGCGGCGCATGACGTGCGGCGTGAAGACCATCGAGTAACCGCGCCGCAGGCATTCCTCGCGCATCCAGTCTTCCATCACCTTGCGAACGATGCCGCCTTTGGGATGCCAGAAGATGAGTCCCGCGCCGGCCAACTCCTGAATGCTGAACAGGTCCAACTGCTTGCCCAGCAGGCGATGGTCGCGCTTGGCCGCTTCTTCCAGCCGGGCGAAGTGCTCGTCCATGGCCTTTTGCGAGAAGAACGCGGTGCCGTAGATGCGCTGCAACTGCGGGTTCTTCTCGTCGCCCAACCAGTAAGCGCCGGCCAGGTTGGTCACCTTGACGGCCTTGATGCGGCCGGTCGAGGGCACGTGCGGCCCTCGGCAAAAGTCCACGAACTTGCCGTTGCGATAAAAGCTGACCTGGTCTCCGGGCGCGGTGAATTTGGTCACGAAGTGGGTCTTCATGAAGTCGCCGTCGCGCTTGAAGCCTTCCAGGCTCTTATCTCTTGGAGCAAATTCGTGGACAAACCTCTCGTCGCGCGCAATCACCTCAGCCATCTTCGCCTCAATCCGCGCCAGGTCCTCGGGGACGAAGGGCTTTTCGCGATGGAAGTCGTAGAAGAAACCGGAGTCGGTGGCCGGACCGTGTCCCAGCTTGGTCTCGGGAAACAGCTCCAGCACCGCCGTGGCCAGCACATGCGCGGCGGAGTGGCGCAGCACCTTGATCGCCTCGGAATCCTTCTCGGTCACCAGCTCGAGGCGCGTGTCGGCGGTCAAAGGCGTAGCCAGATCCACCAGGCGCGGTCCGGCCGCATCCTCGGCGGAATACATGGCGGCTTCCGAGGCGTTCTCGTCTGTGGCGGCGCTTTGCTTCACAGCGGCGCCAACAGGGGTCAGGCGCGCAGCCAGGGCAGCCGCTGCCAGCCGCGGCGAAATCGAGTTGGCAATTTCAAGAGGCGTCGTTCCGGCGGGCACTTCACGAATAGCCCCGTCGGGCAGGTGTACGGCGATGGTCTTTGCGTTCATGGTGGTTGGAGTCCTGTTTTCTGATGGGCATGGATGAGTGCCCTGCAACAGTACAGGATAGTTGCCGCGGGCGCTTCAAGTCGAGGAGTGCTGCGCGCGCGTAGGCGGGATCGACGATGGCTGAAATATCGGCGAGTCTTTGTCCGTCAAGCGATATCCTTTCTCTTGAGGGACAAGGAAGGCCGAGATGCGCTGGATTTCTCTGATTTGCTGGATAGGAATTTGTTTTGCGGTAGCAGGCGTCAGCGGCTCGTGGACGGCGAGCGAGGTTCCGGGGTGGTACCGCACGCTGACGAGGCCGTCCATTGCTCCACCAAACTGGGTCTTCGGGCCGGTCTGGACGCTGCTCTACGCCCTGATGGCGATCGCCGCGTGGCAGGTGTGGGAGTCGGCCGCCTCGCCGTGGCGCACCTGGGGATTGGCCCTTTTTCTCATTCAATTGCTCCTGAATTTCACCTGGTCGTTGATCTTCTTTCGCCATCACGCTATCGGAGCGGCATTGGTTGAGGTCGTGGCACTGTGGGCGGCCATCGGGGCTACTACGCTGGTTTTCGGCAGGGTTTCGCCGGTAGCAGCCTGGCTGATGGCGCCTTACTGGGCCTGGGTCACCTTTGCCACCGTGCTGAACGCGGCCTTCTGGCGGCTGAACTGAGCCTCAGAGCCGCCGCACTCACTTCTCCGCCTTCTCCTCGTGATATTCCATCTCGGTGTTGATGGCCCAGATGTTGTCCTTTGTCGTGACGCCGTTGACGATATTTTCCACGGCGGTCATGGCGGTCAGCATGGAGTGGTCCTGGTTGTTGTATTTGTGCATGCCATTGCGGCCCACAAGAAAGAGATTCTCAAAGCCGTCTAAATAACTGCGGATAACATCGAAGCGGTCATAGCTGCCGAAGTAGGCGGGATACGTCTTGGGAACGCGCACGACGTGGGAGTCCTCGACATCTTCCACCTTCAGAATCCCGATCCTGGCAATCTCCGCGATGGCTAGTTTCGCCATCTCCTCATCGGAGAGCTTCCACAGCGGGTCGGTGTCATTGCAAAAATATTCCAGGCCGATCCAAACCTTGCCGGGAGTGCCGACCAGCCAGGGACTCCAGTTATTGAAGATTTGCAGCCTGCCGATCATCACCTCGGGCTCCTGAATGTAAATCCAGTTATCCTTGAGCGGCTCGCCTTTCTTCTCCGTGACGGCCAGCTTGCTGGCAAGCAGTCCCACGGTGATGAAGTCGCGATACATCAGTCCCTCGGCGACTTTGCTCACCTCTGCGGGCACTGGCGTAGAGAGGCCGCGCACCAGATCGCGGATAGGCATGGTGGAGAAAAAGTAATCTCCCTTATATATGACCCGCTCTCCCGCCTCGTCGCGGCCCTCCACCGAGACCACCTTGTTACCTTCCACGCGGATACGGTCAATTTGAATTCCGAAGTGAATCTCGCCGCCGCCCTTGCAAACTAATTCTGCTGCATGTTCCCAAAGCTGGCCGGGGCCGAGCTTGGGATAGAGAAACCTCTCGATCAGCGAGGTTTCTGTCTTCTTTTGCGCAATGTCGCCGGAACGCCCTCGGACAAAAGTCTTCTTAAGGAAGTGCATTACGATGCCCTTGAGCGAGAGGCCCTTGATGCGCTGCGCGCCCCATTCGGCGCTGATCTGGTTGCAAGGCACGCCCCAAACCTTTTCGGTATACGACTTGAAAAACGTCAGGTAAAGCTGCTTGCCAAATCGATTAATGATGAAATCCTCGAGCGAGCACTCCTTGCGTTGAGGCAGCAGCGCCGAACGCAGATAACTAACACCGCAACGAAATGTGCGGACAAGGCCCAGGTTTCTGAAGGTTGCCGCGGTCAGGCTGATGGGGTAGTTGAAAAAGCGGCGCAGAAAAAAGATGCGGCTTTTGCGCTGGCGAATCAGCATCACCAGGTCTTCCGTTTGCGGATCGTGCTTTCCAGCCGCCGCGGGAAGATCGTGTTGCTGCCCTTGATAACGCAGTTCGCCTTCTGTATCTGAGCCAGCCTCAACCGGCATCAGGTCCAGCCACCAGCGCATCACCCGGTCAGATTTCGAAAAGAAGCGATGGCCACCAATGTCCATGCGGTTGCCCTTGTAGCGGATGGTGCGCGAGATGCCGCCGACCTGCTGACCGGCCTCGATTAGAACAGGCTTGATTGACGAATTGCGCTGCAACTCGATGGCAGCCGTCAGTCCTGCCGGGCCTGCTCCGATGATGATCGCCGTGCCGTCTTTCACGCGGAGAATCGATCCCTTCCTGATAAATACTCAATCGATCGCGATGATCAGCCACAAAAAACAAACGAGGGATGGGATCGTTCCCAGCCCTCGCTTGTGTTTGCTAGATTCTGCCGGAATCCGGCCGGTGGGTTCACAGCGGCTGCACGTCCGCAGCCTGCCACCCCTTGGGCCCCTTCACCACGTTGAATTGCACGGCTTGACCTTCCTGCAGGCTCTTGAAACCACTGGAGGTGATTGCAGAGTAATGCACGAATACGTCTTCGCCGTTCTGGCGCGAGATAAAGCCGAAGCCCTTCGCGTCGTTGAACCACTTCACGGTACCTTGTTCCATATTGCTCGTATTTCCTGAATTGAATTGCGCTGGATGAATCGGAGCGACCACTGGCAGAATCTTGCTGGTAGGGCGAGTACTGCTCACGCCCGCTTCGGTCTAACGCTGAGTGCAGTGTAGCATCCCTTTTCAAATAAATACGTAAAAAATGTATCATTACGCTACATCTTTTTCGTTTTCAGTTTTGGAACTTATTGAATTAGAAAGCCTTAACGTCGTACCCTTGTTGTGTTACTGCGAAAGGTCACCATGTCCCAGGATCCCGTTCCCGGCCTGTTGTCCCACGCTACCGAACTGATGAATAAGCAGTTCGCGGCTTTGCCCGCCTTTGACGCTGCGGCCGACCCGGCAGAGATGGCGCGGGTTTTGGAGGATGTGGCGCGCCGGATGGGCGACAACTATCCCTACTTCCATCCGCTCTATGCGGGGCAGATGCTCAAGCCGCCGCACCCGGTGGCGCGGGCTGCCTATGCTCTGGCCATGACCATCAACCCCAATAACCACGCGCGTGACGGTGGCCGGGCCAGCTCGGAGATGGAGATTGAAGCCGTCCGCGAAATTGCCGGAATCTTCGGCTGGACGGAATTCCTGGGCCACCTGACCTCCAGCGGCACTCTGGCCAACCTGGAGGCGCTGTGGGTGGCCGGACAGCTCGCTCCCGGCAAGCGCATTGTCGGCTCCGAGCAGGCGCACTATACCCACCAGCGCATATCCGCTGTGCTGAAGCTGCAGTATGCGTCAATTGCAACTGACCTCCGCGGACGCATGAGTGTTGAAGCTCTGGAAGCCGAGTTGCGCCGGGGCGATGTGGGCGCGGTGGTGGTAACGCTGGGCACTACGGCTATTGGCGCGGTGGACCCTCTGGACAAGATTCTGGAGCTGCGCTCGCGCTACAACTTTCGCGTTCATGTAGACGCAGCCTACGGCGGCTACTTTCGGCTGATTCCCAATACTCTGGACGCGCCGGCTCGGCGGGCATTCGAAGCGATCAGTCAGGCCGACTCCATCGTGATTGATCCGCACAAGCACGGCCTTCAGCCCTACGGCTGCGGATGCGTGCTCTTTCGCGACCCAGCTGTGGGGCGCTTCTACAAGCACGACTCTCCCTATACCTACTTCACCTCAAAGCAGTTGCAGCTACACCCCAGCGAGCAAAAATCGCTCGCCGGGGACCCCGTGCACCTGGGCGAAATCAGCCTGGAGTGTTCGCGGGCCGGCGCCTCGGCGGTGGCTTTGTGGGCTACGCAAAAGCTTTTGCCACTTGTGGCGGGAGGCGAGTTTGCTCGAGGCCTCGCTCGCGGCCGCTCTGCCGCTCTGGATCTCGACCGGCGGCTCCGTCAGGATAAGTCCGGTCGCTTCCAGCCGCTTGCAGCCGGAGCTCCGGAACTCGATATTGTGGTGTGGAAGCTGGAAGCCGAGACGCCGGAACGGGCTTCAGATCTGGCGCAGAGGCTTTTTTCTGTCTGTGCCGCGCGGGATTTGCATCTGGCGCTGGCGCAATTGCCGATGGCATGGTTTGTGCCTGCAGATGAATCAGAGCCGCAAAGTCACGCGGCAGAAAGCGCCGGACTGGTTACCTGCCTGCGCTCGGTGTTGATGAAGCCAGAGCACGAAACATGGATGGACCAAATCTGGGAGCGGCTAACCGCGAGCTGCGCGGAGGTGATGGGAGAATAGCGAACCGGCACAAACAAATAAATTGGAACTGCTGAGAAATACCATCGCATCCTTGATTCGACTCATTGGAATCATCCAGTTGGCATGAATCCCGGCAAAGAAAACACGGTTATTCACCGGTCCTCAGAAGCCTTTCTTGCTAAAATCAATAGGAGTTTGCCTACAGCGGTTCCACGATTGCTGTATTCCGAAACCACTTCACTAAAGTGGCATTTTCCTCAAGAAAATGCTACCCTGCACGATGCCAGAGAGGGCACGTGTATTGTGGAACCGCTTTAGATAACGGCCGGGCAAGATCGCTTTCGCCCGTTTGGTCGCGCAGCACTAATTATTCACTGTGCGTCGCTTCTCTGATTGGAGCGCCGTGGAGATGCGAAAGACATGCAACCGACATCATCAATAGAGCCCTCTTTCTACGAAACCTTTCCCAGTTCCGGCCTGGTAGCGTACTTCTCGATGGAGATCGCGATCTCCCCTGACATACCCACATACTCCGGCGGCCTGGGCGTTCTTGCCGGCGATACATTGCGCACCATGGCCGATCTGGGCGTTCCTGCGGTGGCCTTCTCGCTGGTTTATCACAAGGGCTTCTTCAAGCAGAAACTGGACATAGCCGGAGTGCAGAAGGAGGAGACCGACGAGTGGACTCCTGCGAAATTTTGCGCCTTGGAAAAGGCGCGGGTTACGGTCTCCATCGATAATCGCGTCGTGACGGTGCGTTGCTGGCGTTATGACCTGAAGGGCTGCTACGGACACGTGGTGCCGATCTACCTGTTGGACACGGATCTAAAGGAAAATACGGGCTCGGATCGTTGGCTGACCGACGTACTGTATAGCGGCGACGAGAACGACCGACTGCGTCAGGAGATTGTACTGGGCATGGGCGGAGTGCGCATGGCGCACGCGCTGGGCTACCAGGTCAATGTCTACCATATGAACGAAGGCCACGCCGCGTTGCTGACGCTGGCGCTGCTGGAGAGCGAGTTGGGCGGCGGAGCGCTGGGCGCGGCCACGAAAGCCGACATTGAGCAGGTGCGGAAGAAGTGCGTCTTCACCACCCACACCCCGGTTGAGGCCGGCCACGACCTTTTCACCACCGAGCAGACCGAGCGCATCCTGGGTAAGGAACGGACAAGGTGCCTGGATCAGTTGGGCTACCTTGACAAGAGAATGCTGAACATGACGGTGCTGGCGCTGCACTTCTCGCGTTATGCCAACGGCGTGGCCATGAAACATGCAAAGGTCTCCCGCGGGATGTTCCCGGAGTTTGCGCTTGACTCGATCACCAACGGCGTTCATGCACCCACTTGGGTCTCCGTGCCCTTCCAGCAGATGATGGACGCTCACTTTTCCTCGTGGCGGCGCGACAATCTCTATCTGCGCAACGCCATAGACCTGCCTGAGGGAGAGATCATCAAGGCTCATGCTCTCAACAAGGAGGCATTGCTCGCTAAAGTCGCCTCGCACCGCTGCGTGCCTGCCAATCTGGCCCTCGATCCCAAGGTGCTCACCCTGGGCTTTGCCCGCCGCGCTACCTTCTACAAGCGCGCCACCCTGCTACTCACTGATCCCACGCGGCTGAACGCCATTGCCGCCAAAGCCGGCGGCTTGCAGATTATTTACGCCGGCAAGGCCCATCCCAAGGATGATGATGGCAAGGCAATGATTAAGAAGGTTGTCGCGAAGGCTGTCGAGCTCAACAACAATCTGCTGCGCATCGTTTACCTGGAAAACTACAACTGGGAGCTGGGCGCACTGCTTACCGCGGGCGTGGATGTGTGGGTGAACACGCCGAAGCGGCCTCGTGAGGCCTCTGGCACCAGCGGCATGAAGGCCGCGCTGAACGGCGTCCCCAGCCTGTCTATTCTGGACGGATGGTGGATCGAGGGTTGCATTGAGGGCGTAACCGGCTGGGCTATCGAAAGCAGTGCCGCCACAGATAAACAAGTCATTGATGCCGAGGAAGCGCAATCGCTCTACCACAAGCTCGAAACAGCGGTGGTGCCGTTCTTCCTTGATGCGCCGGAGAAGCGGGCTCAACTGATGCGCACCGCGATGGCCCTCAACGGCTCTTACTTCAACACCAACCGCATGGTGAATCAGTACATTCGCAACGCCTACTTCCCGCAGAAGCTGATCTAGCCGGCCATAGTGTAAAAAGACGCCTTTGCGGGTTGATGCGGGACGCCATAACCTTGCCCGGCGAACGTTCATTCAGCAGAAGACTTTGAGAACCTCGCTAGAAATTCCGCTGGCGTGATAATCGGAATCCCGCGCCATGGGTGCAATATCAGCAAGTCTTCATCGCTGCTGACCAGAAGATCGGCTTCGGCTGCCATCACTAAGGCCAGAAAAATATTGTCTTTGGGGTCGCGACAAGGTGGATCGACAGCAGACAAGTCCGTAATATCTACGGCGAATAGATGCGCGCGCCGAAGTATCAGCGCCTCAAAGGCGCGGCGTGAATCCCGATCTCGATACCGGTCGAACTTCCCTCGACCCAGAACCTGTTCCAACTCTGCCAGCGTCTCAACGCTCGCGCAAAGGTCAAAAAATTCTAGCGCTTTCGATAGGGCTTGGTCGGGCAGTGATCCCGTAAAGAGCGCTGCGCTCACTAGCGTACTGGTATCCAGCACGACGCGCCGGTTGCGGTTCATCGAAGTTCATGCACCATGCGGTTCACTTCCTCATCGGTCAACGCGGCGGCGGCGGCCTTCTGCGCAGCGGAGGTACTAGCCTCGGCCTGCGCTCGCCATGCCTCTAGATCGGCCACTGCCTCGCTCCGCCTGCGCCTTACATCCAGCAACTCGTCCATCTCCTGTGAGGATACGACGAAGGCCGTTGGCCGCCCATGCCGGGTAATTGCAACAGGCTCACGCTGCACAATGTCCAGCAACTTCCCAAAGCTGTTTTGCGCCTCTACCGAGGTCATTGTTTTCATTGTTTTAACTCCACATACTAGCTATTATGGATAATATAGCTAATCTAGCTATTTTGCAAATGGCTGTTAATCTAACCCAGCGGTTGGCGCAAAATCGTCTTCAGTTTTTCTGTAGCCAACTCCCAGCGAAAATATATCACCGAGAGTTGAAATGCGCCGTGACCAGAGCAGAGCTAAAAGCTAATAGCTGCTCTTCAGTCCGCCGCCGCCCCTTCTAGTTCCGCGCCGATCTTGTGCAGCTTCATCACGCGCCATTGCAGGCGGTCGAAAAATAGATAAACAACCGGTGTCGTGAACAGTGTAAGCATCTGCGAGACGATGAGGCCGCCGACGATGGCGATGCCCAGAGGCTTGCGCAGCTCAGAGCCGACGCCCATGCCAATAGCTAACGGAAGTCCGCCGAAGAGAGCGGCCATCGTCGTCATCATGATGGGGCGGAAGCGCAGCAGGCACGCCTGATAGATGGCCTCGACCGGCGGCAATCCCTGGTCGCGCTCGGCCTGCAGGGCAAAGTCGATCATCATGATGGCGTTCTTCTTGACAATTCCAATGAGCAGGATGACGCCAATCAGGGCGATGATGCTCAAATCGGTATTGGTCAGCCTCAAAGCCAGAAGGGCGCCCACGCCGGCCGGGGGAATGGTGGAGAGAATGGTCAGCGGATGGATCAGGCTCTCATATAAGATACCGAGCACGATATAAACGGCGACCACCGCGGCCGCAATCAGCCAAGGCATATTCTTCTTCGCGGTCTGAAAGTCCTGCGCGGTTCCCTGGAAGGTGGCGTGGATGGTGGAGGGCATATTCATCTCGCGCTGGGCCTTTTCCAGAGCGGTAACGGCGTCGCCCAGAGCCACGTTGGGCGCCAGGTTGAAGGTGAGCGTAACGGCTGGATACTGGCCCTGATGGTTGACCTGCAGGGAGGTACGCTGTTGTTCAAAGTGAGCGATGTCGGAGAGCGGTACCATGGCGCCGCTGGAGGGCAGTAGCGGAATAGCCGCGGAGGCAACAGACGAGGTTCTGACGGCGCCGGTTGTGGCCCCGGCGACCGTGCCTGTCTTGATAAAGATTCCGTTGAGCGCGTCGGGACTGAGCTGGTATTTGGGATCGACTTCCATGACCACGAAGTACTGGTTGAGCGAGGTATACATGGTGGAGACTTCGCGCTGACCGAAAGCGTCGTAGAGCACCTGGTCAATGGCTGCGGGGGTGATGCCCAGGCGCGAGGCGGCGTCGCGGTCGATGACCAGGTTGGCGGATAGGCCCTGGTTCTGCTGGTCGCTGTTGACGTCTCGCAACTCACGCAGGCTTCTCATGCGATCCAGCATCTGCGGCGCCCAGACGCTCAGCTCATCTATGTTTTCGTCGGAGAGCGTGTACTGGTATTGCGCGGCGCCACCGCGCGCTCCGCTCTGGACTTCCTGCTGTACCTGAAGGATGAGAACGGCGCCTGGGACGCTGGTGAGCTTTCTGCGCAGGCGGTTGACCACATCGTCGGAGGAGACGCGGCCGGGGCGCTGGTTGAGCGGCTTGAGGCCGATGTTCATACTGCCAATATTGGTGCTGCCGCCGCCCGGTCCGCCACCTCCAACGAAGGCGGTAACGGAAGCAACAGCGGGATCGTCCAGCACCATCTGCGCAAGCCCACGCTGCTTGTCGCGCATGGCGGAAAAACTGATGTCCTGCGCGGCCATGGTCCGGCCGCCGATGCGTCCCGTGTCCTGCTGTGGAAAGAAGCCAAAGGGAACAATCCAGAAGAGGTAGACGTTGAGGGCGATGGTGCCGATGACCACGCCCAGGATCAGCCACTGGTGGCGCAGCACCCAGCGCAGGCCGACGGCGTACTCGTCGTGCAGCCATCGGAAGGCGCGCTCGCTGGCACGGTAGATGCGGCCGTGCCGGCTTTCATCCCGCGACTTGAGAAACTTAGCACAGAGCATCGGCGTAGTGGTCAGCGAGACCAGCAGCGAGACGGCGACGGCCACCGAGAGCGTAACGGCGAACTCGCGGAAAAGCTTGCCCACGATGCCGCCCATCAGCAAAATGGGGATGAAGACGGCGATCAGCGAGGTGCTCATGGAGAGGACGGTGAAACCGATCTCTTTGGAGCCCTTCATGGCGGCCTCGAATGGCTTCATGCCCATTTCGAGGTAGCGCGTGATGTTCTCGATGACCACGATGGCGTCATCCACCACGAAGCCGGTGGCCACGGTGAGCGCCATCAGCGAGAGGTTGTCGATGGTGTAGCCCACCATGTACATGACGCCGAAAGTGCCCACCAGCGAGAGGGGCACGGCTATCGACGGAATGATGGTGGACCAGATCTCGCGCAGGAAGAGGAAGACCACCAGCACCACCAGTATCACGCTGATCATGAGCGAGATCTCCACGTCGTGGACGCTCGAGCGGATGGTAGTGGTGCGGTCGACGGCCACATCGATTTTGATGGTAGGCGGAATGGCGGCTTGCAGGCGGGGCATCTCGGCCATCACGGCGTCCACGGTGGAGATGATGTTGGCGCCGGGAATCTTGAAGATGATGATCATGATGGCGTCTTTCAACACACCGCGCTGCTCATCGGTATTGCTGCCCGATACGCCGGCGTTGAGAGTGTTGGCGACGCTGTCTGAAACAGTTCCCAGATCGGCGATGCGCACCGGCGCGCCGGTCTGCCGGTTATAACCGGCGATGATGGGCGCGTAGTCGCTGGCTTTGAAGATCTGGTCGTTGTCGCTGATCTGCCAGCGATGGTTTGCGTCCTGAAAGGCGCCCTTGGGACGGTTGGCATTGGCTCCGGCAAGCGCCGTGCGCACCGCCTCCAGGCCAATGCCGTTCGCGCCCAACTGCATGGGGTTCAGCTCGACGCGCACCGCCATGCTGGAGCTGCCGGCGACATAGACCTGGCCCACGCCCGCAATCTGCGCAATCTTCTGCGAGAGGATGGAGTCGGCCATGTCGTACATCTGCCGCTTGGTCTCCACGTCGGACGTGAGGGTGAGAATGAGAATCGGCGCTTCGGCGGGATTCATCTTGCGGTAGCTGGGATTCTGCGGCAGGTAAGAGGGCAACTGGCTGCGCGCGGCGTTGATGGAGGCCTGCACATCGCGGGCGGCGGCGTCGATGTTGCGATTGAGGTCGAACTGTAAGGCGACCGAGGCCGAGCCCAGCGAACTCGACGAGGTCATCTGATTGACGCCGGCGATGCGCCCGAACTGCCGCTCCAGCGGGGTGGCAACCGACGAGGCCATGGTCTCCGGGCTGGCGCCGGGCATGCCCGCACCCACGCCGATCACCGGGTAATCCACGTTGGGCAGCGAGGCCACGGGCAGCAGAGAGTAGGCCACCGAGCCGGCCAATAAAAGAGCCAAGCTAAGCAGCGAGGTGGCTACCGGCCTCTGAATGAAGGGTGCGGATAGATGCATGGCTCCTTTTCCTCAGTCGGCGTTGGCCGGTTGCTGCTCGTGGATGGTAAGGTCGCGCGGCTTCATGCGCTGTGCCAGTTTATCGAAGTAGAGATAGATGACCGGTACGGTGTAGAGAGTGAGCATCTGCGAAAAGATCAGTCCGCCGACGATGGTGATGCCCAGCGGCTGGCGCAGTTCGGCGCCCACGCCTCCGCCCAGCCATAGCGGCAATCCGCCCAGCATGGCGGCCATGGTGGTCATGATGATGGGCCTGAAGCGCAACTGGCAAGCCTGGAAGATGGCGGCATCGGCGGTTTTGCCTTCGAGGCGCTCGGCCTGCAGGGCAAAGTCGATCATCATGATGGCGTTCTTCTGCACGATGCCGATCAGCAGAATGATGCCGATGAGCGCAATCACGCTGAACTCGACGCGCGTGATGAGCAGCGCCAGCAGAGCGCCCACTCCGGCCGAGGGCAGCGAGGAGATGATGGTGATGGGGTGGATGTAGCTCTCGTAAAGCACGCCCAGCACGATGTAGACCGTAACCAGCGCGGCCAATATCAGCAGTGGCTCGTTGGAGAGAGAAGTCTGGAAGGCGGCCGCCGTGCCCTGGAAGCTGGCATTGATGGCGGCCGGCATATTGATGCGCTGCTCGATGGCGTTGACGGCCTTGACGGCATCGCCCAGCGCCTTGCCCGGCGCCAGGTTGAAGCTGATTACGGTGGAAGGGAACTGGCCCTGGTGGCCGATGGACAATTGTGCGGTGGTCTGCTCCCAGTGGGCTACCATGCCCAGCGGAACCTGCATGCCGTTGCCCGACTTGACGTAGAGATCGTTGAGGACCGTGGGATCCGTCTGGAAGCCCTGACCCACCTCCATCACTACGTGGTACTGGTTGAGCTGGGTGAAGATGGTGGACACCTGGCGCTGGCCGAAGGCGTCGTAGAGGGTGTTGTCCACGTCGGCCATGGCGATGCCCAGCCGCGCCGCGGTGTCGCGGTCAATCACCAGATTGGCGCCCAGGCCCTGATCCTGCAGGTCGCTGGCTACATCAGTGACCACGGCCTCCTTGCTCAACTCGGTGACCATCATCCGGGTGTATTTGGCCAGCTCCACCTGATCGGGGTCTTCCAGCGAGTACTGAAACTCCGTCCGGCTGACGCGGTCTTCCACCGTCAGGTCCTGGAGCGGCTGCAGAAAGAGTTGGATGCCTTCAACGCTCGCCAGCTTGGGCTGCAGGCGGCGAATCACCTCGGTGGCGGAGATGCCGCGAACTTCCAACGGTTTCAGGTTGATCTGGATGCGGCCCGAGTTCAGCGTGGTGTTGGTTCCGTCCACGCCGATGAACGAGGAGATGTTATCGACAGCGGGGTCCTGCAGGAGCAACTCCACCAGCCTTTGCTGGCGCTCGGCCATAGACGTAAAGCTGACCGACTGCGGAGCCTCGCTGATGCCCAGGATCACGCCCGTATCCTGCACGGGGAAGAAACCCTTGGGAACCACTACATAGAGCACGAGGGTGGCTACCAGGGTGCCGATGGTGACCAGCAGGGTGATGAAGCGGTAGCGCAGGACGATCTGAAGCGTGCGGCCATAGGCGGCGATGATGGAGTTGAAGACTTTTTCCGACCAATAGTAGAAGCGCGTTTGTTTCGCGGTGGCCTTGTCCTGCAAGATGCGCGAGCACATCATGGGGGTCAGCGTCAGCGAGACCACGGCTGAAACCAGGATGGTAACCGCCAGGGTAATGGCGAACTCGCGGAAGAGCTTCCCCACCACGTCGCTCATGAAGAGTAGCGGAATGAGCACCGCGATCAGCGAGACGGTCAGCGACATGATGGTGAAGCCGATCTGTTCGCTGCCCTTGAGCGCCGCCTTCATCGGGCTCAAGCCTTCCTCGATGAAGCGCGAGATGTTCTCGATCATCACGATGGCGTCGTCCACCACAAAGCCGGTGGAGATGGTGAGCGCCATCAAGGTGAGGTTGTTCAGGCTATAGCCCAGCAGGTACATCGCGCCAAAGGTGCCTACAATCGACAGCGGCACTGCAACCAAGGGAATGGTGGTAGCCGCCAGATTGCGCAGGAAGAGGAAGATGACCATGGCGACCAATGCGATGGTCAGCATCAACTCGTATTCCACATCACGGACCGAGGCGCGGATGGTTACGGTGCGGTCGGTGAGCACCTTCACCTGCACGGAGGCTGGCAGAGCCGTCTGCAACTGCGGCAGCAGCAGCTTGATGCGGTCCACCACGGCGATGATGTTGGCGCCCGGCTGGCGCTGGATGTTGACGATGACCGCGGGCTGGCGATCCATCCAGGCGGCCTGCTGGGAGTTTTCGGCGGCATCGACGATCACCGCCACGTCTGAGGCGCGCACCGCCGCCCCGTTGCGATAGGCCACAATCACCGGCTTGTAGTCGCCGCTGGAAAGCAGCTGGTCGTTGGCATTGATGGTGTAGGACTGGCGGTTGCCGTTCAGCGTGCCCTTGGCCTGGTCCACGTTGGCCGCCGCCAATGCGTTGCGCAGATCCTCCAGGCTCAGGTTATAGGCAGCCAACTGGGTCGGGTTGGCCTGAATGCGCACCGAGGGCTTCTGCCCGCCGGCGATGGAAACCAGTCCAACCCCGGTGACTTGCGAAATCTTCTGGGCGAGATTGGTGTCGGCTGCGTCCTCAATCTTATCCAAAGGCAGCGTATCGGAGGTCAATGCCAGCGTCAGGATAGGCGCATCGGCGGGGTTCACCTTGCTGTAGATTGGCGGGTTGGGCAGGTCGGCGGGCAAAAAGCTGGTGGCCGCGTTGATGGCCGCCTGAACCTCCTGCTCGGCCACGTCGATGTTCTCGTCGAGGTTGAACTCGAGAGTAATCACCGAACCGCCGCCCGAGCTGACCGAGGTCATCTGCTTGAGACCCGGCATCTGGCCGAACTGCCGCTCGAGGGGTGCGGTCACCGACGAGGCCATTACCTCCGGCCCGCCGCCGGGATAGAAAGTGAGCACCTGGATGATCGGGTAATCCACCTCGGGCAAGGCGGAGACCGGCAACTGCAAGTAGCCCATTGCGCCTGCCAACAGGATGGCCGCCATCAGCAGCGAGGTCGCTACCGGGCGCAGAATGAATGGCCGGGAAGGGCTTAGGCTCACTGCTTATCCCTCTTATTGGATTGGTTCTGGCCTGCTCCAGACGGTGTGCCGGAGCCGGAAGCTGCACTGGGAGCAGCTAACGGGTTGCCGCCACTCGGGCCTGCGCCTTGTGCCTTTGCTCCCTGTCCGCTGCGCTGGCGAGCCTGACTGGTGGTCACACTCTGACCGGCCTTCAACCGGTCCGCGCCATCCACCACAACGTTCTGGCCCGGTTGCAGGCCATCGTCTAGTATGGTCACCTGCCCCTCGGCCAAAGCCACCTTTACAGGCTGGATTTTGGCGGTTCCGTTCCCCTGAGCATCGGCATGATCGACGACCCACACATACGAACCCTGCGTGCCGGTTTGGATGGCTGCCGAAGGCACCACCAGCGCGTTGGTCCGCTCTTCCATCACCAGGTGAATGTTGACGAACTGGTTGGGAAAGAGCGCCTGGTCTTTGTTGTCGAAGACCGCCTTCAGTTTGCCGGTTCCGGTGGTGGTGTCGATCTGGTTGTCAGTGGTGAGCAGGTAGCCAGAGGCCAGCTTCTGCAGGTCGTCCTGGTCGTAGGCGTCCACTGCCAGGCGCTTTTCCGCCATCAGCTTGCGCAGCACCTGGGGAAGCTGGTTTTCCGGCAGCGTAAAGTAAACGGCGATGGGCTGGAGCTGGTTGATAATCACCAGGTTCGTGGTGTTGGCGGTAATGATGTTGCCGGGATCCACCAGGCGCAGGCCGATTTTGCCGTTGATGGGAGACTTGATGGTGCACCACTCGAGCTGCAACTGGGCGGTCTCGACGGCCGCCTTATCGGCCTCGATGGCGCCCTCGTACTGGCCCTGCGCAGCCTCATCGGTCTGCATAACCTCCTTGGAGACCACGCCCGCCGCGTAAAGCGCCTTGTAGCGGGCAAACTCCGCCTGGGCGTTTTTGAGCAGCGCTTCATCGTGGGCCAGGGTGCCTTTGGCCTGGTCCAGCGCGGCCTGGTAAGGCCTGGGGTCGATTATCAGGATCGTCTGGCCTTGCTTCACCTGCTGACCCTCGGTGAACTTGACCGGTTCGAGTTGGCCGTTGACTCTTGCCTTGACCGTAACGCTCATGTAGGGCGTCACCGTGCCCAGCGCGGTCAGGAAGATCGGCATCGGCTTCTGCTCGGTAGCTGCCACCTGCACCGGAACCGGCCGGTTCTGCAGCGCGGCAGCCTGACTGGCGTTCTGTTTCTTGGTCGTTTGCTGGTTCTGGTAAAAATACCAGGCAGCCAGACCCACGGCTGTTGCCAGCACAAGGTACACGACGATGCGCACCCAGGAACCTCTGGGCGCGGAGGGTTGTTGCTGGATGCCGGATGAGGCCAGATTGGTCTCCGAAGCGTCTTCAAAGGACATGGTATCGATTCCCGCCGTTTTCTCTTGAGTGAATACCCGCTAAATGGGTAAAAAGATTACTGTTCCGGGCGGAAGACCCTCTGCCCGTGCTCGTTTCTAGGGACGCTTGAATTTCCTCAAAGGTTTCGCGCGCCCAGGCGCATCCCATGCGGAAACTCGCCTCCTCCCAACCCGGAAACGAATTCCCCATGGATGCAAGACGCAACCATTGTAAGCGAAGCAAGAGCCTCTGGAATATCATCGCTTGCACACAGCGTCTTTTTAGTTTGCGGAAGCGTCCTGAAATGTATACGGGCAGCCCCTTTTGCATCCCATGCGCCATGACTGCGCTGCTTCGTCTACCATAGTAATTTCAACAGGTTGTTGGAATGGACCGGGAGGTTGAGCGCCGTCCGGCCCCGAATCCGGTGAGCCGGCGATGGCCTGATCAGGACTCTCGTCAAGCAGTTCTGGGACGGCCTGATTGCGAATGACCCGGCTCAAAGCGAGCGAGTACCTGCCCTATGTGGATTGTCCGGCTTGCGCTGCGGCGGCCTTACACCTTCGTCGTATTTGCGCTTTTAATTTTGATTCTCGGCGTCTTCAGCATCCTGACGATGCCTACGGACATCTTTCCCAACATCGACATCCCCGTGGTGACGGTGATCTGGGGCTACACCGGCCTCTCGGCGCAGGAGATGGCCACCCGCATCGTGACCCCCAGCGAGCGGGTCATGACCTCCACGGTCAACGACATCGAGCACATCGAGTCGCAGTCGCTCAACGGCACCGGCGTCATCAAGCTCTTCTTCCAGCCGCACGTGGATATCGGCAACGCCGTGGCACAGGTGACCGCTGTCAACCAGGTGATGTTGCGCGCCCTGCCGCCGGGTACCACGCCCCCCTTCATCATCCAGTACAACGCCTCCAGCGTGCCCATTTTGATGCTGGGCCTCTCCGGCCAGGGCCTCAACGAGCAGCAGTTGAACGATCTGGGCCAGAACACCATCCGCGTGCAAATGGCCACCGTCGAGGGCGCCTACACGCCCTTTCCCTATGGCGGCAAGCAGCGCCAGGTGCAGGTGGACCTGGACCTGACGGCTCTGCAGGCCAAAGGGCTCTCACCCGTCGATGTGGTCAACGCCGTCTCCGCGCAGAACCTGATCGCGCCCTCGGGCACCATGAAGATCGACCGCTTCGAGTACGCCATCGAGACCAACTCCGCCCCGTCGATTGTCGACAAGCTGAACGATCTGCCCATTAAAGCGGTGAACGGCGCCGTCATCTACATCCGCGACGTGGCCCACGTGCGCGATGGCAATCCGCCGCAGACCAACATCGTGCGCGTGGATGGGCAGCGTTCCGCCCTCATGGCCATCATGAAGATCGGTTCGGCCTCCACACTGGACATCATCGCCGGCGTGCAGAAGAAGCTCATCGAGATCCGCGGCCAGTTGCCGCCGCAGTTGCAGATCAACACCCTCTCCGATCAGTCGATCTTCGTCCGCGGAGCCATCGACGGCGTGGTCCGCGAGGCCATCATCGCCGCCTGCCTCACCGCCATCATGATCCTGGTCTTCCTGGGTAGCTTCCGCTCCACGGTCATCATTGCGGTCTCCATTCCGCTTTCCATTCTCTGCTCGCTCAGCGTGCTCTCCATGCTGCACGAGACCATCAACATCATGACCCTGGGAGGCATGGCGCTGGCCGTCGGCATCCTGGTCGATGACGCCACCGTGGCCATCGAAAACATCAACCGCAACCTCGAAGCCGGCAAGGAGCTGGAGCAATCCATCCTCGATGGCTCGGCGCAGATCGCCGTTCCCGCCCTGGTCTCCACCCTGGCCATCTGCATCGTCTTCGTGCCCATGTTCTTCCTCGGCGGCGTGGCGCGCTATCTGTTCGTCCCCATGGCCGAGGCGGTGGTCTTCGCCATGCTGGCCAGCTACTTCCTCTCCCGCACCCTGGTCCCCACCATGGCCAAATATCTGCTCAAGGAGCATGACGACGCCGAGGCCGCGAAAAAACGCTCCAGCCGCAACCCCTTCATTCGCTTTCAGCAGGGCTTCGAATCCGGCTTTGAGCGCTTTCGCCACGGCTACCTGCGCTTGCTGACTTTATGCGTGGATCATGCGCGAGCCTTCCTCCTCCTCTTTCTGCTCTTTGCCGTCGGATCGTTCGGATTAGCGCCTTATCTGGGCCAGGACTTCTTCCCTTCGGTCGACTCCGGCCAGTTCAAGATTCACGTCCGCGCCCGCACCGGCACGCGCATCGAAGAGACCGCCGCGCTCTGCGATCACATCGACTCCACCATCCGCGCCGAACTTCCCGCCAGGGAAATCGTCACCATCGTCGATAACATCGGCCTGCCATACTCCGGACTCAATCTCTCCTACTCGACCTCGGCCCCCATCGGCCCCGCCGACGCTGACATTCAGGTCCAGTTGACCGAAAACCATCATCCCACTGCCGCCTATGTCGAGCGGCTGCGCTCCGTTCTGGCCCGCCAGTATCCCGGCGTCACCTTCTACGTGCTGCCGGTGGACATCGTCACCCAGATCCTCAACTTCGGCCTCTCCGCTCCCATTGACATTCAGATCGTCGGCCCGGACCTTTATGGCAACCGCGCCCTCGCCGACAAAATTCTCAATGATGTCCGCTATGTTCCCGGCGCCGCCGACGCACGTATCCAGCAGCCCTTCAACTACCCCATGATGAAGGTGGATGTGGACCGCACCCGCGCCCAGCAAATCGGCCTGACGCAGAAAGACGTGGCGCAAAGCCTGCTGGTGGCTCTCAGCGGCAGCTTCCAGACCGCCCCCAGCTTCTATCTCGACCCCAGGAGCGGAATCACTTACAACGTCGCCATTCAGGCCCCGCAATACAAGCTCGACTCGCTGGCCGCGCTTGAGAGCCTGCCAGTCAACAGCGCCGCCGCGGCTCAACCGGCCAGTAGCTCCGCCAGCGGATCGCCCGGCGCTCGGCGCACCGAGCAGGTCCTGGGTAACCTGGCCACCATCACTCCCGGAGCCGAACTGGGCACCGTAAGCCACTACGACGTGCAGCCGGTCATCGATGTCTATGCCAACGTCAATGGAACCGACTTGGGCAGTGTGACCCGCAAGATAGAAAAGATCATCGACCAACACCAGGCCGAGCTGCCCCGCGGCTCGCACTTCACCTTGCGCGGACAGAGCGAGACCATGAAGAGCTCCTACGCGGGCCTGCTGGGCGGCTTGGCGTTCTCCATCCTTCTTGTCTATCTGCTCATCGTAGTCAACTTCCAATCCTGGCTCGATCCCTTCATCATCATCGCGGCGCTGCCCGCGGCCCTGGCCGGCATCGTATGGTTTCTCTTCCTCACCAACACCCGACTCAGCGTGCCGGCGCTTACCGGCGCCATCATGTGCATGGGCGTGGCCACAGCCAACTCGATTCTTGTAGTCAGCTTTGCCCGCGAGCAGTTGGAGATTCTGGTCGGCGACGCGCGCACCGCGGCGCTCAACGCCGGCTTTGTCCGCCTGCGCCCGGTGCTGATGACCGCCCTGGCTATGATCATCGGCATGGTGCCCATGGCCCTGGGCCTGGGTGACGGCGGCGAGCAAAACGCCCCTCTGGGCCGCGCCGTCATCGGCGGCCTGCTGCTGGCCACAGTGGCCACCCTGTTTTTTGTTCCCGCATTTTTCTCCGTCGTTCACGGCTGGCTCGAAGGCCGCCGCAGGACGGCTCACGGCGTTCAACCGGCCGGAGGAATGGACGAGTTTGACGAGATACCGGAGTAGTTTTTCATGACCAATGAATCCAATCCGCACCAGCAACCGGTTTACGAGGTCGAGTCCGCGCCTCGGGAAGCGGCTGTCTCGCCCAGCAAGGCTCTCGTGGGCGTGGCTGTCGTTGTCATCGTCGCATGTGTTTTGGCGGGTTACGGCATCTGGAGTCGCATCAGCGCCTACAAAAAACTAGTCGACACGACCAACCAGCTGGCTGCCCCCACCGTGCTAGTCGCCGCTCCCAAAGCGGGCGCGCCCGTTGACAGCTTCGTGCTCCCCGGCAACGTGACCTCCTTCACCGATTCGCCCATCTACGCGCGCACCTCCGGTTATTTGACGAAATGGTATTTCGACATCGGCGCACGGGTGAAGAAGGGCGCTCTGCTGGCCGAGATTGCTACCCCCGAGGTGGACCAGCAACTGGCCCAGGCCGAGGCCGACCTGAATACTGCCCAGGCCAACGCCAACAACGCCCGCATCCAGGCCGAGCGCTACACCGGCCTTGTCCAATCCGACGCCGTCTCCCGCCAGGACACTGACACATATGTCAACCAGGCCGCATCCACCGCAGCGCAAGTGCGCTCCGCCCAGGCCAATGTCGAGCGGCTGCGCCAGTTGCAATCTTTTGAAAAGGTATATGCGCCCTTCGACGGCGTCATCACCGCGCGCAACATCGACATCGGCCAGCTCATCGACCCCGGTGCGGGCAGGGAGCTTTTTCACCTGCAAGCCCTTCAGACCCTGCGCGTCTACGCCAACCTCCCGCAGGTTTACTCCGCCAACGTGAAGCCGGGCGCTAAGATCGACCTGACCTTCGCCGAACACGCGGGAACAATTTATCAGGGCACGCTGGTCCGCACCGCCGACGCCATCGACCCGGTCAGCCGGACTTTATTGGTCGAGATCGACGTGGATAACCACGCCGGCGTACTGCTGCCCGGCTCGCTCGCCCAGGTCCACTTCAAGACGCCTTCCGCTCAACCCGCCCTTATCGTGCCCGCCGCGGCGCTCATCTTCCGCAGGGAGGGCCTGCGCGTGGGCGTTGTCGTCAACGGCGACACGGCTCGTCTTGTTCCCGTAGTCATCGGCGAGGACGACGGGGCCAGCGTGCAAATCATCTCCGGGCTCAGCATCGGTGACCAGGTGATCCAGGATCCGCCCGACTCCCTCATCGACAACGAAAAAGTCCAGGTGGTGAGCCCCGGCAGCCATACCGGCGGGGGAGGCAACTAATCATGCCAGCACCGCCAGCAGCGGAAAGACTCCTTGAATTCGCTAACTTGCTAACTCGCTATCACCGCGAAGCGGTGGCTAACTTGCAGTCTTTATCGAATAATCCCAGGAATCGAGTACATCTCGTTACCGGTTTGATCGCCCTCACCATGTTTACCGGCTGCAAGCCTGTCGGTCCCAACTACAATCGCCCCGGCTATGAAGCTCCGCCGGCCTACAAGGAAACCGGCGCGACCTCGGTGCTCCAGCCGCCGCCCGCTCCCGCCGGCGGCACATGGCAACCCGCAAATCCCTCCGACGGTCTGCTCCGCGGCAAGTGGTGGGAGATCTATCAGGACCCGCAGCTCAACCAGCTGGAAGAGCGCATCGCCGCCAACAATCAGACCCTCCGCCAGGCTCTGGAAACGTATCTTGCCGCTCGCGACCAGGTCAGCGCGGCGCGCGCCGGTTTTTTCCCCACGTTTTCTGTCGGAGCTTCCGCCCAGCGCGAGAAAATCTCGGTCAATGGCCCCTCTTATTCACCTACCAAACCCACCACTTACAGCGATTTTGTGCTGAATGGCCAGGCCAGTTGGGAGCCGGACCTCTGGGGCCGCGTCCGTCGCACCGTTGAGGCCGCCCGCTCCAACGCTCAGGCCAGCGCGGCAGACCAGGCGAACATCGACCTCAGCCTTCATGCCGAGATGGCCGCCGACTACTTCCAACTGCGCGGCCTCGATGCCCAGATCAAGCTGCTCGACTCGACCGTCGCCGACATGGAACGTCAGCTTGACCTGACCCAGCGCCGTCTGAAGGGCGGCATCGGCACCGAGGCGGACGTCGCCCAGGCCCGCACCCAACTCGAAACCGTGCGTGCGCAACGCATCGATACAGGCGTGGCTCGCGCTCAGTTCGAGCACGCCATCGGCACACTCGCCAATTACAATCTCTCCGCCTTCAGCATTCCGCCTTCGCCGCTTGATTCGTCTCTGCCCAATGTTCCCGTCGGCGTGCCTTCGCAACTGCTCGAGCGCCGTCCCGACATCGCTGCCGCCGAGCGCCGCGCCGCCGCCGCCAACGCCCAGATCGGCATTGCCAAGAGCGCCTTCTTTCCCAACATCAACCTGACTGGAACCGGCGGCTTTGAAAGCATGAACGCCGGCGCCTGGCTACAAGGACCGAGCGCTCTGTGGAGTCTGGGGGCACAGGCAGCGGAGCTCCTCTTCGACGCCGGCCAGCGTCACGCCCTCACCGACGCCGCCCGCCACACCTACGAAGCCCAGGCCGCCGCTTACCGGAGCACCGTCCTGGCAGCCTTCAACGACGTGGAAGATCAGCTCTCCGGCCTGCGCATTCTCGAGCAGGAATCCACCGTCGAGCAGAATGCCGTCGAATCGGCCCAGCACTCTTACGACATCTCCAACCAGCGCTACAAGGGCGGCGTCACCGGCTACCTCGAAGTCCTCACCTCCGAAACCGCTCTGCTCCAGAACCAGCGCACTGCCATCAGCATTCAGACGCGCCAGTTTGTTTCGAGCGTCAGCTTGGTCCGCGCTCTCGGCGGCGGTTGGGATGCCTCGCAATTGCCGAAATGACCGTATGCCTGTGATGCTCGTCCGCGATGAGAGACTGGAAGATTATGCCGCGATCCGCCTTGTCAACGAAGAGGCGTTTGGCCGGCGGGATGAGGCTGATCTCGTTGATCGATTGCGCGCTCAGGGGGTCGTGCTCGCTTCGTTTGTTGCCGAGGCTGAAGGCCTGATCGCCGGGCACATCCTCTTTAGCCGGATGTCGATTGAGACAGCCGATAACTCCGTTGCGGCAGTGGCCTTGGCACCCCTGGCGGTAATGCCGAAGTTTCAGCGCCAGGGCATTGGAAAAATGTTGATGGCTCACGGCCTTGATTGGCTGCGTACGCAAAGCGAGCAGATTGTCTTGGTTCTCGGCCACCCGGATTACTATCAGCGCTTCGGCTTCTCGACCTATAAGGCGCGCTTCATCGAGAGCCCGTTCAACCCAAACTCCTTCATGGCGCTTGAACTCAAGCCCCATGCGCTCGATGGCATTCACGGCAAGGTCCGTTACCCAGATGCCTTTGGACTCTGAGAGTGAGAATCAGTAGTCCAGCATTTCCGCTTCAATAAATCATGGTTCAAATGGCTGATGGTGGCTCAGGATCACTCCTCACGGCCTCTCCGGCCAATCCTCATCAGGCCGTACCGGAGGCGGCTGGTCTGGACCAAGGTTGTCTGAACTGATCGCAGCAAAAATAAAATTCTCCGGCGGAACCGGCGAGCCCACCAGCCTTCTCAGCATCGCAATCTGTCCCGCGTGGCTCATCGCATCGCAGCATGGACCCTGCAAGACTCTTTCCAACGTGATCTCGTGCAGTTCCGTGCCGATCTCCAGATGATGCGTCAAATCCTTGAGCGTCTCGTGAAAGTGCTTGACCGCATCCGAGAACTTCGGAAAGAAAGGCACCTCGGATCTGACCCCGGTGAAGTAACTGCGTGCGCTTCCCAGCACGCCATCCATGTGGCGAATCAGCTCATGCGGCGTGCGCACCAGCGGCGCCACGCGAAACGCGGCAAACTCCGGCGGAGCGCCGCGCAGCGCCTTCTGTGTCCTGTAGGCCAGAGCCGCCAGAAAATGTTTCACCATCTTTCTTTGCTCATTCATGCGCGTTGCTCTCTCCCGCACTAGTCCGCTTCATCAATACTTGGGCAAAGCAGGCAGCTTCCAGTGCCTTCTCAGCTTCTTATACTGCGGGCGCGGCAACTGCACCAGCATCGGCCTTCTCGCCGGATCAAGCCGCGCCAGCACGCCTTCAAGCTGCTCCTGCGCCATGGCCGTGCACCCCGTGGTTCCCTGGCTCGTCCCCATCCATATATGCAGGAAGATGCACGATCCTCCACCCGCGGTCACCGGCTCCGTGTTGTGATCAACCATCATTCCCCAGCGGTACAGCCCATCGGGGCGCAACATCTGTTCGGAGCTCGACCAGTCGGGCGCAACCGCCGCACGATCCAGCACGCGGTTGTAAAACTTTGAGCGCGTGTCATCCACGCATTCCACCGATGGCGTGATGCTCAGGTAAGGCATCTTCCATCCCGTCGGTTCCTGTGCGGCATAGCCGAAAGCCATACTCAGGCGAAAGATCCCGGCCGGAGATTTTCCATCGCCTTCTTTCTTGACAGGCCCGCTCGCTGCCCGCCGTCCGGCATCCCGGGCTGACGCCACTCCCGCGCCCCATCCAAGACCCTTCTTGCCCACCACAACAGGTATAGGAGCTCCGGCAGCTTTCCACTTCTTGCGTGCCTGGGGCCGCTCATACATCTGCAACGTTCCCTCGACCCCGTCCCAATCCTGCGTCGTAACAACAAGAATCTGCGTCGACGTGCGCAGTGCGGCCGGATGCTTGCCCTGAGCCTGCGCCAGCAAAGACGCACACAGCGCCACAACGCAACCGGAAATCCATCCAATCCTCATCCCTGTTCACTACTCCCTGGTCCCTGTATTCCCGTTCCCCGCTTTTACCACATCCTGCCTCGGATGGCTGTACGCCGCCGGCGGCACTTCAGTCAGCGGCAGCGCGGGGCCTTCCCACAGCAGTCGTGGCGCACTCTCGCTGGCCGAGTGCAGCCCTTCCAGGTGAAACAAGTGCTTGCCTGCGCGTAGACCTAGCGAGCCGCGATCGTAGCGCATCGCGTTTCCCGGCGAGCCGCAAACCTGGGCAAACGAAGGCCCGGTTTTGGCTACTTCCACGCCGTCGATCACCAGCCGCGCGCCGTCGCGAGCCAGCAGATAAAAGGTATAGCCGCCGTCAGCGGGAATGTCGATGAGGCCGTTCCACACAGCGGCATAATGCGTAAATCCTTGCGCGTCCGATCTCAAGCCGGGCCCTTCGCCGGTAAAAACCATTAGTTCTGCGGCGAGGTTTGGTAGCTGGGTCCACTCTCCGGGATAAATCTGCCACGTGAGGCCTGCGACCGTGGGGCCGGTGACGCTTGCGGCCTCGTGCCATTTGGCCACAGCCACCACTCCCTGCGCCGCCCAATCCTCGCCGCTCATTTCAGGGTTGCCCGCGCGCACCACGTGCAGCAAAACCCGGAAGCGTCCAGCGCCGTTTGCTCCCCCATCCAACTGGGTCCCCTCGGCGTCCGCAAATCGATGGCCCACGATGCGTCCGCTGGTTTGAGTCCCGTCGCCGAAGAGCCATGTGTAGTGCGCGCCGGGCGAGGGTTGCGCGGTAAAGGTGACCAGCTCTCCCGGCGCAAAGATCGGAGGCTCCACGGTGAACGCCGCCACCGCGCCGCTCCGCTCCGTAAAATGCGCCTTCTGTGCGCCGTCGCCTGTCACCAGCGGCAGATCGGCATCCGCAGCCGCGCGCGTCTGCCCATACTTCACATTGTCAAAGGTCACGCCCGCCACGTCGCCGGTGATTGTGGAATCAGCCAGCGGCGGCTGGTCCAGCGCCCAGATGTTGCGAAAGGTAATCTCCTTCAGGCCCGGGTAAGCCTGCTCCATCTGCGCCAGCGAGTACCAGTTGTCCAGAAAGAGATTTTCAAATTTATAGTTGGAGTGAATGCCCTTGGCTCCGTTTGCGCCCCACATCCCGAACAGTGCATAGGTCTGTCCGCACGCCCCGATGCCGCCGTGCAGAATGTCGCTATCGCGCAATGTAAAGTTGGTCGTGTTGAAGGTCTTGCGCGGCCAGCCGGTGCGCACAATGTTTGAAATGCTGGTGGAAAGCTCGCTGTTTTCGATGAGAATGTCGTGCACATCGTGGCCGGGGGTCAGCATCGCCTCGTCACTGTAACCGTCCCAGTTTCCCTGCAAGACCAAATCGTCGTCCGAGGAGCGGATAAATGCATTGCGCACCAGCGATTCGCCGCCCCCCAGCCAGTCCATGCCGTCCTGGTTGGCGTTGCCAGGGTTGCCGCCGATCACGCGCAGATCGTCATAAAAAAACCCTGTCGAATCCTTCATCTGGATCGACCAGGTCCGCGACCTCACAATGCAGGTCAGCCCGTAGATCTCGATATTGTGGGCCTCCATCGCGCCCACGCAGTGCCAGTCCGGCTTCTGCAGCCAGCCTTCGTCGCTGTTGGGGTCCTGGGGTCCTTCATAGACGATGGTCCCCCGCCCAAAGACTTTTACATTTTCAACCTTCCACAGATTCAAGCTGCCGAAAAAATAGGAGCCCGGAGCCAGATAAAGGGTCTCTCCGCTCTTGGGGTTCAGGCTCTCGTGATAAACCCCCGGCTTGAAAACGCGAATCTTGGGATTGTGCGGCATCGGAGGCGGCGGCGTTCCGAAAAAGAGAAACAGCATCTTCGCGTATTGCAGGAAGTCGCCCGGCCGGGAGATGGAGAGCTTGGCCGGTCCGTTGAGCCGGAAGCGAATCGTCTGGCCGTCGCGCACTGGACGCAGACCCAGCCGCCATGGCTGAATGTCCACGCCCTTGTCCCAGAAGCCCGCCTCCTCGGCAGTAATCTCCACATTCACGGGGCCGTTCGCGTCGAAGCTGACGTATTCGTAACTCGCCGCGGCGTGCGCCACCTCCACGGGCTGGCCGTTCACGCGAACCGCGAAGGCCGTCGAGCGCATCTCCGGCGGAACCGGCGCCGCCTGCACGCGGGCCGCCGCGTGCGCGGCAACAGGAAGCGCGAAAAGAACCACGAGCAGCGGTCGAAAGGCCAGCAAGTAGAGTCTCCGGCAACAAGAGGTGGACGAAACCACTCTAACACCGGAAACTGACGGCGTTCTCAGATTCCTTCGCCCATCGCGACGTGCTCGACGTGCTTGTCGCGATCACACCGCAACCGGTTCAGGCTAATTGGCTTCTATGCCTGGAGGTTGAAGGGCAAGCGATCGCGCTTACAGATCGCCTTCACCGCTGGCCGCGCCGTCATCGGACCGGATGGAAGACCACCCCCCGGCATCACCCATTGGCCAACCATGAGGAATCGGTCGAGTCCGGGCAGCGTATTCGGCAGAGGCCTGAAGCTCGCGCCTGGCTCAACAAGCCACCCCTCCATCGTTCCTTTCCAGTTGCCGGTGTAGCGAATGACTGTGGCCGGTGTGGATACGTCGACGGTCTCGATGGCTGCACGCGCGCCGGGGATCTGTTTGTCGAGAACGCCGATCACCGCGTCAGCGATACGGTGCTTCTCATCGCGATATTTGGCAGGGTTGTTGTTGCGCAATTCAGTCCAGTACGTAAAATTGCGCGTGGGTAGAAGGCTGGTGACTGCGGTTTTACCGGGCGGTGCAAAGGTTGGATCGAAGTGGAAGATGCGGAACCCGACATTTTCTAGCTCAGTGCCAGGGTCGACCGTGAGTGGAGCTTGCAGCATACGGGTCAACATGGGAGGCTGATCGCTGAGGTTAAGCCCCACGCCTAAAGAAACCTGAAGATAGGAAGCAAACAGCTCCCTCTCGGCGTAAAGCTTGCGGGTCGCTTCATTGATATACGCTCCGTCGAGCAAGTCGAAGATGGTGGCATGGCCATCCGCGGCGGAGATCACCCAGTCGGCCATGATCTTCTCGCCGTTCTCCAATTGCACCCCCACGGCAGTATCATTCTCCACCAGGATGCGCTTAACCCGGGCTTTGAACCGCACCGTACCGCCCAGGCTTGCAATCTTCTCTTCGATAAGACGGATGATCGCCTGTGAGCCGCCGATGCAATAGCCTGCGTTGCCTTTATTCATCCATGCCAAAGAAAGAATCATGGCGATAGCGGACATCTTTCCAATGTCCCCATTGGAGAAAAAGCGCTTCAGTAGCGGGTCGGAGAAACGATTGGCATATTGTTCCCCGCTTATCTTCGACAATTTTCCCAGCAGCGGAAAGAGGGGAAGGTCCCGTAGTATGTTCAGCAAGTTGCCGGCCAGACTGCCCGAGGAGTCGAGTATCTTGAATTTGCCAAGAATACGTACCGAGTGCGTGAAGTCTCGAATTGCAGCCGCATCCTGCGGTGATCGCCTCAGAAGTTCTGCCTCAAGGCGGTCGACATTGGTGAAAATGCTCAAGCTGTCGCCTGTTTGGCTTTGGATGCGGACAAACTCATCGGAATCAATGAACCTGAGCTTGTCGACGTCGAAGACCTCTTGCCAATGCGCGTGAAACTCGCCACCGGGTTTTGAGCCGACAAACCAGTGCAGGCAGGTCTCGAAGGTGTAAGGGCCGCGGCGCCAACTCATCGCCAGACCGCCGGCCATCTCGTGCATTTCAAGCACCTGAACCTGATAGCCGCATTTCAACGCATAAACTGCGCTGCAAAGGCCGGCGATGCCACCGCCGATGATTATGATTCTTCGTCCATTCTGCCGCATATGATCAAGCCTCCTCCAAGTCTCCTCAGCGAGCAGCGGGAAGCAAGTTCCCAAACACGCCTGAACCGGAATCTTTTTTTATCCCAGAATCCCTGCGATTTTACCACTACTGAGGTTTCAGAATGATGAATCAAAAGGAAATCGGGGCTCAAATCTCCTTACCATCGAGAATTACTCGCCGAGTCAGGCTAAATGGTTCCAGGGGAGAACGCTTTTCGGCGAAATCCAATACAATATTTTTCCCTCCCAGCCGTTTACTATTACTGGGACAATAATTCCTGCGCTTATCGGCGTCTCATCTATCTTTATGAATTTGGAGGCATTGAAATGATTCTCAGCCCTATCGACAACTCACAGCGAACGGCTGCAAAAGTTGTGGGTTTTACTTACCTGCTTAATTTCGTGACCGTAATCTACGTCCATTACGGCATCCTTTGGCGTCTAATCACCGCCAACACCGCCGAAACCGCACGTAATATCCTGGCGCACGAACAATTCTTTCGCACCGGCATCGCCTTGAATATCCTTTACAGCGCTGGCATCTTCGTGCTTCTCACGGCCCTCTACGTGGTTCTCAAGCCGGTCAACAGGGGCCTGGCCCTGCTGGCGGCCTTCTGGTGGGTTGTGTATGCCTTCACCTGGCTGTTTATGTCTCTCAACTATTTTCACGCCTTGCTGCTTCTCAAAAACGCGGATTACCTGCGGGTATTTGATGCGGAGCGGCTACAGGCCTGGGCAATGCTCTATTTCAAAATGGGTTTTGACATCTATTACGTTGGCTTGCTGTTTTGGGGATTGGCATCCACTGTCTGTGCCTGCCTGTGGTTCAAGTCCCGCTATATCCCTCGAGCGCTGGCTGCCTTCGGCGTCGTCTCTTCCGCATTTGCCGCGGCCTGCTCCTTCGCGCTCTTCATCAATCCCGGCTTCGACAAAATCGTCGGCCTGGGGTGGTTCGATACGCCCATGGGTCTCTTCGATATAGCCCTGAGTTTCTGGCTTATTTTCAAGGGATTAAAGCCGCCTGCGATACCTGAAGCCCGAGTACAGGCCGATGTCGCCTAACCTCTCCTTCAAGCCGCGGGGCCTGGCGATATTGCATCCGGCGGGGAATTCCATCGTGCGAACGTCTTCGTGATACCATCTCCGGAAGGGCATTCCCCGCCCGTCAACCTGACATCTCAAGGAGATCATTGTGAGCCCACTCTCTCGTCGCGAATTCCTCAAAGCCTCGCTTGCCGCTGGAGCTGTCGCCAGCGCCGGCTCGCTCTCGTTGAACGCCGCCGCCGGCAAAGCCACTGACATTGTTACGCTGGGCAGATCCGGCCTCAAGGTCACGCGCCTCGCCTTCGGCACCGGCAGCAACAACGGCTATGTGCAGTCCTCCCTCGGACAGAAAGAGTTCTCGCGCCTTATCCACTACGCCTACGATCGCGGCATCCGCTTCTTTGAGACTGCTGAGTCCTACTCCACCCCCGCCATGCTTGGCGAAGCCCTCAAAATCTTCCCCCGCGAGAGCTACCAGTTGATGAACAAGGTGACCACCGACGAGGGCGTCGATCCCCTGAAGCGTTTCGACGAGATGCGCCGCATCTCCCAGACCGAGTACTTTGACATCATGCTCCTCCACTGGCAGATCACCGGCAATTGGACGGCCACCACCAGCCGCTGGCAAGACGGAATCCTTGAAGCGCAAGCGAAGAAGACCATCCTCGCCCGCGGCGCTTCGGTCCACGGCCAGCCCGCGCTCCACCTGATGCCGGGCAACAAATGGCTTGAAGTGGCGATGATCCGCATGAATCACAACGGTACACGCATGGACGGACCCAGATACGACGAGGGCAATCATCCGGACCAGGTAAACGTGGTCGTCGATCACGTCCATCAGGTGAAAAAGGAAGGCATGGGCGTAATCAGCATGAAGCTGGTGGGTGACGGCACCTTCACGCGCCACCAGGACCGGCAGGCGGCCATGCGCTTCGCTTTCAAGAACGCCGGAATCGATTGTGCCACCGTGGGCTTTAAGAGCACACAGGAGATCGACGAAGCCATCGACAACATGAACGTTGCGTTGACTTAGGGCTGGCGACCGCGCCGCACGGCACAAACTCGATCTGCGAAATTCCGCGTAAAGAGACCTATATCCCTTCGCCCATCGAGACGTACTGCCGCAGCCGCTCCAGCTTTTCGCGATAGGCTTCGCGCTCGGCGGCTTCGACGGTGAACTGCTCGGCCGGACGCCGCTGGCTGCCCAGGCGCTCTTCCAGCTCCTCCACGCGCCCCGACAGCGCAATCAACGCATCGGAGAGCGGGTCCTTCACGTCGTGCGGATCGGTAATCAGCACCCGCTCTCCGTTGCGATAGATGATATGCGCCGGAACGCCCACTACCGTCGAGTTGGGCGGCACGTCGGCCAGCACCACCGACCCCGCGCCCACGCGCGAGTTCTCGCCAATGGTGACGTTGCCCAGCACGTTGGCGTTGTTGCCGATAAAAACCCCGTCGCAGACCGTGGGATGGCGCTTGCCGTGGCCCTTGCCTGTTCCGCCCAGCGTCACGCCCTGGTACATGGTCACATCGCTGCCCACAATCGCGGTTTCGCCGATCACCACTCCCGTCGCGTGATCGATAAATAACCGCCGGCCAATCAGCGCTCCGGGATGAATATCGACGCCGGTGAAAAACCTGCCCACCTGCGAGAGCAACCGCGCCGCCAGCCGCAACTTTGCGCGCCACAGCCAATGCGAGACGCGATGAATCCACACCGCCCACAGCCCCGGATAGCAGAAGAAGACCTCCAGACGGGAGCGCGCTGCCGGGTCGCGCTCCAGCACGGAGTTGATGTCTTCACGGATATGGGCAAACAAAGCCATGACAAGTTCTCAAAAACGCAGCTAGACAATACGGGTGCCCCAGGATCGGGGTCCCCATGGATAGGTCTTCATCCATGGGGTGGAGCTCCCTCGCATTTGGGGACCTGGGATACCACAAACCTCAACAAACTCCGCCCGTGCGGCCCGCACCCCATGTAGTCAGCACCCCGTGCGGCCAGCACCACTTACAGAGTAACTTGCTGCGTCACCAGCCCCAGCGCCTGCTGCCGTAGCGCATCGAACAACACGCTGGTCAGATAGCGCTCGCCGAAGTCCGGCAGCACCACCACAATCAACTTGCCTTTATTCTCCGCCCGCGCGGCCACTTTGAGCGCCGCGGCCACCGCCGCTCCCGAGCTGATGCCCACAAACAGGCCCTCTTCGAGCGGCAGCCGACGGGCCAGCTCAATCGACTCGTCGTTCGTCACCTGGATCACCTCGTCCACCAGGCTCATGTCCAGCACGCCCGGCACAAATCCCGCGCCGAGGCCCTGAATCTTGTGCGGTCCGGGCTTGCCGCCGCTCAGCACCGCGCTATCCGCCGGCTCCACAGCGATGGCCTTGAATCCCGGCTTGCGCTCCTTGATGTACTTGCCCGCGCCGGTGATCGTCCCGCCCGTGCCCACGCCGCTGATCAGAATGTCGATCTTGCCGTCGGTGTCGTTCCAAAGTTCCGGCCCAGTCGTCGCGTAGTGAATCGCCGGATTCGCCGGGTTGTTGAACTGCTGCAGGATATGCCCGTTCGGCGTCTTCGCCAGAATCTCGTTGGCCTTGGCGATGGCGCCCTTCATGCCGTTCGGCCCCGGCGTCAGCACAATCTCCGCGCCAAAGGCCAGCAGCAGCACGCGCCGCTCCAGGCTCATGGTCTCCGGAATCGTCAGAATCAGCCGGTAGCCCTTGACCGCGGCCACAAAGGCCAGCGCAATGCCGGTGTTGCCGCTGGTCGGCTCAATCAGCACCGTCTTTCCCGGCTTAATCTTGCCCTCCTTCTCGGCGGCATCGATCATCGCGAAGCCAATACGGTCTTTTACGCTCGATACCGGGTTCTGGCTCTCCAGCTTGGCCACTACGGTTGCGGGCAGCCCGGCTGCCACTTTGTTCAATCGAACCAACGGGGTCTTGCCAATGAGTTCCGTAACATTCGCGGCAATGCGCGCCATGATGATCTCCTTTTGCTGGAATACAATTCCAGACGGTTCTGTTTATGTGGGGTAAGGATTGAACTATTTGACGGGGAAGAGTGCTCTTGTTTCGAGCGCACGTCTCTGTCGCAACTGGCACCAGGGCGGTGTTAGCGACATCGACGCATACCTAGAGCATAATACGAAGGCGCGCTTTGTGGCAAGAGGGACTTCAAAAATATCTTGGATAGAGCTTAAATTTCGATTAAACTTCTGACGATGAAACAATTAGATAACCGATCCTTTGTTCATCTACAACCGAGTCCTGACGCAATTCCAGCGCCTCTCCGGTACTATGACCCAGAACTCCAAAACGTGCTCAATAGCGAGCCATTTGACGAAAGAAGATTCCAGCGCGCTCGTGCGAAGTCGAAACAACTACAAATTGCTTACCTGAAAGAGGTGTCAACTCTGGCTCCGCGACTGAGCAAAAGCACGTTTTTACGATTTTCCGACTCACGACAGCCGCTGTTTGACTGTGACCTATTAGAGTTTTCGCTGGGTGATTCACTCCATAATGCGGAAATGAGGAGTCGGCGAAAAACTTTGGAAATGGTCGTTCAAGCCAAGTTTCGCAGCTTTGACGAAAAGATATTACACCTGTTGACGTACAAAAATATCAAAGCTCTCAGTGTGAATGTTCCATCGAAACGTTGGTTCGAGATGGGATGGAAGCGTATGGACAGTCTTCTCGCAGACGAGCTTACGAGCGTGGACGCCAAACTTATGAAACATGCTTTTCTTTTCGCTTCTGGAGCCACCATATCAATTACATCCGAGTGGGTCAGATGGGAGACTAAGCGAAATATTATGAAATAGACCGCCACACATCAATCAAGCATTTCATGTGCATCGAATCACCCGCCCTCCAACTGCCCCATCAACTCTTCCCACTCAGTGGTGAGCGCTTCTAACTGCTGGGGTGGCTATTCCCTGTTCCCTATTCCCTAGTCCCTATTCCCTAGTCCCTACTCCCTGCCGTCCTCATCCCGCCCGCCTCATCCTCTCCCGCATCGGCTCATTATCGGCATATACCCGCCACTCCGCCACCAACCCGCCCTCCACCACCGCCCGCCACGCTGCCGGCGTCTCCCACCGGTTCTCGATCTTTAATTCTGGGTGCCCCAGGTCCGGATTTTCGGACCTGGGAAGTGAGTCACTGTCGGGACAATACGTCCCCCTGGCCTTCCCCAGCATCACCACGATAGGCCCCGCAACGTAAGTTTCCTCCACCACAATCGAATAATCCGGAACCATCCTGAAGTACCCAACCCACGCCGCCCGCATCTTCTCCCGGCCCTCGGTCACACCCCCCAACGAATCAACAAACCGATGCCCCGGCGTCATCAACCCCGCCAGCCCCTCCACATCCTGCCGGTTGATCGCTGCCACAAACACCCGCGCCACATCTTCCGCCGAATCGCTCATGCCGGTATTGTACCCACGACGCTCACCATATAACAGATGTCCGGGTGCCCCACCCTCGCCGCGTTCTTGTATTTGCGGCTAGGGTGGGATTACACTCCACTTGTCATGCCATCCCGGCTCAAACGCTTTCAACAAGCGAAAGATATTCACTTCCTCACCTTTAGTTGTCACGACAGACAGCCATATCTTGCCACTCCTATGGCCTGTGAACTTTTCGAGCACACCTTGGAACAATGCGCAGAAGGTACGTCTTTCATGTCTTCGGCTATGTAATCATGCCGGAGCACGTGCATCTGATGGTCTCGGAACCAAAGCGGGGAATGCTAAACCGCGTTATTCAAGCTCTGAAAACTTCTATTTCAAAGCAATCCGATCAGCGGCCCTTCTGGTTGCCGCGCTATTACGATTTCAATGTTCACTCGGAAGAGAAGCGTGTCGAAAAGCTCAGATACATGCACCGCAACCCGGTCACGATGGGTTTGGTGGCGCGTCCCGAAGATTGGAAATGGTCCAGTTTCCGGCATTACCTAACCGGAGAGGTGGGAACTGTCGAGATCGAGTCGTTTTGGGCGGCGGGAAAACGAACTGGGTTGACAATGCCAGTAAGAAAAATACCTCACTAGCACGAACCCACCCTAGCCGCAAAAACATGAACGCGGCGAGGGTGGGGCACCCACTTTGTCTACAGAATGGAGGAGTACCTATGAGCACGGCAAAGCTAATCTATACGGGCATCCGCTACCTGAGTGTGGGCGATGAAGAGGAAGTGCCGTTGGGCGACGGGCTATCTTTACTGAAACCGAATGAATCTCTGATTTCTGACGACGACCGTTCTTTAATGAATCAGCTTCAATTCGAGGATGCTGGGAAGGTCAGCCGCTACCTTGTACTTCGGTACGACGTACCAATGCTGCCTTCTGAGAGAATGGATGCCATTGAGAAGGCTGAGGTAACCTTCCGAAGTGGATTGTCAGCTTTCCAAATCATTAAGCCGGTTGAAACTCTCGGATTGATTTTTCGCGGGGAAGACTTGCATCGATCAATCAATGTGGAACAAGTCGAGTATCGACACCCCACGGATGCTGGGGAGTGGGCTAGGTTGAAGCGGCTTGATATAAAACTGCTTCCTCAAGTCATAGCAATGATTCCGAGAGTCCGAGCAGTGCTTGAGGGTACGAGCGCCGAATTGAAGAATGCGGTCACCTTGCTCCAGTTGGGACTGGAGAATTACCATCCGCTAGTCGCAGGGATGCTATGGGTGATGGGGATGGAAGCCATCTTCGATAGTGCTAATCGTAATGACTTTAGAAACAAATTGTGTGCTTGTCTGGGTCCAAACACTCTAGCCTTCCCAGATTGGAATGATCTAACAGGGCCACTTCCGTATGTTGTGAAGGACATTGCAGTGGACCTGTATATGCTCCAAAATAAACTCGCTCATGGCGTCGATCTGCGGAAAGCCGCAACCGATAGAACCAGCCCAGTGGACCTTCTTAAGACTGTCAAGATACATCCAGATTTAGAAGATACGACCTATGCACTACTGCTCAGTCAGGCAGCTTGTTTTCTGCTCTGTCAGGTAATTCAAAAGACAATTTAGGCGTAAAGCTGGGTGCCCCGCCCTCGCCGCGTTCTTGTTGTTGCGGCTAGGGCGGGATAGCACGAATCTCAACCATTCATATGTTGAAAGGGCACGGCTTTAACCTCCCCAACCCCACCCCCTACAATAATGACGGAAGCACCACGAGGAAAACCATGCCGCTCTCCGGAGAAGCCATTCGCCGGGTGCCACCTCGAATCCGCCATTGCTTTTAGCCGCTACCCTGATGCATTCTTGAACCTCATCTTGAACTTGCAGGAGGACGGTGCTATGCTCTAGGTGTGACTTAAATGTCACACGCTGGGGCGGCCCGTGAACGCGCTTGGAAGCCACTCCACGAGAGATTCTGGTCTGCCAGGATAAAACCGGACGAGAACCGTTCACCGAATGGTTGAAAGGCCTCGACCTGCAAACCAGAGCCAGAGTCCGCGTCCGCATCGACCGCCTTGAGGAGGGACTCTTTGGCGATGTCGAACCGGTGGGCGAAGGCGTTTCGGAGTTGAGAATGGATTTCGGCCCCGGCTATCGCGTGTATTTTGGGCAGGCGGGCCTTGTGGTGCATCTGCTTCTTGGCGGCTCCAAACAAAGCCAGCAGAAGGATATTCGCCAGGCGAAGAAGTTGTGGAGGGCACATGACTATCAAGACTAGCTCCTACCGCCAATCTCTTTTGACAGCACTGCTGGACCCGGTCGAGGCCTCTGCCTACCTCAATGCCGCTCTGGAAGATTCTCCGGAAGCCTTCCTCAAAGCCCTGAAGAATGTCGCCCAGGCCCGCCAAATGGCCAAAGTCGCCAAGGATGCCGGTGTGCAGAGAGAAACTCTCTATCGCTCCCTATCCGAACAAGGGAATCCCACCTTCGAGACGCTCTCCTCCGTTCTCGGCGCATTGGGAATGAAACTCTCGATTGCTCCCGACGATTCCGAGGAGTCATTGAGCCTCACCGGCGCAGCAAAATAAGCCGACCAGGCGAGAACTTGTGGAAGATACGATTCTCCCGCCATCCCCTGCTCAAATACAATAAAAGACGGAAGCACCACGAGGAAAACCATGCCGCTCTCCGGAGAAGCCATTCGCCTGATGAACTACATTGACGACGTTGCCGTCACCCTGCGCCGCATTCTGGCCACCATCCCCATCCTCACCCCCGAGGAGCGCGCCCGCGTCGCCAAACACCTGCTCAACACCCACCCCAGCGCGCAGGACGTGGCCGAGGCCCTGGTCGGCCGCCGGTAATTGATTTGCCCCCGACAGTCGCCATCATCGGAGCAGGCCCGCTCGGCCGCTGGCTGGCCCTCTCCGCCGCTCGCGCCGGATTCCGCGTCCTGCTCGAAGACGTGATGCCCGCCAATCTCCACCACGCCCAGGAGGCCCTTCGCCAGCAACTCAGTCCGGAAGATTCAGGGCAGAATATGAATCGCGCAGAATCGGCAGGAGCTTTCCAGACTGCGGATCAATCTAGCTTTGTATCAGGGCACGACTTTAGTCGTGCCGCAAATACTGCAAAATCGACGCGGGCTTTAGCCCCTGAGGGACATGTCTCCTTCGTCTCCACCATCGAGGAAGCCGTCCGCAACGCCGACCTGGTCATCGATTGCGTCCCCGACGAGCTCGAATCCAAGCTGGAAATTCTCTGGCTCCTCGACCGCATGGCCCCGCCGCGCGCGGTTCTCGCCACCCCCACCATGCGCCTCTCCATCACCGACCTGGCCAGCTGCACCTACCGTCCCGCCAAGTGCATCGCCATCGCCGCCGAAGCTGCCGCCCTCACCGGCAAATCCGAAGCCGCCAACCTCGACGCCGGTGCCGCCAACCCCCAAGCCGGAACCACTCCCGAGATCCTTCTCCGCACCACCACCCAGACCGCTCCGGAGACCGTACTCCTCCTCGACCACTTCTGGCGTCAACTAGGCCTCACCCCAGTTTTCGCCCTTGATCCCGCCGAGAAGCCGTCCACTTGACACCATTTCCGCTTCCCAAATAGCCCAATTTTGCGCAAAAAACCTCTACTTCGAAGTAGAGGTTCTTTTTCACGTTTTCTGCACGAATCTTTGCCCCTTGTTCCCTATTTCCTGCCGGGGTCCCCAGCGAGCGATTTTTGCTCGATGGGGTGGCTAGTCCCTGTTCCCTGTCCTTCCAGCACTTGCTCGTAATATTTCACGTATTGCGGTACCACCAGCGACGAGCAGAAGCGTTTCTGCGCCGTCTTCCGCCCCGCCTCGCGCATGGCCTCCATCCGCGCCCTATCCTTCAGCAGGCTTACCGCTCCCGCAGCCATATCATCCACATTTCCAACGGGATACAGCAACCCCGTCACCCCGTCGTCGATCAGCTCCGGCACCCCGCCCACTAGCGTAGCGATGGATGGAACCTTGCACGCCATGGCCTCCAGCGCCGCCAGCCCAAACGACTCCAACTCGCTCGGCATCACCATCAGATCGGCCAGCGGAAGCAGCTCGTTCACCCGCTCCTGCTTGCCCATAAAGTGAACCTTTTCATTGATTTTCAGGTCATGCGCCAGCCACTCCGCCGCCGACCGCTCCGGCCCGTCGCCCACCAGATACAGTTGCGCCGGAAGCTCTCGTGCCACCAACGCAAAGACCTTCACTACATCTACCACCCGTTTAACCGGCCTAAAATTAGAGAGATGCATCAGGATCGCCTCTCCCGGCGCGGCCAGCTTCCTGCGCGCCTCCGCCCTCGCCTTCTCATCCTTGATGGGCACATATTCGTCGCAGTTCACAAAGTTCGAGACCACTTCGATGGGCCCCGTGATGCCAAAGTGTTTGACCGTTTCCGCCTTTAGATAGTTAGAGATGCAGGTAACCCCATCGCTCTCCTGAATGGCGTATCGGGTGATCGGCAGGTAGCTGCGGTCCAGCCCCACCAGCGTGATGTCCGTGCCGTGCAGAGTAGTCACAAAAGGCAGCCTTCGCCCGCGTGTGGCCAGCATCTGCCGCGCCAGCAGAGCGCTCACCGAGTGGGGAATGGCGTAGTGCACGTGCAACAGATCAAGATCATAATATTCAGCAACTTCCGCCATATGCGAGGCCAGCGCCAGGTCGTAGGGCGGGAACTCGAATAGCGGATAACTGGAGACCGGAACCTCGTGATAAAGAATGCCGTTATCCCGCCCGCTCAACCTGAACGGCTGCGAATACGAAATAAAGTGCACCTCGTGGCCTCGCGCCGCCAATTCGATGCCCAGCTCCGTGGCCACCACGCCCGAGCCGCCGTAGGTGGGATAACACGTAATGCCAATGCGCATATACCCTTCTCTTTGCCTGTGGATAGAGATCCTCGAAGATAGATGCGGCTTGAAGCTGTTAAGGTTCTCAATTCTGCTTTACAGGCCCTAGTAGATACCCGGTATCAGCCGTTTTGTTTGTTCACTGTATGCAGCATACTGCGTACCAAACGCCTCATTCAAAGCTGCTTCCTCCACGTGAATTCTATAGAGCACGGCGGCGATTGTGGGCAGCAGCACCACTGCTGCAGCCAGCCAATTCCGCTCGTGCAGCGCGATGGCCACAAACACCATCAATAATCCCGAGTAGGACGGGTGACGGAGATAGCGATACAGACCAGATTGATAGATCATCTGCTCGTGACGGATCGCCACATTGGCGCTGAAGGCCTTACCCAGGGAGAGAATCGCTATCCAGCGCAGCATTACGCCCGCGACGATCACAAAGATCGCGGCAAGTTTCAGCCAATACGCTCCGTTCATGATTCTTCCGACAGTCATGTGGCCAATGAACTCCGCCGCGGTGATTGCGGAGATGATGGTCGCCCACATCACCAGCATTGAGCCACGGTCCTGTACTTTCCCACCGCTCCGGCTGGTGCGCTTGATTACAGCAAGTACGATCTCCGAGGCCGTCCAGCCATAAAGCAGAATATGCCACAACAAAGAGAGGTCCAATGTACCTCCTGGTTTCAGCGCTTTGCGAAGATGTAGCCTTTATCTTGAGACGCGGCAAGGGTTGCGTTCGATGCGCTTATGTTACGAAACTTACGGATGCCGGGTCTCCTCCGGCGCAAGCTGGGCAAAGCTGATGAACTCGACTCTATCCTGGGGAGCGATTGCCAGCAGGAGTTTTCGCTCGATCTCCCGCGAGGCACGCAGCCGCGTCCGCACCCTGGCAAGGTCTGTGTCATTGTAGCCGGGATGTGTGACCAGCTCCCACGTACCCTCGGGCAGATTCCGGAGCAGGGAACTAACTGTTGTCGAATCAAGGGATCCCGTCGCCAGCACGCCGATTGCGCCGTCCGTGGTCGTAAAGCCCTCTTTCGCCACAATACGCCGGAAAGTGGGCTCCAGCAGCCGCAGCATCCGCATCTGTGCCCGCCTCAGCCACGGCGCCCCGTGAGTAGCGCGCAAACTCCACTCCGGCTCAAATGGATTGCGTACCGCGCGAATCCCCGCAGCCCGTGCTGCGCGCAACACCGGCCTGAGCACAGTAGGAAACACATGTACGTGTTTGTGTGTGTCGATGTGTGTGAGCCGAACGCCCCTGGATTGCAGCAGCGAAATCTGCGCAGCAGTCTCGGCTTCAATCTCGGAAGAACGGATGCGCCTCGTGTGCAACCGTCTGAGAAACGCGCTCGGCGTCGGATAAAAGCGGCCCGTGCGCTGATCTACAAGAGTGGGAAGGTTTTGCGCGTGCAGCACAGGCTCCCCATTCACCAGCACAACGTGGCAACCGACTCCCAGCGAAGGATTGTCGAGAGCCAGCTCTATGGCCTCATCAGTTGCAGCAGCCCGCGCCATCAGCGAAGCGCTGGTCAGTACTCCAGCCCGGTGCAGCTCGATAATGGCGCGGTTGACTCCGGCGGTCAGCCCAAAGTCGTCGGCATTGAGGATGAGACGGCCCACGGGCTGAGTGTATCAACAGCGCCGCCGGCCGCATCACACGTGCGCTGCTATGATGAGAACAGGCTGCAATGGTCTTTCCAGCCCGCGCGGGCGGTTAGCTCAGTTGGTTAGAGCGCCTGCCTTACAAGCAGGAAGTCCGGGGTTCGAGTCCCTGACCGCCCACCATGCACTCTCCGCCTCACTCCGCCGCCGAGAAATATTCCTTTGCCGCGGCAATTGTTGTGGCGACCTCATCCTTGCCGTGCGCCGTGCTCAAAAAGGCCGCTTCAAATTGCGAAGGCGGCAGCCATACGCCGGCGTTCAACATCGCATTGTGGAAGCGGCCGAATGCGGCCGTGTCGCTCAGCGTGGCCTGAGAGTAGTTCGTGACTGGCGCAGATGAAAAAAACCAGGTCCACATAGAGCCAACACGATTAAGTGTAAGCGCAACGCCGGCACGTGCGGCTTCGGCAGCCACTCCCTCGGCGACAGCTTTTGTGGTAGCTTCAAGCTGCGGATAAACCTCGCGCGAGTGTTCCTGCAAATAACCGATCGTGGCAATGCCGGCGGCCATGGCCAGCGGATTACCGCTGAGGGTTCCGGCTTGATAGACCGGCCCCAGAGGCGCTAAAAGATCCACGAAGCGGCGCTTGCCGCCAAAGACGCCCACGGGCAGGCCGCCGCCGACGATTTTGCCCAGAGTCACGAGGTCCGCGTCGATGCCGTAGAGTTCGAGCGCTCCGCCAAGGGCCACGCGAAAGCCGGTCATCACCTCATCTGCGATGAGCAGCGCCCCTTCGCGCGCAGTGATCGCGCGCAGTCCAGCCAGGTAGCCGGGAGTAGGCGCGATGCAACCGGAGTTGCCTACGACCGGCTCCAGAATCACGGCGGCAATTGCTCTGGGATGCGCGGCAAATGCAGCTTCAACAGCGGCGAGGTCGTTGTAAGGCAGGGCCAGCGTGAGGTGGGCAATCTCTTTCGGCACACCGGCCGAGCCGGGGATTCCAAAGGTCGCTACACCCGAGCCGGCCTTCACCAGCAACCCGTCAGCGTGGCCGTGATAGCAGCCCTCGAATTTGATGATGATTTTACGGCCGGTGGCGGCGCGGGCCAGGCGGACGGCGCTCATTGTGGCTTCGGTGCCTGAACTGACGAAGCGCAGCTTCTCGATAGCCGGATAACAGGCGACGATGCGCTCGGCCAGATCCGCCTCCGCGGCCGTGGAGGCGCCAAAGCTCGCCGATTTGCGTGCAGCGCGTTCAATGGCTTCGACCACCGGCGGAAAAGCGTGACCCAGAATCATCGGTCCCCAGGAGCCAAAGTAGTCGATGTAGCGGTTACCGTCGGCATCGGTGAGCCAGGCGCCCTCGGCGCGCTCCACAAACGGCGGTGAGCCGCCCACCGCGCGAAAGGCCCGCACCGGAGAGTTCACGCCGCCGGGAAAGAAGCGTGCGGCGCGCTGTTGCAGGGCGTGAGAACGAGTGCGGCTGGGAGGTGTAATCCGGGAACTCATGGTGGGTTCAGTATAGATGGAGAGGTCTTCCCGAATCAGCCGAACTGAATCTTATGGTTCTGTGGCCGCATCAGGTTGATGATGAACAACCTTGCAGAACTCGGTAGCAGGCTTCTAGTCATCTACGATGGTCAATGCGGATTGTGTTACCGAGCGGTTCGCTGGCTGCTCCGGAGCGACCGGCGAGATCGGCTGCGGTTTGCTGCAGCCGAGTCGGCGAAGGTAGCCGGGCTGCTGGCGAGGTTGGGAATCAGCTTGCCGGATGTGAAATTCGGCCCTGCAACGATCCTGGTTGTCCGCAATTTCAACCACCCTGCGGAGCAAGTCCTGGTGCGGTCGGAGGCGATTTTGGCGCTGTTAGCCGAGCTGCCGCACCCCTGGCCCACGGTCGAAACCGTTCTCAGTTGGGTTCCACGCCCCGTGCGCGATCTGGTCTACCGGCTGATCGCACGTTGGCGGTACCGCATCTGGGGGCAGCTGGAATGCTGCCCCATGCCTACGGCTGGGGATCAGGCTAGGTTTCTGTAGAGTTCCGACTCTGGCCGCTGCGGCATTGACGGTACAATCGAATCACTGTCAACAGAAGAATTCCGATCGCGAGTCCAAAGACTCCTCCGCGCAGAAAATCGTCCCAATTCTGCCCGTCGTGTGAGGCAGTGTGAATAATCCTCGGCCAAAGAATTCCTATCACCAAAAACATCATGGCAATGGGAAGTATGACGATGGGGTTATTCCGCCGATTGAGGCACATAGCTTTGTGTCTCCTTTCAAGGTGATTCAATGAAGCGGGTTCAGGATTATTGCGTATTCTCTTTACGGCCGTTGCGGCGGGCAAGCCAAAGCGCGAAAAAGTTAAATACGATCGAGAGGGCGAGCAGCAAGCCGGAAAATCCATGCTGCAAATTCCGCTCAATGCTGCCGGAGGGATGAACGAATCTCTCTAACAGAATGCCTGCGGCCAAAGAGAGGCTGCCAATAAAGATGAACAGATTGGATTTGCTGCCGAGGCGACGATGTGGGATGCACATGAACATTCTCCTTTCAGTTGTCAGTCGTTGAAGCGGTACCAAGCAAACATGGACATCTTGATGACCACAAAGGTTAGCGCGATGGAAAGCAGGTCCCAACTCCAGATGTGATTGAAGATAAAGCGGTAGTACCAGAGGCAAATGGCCAAGCAGGCGCAAATGATTCCGGCGATGCTGCTGGCGCGGCGGCGATGCTCCAGGAAGCGCTCATCGACGAATGCGCGGAGGATAGGGATTCTACTGAGAATCGGATGGGTCATGGTTTGTTCTCCAGTTGGAAAATCTGGTCGGTGGGACATGCGAATATCTGTGCGAATTTGAGCGCCAGTTCAAGGCTGGGCACATAACGGTTGCGTTCGATGGAGTTGATGCTCTGGCGAGAGACTCCGGCGGCTTGGGCAAGCTGCTCCTGCGTCCATCCGCGGGTAGCGCGGAGTTCTTTCACGGAATTCGAAATAGTGGGCGCCATGTAAAGTCAGCTTTCCATTTCAGAGTAGAATGAGTCGGGATATTTGTCAAGCCGACTTTCCATTTTCTTTCTTTTGGTTCAGAACCCGGCAGGAATCCGGGATGCGGGATTTTTTACTCTAAATGCTGCTAAAATTGACATTCCCGGCCAGCCGCGCCGCAAGAGAAATCTTCCTTAGAAAGCTCTCACCGTGTCCGACGAATTCAAGCCCAAATCCGCAACCTACGCCGACACCGGCGTGGATTTCCTCTCTGAAAATCACGTCCAGGAGCGTCTCGCCTATCTGGCGCAGAAGACCTTTAATCGCAACGTGTTAGGCGAAACAGGCAGCTTCGGCTCGCTCTTCCGGCTCGATCTGCAGCGCTGGAAGAACCCCATCCTGGTCAGCTCGACCAACGGTGTGGGTGCCAAGCTGAAGGTGGCCTTCGAGCTGGGGATGCACCGCACGATTGGCGCTGATCTGGTGAACCACTGCGTCAATGACATCGCCGTGCAGGGCGCCACACCCTTGTTTTTCATGGATTACATGGCCAGCAGCAAGCTGGTTCCGGAGGTGGCCGAAAGCGTGGTAAGCGGGCTGGCCGATGCCTGCAAATCCTGTGGTTGCGTCCTGATCGGCGGCGAGACGTCGCAAATGCCGGGCTTTTATGCCGATGGGGAATACGATCTGGCAGGCTTTATTGTGGGCGCGGTGGACCGGGACAAAATGGTGACCGGCGCGGGGATCAAGGCGGGAGACGTTCTGGTCGGACTGCCCTCCACCGGCCTGCATACCAATGGTTATTCATTGGCCCACAAGCTGCTCTTCGAGGTGGCCGGTTACAAGCTATCGCAGTATGTGACGGCCATCAAGGAAAAGGCCGGCGCGGCGCTGATGAAGACTCATCGCAGCTACCTTTCCGTGACTCAGAAGCTGGTGACGGCAGGGCTGACGACGGGCATGGCGCACATCACCGCAGGCGGCATCTCAGAAAACCTGCCCCGCATCCTGCCCAAGAACACAGGGGCGCAGATCGAAATCGGCTCCTGGCCGGTGATGCCGATCTTTGAGCATCTGCGCGATCTGGGCCAGCTGTCGCAAGATGAGATGATGCGCACCTTCAACATGGGCCTTGGGCTGATTGTGGCTATTCCGGCGGATAAATTCACGCGCGCGAAAAACCTGCTGGACCGGGCAGAAGAGAAGTTCTATGTCGTGGGCCGCGTGGTGAAGGGCGAGCGCCGGGTGCAATACACCTAGGTGCCGGTTGTTCGAGTATTTCTGTCTTGTTGTTCTCTAAACCCTTCTATATTGTCAAGTGGCTAAGGTCATTACTTTTTTGTAAGTCTATGGTCAATAAGCTACAGAAGTCTTTTCTATTCTTGCCGAATATATACGTAAGAGTGCCTAGGCTTATAGGTAGCCAGACAAGAGACGGAAGTGCCGAGCCCGGCGAATGTGGTCGCCCTCCCCTCAGCGGATGGGTTCCGGGGCGCGGGGCCATCTCGAGTCTGCACCATAGCGGCTCTCCGCCGCGGGCCTGAGCCGCAACCACGGTGGCGCTCAAATACGGGGAGATGCGACATATCGAGACCAATGGCTGGCCCGCAAGGGCGCTCGCTGCTGGTCTCGATTTTTTATTGCGTGGAAGCAGGTTAGAGCGGTTCTCCAGCAACTGGGTACTGCTATAGCTTCTCCGCGCCTCCAAATCTTTCAATAACCAAGGCGGCTGCGGCCGCCTTTTTCTTTGTCAGGAGTTTTTCGCATGAATCCCATTTCGAATATCTGGAATCACCCCAAGACCTCGGCGGCCGGAGTGTTGATAGCGGTCGCCACCATCGCCGGCGTGCTTTCGCAGCAGGGCATCACGCTGGGCAACGTGGGCTCCGGCACAGTCATTGCACTCGTCTCCGGCCTCGCTACGGCTCTGCTGGGACTGCTGGCGCGCGATCCCGTCACTTCCGGAGTATCTTCAGGCAACCCCACCGCCAAGCTGGGCGCATGGGCGCTGATCGCCCTGTTGCTGCAAATTCCGTTTGTAAGCGGTTGCTCGGGAAAAACCGTGGCGCAGGATATTGTGAACTGGACGCCGGCGCTGCAATCGGCCGTGGCCACGTTAGACTCGACGGCGGCGCTACTCGATCCTGCCGCCGCGCCGATCTTTGCTGCGGCAACCTCCGGTTTCGATGCCGCCTCTAACCTGCTCGTCGCCCAGGCCAAGGCGTACCTGGCCAATCCGACAGCCGGCGTGCTGGCGCAACTGCAGGCAGCCGTTGTGGCCTTTCAGCAGCAGGTGAACGCCTCGCTGCTTCAGGCAACCAGGATCACAAATCAGAACAGCCAGAAGCTCATCCTGAACGCGATCAACGCCGTGGGAACAGTTGTACTGGCCATTCTTGCTCTGGTGCAGTCGGTTTCAAGCAAGATAGCTGTGGCGCGGATGGCTGCTCAATCGACCATCAAGCTGGCCGAGGTACGGCCTTACATCGATGAAGACAAGGCTGTTGCGACGGTAGCCAGCCACTATGGCGAGCCGGTCGAGCTGGCGCGTGTCCAGGTGGGGCAGGCAGAACAGAACATTGCGCAGGCAGGCTTTTAACAAGGGATAAGCAAACGGCGGCCTCAGCGCGGCCAGAGAGCGGAAATTGCAATCTGGCCGCGTTCCACATGCGGATATCCTCCTCTCGCGATGTGATCCGAGTCACGGAGCCGGCGTCCCTTTATGAATACCCTTGGAAGGAAGGCGCAGGTGCTACAGCGGTTCTCCAATTGCTTTACCCCGAAACCGCAACCGCTGAGTGGCTTTTTCCTCAAGAAAAAGCCACCTTGCACAGCGTCTGCAAGTGCACATGAATTGGAGAACCGCTCTAAAAGCGCCCACACAACCAAGGAGTTTCATCATGGCTTACGTTATTACCGATGCGTGCGTCAAGGATTTTGTTTGCGCGGCCGAGTGCGCCACTGCCGCCATCATGCCCGCCTCAGCCGACGATCCGGCCGCCGCCGGTGTCTCCCAGTTGTTCATCAATCCCGATGAGTGCATCGACTGCGGCAACTGCGCATCGATCTGCGCGCAGAATGCAATCTTTTCCAGCGACGATCTGCCGGCGGATAAGGCGCAATTTGCCGCAAAGAACAAAGCCTATTTCAACTAGGGAATTTTCAGACAATTGGATGACTTGCAGCCTGCGGGCTCAGTGTTCGCATGAGCCCCCGCTTGTTTGATGCGGCATGAAGAAAAGCGACAGGGCTCGCGCCGCCTCACTCATCTGAGAGAATAGTAGGAGTGATTCGCGCGTCACAACCTAACCTCCGGCGGGCGGCGATGCCGGCAATTCTCGCGGCCCTGGCGCTGTCAGGCGTGCAGGCTCTGCGCGCGCAGGGACCTAACCCCACATCCACCGCCAGCCCCTTCTTTGGCAGCGTGACCGCGCGGCCGGTCAGCGATGAGCCCCTCAGGCTCTCGCTGGACGAGGCCATCGCTCTAGGCCTCAAGAACAATCTTGGCCTGAAGGAAGCCGAAAACAGCGAACAATACCTCCATGGGCAGAAGAACGAGGTGCTGCAGAACTTTCTCCCCACCATCATGCTGACCGGCGACCGCGGCGTCCATCAGCAAAACCTGGTTGCGATGGGTTTCGGCCCCGACACAGTCAAGGAGTTCATGTTGCTCTTTCCCGGCGGTGTTCTGCCACCGGGTTTCTCTGAGATCACCCGCGACGACCTGACCGAGGGCAAAATTCAATATGGCCAGATGCTGTTCTCCGGCCCGGTCATCTCTGCATGGAAGGCGGTCGGGGCGGCGGAACGCGCTGCTCACTTCGCCAGAATGTCGGCGCGCGAAGAGGTGGTCCAGCAGGTGGCCACGGCTTACCTGCACGCCATTGCTGCCTCCAGCGAGGTGGACAACGCCCGGGCTCAGGTGGCGACCGGCGAGCTGCTGGTGCGTCACGTTCACGAGGCTCATGTGGCTGGCGTCGTAGCCAATCTCGACGAGCTACGAGCCCGCGTCCAGCTTCAGGCCGAACAGCAGGCGCTCATCGCCGCCCAGAACGCACTGGAAAAAGACCTCATATTGCTCAAGCGCGAAATCGGCATCGATCCCGGACAGAAGATTACGCTCACTGACCCGGCCCCCTACAGCGATCTGGCCTCGCAGACCCCCGAAGAAGTTCTCGCCATCGCCTACAAAAATCGCCAGGACTATCAGACCCTGCAAAATCAAGTGGTCGAGGTCAAGGCCATCCATGCTGCCTATCGCAGCCAGCGGCTGCCCAGCCTCAGCTTCGGCGGCTACTACGGTGTCAGCCAGGTGGGCGGCGCCGGCTCGCACGGAAACTTCGTTGCCCAGGGCACGCTCAACTTTCCGCTTTTCCGCGAGGCTAAACTGCGCGGCGACACGGATGTGGCCCAGGCGCAGTTGGACGCCGTCAACGCGCAACTCGCCGACCTGCGCGGCAAAATCGACCAGCAAGTCCGCTCGGCTCTGCTTGACGTCGGTGCGAGTGCCAAACTCGTCGAAGTCGCCCGCTCCAACGTCGACCTCGCCACCCGCGCCCTCGCCGACGAAACCGATCGCGTGAACGCGGGCGTGGACGACAACCTGCCCCTGGTCACCGCGCAGGCCGCTTTGGCCTCCGCTGAGAGCAACCTGGTCGAAAGCCTCTATCGCTACAATGTGTCGAAGCTGGCGCTGGCTCGCGCCGCCGGGGTCATCGAATCGCAATATCGGGCTTATCTGGGCAGATAGGCGCGCAACCGGCTCAAAAGTGCCTCGTGCCCATCAAGTAACTCCGCTTTGACTCATTCCCTGATTCTGTGGCGTAAGGTAAAGAGCAGAGGTTTCCCCCGCGCATGCCCAGGCAACTCCAGATCAAATATTACGTGGAACCGGACCCAGCGGCCCTGGCGCGCCATGCGGCGCAATACTTTGTCGAAATGGCCGGCGAAGCCGTCGAGAGGCATGGCCGCGCGCGGGTCGCCCTCAGTGGTGGGGCCACGCCCAAGGCTGCCTTCGAGCTTCTCGCCGACCCCGCGCAGCCGTGGCGCAATCGGATGCCCTGGCAGGCGCTCGACCTCTATTGGGTCGACGAACGCTCGGTTCCGCCGGACCACGCAGACAGCAACTACCGCATGACCCGCGAGGCGCTGCTGGACCACGTGCCGTTGCGCCCCGAGCAGATTCACCGCATCGAAGGAGAACTCGAACCCCAAGCTGCCGCGGCGCGCTACGAGTCGGAGCTGCGTAATAGCTTTCGTCTGGAAGGCGCCGAGATCCCGCGCTTCGACCTGGTGGCCTTGGGGCTCGGCAGCGACGGCCATACTGCCTCGCTCTTTCCGCACACCGAGGCGCTCAACGAAATGAGCAGCCTGGTCGCCGCCAACTTCGTGCCGCAGAAAGACGCTTGGCGCATCACTCTCACCTGGCCGGTCATCAACCACGCACGTTCAATCTTTTTCCTCGTTTCCGGCGAAGATAAGGCCGCTGTCTTGCGAGAAGTCCTGACCGGGCCGCGCGATCCGGAACGCCTGCCCAGCCAATTGATATGGCCCTCCAGCGGTATACTTACATTCATATTGGATAAGGCAGCAGCCGCTCTTTTACCCGCGACTAACGGGGAAAGCAGCGGAGTTTTAGAGAGGGAACAATGATTCTGGCAGGAGATGTGGGCGGCACCAAGGTTCACCTGGCGCTGTATGACTTTGTCGAAGGAAAACCGGTACCCTCTCGCGAAGAGCGGTATGCGGCCAAAAATTACTCTGGCCTTGAAGAGATCGTCCGGGAGTTTCTGGGCGCGCACAAGGTGACCGCGGCCTGTTTCGGCGTGCCCGGCCCGGTGCGCGACGGCCGCCTGCGCCTCACCAACCTTCCCTGGACGCTGGACAGCCGCGAGCTGTCGGACAGCCTCGGCATCACATATGTATTTCTCATCAACGATCTCGAAGCCTACGGCTACGGCGTCGCCGAACTCTCTGCCGAGCAGATCTACACCCTCAGCGAGGGCGACCCCAGCCAGATCGGCAATCGCGCCCTGATCGCTGCCGGGACCGGCCTGGGCGAAGGGCTTCTCATTTGGAACGGCCGCATCCACATTCCCTATCCCTCCGAAGGCGGCCACGCCGACTACGCTCCGCGCAACGAAGACGAGATCGATCTGTTGCGTTTCCTCAAACAGAAGTACAACGGGCGCATCAGCCAGGAGCGCGTAGTTAGCGGCCCCGGCCTGACCAACGTCTACGAATTTCTGCGCGAGGTGCGCGGCATCGACGAGCCGGCCTGGCTGGCCAAGCGCATGGCCGCTGAAGACCCCAATGCCGTCATTACCGAACTGGCTATGGCCGCCAAAAGCGAAATCTGCGAAATGGCTCTGGACATGTTCGTCTCCGCCTATGGCGCTGAGACCGGCAACCTGGCTCTCAAGCTGCTCTCCGTGGGCGGCGTCTACGTCGGCGGCGGCATCGCCCCGCGCATTCTCGACAAGCTCAAGGACGGCACCTTCATGAAGGCCTTCACTGACAAGGGCCGCCTCAGCCAGTTGCTGGTGAATATGCCTGTGCGCGTGATTCTCGAGCCCCGCGCAGCCCTGCTCGGTGCAGCCGCCTACGCCGAAGCCCGCGCCGCCGAAATCAGCGGTATCTCCCCGCGCGCCGCCTCGGTCAAGTTTTAGGGAACTTTTGATTAAGCCGATGTTTTGAAAGGGCACGGCTTCAGCCGTGCCGTAAGCGCAAAAAATATACGTTGGGCTTTAGCCCCTGAGGGAATATCCGGCGTGGATTTAGCCTGAAATCAGAGGTTCCCTAATACCCCAGTGTATAAATCACATTGACCGTCGTCTCCACCTCCACCGGCTCACCGTTCAACAGATAGGGCTTGTACTCCCATTGAGAGACAGCCTCCACCGCCGAGTCGGATAGCAAAGGCGAAGGGGACAAAATTACATGCAAATCGTGGATTTTTCCATTCTCGCCGATAGTGCCTTGTAAAACCACAGTACCTGAGATGCCAGCATACTTGGCGCCCAAGGGATAGATAGGCGTTTGTTTCTTGATCAGCATACCCGCCATAACTGATGAACCAATCCTTAACTTATTGTGATTTATGACTGTAGCATCCGGAGGGGGCGTAAACGCCGGATCGGATGGAGAAAGAGAGTCAATTGTATCCACCAGTGCGGAGAGCAATTTGCGTTCTCCAGAATTAATAAGGTAATTAACAAGAATCTCGCGAGCCAGATACCTGTTCTGAACCTTGACGATATGGTTAAATTCCGTGATTGCCGAGCCAAAGTCGTAGGCAAAGCGCAATACTGGTAATTGCTGATCAAAACAGAATGTACCGAATGGCGCAGGTTGAATCTTCCCGAGCTGCGTCATTAGCGGAGTTATTGTGATGCATGGAACTTTGACTTTCCCCAATGAGAGAGTCTTGATGTCCAGGCGGTACTTGTCGAGGGCCAGAGTGGTAGCGGTCGGCAACGGCGAAACAAAATCAGAGCGGAGTTTATCTTCGAAATAGCCGAGCTGCTCGCCTGTTTCCTTATGTGCATAATTCCCGTCAGCAGTATGCCATTCAGTGTGAGTTGCGCTGGACCGTGTCCAGGTGCTGCGATAGACCTGCGGTGATGCCCACCAGTATTCATAAGTCCCCTGTTCACTGGGCTTGCCCTGTTCGTCGTAGAGCTGGTAGGTAGCCTTCAGATGCCAGGGCTTCAATTCCGGCGAAGTGAAGTCATAGAAGGGAGCGGCAGCCGCGAAGATTTCGCGAGGGTCTGTCGGCAGACCCGATCCGGCGTTGGCCGCCGTCTGGGCGAATCCCGGTAGCACAACCGCCAGATACAGAGCGCAAAAATATGGCAAACGCATGATGCCGATAGGGTATCACCGGAGTCATCATTCCTGGACAGCTACTCTTTGCAGATAATTACCCTCCATCGGCGCACAATCAAAGCATGAACAAGGACCACAGGCGCGGGCAGTTACTGTTAGGCATGTCCCCGGTCCGTACCACCAGGGACCCCCACCCCCACCCCCCCCTATACCCCCCGGGGGTATGAATTTTCCTAAAAACTTTGCAGATTATTTGTAAGCTCTTTGAAATCAATGCCTGTGGAAAATTTTCAGCCCCAAATTCTCCCACATGGTGAGATTTGGCCTCTGAAAATCACCGGAAAAATCTGGTTTTAACCCCAAAAACGGCCCCGAACATCGTTCTAAAGCCGTTCAAGTCTGCACGAGACTGTTCTCTCTAAACCAGTGTCTCTTGAGCCACAGCGAGACCTGTACCAACAGAATCAGCGCCGGAACCTCGACCAGAGGGCCGATGACGGCAGCAAAGGCCGCGCCGGAGTTGAGTCCGAAGACAGCGACCGCAACCGCGATGGCCAGCTCGAAGTTATTGCTGGCCGCGGTGAACGAAAGCGTGGCCGTCTTCGAGTAATCCGCGCCCACTTCGCGGCCCATCCAAAAGCTGACGAAGAACATGACAACAAAATAGATGAGCAGCGGCACGGCGATACGCAGCACGTCGAGTGGGAGCTGGACAATCAAATTCCCTTTTAAGCTGAACATCACCACGATGGTGAAGAGCAGCGCTGTCAGCGTCAGCGGACTGATGGCTGGCACAAATCGTGTCTGGTACCAAACGCGGCCTTTAGCACGCACCAATGCAAAGCGGGTCAACATTCCGGCCAGAAACGGAATGCCGAGATAGATGAAGACGCTCTGCGCGATTTGGCTCATGCGAATGTCGACCACAACACTTTTCAGCCCAACCAGCGGCGGCAGTACGGCCAGAAAGAACCATGCGTAGACGCTGTAGAAGAGCACCTGAAAGACGCTGTTGAAGGCAACCAGGCCCGCGGCGTAATCGGTGTCTCCCTTCGCCAGCTCATTCCACACAATCACCATGGCGATGCAACGGGCGAGACCTATCAGAATCAGCCCGGTCCGGTACTCCGGATAGCCGCGCAGAAAGATTACCGCCAGCGCAAACATCAGCACGGGGCCGATCACCCAGTTCTGCACCAGCGAGAGGCCCAGCACCTTGCGATTTCGAAAAACCTCGCCCAGCCGCTCATACTGCACCTTGGCCAGCGGCGGATACATCATCAGAATCAGGCCCACGGCGATGGGAATGTTGGTTGTTCCTGCTTGGTACCGTTGCAGTAGCGCGGGCACTTCCGGCATAAAGCGTCCCAAAGTAACGCCAGCCGCCATGGCCAGAAAAATCCAGAGCGTCAGATAGCGGTCGATAAACGACAGCTTTGAAGCGCCGCCCGGCACAGGGCAGCAGGGTTGTGGGTCTGTCTGCATTTCAATTACTCCTCTGGCTCGGCATTCACGCGAACAGTTACAACGGCTGCTTCCCGATTTCGCGCACTTGTTTTTCGATTGCCATGCGGTCCAGCGTTTCCAGCGGCAGACTGAGCAAGAGTTGCACGCGATTGCGCATCTGATGAAAAAGTTGCGTGAATGCTGCGCGCTTCTCCTCGTCTGTGCCGACGACGGCTGCCGGATCGGGGAAGCCCCAATGTGCTGTCACCGGCTGGCCGGGCCAAAATGGACAGACTTCGCCCGCTGCTTTGTCGCAGACAGTAATGACGAAATCCAGCTTCGGCGCGCCGGGTGCGGCAAACTCATCCCAGCTCTTGCTGCGCAGGCCCTCCACCGGATAACCCAGCCGCTGCACTTGCTCGATGGCAAAGGGATTGACCTTACCCGTCGGATGGCTGCCCGCGCTATAGGCTTTAAAGCGGCCCGCGCCCATTGTGTTAAAGAGTGCCTCGCCCATGATGCTGCGCGCGGAGTTGCCGGTGCACAGCACGAGTATGTTGTAAGTCTTGTGCATGATCTTCCTCCTGAGTCGGGTTCAGTTGCAGCAGCCTGGCTCACTGCATCCGCCGCTCGGTTTGGTTGCTCCAGGTTTTGTCGCCCGGACAAAGGCGCTGATAAACTTGCCTTCGAGCAGCGGGGCGACAGCGTCCGCATCGATGCCCGCCTCCACCAGAAAATGCCGTGCATCCGCGACCGAGTGCACGCGCGTCACCTCGACGGAGATGCCTGTAAATCCCGCAGCAGCCAGCTTGGCCGTGTACTCCCGCTCCTCCAGCGCGCCGGAGACGCAGCCCGCCCAGAGCAGCATATTCTTGCGCACCACGTCGGGAACCTCGCCGCGCACTACGATGTCGGAAACGGCGAAGCGGCCGCCGGGCTTGAGCACGCGAAAAGCTTCGCGAAGAACGCGGTCCTTGTCTGCGGAGAGATTGATGACGCAGTTGGAGATCACCACGTCCACCGAATTATCGGGCAGCGGAATGTTTTCCATCTCACCCTTGAGAAACTCGACATTCTCCACGCCCGCCTGTCGCTGGTTTTCGCGGGCCAGGGCGAGCATGTCATCGGTCATGTCCAGGCCGTAGGCCTTGCCGGTCGGTCCCACGCGCTTGGCCGAGAGCAACACGTCGATGCCGCCGCCGGAGCCCAGGTCGAGCACCCTCTCGCCCGGCTTCAACTTAATCAGCGCCGTCGGGTTGCCGCAGCCCAGCGAGGCCAGCACGGCGTTTGCCGGCAGCCCGCTCTTCTCGGCCTCGTCATAAAGGTTGGTGGTGATGGGGTCGCAACAGCGCAACGCAGGGTCGCCGCACGCCACCGAGCCGCTTTTACGCACCCCCCGCGCCGTAGCGCCGTATTTCTCTTGAATAAGTTTTTTGGTCTCCATTTTGCACTCCTCACATTCGCTTAAGCAAATATATTCTCTACCCTCATATTTGTCAATCCGTATATAATCTACATATGACCAGCGGCTCCAAATCCGTCAGCCTGGCCGGAGTATTTGCGGCCCTGGCAGACACCACTCGCCTGCGACTTCTCAACCTGATGGCCGGAGACGGGCTGGTGGCCGGCCGCGAGGTCTGCGTCTGCCACTTTGTTGAGATTCTCGGCCAGAGCCAGCCAAAAATTTCGCGCCACCTGGCTTACTTGCGCCAGGCTGGCCTTGTGGCCGCGCGCCGCGAAGGCAAGTGGATACACTACAGCATCTGCGCGCCCTCTGATGCAGCCGTCGCCTCCATCCTCAGCGCCGCGCTAATCGCGCTGGGCAACGACCGGCAGATGCGCGCTGATCGCAACAAACTGGGTCGCGCCTGCCCCGATCGCAAGAGCGGGCAGCTTCCCCAGGGAATATGATTACAAAGAATATAAGGCCCGGTGAGAGGCCAGCCGATAAACCGGCTATGCCGGGAGTTCCGTGTGTAGACTCGTCCGCAGGGAGGCCCTGCAAGTTGAGATTTGAACGATCTCAGATGTGGCCGGAATGAGCAGAGGGCGGTGCGGTTCAATGAAGGGCGTGACACGGCTGCGCAGGGAAGAGCAAGGGAATCTTTGCCTTACTTGTGCTCGCCCACGCTGCATCAATGAGTTGTTGACGATTGCGCTTGCGGTTCTTTTCTTCGTGCACGCTGCGAATGCTGGGCAGGTTGCGGCTCTATCAGCCAGAGAGCCAAAGGGTGGATTGCCCACGCTCACTACAGCGCGCCAGGCGCACAGCCTCTCGTCAACCGAGGCGGTGCGCGCCTACCCTGTTCATCTCCGGGGTGTGGTGACCTATTTCGATCCGGATTACGGAACCGGAATCGCGGCTACCTTTATTCACGATGCCTCCGGCGGCATCTATGTCGAGCAGACTTCCAAGCAGGCAAAGGAGCTCTTCGTCGGAGCACTTGTGGACGTGCGGGGCGTCAGCGCACCAGGAGGCTTCGGTCCCATCGTGAAGTACCCGCAGATCCGCGTCCTCGGCCGCGCTCCTCTGCCCCCGCACCCGCCGCGCGTCAGTCTTGCCGTCCTCAAGACCGGCGCCTATGACGCCCAGTGGGTGGAAGTCGAGGGCTCCGTCCATCAACTCATCGAATATGCCCACGCCGTGGTGCTGGACTTGGAGATGAAGGATGGACTCATCGGCATCATCATGATCAAGGACCCGCACACAACGTATTCCAACCTGGTCGGCGCCCAAGTCAGAATTCATGCCAACGCCGCCCCCACGATGAATGCCGACGGCCAGATGATCGGCGTCCACCTGCAAGCGCCGAATCTCTCCACCCTGCAAGTGCTTGAACCCGCTCCGAGCGATCCCTTTGCGGGCCCGTACATCCCGGTGAGCCAGTTATTGCAGTGGGGTCATTTCTCCACTCCTATGCATCGCGTCCACCTGCGCGGAACCGTAACGCTGCAATGGCCCGGTTCCTTGCTCTGCATTCGCGACGCCACACGCGGCATCTGTGCGCAGACAAATCAGGTTACACCTGTCGCCGTGGGCGACCTGGTTGACGTGGCCGGATTCGTGGAAACAGACAACAATGCTCCCGTCATCACCGATGCGGTCTTCCGAAGCGCCGGAAACAATCAACCCATCGCACCAAAGCCTGCAACCGTTGAGGAGATTCTGCACGGCGGATCGGGCTCTGAACTGATCCAGATCGACGGCCTGCTGATTGGCTACGATCTGGCCTCGTCTGAGGTCACTCTTCAGCTTTCCACCGGCGACGCCGTCTTCCCCGCGATTCTGCCCAAGAGCCTCGCGGGGGCCGGAGTTAGCGCCTGGAAGATCGGCAGCAGGCTGCGCGTCACCGGCATCTGCTCGGTCCGTATCATCGATGTCCAGAGCAATGTGCGCGCAGGCGTGGCCGTGAACGAGTCCTTCCGGGTTCTGATGCGTTCTCCCGCCGACGTGGTGGTACTTGAACGTCCCACCTGGTGGACGCCGGGCCATATCCTCGTGCTCTTGGCGATTGCGCTCGTTGCCGCTATCAGTGTGCTTGCCTGGGTCATCGTGCTCAGAAGGCGCGTGGAGCAACAAACGTTCCTTTTGCGCGAAAGTGAAGAGCGTTTTCGTCACATGGCACTGCACGACGCCTTGACAGGACTGGCAACCCGGCTGCTGCTGGATGATCGGCTCACAGCCGCGGTGGAAGCCGCCAAACGCCATAAGACAGGCCTGGCCGTGCTCATGGTGGATATAGACAGGTTCAAGCAGACGAACGACAATTATGGGCACCAGGCCGGTGACGAAGTCTTGCGCATGACCGCCCATCGCCTCTTGCGTGCCGTGCGCAAGAGCGATACCGTCGCCCGTATGGGCGGCGACGAGTTTATCGTGCTTCTTTCCGACCAGCGCAACCCTCGAATGGCCGAGGAGATTGCCGCTAACATTGTTGCAGTTCTGGCCGGGGCGGTTCTATTTGCAGGCGGCGAGGTGCCGGTATCCGCCAGTGTCGGCGTCTGCACTGCATTCGGGGCGGATCTGGATGTGGATTTCCTGCTGAAGAATGCGGACGCTGCGCTCTACCAGGCCAAGGCGAATGGACGAAATTGCTACTATATCTTTTTTCATGAGATGGCTTCTGCCCGGATCAAATAACCGTATTTCTGCAGAATCCGGCTCTGTTCCAGGATACGTTTACACTAATGAGGGTTGAATCCGCATGATGCGATGGTTGCTGGGTTGGTTGCGGCGGGTGCTGGTGGTGCTGGCGGCTGCGTTTGTCTTGCTCTATGCAGGCGATTGGGCCGTCTACAAGCTGCGCGGATCGCCCCGCTCTGTTGTCACCGTCAACCGCTACGTCACCATCCCACTCAAAGGCAACAAACAGGAGTTCGACTACCTCGGTACCATCGACGTGCCTTGCTCAGTCTCATTACTTCCACATGCGGGGCTGGCTACCTGCTGGCAACTGCGCCGCAACTCCAACCAGGGAATGAATTACTAATTGAATCATGCAATCGTTTGCATAGACGAACACGGTTCCGTGACACAGGTCACGTCGGCGAAATCAAAGGTTGGCTAACATCGTTCAATCTTACGGCTTCTCCCGAGGAACGATGTACAGCCGCACCCAGAACGAAAACGGAACCTACAACACCCGTTGCCTGTACTGCTTCATGACCATCGCCTCGTCTGTGGAAACAGACAAGGAGTTGGCGAGTATAGAGGCCCGGCACATCTGTCCGGAGCGGGCGTTGGCGGCGTTGCTTGCGCTGGGAAAGACCGTCGAAACCCACAGCCATCCGAACTAGCCAATCACTCGAAGCAGCCCGGATTGTTCAGCTCTATTGCATGCGCGCCTGATCGCGCAGTTGGCGGGCGACAGTCTCCAGGAAGGTCTCTGTTGTGGCGCCCAGGGGCGGTTCGAGCCCTGATTTTGCCTTAATGGCGGCGGCGATGCGCTCGGCCAGGGCATAGCGTGTAGGCAGGCTCAAATCCAGCCGGCGCGCAAAAAACCCCTCCAGAACCTCAAGATCGGTGGAAGTCAGCCGTGCAATTCCGGTGGCCGGCAGCGAATAGGCGGTGTGCGGCTCGAGGGGCGGGGCGTCGGGGGCAAAGATTTGCGCGGTAAAGGTTCTCGCCCCCGATTCACCCCACAGTGGAGCTTCCTCCAAACGATCGCGCACGACCAGGGTGCCCGCGGCCAGGTCGCCCAGCCGTTGGTGCTGGCGGGTGGCGAAGATTGCGATCACTCCCACAATATAGAACCCAAAGGGTTGCATATCGATATACCGGACCAGATTGCGGGTCATCGACTCGATGAGGCCGATGGCGCGGCCGGAGCGCTGGATGACGCGGATCCGCGCCACGCGCTTGCCCGGAGTGCGGCCGTTCCAGAAGGCCTCAAAGAGCGTGAAATAGCCCCAGAAGAGCAGAAAGATGATGAAAATGACGATCGCTACGGCCCATTCCTTTGACTTTTCCGAGGTCTCTGAGGTCGTCGAGTTGTTAGTCGGCAAGATGGCGAGGAACAACACAAGCAAGATAAATCCGGCGATCCAGATCAGGGTATCGACCAGCAGCGCGATAAAGCGGCTGCCGATGCCGGCCAGGGGCATTTGGATATCCACCAACTCCGGCGTATCAATATGAAGCTCGTCTGGTTTAATCTGATCTGAATTCAAATTCATGGCGCATGTACTCTCCAACCAGTGGATTCTCAAGCGCCGGCCCCATTGGGACCGGCTGGCTGCTCTGCTGGCTCAATCCGACGCGAGCGGCCTGGGCCAGCTCTCCCGCGCTGAGCTGCAGGAGCTGGCCCTGCTCTACCGGCAGGTGGCGGCCGACGTCTCCGTGCTGCGCCAGGACGCGACCTCGCGCACTTACGCGCAGCATGTGAATCAATTGCTGGCTCGCGCCCACCATATCATTTATTCGGGGCGAAAAACCAGTTTTATTACCCTTTTTCGCTTTCTGCGCGACGAGTACCCGGTCATTTTTCAGAGCCAGGTTGGCTATGTGGCGGCTTCGGCGCTGGTTTTCGTGTTCTTTGGCCTGCTGGGCGCGGCGCTGACCAGCGCACGGCCGGAGTTCATGCGGCACTTTTTGAGGCCGGAGATGATCGCCACCATGGAGCGACACAAGATGTGGACCGAGTCGGTGGTCAGCGTGGCGCCGATGGCCTCCAGCTTCATCATGACCAACAACCTCTCGGTCAGCTTTGTGACCTTCGCCTCCGGAATCGTCTTTGGCCTGGGAACTTTCTTCTACATTTCCTTCAACGGCATCATGCTGGGGGTGATCGGCGCGGCATGTCACCATTACGAGATGTCGCAGGCCCTGTGGAGCTTTGTGGCCCCGCATGGATCGCTGGAGCTGCCTTCGATTATCATTGCCGGCGGGGCGGGATTCAGGCTGGGCTACGCCATGCTCTTTCCCGGCGCCCTGCGCTGGCGGGAGTCGGTGGCCCGCGGCGGTATCCAGGCAACGCGGCTGGTCAGCGGCATCATCCCCCTGCTGGTCATCGCCGGCCTGCTGGAGGGCTTCTTCTCTCCGTCTCATGCGCCAGTCTGGTTCAAGTTCACTGTGGGCGGGATGCTGTTTACGCTGCTCCTTTTATGGCTCTTCAGGCCGGAGAATAAAAAGCAGGGAATAGGGAATAGGGAATAGTGGTCACTGATCAGCGAGTCAGCAAGTCAGCGAGTCAGCGTACAGCGGGTTGGGTTTTGTGGTTTCCCACATCTGGCGCGATGGACTGCGCCAGATATGGGGCACCCGGCAGAGCAACTACTGTCTACGTGCTAGAATGCTCTCGGTAGTCCAAGAGCCCGATCCATGAGCGATTTTCGTCTCGCCGCTCTGTTGCTTCCGCTGCTTGCATGGGACACGCTTTGCGTGGCGCAGCAGACCCCGATCAGCAAAACCGACGATCATATATTCGAATGCACGATTACATATGATGGCCCCGCGGACCAGTTCGATTGCGGCCTCGACAAGCTGAACAACGCATACGTTTTTGTGGGAACCATCAGCGCGGTGCATCCCGCACCGGAGAAGGAGAAGTACGTTGAGATCGTCCCCAATGAGGTTTTTCTGGGCGATCCGGGCCACTCGATTACTGCTCTCACCTCGCAGGGATCGTGCTTCGAGCATCTGGAGCCGGGCCAGCAATGGCTCTTCTATTTGCGCGACATCGATGGAAAGATTTTTCTCGATTACAACATCCAGGAAAGTGAGCCCGTCAGCGAAGCCGGCGATCGCCTGGAGACACTGCGGCGGCTGAAGCATCTGGTCGGGACAGGGCTTCTGCGCGGCAGAGTCATGCGCGAGCTTTTCACCTCCTCTTCCGATGACGACGATGGAAACAATAAAGAGGACGCCAACGCGGTTCCGGGCGCACGAATCACCGCGGTGCGGGAGTCCGACAAGGCCACCTTTAACACCGTCTCAGGCAGAGACGGATACTACGAGTTTCAGCCGCTTCCCGTGGGCGAATACGAGGTTGACGTCGATCCCATCGGCAGCTTTCATCCAGTGGGCAGCTCTGTGGATATCAGAGAGGGCGAATGCCGGACTTTGATCCTATATAACACCTCCGAAGCGCGCATCTCTGGCCACGTGCGCTGGCCCGACGGCAAGCCTGCCGTCAATGCCGACGTACTTTTGATTGATGCCGACGGCTCCGGCGTCATTATTCGAACGACCAACGAGGAAGGCGGCTTCAATTTCAACGAGAAGGAGCCGGGCAGCTATATTGTTGGCGCGCGGCGGCCGGGCGCGCCTGAACTCAAGTATGGCGGCTGCGGCGGTGCGGGCTGCGCGGACGATCTGCCCGCAGACATCTACTATTTCGGGAACACCGCGTTGCGCAATGCGGCGTTGGTGATCAAACTCGGCGTCGACGAAAAGCGCGACGATGTGGAGATTGTGCTTCCGGCAACCGAGCCGAAAACCATGCCCTGATCCAGCCTGGAGACTACTCCGTCAGCACAATCCGTGCTTCGCTATTGCCGGCAATTTGAAGGTTGCCGAGCCTTCAATTTATCCAGCGCGAGAGACGGGGTAAAGACAGGGAACAGGGAGTAGGGAACAGGGATTTAATCGCGGCTTCGCCGCGTGGATTGATTATCAAAAACGGGTGGATGGGGTTCGGCACGGCTAAACAGCTTGCGGAAAAAGTCCTGTTTCCATGGGAATCACACGAAAACAGACCGCAGGGACTAAAGCCCAAATTCATTTTGTTGCATTTACGGCATGGCTGAAGCCGTGCCCTGATACAGAAAAGACGTGCCGAGGGTGAGGCACCCAAATTTGTGGAATTTGTAATTCCCAGGTCCCCAAATGCGAGGGACCTGGGGCACCCTGAATCCCTCCGGGGCTAAAGCCCGCGCCGATACAGGTGGCTTTATGCGGGGGTTGAAATCCCCGCCTCCCTCCGGATGAGGCTGTCCCGCATCCTTGTGGGGCGGGCCATTGCCGCCAGCACCCCCTGCGCTGGTACACTGCCTTGGCAGAGAAATCCAGCAGAATTGCCTGGAGATTTTTGGAGGCCCACTGTGGCAGATGTTCAACCCCCTGTTTTCAAGCCTTTTGTTTCGCCCAACGAACAACGTCCGGAGTTTACCCTCCGCGCCGTACTTCTAGGCTCATTCTTCGGCCTCGTCTTCGGCGCTGTCACGGTTTATGTCGGCCTGAGGGCCGGGCTCACGGTGGCCGCGTCAATTCCCATCGCGGTGCTGTCCATCAGCATTTTGCGCTTCTTTGGACGCAGCTCGATTCTGGAGAACGTGATCGTCCAGACCACGGGCAACGCGGGCCAGTCGATTGCCGCAGGGGTTATCTTCACGCTGCCGGCGCTGATCTTTCTGGGCTTTGACCTGGAATACTCGCGCATCTTCATGCTGGCTCTGATTGGCGGCTTTCTGGGCGTGCTGTTCATGGTGCCGCTGCGCCGCGAACTGATTGTGGAGGAGCACGGCAACCTGAAGTTTCCCGAGGGCACGGCCTGCGCCGACGTTTTGATTGCCGGCGAAAAGGGCGGCTCGTTTGCCAGCCGCGTTTTCCTCGGACTCGGGCTGGGCGCTCTCTACACCTTCTTTCAGAACAAGAACCTCTTTGGGTTGTGGCCCAACGCGCCGGAGTTCAATCCCGACTTCGGACCGCAGCACGTGCTGAAAGGCGCGTCGATCAATGCTGAAGCTACGCCGGAGTACCTGGGCGTGGGCTACATCATCGGCCCCAAGGTGGCAGGCGTTATCTTTGCCGGCGGCGTCTTTTCCTGGCTGGTGCTGATGCCGCTTATCTACTTCTTCGGCAAAGCGCTGCCGGGCAACATCTACCCCGGCACCATGCCCATCGAGAAGATGAGCCCCGGCGACCTTTGGGCCACCTACATCAAGCCGGTGGGCGCGGGCGCCGTGGCCGCGGCCGGACTGATTACGCTGATCAAGACCATGCCTACCATCATCGGCGCGCTCAGCGCGGGCTTCAAGAAGATGCGCGGCGGCGTGGCGGCCAAGACGGAAACCATCCGCACGGAGAAGGACTTCTCCATGGGCACGGCGATGATCGGCTCGGCTCTGCTGGTCGTCCTGATGTTCTTCTTCCTATACTTCAGGCCCGTACCCGGAGCGCAGGTGAGCCTGGTGGCCAACCTAGCCGCCTCCGTGCTGGTAGTCTTCTTCGGATTTCTCTTTGTCACTGTCAGTTCGCGGATTGTGGGGCTGATTGGCAGCTCGGCCAACCCCATCAGCGGCATGACCATCGCCACGCTGATGGCCACGTCGGCGATTTTTCTGGTGGAGGGCTGGACCGCGCCGGCCTTCGGCGCATTGGCCATCACGATTGGCGGCGTCGTCTGCATCGCCTCTGCCGAGGCCGGCGATACATCGCAGGATTTGAAGACCGGTTTCCTGGTTGGCTCTACGCCGCGCATGCAGCGCTTTGCCTTCCTGATTGGCATCGTGGTATCCACCATCGCCATCGGGGGCACGCTGAAGATGATGAACTCGGGCTTCCAGGAGTTTCACGCCATGCCGCACGCGTGGGACATCAATGTGCCTCACGAAGGAGTCACCCCTCAGCAAGACTTGAGCAGCCTTAGCGAGCACTTCCAGGTGGTCAGCGACAAATTCGAGTGCCCGTTGGTCACGGACGGCAAGCAGACGACCGAGGTTGTTGATGCGGATAAAGGATGGTGCAAGAAAATCCAGACCACGGCAGACCACTACAAGAGCGAGTACGTGGTTCTGAACGCCATCGGCTCGCCGGACCTGGCGAACGGCAAGTATCTCTACTCGAATGCCACCAGGCAGATCGAGGTGCAGTGGGTATCGGGCATCGGCAGCAAGAACGCATCCGCGCCCCAGGCCCAGTTGATGGCCACGGTCATCAACGGCATCCTGAGCCGCAAATTACCCTGGGGATTGGTGCTGCTGGGCGTCTTCCTGGTGATTGCCGTAGAGTTGCTGGGCATTCGCTCGCTTTCATTTGCAGTAGGCGCGTATCTCCCGATTGCCACAACACTGCCCATCTTTGTCGGCGGCATGGTGCGTTGGATGGCTGACGCGGCCGTCAAGAAGGCGGGACGCGACGCGGATGCGGAAGGCGACGTCTCACCGGGCTCGCTTTATGCCTCGGGGCTGATCGCGGCAGGCGGCATCATCGGCCTGCTCGGAGTGGGACTCAAGCTCTATGAAGGCCTGCTGAACAAGGAAAACCCCATCGCCATTCCGCACGGCTACATATACCATGACTGGGTTTCAGTGATAGCTTTCTCGGCGCTGGCGGGCTCGCTGTTTTACTTTGCGAGGAAGCCGCTGAAGAAGTAGGAGGGGCATGCAGTTATCTGACCATTAATCCGGATAACCGTGGTATGGAAATGATTACCTTTGGGACGTAAGATGTATCCAGGGTTCAAGTCTCTCTGGGGGGAAATACGTGACCACTAGAGCGAGTAACATTAAAGATTACCTTTCGGCTGTAGGCGAGCTTCGTAGGCGCTGGAGAATGCCTAAGTCTGACGAACTATGGTTCCGCGCAGAGGACGCACGACATCGCGGGACACATCTACAGCCGGGACTTTTCCGTCCTAGAGAAAAGGGCAGGATACGGAAATCGGTGCAGAAGTTGCTGGAGTTGGAGCACGATCTATACGAGGAGTTCGGCCGCTGTGGTCCTCAATTGTCCCTCAGCGATGTGGGGTCAATAGATGATGAATGGGATTCCTATTTCTTAATGCAACACCACGGTGTTCCTACTCGAATTCTTGATTGGTCAGATGGGGCGCTGATAGCGCTCCATTTTGCCGTAAGGAACAAACCTGCGGTGTCGGCAACTGATTCTATCGTGTATGTCCTTAACCCCTATTGGCTTATGAAACTGCTAGAGAACCACCCAGATCGCAAAAGTACTGAGAGGAGGTGGAAGGAATACTGGGAAAAGAACCACCCGTACGAAACAGAGGAGGGCGATTGGGATCGATTATACCTCCCCTTTGGTGCGGACAACCCTAAGCAGCCATTGCTAAACATGCCAACAACTCCTTTGCTTTGGGATTCACCACATGTAACACGACGAATCGCTGCTCAGCGTAGTCGGTTTATGATATTTGGCACCGATCCTCTTTTTCTCACTAAGATGGAAAAGGATAAAAGCTCACGGCTAGTTGCAGTTACAATTCCGAGAGGATCAATATCTAAAATTAGGCAGGAATTGCGCGAAGCAGGTATTACAGAATCTGTCGTGTATCCGGACTTGGATGGTCTTGGCCGTGAGCTGAAGCAACAGTGGGAAATGAGAAGATAAGCGCACCTCAACGCGAGATTTTACTGTAGCTCTCTATTTATCACCCCAATAGATTCCACAGGAATTGCGGTGAGCCATTAGCTTGCGTGGGTCAATTCCGCGATCAGCCGCACCCGTCCACGCTCTCGAACCTCGGCGGAAAGCTCGCGCATGGATTCCGGCGTGATGGGGCGGCCTTCGCCGCGCGCCAGGGAGGCGCGGGCTTCATCAAGGGTGGCGCGAAACTCGACTCGCCGCCGCTCGCGCTCTTCCCACAACGCGAGGGCTTCCTCGACCGCGTCTGCCTCACTGCGCAGCCGTCCCGCTTCCACGGCCTGGCGGGCAAACGCTCTTTGATCTGCTGTAAGCTCGACTTCCATTGCTCCGGCTCCTGCTCTCAGGATACGCCAAACGACATAGGAAAACCACAGACAACGCATCTAGTTTGATGCTTGATGATTGATGCGTGATGATTAGTGTGGTCACCGATGCCGCGATCGGCGGAGCGCAGGCGCTGCATCGAATCGGCTGAGGCCCGGGGCGCCCATCCTCGCAGAAGGATGTTACGAGGCGAGCGCCCCGGTATCGCCCCTTACCTCTGCAGGGTGAAGATCACATTCACCGTGGTCTCCACTTCGACAGGCTGGCCGTCAAGCAGATAGGGGCGGTAGCGCCAGGTCCGCACGGCATCCTCCGCGGCCTGCCGCAACATCATCGGTCCGCCGATGACGTGCAGGTTCTCAATCGTACCGGTTTTGGAGATGATGGCCTCGAGCGTCACCGTGCCGCTGATTCCCGCGGTCTTTGCAATGGCGGGATAGACCGGCAGCCTTTTCTGGATCAGCAGCCCTTCCTCGACTAAGGTGGAGATGTGTATAGGCGCCTGGACGTCCGGATGAGCGACGGTTACTTCTATATTCCTTTTGAACAAATCATTGCCGGGATCCGTCAAGGTAGAAGAACCGATGTTGATCGCCTGTTCGGGGACAGTAGCGATATAGATGGTCGGCGGAATCCTGGTCGGCGCCTGATATGGATCGTTCGTCAGCAAGTTTGCCGGCCTGGCCGTCTGCGCGGGTTTCTGCGGCGGCTTAAGTTTGGGAGGAACAAACGCTTCCAACAGGAAGGGGTTGACCAGGCGCGGCAGCATCGGGGGGAAAATCAGCGGAATCAGGACGAGCGCCATCAGGATGGAGGCGTTGAAGCCGAATGCCGCGACCATCCATTGGCGGCTGCGAGTGTGGATTGTGCCTGCGGATTCAAAGATGGAGTCTTCAAACATGGCCTGCCTCCTGAAGAACGAATTCAGCCATTCCGGCTGGGAGTTTGGAGGCCATGTTCAGACACGAGCGGGCTCGCCGCTCGACGCGCTAGTTCAGCGCGGGGAGCGGGGCTCTGAGCACTCCGCATATCCCAATCGGAACCACTGTACTTAGATAGACACCGGAGATGGGGAAAGTGTTCCCGGAAAAATTTAGAAACGCTCTGATTCAGTTATTATTCCAAGTAAGCATACCCTCACGGGCTAAAGATCGTTGCAGAAGAAATGTTCTTGCGCCGTCCCTACGGGACTCCGGAGTGAATCTGTGGAATCTTCTTACCCCACGCTAAAGCGCGGGGCTAATAAACACTGCGCCTCCGGCGCGCTTATCAAAACATGACTTATGCCGTCATGAAGAAAGCCCATGATCACTTTGCTGACTTTGCGTTACGACTAAAGTCGCGCCCTGATACAAAGCTGGTTTATGAAACATTCAAATCATTCTGAAGCTGGCATAAATACGTAACCATCAGGAGTAAGCGCAGATAAAAGAGATAGGGCGCATCCAGGGATATGGATGCGCCCCATGCCTTTTGCCGTTGTTCTGAGTTACTCCGGCAGCACCAGCTTGCCTGCGATTCTGAAGCTCTGCGTAAGTACCCGGGCTCCGGTGCTTGGCTGACCGCCGCCTACAGAAACTGTGTACTTACCTTCTGCGACTATGGGAATGCCGTCTACAGTAACCATGCTCAGGTCGCGCGCGTTTAACTCAAAGCGCAGCTTCTGCGAAGCGCCGGCATCGAGGTGAACGCGCTGAAAGCCTCGCAAGGCACGCAGCGGCGCGCCGGGCACCTTGGGAAAACTGAGATAGAGCTGGGCTATCTCGTCCCCTGCGCGCTGGCCGGTATTGGTTACGGTAACTTCGGCTATAAATGGATTGCCCGCAGTTACCGGGTTCTTGGGGATGGTAAGTTCGCTGTATTTGAAGGTTGTATAACTCATGCCGTAGCCGAATGGATAAAGCGGCGTTTCCTCGAAGTAACGATAAGTTCGGCCTTCCATCGAGTAATCATCAAAGGGCGGCAACTGAGTTACATCCTTGTAGAAGGTGACGGGCAGGCGTCCGGCGGGGTTGTTCTTGCCGGAGAGGGTTTCAGCCACAGCCGCGCCGCCCTCTTCGCCGGGGTACCAGGCTTCGAGGATGGCGTTGGCATGAGCCGCGGCCCAGTTGACGCCGAGCGCGCTGCCGTTGGTGAGCACTACGACCAGCGGCTTGCCGGTCGAGGCCACGGCTTCCAGAAGCGCCTGCTCGGGTTTAGGCAGGTCCAGGCTGGTGCGGTCACCGCCCAGGAAGCCCTCCTCGTGCACCGGCATCTCCTCGCCTTCGAGCTCGCTGGTGATGCCGACGACAGCCACGACCACGTCAGCGTCGCGGGCAGCGGCCACGGCGGCGGGACTGGGCTTGGGGTCGATTTTGGACCAGATCAGGCGAGCTACCGGGGAGGCCCCTTCGGCGGGCACGTAATCGACCTCCAACTTAGCCGGCTTGCCGGCCACGAGATGGACGCGGCCGAGTTTGGTTTGCACGGAGTCGCTGCCCCAGGCGAAGGCAACACCCTTGCCATCGAGCTGGACGCGAAATAGACCGGCGGCCTGGAGGCCGAGGTTGTATTCGCCGCTCTCCGGCGCAGTGAGAGCCGCCTCCCAGCGGACAACGAGCGGGTGGATCGCGGCTACCTCAGCAGGTAGCGATGCGGAAGTGAGGTCGATGCCCTGCTCGACGCGCGTGGCCAGCGCCGCGGGCGGGTTGGCGGGATTGGCCATCATCGCGGCCATGTCGAATTTGGAGTAGCTGGCCTTGATGCCGGGCTTGCCGTCGGTGGCGAGCGCGGAAACCGGCACGGGTGAGCCGTCGATTCCCAGGTACTGGGTGCCGGGCACGTAATTGATGGTGGCGTCGGGAAACTCGTTGCGCAGGCCTTCCAGCACAGAGACGGTGTGGGAGGGCATGCCGTTGTAGTTGCCCAGCAGGACGCTGGTCTGGTCAGCCAGCGGGCCGACCACGGCTATCTTGATGTTGGAAGTGCGCAGCGGCAGCACGCCGTCATTCTTCAACAGCACCATCGACTCATTAGCCAGTTTGCGGGCCATGGCGCGATGTTCGGCGCAGTCCAGCAGCTTTTCGTCGATTTTGGAGTAAGGCACAATCTCCGGCGGATCGAACATGCCCAGCTTGATGCGCGCGGTGAAGAGCCGGATGAGGGCCACGTCGATCTCGCTCTCCTTGAGGAAGCCCTGGTGGACGGCGTCGAGATAGGGCCGGTAGTCGTGGTCGTCGTTGACCTTCAGGTTGGCGTCGATGCACTCGTTGTCCATGCCGCGCTGCAATGAAATGGCCGAGGCCTCGGGCTGTGTGGGCTTGAAGTGATGGCCGTTGTATACGTTGCGCACGGCGTCGCAATCGGAGACCACGTAGCCCTTGAAACCCCATTTGCCGCGAAGCTGGTCTTCGAGCAGGAAGTGATTGGCGCAGGCGGGCTCGCCGTTGATGCTGTTGTAGGAGCACATCACGGAGCCGGCGTGGCCCTCGGTGACGGCGGCGCGGAAGGCGGGCAGATAGGTGTCGAGCTCGTCGTGCTTGCTCACCGTTACATCGACGGAGTGGCGGGTGGGCTCCGGTCCGCTGTGCACGGCATAGTGCTTGGGCGTGGAGATGACGCGATAATAGCGGGGGTCGTCGCCCTGCATGCCGGTGACATAGGCTACGGCCATGCGCGCGGTGAGGAAGGGGTCTTCGCCGTAGGTTTCCTGGCCGCGGCCCCAGCGGGGATCGCGGAAGATGTTGACGTTGGGGGCCCAGAAGTCGAGGCCCGTCATGAACGTGTTTTCCTTATTGCGTATCGCCTGCACGTGCATGATGCGGCCCTCGGTGCCGATGACGATGGCCATATTATGGATGGCCGGCGTGTCGAAGGTGGCAGCCAGGCCGATGGGCTCGGGAAACTCGGTGGTGCCGTTGTGCAGCACGCCGTGGAGCGCCTCGCTCCACCAGTCGTACAAGGGCACGTTGAGGCGGGGAATGGGGCGCGACTGGTTGACGAGCTGGGTAACCTTTTCATCCAGCGTCATCTGCCGCACCAGGTCGGCGGCTCGCTGCTCGGAGGGCAGGGAGGTGTCAAGATACGCCGGAGTGGCGTTCTGCGCCCCGGCCAGACACGCCGCCGCGCTCAACGCCAAAGCCGCAGCTATGCTTCGCAATTCGAGAAACTTCATGATAATCCTCTTTCAGTGGTCCGTGACCAGTGTTAAGTTATCCGTTGTCAGTATAGGCGCAGCGGTTCAGCTTCGGAGTCCGGGAGATGCAATTTCCGGATGAATTATTACATACGGGGCAATGACTTCAGGCCGAATGCATGTAACCTTTTGTGTGCCGGGGACGTAAGGTTAGGTAGAAGGGGGAAGGACGGATGCAGAACGGAGCGAGCGACGTCCTGAACCAGTTTCGTCAAGGGGATGTGGACGCATTCGAGGGGCTTTTTCGCCAGCATCAGCGTGCGGTTTACGGCTGGATTCAGCGCATCACGCGCGATCCGGCGGCAGCTGAAGAGCTGACGGTGGAGACATTCTGGCGCATCCACCGGGCCCACGCGCGCTTTGATCCGGCGCAGGGCTTCGAAGGCTGGGCGCGGCGCATCGCCACCCGCGCGGCGCTCGACTGGTTGCGAATGACGCGGGCAAGACATACGGAGAGCGAGCTGTCCGCAGAGCTCTGCGCGGAAGTTGCGGCGCCGTCCGCTGCCGACCCGGCCGTGACCGCGGAGATTCGCAGCAAGACCACGCAGGCTTTTGGGCGGCTGCCTGCAAAGTTGCGAATTGCGGCCACGCTGGCGGTAATCGAAGAGCAGCCGCACAAAGAAGTGGCCGCGGCGCTGGGAATTTCAGTAGCGGCGGTCAAATTGCGCGTCTTCCGCGCGCTTCGATTGCTGAGAACAGACCTGGAAAAACAAGGAATTACGCCATGAACAAACACGATGAAGAGCGCATGAAGAAGCTGTTGCGGCAGTCGCTGCCGCCAGTGGAAGTTGAGGCGGGGCCGGGGCGCGATTTGTGGCCCGAAGTGCTGCGGCGGCTGGACGCGGGAGCAGGCGCGCGAGTTTTGCCCGGCTGGGCATGGCTTAACGGGGCCTGGTTTGACGGAGCGTTGCTGGCCGGGCTAGTGGGCCTCATCGCGATCTTTCCAACGGCAATTCCACTTTTTCTCTACTACCTCTAGAACCCGCGGACGCTCGCGCCCGCCAACAAACTCGCAAACAAGGAGGAAGCTATGAACACTCATCCGTATCTTCGCGCATTCCTGAGTGGGATCTTTGTGCCCACGCTGATCCTGCCCATCTTTCTGACCGTGTTTATTGTAGTGCGAATCGTAATGAGGGTGCCGGTTCCGATCGAACAGGCGATTATCTTTCCCATGGCCGTGGTGCCCCTGCTCTGGGGCCTGTGGAATATGCTCTGGCTCTGCTCGCATGAGCGCACACACCTGACGATTGGCGTGCACGGCGCGGCGTTGCCGCTGCTTCTGGCGCCGGTGGGAGCGCTGGTGGCGACTTGCCTGGGCGTACTTGAATTCGGCTCAGCCGGCGTTATATGGTTTCATGTCTGCACGGTGCCCTATCTGCTGATCGCGCCGTGTTTCCTGGCTGCGCTGGCCGGCTACTACCTGATCTGGAAGTACATTGTGGGCTTTTTGAACCGTGTGCTGGGGATTGCGTAGAAGCAGCTATCAGCTAGAAGCTTTCAGCTTTCTGATGCCAGCTGATAGCTTCTAGCTTTTCTTCGGAGACCTAGCATCTGCGGCGAAGGTGTAAATGTCACGGGAGATTGCCATGAAACGTGCCTTTGAATTGTTTTTCAGAATTGCCCTTTTCGCGTTGGCATTGTTTCTCTTGAAATGGGCCATCGAAACACCACTTCCAGATGTTATGAATCTGTCGATCATTCTGGGAGGGGTGTTGTTGGTATTTCCCGTTGTCTGGCTGGGAAGAAAAATACTCGACTGGCATCCGACAAAAAGCGGCGCCGTCTGGATCACGACGTTTGTCCAGTTTGCCGTGGGAAGTCTGTTGGGTGTGGGCGCCATCCGAGCGGCAATCACTCATCGGGATTGGTCCGACTGGGCGCTTCCGGTGCCAACTCAAATCGGCTGGGTGTTAGTCATTATTACCGGGGCGGCTACTTTGCTTACAGTGGCGAACCTTGCCTTAAAAGGCTTTGGCGCACCCTTTTTCATTGTGCTCAGCAGAAAACTGGCGGCGGACTGGATGTATGCCTGGACGCGCAATCCCATGGTGCTTGCACTTCTGGCATTTCTCCTGTCATTGGGAATCTGGTATCAGTCGGCGCTGTTTGTGCTCTGGGCGCTGACCCTGTTTGCGCCGGCACTGCTTTTCTTCGTGAAGGTGTATGAAGAGCGGGAACTGGAGCTGCGCTTTGGGGTATCGTATCTGGAGTACAAATCCAGAACACCGATGCTGTTTCCGAGAAAGCCGAGAGGTTGAACGATTTGTTGCCCAACGGCTGTCAGGCCCTATTTGTCAGGTGCAGCTGTTCCAAAGGACGCGGCCCTCGTCAACCAGAAAGGAAACGGCGTTGAGTTTTCAGAATCTACTGTGGCTTTTCCCGATTGTCGTGACTCTGCATAATGCCGAAGAGGCCATATGGCTTCCGGGCTGGTCGAAGCGGTCAGTTCTCTGGCATAGATCCGTTTCGCCGGGGACTTTCCGTTTTACCGTGGCTGTCTTGACCGTCCTGGCCTTCACTATCACATGGTTAAGCGCAGAATCGGGAAAACAGACGGTCTGGACTTACTTGGTGTTTGGATGCATGGTTGCTACGTTGGCCAACGTCCTGATTCCGCACATCGCGTTAACGGTGGCGCTACGCAGCTATATGCCAGGTGTGGCAACGGCCGTGGCCTTGAACCTGCCGGTGTTATCTCTGCTGGTGGTGTTGGCCATCAGGGAAGGATACGTTTCCGGCTGGAAAGCCGCAGCCTATTCCGTAGGTGTGGCTGGATTGCTCATAGCGGTTATTCCCGCACTCTTCAAAATAGGAAAATTGCTGAATCTTTAGGCGCCATGTCATAAATGCCATCAGTCCATGCAAAGCATCCCTCAGGGGCTAAAGCCCTCGGTTTTACTGGGCATATTGCGGCACGGCTAAAGCCGAGCCCTTTCAAAACCTGTTTGTGAGATAACTTCTACGCTCCGGGCTTGAAGAAATCTTCGAGGCCGGCGCGATGGGCGTGGGCGGCCATGGAGGCTTGAATCTCCAGTGCCAGGGCCAGCGCATCGCGGCCTTGTTGCGCGGTGACGCGTGGCTCGCGGCGTGTGCGGACTGATTCCAGGAAAGAGAGAATCTCCAGCCGCAGCGGCTCGCCGGGTGTGACGGTGGGCTTGGAGAAGCTCAGCCCGCTCTTCGATTCTTTGGGGCCGGTCAACTGCGCTGTCAGATTCATGATCTGGGCCGGATCGATTTTGGCCATGGCGGCAAAGTGGGCAATCAAGGCCGGGTCGATCTTAGCGAGGTCGATTTTGCCTGATGCGATGGACTCGGCAATGTTCGGAGGCAGCATTGCGACAATCTGCGGCGGGAGCGACGCAATCAAATCGGCCGGGGAAGTCTTGCCCGCGCTTTCATCCACCTTGATGACCAGCAAATCCTGCCGCGCGTAATCAATCGAGACATACTGGCGCGGCTCAAAAAACCTCAGCTTGCGGACTCGCTCCGTCGAAACTCTGGAGGCGGTGAAGTTGGCCACGCAGCCCGACTCGAATTCGACGCGGACGTTGGCGATGTCCACTTTAGGCGAGAGAATGGGCAGACCCACGGCGCGCACCTCGCGCACCGGCGATGCGGCAAAGGTGAGCACGATGTCCAGATCGTGAATCATCAGGTCCAGCACCACGTCCACGTCCAGCGCGCGGGGCGTAAAGACGGAGAGGCGGTGCGCCTCGAAGAACATGGGGCGGCGCAGTTGCGGCTGAATGGCCAGGACGGCGGGGTTGAAGCGCTCCAGGTGGCCGGGCTGCAGGATGCGTTTGTTTTTTGCCGCGCTTTTGATCAGATTGTCAGCCTCGGTGAGCGAGGCAGCCAGGGGCTTTTCGACGAGCAGGTCCAGTCCGGCATCGAGCAGGGCCGAGGCCACCGCATGGTGATGCACGGTGGGGACGGCGACAGAGGCTGCGTCAAGTTTGAGGTCCGAATTGCGCTGGGCGGCCAGCAGCTCATCAACGGTGGCAAAAACGGGAATCGCGTAGTTTGCCGCAGCCTCGGCGGCGCGGGCAGCATCAGGCTCGACGGCGGCAACCAGAGCAACGGGCAGTCCCGTGGAGACTTGGCCGTCCGTGGCGAGTCCAGCCGCCTCCAGCTCGCGCAGCACGCGCAGGTGGTTCTTGCCGAAGGCTCCAGCTCCGGCAACGGCGACGCGCAGAGGTGCCTGGCTCACGACTGCGTCCAGCCTTGCGGCGCTTTGACTGACTTCCAGGGCTCTCCGCCTGCCTGATTCTGCTCCGGCCCGTGGCCTTCGACGGCCTTCAGGCAGCGGCTGTAGAGTTCCAGCAACTGATTTACGTGCTCCTCGGGCTTGGGTCCGGCGGCGCCGCTGAAGCCGGTGGAAGGCGCGGCAGGCTTGCCTACGCCCGCCGTAACAGAGATGAACTTGAGCAGGTCGAGGGCGATGTCTTCATTGCGTCGTGCGCCGAAGCTCATGTAGGGTTGGGCATCCATGTTGATGTTTCTCCATAGAGGATGCTAGCAGATGGAGGGCGAGCATCTCATCTGGTTCAAGAATCAGCACAGTCGGGATAGGTTTCCGCGATACCCTGAAGAGTATGCGGACGGCCTACATCGGAATGGGCGCGAACCTGGCCAGTTTGGCGGGCGCTCCGGAGGCGACTCTGGCGGCGGCGGCGCTACGCCTCGAATCGCTGGGGCGGGTGGTTCGACGGTCGTCGCTTTACAACACGGAGCCTGTCGGATATGCGTCGCAGCCCCGGTTTGTGAACGCGGTGGTTGCTCTGGAAACTGAGCTGAGCCCGCATGAACTGCTGGATGGCCTGCTGGCCATTGAAAAGGAGTTTGGCCGCGACCGGGCGGCGGGAGTCGTGAACAAGCCGAGGACACTGGACCTGGACATTCTGCTCTTTGGAGATTTGGAAATCAGCGAGCCGAACATCAGAATTCCGCATCCCCGTCTGGCGAAACGGGCGTTTGTACTCGTGCCGCTCTGCGAAATTACGGCTAAGGTACTTGTGCCCGGTAGTGGGGTGAGTGTCACACAGTTGCTGGCCAACTTGCTCAAAGGTTCGAAAGTCGCTTTCGACACGGTGGTCCGTCTCCCATACGATACCTGGGAGGCCCGGTAGAATCGTCTGGTGAGCCTCGAATTCAACATACAGGCGATAACCAAAGCCGGAGGGCGGCGGGGGAGGATGCATCTGCCTCATCGCACCGTGGAGACGCCGGTCTTCATGCCGGTGGGCACGGCGGGGAGCGTCAAAGCTGTTGCGCAGGACGTGCTCGAATCGCTGGGCGCGGAGATCATCCTCGCCAACACCTATCATCTCTATCTGCGACCCGGCCACGAGGCCATCAAACGCATGGGCGGACTGCACCGCTTTATGAGTTGGCCGCGCGCGCTACTCACCGACTCGGGCGGATTTCAGGTTTTCAGCCTGAGCGGACTGCGCAAAGTCACCGACGATGGCGTCAGTTTCCGCTCGCACCTGGACGGGAGTTCGCACTCTTTTACTCCCGAGCATTCAGTCGATGTACAAATAGCGCTGGGCGCGGACATCTGCATGGCCTTCGACGAGTGCACGGAATATCCGGCAGTGCGCTCCCGTGCGATGGAGAGCCTGCGGCTGACCATGGCATGGGCGCGGCGGTCGCTGGATCATTTTCGCTCGCATCGCGACGAGGTGGTGTGGCGCGATGAGCTGGGCGACCGCACGCAGAGCCTCTTCGGCATCGTCCAGGGCGGAATGTACCGCGACCTGCGCCGCGAGAGCGCGGAGCGGCTGGTGGAGATGGACCAATCCGGATCGGGTTTTGACGGCTACGCCATCGGGGGTTTGAGCGTGGGCGAGCCGCGCGAGCTGACCATGGAGATTGTCGCCGAGGTGTTGCCGCTGCTGCCCGCCAATAAGCCTCGCTACGTGATGGGCGTCGGCTATCCCGACGAGATCGAGCTTTATGCGCGCATGGGCGTGGACATGATGGACTGCGTGCTGCCTACCCGCGCCGCGCGCCACGGGCTGCTCTTTACCAGTGAGGGCCGGCTGAACATCAAGGGCAAGGCATTCGCCGAAGACCAGGGCCCGCCCGACCCGGCCTGTGACTGCATGGTTTGCCGGCGCTACTCACGCGCCTACCTGCGCCACCTGATGCAGGCCGGCGAGGCGCTGTCCGGGACGCTGAACACCATCCACAACCTGGCGTACTACCTGGGAATCATGGAACGCGTGCGGGAGAGCCTTCATCCGGAAGGGTGAAGGTTCATTCCTAGTCGCCAATAGCTCCGCCAAGCAGTTGCTTCAGCGCCTGGACGTATTCGAGAAAAGCCTGGCGGCCGGCGTCGGTTATGCGGTAGAGGGATTGCGGCTTGCGCTGGACAAACTTCTTTTTGACCGAGACGTAACCGGCCTCTTCCAGCTTGGCGAGTTGCGCGCCCAGGTTGCCGTCCGTAGAGCCGGTCTTGGCTCGCAGCCAGGTAAACTCCGCCTCTTCAACGCCAACGAGCAGCGAGAGCAGGGCCAGGCGCAGCTTCCCGTGGATCACAGGATTCAGCTCCGGCAGCTCAGGCATGGTTGGCCTCCTGCTTCCGCATGCGCGTCTCGCAGATCATCGCGTAAACGCCAAAGACGATCTGGCAGAGGAAGATTGCCGTCATTAAGACCACCAAGCATTGGCCGTCGCTGCCAAAGCAGGCCGCCACAGTTGCTGCCCACCAGACTATTGCGGTCGCGATCTGCGCCTTCCAGCGGATAATCATGCCCGATGCTCCGTTGGCAAAGCCCATCATGGCGGCGACAATGGCCACGAAGATGTGCCAGTTGAACCTGCCGCTCAAGCCTAGTGCCGGGAAAAGCAATACCATCGAAACTCCCATAGCGATCCAGATGGAAGAGATGGCCCGGCCAATCGTCGTTCCCGGCCTGCGCTGCGGCTGGTTCTTCTGCTTGCCGCGGATGATGGCCCAGCACAGGAGCCAGGCGCTCATCATAGTGACGAGCCAGGCCCACGGCCATTGATTGTAGGCGGTCCAGGCGATGGCGACATAATAGGCCACGCCCCAGAAGACAAAACTCCAGCCCCATCTTTCGGTGGTGCGCCGGCCGTCGGCGATCATGGTCTCGATCAGGCTGAGCCTGTCTTTCAGTTCCAACTCTTCTGCGTTTACTGTCATTTTGATTCTCCTGGAGCCTCTCCGTTAGGTTCCAGAGAAGTCCTTGTTATGGAGTACTCTATTATATAGAGTCTTAAATGTCAAGAACTATTTTTGATTATTTGCGTGATTTTGAGGATTAGACCGGTGCGAACTGTAACCTCTGCGATTTCTGTATGTTGCAACCAGTGAAAGGGAGTGTCCAAACGCACTCCCCTTCACTGGTTGGTTGTTTACGCCTCAGATCGGCAGCACCAGCAGCCCGGTTTCCAGCAGTTTTTCCGTCAGCCGGTCCAGCGCCGCGGGAAACTTGTAGGAGATGGTGCGAACAGCCATCCCCAGCATGATGGCTGTTTCTGCCTGGGTGTACTCCTGGAGCACGATGCGGCTGAGCATCATGCGGTCGAGAGCACCAAGCTGGTTAAGGCATCTCTCCACGTCGAGGACGAAGATGACTGCGTCCTCGAAGGTGCGGATGGGACGGCTGGAGCACCAGCCCCGGGCGATCGGATCTCCCAGGATGTTGGGCGCCCTGCCCACCTGCATGGATGCGTAGAGGTAACGCCGCAACAAGCTCTCGGTATGTTTGCGATAAAAACCCAGGCTGACCAACGGCCCGGTGGCCAGCGCTGCTGCGGCCGGCATTGCGGATGGCGCCGCGGCCGGTCTTGGTGCCCATGTTCTTTCTGCCCTCTGCGGGCTGCTAACTTCCCAAACCACCGGCAACTGAAGGGCCGCGCTCATACGGCACCTCCGGCTGCTTCCGTTACTGCCCAGACTCTTACCAGCGTCCTGCGCCCTGGGCGTCCGCGCCGTTTACGACTTTCCGGAGTAGGAAAGTCCTTCAGTTTGACTTCACATTCCCTGCAGTACACGCTCCCCTGGGTCTGGGCGCGATACCAAAGACACCCGCACCCTTCGCAAATTTTTAATTGCACGCGCAAATCCATGACGAAATCTCCATGTTCTTGTTTTCCCCCGGCGGCCTTGTATTAACGTCTTGTTTCCGCGGGTCAGAAAGTACCGGGTACGGCTCCTCAGGTTTCTTGCGTCCTGATGGGGGATTGCCGCCCGAATTCTCTCGTTTCTTGTCATACTCTTTGCGCGCAGATTCTGGAATTCCGGTAGTTGGCCGACCCTGGACGCCTCTGCAGAGCGTTTTGGGGCGGGGAGGAGAAAGCCGGAAGAGATATTCATCGCCCGGAAATTGTTCATTCGCCGCTGATAGAGGGCAGAATATCGCCCGTTTCAGCCTTACGGCAATGAAGCGTTTCTCAAAAGATTCCCACAGGCCAGCACTGGATTAAGTAAAGCAAATCTAGAGAAATTGTTCTTTTGCGTCAATCTTCCTCAGTAAATTTCCGCTTTCGCACTGTTCAATCCCTCAGAAAACGCGGAAAATGAAGGCCAATCAGGACTTTATGTTTTCTGGAGGAATATCAACGGCGTTCAACCCTATTGCTGGTGGCGGATTATCCACAGATGAATTTCACCCAGATGCACGAACGACTGCGCCTGGAACTGCTGCGCAGGATACAGCGGGGGACGGTCAGCGTCTCGCTGCTGGCGCGCCAGACCGGCTTTGGGCAATCGCATTTGTCGAATTTTTTGCATAACCGGCGGCAGCTCTCGCTGGATGCGCTGGACCGGGTTCTGGCGGCGCAACACATGACGGCCAGCGATCTTCTGCCCGCTCTCTATCCGCGCGAAGCTGTGCCGGCGGACGAAGAAAGCAGCACAGTTCCGGTCGTCAGCCATGCGGCGGCTCTTTATGAGCCGTTCATCCGGCCCTCGGCCGCACAGACCATGCTGCACCTGCCAGCCGGGCTGCTGCAGTCGATCCGGACGCGCGTCTCACATCCGCGCCGCGCCTGGCAGCGATTTGTGGCGGTGCGCATTCCGGCCGCCGACGCGCTGCCCATGGAACCGCTGGTGCTGCCGGAGGCCGTCACGCTGATCGACCGGCACTACAACTCGCTAATGCCCTACCGGCCCAACCGGCCCAATCTCTACGCCATGCGCAACGGCTCCCGCCTGACGCTGCGCTATGTGGACTATGTGGCCAACCGGCTGGTGCTCAGGCCGCACAACATCGCATTTCCCGTGGACCTGCTCGAGGTGGATCCCGGCAAGCCTCCCAGCGAACTGATCGCGGGCCGCATTGCGCTGATTCTGAACGAGCCGTAAGCAGCTTCAGACCTTGTGTTCCGTATCCCGGTTTTCAAAACGCGTATACGGTGCAAGCCAGTTCAGAAAGACGGGGCCGGTGGGGCCGTTGCGCTGCTTCTCGATAATGAGCTCGGATTTGGCTTTATCGGCCTCGCTCATCTCCGCTTTGTGCTTGTAATAACCCTCGCGATGGATGAAGGCGACCACGTCGGCGTCCTGCTCAATGGTGCCGGACTCGCGCAGGTCGCTGAGCACCGGGCGCTTGTCATCCTTGCGCTGCACGCCGGCGCGGGAGAGCTGGGAGAGAGCTACAACCGGCACGTTCAATTCCTTGGCCAGGGCTTTGAGGCCGCGGGAGATGGCTGAGACCTCCTGGACGCGGTTTTCATATGGTTTTTTGCCGGAGGAGGGCACGGTAGCCGACATCAGCTGCAGGTAATCCACCACAATCAGGTCCAACTTGTCTTTATTGGTGTGCTTAAGCCGCCGGGCCTTGGCACGCATCTCATCCAGCGAGATGGCCGCCGTGTCGTCGATGAACATGCTCGTCTCAAGCAATCGGTTCAAAGCATTGCGCAGCTTTTCGCGGTCCGCATCAAACAGATCGCCCTTTCTGATCTTTTGCTGGTCGACCCAGGCCTGGGAGGCCAGCATGCGGCGCAGCAGCGACTCCTTGCTCATCTCCAGGCTGAAGACGGCCACAATGGCCTTTTCTTCAATGGCCGCATGCTCGGCGATATTGATGGCCAGCGCGCTTTTTCCCATGGAAGGACGGCCGGCGATGATGATCAGTTCGCCTTTTTGCAGGCCGCTGGTCATGACGTCAAACTGAGTAAAGCCGGTAGCCAGGCCGGTAATGTCGCGGGGTTTTACATTTAATAGATTGTCAACTCCGCCGTAGGAGTCGTCGACGATCTCGCCGAGCGTCTGGAAGCCTTGCTTGAGGCCTTTTTCGCTGATCTCGATCAGCTCTTTCTCGGCAGCGCCCAGAATATCCAGGGCGGATTCGCTCTGGTCGGTGGCGCGGGCGATGGCATACGAGCAGATGAGCATGAGCCTGCGCAGCATGCTCTTGTCCTTGACGATGCGGATGTACTCTTCGATGACCGGACGGCGCGGCAGACCCTCGGTAAGCGAAGCCAGGTAGGCCACGCCTCCCACGGTTTCGATCTCCTTGGTGCGGGTCAGCTCATTGGACAGGGTGATAATGTCCACGGCCCTCTGGTCATTGATCAAACTGGTCATGCACTCGAAGATGCGGCGATGAGAGTCAAGAGAGAAGTCTTCGGCTTTGATCTTTGCTGAGGCCTCGGAGTGGGCCGCGTTGTCCAGCAGGATGGCGCCGAGAATGGTCTTCTCGGAGTCCACACTGGAGGGCAGGGTGGAGTCAAAAGCCAGGTTGGGAAGAGTGGCCATATCAGATAGAGTGTAGGCTGGTCGGGGACAGATAATCGCCTGTGAATTGCTACGAGGATGTGTGGGAATCTAAGAACTGAGTCAAAATGATTGACTATGAGGAAGTTATTGTGATTTTTCTATGATAAGGCACATATACAATGATCGGATTTACATACATGAATTTGCTATACTTGCCAATTCAACTCATCGTAATATTCACACATCTAGAGATTTTTGCACTTGCCGAATAGGCTAGCAGTGATTAGCATCCCAATTAGCTAGTGGCCCCGGAAGGATTAGAACCTTCATCTTACCGGTTGCGGACCAGGTGCTCTATCCGATTGAGCTACGGGGCCACCATTTCGGGCGCCAGGGATTTGCATATCCTTGGCGCCTTTGTTTTGTTCGCAGATTACCCGACATATAGGCAGGTCTACGAACTGGTTTTATTTTGACATGAGGGCGGGTTGTGCAGAATCCGGGCGTTTGCGGAAATCTGGAAAACGGCGGCGAAAATGCCTGCAAACCGCCGCGGTAATGCCGTATTCTCGTTGCAAAGCAAGGAGAAAGTCTATATGGCAAAGGAAACATTGAGCAGCGCGAAACTGAAGAGAGTTCTGGCGGCGCTGGAAGGCAACTGGAAGGCCGAGATGGAGGGCTACCACACCTACCAGACGCTGGCCGACCGGGATACGGACCCGGTGCGCGCCCAGGTATTGCGCCACCTGGCCGGAGCCGAGTGGGAGCACGCCGAGCTGTGGCACGGCCGCATCGTGGAGCTGGGCGGAACCGAGCCGGTCTACCACGGCAAACCCGGCGGCGACGCCGATTCGCTGGCCAGCCGCGCCGGTGGAGTCCGCATGGCTCTCAGGCGCCTGGAGATCGAGGAGAGCCGCGCCATCGCCAGCTACGGAACGCAGTTGAAGGAGCTGGGCGACCCGGAGTCCATCGCCATTCTCGAGCACGTCATCGAGGATGAGAAGGACCATTACAAGGAACTCGGCTCGCTTCTGCGCGGCCATTACCAGGCTCCCGCGGGCGCGCACAAGATCAATGCCCAGGCGGTTCTGGACGAGATGCTGGCCAAGCGCAGCCAGGGACGCAAGCAGCCGGGAAGCTGGATTGGCGACGCCATTTACGGGGTCAACGACGGCCTGGGAGCCATCTTCGGCATCGTCAGCGGCGTCAGCGGCGCCACTGCGGGCGACAGCAAGTACGTGCTGCTGGCCGGCCTCTCCGGCCTTATCGCCTCTGCTCTCTCCATGGGCTCGGGCGCGTACCTGGCCGCCAAGAGCGAACGCGAAATCTATCTGGCTGAAGTCGCCCGCGAACGCGAGGCCATCCAGATGAACGGCCCCGAAGCCCGCGAACTGCTCTCGCTCTACTATCAGGTAAAGGGCCTGCCCGAAGAGGACTCCCATCACATGGTGGAGCACATTGCCAGCGACTCGGAGCAGTTGCTGCGCGCGCTGGCCAGTGAGCGGCTGGGCACCAGCGAGGAGGCGCTTGCTAACCCAATGGTCTCCGCCGGCTCCGGCGCGCTCTCCACCGCCGTTGGCGCGGCCATTCCCATCATTCCCTTCTTTTTCATGACGGGGATCGAAGCAGTCATCGCCGCCGCCATCATCTCGCTGGCCGCGCATTTCGCCGTCGGCGCAGCCAAGTCGCTGATCACCGTCCGCAGTTGGTGGTCCTCCGGCTTCGAGATGACCGCCGTCGGCGCTCTGGAAGGCGCAGTCACCTACGGCATCGGCCTTTTGCTGGGCAAGGGAGGGGTGTAAATCATCTTTTTTCAAGCATGAAAACCTTTCCCCTGAGGCTGAACCGATAAAATGAATTCGGCTTTTACCTCCGGGGGAAATTTGTGTTGAAAAAGAATCTTTGCCTGCTCGCCTTAGCTGTAACTCTGCTGCCATGCATCCCCATAAAGGGACAGACCGTAGCCGGCATCGTCGTCGAGCGCAACGTATCGATGCAGACGCGCGACGGCGTGACGCTGCGCGCCGATATCTATCGCCCGGCTGGGGACGGGCCGTTTTTCGTGCTCTTGCAACGCACGCCCTATAACAAGGACAACACCGCCGTCTTTGCTCGCAAGGCCGCCGCGCGCGGCTACATGGTGGTGGCGCAGGATGTACGCGGGCGGTTCACCTCCGAGGGTGAGTGGTATCCCTTCAAGCACGAAATAAATGACGGCTATGACAGCGTCGAGTGGGCTGCCGTGCTGCCCCACTCCAACGGCAAGGTGGGCATGTTCGGCGGCTCCTACGTGGGCGCGACGCAGTTGCTGGCAGCCATCAGCCATCCGCCCCATCTGGCGGGAATCTGCCCGGTTGTAACGGCCAGTAACTACCATGAGAACTGGACCTACCAGGGCGGCGCATTCGAGCAGTGGTTCAACGAATCCTGGACCTCCGAACTGGCGCAGGACACCTTCAACCGCGCCATTCGTCAAAACACGAATGCCTTGATCGGCAGCACGGTTCTTCCCTTGAGCCGGTTTCCGGTCTTGAACATCATGCTCACTCTGGACGGCCCGGACCTGACTCGCTCCCTGGCCCCCTACTTCCTCGATTGGCTCAATCATCCCACCTATGACAGTTACTGGAAGCAATGGTCCATCGAAGAAAACTACGACGAGATTCAGGTTCCCGCGCTCACCATCGCCGCCTGGTACGACATCTTCCAGGGCGGCTCGTTGCGCAACTATGTCGGCCTCCAGGCGCATGCCGGCAACGAAGCTGCACGCAACGGTCAGCACCTGCTGGTCACCGTCGGCGGCCACGCTGGCGGCGGCAGAACCATCGGTACAGTGGACTTCGGTCCGGCGGCCGAGGAGTACAACGAGAACGAAATTACCCTCGATTGGTATGACTACCTCTTCCTCGGAAAACAGAATCAATTCGCCAATGGCAAGCCGGTGAAGATCTTCGTGATGGGCGAGAATAAGTGGCGCGACGAAGAGGCATGGCCGCTGGAGCGGGCGAAAGAAACACGCTATTATCTGCTCTCGGCGGGCAAGGCCAATAGCACCTCCGGCGATGGCGCGCTTTCTATCACCACCGCGGCAACCGAAGTGGCCGACAAGTTCGTCTACGATCCCGCCAATCCCGTGCCCACTGTCGGCGGGCCTCTTTGCTGCGACGCGATTCATCTTGCTCCCGGCCCGCGCGACCAGAAGGAAGTCGAGAGCCGCCCGGATGTACTCGTCTACTCCACAGAGCCTCTCGACAGCGACGTCGAAGTTACCGGTCCTGTAACTCTTGACTTATATGCCATCTCTTCGGCTGTGGACACGGACTTTACCGCTAAGTTAGTCGATGTATGGCCCAATGGATTTGCGCAGAACCTTACGGAAGGAATTCTCCGCGCAAGTTATCGCGAATCGACTTCGGAGGCCAAGCCAATCGTTCCCGGCAAGGTTTACGAGTACAAGATCGATATGTGGGCGACGAGCAATGTCTTTTTGAAGGGACACCGGATTCGCCTGGAAGTGAGCAGCAGCAACTTCCCGCGCTTTGACCGCAATCTGAACACTGGCAAGCCTGCGAGCACGAGCGCTGTTTTTGTGAAGGCGACGAACACCATCCTGCACGATCCTGCGCATCCAAGTGCGCTGGTGCTGCCGGTGGTGCCGAGATAAACCTGAAGGAGTAACTTAATGAAATCGCCAGAGGTATATTCACTGCTGAAAATCGAACTCGCGCCGTGGTTTAAGTCCGAAGGTTTCAAACGCGCTAAGGGCCTTCTCAGTTGGACTCGTCCTCATGGAGATGCTCATATTGTTGTCTGGTGTCAGGTTTCACAGTACGGATGGGATCCTTATGCTGGCTCACAATTTATCGTAGAGTTTCAGCGATCTTCCGAACCTGTGATTGGGTACGGGTACAAGAATGCACACAGAGAGCGGATTGCCTTGCTTCTTTCCCCAGAGGAGCGAGAAGAGGTTCGTAGAATACAGAATTCAGTTATAGCAAGCCTCCAACATCCACCGGCAAACCATCCTATTTTGCACTTTACGCAAGAAGTAACAGACATATATGTGAAGCAATTCAAGGCCGTAAGTGAGCCATATCCTGAACGGAATGATATCTGGTTTAGATACGCTTCACCTGAACATATAACACAATGGGCACATTTCATCATCGGCAGGCTACCCAAATGTGTTGCTATTGCTGAGTCGTGGTCCAACCTATCAATGCCGGCAAATGTGTTTTGAATAGCCGCTAGCTGATTTGCTGATTCGCGATCAGCTCTTTTGCCGCTTTCCGCCCCAGGCGAATGCAGTCGGGAATGCCGATGCCGTCGTAGGCGTTGCCGGCCAGCTTCAATCCGGGCAAAGCGGCGACGCTCGCGTTGATGCGCTTCATGCGCTCCTGGTGGCCGACGGCGTATTGGGCCATGGCCCGTGGCCAGCGCGAAACCTGCGCATACATCGGTTCGGCGTCCGGCGGCAGAATCTTTTTGCCGAGAATCTCGCTCAATTCGCGGCGCACGGTGGCCAGCAGCTCTGTGTCTGGCGCGGCCATCAGGGCCTCGTTCTTCATCCCACCCAAAAATGCGCGCAGCACCACCTTGCCCGGCGGCGTGCGCCCCAGAAATTTGTGATGGACAAAGGTGCAGGCCAGCATGGAGCGGCCCTCGATAACCGGAACCAGGAAGCCGAATCCGTCAGGCAGGCGGCCCAGCTGAGACTCGTCGTAGATAAGGTTGACGGTGATCGACGAGGAATAAGGAATGCCGCTCAGCTCCCCGGCTAGCTGCGGGTCAATCCGGCCCAGCAGCTCACCGGCTGCCCATGCCGGCGAGGCCATGATGACCGCGTCGTAGATCTCGGTTTTGCCGCCGCCAACAATCTTCCATCCATCGGCAACTTTCTCGATGCCGCTGACCGGCGTGGAGAGGCGCACCGAGGCCGGATCAAGCCGCGCGGCCACGGCATTGACCATCTGATTCATTCCGCCGCGCAGTGCGGTGAAGATAGAGCGTGTGGCCGGCACAACGCTGGTAACACTCGCCGGACGCGCAGTCCTCGCCGGACGCGCAGCCCTCGCTGAGCGCATTGCCGCGCGCATCTTGCGGTGAGCGGCCAGCATGCCGCGGGTGAGCGATCCGTATTCTTCTTCCATTTCCACCAGGCGCGGCAGCACGGTGCGGGCGCTCAGTTGCGCGGAGTCGCCGCCAAAGATTCCGCTCAGCAGCGGATCGGCCAGCCGGTCGACAACCTCGCGTCCAAAGTGGCGCTCGACGAGCGCGGCTACAGATTCGTCCGGCAGCCCGGAAGGCCGCGGCGGATGCAGCAGTTCCAAACCCATGCGAATCTTTGTCGGCAGGCTGAAGAGGCGGGTCAACGCGGTGGGAATCAGCTTGGTGGGGATCAGGAACATCAGCCCGTCGGGCAGAGGGACGAGCCGGTTGCGGACGACAATATAGGTCTTGCGGTCGGCGTCGTTCGAGGGGATCAGCTCGGCGCCCAGCCCCAGCTCGCGGCAGAGCTCGGCAGCCGCCGGCTTCTCGGTCAGAAAGGAGTCCGGGCCGCGCTCCAGCACCGCGCCATCCACAACTTCTGAACTCAGGGAGCCGCCCAGCCGGTCGCGCGACTCATAGAGCGTGTACGCGACCGTTTTGCCCGCCCGGCGCGCCTGCTCCAGCTCATAGGCCGCCGCCAGCCCTGCGATTCCCCCGCCGATGATTGCCGTGCGCATCGATCCCCTCACTCACTATTAGAGCAGTTCAGGGCGGCAGAAAGCGGTGACCGGGATTACCCAGATTCGCAGGTGCATCGTTTGCCGGTTACTGGACGCACTCTGTTCGGTTGCGCCGCTTACAGCATCTTGTCGTCTACATTAGCCAGCGTCGTATCCGCCGCCGCCCTGCTCCAGCCAATGCGCAGGTCCTTCACGCCGTGCAGAGCGAAAGCGCCATCCGTCCCGCGCGGAGCCGTGACAGCGAAGAAATCCGCCCGCTCCACATCTGTCAGAGAAAACGCCGGGCGCGCATCGGGAGTCGAGTTGGCAATCTCCACGTGGCTCATCTCCACATTGCGCATGTGCCGCATAAAGAATCCCGACGCCGGCATGGGGCCGAACATCGTCGGCTCCGGATACTTGTTCTCATACTCCGGCGGCTGAATCTTTGCCATCTCCGCCGTGCCGCCGCCCGCCGTCTCTATATAAACGTTAGAAAGCTTCACGTCTTCGATTGGATAGCCGGGAATTCCGCTCAGCACGCAACTGATTCTTTGCGGCGCGTTGCAGCAATCCAGATTGCTGACCAGGATGCGCTTCAGCGTTCCCACCTTGGTCGTCTCCTTGGGTCCGCGCAGCCGCGCGCCCAGCCGCATGAAGAGCGGCCCTGAGACCAGGTCGCGCATGGTCGTATTGGTAATGGTGATGTCTTCCATCAGCGCGCCATCCACGGTCTCCAGCGCGTATCCCTGGCAACCTTCAAAAACGCAGTTGGAGATAGTGATGTTGATGAAGCCGCCATTCGATTCCGTGCCGCACTTGATGCGCCCTGTGCGCGGCACATGAAAGTCAGGCGCAAACTTCTTGAAGGTTCCATTCAGCACCGTGCCCAGTTCGTAAGTTCCCGTCACCCAGCAGTTGGTGATGGTCAGGTTCCGCGTCGGCCGCGCAGTACCCAGCGCATAACTCGACTTGGGACAGATGCCGTCGTCCCACGGCGAGTTGACGGTGCAGTTGGAGACGCGCACATTCTGGCAGCAATCGATGTCCATGCCGTCGCGGTCGGTGTCGATCTTGAGATTGTCGATGGTCAGGTTGTCAACGCCGGTCAGCAGCAGCGCAAAGTGGCCGCACTTGAGCATGGCAAAGTCGCGCAGCAGCACGTTGCGGCAGTTCTTCATCGCGATGGCCTTGTTGCCCACTCCCGCCTGCTCGGCCACATAGATGGGATAATTGCCGCGGGCGGCGCGTTCTGCGCCGAAGCTCAACCCTCTGCCCCAAATGAGTCCGGTTCCGGTGATGCTGACATCGTGAATCTCTTCGCCCCAGATCAACGAGTTATGCCAGTGGTTATGGCCGTAATCCTGGTAGGCGTCCCACTCGGTCTTGGGCTCGGCGGCGTCGTACACGCCTCCGTTGTAGCCGGTCGTTTCGCCGGGCTTGGGCGAATCGGCGGCGATGACGGCGCTGCCCTCCTCCAGATGCAGGTGGACATGGCTCTTCAGGCGGATTGAAAAGCAGAGGTAGCTTCCTGCGGGGAAGAGGACCTCGCCTCCGCCTGCCGCCGCCGCGGCCTCAATGGCTTTGTTCACGGCCGGCGTATCCAGCGTCTTGCCGTCTCCCGTCGCGCCGTATGCACGAACGTCAAAGATTGCCGAGGCCGGCTTGGCATCCGGCTTGCTGTCCTCTGCCGATGCTGCAAAAGAAACGGCGGGAATCGCGGCAGCCGCCATGCCGATACCGCCTGTGCGCAGAAAATCGCGCCGCAGCGAATTAAATGAACTCATAGGAATCTACCTCTGAGGATGGATTGTAAATCCCGACAGAAGCAAGGGGCTGAACCTTCAGGTCCCTGAGTTCCCGCTAACGCCCATGCCGTTCCCAGAAGATAGCCGGAGTGACAATCGGGTATCGCTCACCGAGCGCGAGCAAATCTATGTCTCCGGTGACAAGATAGTCGGCTTGTGCTGTGCGCAGGGTTCCCAGCACAAATTGATCGGTGGGGTCGCGCAGGGTTTCATCCGGATCAGTGCTGGATTCGACGATCTCCGCTAAAAACAGGAAGCTGTCTGCGAGATCGCGGATTTCAGCGGGAGTGAGCTTGATGCGCGGCAGCCGCGGCAGCACTCGAACCATCTCATCGAGAATGTAGCGCGAGAGGACCAGGTCAACTTCGCCCTCGCGCCAGGCGTTTAGGATGCGTCCGGGAATGCTGCCGGGATAAGCCAGCGCCGACACCAGGACGTTGGTGTCCAGAACAACGCGCAAGCTATAGCGGTTCGACAATTGCTGTACCTCGAAACCACTGTCCTCAAGTGGCATTTTCCTCAAGAAAATGCCACCTTGCACGATGCCAGAAATGGCACGTAAATTGTGGAACCGCTCGAGCCATCAGCGCCGCCGTTCGCGCGTAACCGCCGCATCAATCTCCGCCATGCCCTCATCGGCGGGAACGCCCGCATACGCCTCAGCAACCCGGCTGCTTAACTGATCAAATCGATCCCGCATGGCGCGGATGCGCGCAAAGAGATCGGCGTCCACCAGGGCGGCAACAGGCTTGCCATCCTTGTTCACCACGATGCTGGCCTTTTGATACTGGACCTGGTTAAGCATCTCGCCCAGGTTCTGGCGAAAATTGACGGCATTGACCTCGGTGACCATTGCACCCTCCAACCATATTAACCAATATGATTAGTATGACCGATATGGCCTATTTTGTCGAGACGTGTACCCAAGTCATGTCTTTGGGGATTGGATCCCGAGCTAGAAGCTAGAGGCTAGCAGCTAGAAGCTGATACTCAGCTCTTCGCAAACGCCGCCGCGTGGCTTTCCAGCTCCGGGTCCCAGTGCTTGGGCTGGTAGATGCAGCAAGGCTCCGGGGCCAGGGGGTTGCCGGTAAGGGCGTAGGCGCGGGCGCGAGAGCCGCCGCAGATCTCCTTGTACTCGCAGGCGCCGCACTTGCCCTCCAGCTTGCTGGTGTCGCGCAAAGATTTGAAAATGGGCGCGTTGCGGTAGATCTCGGCGAGCGGGGTCTCGCGGATGTTGCCGGCGTGGATGGGCAAAAAGCCGCTGGGGTAGACATTGCCTACGTGGGAAATGAACAGGAAGCCCTTGCCGTCGTTGACGCGGCGCGTGGTCCAGTTGGCGGTGCGGGTTTTGGCGTCGCTGGTGGGCGCGCCGGGCTCATATACCATTGCCGCGGCGCGCTCAACATTGCCCGGATGGCCCTTTCCTTCGCCCGGCATTTTTCCATGGCTCATTTTGCGCTCTTCCAGGTTGTGTTGCAGCAGGTAGCGGCGGTAGTGCATGGCCTCGGTGGTCTTGATCTGGAAGTTGACCCGCTGGGAGAGCGCGTAGATTTGCCCAAAAATATGCTCAATTTCCTCTCCGTCCAGTAGGTCATTTATTTGCCCGCGTCCCACGGGAACCAGGAAAAAAACATTCCACATCACGATGGCCAGTTTCTCGAAAAGGGCGCAGAGATTGTCCAGGTCGTGGGCGTTGTGGCGGCTGATGGTGGTGTGCACCTGGATGGGAATACCCGCCTCGTTGGCCCACTCAATAGCCTGGATAGTGCGCGCATAAGCGCCCGGAAGTCCGCGAAAAGCATCATGAATCTCCGGTGAAGAGCCGTCCAGCGAGATTCCCAGCCGGACCAGGCCCACCTCCTTGAGCTTGAAAATCGCCTCGCGGGTCAGCAGCGGCGTTGCACTCGGTGTCAGCGCCACCTGGACGCCTTTCCCGGCGGCATAGCGGATCAGCTCGAAGACATCGGCGCGCTTCAATGGATCTCCGCCGGTGAATACAAAAATTGGCACGCCCATGGCCGCAATCTGGTCGATCAACGCTTTTCCCTCTGCGTTGGTCAGCTCGTCAGGGTGTGCGATGGGCTGGGCGGCGGCGCGGCAGTGCTTGCAGGCCAGATCGCAGGACTGGGTGACCTCCCAAATGGCGAGGAAGGGGGTTTCGTCAAAGTTCAATCCGCCACGGGCGGGAATGTTATGCATCGGCTGCATGAAACCTCCAACAGAATCAGGGCAAGTGGGCCGGGAAGCTGGGCCTATGCCGGGGAAATGAGCTGACTTTCGTCATTAAAGTCGACCAAGACACTACCGATAAGATGATTTTCCCCAGGAAGGAGATTGTCTTGATAACTAAAAACAGAGCCCTTTGAAGTGGAAAACCGTTCAAAAGCCTATGATTCGACTCCAGAAGAGCAGTTGCAGGGTTGGTCTGGATGTGATTTGGATCACCTTGCCTGATTCAATGACATTTGACCATCTATTGATAGACAAATTCCCGAAAAGGGGCGCACAATTCCCATTTTATTGATGGATTGCTCTATCGCTTGCGTCTTATGAAGAAAACACAGGGTATTCGGCGCGACGCAAGCTAGAGTTTACTGTGACCTCGCAGGGATGAGTGTCGCGTAGCGTTGTGCCGCCGTGCAGGGCAGCCGATGGCAAGTCCTTTTAATCTGCTTCACCTCAAGGAGATTCCCATGGCCAAAGTCCTAAAGCCGGGTTGGAGCAAACCCTCCACTATCCTGTTTGCCTCCGAGATTCCCGCCAATGAAAAGGCCTTCTCCTTTGCCCTGGGGCAAGCTGTCGTGTTTGGCGCGAAACTGATTCTTTTTCACGCCTACGACACGCTGCTGGTGTCAGCGACGGAGAGTGCGAGCGTTCTTTACTACGATGCTGCCGCCGTGGACCGCGCCGAGATGGAGCATCTGGAGCCACTGGCCGAGCGCGTCCGGGATGAGGGCGTGGAATGCGAGACGGTGGTGCGGCCGGGGCTGGCCGCCGACCAGATACTGACCTGCCAGCGCGAGCGGCAGATTGACCGCATTGTCATGGGCACACACTCGCCCGGTCCCATCGGCAAGCTGCTGGTGGGCTCGGTGGCCGAGGCTGTGCTGCGCATGGCCCCAGTGCCGGTCTTTATCGTCGGCCCGGAGGTGGTGAATAGCGCGGACAGCAACTTTGCCATCAGGACCATTCTGTGCGGCGTCAGCCTGCACGAATCCAGCGCCATGGTGGCCAGCTTTGCGGCGCAACTGGCCGCTGAGCACAATGCGCGCCTGCTTTTGCAGCATGTGATCCGTCCCCAGAAGCGCCATGAGGTTCTGTCTGGCCGGAGCATCGATCAGATAGAGGACGAGATGGTGTCTCTGATTCCGGTTGCGCTGCGGAAGAAGATCGCCGTGCAACCGATCGTGGCTCCGGGCGATCCCACCGAGGAACTGCTCAACCATGGCCGGTCGCAACAGGCCGACCTGACGGTGCTGGGCGCGCAGGGCGCATCGGCCTTCGCCGCCGTGGCCCGTCACGGCGTGGTGTACAAAGTCCTGGCCCATGCGCGCTGCCCGGTGATGACCCTTTCGCCGGTGGTGCTGGCAGCCAGCGGAGCAAAAAAGGAACGTGTCCCTACGGGCGAGGTCTATCTGGCGGGGGTGTTTTAGAATTTGCGTGGCGGAGGCAGCGATTACTCCTCCTCGCAGTCGCATCTCTCCTTCCTTCTCGAATCTGGGGCCGGCTAGTTCCTGCCGGTTGCGCCGCCTTGTGCTTCTTTTGCGACAGTCTGGCTCCGCACTGATAGCGTACCGTCAGCTAATAACCGGATTACGGAGGCATGGCGCGATGAATCAACAAGCAATTGAAGCGAAAGACCGTACCGTTCATGGGCATTTCGGCCGCTTCGCCGCAGTGGCCTCTGGATGGCTGGGGTCAACGTGGGCATTTGTGGGCGCGGGCCTGGTGGTTGTATTGTGGGCTGCCACCGGCCCTATCTTCCATTTCTCAGACAACTGGGCGATGGTGATCAGCACGGCAACGTCCATCGCGACGTTTCTGATGGTCTTTTTGATCCAGAACACGCAGAATCGCGATGCGCGCGCGACTCATCTGAAGCTCAATGAGTTGATTCGGGCCATGGATTCGGCTCGAAATCAAATGATCGACATCGAGAGACTGAGCGATTTGGAACTGGATGCGATGCAGGCTACCTACGAAAAGATAAAAACAGGCTGGACGGAGCGGCAGAAGCGAAGCCCTCGCGGCGCGCAGGAGAAATGAAGGGGAGAATCGCCGCCACGGTGCGCCGGGTGGATTCGATTGCATTGTCCAAACTGGAGATGTACCAGGGAAAAAGATGTTGTTGCGGGCGAAAGCCCGCCTGGGTGGTTCATTGTGTGCCTTATAGACCAGCGGCCTGCCGCGAATCTGAGCGACTCTACGTCTAGAGGTGGTAATGATGGATAAGCAAAGAGTGAAGGGCGCGATCGACCAAGTGGTGGGAAGCGCAAAGCGGCAAGCCGGAAACTTGACCGGCAACACCGGGACCCAGGCAAAAGGCGCCGTTCAACAGGTCAAGGGTAAAGTTGAGACGGTTATCGGCAAGGCGAAGGATGCGGTTCGCGATGCCAACGATAATGCCGCGGCACAGCGCCAATGCAACCAGAAAGCCGGGGGCGAGCGCTGCTAAGTTATCGTTGCGGATCATGCAGGGGATGGGAGGCCTGAAATTCATTGCCTCCCTTCCAGTTGCCGACCAAGAGCAGATTGCACGCCTCAGGGCACCAGCCAGCCCGATGGGGATTAGCGAGGCGTAAAGCTCGTAATCGACTACGTGAGGACGAAGCCGGAGAAAACGCAATCACACGCTTGCGGTATGATGTCTCTGCTCCTTTCCAGGTTTGTTCGATGCAGCTTCGGGCCATCTTGCTCACTGGATGATTACGCGCGCAGGCGATGGCGCAACCGGAGGAATGGCTTTTCCAGCAGGAAATACGAACCCAATGCTGCAGCGACAGCAAAAAACAGGTTTTGCGGAAAAGCATTGACCCACGCGACGGAATTCCGATTGAGAAACAACTGCTGCCATAGGTAGAGCGAATAGCTGAGAACGCCGATAAACGCAATTGGCTTCCAGTTGAGGACTTGCCCCATCCAATCACGAGAACAATAAACGCTGCGGTGAATGAGGATTGCAAGACTCACATTTACGACTGACGCTCCGAAGATCGAGACCACCGTATAGCCCATGTAGCGATTGATCAACAGGATTAGCGCTACCAATCCTATTGAATAGGCAGGCTGAAAGAGCCGTAGATACCAGGTTTTTTCTTCAAGCCAGCCGCAGACCATTGCCAACAGGCAACCCATCGCAAGGCTGTCTGCGACCATTGGGAACATTTCAAGATCTCGATAGGGGCTTCCCCTCAGAAACAGCCAAGCAGCCGAGCGTGCGACAGGCGCGAACAAAATCACTACAGCGGCAACCCAGCCGACGCGCCGCGGCCTCAATAGAACAAAGGTGCATGGCCAAAGCAGGTAGAACTGTTCCTCGACGGAAAGCGGCCATAAATGTCCCACCTGCCATGACCTGCCGGGAAGATAGTTCATTGTGAAAGTGATGGCGTACCAGATATCCCTGGCCTGCAAATGCACAACACCGGCCCACCACAGCAGGCAGACGCAAGCGATGAATGTGTATGCGGCCGGAAACAACCGCACAGCCCTTCGAAGATGGAAAAGCCAGAGGGATACTCGCCCCCTTTTTTCGAGTTCCAACAGCAATAGTCGCGTGATCAAGAAACCAGAGATAACGAAAAAGACCACAACTCCAAGGTGGGCGTAGTCTCCAATGCCCAAATCCAGTTTCAAAAAACCGCGAGTACCAATGAGATGGCCCAGCAGGACAAGAGCAATCGAAATGGCCCGCAGTCCATCGAGAGAGGGTAAATGGCCGGAAGTGGTGAATTTCTTATGGGGCAATGGCAGCACAGAAGCAGGAGATAAGCTCACGCAGTACTCTTTCTGAATGCCTTCTGTTCACGTTGCAGAGT
>JBEKHZ010000005.1:0-476077 GCA_050012015.1 Occallatibacter sp. | reverse complement strand
TCGACTGTAGATGGTCAGTCGCGCATGATAGTGATAGTCCATTCGGTCTCCTGAGGTTGCTTTTGCTTCGCAACATCAGCTTCCCAGTTCTCGACCGAATGGACAACAACCTGTTGAAACTTCACATCTAGGGCCTGGGGGCTTTGCCTTGAACGCCCTCGGCCCTCGAGGCAGCGACTTAGCCATGGCAAGCAAGGCGGCATACTCTCCTTGTAAAAGGGCCTCCGCCGAGGCTGCACGCAGTCGCCCATACCAAAGGGCAAGGGGCGGAAAAGAGGCCGGTTGGTCTGGTTCTTCGGCCGCATCAATCAATTTGAGCTTTTGGGTCGCTGACTGACGCAGGAAATCGGCTGCCAGCTGGCGGTCACCGCCAATCCAGATGGCCATCAACGCGACACGAAGGTCGGAATCGAGGTCGCCGCTTGTGCTGTTCTCTATCAGGTCTTTCCAACCGTTATTCAGGTAGCGCCGGCCCTGCGCGGTAATCTTGTGGCCTGTACGGCCATATGCGATGCAAACGGTTTTCTTGATAGCGATTTAAGAAATAGTCAATGGTCTCGACGCGCAGCCGTATGGAGTGGGCAGGACAATTCTCATCCATGTCTTTAAAGGAAAAGAAGGGCGTTCCGGAACGCTCGACTATTTGTTCAATGGCGCTGTAGATGGGGGCGTCGTGGCCGCACTTGAAGCTGGAGAACTCGACCGCTACGAGGTTAGGATGGCGGGCCGTGAACTTAGCGGCCCAGAGTTTGTGATTGGAGCTGGCCGAAAAGGCGGTCTTCCAAACGTCGGAGATCTCCAACGCATGTTCGATTACGCCGGCGCGAATCTCCTCGCCAAAGAGCCGCTCCAACAGGTCTTCGTCCATAGGCAAGGTGCTCTGTGAAAAGACGGGGTAGCCCAGCTTCTGAAATTGTGCCATGATCTCGTGATTGATGCCGGGATCGTGATGATAGGGCCGTCCCAACATCACGATTCCTACCCGGTCTTCGGCCTCCAGTTGGTCGAGGATTTCGCGGGCTTGGCGGCGAATACCGGATTCATAGCGTGCCTGTTCTTTGAAACCAATTTCAACGGCACGATCGTTTTCTTCTTTACTGAGACCGAGAATGGGTTCCCATGCATGATGCATCTGGCGCGCGAAGAGTTTGCGATGCGACATGTTGATCAACGGATGAATGTACTCAATGCCGCGCTCGGCAATAAGATCTGCCTCTTTAGTAAAGGCAGCTTCGACTGTCTCCGGCGTTACTGAGGTTGTCGGGCAGGCGTTGTTGGCCCTCGTATTGACCAACGGCGAGGCCAGCACATCAAACATGGGGAAGAAGATCGCGTTCAACGGCTGGCGCCCATGCTGCTTAAAAAGCAGGTTATGAAAGTGGGCGATGGCGATCTTCGAAGGAAAACAGGGATCGATCGAACCCCGGCTGGAACCGGAACGGTACATCTCGCCGGTGGTGACGTCGGAATAGACGATGTTTTCCGCGCGTATGCCGAGGCTTTCCAGATAGGCGCTGAAGAGCGGCGCGTAGGCATACATGTTCAGGACGCGGGGAATGCCGATGCGCATCAGCGGACGCCGTTCAGCGAGCGCAATCCGGCGGCGCGACGCTGTGCTCCACGCACGCGCAGAAAGCTGATCGGCGACGCTCTCCGGATGGCGCGAGCGCCAGACTTCACGGGCGGCTATCTCCACCAAGTTGGGATTGGCGGCCCTAGTTGCATCTTGATGGGCTTGAATGCCGCGCATGGATTGAACGTCGTCCACCGCGCCTTTTTCGCAACCGGCAAGAATGATTCGCCGGCTGCCAGTTTCAAGCGTCGTCTGAGCCGTAGAGGAATCGGCTGCGCGGCATAAGGCGCCGTCAATTCGCACGTCGATGAAAGTGCGCATACAAGCGTTCTTACAAAAGCGACAACGGGTCTCATCATTACATGTGGAGGTGTAGTGAATGCGGCTGACTGCGTCCAGGCCGATGAAGGTGGTGGCGCGTTCTTTGCTCCACAGGCGCATGGCTTCGAGGCCCGCGCCGATAGCGCCGGCTTCGCCGCAGTGCGGGTGAACTGCAATCTCCGGCTCGATGCCCGTACCTCGGAAACCGGCGCGCAGGAAATCAACCTGCGCTTTGACCGCGGCCAGATTGTTCTGCGTTCCTCCTTGCAGGATAAAGCGCGATCCCAGCGCAGTGAGGTTAGGGGCCTTGGCTACATGCAGAAAAACATTACGCGGAAGCACCGTGGCCAGCCCGGCCAGGATCTCTTCGGCCCGCCAGCCTTGACGCTGGAAGTTGACGATATCCGATTGCAGGAATACCGCGCAGCCATAACCAAAGGTTGGCATCGTCTGGGCGGCAAAGGCGGCATCCGCATAACGCTCGACCGGAATGCCGAAGCCTTCCGCGGTAGATTGCAGAAAATATCCATTTCCGGCCGAGCACTGCGCATTGAGCCTGAAATCGCGGACACGGCCATGGCGCAGGAGGATGAGTTTGATGTCCTGCCCGCCGACATCGACGATGACCTGCGGGTCAGCAAAATAGCGCAAGGCCGATTGGGTGTGCGCCACGGTTTCGACCAGGGCCACGTCGGCGCTCAGCACCTTCTGCAGAATCTCCTTGGCGTAGCCTGTTGTTCCCACACCAAGGATCTGCAGGTTTGCGCCGGAGTTGTTTTCCACCTGCCTGCGCAGATCGCCCAGCACTTCAATGGAGTCAGCTATTGGGTTGCCCTCGGAGAGCCTATAGGCCTTGGCCAACACTTCGCCACTCGGTGACAGGAGCACGGCCTTGGTGGACGTGGAACCGCCGTCGAGGCCGATGAAGGCCTCAACCCATTGATCGCGCTGAAATGTTGCCGGAATGAAGGCCGCGGGCTGGTAGCGGGCTTTGAAGGCCTGCAACTCTTCCGGTGAAGCGCACAATCCAGGCTTACAGGCAAGCCTCCTCTGCTGCTGGGTAGCATCGAGATAGCTCTCGAGAGCCGCGCAGCCCTGGTAGCGGCCGCTCTCTTCCGATTCGCCGATTCCAAACTCGATTGCGCCCAACGCAGCAAAAAACAGCGCATCCGGAGGGCTCTGAATCAGATCTTCCGCTGCCTGACCGGGAGGAAGCTCGACGCCCCGTTCCTTCCAGAGCAGGGGAATGTTGTGCTGCCAGGCCTCGCGCATTCCGCGCAGAAAGGCATTCGGCCCACCCAGCAGCAGGACATGGGGCAGAAGCGTATGGCCGCGGGTCAGCACAGTGAGATTTTGCAGCACGATAGCGTCGTAGAGCGAGGCCATTAACTCGGCGGGAAGAAGTCCCTGTTTCTGCAAACCGTTGATGTCGGTTTCGGCAAAGACGCCACACTTGCCCGCGACAGGATAGATGCGCACGCCCCGATATGCCAGATGCGGCATTTGATCGGCAGGAATCTTCAGTTTGGCCTGAATCTTGTCGATGACCGCGCCGGTGCCGCCCGCGCACTTATCGTTCATTGAAGCGATCTTCCTGCGCCGTCCATTGCCGAACTCCGTCTTGAAGACGATAATCTTGGCGTCCTGGCCGCCGAGTTCGATGACCGACTGGGCCTCGGGATGCATCTTCTCTACAGCCAGCGCGACAGCGTTGACCTCCTGCACAAAGCGCGCGCCAATCGGCGCGGCGAGCGCCTGGCCGCCGGAACCGGTGATGAAGATGCGGCAGTTGCCGGGCGCAATGCCGGCTTCGATCTCCATGCGCAGCAGGAAATCGCGCAGCATCCCGGCCTGACGCGTCTCATGACGGCGATAGTCGCGCCATAGAATGCGCCCTCCACCAGCCGCAACAACCACCGCCTTGACCGTGGTGGAACCAACGTCCACACCCACCAGGAATTGAATTCCTGGGGACGGGTGGCCGTATGAATGAGGCTGATCAGGCATGGGGCCTCAATGCTCTCCGGGCAGCCGGGCCAGCGTGGCGCGGCCGTCCATCAGATCGCCGGCATGCAAGACGAAGTTGGCGGCCCGGCCGGCGATGCCACGGCGGCGCGGAATCGGATAAAACGGACTGCGCAGCGATCGATGCCGAAGGGCATAGTTCCTGATCTCGTCGAGTGATCTTCCGGTGGAGGCAAGCGCCGTATCAAACTCCGCGCGCGCCTTGACGCGGGCTTCGCCAAGCGCCATCTGCACGCGGCTATGAGCGTTGATCTCGCCTTCGCCGGAGGTTTCAACCGGCAGAAAGATCATCTCCGGAAAGCGATTGACCACGGCCGACTGCACGCCGTCGGATTGCGAGGAAGGCATGCAGCCGAAGGGCTTCAGGGCCAGCACCATGTGACAAAGCCCCCGCGTGGTGTAGTAGACGTTTTTGCCCACCTCCAGATGACCCTCGCCGCCGCGCGCCTGGGAGTGATAGAAGGGATGCGCCAGACGCGCCAGCTCGCGCTGCGAAAGCAGTCGGGGCGTGATGCCGCCCAGATGGCGCGCAGTGCGCATATACAGATAGCTCCACAGCACTTCGCTTAAACGCAACAGCGACCACTTGCGGCGATACGTCCACGCGTTCGCCAGCCGCTTTCCGGGCTCCCACCAGTGTGCTTCCGGGTAGGGACCTTCGAGACCTTTCCTGGCTTCAATGCCGATGCGGGCCTGGCGCAGCAGATAGCTGATCCATCCGCCGATCGAATCCACGTGCACCTGCGCGCCTTCGCCTTCGAGGAAGCTGAACATATTGAAGTTGCCGTCGCCCTCAGTGAGTTGCGCCCAGAACTCGCCGACGATCTTGACCACCGGCTTGACACGGGTGTGATCGACCTCGATTTTCCCCAGCCGGCGGCGCACCTCCCGCATCTGGCCGACAAACTCCGCACTGTAGAGATGATCCAGAATCTTGCCTGTTGCGTTGAGGAATCCCAGCAGCTTAGGGGTGCGTCGCAGCGGCGCGGCGCACCAGGGTGGCACGCGTTCGAGAAGCTCGAATCGCCGGCGTGTCTCAAGAAAATGGCTCAACTGATCGACTACCTCTGCGATAGCACGATCCGTGCTTCCCGGAACCGCCTCAAATGGGCGAATGCGATAACTGAGGTCGTTGAGAACATCGCCCAGGTTGAGCATATTGAGCGCGCCCAGGTTGAAGTCCAGCGTGAACTTCAGGCCGGGATTGTCGGCCGCGGCTTTGATGGCCTGTTCGGCCTGGTAGAGCACAATGCGGAATCGCTCATAGCCCGCGTTTTGGAGCGCCAGCCGATACTCCGACTCGTACATGCCGAAGCGGCAGGGTCCGCAGGAGCCGGCGGTGAAAAAGATATACTTCTCCTCGATTTCATGGCGTGAATAGCCCTGATCTTCCAGCGAGCGCAAAAACTTGATGAGGTTGCCAATCGTGAAATAAGTGGGATTGCACTGGCCGTTATTGCCAAATTCCCGGCCAAAGGTGAAGGCTTCCACATCGGGAGTGGGCAACATCTGGCAGCGATAGCCGCTGGCGCGCAGAATAGCCTCGATGAAGCGCTCATGCTTCCAGGTGAAGCCGCCGAAGAGAACCGTTACCTGATTCCGCTCCTCGGCGGTGAAAGGCCGCTCTGGAGGCCGGCGATAATGCCCGGTATTGTGGTCCAAGGCAGAGGCCTCTACCAGACGCTCCTGCTCCGCGGGAACGCAGGGAGCCGTCCCTGTCGGCGAAGACAAGGCCAAACCCGCGAAGTTGTGACTGAGTCCCATGGACGGAGAGCCTCTCAACTGTGAAAGAATCCGAATACGGCGCCCTCGCGCAGGACGCACTTTCGCCTGCTTATCAAGTGTAAAGCACGCTAATGTTCGCCGGCTGAGCAAGCTGGGAAGAGGAGAGAAACGGAGCTATGCCGGCAGCCGATTGCTGGGTTATCGAAAATTATTCCTACCGCCGCTGCCCGCATCCGGCGCGGGAGTTCGCTTATGTGGTTTCGCCGCATAACCACTCCAGTTACTCCATAGAGAACATGGGCTTTCTCAACCAAGTAGTCAAGCTGCGATTTATGCGCCCTTTTCGCAGCCTGCTACAGTCGGCCTTCGGACTAGCGGGAACCACGGATCTGAACTACGCCGATATTTCCTATCGCTCTCCGTTGACTGTCGAGGAAGTGTTCCTAACTGAATCCGCCAACGCCGCTGCGCTGGGCTTTGCGGGCGTCCACCTGGGAATTACCGACCACGACGAAGTAGCAGGCAGCATCGAACTGCTGCGCGCGCATCCCGAAGCAGCGGCGCGTAATCCCCTCGGCGAAGAGATTTCCATCTACTTTGACGACTATCTCTTCCACATCGGTGTTACCGGATTGCCCGCTGAGGGGATTGAGCAGCTCCATGCCGCCTTGAAGTTGGCGGCCAGCGAGCACCGCCTGGACGACCTGTTTGAGATGCTGCACGCCAGCGGCTCACTGGTGGTTTTCAATCATCCCCTGGTTCCCTGGGGCAAGAATCCCGGCCGCAAGATTCCCGCCGAGGCGCTGCTTAGCCGCTACGGATGGGCGATTCATGCTCTGGAATATAACGGCATGCGCAGCCGGAAAGAGAACGACTGTGTGCTGCAATTGGCCATTCACGTGGGCAAGCCAGTAGTGGGCGGTGGCGACAGCCATCTGCTGCTGGCCAGTTCGGTACTCTCTTTGACGCAAGCTGCGAGCTATCAAGAGTATGCCGAGGAAGTTAAAGAGGGCCGCGCGGTGTCGCTGATCCTGCCTACATTCTTTGCGCCCCTGAAATGGAAGCTGTTTTTGCGAGTGCTCTATTTCATGGCGCACTACCGGCAAATCGGCCACTTCCGCGGCCAGCCAGTGAGCGATTTATTAAGGGGAAGAACGGTTCTCCTGGACCCGGTCGGAGTTGCCTCGCGTGGATTTCTAAGCGCAACCTCAGCGCTGGGCTTGATCCGCTGAAGTTCTACAGATGCCGTTCAGAGTGTACTGTTGCCGATGCTGCGGCCTTGGGCGCACAGAAACTCGGCAATTCGTTCGCGCGCATCCATCGTGCCACGCAGGTTGATGTAGAGTTTTGCCCTCAGTTCCGCAAAGGCTCTTCGCTCGGCGCCGGAGACGGGAAAGCGCTCCGCGTAGCCGCAGAGCAAACCCGCGCAGGTTTGCTCTGTGAGCGCCGCGGCTCGGCCCGCCGCAAGGATGCTTAAGTCCACAAAGATGGAGTCACATTCCCTGCCCGGCGAGAAACGTTCCATTTCCAGAACATCCAAAGCTAACGAACGCGCCGCCAGCAGCCCGCAAAGAGCATCCGCCATGGCAAAGGTGACGCCCTGACGTGCATCGCAATAGAGTCTGGCGCCGCGCGCATCGGCCTGCTGCCGCAGCCGCTCCAGGGTCCACTGCCAAAGCCTCATTCCCTCGGCGAGACTGCGCAAGCCCGCCCGCGGCAGGCGTTCCGCAAACGCGTGCATCTCCCCGGTCCACTCCTGGAACTCAGCGAGGAAACGGGCGCTGGTCATGGCGGCTGAAACCAGGCGGCGTTGCAGGGCCGATGGCCCCATGTACATCTCCTCAACCTGCGCATCGGCCAGTCTGGCGCGCACATCGAAACCGGCCGGCGCGCCATGCAGGCCAGTGTGTCGCAAAGATTCCGGTACACGGCTGCTGCTGAAGAGCTTTGCAGCCGAAGAGTAGAGCGCGGCCAGCCGGGCATCGCCGCCGTGAGGATATTCCGCCCGATCGAGTTCATCGCAGAGACGCGCAGCAGAAAAACCCAGCGAGGCGGCAGCTTCGCCCGTGGCCCACAGATCGGCCAGACTGAGGTGGGATTCCGCATCCCGACGCCTCTGCTCCTTGGATGCGAACCACTCCTGCACGGTGGAGAGTGCCTTGGCAGCGGTCATCAGGGCGAGCAGGGCGCGCATCCTGCGCAGGGCCGGTTCCAGCAGGATGCGATGGCTGAAGCGCGGGACAATTGCGCCTTCTTCCATCGCGTAACCGCCGACAATATGCGAGGCTGGCACTGTGAGGCGAAAGACCGGATCGGTGGTCGAAGCAAAGTGGTGACCCAGCTTGCGCACCGGCGCGCCACGATCGAATTCGCCGGCGTCTCCCGGTTCGAGAATCACGAGAGCGCTTCCGCGTACGCCGATGCCGTCGCCCTGAACGGCGGCTACCACAAACTCCGCAAAATCCATGTGGCTGATAAAGCGTCCGCGCTTTTTAATCTCCAGCAGAGGCTCGCCATCCCCATTCGCGCCGACCAGGCACATGCGGCCGGAGAGCGAGATTGCATCCGTGCCTGCGCCAGGCAGAGGCTCGGTCAGGCAAAGCGCGCCGTGGCGCAGGCCGGTTCGCCCCAGATAACGATCGCGCTGCGGCACTGTTCCAAAGTCGCGGATGGGCATCTGAGCAAGGCTTCCCGAAAGACTACAAGTGGCAACACCGGCATCCACGCTGGCCAGTTCCCAAACCACCAGCGCCAGCGGTAAGGTGAGTCCGTTATAAGCGGCATTCAGAATCCCAGTCAGTCCCTGGGCATCCAATGCGCCGAGTACACGCGCTTTCTCTTTTGACCATCCGCAGCCTGTTTGCGTCTGCGCGAGCAGCGGCGCCATCGTTTCGCGTGCCGTCTGTCGCGCTTTGTTGCGCACCTCCAGCAATTCAGCCCGGCCGGCGATCCGCCACAGCGTCGTGTGCGCTTCATCCCACCAGCGGAAATCCATTGCGCTTCCTATTCCGCGTCCGCAGGAACGCGGTATTCGGCCATGTAGGCGCGCGGATTCATCAACTGCTGTGAGCGGACGAGGATTCTGGCCATGTGTCCGATGTGGCGCGGATCAATCTGAGGAAGCCACTGCCACCACTTTTTTCGTCCAGCGGCGTTGAGCACGGTACGGCGCCAGGTCTCGCAGTAGAGTTCAAAGAATCGCTCCACCGGCAGTCGCGGCTTCCAGAGAAGATGATGCAGATCGTACTGGCTCCAATCCAGCACTTTGAGTTGATTGCGAATCTGCCGGAAGTACTGCGTGCCGGGCAGCGGCGTCAGAATCGTGAATCCGACACGGAAGAGTTGATGGGCCTCAATGAATTCCCATAGCTCGAAGAAGTTATCCTCGCTGAAATCGGGGTCTATGATGAAGTTTCCGGTCACGCCAAAACCACATTCCCGGGCCACGCGAACGGCTTCCAGGGTTTTGGCGATATCACTTCCCTTGTGCAATGAGTCCAGCCCCTTGCGGGTAGGCGACTCGAAGCCGAAGAAGATGTCGAAATTTCTGGCCAGGGGACGCCACAGGCGCAGCAGTTCCGCGCTTCTGCTGACCAGGTCCACGCGCGATTGCACCAGTATCCAGTTTTTGCGTTCGCCACTCGCCAGCAGCTCTCTGCCCAGTTCCTCGCTACGCTCGGGGTCCGCCCAGAAGAGATCGTCGATGACGAAGACATTCCTGCCGATTCTCTGAAAGTCCGCGCTGACATTCCGTGCGGAATGATAGCGGCACGTGCCCTTATAAAACTGCCAGACGGAACAGAATTTGCAGCGATGCCGGCAGCCGCGCGTAGTCTCCATAGTCCACACCGGCATGTAATTGAGGCATACGTAATGTTTGCGATAGGCCTCGACAGCGGCGCGGTCCGGCGGGTGAACACAATCCATCTCCAGCCACTCGCGCGTCCCGCCCGTCGGAGCAAAACGACCATCGCCAGTGGGCAGCATCAAGGATGGGATCTCGTCGAGAGGACGGTGGTTCTGTAACGCATCGCAGAGAGCGACCATGATGCTCTCGCCTTCTCCCACGCAGATCGCATCGATTCCTCGCGCCTGCTCCAGGGCCTCGGGGAACGCAGCCACGGAGTGGCCTCCCACGGCGACAAAGATGGAAGCATCGGCGCGCTTGATCTGTTCGGCGTGCAGCAAGACCGCGGCAACATCCAGAATGTGCAGGCAGGAGATGCCCACCAACTCGGGGCGAAACCGCCGGATTATCCTTTCCATGCTGCTTCGTTCAAAACACATATCGACGATGCGCACCTGATGTCCACGTGCGCCGAGCGCCGACGCAATGTATTCCAGTCCCAATGGCTCGGTGCGAAAAAACGGAGCAAGCCCGAAGTGAGCGGCCAGATGTCGTGGTTTAACGAGTAGAACTCTCAAAATGAAGTCACTCGATTCTCTCCGGCGGGAGATGGATTCAAGCAATATGAAAGGCTTGATGCCATCTTAGAAGGGTTGCGCGATAGCGTAAAGCGCTTTTCCTGAAATACAGCGGCGGCCCATCCGGAAAAGCATAGCATCGTGAGTATCCTGCGGCCCGTAGCCGATGTTAAAATGTAACCGCGATTAGACTGTCTGGTTTCAAACACCGGAAGGATCGATATGGCGCGGTCAGCGCTTTTTTTTCTTTTGTTTTGTGCGACTAACGCCTCGCTGGCGCTGCTTTATCCGTTTTCTTTATCGCATATTCTTCTTGCAACCGCTCTTTATGCGCTGGGCACGGGGGTGATGCTCTACCTGCTGTTTCATCCGCGCAATTCCTGGCTGGTGACCAATCGTTCGCAAGTGGAAGGGAATGGCTGCGTGGCCCTGACCTTCGACGATGGACCCGACCCCGTGGGCACACCCCGGCTGCTTGACCTTCTGCGTGAAAAGAATGTGAAGGCCACATTCTTTGTCGTGGGGCAGCGCGCCGAGCGCCATCCGGAGATCGTGCGGCGGGCATGGGAAGAAGGCCACCTGATTGCCTGCCACACGTGGTCGCATCCTTTGCTGTTCTGCTTTCTTTTGCCACGGCGGCTGCGATCCGAGATTGCCCGCGGCACGGAGATAATCGACCGCATCTGCGGGACAAGAACGCGCTATTTCCGCTCCCCAGTGGGCTTGCGCCATCCCCTGCTGCGCTCAGCACTGGAACAGGTAGGGCTGGAGTTCGTCTCCTGGCGCGTCCGGAGCTGTGATACGATTATCAAAAATTCCGGTACTCTTGCCCGCCGTATTTTGAGCCAAGTGGCCAGCCGCGACATAATTCTGATGCACGACCGTTTAACAAAAGGAACGCACGTCATGTTAGAGGCATTGCCTGGAGTGATCGACGAGTTGAAGAAACGGGGCTTCGAGTTTGTGCTGGCCGGCACCCGCGAAACAGCACGCGGCCATACTGAATGATGAGAATCTGCTCGCTCATACCGGCTTTCAATGAAGCCTCCCACATCGCCCATGTGGTAGAAGGCGCCAGAAAGTACGTCGAATCGGTGATCGTGATCGACGACGGATCGAGTGACGACACAGCGAAACTGGCCAGGAATGCCGGGGCGTTTTGCCTGGAATTGCCCGCAAACCTGGGCAAGGCAGCGGCATTGCGCCATGGCTTCAACCATGCGCTCGCTGAGAACTTTACTCACGCCGTCACTCTGGACGGCGACGGCCAGCATCTACCGCAAGATATTCCCGCCCTGCTGCGGGTGGCACGTGAGACGGATGCAGACCTGGTTATCGGAGCCCGTCCCTTCGACCGCGCGCTGATGCCGCGCGACCGCTTTTACTCCAATACCATCGGCAGCCGCTGGGCGTCGGCGCTGGTGGGCAGCGAGATTCAAGACAGCCAGAGCGGCTTCCGGCTATATCGCCTGGAGAGCCTGAGTCGCGCTAAACTGCGCAGCAGGCGCTACGAACTTGAAATGGAAACGCTCATCAAGCTGGGCCGCGCCGGTTGCACCATCGCCCATGCTCCCATCCACATGGTTTACGACAACGGCCACGCACGGTCCAAGATGATGCCGGTGCGCGATACGGTGAGCATCTGCATGTGGTCGCTAGCTTACCGCTTTTTGGGAGCCTGAAATGAAATCGCGCCGCCGAGCTTGCTGCCTGACGTTGCTTTTGATGCTGTCGCTGGAGTTGCCGGCGCAATCAGGCGACCTGTTGACGCGCATCTGGAACGGAGTGCAGCAGGCGCAGGACAAGTTTACGACCGGCTGCGGGAAGGTCGTCGAAACGCGCACTTCCAGGCTGATGGTGAGGCCCATGGTGCTACGCGGAAAATTTTGCGCCGAGGGCATGACGCGCTTCTCGCTGGAGTATTTTGCGCCCAATGCGCTGCGCATCCGCTTCAACACTGACTATCTAAATGTGACCGGCGGGGACGGAAATACCGACGTACTGGAGATTGGCAATGGGGTTCGCCGCGCCCAGTCCTCCTTCAGCCGGGAGAACTCCATAGAGAATTTGAAGAAGAACTTCGCCATCACGGCGCAGGAGAACGGCCAGGAGTACGAGTTGAAGTTTGTTCCCCGTGGCGAGAGCTTTCGCCGCCGCCTGAATTACCTCACGGTCAAGCTCGACAAGCGTGATTTTCTGCCGCGCTCGCTGGAAATTGACGGCAAAAACGGGGTCAACAGCGTCTTCCTCATCGAATTTACCACGCTGCATGCAAAGCTGCCCGCAGATACCTTCGAGGTGTACAAGCCAAAGTGATTGAGCGAGACGAGATCGAGAAAATCATTCCCCATCGCGCGCCTTTTTTGTGGATCGACCGCGTGGAGGAACTGGAGCCGGGGATTCACTGCGTGGCGTGGCTCAGGGTGGACGGGGGGAACCCGGTCTTTGCCGGGCATTTTCCCTCCCGGCCTATCTTGCCGGGAGTATTGTTGATCGAGGCGGTAGCGCAGACAGCAGCGGTGATGATGGGGGCGGCCACTCGCGACGCAGTAATGAAATCGGCACTGCTGGCAGCGGTTAATCGCTTCAAATTCCATAAGCCTGTCTCTCCGGGTACGGTTTTGCGCATTGAAACCACAAAGCTGACCGAGGCTGGGAGCATGGCCTGCATCGAAGGCACGGTAAGCGCGGCGGGCGAAAAAGTGGCAAGCGGTGAGTTGTTGGTTGTTTCCGGCCGGTAAGCACACATTTTTTAGAAAAGGTCCAGCAGTGTTCCAAAAATTGAAGGAACATCTTCGCAAGTTCGTTACCATCCTGTTGACCGAGCGGCTTGATCCGGCTTCGGCCGCGGCGGCTGTATTTTGGGGAATCTTCATCGGCATTGTTCCCATTTATGGGCTGCAAACCCTGGCGGCGGTGGGTTTGGCTTTGTTGTTTCGGCTGAACAAGCCCCTGACCCTGGCCGCCACCTTCATCAACAATCCGCTGCTGCTGGCGCCGACCGTGGTTTCCTCGGTTGAGCTGGGCGGTTTTCTGCGTCATGGATCCTTCCAGCCCTGGCGTCATTTGATCGTCCTATCGTCTGCTCAAATGAAAGAGCAGCTTTTCTCGTGGGTGCTGGGCAGCCTGGTGCTAGGTCTGCTGGCGGGCGGCGTGGCGGCCATCATTACGATGGCAATGGTGTATTGGATAGCGCCCTCGCAGCGCAGCCTGCGCCAGCGTATCCGCTTCGTCAACCGGATCTTTGCCGGAAGCGCGCACTATGATCGCGGTTTTGTGCGCTGGAAGATGCGTTTGGACCGGATTTTTTCTCTGCTGGCAGCCGAGGAGCTGGGATCGGGAACGGTGGTGGATCTGGGCTGCGGCTACGGCATGGCGCTATGCTTTACAGCTTTCACAGACCCAGGACGACGCCTGCTAGGCTGCGACCTGAACGCCCACCGGATCTCCGTGGCGCAACAGGCTCTGCGCACATTGAACGTAGAGGTGAGTGTTCATGATGTGCGCGACTTTGCGCTGCCACAGGCCGGCCTGATTCTCATTCTGGATGTGTTGCAATATCTGTCTACCGAGGAACAACTGGCGTTGTTGAAGCGTTGCTGCGCGGCGTTGGAGCCCGGCGGGCGGCTGATCTTCCGGGTGCATGACCGCGAGCGCGGCGTGCGGAGCGCGCTTACCCTGGGCCTGGACCGGCTGTTATTTTCTGCCGAACATGTAGGCGCCCGCCCTACGATTCTTACCTTTGCGCAGTATCAGGCCGCGCTGGACGAGGCAGGCATGCAGGTGGAGTCGCGCCGATTCCGTAACCTTCTTCCCCTGGCTCACATCCTCTTTCTCGCGCGCCGTCCCGCAGCGGGGAGCGCGTTATGATGGTTCGCTTCATGCGCGGGCTGGGACGGCTGGTGATCGGCCATCCCGGGTTTGTGGCTGGGACGGCGCTTGTCCTCACACTGTTTCTCTACGCCAACATCCACAACCTGCGAACTGGAACTGATCTGACCGGAATGTTCGGCAGCCGTGATCCGCAATGGCGCACCGTCAGCCAGATCGGCAAAGAACTAGGCTACGGCAACCAGCTTTTTGTATTGGTCGAGGCGCCACAAGGAGATGAGGGCAGCAGCGAGGCGATGGAAGCCGCGGCCGACCGGCTCACGGCTGAAATGTCTGCCAGCGGACAGTTCAAACAGGCGCGCTGCGGGCTGCGGGAAGAGGAATTACTCAACCTGGTGCGGCTTTACACCATGCACTTTCCCTCCTATGCGCTGCCCGGACAGAGCGATGCCCTGGCACGGCGGCTTGATCCGCAGCAGATTCACGAAAACGTGCGTCGCGCCGCCACGGAACTGGTCACGCCGTTTTCCACCATGGGCGCGGATTACTTTGCAGCCGATCCCCTGGGCCTGATGAGCGTGACGGCGGGCGCGGGCGAGGGATTCTCGCAGTTTGCCAGCTTTGATCTCTCCTGGGGTTCTGGAAACCGCTTTTTCAGCCGGGATCACAAGGCGCTGCTGATTATCGCCGAGCCGCGCGAGCCAGCGGTAGACTACAAGTACGCCGAACAGGTGATGGAATGGACGGACGCACATATCCAGGGGGTTGAAGCCGATCCGGAGATTCGCGCTGCCGGGGTGCGCGCGATTCCCGCAGGCGCTTACGTGTACGCCGTGCAGGATCACAAATTTGTCGAGCGGAATATCCGCCGCGTTTCGCTGGTCTCGATCGTGTGTAGCCTGATATTGTGCCTGCTGGTCTATCCCAGCGTTCCATTGCTGATTCTGTCGTTGCTGCCCACCAGCCTGGGCATACTGTGGACCACGGGCATCGCGAGTTATTATCCCGGAGAAGTGAACCTGATCAGCCTGTCATTCATCGCCATTCTGGCGGGCCTGGGCGACGACCAGGTGGTGCATTTCTTCAATCGTTCCCCGCAGGAGTGGGCCAGGGGGGGCAGCTTCAACGCGGCCATGGAGCGCACCTTTGAAACCACTGGGCTGAGCATTGTTCTGTGCATTCTAACCGCGGCCTCCGCTACCGCCGCGCTGGCCACCTCCAGCTTCAAGGCTCTGGCGGAGTTTGGCTTCATCCTCACCGTCGGCATGTTCATGATGATGATTCACACTCTGCTGACGGTGCCCGCGCTGATGCAGTTGTGGAACAGGCACATCCGGCCATTTGCCCCCGAGGGCATCACCTTCCGATTTCTGCCTGCACTGGCGCGCGGCTCGCTTAACTTTGTGGGCCGTCACGCTCGCTGGGTGGTGGCAGTTGCCGCCGGACTCTTCGTGCTCTCCGCAATTTTATTGCCCACCATCAGGATGGGCGGGAGCTTTGCCGTCATGGGCGACGCCGACAGCCCCGCAGTTGCCGCACAGAATCAGCTCTCGGCAAAGTTTGGCATCGAGGGCAGCCCCACGCTGTTGCTGATTGCCGGCAGTGAAGAGGAGGTATTACGGCGCGCCGAGAGTCTAACGGCCGGCCTGGAATCCTATAAGCAAAAAGGCGCGCTGAAATCCGTCTTCTCTCCCACCCAGTTGCTTCCCTCGGTGGAAGTACAACGGCAGAGGGCTGCGGCGCTAGCCAACATCGACCTGAATGCCTCGGCCCGCGCATTAGAGGACGCGCTGCGCGAAAATGGCCTGCGTACTGAGCCATACGTCCCCTACATCAAGCAACTACGCGTGTTGGGAAAAGGCGAGGAACCGATCACGCTGGAATCCGCAACTGCTTATTTGCCGGCAGGATTGCTCGACAACAGCCTGCGCAAGACCGGAGACGGTAGTTATGTAGCCGCCATCGCATTCTATGCCTCCGGCAGCAATGCTGAACCAATCCCCGAGGCCGTGTTCGATTCCTGGCGCAGGCAGTTCGGTCCGTTTGTAGAGTTTTCATTCGACAAGATCAATCGCGACATTCAGAGCCAGGTGCTGCGCGATAGCCGTAGAGCCTTGTTGTGGACCGCTGCCGCGATTCTTCTGATCGTTTACCTCACCTTCCGCAATTTGCGAGTTACCCTGCTGGTGTTAATGCCTATTGTCTTTGCCATCGTGGTGACCTTCGGGCTGTTGCGGCTCACGGGGCACTCCTTTAGCTTCATGTCCGTTACGGCGATTCCGCTGATCATCGGCATCGGCATCGACAATGGGATTCATCTGGTGCGCCGCTATCTGGAAAAGCCGACCAACCGTATCCTCGATGTCGCCAAGGCCTCCGGCGCGGCGCTGATTCAGTCCAATCTGACCACTATCATTGGTTTCGGCGCGTTGCTCGCTTCAACCTTCCCACCATTGGCCGAGATGGGGCTGGTCACGTCCCTGGGTGTTGCCCTTACCCTGGCCGGCGGCTTGTGGGTCATTCCCGCCGTGATCTTGATCGGAGGCGAAAGGCAGGCCACACATAGCGTTGTAGCGTCCCAATCCACATCCGCCGGTTCTAACAGGGAAGCGTAATGCATGCTGAGCCTTTGATTCATCTAGCTTTAGTTCAATAGATTCAATAAGTTGCAGTAATCATACTATACAGATGCTTATTCTGCCAGTTCTTTGAAATGATCAGCTTGCCGAAAAGTGAATAACAGGCTGCAGCTACCAAGCCTTAGTGTATACTCACAATAAATTACAGAATTCTGAGATGGTAGACGCACTATGCTAAACACGCTAGTCAGCGATGCTGTAATTGACACGGTTTCTTCGCTGTGCCCCCGCTGCGGTAAGCCAGCCCTTGCGACAATCTTTGATCGCGAGGGAAAGGTATACCAGCGCTCAGAGTGCTCCTGCCATACACCCAGCGAAGATCTGATCTTCTCCGACACGGCGCTGTACAACCGCCTGGAAGAGTGGAACAAACTGGTGTTTCCCGAAATGCCGGCGACCGGAATGCCGTTATCCACACCCTGCGCGGTTGCGGAGACGGGCAGCGAGAATGAGCCGTGCCTGGCCGTTATCGACATCACCAACCGCTGTAATTTCAAGTGCCCGGTGTGCTTTGCCGAGGTAAAGGGCGAAGGCAGCCACTATTTTCTGGAGATGGAAGTAGTGGTCAAGATGCTCAAGGCGCTGCTGAACCGGCCCGTGCCCTGCCGCAGCGTCCAGTTCTCCGGCGGGGAACCGACGCTGCACCCCGACTTTCCGAAAATACTTCGCGCTGCCCGCGATCTTGGCTTCACCCATCTTCAGGTAGCCACCAATGGCAGCCGTTTCGTCGATCCGGATTATGCAAAGCTCTGCGAGGAGTCTGGCCTGCACACGCTCTATCTGCAGTTCGATGGCATGAATGACGATGTATATCTCAAGATGCGTGGACAGCGGCTGCTGGACAAAAAGATCGCCGCGGTGCGCAGCATCGAGCAGACGAATATGCGGCTGGTGCTGGTGCCGACCATCATGAGTTCCGTCAATGTGGACCAGCTGGGACCGATCTTTCAGTTTGCCCTGGAACACAACAAGTTTATAACCGGCATCAGCATTCAGCCGGCCGCCGACGTTGGTCGCATCGCAGTGTCAAATGTCGGCGCCGAGCCTTTCAATTTGGCAGCCATGGCCCGCTGTTTCGGTGAGCAGACCGGATTAACCCGTTTTCCCGACGACTGGTTTCCGCTTAACTCCATCTCCTTGCTCAGCCGGGCAATTGAGCGGGTTCGCAATGAGAAGACGCATCCTCCCCTGAGCGACGCGCATTGCTCCATCGGCACCTTCTTCTACGTGGACGACAACAACAAGCCGTTTTGCCTGAACAGCTTTTTCGACCTGGGCCGCTTTTTACGCACCATGGCGGATATAAAACCGTACTCCAAGCAAGGTCTTATCGCGCGGCAGATCTCGAAGATCCGCCAGTTTGGCCAATTGTCTAAATGCCTTGATCTGAGTAAGACGCCTCCCGGACTCACCTTCCAGCGCCTGCTGCGAAGTCTGGACTCGTGGGAAGACAAACACGCAGGCCGCTCCGAGGGATGGGAGCAGCGCGGCTTCAACGGCATATTTGTTGTCGGCATGCACTTCATGGATGCGCACAGTTACAATCTGCGCCGCCTGAAGCGATGCATCATCCAGTATGTCGCCACCGATGGGCAACTGATTCCATTCTGCAGTTACAATGCAGGAGCCCGGTTGCGTGAGAGTGAGGAGTTGAAGCGCATTACCGGTAAGCTCCCGCTGGCCGGCTATACCGGTTCCTCGGCGCATGCCGGTGTGCATCCGGTATCGGCCGATTAGCGCACTTCAGCGTTTTTCAACTGCATTTCGGGCCTGTGGTCCCCAATCATGATGACAATTTCGCATTTTTCTGCATATCATGCCGCCTTCAGTAGGTCGCGCTTGCAGCGCATCGCCGCGCTTCTGTTTTTTTCTTGTTGCGCTATGGCAACGGCACAAACCGGCCTGCCTCGGGATGCCGTTTCACTTCCCGCGCAGGAGAGCGGTCAAAGCCTAAACACGATTCTGCAAGCGGCAAACAAATGCGGAGAGAACTCACTTATCGTGTTGCTCAAGGTAGTTTTTCACTTTGGCGCGGAAGGTGATACCAGCCGGCAATTTGCAGAGCAGGCCCAGACTCTGCGGGATGTGCCGTCCAAGGCGCAGGTCTGGCTGGATGTGGCCGTTGCTCCGGAGGCACTCACAGGCAAGGAGACCGAACAGCAATTAACCGGGCAGGTCGATAACTTTCTGAAGCAGGCGTCTCTTTCCGATCCGGCCGTATATGGAGTGATTGTGGAACCCGGCGCGCCACAGACGGCTCCCGATCTGTTTGTCTTTACGTTGCTTAGACTGGCGGTCGGGATCAAGTCTGCCAACCCAGCCCTGCGGCTGGCATTTGTTTTTCCAGCAGGTTTCATCGGACAAAATGGCGAAGCCGTCAAGCGGCTCGCCCTGTATTCCGACCTACTGGGCATGACGGATGCGCAGGGGTGGCGCTCGGATGCCGCCTGGATTGCAGAACATGCGCTCAACAAACCCCTGATCCTCAAGCTGGAGAGCGGCCCAGCGGCCACCACCTCGTATCTGTCTGCGGCTTTAGCGGCCTCCGGTTCGACAGTTGAGATGATATGGTCAACGCCGCAGGACGCCTCTGCCGTGAATCAACTGTGCGCGGTCAATAGCTTTCTGGCCACATCATTGCCCGTCAGCCTTCTTCGCATGAATGCCAAGGCGCTGCCCTTTACGCTGACAGTAGACGGGACGAATAGCGACGATGCCGGCTGGTTTAGCAGCGGACAATCAGGAGACATGGTAGTGGTGGCGCCGGTTCATGGCCTTCCCGGTCATCCACGAACGGTGATCCTACGCAGCGCCGCCAAGGCGCAATATGAGATGCAATGGTTTAACCCCGAGACCGGCGAGCGGATTCCGGCCGGCGAACCAGTGGCAAGCGCCGCGGGCCAAATCGCAACATGTACCTGCGGCAATCCGTTTGTACTGATTTCCATTCATAAGAAGAGCAATGCCGAAACATCGGTTTACAACCAGGTCGAGGTCAAGAGTGGAATCGACCTGAGCGTTGAAGAGGTCATCGCCCGCTGGCAGCAGTATCGCGAGGCGCAGAAGCTGAAACTGGATAACTACCAGGCCACCAGCTTTATGAACCTGCACTTTGAGACCACCACGGTGGCACAGGCATTCGACATCTCTATGCGCCTGCGGCAGTTCTTCGAGCGCGGTGGCAAAATGGAGTTTGAGCAGACGGAACTGTATGTCAACGGAGTGAAATTTAGTTATAAACGTGAGTTTCCATTGCCGCAACTGGAACCGGAAAAGGTACTTACTCAGCCACTGGAGCTGACGCTGAACGAGCGCTATACGTACAAGCTGCTGGGAACCGAACAAATCGAAGGCGTCCGATGCTATGTGGTGGGCGTGGAACCCAAGGCGCTGGATGAGAATCTTTACAGCGGCAAGATCTGGATCGACGGCGTCAGCTTCCGCCAGGTGCGGCAGACGCTTAGCCAGCGCGGGGCCAAGAGCAACGTCGTGGTCAATGTCGAAACCCAGAACTTTGCTTTGGTTAGCGACGGCCGTGGAAACCAGTTCAACCTGCTTCACTCCATCTCTGCGCAACAGACGCTCAATGCCGCTGGGCGCGATTTTCTTCTGCAAAGGACGCTGCAATTCTCTGATTATGCCATCAACACACCTCACTATGCCGAAGACCTGGCGACTGCGCACCGCTCCGACGCGCCCATGTATCGGGAGACCGACCAGGGACTGCGAGAACTGAAGATCAAGGGCGGCGAACGCGTTTTGCAGCAGACCAGCGAGAAGCGCATCGTCTCGCTGGTTGGCGGCGCCATGTATGCCGGGACCTTCAATTTTCCCATTCCCATCGCTGGCATTAGCATGGCCGATTTCGACTTTAAACATAGTGGAGCACAGCTCTCCACATTTTTTGCCGGACCGATACTGGCGACAGACCTGTCAAAACAGTACGCAACCAAGTACCGTCTGGCAGCGGATCTGGCGCTCTCAGCGCTACCCGGCGAGAATCGTGTTTTCAACGGCAATGTTGAAAACACCGCCGAGGAAATTTGGGCATGGGAGCAGACCATCGGAGGCCGCGCCTCCTGGCAGGCTACCAGCCATCTCAGCACGACGGCATTCACCTATGTGGCTTATGACATCTACCGCCGGACCAGCGACACAGCCAGCAGCTATGAGCCGCCGCGCAACGGGGTGACGCTTCTGCCTGGTGTTCAGGTGCGGCTGACCGACAAGGGCTATCTGTTCACCGCCGACGGAACGCGCGGTCAGCGCCTGGACTGGAGAGCCTTTGGTTACCCCGGTTCAACGGCGCTTCCGCAGAGTGCCTACACCCTTTATGACGCCGACCTCAACAAAGATTATTACATCGGTAAGTTCACCAAGGGAGGCTGGGACATGGCTTACTATGGCGGAGAGCAACTGGATCGCTTCTCGCGCTACTTTCCTTCCTTCTTTTCCAATCCGCGCATTCACGGAATTCCGGGCGGCACGGATTCCTTCGACGCCATCGCCATGAGCAACGTTCACTACGGCTTCAACATAATGGACCTCATGAAGTTTGAGGGCATGTACAGTTATGCACGGGCTCGCAATCTGGACGAGTCCAGCCACTTCAAAAAGTTCGATGGCGTGGAGGCCAACATCAACACTGCCGGCCCCATGGGAACCCTGATTCAGGGTACCGTTTCCTGTGCTTTGGACGGAAACATCGCCCGTTACAACTCGCGCTGGGGTGTGATCATCATGGTCTTCAAGCCGTTCAAGTGATAGCCAATGACGCCTGACAAAAAAACTGCGTTGGTTACCGGCGCATCGGGAACACTTGGCGCGGCCATGACGCAGGCTCTGGCCGCGGACGGATGGCGCGTGGCCGTACATTATCATCGCGGCCAGGAGGCTGCCAACCGCGTGGTGGAGCGCGTTCTTACTGCCGGAGGAGAAGCCCTGGCCCTGGCCGCTGATCTCTCCATCCAGCCTGAGGCAGCGGCGCTCTTCAAGCAGATTGAAAAGCACTTCGGGCCGGTCGATTGCCTGGTCAACAACGCGGGCATCAACCGCGATGTTCTGCTGGCCTTCATGTCCGAAGAGCAGTGGGACGAGGTCATCGACACCAATCTGCGTGCTACCTACGTTTGCTCGCGGCTGGCCGTTCTGGGCATGATGCGCAGCGGCGGCGGAAGCATCTGCAATATTGTTTCGCCCAGCGGCGTGCGCGGCCAGGCAGGCCAGTGCAACTACGCTTCTTCCAAGGGAGGCATGATCGCATTTACCAGGTCGCTGGCGCGTGAAGTGGGCCGCTTTAACATTCGCGTGAATGCCGTCTGCCCCGGCGTTGTGCCCAGTCCCATGTCAGCCAAGTACATCGAGAAGGAAGAGAATCGGCTGCTCGCAGAGATTCCCCTGGGGCGCTTTGGCAAGCCGGAGGAGATTGCGCCACTGGTTGCCTTTCTGGCCTCGCCCGCGGCAAGTTACATCACAGGACAGGTAGTTGCGGTCGACGGCGGATTAATCTGACGCCATTCAATGAGGTATTTCTTCTTTATAATGAACAACATGCGCGGTATTTTCACCCGTCACAGGCCGGACAAATCCGGCAGTGCTATAATTCGCCGGAGTTCAAAACCACCTTCAAAATGGTTTGAATATCGTCATCATCCCTTGATTCATCAATCGAAAGATAGAGGCTGAATACCATGATGAGTAAGTCTGTACGTTGGCAAGCTGGAGTTTTGCTCCTGCTATTGCTTTGTCTGCCACTGGCGCTTCGCGCGCAGATGTCCAAACATGACCAAGACGCAGCCAAGAAAATGATTGCGGGGACGTTGTATCTACGGCTGGATGTGCCCCAGAAATCTGTTCAGGGAGCGTGGGGAGTCGGCCCTGGAGCTGTACTTGAGGTGTCACCCACGGGTCATGATTCCCAAAGCAAGCTTCCAGAGGGAATGATGTCCGGATTGCAGAAACTCAATTGGGATTTCTTTCCAAATGATGGTGTGCGTTACGGCAAGCTCAGCTTCGATCACAACACCGTGCATCTATACTTGGAAGGATTACCCCCCAATAACGTCGAGATATATCTCGATTTCGTTCAAATCAATTCCATAGACGATTTTACCAAGGCCTTCAATCAGGTTTTCTCGAAGGTTCCGCTCCAGGACGAGCATCCGGAATGGCCGGCGGAGGTGCGGAACGCCATTGCCGAACATAAGGTTGTTATTGGGATGACTAAGGAGCAAGCCTTTGACGTAGTGGGAACTCCGCTCGACATAAAGACAGAGAACGTGAACGGCGTCGAGACGGAGATATGGCACCCAAGACAGGACAGGGGGAGAACGCTCAGGGCTGTCCGGTTTGCTAAAGAGCGACTGGGTAGTACGGGGTTTCCGGTGCAATTGAAGTTTGTTGACGGAAAGCTGCAAGTGATCGAGTAAACATCAAAACCCCTTAATCTGACCTAGAAGTGAGGAAAGGAGATTTGCAATGTACTCTGGTAAACGGCGCTTGTGTATTAGCATGGCGTTCTTCTTCCTCCTCTGCACGCCCTTGGCAGTCCGGGCGCAGTTGTCTGGCCAAGACCGCCAGGCGGCCGCGAAAATGATCGCTGGGACTTTGTATCTGCGTTTGCATACTCCCTGCAAGTTCGGCACGGGACAATGGGGCGCCGGCTTGGGCTCTGTGCTCGAGGTTTCGCCCACGACGCATGACGTACAGCGCAAGCTTGCCTTGCCGAGGACGAGCAGACGAGAGAGCACCTATTGGGGATTCTTTCCAAATCAGGCCGTCCATTACGGAAAACTCTCCTACGAAGACGGCGCCATCCAGATTTGGATGGAAGGCGTCAAACCCAACGACGCCGAGTTACAAATCGACTTCATTCAGATCAACTCCCTTGACGATTTTACCAAGGCTTTCAACCAGACTTTCTCCAAGGTTCCTCTGCAGGACGAACATCCGGAGTGGCCGGCCGAGGTGCGCGCCGCCATCGCCGAACGCAAGGTCATTGCCGGCATGACCAAGGAACAAGCCTATGACGTGGTTGGCGACCCGGTCAGCGTTACGACAGGGGTAGAAAGCGGTGCCAATGTTGAAACCTGGTTAACCCACCAGGAGACGGGCGCCACAATCGGGGGGCGCCTGCACAGGAGCACCCACACCGGCTTCCCCAAGTCTCTGAAGTTCGTTGATGGAAAGCTGCAAGTCATTCAGTAAACATCAAAACCCCTTAATCTGACCTAGAAGATAGGAAAGGAAAGGATATTTCCAATGATCTCTGATAAACAACACTTGTGTATTGGCATGGCGCTCTTGTGTGTCCTCTGTACGCCGTTAACAGCCCGCCCAGAGTTGTCCAAGAAAGATCAAGACGCAGCCAATAAAATGATTGCTGGAACTTTGTATCTGCGGCTGGATGTTCCCCTCAAGTCCGTTCAGGGAGTATGGGGGATCGGTCCGAAAGCTGTTCTTGTAGTTTCACCCACGGGGCATGACACAGCGAGAAGGCTTGCCTTGCCGATGAATAGCAAGAAGGAGAGAATGAATTGGGAATTTTTTCCAAATTATGCGGTGCGCTATGGGAAACTCACGTTTGCTGAAGATTTTGTCGATGTGTCGATCGAGGGAGTAAAGCCCCACAACGAGGAAATTGCTATCCTCTTCATCGATATTGAAACCCTGGATGATTATATCAAAGCCTTCAATCAGACTTTCTCCAGAGTCCCGCTACAAGACGAGCATCCGGAATGGCCGGCGGAGGTGCGGAAAGCCATTGCCGTACACAAGGTTGTTGTTGGCATGACCAAGGAACAAGCTTTTGACGTGGTGGGCACTCCGCTCGACATAAAGACCGAGATAGTGAACGGCGTCGAGGTGGAGACTTGGCACCCGCGCCAGAACATGGGACAGTCACTCAGGGAGTGGTCGGACACTGGTGATGAGCTGGGTGCGACGGGTTTTCCGGTCCTCCTGAAGTTTATCGGCGGAAAACTGCAAGTGATCGAGTAAAAATCAAAACCCCTTAATCTGACCTAGGAGTAGGAAAGGAGATTTCCAATGAACTTAAGAAAACATCTGTTCTGCTTTGTTGCGATCGTAGCCGGTTTGGTGATTTGTGCGCCCTCTGGAATGCTGGCCAAGGACAAACCGAGTGAGGCAAAAAAATGGCTGGCCGCGTACTCCGACCCGGCGGAGATCAACGTTGACGGCGTCTGGAATTCCAGCGTGTGGGGAAAGATGATTCTGCATCAGGAGAAGGGCGCCCGCGAAGTGACCGGCACAGCGGATAACTGGGAGATCGAGGGAGTGGTAAGCGGCAAAAAAGTTTTTTTGGCTTTTATCGACAAGGGATATCTCATCTACACCGCTGAAGCCGCGCTGAACGAGGACGGTACACTGATCGGAAATTACGCAAAGGGAATCCTGAAACCCGGCACGGGCATTGATATGGTTTTGCTCAAAGATAAGGCTACGACGGCATCCCCAGTGGTGCAGTCCGGTGAAGCCGGTGGAGCGACAGCCCATGTCGTTGTCTTCCGCAAACATTACCATAATTGTCCGCAGGTCAAAGCACAGGTCATGATCGACGGCAAGGAGGCCGCCGACGTGCAGAATGGGCGCTATCTCACCCTCAATCTTCCGCCGGGAAAGCACCTGATCGGCACCTCGAAGGTCGGATACTACGGCAGTCAGACCGAGGAACTGGATTTGGCGCCGGGGTCTACGACTTACATCAATTATGAATTTCCGTCGGCATGGGTATGCACGATCGAAATTCAGAAGACCGACGCGGCAGAGGCTCAAAACGCCCTTTCCAAACTCAAGCCGAATGACGCCAACAGGGTAAAGATACCGGAGATGGTTTCCCTGGATCCGATTGGCAAATAGGGCGGGTGGTCCACTTAGTAGTGGATGTATGGCTCGATGTTCATAGGGCCCTCGTCCCTTAAATCGACATCCGCGGCGAGGGGCATGAGAATGCCTGGGGTATGACTCTTTGCCGGGAAGAGAAAAGCAAATTACGTGCTGGAGGGAATCAAGGAATGACGAGTCGCAAGCAATTACGTTGGTGCGTGGGAGTGCTGTTTCTCTCCTTTCTTGGCTTGCCGCTGGCGCTTCGCGCGCAATTGTCCGGTCCGGAACGCGCGAAAGCACAGAGCATGATTGCTGGAACCCTGTATCTGCGTCTGGACGTTCCCTGCAGGTACGGCAGAGGACGGTTTGGAATCGCGGCCTCGATCCACCACATAGAATCTGTTCTGGAAGTCTCACCGGATGGATCCGGCGTCGAACACAAGCTGGCCATGACCCCGAGGCACAGTCGCGATAGCGTTTTTTGGGGAATGTCCCCCAATGATGCCGTACGATATGGCAAGTTGTTGTACAACGGCGACACCGTCCAGGTATGGATGGAAGGCATGGCTCCCGATGCTTATGAAATACTGATCGATTTTATCCACATTGAGAATCTGAACGACTTTACCAAAGCATTCAACCGTACATTCTCCAAGGTTCCGCTGCAAGATGAACATCCGGAGTGGCCTGCCGAGATTCGGCAGGCCATCGCCGCTCACAAAGTCGTTGTAGGCATGACCGTCGACCAGGCTTACAGCGTGGTTGGCGCCCCGCTCAAAATCTCGACCAGCGAGGAGAACGGAGTCAAGACGGAGATTTGGTTTCCGCGACAGGATCGGAGTGTTAGAACTGCCGAAAGCAATACCGTGGATACACCCACGGGTTTCCCTGCACGGCTGACCTTCACTGGTGGAACGCTGCATAGGATTGAACCATCCATTACAACCACCGTACCCGGCGAGAAATGAGGAACAATACTTCCATGAAACGATGGACACTCACAGTCCTACTGATGGGCTTACTTATCCCTGCAGTTTCATATTCAGCGAAGGGCAATAAGCCGGCTGTCGATCTGACCAAAATGAACCACATTTTTATCGGGTGGGTCGATCTAAACCCTGAAGCGTATTTCGATCTGGGTTACTCGAGGGCGGAGTGGGAGGATGTGATACGCCATGCGAACATGAAACTGCAGGAACATCTCAAGACGCAATGCGATCTTGGACGAGTGAAAGAAAGAGGCGCGACTTCCGTCGTGACTTCCTTGGAGCCTAGATTTGAGTCAGTCACTGGGGCCAAGGACAGTAAGGATGAGAACACGGCGGGCAGCGACCTCTTCATCAAGTTTTCAGAGGCTTCGTTCGATACCAAATACGTTCTTCATCTTTCCGTGCATCTTATTGACCTCAAGACAAATACTGAGGTTGCGATTATCCCGCTCAACAACTACAAGGGGCATTTGTGCGGCCTTGTTGACTGCCTGGATCAAGAGTTGGATACGGTGAATGTAAAGCTGGAAGAGCAGCTTTCGTGCATAGTGCCCAAGAGGTAAATGCAAAATGATCACATGAAAGGAGAATTCTCATGAAACGGTTGATTGTTCCCGTGGCGTTGTTCCTGCTGTGCCTGGCGCTTCCGGCATCGATGGCGGCGCGCGACAAAAAACCAATTCCCAATGTGTCTGCCGTGAGACACATCTTTTTTGGGTGGATCGCTCCTGATTCCAATGCGTATTACGATCTCGGATATACCACCATGGAAGAGTGGAATAGCGTAATCGATCACTCGAATATCAGATTTCAGCAGTATTTGAAGTCAAAATACCTGCCTGATCGAATTGTTACGGGGACCAAGGACAAAAAGGACGAGAACATTACGGGGAACGAACTCTACGTCAAGTTTTCCGATGTTTCCTTCGACACGCACTATGTGCTTCGTCTTTCCATACACCTCATCGATCCCAAGACCAATGCAGAGATTGGCGTGATTCCCTCCCTCAAGTACAGAGGGTACCTCTGCGCCCTCGAAGGTTGTCTGGATCAGGAATTTGATCAATTGAGCGAGGATTTGAAGTATTATTTTCAAGGCGGAAGGCCTGAAAAATGGTAGGATACAACTGGATCACAAGGAGAAATCTGATGAAGCGAATTGTCAGTTCAGCAGTTTTGTTTATGATTTGTCTTGCACTACCGGTTCCAATGTTCGCCGGGCGTCACAGTGTTCCACGCTTTCTGAACAAGGAAACAACTCCCGACATGAAAAACATGAACAAGGTCTTCGTCGGCTGGATAGATATGGGACCTGACCAGTGGGCTGCGCTCGGCTACAACAACAAAGAGGAGTGGACAGATCTGATTGCTTCTTTGAACGCGGCTTTTGTGTCCAATCTGCAAGCGACCTACTTGCCTGGCCGAACCATTGTTGGAGCCAAGGACAAGGATGACACGAACGCGGCAGGATATGATCTGTACATCAAGTTCTCCGATGTTCACGTCGATTACAACGAATACCATCTGATTCTTGCCATCCACTTCATCGACCCCAAGACTAACACCGAAATCGGCGTGATACCTGTAAGGCCCTATTACGGGAACGATTGGGGCCTCAGAGGTTTTCTTACGGAGGCGTTGAAGGACGTGGGCATCAAATTGCAAGTAGAAGTCGCCGGCGAATCCGGTAAGGGAAAGAAATGAATGTTTAGTTTCTTGCATAATGCCTGACGCAGAAATGAACACTTCGGTTGCATGAGGTGTGATCTCATAAGCCAAAGCAAGCGCAGGATTCATTAAGCGCAGGAAGGCCATAACCTGGAAATCGGATGAAGAAAGTATTTTTTGAAAGGGGAAACAAGGAATGAAGAAGTCTTTATTTGTGATGTTCACGATGTTTTTCTTGTTTGTGTTTGCAACTTCATCGAACGCAGGCACATTGGAGAATCAAGGCAGGGCGTGGCTTGACGCTCAAAAAGATCCGGCATTGATCAATGTTAGTGGCACGTGGAAGAGTTCTGCGTTTGGCGATTTGAGCCTAACTCAGGCCGCTGGAAGCCGGGACGTTAGCGGCGATGGCGGCGGGTACGATCTGACCGGCGTAGTGAGCGGCAAAAGCCTCTACCTGGTTTTTTCTACCAAACGTCATGGAACTGCGGATTATTGCGCCGTCGTGAGCGCGGAAACCGACACTGTCTTGTCCGGAGAATACTTTAACCGGCTTTCGCGGTTGAGGTTCGGCGCAGGCCTTTGTCAACAACATGGCCGGACCCTGCATATGAAGAAGCAATAGGCAATACGTCGCAGTCAGCCACGAAGCAGGATTAAGCCTGAAAATGGGGTCTTTAACTTCTACTCTGGCGACTTTATGCTCGTGGCTGGCTGCTTGTCTACTGAGTTTATGACTGTTCCCGCGTGATGAAGCGCTTGCGCCCGAAGAACGGCAGCCGCTGTTTGAGCAGGCTCCAACGCGTGTCTTTGTACGGATCTGCATGGTTGCCGTAAATGGGATGGTAGGTCTCAACGCGCTGTCGGCCGGGTATCTCAATTCCGAAGTCATTCAACTGCAGGAAATGGCGCATCTGCAGCTTGTAGCGTCCCTCGATGCCGAATATCGCCTCCAGCAACTTCTCATTAAGCCAGACGATATAGCGCAAGAAGAATTCCCATAGATAGGTGTAGCCCTTGAAAAACTTCCAATCCCCCTTGGTGGCGCGCCACATTCCTATAACTTCGCGACGAATCTTCCAGCGCACGAAGTTGAGCTCCTCGGGCGTCAACTGGCTGGTGCGCACGTTGCTGAAATAGCCGTCGTACCAGCGGAAATCGGAGCGATTGGCGATGCGTCCTTCTTCCATCATCTCGTCCCGCAGCGGCGTCTTAGGATAGGGGGTCATGATTTGATCCATGACGCTGGTGATGCCCATCTTCTTGATGAACATGTAGTTCTCGCGGATGCTCTCAGCATCGTCATCGGGCAGGCCGTTGATGATGCCGGCAATGACGATTATCCCCTCTTTCTGCAGCGCCGCGACGCCTCGCTGAATGGTGTCGAGGGTATTAGGCTTGTGCATGGCACGCAGGTTTTTGGTGGAGGCGTTTTCGATGCCCAGAAAGATGGAGACAAAGCCCGCCTCGACCATCTTCCTGGCGATATCCGGGCGCAGGGCGAAGCCGATGGGGCTGGCCTGGGTGGTGAACATTACATTTTTCAGCTTGAGCCGGATTACGCCCTCGCATAACTGCTCAAAACGGTCCATGTCAAGGGTGATGTTATCGTCAGTGCAGAAGATATGGCGCGCGCCGCGGCTGTAAGCATCTTCGATGTCGGCCAGCACGCGCTCCAGAGGAAAAACGCGGAAGGAACGTCCATACATCTCGCGAATGCTGCAAAAGTTACACAGGTGCAGACAGCCGCGCGAGGTCTCGATGACGTCGGCCTTGCGAAAGTACATATGAAAGCCATTGAGCAGGCGCTTGTCGCGGGCAGGAATACGGATGCGCGCGAGGTCTTCGAGCGGGCGCGGCGGGTTGTGGCGAAAGATGCCGTCTCTTTTGTAGGAGAGGCCGAGAATCTTGTCCATTCCCGCGCCGCCAGCTTCGATACTGTCCAGCATCTCGCCAAAGGCGAAGTCGCCCTCACCGCGCATGAGGAAATCCCACAGGCCGGTATCCTGACCCACGGCAATGGAATCGGAGAACAAAGTGGCGTGATAGCCGCCCAGCACGGTGCGAATGCGGCTATCGAACTGCTTCGTCAGGTAGGCAAAGCCGGCAGTAGTGTCGTATTGGAAGGTCATGGAGGTGAAGCCCACGACATCCGGCCTGAAGGTGCGCAGCATTTCGAGGTAGCGCGGCACGGTCTGTTTGCGCCAGACAACCATGTCGGCGACGCACACATCGTGGTTGTCGATTTGTCCGGCGATGGTCGCCATGGCCACACTAGGCGGCTCCCACTGACGGCGTGGGACCCAGGGCGATGTAGCGGGACTCTGAACCAGCAATGCTTTCATTTGGCCTCGATATTGCTAGCTTATCCTGAGCGCAGGCACCGCGAAATCATGCCGCACTATCTTACAAAATATCACTCAATCAACAACCGCCTTGCGGCTTGCCTGCTTTGCGCGGATCAAGGACGCGATTCTTTCTACTGTATCCAGGGCATGCACGTCGATCTCGCGGGGCATGAATTCGATGGAGTAGAGGCTTTCGATGAAGTCGACCAGTCCGAGCATGCCGATGGAATCGATGATGCCGCTTGTAATAAGCGGCGTGGTGTCCGAAATTGCCCCGGCGGAGGCATCAGGCAGATAATGGCTGGTGACGAACTCCCTGATCTGGTTCTCAATATCCACTCTTCAGTCCTTCTGCCATCTTGCCCAGGGCGAGATAATCTATTTTTCCGCGATTGCTCTTGGCGATTGCATCAATGAAGAAGATGCGATCAGGCAACATATACGACGGCAATCGGCGCCCGCAGTGGGTTTTGATCTCTGTAGTGTTGACGGCGCCGGGCGTGCCGAGGCGAACAAAGGCATCTAACGAGACGACCTTTTGCCCGTCTTGAACTGCAACCACGGCTGCCTCCATTATATCTTGATGCGACAGAAGCGCAGCCTCGATCTCTCCCAGCTCAATGCGAAAGCCGCGGCGCTTTACCTGGCGGTCGAGACGCCCTATAAACATGTAGCTGCCATCGGAAGCCACAGAAACGCGGTCACCCGTGCGGTAATAGCAGATGTCGTCAAGCGTAATAAGGCTCCGCGCCGTCTCATCCGGACGATTCCAGTAACCGCGCATCAGCGAATCTCCGCCGGCCAGGAGCTCTCCGTTACCGGCTTCGACCCTCACTTTGGCATAAGGGCAGGGTTGGCCTATGGGAAGCGGCTGTGAACCATCAAAATCAGCCGGCACCGGGCACCAAGTCACTACATTGGTCTCGGTAGGGCCATAGAGGTTTGCACACAGCGCCTGGGGGACAGCGGCCCGCAGCTTAGCGAGAGCGGGCGCGGGGAAGACCTCGCCGGCAAAGAGAATAAGGCGCAGATCGGGATAGGAATGCGCGGCCATATGCCCTTCCTGCAACATGCCAGCAAGAATGGATGGTACGGAATACCAGCAACTGATGCGGAATTCGCGCACAAACTGCACCAGAAAGCGAGGCATCCACACGATATGGTCAGGGACCAACACCGCAGTTGCGCCACACAAAGCCATGTTGAATATATCGAAGGTAGAAAGATCAAAGCCCAGCGGCGAGGGACAGGTGATCTGGTCTCCGGAGGCAATCTGAAATTCCTGCGCGGTCCAGCGGACGAAGGCGCTCACGGCGCGGTGAGAAAGCTCGACGCCTTTGGGACGTCCAGTGGAACCGGAGGTGAAGAGGATAAAGGCCGTATCCTCGACGGTCATTTGCGGCAATAGCGCAGGATCAGCAGGATGCGCCGTCTGCGCAGTCCAGGCAATACCGGCGCCTGTCAGCAAATCGGTGATGCGCGGTGGAGCGCCATCGCCCTCGATAAGCAACCTGGCCCCACACTCCGAGAGAACCGCGTCGATGCGCTCTTTAGGCCAGCGAGGGTGAATGGGAACATAGATGGCGCCGGCCAACAGCGAGGCAAAGACAGCGACAATTGCATCTGTGCTCTTGGGCAAAGCCAGGACGATGCGGTCCCGCGGCCGAATTCCGTGATCGCAGAAGCGCAGGGCCAGCGATTGAGCCTGCGCGAGCAACTCTGCGAAGGATGTGATCCTCTCTTCTTCGATGATGGCGACAGCATCGGGCGCGACCGTAGCGCTCTGCCGCAGCCATTGGTGCAGCATATCGCTATCAGGCTTGGGGTCATGCTCGGGCAAGCGTCACCCCCCATGTAAAGCCTATTCCAGCCGACGCGAACAACAGCAATTGGCCAGGACGAATGAGCCCTTCGCGGCGCATCTCCACATAGTTAATGACCAGATCGCTGGCAAATGTGTGGCCAAACTCGGCCATGCGGGTAGCCGGCAAACCGCCCTCCGGCAGGCCCACCATCCTGCGGAAGCCCTCGCGATCGCGGCGGCTGATGTTGGAGTAGATAAAATGATCGACATCGCTCAAGCGCAGCCCGGCATCCGACAGGACTTTGTTGGCCAGCCGGAAAAGATGGAGATAGAAGATGGGCATGACTTTGTGTTCGATCATGACCGCGTCTACGGTAAGCTGGATATGCCCATTGGCCTGAGTAAGCGCGATGGCATTATGCAAATGACCAAGGGTCATGGCCTCAACACCCATAATCCGCGGCCCCTGCGCAGAATCCCGCAGCAGCACGACGGCGCTTGCGGCGTCTCCCTGCACGGTAATGGGCAGCAGCGAGCGATTGTGCCTCGGTGCAGTGTCGCTGGTAACCAGCAGCGCGGACTGCAAGCGTTCGTCCATGCTCATCCAGCCGAGCGCGGTTTGAATAGCCAGGTGCAGCGCGCCACAGCCGCCCGCCCGAAAGCTGAGATTCATTGAAGTCTCCGCGCCAAGATCGGCGCTGAGATGGTGTGCGAACGATATGGATTGTTGATTCTCGCCGGGAAAGGTGCTGTAATCCAGGATCATGCCGATGTTGCTCGCCGTAATACCGGCTTCATCGATGGCCGTCATTGCAGCCGTCTTCACCAGGTCGTATGGTTGCTGACTGCCGCAAACGCGCACATGGCTGAGTCCAAGATTGTCGAGAGCCTTTTCTCTGGCCTGCGGGCTCAACGGCGCCAGCGTTGTCTCCACGCGGAACTTCTCCCGCTCGAGGATCTCTGCCACGCTCTCTACGCTGGTAGGCACGGTGTACGCGGCCGCTGCAATGTTTACGTTCAGATTCAAAATAACTCCAGTCGCAACGCGGCATAGCCGCCGTGAGCGGATGTTCCCAGCAGTAGCGCCTGGCCGCTCCCAGGACGCTTGCTCAAAGCCAACAACAGGTGAAATAGAGCGCCTGCTTCTCCCATCCCCGCGGCAACAGGCTGCGCGGGATAAATTGTTGCATCCTCGCCAAATAACTTACGAGCCGAATTTATCATGGGTCTAGATGCGCACGGCGTGCCATTGCCAGAGCATATGGTAAGGTCCGGCTGGAGATCTCCCAACAACTTTCGCACGCCGGCCAGTGTATCGCCGCCAGCCGCCCAGCAACCGGCGCCGAGAGCGGCATAGGAACGAGCTGCCTGACAGCCGGGCGGTTCCAGCACCATGGCCACTACGCCTTCGCTAGGCACAAATCCGGGCGCGGACGATATAGGCTCCTGGTTGAAGCAGGCGGGAGCAAGCAGTTGCGCTACCTCATACCACTCGTAAACAGCCTGGGTGAGTGTGTCTCCGGCAAGCACAATAGCCAAATCGGCCTGCCCATGACGCAACATTGAAGCAGCTTGCAGCAGCGCGCTCTCCGCCGCAAAGTTCTTGCTGCTGATTGTCACGTTGGGACCGCGCAGATCGTGAAAGAGGGCAACATGACTGGCCGGTGCATTGTGGAGAGTTTCGGGAAAAGTTATGGGGTCGGTTCCTGCCCAGCCATTTGCAGCGGCGCTTTGATAGAAAGCCAGAGTGAGCTCGACGCAGCCAAAACCGGTGGCGAATAAGACGGCAATCCGGGAACGATCCATCGGGCCCAGGTCGATGTTCGCATCGCGCAAGGCCAGCGACGAGGCCACCAGCGCCCAGGCCGAAAGAGAATCAAGTCGCCGGGTTTTCAATCCTGGGACAATGCTTGCCGGACGGAACGGCTCGACCAGAAAGGCGCGGCGCAGCCCGCGCGTTCTCCACGCGGTGATAGCACGCGGCTCCAGAGATGCTACCAGGGATTCGGCGGGGATGAGTCCGGCCAGCGGACCATAAGCGGTAACTGAGCCGATTCCGGTAATCACTGGCAAGTTCGTCTTCATACGCGGTGACTCCCAAAGACCAGCGCCGTATTGCTGCCGCCAAAGCCCGCGGAGACCGACATGGCAACCGGCAGCGGCTGACGTCGCAGCCCGCCATGCAACCAATCGATCATGGGGCTTTCTATAGGGTTTTCTAAACGCAATGTAGGTAAGAGCGCGCCAGATTGCATGGCAATGATGGTAATAGCCGCCTCCAATGCGCCGGCCGCCCCCAGGCAGTGTCCAAAGTAGGATTTTGTCGACGAAACGGGAATGGGGCGGCTGCGTCCCCGGAAGGCGCTCTCATAAGCATGCGTTTCCGCAATATCGTTCAGGGGCGTGCCCGTGCCGTGAGCATTTACATAACCAACCTCTTCAATGCCGCATGAAGCCATCTTCAAGGCGCGCTGGATGCATAAAGCCAGCCCGATGCCGTCCTTGTGCGGCGCGGTGGGATGGAAGGCATCGTTGGTCATCGCCCAGCCTCGTAACACGGCCAGAATTCTGGCATCGCGGTGGGTTGCGTGGTCCAGGGTTTCCAGTACCAGCACAGCCGCGCCTTCGCCAATATTCAGTCCCTTCCGGTTCTGGTCGAAGGGGCGGCAAGGCTCCGGGTCCAGGGCCTGAAGCGAATTGAAACCACTCAACGTGAAAAGACCCAGCGCATCGCTTCCCCCGGCCAGAACCATTGGAGCGGCATCATCGAGCAGCATATTGGCGGCCAACGCAATGGCCATTGCACCCGAGGCGCAGGCCACCGAGACTGTGCATGCTGGCCCCAGAATGCCCAGATGCTCTCCGACAGAAGCCGCCACACGGGACAAAGGATAAGATGCAGTCCGCGACAATCCGCCGTGCTGATACCATTCAGCTGGTCCTGTGGAGATCTCAGGATCAATCTCGGTCAGACCAGCCACAGTACTGGCCATCACGATGCCGCTCTCGCGCAAGATGCTGCCGGGGCCAGTGAAATCCGCTACGGCATCGCGAGCCGCCGCCATCGCCAGCCGGTCGGTGCGGGAGTAGCGATGATTCTCAGCCAGAGGCGGCAAGGCATCTACGGACGCAACGGTTCCCTGAAAGCCGGGATACAAATCTGTTGCGGGCTTGAGACAGCACTGGCCCGCCAACATACCTGCCTGTAGCGAAGAAAGACCAACTCCATAGGGACTGACCACGCCAATCCCGGTCACAACAATGGTTTTCCGCGCGTCAATCATGCGAGTGAACCGGCCAGAAATCGAAAAAATTTACCCACTGATCATAGTAATTCGACAGCTGCGCTTCAAGAAATCGCACCGCCTGGCGCAAGCCGGTTCTCTGGTCTTCGTCGCGATTGCCCGAGGAAGCAGGCCGAATGGGTTCGCCCAGCAGGACCCGGTAGCGCAACCAGCCGTGGCGAACGACGAAACCGGGTAGTACCGGCGCGCCCGAAACCTGCGACAACAGAAAAGGTCCCAGCGGAAACTCTACGGGCGCAGCGAAAAACCGCACGGGCGCTCCGTGATGTGGGTTGTATACGCGATCTCCCTGAATGGCAACGATCTCATTGCGGCGCAGGGCCTGCAATAGCTCGATGGTGGCGCGTGCTCCCTCGCGCAGGTCCACAATCCGAAGCCGCTCGTTGCTCATCCGGTCGCGCAACATTCTCTCCGCGGGCTTATCCTCAACCACGCGCGCCACGTTGACAGGACGGCCGTGCATCTCCAGCAAGCGCGAGGCAAACTCCGGATTGCCCAAATGTGCAGTCCACACAATCAATCCGTGCCCTTCGGCCAGGCAGCGGTCAATCACAGCGGCGCCGCGTTCCTCGTCCGCAAGCATGGAGAGCAGTTGCTCGTGGCTGGCCTGGGGAACATAGGTGTAGGAAACGATCAGGTCGCAAAAGGAATAAAAAACGAGATAGACCTTCCAATGTAGCTCAAACCCTCGCTTGCCCGTGATTCGCAGCAGGTTGCCAGCCACGGCGCGGCGTTCTCGTTTCAAAAGCAGAAAGAAGATCAAAGCGGTTACGATCGCAATTGGCGGCTGTGCGAAGCGCGGCAGCCAGCGCATGGTAGTAAACACTATGCTCAGTACGCTCACATTGTGAAAGCGATGCTGGTACCAACGCTTCAATTGCCACCTGCCTGCAACAGTTCATTGACGTCGCGAATCATTTTGCGCATCAACACCGAGTACATATGGACGATCTCCGTGTCGTCGTATCCGATGGAGCGCAACGTACGCACCGCTGCATCAATGGCGGCAGGATTACTCATGCCGAAGCGGCGATGATATTCGATTTGAATCTCATTCATCTCGTGCTTCGACAGAGTTGGCGTGCCCATCGCCATGTCGTTATAAGAGAAGCGGCTGGTCAGCTCCATCCGCTCAGCGTCCCAGCCCGCCTCAACGGCCTGCCGGTTGATCTCACAACCAGGAAAGAAGCGCAGACAGAAGTGATAAGGGAGTAGCGATGGTTTGGGCAGTTCGCCCAGCCAGTCCAGAGTGCGCTGCGCCATCTCCCGGGTTTCGGTAGGAAAGCCGTACATGGTCGAAATATTGACAACTACATTTTGTCGCTGCGTGTAGGCAATTATCCGGCGCGTTTTCTCCAGGTTGAGACGTTTGCGCACCAGGTGCTGAATCTCTTCTGTGGCGGACTCAACCGCATACGTAAACCACACGGCGCCTGCATCGATGGCGCGATCCACAAACATTTCGCTGGCGATATCGGCGCGCAGACCGTTCACGAAATACATTCGAAGCTTGAAACCCGCAGCCTTGATCATGTCAAACAGAGCCAGCGAGCGTTTCTCATCGACGTTGAAGATGTCGTCAACGATGTAGAAATCCCTGATGCCGTGCTGGTCGTAAAGCGCGGTAATCTCCTGAAAAATATTGGCGGCGCTGCGCAACCGGATGCCCTTCCAATGGCTGAAGCAATAGGTGCAACCATAAACGCAGCCGCGGCTGGTCAGCAAAACTCCCTGGCGCCGGTGATTGTAGGCATAGCTCAACTGGCGATGGTACTGGCCGATGTCGATCAGATCGTAGGCGGGAAAGGGCAGGCTGTCGATGGCAGCGCTTTCGAGACGCTCGGCATTTTCCACTACCCTGTCGCCGTCGCGATAGAGAACGCCTGCAACCGCGCCGGGAGAGGCTCCGCAAAGCAGCTCAACCAGAGCTTGTTCTCCTTCACCTTGAACGGCAAGCTCCACCTCCGGCACTTCATCAAAAAGATGCTGCTTGTAGGCTTTGACAATCGGCCCGCCCACGATCAGTGTAGCGTCGCTATGGGCGCGCACCAGCGTCGCCACGCGCTGCAGTTCCTCGAGAAAAAATGCGATGGAGCGCAGGCCGACGACATCGGGTTGATACTCCTGCAAGATGCGTATAAATCGTTCGTTGTCTGGGCAGGAGAGCGAGGATTCGACGATGCGTACCTCAACACCGGGTAGCGTCGTGCGTACGCTGGAGGCCAGATACATGAGACCGATGGGGGGAACATGCATCTCGTAGGGCATGGTCGTGCCCACCCACTTGTTCATGTTGTTGCATTCGACCAGCAATACCCGGGAGGGACTCTTCCTATTGCTGATCGGCATGGCCTGAAATGCTCCTGATAATTTAGTTCCTGACCGCGACTTTGGCTTCAACGGTTGCAGCCAGGGTGGCAACGCTCTGCCAGGCGCTCTCGTCGAATTCGCCATCGACAAGCTTGATCTTAAAGCGCCTCTCAATTTCCAAAATGAGCTGCAAAATATCGATGGAATCGATCTCCAGATCGCCCCCCAGCAACTGCTGATCGTCGCTCAGATCCTCGGGCGTTCTGTCCTTGATCCGCAGACCGGTAATAATAATCTCTTTGAGTTGTTGCAAAGTATTTTCCATGGCGATTTCTCATTAAGCATAGCATGACACACGTTTTCCCCCACAGCTATCCGGCTACTGCAGACGCTCCATTGCATAACCCGTTGATATAACAAATGTTATGATTATTTCTACTTCCGCGTGCAAACAAGTTTTCTCATTTCAACCGATTCAAAATTCCGGGCAGAACAACGGACGTATTAAGGTTGTACAAATGGCTAGTCAGGGGAGGAACTAGACTTTAAGGCGCCTCCTCGGAGGAGAACGGAGCCATGGGGGGCGTAAAGGACCGGGGGCTTGTTGCCTACGACGAGGGGTAGTTTGGCAGTACAGGGCCCTGGCCCAGAGGGCGCCGACTGAATTCGCCAGCCAGATCGCGGATAGCCGCGATCTGGCTGAAACAAATACAAGCCGAGAACGAACTCTCTGAGTAGTACAGATTTTCCGGGCACTTCAGTCATCAGGCGAGCTGTTGCGCATATGCGGCTATGTATTCGACGCGTTACGGACTGGCGCAGACAAACTCTTCATATACTGCGGAAACTACTGCCGCCCTGACTCTTGTACAATTGGCGCAATCATGGAGACCGGTCTTTACCCGGCGTGAGTGCGACTTGCGCTCGGGCATGGCTGGATTGGATTGAGGAGATTAGAGCAAATGGCAGAGGCAAATAAGACTGGTGGTGTGGGAGAAAAGATTCTCCTTCGAGCGGGAGGTTGCTCGGTGACCATCCTTCCCAACCTTGGCGGCAAGATCGCGTCCATACTTGTGAACGGCCGTGAGCTGCTTCAAACGCCGCTGGCCGCCTATGCGCCGCGCACCCAAACCATGACCTTCGATGCGGGCGACGCCAGCGGTTGGGACGAGTGCCTGTCTACGGTAGCCGGCTGCACGGTAGAGACTGCCGATGGCCCGATTAACGTTCCCGACCACGGCGACCTGTGGAGGGTGGCGTGGACAGAAGACGGAGGTGGCCATGGGGAACATGCAGCAGGGGTTGCGCGAGGAGGATCGGTAACCCTTCGCGGAGAGTGTTTCTCCTTGCCGCTGATGCTGGAGCGGACCCTGTTGTTGACCGAGAAGAGCAAGGGCTGGCGATTGAGCCTCGACTACACGGTGACCAACACCGGAGGTTCCACAGTTCCCTGGGCCTGGTCGGCGCATCCCTTGTTTGCGTCTGAAGCGGGTGACAAGATTGTCCTTCCGGACACCATTCACGAACTGCGCCTGGAGGGTTCCAGTGGCGGCCGGCTGGGGCAGGCCGGAAAGCAGGTTGCCTGGCCTATCACCAAGCTGGGCATGCTAGGAAAGGCCGATCTGAGCGTGGTTGAACCGCCCAAGTCGGGCATCGGCGACAAGCTGTTCGCTGGGCCATTGTCCGCGAAGGAAAACTGGTGCGCGCTGGAGCGGCCCAAGGCGGGCATTCGCATCAAGGTCGGCTTTGACCCGGCGGCGACGCCCTATCTCGGACTCTGGATCTGCTCTGGTGGCTGGCCGGAAAGAAAAGGGCCGAAACAGATGTGTGTCGCGATGGAGCCGGCTACCGCTCCCGTGGACTCGCTGGCGGTAACCGGGCCATGGTCTCGCGAGCTATCTCCCGGCCAATCCGACTTCTGGCCGATGACTGTCGATATTCAAACCCTTTAGAAAGAGAACTGCCATGCATGATCCTGCTGTATTCCGTTCCAAGCATCTCGTCCGCTACCAGGCTGAGCCGGCCGTCTTTGCAGCGCCGGGCCGCGTCAACCTGATCGGCGAGCACACCGATTACGCCGAGGGCTTTGTGATGCCCGCGGCCATCAACTTCGCCACACTGGCCGGAATCTCGCCGCGCAAGGACAGCAAGATTGCCGTCTATTCAGAGAATTATGGCGAGGAGCGGGTCGTTGAGGCTGCATCTCTACCGGCCAAGGGCAGCAAGCACTGGAGCGACTACCCGCTGGGCGTGGTCTCCATCCTAGCCGGAGAAGGCCATAAGATTCCCGGTTTCAGCCTGAGCATCTGGGGCGACGTTCCGCTGGGTTCGGGACTATCAAGCTCGGCCGCTATCGAGGTGGCCACGGCGCTGGCCGTTTGTTCGCTCGTTGGTGCCACATATCCAGGCCCGGTGCTGGCGCGGCTCTGCCAGCGCGCGGAGAACGAGTTTGTGGGCGCCAACTGCGGCATCATGGATCAGTTCATCTCCGTCAACGGCAAAGAGAACCACGCTATGCTTCTGGATTGCCGCGATTTGAGCTTTAAGTTAGCGCCGATTCCAGCCAATGTGGCGCTGGTCATAGCCAACACCATGGTCAAGCACTCGGTTGCGGGCGGCGACTATCCCACCCGCCGCGCCGAATCCGAGGCCGCTTGCGCGGTCATCAACAGCCATCGCGGACACGTGCCTTTTCTGCGCGATGCGACGCTGGAGGATCTGGACAAATGGGGGCACGAGATGGCGCCCAAATCCCTGCTGCGCGCACGCCACGTGATCAGCGAGAACCTGCGCACGGTGGCCGCCGCCAAGGTCCTGCTCAAAGGCGATATGAAGGAACTGGGTCGGCTGATGGCCGAGGCGCACCGCAGTTACAGCAAGGACTTCGAGGGCAGTTGCGCGGAGGCCGACACCATGGTGGAGCTGGCGAATGAGTTGCCGGGACTGATCGGCGCGCGACTTACGGGCGGAGGCTTCGGCGGCTGCACTATCAATCTGGTGGAACAGGACAAGGCCAAGCCTTTTGCCGAGGAGCTGGGACGCCGATATGCGGCAAAAACCGGCATCCAGCCCCAAATTCACATCTGCCATGCCTCAGGAGGAGCTCACCGGGTGTCGTAGAGCGACGCCCGTACCTTCGGGGGCTGACGCTCGTTCTTTTACGGACCATTTCGGTACCCTTCGACTACGCTCAGGGCAAGCTTTAAAGTCGTGCCCTGATACAAAACCGGATTTTGAAACGCGCTCTACACAAATTGTTCAACAGGAAGCGGGGGAAATCTTTCATGGCCACACAAACCAAACCGGCGGCGTCAAGCGCGCCCAACTACACCATTCCGTTCATCATCGTCACCGCACTCTTCGGGATCTTCGGGTTTCTGACCAACCTGAACAGCAATCTAGCTCCCAAGCTTCAGGATATTTTCCACCTGAACTATATGTGGTCCAACTTTGTGACCACAGCCTGGTTCCTGGCCTATCTGGTCTTCTCCGTACCTAGCGGAAAGCTGATAGAAAAGATTGGCTACAAGAGATCCATGGTGACCTCGCTGTTCATCATGGTGGTGGGCGCTCTGCTGTTCGTTCCGGCGGCTGGGATGGTGAGCTTTCCGGTTTTTTTGACTGCCAGTTTTGTGCTGGCCACGGGCGTCTGCGTGCTGCAGGTCTCGGCCAATCCCTACGTGTCGATTCTGGGGCCTGAGCACAGCGCCCCGGCACGGCTGACTCTCGCGCAGGCTTTTAACTCGCTCGGCTCCGGCCTGGCGCCGATCGTTGTGGGCTACTTCATTCTCACCGATGACACCAAGAACGCCAGCCCGGCGGTCATTGCGCACACCGTGCAGGGTCCGTATATCGCGATTGCCATCTCGTTGCTGATTCTGGGCTTTGCCGTCATGTTCATGTACCTTCCGGCGGTAACGCGGAGCGAGTCGTACCGCCCGGGCGCCGATAGCGCCGCATCTACGGGCCGCAGCATCTGGAGCTACAAGCACACCGTTCTGAGCATGGTGGGAATCTTCTTCTATGTCGGCCTGGAGATTGCGCTCGCGGCCAACGCCATCAAATACTTCTTAGCCCAAGGGGTGGACCTAGTAGCAGTAGTTTCCCACTTTTTCACATCGCTTGGATGGATCGGAAGACTCATCAGTCACTTGCTCGGAAATCTAACCGATCATAAGGTTGCCGGATTTCTGGCTTCGTTCTATATGTTCGCCATCATGATCGGCCGCTTTACCGGAACCGTGGCGATGAAGAAGATACGGGCGAATCAACTGCTGGCCGGGTTGGCCTTCTTCGGCGTGGCGCTGTTGCTGGTGGCCATGAACACCACCGGTATGGTCGCCGTCTGGTGCCTGATTCTCTGCGGCTTAGCCAACTCCATCATGTATCCGACGATCTTCGCCCTGGGCATCGCCGAACTGGGACCGTTGACCAGCAAGGGTTCGGGCGTCATCAGCATTGGCAACTTCGGCGGCGCAGTCATTCCGCCGCTCTTCGGCCTGCTGGCAGACCATTTCGGCTTCCAGTTAGCCTTCATCCTGCCAATCGTCTGCTACCTTTACATCGCGTACTTCGGCATCTCCGGATACAAGCCCACACGCGCGGTTAAGGCGTAGGTGGGGATTGATGGCTTGTTTCATGGCCCTCCGGTTATTTGCCGGAGGGCCTTGGCGTTTCCGCTCATTTCTGCCGGCAAGCCGGAGATTGCTGATTTCTGCGTTTGCGGCATACAATTTGTCCTGAATTCATTTTCAAGAGGCCTTCCATGCGTATAGTTGCTTTGCTCACTTCCGCCGTTCTAGCTTTTGCATCTCTCACTGCCCCATCGCAGACATCCGCTCCGGCGAAAACGTCAATAGTTCCGCAGCAGTTAGTGGCACAGACGCCGCCCATGGGCTGGAACAGCTGGAACTTCTTTTTCGAGAAGGTCACTGACAAGGACATTCGCAACGCCGCCGACCAGCTTGTCGCCAGCGGCATGAGAGACGCCGGATACGTCTACGTCAACATTGACGACACGTGGGAGGGCCAGCGCGACGCGGACGGCGTGCTGCACTCCAACGCCAAGTTTCCCGACATGAAGGCATTGGCCGATTACGTCCACTCCAAGGGCCTCAAGATCGGCATCTACTCCGGCCCCGGCCCAAAGACCTGCGCCGGATACGAGGGCTCGCTGAACCACGAAGCCCAGGATGCACAGCTATATGCCCAGTGGGGCATCGACTATCTCAAGTACGACCTGTGCAGCTTCATTCCCAAGGTAATGCAGAAACAGGCTCCCGGCGACAAGGCCGCGCAGATGCGGCTGATGGTGGCCGCCTACGACAAGATGGATAAGGCTCTCAAGGCAACAGGACGGCCCATCGTCTTCTCGCTGTGCCAATACGGATGGGACGCGGTGTGGGAGTGGGCTCCGTCGGTCGGCGGCAACCTGTGGAGGACGACGGGCGATATCACTCCTAATTGGGACCGCATCTACACCATCGCCAGCCAGCAGGCCGGTCTGGAGAGTTACGCAGGCCCCGGCCACTGGAACGATCCCGACATGCTTGAAGTGGGCAACGGCAAGCTCACGCTGGCAGAGAACCGCTCTCACTTTTCTTTGTGGGCCATGCTCGCCGCGCCACTTCTGGCCGGTAACGACCTGCCCAACATGAAGCCGGAGATCAAGGCGATCCTCACCAACCGCGACGTCATCGCCATCGATCAGGACAGCTTGGGAACGCAGGGAAGTCGCGTTTACAGCGAAGGCGAGGTGGATGTATGGAAACGGCCTTTGGCCGGCGGCGCGGTGGCCATCGCCGTCATCAATGCCGGAGACAACCGCTACTCCACTCACCCTTTTCACCTGAACCTGGCTAAACTCGGCCTGCATGGGCCGCAGACCGGCAAGGACTTATGGACCGGCAAGTCCATCACGCTCAATGACGGTCAGCCCCTCGAACTCGCCAGCCACGATGTCCTGCTGGTTCGCATTGACGCGCCCAAGTAGTTTTCAAAACAGGGAGTCCGAGGGACAGCAATCCGCAGGAGGTGCTGGCTTACCGCTTGCATGAATTTGATTGGTGGCGGGAGGCAGGATCGAACTGCCGACCTACGGGTTATGAATCCGTCGCTCTTACCATCTGAGCTACCCCGCCGGAAGAGACACAACAGGCGCGGGCCAAGGCGGCCCTGCCCAAGAGTTGGCGAATGTAGAATCCGCGCACAACTCCCTCTTCCGATGATACGGGCGGCTGGATTGAAGGTCAACCCTAGTGTCGCATGGCGGGTTGCTATTATCTGCAAGGCAAATGCCAAAGATGAAGTCTACCGCTCCGCTCGTGTAAACTCGGCTGCATGAGCACCTTACGCATTGCAGGGGTGATTCCGGCCAGGCTCAGCTCCACGCGGCTCAGCCGCAAGGTGCTGCGCGTGATTGCCGGCCGGCCCATGGTCGAATGGGTGTGGCGAGCGGCGGCTGCCAGCGGCTTGATGGATCCTGTAGTTGTAGCCACCGACTCGGAGGAAGTGGCCGCTGTCTGCCGCGAGCGCCAGATTCCCGTGGCGATGACCTCGGCGGATTGTCCCAGCGGGTCAGACCGGGTGAGGGAAGTGGCCCGCCAGATCGATGCCGACATTTATGTCAACATCCAGGGCGATGAGCCGATGCTAACGCCGGAGTTCTTTCCGCCGATGCTGGCGCTATTTGACAGGCCGGAGGTCGAAGTTGCCACGCTGGCCGTGCGTTGCCCGCCAGAGGAGATCGACAACCCCAACGCCGTCAAGGTGGTCACGGCTCTGGATGGACGTGCGCTCTACTTTTCACGTGCGACGATCCCTTTCGACCGCGACGGAGCCGGCTTCAGAGGCTATCGCAAGCACCTGGGGATTTATGCCTATCGCAAGACCGCGTTGGAGCGCTTTGCCGCGCTGCCACCCTCGCCGCTGGAGCTGACTGAGCGGCTGGAACAACTGAGGCTGCTGGAAAACGGGATTGCGCTCTATGTGGCCGAGGCGCCGGCCGACACCATAGGCGTGGACACCGAGGCGGACTTGCTGCGGGCCGAGGCGGTGCTGCGGGAGCGCGCGAAGATGCAGGACACGTAGATTCAAATCCCCAACAGAATTATGAATTAGGCGCAAGAATCGGGTAGCGTGCCCACCCTCCAATCGGCGACCATGGTTTCCATGAGCAACAAACCCGATCTCAACAAGATTCGCGCGTACATTGAAGCCAACCACGACCGTCCTGTCTCGCTGGCCGAGTTGGGCCGGCTGGTGAACCTGAGCCCCTTCACCGTGCAGCGGCTCTTCAAAGCGAAGATGGGCGCGAGCCCGCTGCAGTATCAACGAGCCCTGCGCGCTGCAAGATTGCGCAGAGCGCTCAAGCAAGGAGAGACTGTGACCAGCGCAATCTACAACGCAGGATTTGGTTCGTCGAGCCGCGGCTACGACGGCGCGCAACTGGGCATGACGCCGGCGCGCTTTGCCAAGGGCGGCCAAGGAGAGCAGATTGGCTGGTGCTGCGCACGTTCACGATTTGGATGGGTGATTGTGGGAGCGACCGAACGCGGGCTTTGCTGGATGTCGTTGGCAGGCACAAAAGCCGAGGCCGAGGCCAGTTTGCGCGAGGAGTTTCCTCTGGCAACTCTCCGGCGCGACCCAACGCTGGAAACGATGGTGGACGCGGCGCTACGCGTGGTTGGCGGCCAGACGAACTCACCCAAAAAGTCTGCCGCACAACACGCGGCCGCAGCGCAGGCGCCTCTGCTAGATTTGCGCGGGACGGCGTTTCAGTTGAAGGTGTGGCAGGCGCTGCGCAGGATTCCGCGCGGCGAGACCAGGAGCTACAGCCAACTGGCACGCGAACTAGGCGACCCCAAGGCGACCCGCGCAGTGGCCCGCGCCTGCGCCACCAATCGCGTGGCAATAGTGGTTCCGTGCCATCGCGTGGTGGGCGCGAGCGGCTCGCTGACCGGCTATCGCTGGGGAATCGAGCGCAAACGGATGCTGCTGGAGGCCGAAGGCGCGAAACGTTGACTGCCACGGCTGACCGGCCTGCAACTATAAAAGGTTCCGAGTCCCGCGAATGATATTCTCAAAGGGATAGGAGCACAAACGACTTATGGCAACTGCAACGCTGGAAACCGCTGCAACGGATTACAAGGTCGCCGATCTCAAGCTGGCTGAGTGGGGGCGCAAGGAGATTGTCATCGCCGAGCAGGAGATGCCGGGGCTGATGGCCATTCGCAACAAGCACGCGGCGGCCAAGCCTCTGGCCGGAGTGCGCATCACCGGGTCGCTGCACATGACGATTCAGACGGCGGTGCTGATTGAGACGCTCAAGAGCCTGGGCGCGGAGGTCAGGTGGGCAAGCTGCAACATCTTCTCGACACAGGACCACGCAGCGGCGGCGATTGCGGCGGCGGGGGTTCCGGTGTTCGCGTGGAAGGGCGAGACGCTGGAGGATTACTGGTGGTGCACCTATCAGGCATTGAGCCACAAGGGCGGCAAGGGGCCGCAACTGGTGGTGGACGACGGCGGCGACGCGACCCTGCTGATTCACAAGGGCTATGAGCTGGAAGAGGGCGACAAGTGGGTGCATGGGCCGACGTCGAATCACGAAGAGCGGGTCATCAAGGATTTGCTGAAGAAGGTGTATGGCGAAGACCCGCAGCATTGGCACAAGGTGGCCAAAGAGTGGCGCGGCGTTTCAGAGGAGACGACAACGGGAGTGCACCGGCTCTACAAGATGATGGAGCAGGGCAAGCTGCTGGTGCCAGCGATCAACGTGAACGATTCGGTGACGAAATCGAAGTTTGACAATCTGTATGGCTGCAGGGAGTCGTTGGCCGACGGCATCAAGCGCGCGACGGACGTGATGGTGGCGGGCAAGGTGGCGGTGATCTGCGGCTACGGCGACGTGGGCAAGGGATCGAGCCATTCGCTGCGAGGAATGGGCGCGCGGGTGATCGTCACGGAGATTGACCCCATCAACGCGCTACAGGCGGCGATGGAGGGCTTCGAGGTGGCGACGGTGGAAGACACGCTGGGGCGCGGCGACATCTACGTGAGCTGCACCGGCAACGTGGACATCATCACGCTGGAGCACATGAGGCGGATGAAGGACCAGGCGATTGTCTGCAACATCGGGCACTTCGACAACGAGATTCAGATGGACCGGCTGAACGCGGAGAAGGGACCCACGAAGCTGAACATCAAGCCGCAGGTGGACAAGTACACGTTTCCGGATGGGCACGCGATATTTGTGCTGGCCGAGGGGCGGCTGGTGAACCTGGGCTGCGCGACAGGGCATCCGAGCTTTGTGATGAGCAACAGCTTTGCCAACCAGACGCTGGCGCAGTTGGATTTGTGGGCCAATAAGGACACGTATAAGGTTGGCGTTTATGTGCTGCCCAAGCGGTTGGATGAAGAGGTGGCGCGTCTGCATCTGGAAAAAATTGGCGTGAAGCTGACCACGCTGACGAAAAAGCAAGCCGATTATCTGGGCGTGCCGGTGGAAGGGCCGTATAAGGCGGAGAATTACCGATACTAAGACAGTAGTCAGTGATCAGTGGTCAGTGGTCAGTTTTTCCGTTGACAGATTAAGCCGTTGCGATTTACCGGATTCAAGAGCGAGAACTGAAGAGCAAAGCCTCGGCTGCGGCCGGGGCGTTTGCTTTTTTATGAGTGCACAGGCCGGGGGTGAACTGACATAGTAAAGCTGTGTCCCGGCGAGGCCGGCAGACGCGCGAGAATCCGGGAGATTTATCAGGATTCAAATTGACCGGGAGGGAAAAGAAATCATGTTTGAGTTCTGGATTCACATTTCGCCTTTGGGAACTTTTATCGCAACCATCGCATGGTGCCTGGTCGGATTGCCAACGATGATTGCCGCCTACTATCAGTCGTGGAAGGGACGGCAGGAGGCGAAGGCGGCGCGCGAGGGTATGTTGCACAGCATGAATTGCCTGGAGTTTGTGACCGGGGATGGGAGCTGCGTCAACCTGGTGCCGCTGGAGACGCTGCATTCACTGCCCAAGCCGGGCGATATCGTTCTTCTGCCTGGCCGCGGTATCAATCAATCTGGGGAGTTTCTTCCTGGCGCCTATCTCGTAGCGGGAATTGAACATATTTATACCCATGTGGAGTACAAGGGCAGCCGGCCGCAGGAGGCGCGGCTGACCAAGGCGGTGGCTAAGGTGACGTCGCTGAACCCCGCGATGATGATCGAAGTGTAGACAGGGACAGTGGAGGCTCGTTCCTGTGATTTTTCGAGGTTCCGGCTCGGAATTGAGACCTTCTGGTGGCCTCAGAGCCGGCTCTGGGAAATCCGGCTGACGCTCAAGACCACCGGCGATGAATGAAGCGCCGATAGAGCCGCAAGGTGACGCTATGCAGCAGGCGAGTCTGTTCGGCCTTGAGAGCCTTATAGGAGCGTTCCACGTAGACGTCGAACTCCGGCGGCCAGCCGATGGTGGAGCGGCGCTCAGAATAGTCGCCATCGGCCCACTTGGCCAGCACCGCCTTGTAGCCCACTACGTGGGTGACAAAGTCCAGCAGACAATGGGGCATCTGCTCCTCGACGATGAGATAGGCCTTCTCGATGATGATCTTTTCGCGAACATCGTTAAGGGGCATGAAGATGGTGGTCATCCACAGCATCCACTCCTTCATCTCGCTGTCGAGGATGGGAAAGCTCTGCGTCTTGCGCTGCTTTTTGAGTAGCGAACGGTAGGCGATGTTGCCTGCCTGGGAGGCAACGTAGAGCGGGCCGTAGAACTCGTTGAGGCGGCGGTTGACCAGCTCCAGCTTGTCTTTGCGGCGGGCCAGCATGCGGGCGCTCCAGGCGGTGGCCAGGTAGCCGACAAACGCCAGAAGAATGGTCAGCGCGGTCGCGTTTTCGAGAAACGTCTGCAAATAATACATAGGCGAGCCCGTAGTTAGTACTGGCAACGAGTATAACGCAGCTTGCGAACTTAAAACCCGCGCCGGTTAGCTCGCTCCCATATATATGAAGCGGAGGAGAAAGAGCGCGGCCAGGATGGCGGGGTTGACCAGAACGATGTAGGCCATGGTCAGGAAGGTGGTGACGCCGGCCAGAATCTCGGTGCGCCAGTTGGTTCCCAGGCGGGTGAATTCAAAGTAGGTTTCGAGACGGTTGGGCATGGGCTTACTGATAGGAGAGCATACCGGGGCGGGGGGACTTGCTGTCCAGGCGGGCGGCTGAGTTTAGCTCAATGTTTACCAGATGATTATCTGGAAGGTTTTGAAAATAAATATCAGAGATCAGAGATCAGAGATCAGGGATCAGGGGTCAGGGAACAGAGAACGAAGATCAGGCACGTAAACGCGCAACAACAACCTCTACTTCGAAGTAGAGGTTTTTTGCGAAAAATTGGGTTATTTGGGAAGCGGCAGTGAGCGGTTATTTCCCTATTTGTTCGCTTTTCTGCGATATAGTCAGGATTTATCCACCTGCGGTGGGGCGGACTGGCTTAGACAGATTTCAGTTGTCAGTTATCAGTTCTCAGTGATCAGTGTCCGACCACCTGCGGTAGGATCAGCGGCCCCTTCGACTTCCCCACCCCAGCAAGTAAAGATCACTCACCGGGAACCCCGGTTTCGCTCAGGACAGGCTCCGGCAGAGCGGCAAGGCAGGCTCTGGGTTGCCCGGCAAACACTTCCGACTAGCCGACTTTTCGGGACTTATCCCGCCCCAACCAAATTACACCCAGCGGGCTATGCGAGACTGCGCTTGAGTAAGCCGTATATCTCGGCGTAAACCGAATCATACTGAGCAGCCTGTAATAGCGAGTACTTTTCAGATGGAGTGTTTATCTGTTTCCCGCCGAACTGAATCCCCAAATCGTTTTCGATCCCCAAGATGAGCTGCGCCCCTTCGGGTTGATTTTCCGAAATGAATTTGAGAATCTGAGGCAGATGCTCCCCATCTTGGCCTTGCTGATTTGGGGCATCGATCACAATCGGGCATACTGTAGCAGGAGAGTTCTCAAAAATAAGCGATAGAATAGCAAACTGATAGGCAAGAAGCGCACGGGGTAATGTACTACCGGTTTCAAAGATAGATGGTGTCAGTGTCTGGAAAACTGTGTGAGTATAGGCCCGCACGTCAAGTTCCAAGAAGTTCCTGCGTAGCCGATCGCTATAACTTTGCAACCGTTCGCGTCGAACAGAAGAGGCCCTCCTGTCCAGAACATCAAGGTCTTCTTTTAGACGCGCTGTTTCTGCCTCAACATTTGCTCTTGCCTCCTGCAACGTGGTCAATTGGCCGGACAACAGATTGTCTGCTGCCCTCCGTCCTTCGCTCTCAATCAAGGTTTGCAAGGTAACTTCCCCATGGGCTTCCTGGAGAACTTCTTGAATGTGCGCGGCCTGTTCCTTTGCTATGGAATAGTTTGCATAGACCTTAGATATTTCTCTGTCTAGTCGTTGTATCTCAGCGCGAAGGTGTGCGATGAACTCGGCAACCTTATCCTCGTCTGTTGCAATGGCGAATCGTGCAGCGAAATCGTTCGCGTAAAGGTTGCCACAAGTAGGACACTCTACAGAATCAGTATGGAAACGGCTCAGAAACTTGAAGTCTTGCGAAATCTCGCCGAGTGCACGCTCGGCGATTTCAAGTCGGTTGGATTGAAGTGCGCGTTCTGCGTTCAACTTCGACAATTCAACCCGCAATGTCCCCTCAGTATCCGCAAGCGCCTGGCTGTCGGTGAGCATCCTTTGTATCCGTTCACCGAACGTTTCCGGGTCAAAGCTGAAAATGGTTGCACTTGTATCACGTTCCAGTCTCTTAATCACATTAGCTACTCCACGCTCCGTCGCTGCCGCTTCTTGAGTCTCTGCCCTTTTTGTGATGTAGTCAGCGCTTATACGGTAATATGCATTATTCTTGACCCCGGTATGATAATCAACCAATGCTTCTCTCCATGAATAGTATTGATAAAGCCTATCGAATGCGGTCCAGGCATTCTGCCAGCTTGCATCTTGGTCCATATAGAAAGGCAGGAAGAAAAACGCAGGCGGCGGCGTCTGTGGCTCCTCGTCACGCGATGCTAAAATCAAGCCGAAATTTAGCAGGGAGGCAAGGTATGGTGCCAATTCTGTAGTAACACGAGTGAAAGACTTTAGAAAAGTTCCGTCCCCAGTGAAGATCGCATAATATGAGTCATCCCTCAATATCTGGTAGTTTTTGTCATCGACGCTGAATTTTACGACAGACTTGACCTCAGCCCCTTTCCAACGGGGATGTTGCTTTGCAGGTTCAGCGCCGAAGGTCTGATATATCGCTTTGATCAGCGCCGATTTGCCTGTCATGTTCCCGCCGGAGATTATCGTCCGAACTGGATCGAACGGTTCGCGGCGCGCCTTCCGCTCTTTGTCGGATAGAATCAATATCTCTGAGATGATCAATCGCTTCACTTCTGTCCTTCTTTCTCAGTTCCCGAACAAGCAGCAGCAGATTATTGATGCTCATAGGCCTCCAGCACGATCCAGGCCTTCACATAAGCCTCGGAAAAGCCCCACTCCTTACGCAGGCGTGGGGCTACATTTTCATAGGAGAGGTATATCTGATCGACTAGGCGGGGTTCACCCAAGTGAAGATCAACTGCCTCCCTAACAGCCTCGCGGAGTCGCAGAAATGGAATGTCACGTTTGGTCAAACGGTCCAACTGAACAGCATCCCACTCCCGCCGCATAGAAGATACTTGTTTAAAAGGGAACCCTTCTGTGTTTAACCGCTGCAGGACCTCCAGCCAGTCAACTCGTACCGCTGAAACACCGGCCTCCTTGAGTACTTCCGTAAAGCGCCGCCGGCTTAAGGCTTTGTGCACCAAGAGGTCCGCGTACGAAGTGTTCTCCTCATGGTTGTTATTTCGAACACTGACCTCGCTTAGCAGTGCTCGGAAGAGTGGGATTATGCTGAACTTGCGGTCGGGGAATAGCTTTTGGAGGAATTCTGCTAGCCTTCCACGGGCGTAGGTCTCGTGATCTCGGAGTGGTATATCCGATTTTGAGAATGCGAGCAGGCCATCTAGAATAATCGGCTCCTGTGTGCTAAGTTCAGCCTCAAGTCCGTCCATAATCATCTTCCGATGATCTTGATGCAAATCGGCGAATTCAACACAATTGACTTCCGGATGCTTCTTTCCATCTATTCTCAACCGGAGGCTGAAAGAAGCGTTGGAAACTACTGCGAGCAACTTCACATCTTGCGGGAATCTCAGCTTCAGATCATAGAGCTTCCCCAGGATCGATGGAAGTTGCTTTGGCTGGTTACCTGCTCCAGGCTCGCGCTTGAGCAACGCTTTCACAGTGAATCCACCATCGTCTTTTGTTTTGATCTGATAGCCCTTGAGGGACGTTGGCTGTTCCTCGGAGTCCAGAACGGATACATCCTCGTGGTGATCAAAAATCACGACGTAATCTTGCTCTGATACATGTAGTTCGAGCAAGTGACAAAGAGCCCAAGTCCGCTGATACTCGAATCTATCAGAGGTAGTGGCGCCAGAGAGGTCTCTTGGCGGCGTGTTTAGAAGTCGGGTCTTGAGATCCACAATTCTACTCACCGAAGCGGTGCAAGAATATTAGCACTTCAAAAGGGCTTCTGGCCATTTTTTTCTGAGCCAATAAACGGGGACCCCATCCTTCTGGAATCATTATTCGGAAAGGTTGAAACCATGCAGCTCGAACTCATAATCGGTACTCATAAACGCCCTTCTATCCAGGAAACACATTGTTCTTGGATAGCCGGCAATTCGATAGTTTCTGTGTTTTTTTCTATGGCAAGAAAGATGGGGTGAAGACAGGGATCAGAGATCAGGGGTCAGTGGTCAGGGAACAGAACGCGGCTCACGCCGCGTGGATTGATTTTTAAAAACGGATAGGATGGTTATCGGCACGGCTGAAGCCATGCCCTGACACAAAGCACTAAAAGCGAATGCAGGTCCTTCGACTCCCCACCCCAGCGAGCAAAAATCACTCGTTGGGGACCCCGGTTACGCTCAGGATGACAGCATTTGTGATGGGTCGTAAAGCACGGCTCACGCCGCGTGGATTGATTTCGAAAACAAGCCACAGGGGTACAAAGCAAAGACTTTACTTGTCGAGTTGCTTTGTGCCCGTTACCCGGAAGTTGGCGGTCCGCACCTGCGCTGAGTCCTCTGGCTGCGCGCCGCCGATGCTGACGCGGTACTCGCCGGGAACGATGATGCGGTTCCCACTGGCATCAACCTGACCCAGAGAGCGCGGATCGACCGTGAGGCTCACGTGGGTCATCGTATGGGGAGCAAGATGCACGCGGGTGAACCCGGCAAGCACGTGGCGTGGAGTTTCGAAGCCCTTGGGCTGCGTCAGGTAAACTTCGACGACTTCATCCCCGGCCAGTGCTCCGGTGTTTTCGACATCGGCCTCCACGCGCAGTGAATCTCCGGCAACAAGGCTTGCAGATCCGAGCTTCAGGTTGCGGTAAGCGAAGGTGGTATAGCTTAACCCGTAGCCGAAGCTGTAAAGCGGCTTGCCTGAGAAATAGCGATATGTGCGGCCCTGCATGGCATAGTCGTCAAACGCAGGAAGCTGATTGAGCGAGCGATAGAAGGTAAGGGGAAGACGGCCGGCCGGATTGTTGTCACCTGCAAGCGTCTCGGCAATCGCAGTGCCGCCCTCTTCGCCGGGATACCATGCCTCGAGCACTGCGTCGGCATGCTCGCTGGCCCAGTTCACCGCAAGGGCGCTGCCGTTTTGCAGCACGACGATCAACGGCTTGCCAGTGCCCGCCAGAGCCTTCAGCAGCTCTTCCTGATCAGCCGGCAGATCGATCGCGGTGCGGTCACCCCCGCTGAAACCGTCCAGCTTCACCGGCATCTCTTCCCCTTCAAGCGAAGGCGAAAGGCCGACCAGCGCAATAATGACGTCGGAATTCTTCGCGGCATTAACCGCCTCGTCGCGCAACACCGCGGCTGGAGCCTGCCAGGTAAGATCGATGCCCGCGCTCCCCGTCCCGTGCAGGTACTCAAGCCGGATCGCGTGGGGTTTGGCATCGGCAAAGTGTACGGGTGCTTCGATCACCGCATCGCGATCTCCGGTGGATTTGTGTTCGCTGCCCGCCACCAGCTTGCCATCGAGAAACAGCCGGAATCCTTCCGTGTTTTCGCATGCATAGCAGTAGTTCATCCGGACTCCGAGCTTGTAGTCGCCTGGCGCAGGTGGAGTGAAGTTGCCACTCCAGCGCACCGAGTAGTTGTTGCGGCCTAGGCCGGCAACCGGCACAACCTTGTCCCAATTGAAGTTGACGTTGGCGTCGGTCCGTGTAAGCACCGGCTGTCCGCTAAGGTCCGCCGAGTTGAAGTACTCGGCCGTAAGTCCATGGCCGGCGCCGGTCGCCGGACTGAGAGCGGTGTGTTCGATGGGCATGGCAAAGCCTGCGATCAGCGTCGATCCCTGCGCATAGCTGACAGTGGCCGCGGGGAAGCGCTTCTCGATCCCGGTGAGAGGGTAGACCGGCTCCGGCGGCGGCGCATTGTAGTTACCCTGCAACGACTGCACCAGTTCGGCCGTGGGGCCAACAACCGCGATGCGCCTAACGCCAGCCTTCAGTGGCAGGACCCCGTCGTTGTTCTTGAGCAGTACGATGGACTCGCGAGCCGCCTGCAATGCGAGTGCGCGGTGTTCCGGCGAGTTGTTCTCGGCCAGGGGAATCCGGCCAAAGGCATAACTCGCCGGTGGATCGAACATGCCAAGATCAAAGCGTGCGCGGAACAAGCGCCGCAGGGAGTTATCGATGACGGCCTCGGTCACCAGTTGCTGGCGCACCGCCTCGCCGAGCACGGGAAAGGCCTGCCCCGGGCCATAGATGCACTCCAGATCGGCACCAGCCTTCAGCGCGGCCGCTGCGGCGTGCGGCATGTCCGGCGCATAATGGTGACCGATATCGACATCGGATATCGCGCCACAGTCGCTTACCACGTAGCCATCGAAGTGCCATGCGTTGCGCAGGTGATCGCGCAGGAGCACGGTGTTGGCGCACGCCGGCACGCCGTCGATGGCGTTATACGCGCACATCACCGATTGTGCATGCGCCTCAGTAATCACCGCCCGAAACGCGGGCAGATACGTATCCTCAAGGTCATGCTTGGAAACATCGACATTGGCGTTATGCCGCGTCGATTCCGGGCCGCTATGAACGGCAAAGTGCTTGGCCGTGGACACCACGCGCGGATGGCCGGGGTCGTCGCCCTGCATTCCGGTAACAAAGGCGACGCCCATGCGGCCCGTCAGAAACGGGTCTTCTCCGTAGGTCTCCTGCCCTCGTCCCCAGCGCGGATCGCGAAAGATATTGATGTTCGGCGCCCAGAACGTGAGACCGAAGAAACTCTCGTGCTGGTTCTGGCGAATCGCCTCGTTATACTTGGCGCGGGCTTCGGTTGAAATCACCTCGCCCATGCGATGCACGAGGGGTGCATCCCAGGTGGCCGCCATGCCGATCACCTGTGGAAACTCCGTCGCATAGCCGGCAAAGGCGACACCATGCAGGCCTTCGTTCCACCAATCGTACTTCGGAATGCCCAGTCGCGGGATGGCGGGCGCATGGTCGCGCATCTGCTGTACCTTCTCTTCGAGCGTCAACCGTCCGATCAGATCGTCGACGCGCCGGTCAACCGGAACTGACGGGTCCATATAGGGCAAAGGCTGCTGGGCCGCGACCCGTAGCGTGGCTGCTAGTACTAAAAAAAGGGCGAAAGAACTCCGGATCTGGAACAATTTCATGAGCAGGCCTGCCTGACAGATCGATTGTTGCGCATCTTGCTGTTGCGCCAAAGAAGAGTGCGAATTATGCCATTATAGCCAGCGCGTCCGGTCCGGCGAGAACCTTATTGCGCACAGCCACCATTTGACAACCAGACGATCCACCCAGCATCGGCATTCCTGAGCAGGCTCGTTCGGATGCCAGTTGGCGCTAACAGGCTAATTCACTCATCCAACACCGCTTGTTGCCGTAAAGTTCGTATTCCTTCAGTTCAGTCCTGAAAAACGCTTTAGGATTTAGGGATGGCGTTGTGCCCGGATTGTCGGCTAACCGGCAGTTACTTTTCGACAAACACATACGGTACACCGTGAAAGCTAGATACCAAACGTCGATGAAACCTCAGAGCCGCAAAAGCCGTGTGTGTATTACGTGTGTGGAAACCGCGTTTTTGCCGTTTTTGGCGTTTCTTGCCGGCCTTAAGAATCAATAAGTTGTTTCTTTCAACGCGGTCATATAATCCGACTCCCGCCGCCCCCACCATATAATTTGGGACACAGGCACATTGGATCTCTACTGCACCAGCGCGTTTGCAGCGTTCGCGGCAAGCACCCAGCGGCTGGCAACGTTGATTACATACTCGTCTTCGAACCACAATAAGCCGAAATCGTCGATGCACTCGGGAAAATCAGGCTTGATGACAATGTACCCTGGGATCACACCGCCCGGAATAAAGGTGTTGTCGGCGCGGTTGTTTCCATACGCCTTCAGCTTCGAGACGGTTCCGACCGAAGAAACATAAGAAGTGCTCGAGACAGGATGTGTGCCGAGAATGTAGTTGACGGCGCGCAGCGTGTATTCCGGGCCGACGATATCGGGAAACGCCTTGTGCAGGAAGTACATTCGCACGCCGAGATCGACGACCGCTTCCGAGCCCCCCCAACTGCGCAGGCTCGGCGGCACGCCGAACGGAGTCACAGCAAGTTCTTTGTCCAACTCGACCTTGTATGTGCGGACCGCCGCTTCGACCTGCTGTTTGAAGTCCGCGTCCATGTAAGGCAGCGCCATTACGGCCATCCAGCCGCTCGTTCCGAAGCGCTTCTTCATTGCGGGCAGCATCTCCACGAGATGCTTCTTGTATTCATCACCACCGCCGGTTGCGATGAGCAACTCCACGGTGGCCTTCCACTCTTCGTTGCTGACAACTTCTCCCGCCCAAAAGTCCAGGAAGCCCCATTCCGGGGGATACTGAGTCACCGTCGGATGCGCGTGCTCTTCCTGCCACAATCGGATGGCAGTATCCAGGCTTTCCTTGGCAAGCGAGTCGTCCCAGCCTTTCAAAGCCTGCGATGCGGCAGCCAATGCGGCCGCGGCTCCCCACTGCAGCCGTGGTTCCTTCGTGGTGAATGCCCAGCGATCGTCGGCTACACCGGAGTAGTCGCCTTTCACCTCATGCGGTCCAAGCTTCGCATCGTAGATTCGCCCATCGGTTTTCGATGCCGCATCGCCCAAGTGAGTGTACTCGCGGAGAGTCGGTTCCATGATCTCCGGGAACGGATGGCCAATGGACTTGATTTGCGCGAGTACCCCTAAAACTCCGTGCTTCACCTGCTGGACCGCATCGGGAACACCGTCGGGCCTGTGCATCTCCACCGTGCGCGTGGTTTCGTCAACCGTAAGCTCATCCCACTTCAAGTCAAATTCCTTGTAAGCCAGCGCAAGGTCTTCGATCACCGCGTATTGGCTTTCAGCGCGGATATCGTAATCGCCCGCGTCATACCAGGCGCCCACATTCAGCCCCGGTATGTGCTCCCCCGGCTGGAAGGGCGAGTCAGTGGCCGGCCCCATCCACGCTCCGTCGAAATGGCGCGTGTTCAGCGGCGCCTGGCGCGCATCGTCGAGGTGCGAAACGCCATGCCATAAGCGGTATCCCTCGCGCACGGAGACGTGGTCCATCTCCACCGCCAGGTATCCGTCGAGCGTAGACTGCCATATACTGCTGTAGACGTTCTGCGCGATGGGGAACAGAGCGGTGCGAGCGCCGGCATATTCAATCGCGTAGATTCCCGGATCCTTGACTGCGGAGAAATCGAAGTTCGCATAGGTGTACCGGAGCCAGGGTGTCGGCTCAGATAACGGTCCTTCGAATACCTGCTTGTACGATCCGTCCTCAGCCAGGCGCAGCACCTTCGCTGTCCTGGGCGCGTCGAATTTCGGATCGAGTTCAATGATGGCAACCTTGGGGAAGTTGGGTGCGTAGCCTACCTGACTGTGCGCGACCATGGGCGGGCGCGTCCAGTTGGGAATCACGATTGGACGGATGTGCCAGACGATTGCACCTACCGTTTTACCGGACGGAATCAGCGTGCGCAGCACAAACCATCCGTTCTGCGCGCGGTTGCGCCCGTCGAAGAGGAAAACCGGGCCGGTTTCGGAGGTGATGCCGATTGAATGCAACGGGTCTTCCGGCGCTATGAGGATGCTGTTGCCGCTGACGATCGGAAGCGGCTGTGTGTAACCCTTCTCTGCGTCCCATTGCTCCTGGTATGGCAGTTTCCCGGGGTCGTCGGGCGAGGGCGGCACCCGGTGCATCTGCTCCTGCGGGCTACGAGGAAATACGCCGAAGATGCGGTTGTCGACGGCATAGGTTTTGTCCACGTAAACCGAGGGCAGGAATTCCAGATTGAAGCCAGCGCGACCTGCCAGATTCTCTGGCAACGGCTTGTCGAGATCCACGCTCACACGTATGCCGCCAGGCTCGGCGGCCACTTCCAGACGATAATCCAACTTGTAAGTGGGGAATGAGAGGTCAGCGCGGAGCCGGTTGTGCTCTTTGTCGGCGTGCCGGCCCTTGAGCTTAGCCACCAGATCCCATTGTTCGGGCGTTGGCATCAGGCGCACATCGCCGTCGGTCGCAATGCGTTCGCCATGGAGGATCATCTGCAGAGCTGAATTCTTCTCGTCGACAAACACTGGGTGGAAGGTGTTGTCGTAAAGCATGACATCGAAGCCCTGCGTACTCAGGTAGTCGTTAGCGACAACCTGCATATTAATTTGCGCATTGCAGGCAGTCAAACACGAGAGCAGGACCAGAATGAAGGCAACAGCATACAAAGAATTTGCAGAAAATCGATGATGCATCGACGTTTGAACCTCTTCAGTCGCCAGCATAGTGGAATCGTCGCTACATCGCAAGATGCGACACGAGGCGGGAGCCGGACATGCAGGAATGCGTGCCGCTGCCGAGTTTCTCACCAATCCACAATCCACCTCGGCGCTGGTAAAGTCCCTCCCAAAAGGCTGGGAAAGGAAGAATGTACAGGTTGTCCTGCATACCAACGTTATAAACCAGCTTCCGAGCGCTCCGGACGTCGTTGCTCCCTACTGCTGGAAAAGTAACTGCTTTACCGGCGCGTGCTCATGCTCGACGCGCCAGACCGAACTCACGCGCCGCCGACTTCGAACAGAAGAAAGCCGCTTATTCTCAGTAAGCGCGAGCGCGAACAGGGCGCCACAAAGCTCTGCGGCCGGGATCGGTAACTAAAAACGCCCTTCGATCCAGGAATGACGATGTTTCCGGATAGCCGGCAATTCGGAGGTTGGCGAGCCTTCCATTTACCAGCACGAGAGACGGTGTGAAGGCCGTAGCTTTCATTCGCGGCTCGCGCTACGTGGATTGATTTCAAAAAACCAGGTGGATGGGATGGTGGCGCGGTTAAAACCAAGCCCTGATACAAAGCCTGCATCCTACCCTAGATCACGCCACGAGCAAAAATTGCTCGCCGGGGATCCGAGTCGCCGGGGACCCCGAAGCCACAACGACAAGAACGCGGCGAGGGTGGGGCACCCTGCGGTTGCAGCATAACAGCGGTTCACTACGGCAACTGATTCGAGGGCAGGGCATCCGGAAGCTTTAGAGGCATCGGTTCTGAAACGATCGGTTCCAATTGGAGGATTCCGTAGGCTCTCCACCTCTTCTGGAGCTTGCGACCGAATGGTCTATTTGCCTTGTAAGGCGGCTTCTCAATGATAAAGGGCCAGAACTGGCTTTCAACGCGTAAATATAGCGACGGAATCTTCCTCAGGGATTCCAAACTACTTATGGTCTCCCAAATAGCAGGAGGGTGAGGAATGGCTTTAGCGTCGAACTTGATCGGGAATGTCATAGAGCCGTTCAGCTCAAATGCCCATTTTTCTCCTGGGGCGAGTATGCGAACCTTATCCTTTAGCGGCGTCGGACGATCAAGTTGGAACCGCAATCTCCTCCATTCGGCCTCCTCGCTCAGGTTGTCGCCTCCGAATTCCTCCTGGAGAAGGCTCTCATAGGTAACTGGACCTGAGTCCCTGGTCAGAATCCATTGACGGAAGGTGGGCAGGTTATCGGTCAAAACAATAACTGGCTCTTTGCCCTCATTGACAAATTCAAGCTTAAGCGCGATAAGAACGTCTATGTCCTCCTTTGAAACGGACGAGAGTCTCAGTCCCGACACGATGGCACGTCCTCTGAGAATCAAAGGGCTTTCAGGGAAACTTTTGTTAGACTGCATTTGCGGATGACACACGTTCGGAAGGAAGAGCACTACAAGGATAACCAGCGTCTTGAATGCATCACTCATAATCATCGCCCTCAAAGGCTATTCTGGCCGGTATTATCCGCATTCGCCCAGGTTGATGCCTCTTATTCTCCCATAGTCAGGGCCGTCATGTAGATGTACTGCGTGATGGGCGATTCCCACCGACTCGTGGACAAGCGTGTTCACAGAAGGCTTGGCTACTACGACCCAAACTTTCGGAGATTGTGGTTGGTCTAAGACTGAAATCGGAGCTGATTCAATAGACTTATTACTACAATCACCAATCATAAACATCGCCATGTTCGATTCAACCGTACCTCTAAAAATAATTCGACCATTTTTCAATCTCTCGTAAACAGCAAACTCTATCAAGATTGCGTAAGGTCCTGTATTATTCAATGCTTTAACAAGAGATGAATCCTCATCGCTCAGAGGCTCAGAAAACAAAATAACAACTGACTTGTGCGGTGGGATACGGACCCATTTGTCTTTGAAATAATCAATATCAAGATCATCGATAGTTACAAAAAGAGGTGCGGCTATATTTCTTTCATACTTAAAAACCTTTATCCCACCCTCAACGCCTGCAGAATTAATCTCAATCGTACGAGATGTCTCATTCGTCAATACTGCCTCTAAATCTAATGTTAAATGTCCGATACAAATATCAGGAGAAATAGTGAGTATCTTTACTGAAAGAATATCCTGATCGATCGCATATGCTTTATAAGGAAATGCCGACAAAACGACAACACATAATATTATTCGAAGCGAGTTTTTGAAGAAATCATTATTCTGCTGCACCATTGTTACATTCCTCCTTTTCATGAACCTGCATTCAGCCCGGAGACGTCCCAGAGCCTGATGGAGTAGTCGCCGAGGCCTGATGCGAGGGTGCGGCCATCAGGCGAGAAGGCGATGGAGCGGATGCCCTGGTGGGCCCAATCCTTCCCCGTGAAGTGGCTGTCGAGGGTCGCCAACTCTTTACGGGAGTCTGTGTCCCACAGCTTGATGGTGCCATCGTCGCCTGCGGTGGCCAGGGTGCTTCCATCGGGCGAGAAGGCGATGGAGCGCGCCGCTTGCGAGAGGCCTTGCAATGTGGCGAGGAGCTGGCCGCTGGCCGCATCCCACAGCCTGGTAGTACGATCCCAGCTTCCCGAGGCGATGGTGCGGCCGTCGGGCGAGAATTTTACGGACAAGACAATGTCTGTGTGGCCTTGCAGCGCGCGCAACATTTTTCCGCTGGCGGTATCCCACAGCATGACGAGGTGGTCCGTGCTTCCCGAAACCAGGGTGCGGCCATCGGGCGAGAAGGCGACGGAGATGACGTAATCCGAGTGGCCCAGCAGGGTGCGCAGAAGCCGGCCTGATGCTGCATCCCAGAGCTTGATGGTGCGGTCGCTGCTGGCCGAGGCAAGCATGGCGCCATCAGGGCTGTAGGCAACGTACTGGACCGCTTCGGTGTGTCCCTCCAGAGTGCGCAGCAGACGACCGCTGGCCACGTCCCACAGCTTGATGGTGTTGTCGACGCTGGCGGTTGCAAGGGTGCGGCCGTCGGGGCTGAAGGCGACAGAAAATACCCATGCGGTGTGACCCTTGAAAGCGCGTATCTGCTGGCCGGTGGCCACGTCCCAGAGATTGGCGTTGTCCGCGTCTCCCGAGGCCAGGGTGCGGCCGTCGGGCGAGAAGGCGACGGTCTCGACGGAAGCGGTGTTGCCGTAGAGAGTGCGCGGCTCAGCGACGTGAAGATGAAAGCGGCGTGCCTCGGGTGTGGAACCTGTCTTCATGAATACATACGAGATTGCGCCGGTGAGGCAGAGCGCGATCAGGAGCACGACAACAATGATGGGAGCTAGTTGGCCGCGATGGCGCGGAGGCGGAGGTTTTGCAACTGGACGTTGGACGGCGGGAGCGCTGACTGGTGGAGTTGCGAGGGCAGGAGCCTGGCGCGGAGTGGAATCCCTCACGGTGGGCACGCGGACCGGCTGAAGGGGAAGGCAGACGACGGAGTTCAGCAGGCCGAGTAGTTCGGCAACGTCTTTGGGGCGATCGTTGCGGTCTTTGGCGAGGAGGTGGAGGACGAGGGCGTCGAGGCCGCGCCAGTTGGCGAGGTCAGGACGATGGGTGCTGGGCGGCTGGGGCGGGGTGTTGCGATGCTGTTCGGACCAGCCTTCGTAGTTTTCGGCGTGGAAGGCGGTGCGGCCGGTAAGCATTTCATAGAGGAGGCCACCGAGGGCGTAGAGGTCGGTGCGGCCGTCGAGCTCGGCGGCGGGGGTTCCGCGCCACTGCTCGGGAGCGGCGTAGGCCATGGTGAGCAGAGTTCCGCCGGTGCGAGTGTAAGCTGTGCTCGACTCTTTTGTAGCGACGATGCCGAAGTCGGCGATCTTGGGGAGCCAGGCATCGCCGTCGCGGGCCATGAGGATGTTTTCCGGCTTGATGTCGCGGTGGACCATGCCCTTGGAGTGAGCGGCACCGAGGCCTTCGGCGATTTGGCGGGCGATGGAGAGGGCCGACTCTATACGGAAAGGCCCGGTGGTGTTGTTCATCAAGCCGCGCAGGTCGGGGCCGTCGACGAACTCCATGGAGAAGAAGAGCGAACCGTCTTCGGCAGCTTCGAGATCGCCGCAATCGACGACGTTGCGATTGCGAATCTGGCGCAGCACGCGCACTTCGCGGAGGAAACGGCCGGTGAATGCCTGGTCGCGGCTCAGTTCGGGAGAGAGAAATTTGAGGGCGCGGGGCTCGTCCATGAGGATGTGCTGGGCGAGATAAACCGCACCCATGCCGCCCTGACCGAGCTTGCGAATGATGCGATAGCTCTGGTGGATGATCATGCCCGGCTTGAGATCGCGAATCTCGTTGAGCAGGAGGCCGTGCGTGGGGCAGGAAGTATATGTATCTGGATAGCCGGTCGAGCACTGCGGGCAGTGTTTCATTAGATCACCCTAGCTGGGGCATTATCGTGGATTTTATATTTTGCCACACAAGGCTATTGTATTGCCGGGGATAAATCCCCGGCCTATCGATTCTGGCGCACCGTAGATTCTAAATCCCATGTCTCAAGCGAGACATGGTAGCCGGTATTAACCACCCAAGGTGAAGATCACGTTGATGGTGGTTTCGAACTCAACCGGCTGGTTGTTGAGCAGGTAGGACTGGTATCTCCAGGTTTTTACAGCATCGAGGGCGGCCTGCTGTAACATGGCCGGCCCGCTGATAACGCGAAGATCTTTGACCGATCCCGTAGTGGAGATGACGGCTTGTAGCACCACCGTGCCGGAGACTCTGGCGGCGCGCGCGATGGGCGGATACATGGGAGTGGTCTTCTGAATGAGCAGGCCCGCCGCAACGCCGGCGGAGATGGTTACCCTTTTGGGATGAGCCGGCGTTGACGAAGCGGGATGCCCGCTGCTGATTTTGGCGGGAGCCTGCGGAGCGGAGGAAACCGGAGGCGGGGGTGGAGGCGGCGGCGGAGGTGGCGCCGTGAGGATCGTTGCCATATTATCCTGTGGCAGCTGCGCCGGGTAAATAAGCGGGATGATGAGTAAGATCCCCACTGCCAACAGCACTACAATCGCTACAGCCGCAGCAGCCAGCCAGAGCCAGAGAGCAGACGATTTTCGATTAGCGGCGCCGTTATTAACGCTCATCGATTTTCCTCCATAATCCGTGTCGATTGACACAAATCATTTTAGTACCACGCGCGGACCGCGCGGCCGGTCAGCCATCTGCGATGGCGCCAACTCCTTCGGCCCGGAGTAATGCTCTAGGGCAGAAGCTGGGGCTCGATCTTGCCGTAGATCTCGTCGGAGGCGTTTTTAATCTGAGTCACGATGTCGTGAAATTCCCGGGCGTCGGCGAGGCGCAGCGGGGCGTCGATGCGGACGGAGAGGTCGTCATCGGCATCGAGGCCGACCTTTACGCGATCGTACTCATGATTGAACTTGAGGAGCGTGTGGAGGAAGTCAGTGGTGAAGGGCATGCGGCGCTTTTCCACTACGGTGACAAAGATGACCATCTGGTAGTTAGTAGTGTCGAGGGCGAGGACAACTTTGACGTCGTTGAGATGGGCGCCGGTGAAGTGAATGACCCAAACGGTGGGCGAGCGAGTGGTGATGAAGTTGTAGCTGTTGGCCTGCATGAGGCTGACCATTTTGGCGGAGCCTTCCTCGGCGGACTGGGCTGCCATGGGCAGGACGAGCGAGAAGAGAAGGGCGGCGAAAAGGCAAAGGCGGGCGAGCGAGCACGTGCGGCGAGAAGCCATAAACGAGACCTCCTGGGTCAACTACGAGTTTGAGTAAGAGTACCGCCCGGCAGGGAGAGTGCGCAACTGGCCACCTGCGGTGGGTGATTTGCCGTCCAGGCGTGAGGCGCTTGCACGCCATGGGGTTTGTGGAATCCCACCTTTCGCATAAAGCGCGAAGGAGGGGGTACCCAGGCTTTGTGGTTCGTTCAAGGGAGGGGCCCCCGGCAACTAAATCAATGAACAAGAAAGCTCAGACATAACGGGTGGCTACCCTTGTCAATAAGGTTCTGGACCGAACAGCGATTCAACTTCAACCACGGCAAACAAGATTCCCCAACCAGTACGAACCGAACAAAACCGAACAAGGAGATATTCCAATGCCCACCATTACGACGAAAGACGGAACGCAAATCTACTTCAAGGACTGGGGAGCGGGCCAGCCCGTGGTCTTCAGTCACGGCTGGCCGCTGGATGCGGATGCCTGGGAAGACCAGATGGTGTTTCTGGCCTCGCACGGATACCGCACGATTGCGCATGACCGGAGGGGCCATGGGCGGTCAAGCCAGCCTTGGAATGGCAACGATATGGACACCTACGCCGACGACCTTGCGGCGCTGGCCGAGGCACTGGAGCTGAAGGACGCGGTTCACGTGGGGCACTCGACCGGCGGGGGCGAGGTGGCGCGCTATATCGGCCGCCACGGGACCGGCCGCGTAGCCAAGACGGTGCTCATCGGTTCTGTAACGCCATTGATGGTAAGTACAGCCAGCAATCCCGGCGGATTGCCGATAAAAACTTTCGACGATATCCGCAACGGCATTCTGGCCGACCGCTCGCAATTCTTCAAGGACTTGACGACGCCGTTCTATGGGGCCAACCGACCCGGATCGACAGTTTCGCAAGGACTGAAGGACTCGTTCTGGTTGCAAGGGATGGCGGCGGGATTCAAGGCGGTTCTCGACTGCATCAAGGCGTTCTCAGAGACCGACTTTACAGAAGACCTGAAGAAGATCGACGTGCCGACGCTGATCATGCACGGCGACGACGACCAGATTGTGCCTATCAACGACTCGGCATTGCTGACGGCTGCACTGGTGAAAGGATCGACGCTGAAGGTTTATCCGGGCGCGCCTCACGGGCTATGCTCGACGCTCAAGAACCAGGTAAACGAGGATCTGCTGGCGTTTATCCGGGCGTAGGGAGTGTGCTGCTGTTTAGGTGCATTGAATCCCACCCTAGATCACCCCAGCGAGCAAAGTTCACTCGCCGGGGACCCCGATAGCGACAAAGACAAGGACGTCGCGAGAGTGGGGCACCCAATATCAGGCGAGGAGTTTGGCGGCGTCTTTGGCGAAGTAGGTGACGATGAAGTCGGCGCCTGCGCGGCGGATGCTGACTAGCGATTCAAGCATGGCGCGGTCGCGGTCGAGCCAGCCTTTCTGGAAGGCGGCATGGAGCATGGAGTACTCGCCGGAGACCTGGTAGGCGCCAATGGGCACACCGGTCAGTTCACGGGCGGCGCGAATGACGTCGAGGTAGGGCATGGCGGGCTTCATGAGGATCATGTCCGCGCCTTCTTCGAGGTCGAGGGAGATTTCACGCAGGGCCTCGCGGAGGTTGGCGCCATCCATTTGATAGGTTTTGCGGTCGCCAAATTGTGGCGCGGAGTCGGCGGCCTCGCGGAAGGGGCCGTAAAAGGCGGAGGCGAACTTGGAGGCGTAGCTGAGGATGGGCGTCTGCTGAAAGCCGGCGGCGTCGAGGGCACGGCGAATGGCGGCGACGCGACCGTCCATCATGTCGCTGGGGGCGACGACATCAGCTCCGGCGCTGGCCTGGCTGACGGCGGTGCGGGCGAGCAGATCGAGAGAGGGGTCGTTGTCGACGGTCCAGCCGTCAGAGGTTTCGATGACTTTGCCGCAGTGGCCATGGCTGGTGTACTCGCAGAGACATACATCGGCGATGAGGACGAGTTTTTTGGAAGCTGCAGATGCCTTGAGGGCGCGCAAGCCCTGCTGGACGATGCCGTTATCGTCGTATGCGCCGGAGCCCAGCTCGTCCTTGGATTCAGGCAGACCGAAGAGCAGGAGGCCGGCGATGCCAAGACTCGCGGCCTCCTCGGCCTCGCGCACAGCTTCGTCGATGGAGAGGTTGAAGACTCCGGGCATGGAGCCAACCGGGCGGCGCACGCCTTTGCCGGAGCAGAGAAAGAGAGGGTAGATGAAGTCGCCGGGGTCGAGGGCGGTTTCACGCACCAGGGCGCGCAGTGGTTCGGTACGGCGCAGGCGGCGCATGCGGGATTGAGGAAAGCTCATGGTTCAAATTGTAGAACAGGGATCAGGGATCAGCCGATGGTGGTTCCCACCCTTTCGCCCGACCACCCCAGCGACGAAGACCTGTCACCGGGGACCCCGGTAAGGCGAAAGGATGGGGCACGGAGCAATTGTGGGATGTGAGGTTTCCCAGGTCCCAGAAGCGGGACCTGGGGCACCCGCCAGAAGCTGTCTTACAGCTGATCGTAGAGGGTAGAGTTGCGGTAGCCGAGCAACACAATCAGGGTCCATATGCCCATAGCGGTTCCGAAGGGGAACTTGAGCAAGCACAGGATGGCCGCTACGATGGCTACGACACGTCCCCACTGCGCGCGCTCCAGGAGGCCAATTCCGGCAGCCACGGCCAGGCCGACGCGCAGCACCAGGAAGACCCAGGCAAAACGCAGCAGCGCGGGCGCGAACCAGAACGGCGGCATGGAGCCGTTCGCCCAGGGACCGTGCATCCAGGGAGCGGAGTGGCCGGAGAGAAAGGCGTTGGCGAATGCCAGCCCGAGGATCCCCGACAACAAGGCAACAGCGGCATAAACGAGCCAGACGACGCCGAGCGCTTTCACCTTGCCGGCATAGTTCAGCAATTGGAATTGCAATCCGGGCACGGAGGGAACCGGCGGCCCCGCCGGACGGCAACACTTTGGGCAGACTATCTGCCCGGAAGCTAAAACCAGACCACATCCGCTGCAATACATGATTTCCTCCTTGAAGAAATCGTTCAGAGCTAACTACGCAAATGGACAGCGCCGGGTTCCATGAGTTGCCGGCAAAGCCAGGGAACCTGTTGGCGGCCGGTTTGCGCCAATTCCGGCCAGAGTGCGACAAAACCAACCAGTGGTTCGTTCCAGAGCGGAATTGTTCTAACGTTTCCAGCCCAGACAACGATAAACAGAAGGGGGTGTGTATTCATGGCGACACAAGCCAGGGCGGCGACAGTGGCCGGCTCTGTCGCGGAGCAGGCAGGAGAGCTGCTCTATGTGGCGCGCCAGCCGATTCTGGACCTGCAAGGCAACGCGCATGGCTACGAGCTGCTGTTCTGGAATGGGCGAGAGCCGACGATGAACGCAGTCAGCAACCTGGCAACACGCACCATGCTGGACAACACGGTGGTATATGGACTGGAAGAGCTGGCACGCGGATTGCCGGCCTTTGTGAACTGCACGGCGGATTCACTGACCGAGGAGCTGGTAGAGGTTTTGCCTCCCCACATGACGGTTCTGGAACTTCCATCGGACGCGGAACCCACGCCGAACCTGCTGGCAGCCTGCCAAAAACTAAAGACTTCGGGCTTCCGGCTGGCGTTGACCGACTTTACCGGAAATCCGGAGTCCAGGCCGCTGGCGGAGCTGGCCGACTATATCAAGGTGGATGTCCTCAAAGTTGACGCATTAGAGCGCAAGAAACTGCTGCGATGGGTGGCCGGCTCCGTGGCGAGCCTGGTAGCGCAAAATGTGGAGACGCGGGAACAATATGGGCAGGCGTGCAAAGAGGGATTCGACCTGTTTCAGGGGTACTATTTCTGCCGTCCGGAGCCGCTGCCGAACCACAAGATACCGGGCAACCGGCTAGTGCACCTGGAGATATTAGAAGATCTGCACAAAGATCCCGTCGATATGCAGCGCCTGAGCCAACTGGTGATGTGCGACGCCAGCCTGACTTACAGGCTGCTGCGGCTGGTGAACTCGCCAGTCTGCGCCATGCGCCAGGAGGTGACCTCGATTCAGACGGCGCTGATGCTGGTGGGGGAGGCAACCTTCCGGCGCATTGCCATGCTGGCCATCGCCACAGACTTCAGCACCAGCCAGCCGGAAGAGATTCTACGCATGGCCTTTGAGCGCGGGCGATTCTGCGAACTGGCGGCTTCGCTGTGCGGCCTGGCTCCCAGCGAGCAGTACCTTATCGGCATGATCAGCCTCTTTCCGGCGATGCTGCGCATTCTGATGGAAGACCTGATCCGGATGCTGCCTCTGCGCGAGGCGGCGCGCAATGCACTGCAGGGCAGGGAGATCCCCGAGGGCGTTCTGCTGCATTGGATTGTCTGCCAGGAGCACGGGAACTGGGCGGAGTGCGATGCGATTGTCCGTGCCAGCGGTATGAACCATGAGCAGGTGATGCAGTGCCATGCGCAGGCAGTGGAGTGGGCTGAGGCGGCGCTGCGGACGAATGCGTGAGCTATCCCTGGCGGAGACAACCTTCGGACCTCAAGATCGGGGCCTGAGGCATTCGCGATCTGGCTTCTTCAATTAGAAGGCGGCCGACGTAATCTCGCAGCTCTCAAACGCCCAAGAGGAGTTGGGGCTGTATAACGTAATCGGCAGGTTTCCCGCGCTGTTGGTTGCGAAGGCGTAGGCAAACTCGTTGTCACCGACGCTCAAGCTCAAGGTTTCAGAGTTTTGGACAGAGTTGCCTTGGGAGACGATGGTCATCTGTGGATTTTGACCCGGACCGACTTGCACTTTGATGGCCAGAGTGTAGATCGTGTTTTTATTTACGGGCACAAAGATGGTCAGTGTGTGTGTATTTCCGGGCGTGAAAGTCAAAACGCCAACGTATTCACTGACATCGGACGGATTGTTCGACTCCATAGACGCGCCGTTCATGAACGTCTGTTCCGCAGTCAGCACGGTAGTTCCCGCGGATTGAGCGAGGTTCTTGATCTGCATGGTTCCCGTGGAGCCCTTTGGCGCGGACGCTCTGGCCACGGTCATTGCAAGCTGCCGCTTTTGATCCGGAGTGATGGGCTTGCCGGTATGCAGGAGAGCCGGTTTGGAGGCTGGAGCCACAATGGCAAGCTTCGGCCTGGGGTGGGTTCCCTGGAAGGTGAGTTTCTGGGCGAAGGCAGGGCTGACGAGCGCAACTGCCACGAGCAGGGCGGTAAGCTTTTTCATGACATTATCTCCTTTGGTTTGAAACCGGCATGGAGCATAGCGCGTTTGCGGCACGCCGGTCACGATGAAAAAACCGAAGCTGGGACGCCTGGCAAGATTCGATCAGAAGGGAGCCGACGTGATCTCGCAGCTCTCAAACGACCAGCCCAAGTCGGGACTGGAGATCGTAATCGGCAGGTTTCCCGCGCTATTGGCTACGAAGGAGTAGGCAAACTCGTTTTCACCCTGGGGCGCGTTAAAGGTCTGGGGAGCATTCAGGCCGCCGACTGACTTCGCACCCGAGTAGGTTGAGATGATGATTCCACCCGGGGTGTTCGGGGGAAGCAGAAGCGCGCCTTGGATGTCCATTTTTATGAGCAGAGTGTAGGCGGTATTTGCCTTCACCGTGATATTGAGGACCATGGAGCTTGTAGGTCCGGCCGGGAAGGATAATACGCCGTCGAATTGATCGATGCGTGCCCCGAACGCATCGATATACGCGCCATTCACATACAACTGGTCTGGGGTTAACAGGTTTAGTTCCGCGGATAGAACGGAATTTGAGACCTTCGCTGCCCCCATGGGGGGTCTCGTCGCACTTCCCTTTGTTACGGTCGCCATAAGCTGCCGTTTCTGATCCGGGGTGATGGGCTTGCCGGTATGCAGGAGAACCGGTTTGGCGGCCGGGGCCACGGTGGCCAGCTTCGGCTTGGGGTGAGTTCCTTGAAAGGTGATTTTCTGGGCGAAGGCAGGGCTGAAGAGCGCAACTGCCACGAGCAGGGTGGTAAGTATTTTCATGGCGATTTCCTCCTGTTGTTTGGAATCGTCGGAAGTATAACGCGTTTATAGCTCGCCGGTCACAATGAAAGTTGTCAAAGTCAGGCAGGGGCTGTGGGGAACCAGAGAGCGGAATTGAGCTGCGGGACTTGCGCTGAAATGGGCCGGGAGCAGGCTTTAGGGAAAGGGAGGAGGCAATCATTATTTTGGATTGGCGCAGTCCGAAATCAATATGGTATCTTTCTATATTAGTCGCAGGGTTTGGGACCCTGGCGCACGGCGGCAGGAAATCCGGATCGTTGGCTTCCCCCATGGCGGTATCTGCAACCGGTTTCTTTTCAGCGAATTATAAGATTGGGTGGAGCAGTTTATTATGGGAATAGTTGCCGCATCTGCTCCTTTAGTCAGATAGTCTTCGGCAGGCCTGTTCAGACTCCGGGATGGTCCGCCTCCCAGGCGGATGACATTCAGGATACGATTTTCAGGAACGACTTTTTCACACAACAAATGTGACCGCGGGTACAGCGCGCGCATCCAAAAAAAGAAAACCAGGCAAGGAAAGAACGCATGGCGCAAATATTCGACCGCAGCTCCAATGCCCTGGCACGCGCCAGCCTGGTATTGTCGGGGCTGATCGTGATCGCCCTGGGGGTGACGCTGGACCAGTTGCAGCGCTCGCCCTGGGTGACGCGGCAGGGGCAGCGCCCGGACCAGCCGGTTCCCTTCAGTCACAAGCACCACGTGCAGGGGCTGGGGGTGCAGTGCCAGTATTGCCACACGACGGTGGAGAAATCGAGCTACGCGGGAATTCCGCCGACCAAGACATGCATTAACTGCCATGCGCAGATCTGGACCAACGCGCAGTTGCTGGAGCCGGTGAGGGACAGCTGGGCAACGGGACAGTCGCTGCCTTGGATCAAGGTGCACGACCTGCCGGATTTCGTCTACTTCAGCCATGAGATACATGTGCACAAGGGCGTGGGCTGCGCCAGTTGCCACGGGCGCGTGGATCAGATGCCGCTGATGTACGCCGAGAATACATTGCAGATGGAATGGTGTCTGGATTGCCATCGCAATCCGGCGAAGAAGCTGCGGCCGACAAGCGAGATTTACAACATGGCCTGGGAAGCGCCGGCGTCGGACAGGCCGGTGTGGTGCGCGGTGGGCGATGAGCAGAGCGGAGTGCCGACGGCGCAAAGCGTGAAGTGTATGACGAAAGAGCCAAGTAGGGAGACGGGGTCGCAGAGCGCGGCTTATCAGAAATTTAGCAGCCAGGGAGAGTTAGGAAGCTTCCTTGTGCAGCATTACAAGATTCGCACGCCGAATGAACTGTCCAGTTGCGAGGTCTGCCACCGATGAGCGAGAAGAAGAACGATCTGGTGACGACGATTCAGCCTGCGCCGATGCCGCTGGAGGCGGTGCGCGAGAAGCTGAAGAATGTGCACGGCAAGCGCTACTGGCGGTCGGTGGATGAGCTGGCGGGGACGCCGGAGTTTCAGGAGGCGGTTGAGCGGGAGTTTCCGGGTTCGCCGCATGGGTGGGGCGATGAGGTTTCGCGGCGCGGATTTCTGAAGTTCATGGGCGCGTCGGCGGCGCTGGCGGGGTTGGCCGGATGCACCAAGCAACCCGATGAGCCGATTTATCCGTACATAAAGCAGCCGGAAGATTTGATTCTGGGCAAGCCGAATTACTTTGCCACGGCGTTTCCGTTTGTCACCGGCGCGGTGCCGCTGCTGGTGAAGAGCGACCAGTATAGGCCGATCAAGATCGACGGCAACCCGGAGCATCCTTATAACCAGGGTTCGTCGGACCCGTTTACGCAGGCGACGCTGCTGGATTTGTATGATCCGGACCGTTCGCAGCATGTGACTTATCGCGGAGAGAATCGCGAGTGGGCGGAGTTTGCGCTGGCGCTGCGCGAGAAGGTGATCTCGACCAAGGATGGGACGGGAATTTATTTCCTCAGCGAGACGATCACCTCGCCGACGCTGGCGCGGCAGTGGAAGACTGTACAGGCCAAGTACCCCATGGCGACGTTGGTGCAGTATGACCCGGCGATTGCAGGGACGGCATTCGCCGACGGGATGAGGATTCAATATGATCTGGCCCAAGCGGATGTGATTGTCTCGCTGGATGCGGATTTTCTGTCGGGTGCGAGCTTTCCGGGATTTCATAAATTAGTTCGTCAGTATGCGGAGCGGCGGAAGTCGCCTGAGAAACTCAATAGGCTTTATGTGATTGAGAGCACGCCGACGACGACGGGATTGAAGGCGGAGCATCGGCTGGGTTTGAGGGCGAGCGAGATTCCGGCTTTTACAGCGGAGTTGGCAAAGGCGGTTGGCGATCCACACTCTGAGACTCCGGCCTACCCATGGACCAATGAGCAGAAGAAGTTTCTGGCTGCGCTGGCGAAGGACTTGAAGGCTCATGCGGGGAAGTGCGTGGTGATTGCTGGTGTGACTCAGGATTTATCTGTCATATCGATGGCCGTTGCGATGAATAACGTGCTACAAAATTTTGGCAAAACGGTTTTTCTGTCGGGCGGCTTTGTTAATCCACTTCCTTCAAATCAGATAGTTAATCTCAAGGCGCTGATTGCTGATTTGAACGCTGACAAGGTAGATTGGCTGGTGATTTTGAATGCCAATCCAATTTACAACGCTCCTGCTGATCTGAATTTTGCCGCCGCTTTTGAAAAGGCGAAGATGACTGCACACCTCGGCTCGCACGAGGACGAGACCGGTAAGAATGCGCAATGGCATATTCCCGCGGCACACTTTCTGGAGTCGTGGTCGGACGCGCGGGCTTATGACGGAACGGTTTCGATTATTCAGCCGATGATTGATCCGCTCTATGGCGGAAAAACGGCGCACCATTTCTTTCAGGCGTTGCTGGATGAACCCGGACTGAGTCCTTACGTAGCGGTGCGGGAGACATGGCGGCAGGTCATCAAGGGTGATTTTGAGACGGGATGGCGGAAGGCACTGCACGTAGGATGGATCGAAGGCACGGCCAATGTGTTGGGTTTGACAGCCGGGATCAAAGTCGTTGAGGAATTTACTTCCGAACATCCGGATACGTGGAAGTACATGGTTCCTGTTCCTGCACCGAAGGGTGCGATTGAGATTATTTTTCGGCCGGACCCGAATGTGTATGACGGGCGGTGGGCAAATGTGGGGTGGCTGCAGGAGCTGCCCAAGCCGGTGACGAATTTGAGCTGGGACAATGCGGCGATCATGTCTGGTGCGACGCTGACCAAGTATGGGCTGGAAGAGAACGACATTGTCGAGCTGACGGTCGAGGGGCGCAAGGTGAATGCGCCGGTGATTGTGGCGCCGGGACATCCGGATGATTCGGTGACGGTGCATCTGGGTTATGGGCGGCAGACAGGGCGCGTTGCAGGCGGCGCGGGATTCAACGCTTATCTGATTCGCACGTCGGACAAGCCGTTTTATGCCACGGGCTCGATGAGGAAGCTGGAAGGTAAGTGGGGCGTGGCTGTGACCAAGAGCCACATCCAGGACCACCGGCCGAAACCGTTTGGCGGGCAGGGCAACGGCAACAATTCGCTGGAGGCGGATGAGGCTCTGGGCGAGCGCGGGATTATTCGATCCGCGACGCTGGAGGAGTACAAGGCCAATCCGGGATTTGCCAACGAGGGCGAGGGGCGCGAGAAGACGGACCGCGACAATACGATGTTCCCCAATTGGGAGTACAAGGACAACGCCTGGGGCATGTCGATCGACATGAACAGTTGCACTGGGTGCAACGCGTGCATCGTGGGCTGTTACGCGGAGAACAACATCCCGGTGGTGGGCAAGCAGCAGGTGAGGATCGGGCGCAACATGCAATGGCTGCGCATTGATACCTATTTTGAGGGCGACCTGGCCGCGCCGCGGGCGCACTTCCAGCCGATGGCCTGCCAGCACTGCGAGAACGCGCCCTGCGAGCAGGTTTGCCCGGTGGGGGCGACGGTGCATACGCCCGAGGGCTTGAACGCGATGGTCTACAACCGCTGCGTGGGCACGCGCTACTGCTCCAATAACTGCCCCTACAAGGTGCGCCGCTTTAACTTCCTGCTGTATTCGGATTTTGAGACGGAGAGCCTGAAGCTGATGCGCAATCCGGATGTGACGGTGCGCTCGCGCGGGGTGATGGAGAAGTGCACCTACTGCGTGCAGAGGATTTCAGCGGCGAAGATCGAGGCGGATAAAGAAAATCGCGCCATCCGCGACGGCGAGATTGTGACCGCCTGTCAGCAAGCCTGCCCGGCAAAGGCAATCAGCTTTGGCAACATCAACGACAAGCAGAGCAAGGTGGCGAAGCTGCAAGCCGACGAGCGCAGCTACCAGGTGCTCGCCGATTTGAATACGCGTCCGCGGACGATGTATGTGGCAGCGGTGACGAATCCGAATCCAGAACTGGAAGCGGGGCCGGTGGAGCACGGGACAGTGAAGGGGTGAAAGAAGGCAGCAAGTTAGCGCGCGCTACGCGCGCATTAGCGAGTTAGCAAGTTAGCGTACGCTGCATGGAGTAAGCAAGTTAGCGCGTGCTACGCGCGCATTAGCGAGTTAGCAAGTTAGTGGAGCACGAGGGTAAGCAGTGAATTGAAGCACGACCCCCAACTCGATAAGCAGATCGATCCGGCGACGGGCGAGTACCGCGTGATTGCGCCGGGGCAGACCTTCCGGTCTGTTACGGAGAAGATCACGCGCATTGTGCTGACGCCGACGACTCCGCTGGGGTGGCTGGCACTCTTCGGGGTGGGCGGCGCGCTGGCCACGATGCTGATGGTGGCGCTGACATGGCTGTTCCTGGTTGGCACCGGCATCTGGGGCATCACGCAGCCGGTGGCCTGGGGCTTTGCGATTATCAACTTCGTGTGGTGGATCGGCATCGGCCATGCGGGCACGCTGATCTCGGCGATTCTGCTGCTGTTCAAACAGAGCTGGCGCAACTCCATCAACCGGTTCGCGGAGGCCATGACGATTTTTGCCGTGGTCTGCGCGGGAATGTTTCCGCTGATTCACGTTGGCCGCCCATGGCTGGCTTACTGGATGCTGCCGGTTCCGCTGACGATGGGCGTGTGGCCGCAGTTCCGCTCGCCGCTGGTGTGGGACGTTTTTGCGGTTTCGACTTATGCGACCATCTCGGTGGTCTTCTGGTATATCGGCATGGTTCCCGATTTCGGCACCATGCGCGACCGCGCGGAATCGAAGTTTGCGAAGTACGCGTATGGATTGTGCTCACTGGGCTGGCGCGGCTCGGTGCGCCATTGGGCGCGCTACGAGACGGCCTCGCTGCTGCTGGCCGGACTAGCCACGCCGCTGGTGCTCTCGGTGCATACGGTCATCAGTTTTGATTTTGCCGTGGCCGTGCTGCCGGGCTGGCACACGACGATTTTTCCGCCATACTTTGTGGCCGGAGCGATTTATTCCGGCTTTGCCATGGTGCTGACGCTGGCCATTCCGCTGCGCAAGTTCTATCACCTGGAGGAGCTGGTCACTGAGCGGCACATCGACAACATGGGCAAGGTGATGCTGGCGACTGGTTTCATCGTGGCATACGGCTACGCCATGGAGGTCTTCATGGCGTGGTACTCGGGCTCGCACTGGGAAGCCTTCATGATGTGGAACCGGATGTTCGGTCCGATGGGCTGGTCGTACTGGGTGTTAGTCACCTGCAACCTGGCGATTCCGCTGACAACGCTGTGGGTTCGCAAGTGGCGCACCAATATGATTTTTATGTTCATTCTCTCCATTGTGGTCAACACGGGAATGTGGTTTGAGCGCTTTGTGATTGTGGTGACCAGCCTTTATCGCGACTTTTTGCCCTCGGCGTGGGGAACGTACCGCGCGACGCGATGGGACTACATGACGTATGTGGGCACACTGGGATTGTTCACTGCGCTGTTCCTGCTGTTTGTGCGCTTCCTGCCCATGATTCCCATGAGTGAGATTCGCATGATGCTGCCCGGAGCCAAGATTGGCCCGAAGATTACGCCCAAGAAGGCGGCGGAGGCTGGTGACTGATGGCAGCGCGCGAAGGAATCTACGGCCTGCTGGCCGAATTCGATACTCCGGGCGACCTGATCCGCGCCGCGCAACAGGCGCGCAAGGACGGCTGGCGGCGCATGGATTGCTACACGCCTTACCCGGTGGAGGAGGCAGCCGAGGCCATCGGCTTCCATCGCAACAAGGTGCCGCTGGTAACGCTGGTGGGCGGAGTGATGGGGCTGGTGGCGATGTTTTTGCTGGAGGTGTGGATCTCGGTGTGGGCGTATCCACTGAATATAGGAGGGCGGCCGACGTACTCCTGGCCTGCGTTTATTGTGCCCGCCTACGAGTGGACGATTTTGTTTGCGGGATTGTCGGCGGCCTTTGGGATGCTGGCGCTGAATGGATTGCCGGCGCTGTATCATCCTCTCTTCAACGCGCCGAATTTCCGCGACGGAGCGACGACGGACAAATTCTTTCTGTGCCTGGAGGCGCTGGACCCGAAGTTCGATTTGGCAGAGGCGAGGAAGTACCTGGAGAGCTTTGAGCCGATTTCGGTGGTGGAGGTGGAGTACTGATGCGAAAACAGCCTTCAGCTCTCAGCTTTCAGCTTTCAGCTTTCCGTGATGCACGGCGCGGAGCACTCCTCACGGGAGTGACTGCGCTGCTGCTGATTGCCGGATGCCGGCAGGATATGCACAACCAGCCGAAGATACGTTCGCAGCGCGGCTCGGATTTCTTTGCCGATCACCGCGGAGCGCGTCAGCAGGCAGCGAATACCGTGGCGCGGGGTCAGTTGCACGAGGACAGCTACTTTTATACCGGAGTGGTGCAGGCGGCGAACGGCTATCGCGAAGAGAAGGACGAGATGCCGTTTCCGGTAACGCTCGACGTGCTGAAGCGCGGGCAGGAACGGTTCAACATCTATTGCACGCCGTGCCACTCGCGGGTGGGCAACGGGCTGGGTGAGATTGTGCAGCGGGGCTACAAGCCGGCGGCCAACTATCACGACCAGGTGCGGTTGTCGCAGCCCATCTCACACTACTTTTACGTGATGACGAATGGGTATGGCGCGATGCCGGACTACTCCGCGCAACTGACGCCGGAGGATCGCTGGGCGGTGGCGGCGTACATACGCGCCTTGCAGTTGAGCCAGGCGGCCAAGCCGGAGGATGTGCCTCAGGGAGTGCAGGTGCGCAGCCTAAGGGAGATTGCCGCTGAGAGCGGACACCCGGAGTTTGCCCAGCCGTGGACGCTGCCCTCGACGGCGATACAGGCATATCCGCACGATGTGAAACAGGGAACACCGGGGTTGGCACCAGCCAATCCTGCTCCTCCGGTAATCAAGATTCCTTTGAGCAAGCCGGAAAAGCACTAGGGAATAGGGATCAGGGACTAGGGACTAAGGAACTAAGGGACGAAGGACGCAGAGAATGGCACACGAGACGCACGAGGCCAACACGCACGGCAAGCAATTGCCCCGGGATCTAGGCACGCCGGAGTTTGTCAACGGCTGGCAGAGACGCGCGCTGGTTATCGGGCTGGCTTTCTCGGTGGTTGCCGTTGGGCTGGGCTTTGCGGACGGACGCAGCTTCGATGCGGACCACGTGTTGAGAGCCTGGCTGTTGGGGTTGATGCTGACCTTCGGATTTGCGGTGGGGGGCCTCGCTCTGCTGATGGTGCAGTACGTGACGGGCGGCAAGTGGGGATTGCTGCTGCGGCGGCCTCTGGAAGCGATGAGCCGCACGCTGCTGCTGGTCTTTGCTTATTGGGTGCTGGTGGCGTTCTCGCTCAAAAAACTTTATCTGTGGGCGAGCCCGACGATGGTGGACGATGGCGTGAGGCGCGGCCTAATCAGCGCGGAACAACTGGAGTCGATAGAACATGCGATCCGGTTCAAGCACCCAATGCTCAATCCGGCAGCGTTCGTCTGGGTCAGCCTGGCGTGTTTTGCGATCTGGGGATTTTATGCGTGGCGGCTCAACGCGCTGGGTTTGAAACGCGATACAGAGACGCTGGAGACAACACCGAAGTGGATCAAGCGATTGGAAAACATCAGCGGGCCGGGGATTGTGGTCTACGCGGTCACCATGAGCGCTGCCGTCATCTACTGGGTGATGTCGCTCGATCCCACGTGGTACTCGTCGGTCTACGGCCTGTTGTTTCTGGTGGGGCAGGCATACCAGGTGCTGGCGCTGGCGATTATTGTCGTGATTTCGCTGTCGAAGGGCGAGCCCTTCAAGACGATTCTGCGGCAGACGGAGCAGCACGATCTGGGCAATTTGACTTTTGCTTTTGTGATGCTGAACATCTATCTGGCCTTCTCGCAGTTCCTCATCATCTGGTCGGGAAACCTGCCGGAAGAGATTCCCTGGTACCTGGACCGCGTGACGGGCGGCTGGGGCGTGATTATTACGCTGGATTTCATTTTTCACTGGCTGATTCCGTTCACGCTGCTGCTTTCGCGTGATTTGAAGCGCAACAAGAAACGGCTGTTGCAAGTGTGCCAGTGGATGGTCTTCGCCAAGGCCTTCGATCTTTTCTGGCTGATTGAGCCGAACTTCAAAGATGCGGCGCGGAATCTGCATTTTAGTTGGGGAATTCTGGAATATGCAGCCGTGCCGGTGGCGATGACGGCCTTCTGGGTGGCGTACTTCTGCGCGCAGTTGAAGGCGAGGCCGCTGGTGCAGACTAACGATCCGCACCTCGAGGAAATTTTGGAGTCTGAACATGTCCACGCATAATCCTCATAAGCCGGGAGAGATTGACGCATCGAAGGGCTACGAGGCGAGCGATGTGCGCGTCTCCGGGGTGGTGGTTTTTCTGGTGGCGCTCACCATTTTTGCGGCGGTGGCGGGAGTGCTGGCCTACGGACTGGGCAAGGTGCTGAATGCGCGCATGAAAACCGAGGACGGGCCGCCGAGCAGATGGGCGAAGCAGGTGGATGTGCGTCCGCTGGGGACGATGCCGTCGAATCCCGAGATGCAAAGCAAGCTGAGCGAGATGACGCAGAGTTTCCCCACGCCTAAGTTGCAGACCGACGATGGCAGCCAGGATGTAGCCGACCTGCACGCACGCGAGGATCTGCTGCTGGACAACTACAGTTGGGCAGACGAGGCGCATAGCAAAGTGCGGATTCCCATTGAGCGAGCCATGGAGTTGATTGCCCAGCGGGGATTGCCGGTGGCGAAGCCGGTGGAGCAGACACCGTTGATGACCGGCGATAAGAGGCCGGTGATTACAGTGCCGCTGACAAATGGATTTGCGCGAACGGGGTATGAGCTGGAGCAAGCACCTGCGGTGCGCAAGTAGAGAGTGCTAAACGGCGCGGCTGAGATTTGTGGTTTCCCACCCATTTCGCAAAGTGCGCGAAATGGATGGGGCACGGAGAATTGAGTGGTATCCCAGGTCCGAAAATCCTGACCAGAGGCACCCAAAGTTTAATGGAATGATTACAAGGAAAGAAGAGATCATGCAAGGCTTAGACAAAATCAGAGGGGGCTGGCGTGGCGCGGTGGCAGCGGTAGCGCTGTGTTCCGCTCTGCTTGCGCCGTCGCTGCTGGCGCAGGTTTCGCGCTACGACGAGAAGCAGATGGCGCCTGCAAGCGACAAGCCGCCGGATATTTTGAACAAGGTGGGAATCGCGCAGCGGCTGAATGAGCAACTGCCGCTCTCGCTCACCTTTACCGACGATGAAGGCAAGCAGGTGCAACTGGCGAGCTACTTCGGCAAAAAGCCGGCGATTCTGGCGCTGGTTTACTACCAATGCCCCATGCTCTGCTCAGAGGAGCTGAACGGGCTGACGAGCGCATTGCAGATGGTGAGCTTTGTGCCGGGCAAGGACTTCAGCGTAATCGTGATCAGCATCGATCCCACCGAGACGACGGATCTGGCTGCGGCCAAGAAGCGCACCTACCTGAAGCGCTACGGCCATCCGGAGACGGCCGCAGGCTGGCACTTCATGACCGGCACGCAGGAGAACATCGACGCGATCACCAAGGCGGTGGGCTTTGGCTACGTGAAGATTCCCGGCCCCGACGGAAGGCTGACGCAGTTTGCCCACGCCAGCGCGATTCAGATTGTGACGCCGGAGGGAAAGCTGGCGCAGTATTACATGGGCGTGGAGTACTCGCCCAAGGATTTGCGGCTGGGACTGGTGGAGGCCTCGGCCAACCGAATCGGCTCGCCGGTGGATAACATTCTGACGTACTGCTACCACTACGATCCGAAGACCAACAAGCACTCGCTGATTGTGGCCAGGGTTGTCCAGCTGGGCGGACTTATCACGGTGCTGCTGCTGGGCGGATTCATGCTGGTGATGTTTCGCAGGGATGCGCGGAAGGACGACAAGCCGGGGACAGGCAAGAAGGTGAACGGATAACGGAATGGACCACATCAGCCCAGTAATCTGGCAGTTTCTCGTCAAGTGGTTGACGAACTTCGCGCTGCTTCCGCCGGAGGCCTCGAAGGTTGCGCCGCAGATGGATGCGCTGCTTTTCTTCATGGTGCTGGTGAGTTTGATCGGGCTGACAATCGTTGTTCTGCTGGTGGTGAGCTTTTCGATTCTTTATCGCAAGAAGCGCCATCCGGTGGCGGTGCAGGTGGAAGGCTCGACGCTGCTGGAAGCCACCTGGACCATTATTCCGCTGGGGCTGTTTCTGGTGATGTTCGTGTGGGGCGCGCTGATTTATTTCCGTGTTTACACGCCGCCGGCCAACGCTATGAACATTTACGTGGTGGGCAAGCAGTGGATGTGGAAGGTGGAGCATCCGGGAGGGCAGCACGAGATCAACGCGCTGCACGTGCCCACGGGCCGCGCGGTGCAGTTGACGCTGATTTCGCAGGATGTTTTTCACAGCTTTTCGATTCCCGCCTTTCGCGTGAAGCGCGAGGCAATTCCAGGGCGCTACACGACAGTGTGGTTTGAAGCCACCACGCCGGGAACCTATCACCTGTTCTGCACGCAGTATTGCGGGACGAACCACTCTCAGATGATCGGCGACGTGGTGGTGATGACGCCGGAGGAGTACAGGAAGTGGCTGACCCGATCCGACAGCGGAGCATCGCTGGCGCAGGATGGCGAACGGCTTTTTGCCAGCCTGAGCTGCGCCGCCTGCCACAATACGCGACCCGATGCGCGCGGGCCGTCGCTGGCTAACGTCTACGGAGCGAAGCTGCCGCTGGCGTCCGGCGGAACGGTAATTGCCGACGACGCCTATCTGCGCGAGGCGATCCTGAATCCCTCGCAGCATGTGACGCAGGGTTACGCGCCCATCATGCCCACTTACCAGGGGCAGATCAGCGAGGAGGGAGTCATCGCGCTGATTGAATTTATCAAGAACCTCAACTCCGATTACCGCATTGAGCAGACGGTGAACACCACGGAGATGCCGCCGGGAAGCGAAGGCGCGCCGGGCGGAAAGACTCCCGCCGCGAAAGGAAAGGTGAAGCCATGAGTGAGAACACCATTGTCAGCCTTCCCGATCAGGCGACGGCTAGGATTCCCAAGGATAACTACATCACCCGCGAGAACGGCCTGCTGAGCTGGCTGCTGACGAGCGACCACAAGCGGATTGCGATACTCTACCTGATCTCGATTACATTCTTCTTCTTCATTGGAGGAGCGCTGGCGGGGCTAATCCGGCTGGAGCTGCTGACGCCGCAGACTGACCTGATGGCCACAGACACCTATAACAAGGTGTTCACCATGCACGGCATCATCATGATCTTCTTTTTCCTGGTGCCGTCGGTGCCGGCCACGCTGGGCAACTTTTTTATTCCGATGATGATCGGGGCCAAGGACCTGGCGCTGCCCAAGATCAACCTGCTGAGCTGGTATCTCTATATGGCGGGCGGATTGCTGGCCCTCTACACCATGACCGTCGGAGGCGTAGACACAGGCTGGACCTTTACGACGCCGCTCTCCACTCATTATGTGAACACCAACGTGCTGAGCACAGGCCTGGCGGTTTTCATCGCCGGCTTCAGTTCCATTCTCACCGGGCTGAACTTTATAGTTACCATCCACAAGATGCGCGCGCCGGGATTGACCTGGTTCCGGCTGCCGTTGTTTATATGGGCGAACTATGCGGCCAGTATTCTGATGGTTCTGGGCACGCCGGTTTTAGCTATCGCCATTGTGTTGATCGCGCTGGAGCGCACGCTGGGCATCGGCGTCTTTGACCCAACCAAGGGCGGCGATCCGCTGCTGTTTCAGCATCTGTTCTGGTTCTACTCGCACCCGGCTGTCTACATCATGATTCTGCCGGGGATGGGAGTGATTTCGGAGGTGATCTCCAACTTCAGCCGCAAGCGCGTCTTCGGCTATACGGCGGTGGCGTTTTCGTCGGTGGCCATCGCGGTCTTCGGCTTCTTTGTGTGGGCGCATCACATGTTCATCATGGGGATCTCGAACTACGCCGTGCTGGTCTTCTCCCTGCTGAGCATGCTGGTCGCCGTGCCTTCGGCCATCAAGATATTCAACTGGACGCTTACGCTCTACAAGGGGTCGATCACCTTTGAGACGCCGATGCTCTACGCCTTCGGCTTTCTGGGATTGTTCACCATCGGCGGCATGACCGGGGTCTTCCTCGGCTCCTCGGGCACAGACATTCACCTGACGGAGACGTACTTCATCGTGGCGCATTTTCATTTCGTGATGGTGGGCGGAATGCTGATGGCGTTTTTGTCCGGCATTCACTTCTGGTGGCCGAAGATGACGGGGCGCATGTATCCGGAGAAGATCTCGCAACTGGCGGCAGTGGTGACCTTCATCGGCTTCATACTCACATTCTTTCCGCAATTCATCCTGGGGATGCTGGGAATGCCGCGGCGGTATGCATCGTATCCGCCGGAGTTTCAAATCCTGAACGTTTTTTCGACGGCGGGCGCGACGATTCTGGGCGTGGGGTACCTGCTGCCAGTGCTTTACCTGATCTGGTCGCTGCGCTACGGCGCGATTGCAGGCGACAATCCGTGGCAGGCGACGGGACTGGAGTGGCAGACGCAGTCGCCACCGCTGACAGAGAACTTTGCCGAGATTCCGGTGATGGACCACGAAGCCTACGACTACGAGTGGCTGGAAAAGCAACAGAAAGAAAAGGGGGTGGCCAATGCAGGATAGCTCAATTCATGCTGCCAACGCCGCTCTTCCGGCGCACGAGGAGCACCCGGCTTATCTGCGCCATCACTTCAACTCCGCCGAGCAGCAGGCCGACGCCGCGGGCTTTGCCATGTGGCTGTTTCTGCTGACAGAAGTGATGTTCTTCGGCGGGTTATTCACCGCTTACCTGATCTACCGCAACTGGTATTACCCGGCTTTCGTCACCGGCTCGCACCAGTTGAACGTGGTGTGGGGCGCTACCAACACAGTGGTGCTGATTTTTTCCAGCTTCACCATGGCCATGGGCGTGTGGTGCGCGCAGACACGGCGCAGGCGCGGGCTGGTGCTGTGCCTGGCGCTGACTTTTATTCTGGGGCTGAGTTTTCTGGGCATCAAGACCATTGAATACCGGGAGAAGATCGAGAAGCATCACGTCCCCGGATTTCACTACAGTTTGCAATCGTTTCTCGATCCGAAATCGAATCCCGAGGTCTATGCGGAGTATCACGACAAGCCGCTTGAGCCGGACATGGCGCGGCACACCGAGCTTTATTTTTCGCTTTATTTCCTGATGACGGGAATGCACGCGCTGCACATGATCATCGGCATCGGGATTCTGGGATTCATGATTCTGCGCGCACGGGCGGGGGCTTACACCACGGGCCACGAAACATTTGTGGTGAACTTCGGGCTGTACTGGCACTTCATCGACATTGTGTGGATTTATCTCTTTGCGCTGCTGTATTTGATCAGCAGACACTGACGAAAAGCAGGGACTAGGGACTGAGGGACTAAGGGACTAGTGGGAAGATTACGAGGAATCATCGCATGAGCGGACATAACGAACAGGCGCGGCATATTGTCAGTCCCGGGGTTTACCTGGTGATTCTCTTTGCGCTGCTGCTGGGCACGGCGCTCACGGTATGGGCTTCGTATGTGGACCTGGGCTTGTGGAATCCCGTCATCGCACTGGCCATTGCAACCACCAAGGCGGTGCTGGTGGTGCTGTATTTCATGCATGTGAAGTACAGCACGAAACTGACCAAGCTGACCATCATTGCCGGCATCTTCATGTTTCTGACGCTGATCACGATGACGCTGGCGGATTACATCAGCCGGGCGTGGGGGAGCTGGTAGCCACCTGCGGTGGGGCGGACGGCGCTTGCGCGCCAGAAGAGTTCGTAAATTCCTAAACCCGAAAGTCAGAACCTGAGATACCCGCCAATTGTCAGTTATAAGTGCCGGTGAACTACATATCTTTGAATTAGGGCTGCCGGATGGGCGGCCCTTTTTGCTATTGGGGTAGAGAATGGGGCTGATGGAATTGATGTGGCATCACAGCTGATTCTGTGACATAAAAGGAATATGTATATCGATGCGCATACTCACATGGACAAATTCGATTTGCAACTGCCGCAGGCAATCGAGGAGATCGAGCAGCATGAAATCTTCACTATCGGTGTCTCGATGGACCCGGAAGGGTATGCGAAGAGCAGAGCTATCGACGAGCAGACGAAGTGGGTTCTCAGCACGTTTGGCGTACATCCCTGGAATGCTCCAGCCTTTCACTCACAACTGGAAGCTCTTCAGCCTTTGATTGACGCTTCGCCAATGTTGGGGGAGATAGGACTCGACTATCATTTTGTCTCTGAGCCTGAGAGTCATGCTCTCCAGCGGGACGTGTTCCGGCACTTTGTCAAGCAGGGAGTATCTCAGAAGAAAATATTGAATATCCACACCAAAGGAGCAGAGGCGGACATCGACCGCATTCTGGGGGAATGTGGGGTTAGCCGGTCGATTATCCACTGGTATTCGGGGCCGATACGGCTGCTTCATGCCCTGGCCGAAAAGGGCATGTACTTCACGATTGGCGTAGAGATTCTCTCCAGCGCCGCTATCCAGAAGATTGCCCAATCAGTCCTGCCGTCTTTGCTGTTGACGGAGACCGATAATCCCGGCGGGTATCATTGGCTGACCGGGAAGATCGGAATGCCGTCGATCATTGCCGAAGTAGTGCACAAGCTAGCCGAAATTCGAAAATGGTCAGGCGAAGAAACCAAGGCAATTGTGCTCGAAAACTTCCTTCGGCTCGCGGGCGATGACGAATGGGCCAGGCGCATCAAGACCAGGAGCGATTCATAGCTGCCTTGCTCCAGAATTGACGGCCAGTGGGACAACCGCGGTTCTGAGGCGGCGGGGTAAAGGAAAAACTGTCTCGCACCAACAATGTCCTGCCAGATGTCAGATTAGTGGTCTATAATCCAAGCAAATTTAATCCCGTAAGCTGCGTGTTTCGCACGTTGTAGTGCTACAGGATTTCGATCAAGTCCCCCTCAGAGGTTGCCGATAAACGGAGAGGGGAAAGACGGAATCGCGATCAGGACGCGTGTGAGCATTAGGTCTATCGAGCGGCCATACGGTGAAGCTGCCTCCGGCGGCAGAGCGGTAGGCTGTGTCCGGCCTCGCCCGTCGGGCGGGCGTATCGCTTGCGATACCGGCAAAGGCCGGTTGGCCGGCAAATGGCTGATAATGCTGGCCTTGACGGCGATGACGGCGGCTGCCGGCGTAACCCAAGAGACAAGTGTAAATAGGCAGGAGCCTGACTCTGTAGATGCTGCCCGAGTGGCAGCGCGGCGGGCCAATCTGCCTCCGCGGGTGGTTCAGGCGGAGAGGTTTCTGGCGCAAAGGGGCTGGAATCGAGCCTCGTCGAAAGGCGGGGTGGCGGCCTGGGCAGGGGTGGGGCACTTCCGCCGGAGCGCGCGGACGGCTGCGGCCGAGCCCGAGGCCCACGCGATGGAGGCGGCTCAGGGAACCGCAAGCTGGCTGCCGCTGGGCCCCACGGCCGTGCAATCGCAAAACTTTGGCCTGGTGACGGGGCGCGTCTCGGCGCTGGCGCTAGACCCCTCGGACGCTACCGGCAACACGCTCTACGTGGGAACCACCGGCGGAGGGGTCTGGCGGTCGCAGAATGCGGGCACAGCGAGCCCGGCCAACATCAGCTTCATTCCGCTGACCGACGAGGCAGCGGGAATGGGCGGCACAGCGGGCACCTCCATCAGCATTGGAGCGCTGAGCGTGCAGCCGGGCGGCACGGGAGTGATATTGGCCGGGACCGGCGATCCGAACGATGCTTTGGATTCTTATTACGGGGCCGGAATCCTGCGCTCCACGGACGGCGGAATTACCTGGAGCCTGATCTCCACCACCTCGGACCAACTCTACAGCTTTGCCGGGGAGGGAATTGCGGGCTTTGCGTGGAGCACGGCGAACCAGCAACGGGTGGTGATGGCGGTTTCGCAGGCCTACGAAGGCACGCTGGTGAATGCGGATTGGCCGGAGCAAAGCTACGAGGGGCTTTACTACTCCTCTGACAGCGGAGCTACGTGGTCGCTGGCGACTATTACGGATGGTGGCGGGGTGGACATGCAGGGGCCGAGCGTCACTTTTGCGCTGCCCGACGGGAATGCGGCGACTGCGGTAGTGTGGAACCCGGTGCGGCAACTGTTTGTGGCGGCGGTGCGCTACCACGGCTACTACCAGTCCGCGGACGGCATCACCTGGACGCGGATGGCGAATCAGCCGGGTGCGGGACTGATGACGAGCGCGGGGCTGTGCCCCACTAATACCGGCAGCACGGGATCGACGGCTTGCCCCATTTTTCGCGGGGCGCTGGCGGTGAATCCACAGACCGGCGACACCTTTGCATGGACAGTGGATGAGTACAACCAGGACCAGGGAATCTGGCAGGACCTGTGCGCGGCGAGCGCGGGCGCTTGCACCAATCAGACGATCACCTTTGCCCAGCAGTGGCAGACGGCGGCGCTGGAGACGCATACGTTGCTGGGTCCGGCCACGATTGTGAACGGCGACTACAACCTGGCGCTAGCGGCGATTCCCTCGGGGCAGACGACGATTGTTTTGGCCGGGGCCAACGATCTGTGGAAGACGACTTGCCCCTACTCGCAGGGCTGCAGGTGGCGGAATACGACCAATTCGACGGTTGGATTCTGCGCCGAGGTGGGCGAATACCAGCACGCGCTGGCCTGGAATCCGGTTCCTGCGAGTAATCCGCAGGAGATTTTTATCGGCAACGACAGCGGGCTGTGGCGCTCGACGGACGCCATCGGCGAGACGGGAACGGTGTGCTCGGCGAGCGATGCTTCTCATTTTGAAAATTTGAACGGGAGCCTGGGCTCGCTGGCCGAGGTAGTGAGCATGTCGCAGGCGGGTGCGACGCCGTACACGATGATGGCCGGATTGGGGGCCAACGGAACCGCCGGGGTGAAGAGCACAATCGGGGCGACGACGGATTGGCCGGAGATTCTGGGTGGCGAGGGCGGGCCGGTGGATGTCGATCCGGTGAACAGCAACAACTGGTACGTGAATAACCAGGCGGGAGTCTCCATCTACCTGTGCTCGCAGACGGCGCCCTGCACGCCGGCGGCGTTTGGGGCTAGCGCAGTTGTGACCGACGCGGATGTGGGCGGGGATGGGCTGAGCATGACCTCGCCAGCGCCCTTTCTGGTGGACCCGCTGGACAGCACGAAGCTGCTGATCGGGACATGCAGAGTGTGGCGCGGCCCGGCCAGCGGCGTGGGCTGGAGTTCGAGCGACGCGATCAGCCCTATCTTCGACAACCATGCATTCAGCGGACCGTGCAGCGGCGACGCACTGATTCGCACGATGGCGGCGATGGCGCTGCCCGTTTCGACTGCTCTGCCGAGTGGCGGTGAAGTAGTTTATGTGGGCATGTACGGCTCGGCAAATGGCGGCGGAACACTGCCCGGGCACGTGTTGAGCGCAACCTATAACTTGGCCACGGGCGCCTGGTCCACGTGGACGGATGTGACGGCGCTGAATCCTGTCAGCAATGACACCCACACGATGAACTACTACGGGTATGACATCACCAGCCTCTTCGTCGACTCGCACGACACGACCGGACAGACGGTGTACGCGACGGTGGCGGGGATTCCGAGCCTGGGGAAAAAAGTGCAGACGGTGTATAGCTCGACCGACGGAGGGGCGCACTGGACATCGATGATGGCTAACCTGCCCGCGGCTCCAGCCAACAGCCTGGTAGTGGACCCGCAGGACGCCAACACGGTGTACGTCGCCACCGATGAGGGAGTTTATTCGACGCGGCAGATCGCGAGCTGCGCCAGCGCCCCCTTAGAATGCTGGTCGGCCTTCGGAAGCGGCCTGCCGAAGGCTCCGGTGGTGGCGCTGAGCGCCGCGCCGGTAACGGCGAGCTTACAGGATCTTGTAGCCGCCACCTACGGCCGCGGCATCTGGATCAACTCCCTGTGGGGAGCCTCCGGGGGAGGGTCAGGACCGGCAACCGATACGCTCTCGCCCACCACGCTGACCTTCTCCGGAACGGTTGAGGGGCAGCTATCGGCCGCGCAGACAGTGACGATGACCAACAGCGGCGGCGTGACGCTGACTTCCATTGCCATCTCGGTGAGCGGAGCCTTTCAGCAGACCAACGATTGCACTGCCAGCCTGGCGGCAAACTCCAGTTGCGCAATCAGTGTGCAATTTGATCCGGCGGCGACGGGTACTCAGACCGGCACGCTGAGCATTACCGACTCTATACGCACACAGCCTGAAACAGTGGCATTGAGCGGGACAGGAGTGGCTCCGCCGGCGCTGGGCGTGAGCCCAGCCAGCCTGAGCTTTACGGGGACGGTGGGCCAGACGATCTCGCCGCAGACGGTGACAGTGAGCAACACGGGCGGAGCGCCGCTGGCTAATGTGGGCTTCCAGATTAACGGGCTCTCGGCGGGCAGCTTCTCTTATGGCACGACCACCTGCGGAACCACGCTGGCCAACGGAAGCAGTTGCACGGTGCAGGTAACTTTTACTCCTACCGTGGCGGGCGGGGCCACGGCAACGCTAGTGGTAAGCTCGTCGACCTCGGACGTCGCGCCGGTTACAGTCTCGCTCAGCGGAACCGAACAGACTCCGGCGGGGCTCAGCGTGAGCGCGGCGCAACTGGTTTTTCCCATCGTGACGCCGGGGCAATCAAGCCCGGCTCAGACGGTGATGCTGACCAACAACGGCGGCTCGACGGCCACTTCGCTGACACTGACGCCGACAGCTCCCTTCAGCCTGGTGCAGAACACCTGCGGCACAAGTCTGGCTGCAGGGGCAAGCTGCTCGACGGGGGTGATATTCTCGCCTACGCTCAATGGGCCGTATACGGGGACGCTGACTATCGCATCGCCTTCGTTGACGGCTTCAACGGTAATTCCACTGAGCGGGACGGGAGGAACGCCGGGATCGGTGCAGGCGCTGCCCAGCCTGATTGACTTTCCGCAAACCGGGGTAAACCTGCTCAGCAGCCCCGTCACGGTGACGCTTACCAATTCCGACAGCGTGAACAGCTTAGGGAGTTTTTCGGTCGCGGTGACGGCGGGATTCCGGCTGGTGAGCACGACATGCGGCTCTACGCTGGCAGCCGGGGCCAGTTGCGCGGCAGTTGTGGAATTCGCGCCCTTGAGCGCCGGAGCGCAGAGCGGGAGCCTGACGGTGACGAGCAGCGCGCTGCCGACAGGCGCGTTTGTGCCCTTGTCGGGGATGGGCTTCGACTTTACAATTGCGCCCTCCGGTTCGTCCTCGCAGACCATCGCCAACGGCCAGACCGCCGACTACAAGCTGTTGATTACTCCGCTCAACGGCTCCCAGGGCGTCTTCAACTTCAGTTGTTCCTCGCTGCCGCCGTATGCGGCGTGCACCTTCAATCCCGCTAGCGAGGGGATTCCCGCCATCACGACAGGGAATGTGGTGGTGCAGATTGCCACCGGACTCACCACGGCCTCGATCAAGCCCGCGACTCCGCTTACGTGGCATGCTCTTCCGCTGGCCTGCGGGCTGGCGCTGGCGCCCTTTGCACTGGCGCGGCGGCGCAAGGCGTTGCTGCTGGTTGCGCTGCTGGTGATTCTCGCCTGGGGAGTCTCCAGTTGCACCTCCTCGGGCATTATTCCGGGAGGGAAAGTTCCGGGCTCTGGCTCCGGCCCCGGCAATACTGCGGCAGGCACTTATTATGTGGTGGTCACCGCGACCTCGAACGGCGTTCCGCATCAGGCGACCCTGACGCTGATTGTGGACTGAGCTCACAGGCAGGAAGGCAAACAAAAAACGCTATACTCAGGCATCGGGCCTTCACCACAGGAGCGCGTGTCATAGAACGCGTATGGGGGCTGCGCATGGGGATGCAATGACCGCTGAAGCGTTTTTCCAATTGCACCATCCCGAAACCACTACTGCCAAGAGGCTTTTTCCTTAAGAAATAGCCACCGTGTACTATGCAAGAAAGGACACATGAATTGGAAAAACGCAGTAGGGTGACCGTGGAAGATGTGGAGCGGGTGGCTGAGCTGGCCCACCTGGAGCTCAAGCCGGAGGAGACCCCGGCGATGCTGCGCGATTTGAACGCCATTCTGGACTACGTGGCGCAGTTGAACGAGCTGGATACGAAGGGCGTGACGCCGCTGGCGCAAGTGAGCGAGTTGCAGGAAGGGGTGGGCGCGGGAGTGCTGCGCGCTGATGAGCCTTTGCCCTCGCTGGATCGAGCTGCCGTGATGCCGCAGGCGCCGGAGACCGATGGGGTCTTCTTTAAAGTTCCCAAGGTGATTGAGCGTTAGGTGTTTAATATCCCAGGTCCGATAATCCGGACCTACACCCCACAGACGATGACCAGTCCGTGGGGACTTCGGACCTGGGGCACCTGGGATTTTGGGGTAATCGACACGAGAAACAATCTACAAACCGGTCAGTAAAAGGCCAAAGAGTGAGGAAGATGCCGTTGTCCAGCGAAGCCAAAGCTGCTGAAACCTATGTAGAAAAGCCGAAAACACTGGCGGAGCTGCGCGCCGGGATTACCTCTGGCCGCACCAAAGCCGCCGATCTCGCCGCCAGCTATTACGAGCGAATTGAGAAGAAAAATCCGCGGCTAAACGCCTATCTATGCCTGACCAAGGAGCGTGCGCTTGCACAGGCCGCGAAGGTGGACGACGCGGCTGCCAAGGGTGATCCGTTTGGAGTTTTAGCCGGGATTCCGGTGGGCATCAAGGACGTTCTGATCATGAAGGGCGCTCCGGCCACGGCGGGGTCGAAGATTCTGAAGGGATATCAGCCTCCTTACGACGCCACGGCGGTGGCCAAGTTGGAAGCGGCGGGAGCGGTGCTGCTGGGCAAACTGAACTGCGACGAGTTCGCCATGGGCAGCTCGACCGAGAACTCAGCCTACGGGCCGGTGCGCAATCCGGTGGACACGGAGCGGGTTCCGGGCGGGTCGAGCGGAGGCTCGGCGGCGGCCGTGGCGGCCAACCTGGCTGTGGCCACGCTGGGCTCGGACACCGGCGGCTCGATTCGCCAGCCAGCCAGCTTTTGCGGGGTGGTGGGCGTGCTGCCCACCTATGGCCGCGTCTCGAGGTACGGCCTGATCGCCTACGCTTCTTCGCTGGATCGCGTGGGGCCGTTTGCGGCCAACGTGCGCGATGCCGCCACGCTGCTGACTGTGATTGCCGGCCACGACGCGAAGGACGCGACCAGCTCGACATCTCCCGTGCCGGACTTTGCTGCCGAGAGCGACAATCCAGTTGCAGGCCTGCGCATAGGCGTTCCGGCGGAGTACTTTGCCGAGGGACTCGACCCGGAGGTGCGCGCGGCCATTGAAAAGGGCATTGCCGCGCTGAAGGCCGCTGGCTGCACCGTGAAGCCGGTCTCTCTCCCACATACGCGCTATGCCATCCCGGTCTACTACCTGATTGCCACGGCCGAGGCCAGCGCGAATCTTGCGCGCTTTGACGGCGTGCGTTACGGACCACGCTCCAAGGATTCAGCAACTCTGGCCGACATGTACCGGCACTCCCGCGAGGAGGGCTTCGGCGCGGAGGTCAAGCGCCGCATTCTGCTGGGAACTTACGCGCTCAGCGCGGGCTACTACGACGCCTACTATCTGAAGGCGCAGCAGGTGCGGCGCATTTTGGCCGAGGAGTTTCTGTGCGCCTTCGCCGAGGTGGACGCCATTGTCACGCCCACAGCGCCCACGCCGGCGTTCAAACTGGGCGAGAAGACCGGCGATCCTCTGGCCATGTATCTGGCCGACATTTACACGGTGACGGCGAGCCTGGCGGGCATCTGCGGCGTGACGGTGCCGTGCGGGACGACCAAGGCTGGATTGCCTGTGGGGATGCAGGTGCTGGCGGCGCATTTGAACGAGGCAAAGGCGTTTCGGGTGGCGCGGGCGGTGGAGAGAAGCTAGGGACTAAGGGACTAGGGACTAGGCTGTCGGATGGGGTTTGTGGTTTCCCACATCTTCACCTGTACCTACGGTTGGAACAAAAGGAGCTGCCATTCATGGAAGCGAATAAGAAGTTCTCCGGTTGGTTCCGTTGGATGAGTCTGATTGTTTTGGCTGGCTCGTCCGTTCTTCTGTTTCTTGCCGCCAAGCCGCAAAGCAATAAGTTTTCGAAATATAAATCGATCGAAGCATACGAAGTTCGGCCGGGAATACTGATGATGCCGAGATATACGGAAGATGGGCAGGTTTGCGAGATTGGATTGGAGAAGCGGCATTACATGCCTGAAAGAATTAACCTAGATTCTTTATTATTGCTAAAAGATGTATATGAAATTGCCGATGAACTCGTTCCTGCCAATGAAAGAGGGCCAAGGAAGTTGAATACACAAGGGCCATATTATACGGAAAATAGCATCTATCATGATGAAATCTATATGGATTATGAAAATGTTTCAATTGAACGCGTGGAGACTGTTGCCGCAGTAATCAAATGGAAGAACCGGAAATGCCAATAGATTTACTCACATTTTTATCTATTTTTGGGGAAGGTAATCGGGATAAGTCTGAAAGCTAGCAGGAGGATACGTCATGCGCAATGGATTGAAGCTTTCCTATATGGTTGTTGTGGCGCTGATGGGCGCGTTTCCTGCGTTTTCGGCTACACCGCACAAGGCGCACGTGGTAGTTCTGGGCGCGGCACGGAAGGTGCCCTACTCCAAGGCCGGCGACCCGGCAGGTGCAGCACCGGGCGAATCCGAACTCAAGGTGCGCGCGCTGCTGGTGGACGGCGTTGTGAAGGAGTGGACCACCGGCGACGCGCATGACGTGACCGACCGCAGCTTTGTAGTGCGGCGCGTCATCAAGCTCAACGACGCGTTGCCCAGAGACAAATCCGGGTCCAGCGAAAAAACCAGCGCGAAGCCCACCCCTGCGGCCAGCAACTGGGTCTGGCAGCGGGGGCCGTGGCTGCTGGTGGACCGGCGGACCGGCCGCGTTGTTGTCCTGAAGCTGCCTCACTACGATCCCGGAGCGAGCCAGGTTGTATGGTTCCGCGATTACGGCGCTTATTGCGGCGTGACGGCCAGCGGCAAGAGCCTCTACGCCATGGTGGCCCAGGTGGCGGCGCGGAAGCCGCTGCTGGCCAGAAAAATGTTGGCCTACGATTCTGAAAACCACCCGGAGCCGGCTTGCGCACCCGCGGAGTGGCAGCGCGAGCCGCTGCGCGTCACTTTCCATCCCACGGGCAAGGAGCCGGTGAGCTTCGATATCGTTCCAGGCTCGGCGGTGCTGGTGGAGGATGCAGACGATGAGGCGGAGACGCCGGCGGTAGCACCGAAGTAGGGAATAGGGAAAAGGGAATAGGGAATAGGGAATAGAACAAGCGATCTTTGCCAACCTGGATCAAAGCAGCTGACTGCGGGCATCTGAAAACTGACTATTGACGAGCAAAAATCTACCGATCGCGCTCTGCCTTGTGGAAATGCCACAGTACCCAGAGCATAAATGCTACGGCAAGAGCCGTAGGAATGGAAACGAACAAATCGCGATAAGTGCTGTCCATATGAGGTGTCCTTTCCCGCTTATTGGTGTGCGAAGCGTGCCATGGGAAGGCACGCCTCAGCCGATAAGCATCTCAACTCCAGAAGAAATCAGCGGACGTAAGAATGGAGTAGACGACTTGTAAAGGCTTTATAAGCAGGGAACAGGGAACAGAACAAGCACCCACAGCCAGGCTGGATCAAAGCGGCTGACTTCGGGCAACTGAAAACTGACTACGGAAAACGGGCTCATGACTCCTGATCTCTGGACGCTGAACCCTGGTCTCCCGCCTTGACAGGCCCCCGTCGGCACGTATCTTATCTATTAAGGCACTCCTTTGGAATCCGGGCAGGGAGAACGCGCAATAATACGGCGCGCCCCTGGGATGCGGCTTCCTGGGGATTGCTGTGTCGAACAGGAAGCAGACGGCAATTGGGTCGCTGGCATGGTTTCGGTCGCGGGAGAGAGATACAAAGCGCGGCAAGAGGAAACCGGACCGGTAATCTCGATCTTTGGCCGCGTGTCTGGGCATGGAACAATGATTGGCCCGGACCAGTCTGGAAGATTCCCGGAGACAAAATTTTTTACGGGCGCCCGGCAGATGGCTGGGTGTGCCTGTGCCCTGAAAGCGGAGCATTTTACACGTCCAGGGCAGGCAGGAATGGGATTGGGGATGAGCGTGGCAACTAGTTTAGCTTGGTGGGTGTTCCAGCAGCCGTCCGGAAGCGGCTATACGATGCTTCCCATCCTGCTGGTCATACCGGTGCTGTACCTGTTGATGATCCGACCGCAGCAGAAGCGACAGAAGCAGTGGCAGCAGATGCTGGCCGCAATCAAGACCGGCGACCGGGTGACCACGGCGGGCGGCATTCGCGGCATCATCCTCTCCATCAAGGACGATACGATCGTGATCCGCGTGGCGCCGGACGGCATCAAGCTGGAAGTGGCCAAGAACGCGATTGCCTCGGTGACCACGCAGGACTCGGCTTCGTAAACTTGATTCCGGCCCTGCGGGCTTTCAACTTTTAGACTGGTACTTAGCGTTTGAAGTAGAGAAACGGGACGATGAAGAAGAATCTGCAAAACAAAATTCTACTGATTATTGCGGTCATGGTGCTTTGCATCCTGGGTATCGTTGGGGTGTCTTGGATTCCCATGCCAGGTGCTAAGCCTAAGCCTCTTCTGCAGGCGATGACCGATCGCATTCATCTTGGCCTGGATCTGCGCGGCGGCGCTCACCTGATCCTGCAGGTCAAGGTCGAGGAAGCGGTCAACGCCGATACGGATAATACCGTGGCGCTCATCAAGCAGGAACTGAATGGGGCCAACCTGAGCTATTCGCAGGTTTACAAGCCCGATCCGGCTAAGGCCTCGCTGATCCGCGTGGAGGGCACGCCGGCAGACAAGTCCAACGACGCGCGCGTGCTGCTGGAGGCAAAGTACGGCAACACATATGACGTGGCCGCGGGCGACGAGCCGGGCAGCTTCTCGCTGACTATGAAACCGGCGATCAGGACAGCGCTGGAGAAGAAGACCGTTTCGCAGGCTATTGAGGCTATCCGCGACCGGGTGGACGCGCTGGGCATCAGCGAGCCGCAGATTCAGGAGTACGGCCTGGGCGAAAATCAGATTCTGGTGGATCTGCCGGGCGTGGAAAACGAGAGTCAGATCGAGCAAATTATCCAGGGCACCAACCGGCTGGAGGTTCACGCGGTAGTCGGCGGGCCCTACAAGGACGAGCAGGAAGCGACGGCCAGCGTGGGCGGCAGCGTTCCAGCGGACGATGAACTGAGGAGTTTTACCGGGGTGATGCAGGGCGGTTCCGGCATATATGTGCTGCAACGCGCCTCGGTAGTGGCGGGCAACGACTTCCGCACCGCCGATCCGAGCATCAATCCCAACAACGGCCAGAGAGAGGTCCAGTTCCAGCTGACAACGGAGGCCGGCGACAGGTTCTACGACTACACCAGCAAGAATGTGGGCCGCAACATGGCGGTGGTCATGAACGACAGTATCCGCGAGGTGGCCGTCATCAAGAACGCCATTCGCGACCGGGGCGAGATCGAGGGTACCTTTACGCCGGATGAAGTCGCGGCGCTTTCCAAGCTGCTGCGCACCGGCGCCCTGCCTGCCTCGCTGCATCAGCTAGAGAAGCGATTTGTGGGCGCGTCTCTGGGCGCGGACTCGATTCGCCAGGGAATTACGGCGGCCATTGTAGGCATCCTGGTGGTTATGGCCTTCATGCTCTTTTATTACCGCGGCTCGGGCATCAACGCCAATCTGGCGCTGATTCTGAACTTGATAATCCTGCTGGGATTCATGGGGTCTTCAGGGGCTACGTTGACGCTGCCGGGCATCGCCGGAGTGATTCTGACCATCGGCATGGGCGTGGACTCGAACGTGCTGATTTTCGAGCGCATCCGTGAAGAGGTGCGCGCCGGCAAGGCGCCCGTGTCGGCCGTGGAGCAGGGCTTTGCCCATGCCTGGGTCACTATTGTGGACACCCACGTGACCACCATCGTTTCGGCGGCCATCCTGTTTATCTTTGGCACCGGCCCGGTGAAAGGTTTTGCAACCACCCTGACCGTCGGCCTGGCGGCTAATTTGTTCACGGCGGTTTTTGTTTCACGGGTCATCTTCGATGCCCATTTGAACAAGCTGAAGCCCGGTCAACTGGTGTCTATTTGACGAGGGAACAGGGACGAGGGACCAGGGATTAGTGGAATTACATTGAGCGCAGGAGCCGGTACAGGTTCCAGCCTCTAAGGAAGCGGAGAGAAGCGAGTGGAATTATTTCGCGGCGTGAATGTGGATTGGCTGAGGTTGAAGTGGTATTTTCTCAGCTTTTCATTGATCTTCAGCGTGGCAGGCCTCATCTCGATGGGCATGCATATGCGCACCATTGGCAGTCCCGTGCCGTTGGGCGTGGACTTCAAGGGCGGCACGCAGGTGCAGGTGCAGTTTGACCAGACCCCGGATACCAACCGGATTCGCCAAGCCATGGCGGCAGCGAGCATTAAGGATGCCAGCATCCAGACCATCAAGGCCGTTGATCAGTCCAGCGGGAACGAGGTGCTCATCAGCCTGCCGGAGCAGCAGGACGAGAGCGCGTTGGACACCGGCCGTCAGCAGATTATGGATGCGTTGCAGAAGCACTACGACAGCACTATCGGCCCCCGCAACGTGCGCAACACGCAGGTGGTCGGTCCCACGGTGGGCAAACAGCTCGAAAGCAAGGCTTTCTGGGCAACGATGTACTCCATGGCGGGGATGCTGGTCTATCTCTGGTTCCGCTTTGAGTTTATCTTTGGCGTGGCGGCGGTGGTGGCCTGCTTCCACGACACGCTGATCACCGTGGGAGCCTTCGCGCTGCTGAACAAGGAAATCAGCCTAACGGTGATTGCGGCCATCCTGACGCTGGTGGGCTATTCGATGAACGACACCATTGTGGTCTTTGACCGCATCCGGGAGAACCTGCGCCTGAGCCGCCGGGAGGCGCTGCCCGACGTGGTCAATCGCAGCATCAACCAGACGCTGAGCCGGACCGTTCTTACATCGGGCCTGACCTTCCTGACCGTCCTTTCTTTGTACATTTTTGGGGGTCAGGTGCTGAACGGCTTTTCTTTTGCGCTGGTGGTAGGTATTCTTATTGGGACGTACTCCTCGATTGCCATAGCCGCACCGATGCTAGTGGCCTGGCAAACCAAGAATAAGGTCGGCGCAGTAGTAATGGCGGTCTTGTTTGGCTTATGGACCTGGAGCTACACTTACGAGAAAGATGCCAGGAAGTTCTGGATCAGCTTCGCCTGTGGTATTTTTTTGCTTGCTCCTTTGCGGTATTTCGGGGAGGCAGGGGCGATAGTTTCCGGCCTCGGTGCGTTGGTTATATGGGTTTGGGCTATCGTTGATGCAGTGCGTCGTCCAGAAGAATTCTACACTGGTCTCCATCAATCGGTACTTGGCAGGACCAGTAGTTCATCAAAGGCAAAGGGAGCGTTCAAGGGGTAGGCCATGCGAGTTCGTGGCAGGTATTCTTATCGGGACGTACTCCTCGATTGCCATAGCCGCACCGATGCTGGTGGCCTGGCAGGAGTAGCGCACCCGGCGGGGCTAGACGGCGGTACTTCCGGCCGCAAAAAGCCCTAAAAAGTAAGCGGGGCGGCAGTTATACCCCCTTTTTTCAGTGTTTTTTTCAGGGAACGCGCTGTTCATTTCGAGATGGGCCGCGCTTTTGTGATAAGGTTTTGATGCCGGGAACAATTTAGCTTTCCCCGGTGTCTAAGTAGAAGTAAGCAAACACTCGATTCGAGGCTGGCCATGTTTGAAGATTCCACGTTTGAATCCGGAGGCAGGATCAAGAGCAAGACCGGAAAGTACATGATTCCGTTGTTTATCGCCGAATTAGTAATCCTGATTCTGATCGTTCTGCTTCCGCTGATATATCCCGAGGCGCTTCCCAGGGCCGTAATGCAGATGGCTCTGACAGCCCCGCCGCCGCCGCCCCCACCCCCCCCGCCGCCGCCGGAAGTGCACCAGGCCCCGGTGAAGTCTGAGATGATGAACAATCAGCTCACGGCACCCACTAAGATTCCGCACGAAATCAGGATGGTCAACGAGAAGGAGCCGTCCCTGGCTTCCTTTGGCGTGGCCGGATCGGACTTCGGCAGCGGAGGGAACATCATGGGCAACCTGTTCGCCGACAACGGGCCCAAGGTAAATGCTGCCCCGGTGAAGAAGCTGGTCATCTCCAGCGGCGTCATGGCGGGTATGTTGCTGCAGAAGACACAGCCGGTCTACCCGCCCATTGCCAAGGCCGCACGCGTTTCCGGCACGGTGGTATTGCAGGCGACCATCTCCAAGACAGGCTCCATCGAAGGTCTGCACGTCGTCAGCGGCCCTCAAATGTTGCAGCAGGCCGCGATGGACGCTGTTAGAACATGGCGCTACAGGCCCTATCTGCTCAATAACGAGCCGGTAGAAGTGGAGACTACGATAAACGTGATCTTCACCCTGGGCGGATGAGGAATGTAATTGGCGCTTTCCGCCGGCACGGGGAAGAGCATTTCTTTTTACCTGAATGCGAATCCGTAAGGAGTTGCATTCACAGCTGCCGCAAGGCAAATGCAGTACACAAGAAAACTCCTTAGGAGGAATGATTCAGTGATTCTCGCTCAGCTTACACACTTCGCTACGCACACGGCCGCCAATCTGGCCTTCATTTTCGATGAAGGTGAGGGAACAGTCAGCTTCACCGCCCAGGGTCTCTGGGAACACATGGGAATACTGGCCAAGATCATCGCCTTTATTCTCTTCATCGAGTCGATCTGGTCGCTGGCCGTCATGATCGACCGCTACCTGTACTTCTCGGCAGCCCGCAAGCAGTCGCGCGAATTCGCGCCCAAGGTTGCCGGCGCGCTGAAGGACAGCAAGCTCGAGGAAGCGATCAAGATTGCCGATCGCAACAAGAAGTCCCACCTGGCCGAGGTAGTGACGGCCGGCCTGCAGGAGTTTCGTTCTTCCGGCGGCGCTCCCACCGAGCAGACCATCGCCAGCTCCGGCCGCGCGCTGGAGAGGGCTGAGGCCATTGTCCACGCCAAGCTGAAGAGGGGCCTGGCTGTTCTGGCCACCATCGGCGCGACCGCTCCGTTCGTTGGCCTGCTGGGAACCGTCATCGGCATTTTGAACGCCTTCAACCAGATCGCGCATGCCAAGTCATCGGGTATCGCCACGGTTGCCGGCGGCATTTCGGAAGCCCTGGTTACCACCGCCGCCGGCCTGTTCGTGGCCATCCCGGCCGTTATGGCTTTCAACTACTTCACCGGTCGTGTCGAAGCTTTCGACGTGGAGATGGATAACTCCTCCAGCGAACTGATCGACTACTTCATCAAGCAGAGCCACAAGCGCTAAGCGAAGCGCCCGTCGGCGAAAGCGGGAATTTGCGGAGGGCGGGAGAGTGAGAACTCTCTCCTGCCCTCCGATTTGAAGCGCGCGCCAGTAGGACAATTCGCAAGGCAATGCCGGACGCCTTCCGGAATAAAAAATTTCAGGCAACGGAGCCCTAACAATGGCACAAGCAATTCGCGACGAAGGCAGAAAGGTCAACTCAAATATCAACGTCACCCCCATGGTGGATGTGATGCTGGTGCTGTTGATCATCTTTATGGTCATTACCCCCATGCTCCAGAACAAGGTGGTGATCGATATGGCGTCGGTGGTCAATCCAATCGCCATGCCGGACGCTGACAAGGAAGACGCTATCGTGGTGGCCATCAACCGCGACGGTCAGGTATTCCTAGGACAAAATCACGTTCCATACGATGAGGAATACAGAGACCCCAGGACTAATCAACCGGATCCGCTTCACTTTCTTACCAGTAAAGTTGAAGAGATGATGGTCGCCAATCCTGGAAACAAGACGATCTTTGTTCGCGCTGATGCCCGCGCGGGGTATCTGGCAGTGGAAAACGCCATCGATGCAGTGCGCAGCACGGGCATAGATAGCGTAGGCTTGCTGACGCAGAAGCGCGAAGGCAATCCAGCGGGCGGCAATTAACGGTTGCCGTACGCTGACCATTTAACGATTTTCAAGTACGAGTAAACGAGGAGTTTTAAGCCATGGCAATGACAATGGGAGGCGGGGGAGGCTACTCGTCCGACATCAATGTTACCCCGATGATCGACATTCTTCTGGTGCTGCTGATCATCTTTATGGTCATCGTGCCGGTAACACCCAAGGGTTTGAATGCGCTGGTGCCTCAGCCGCCCAAGGATCCAAATCAAAAGAAAGACAGCGAACGCACCATCGTGGTGCAGATCTTTCCTACCATGTCCGGCGAATGCGCGACGTCGGCGGCTTCAGCGCCGCCGTGTTATAAGATCAACGAATCAATTGTGCTCAATGGTGCTGGCGGACAGGCAGCCAAGACTGAGTTACTTACTCGCTTGACCGATATCTACGCCAATCGCGCCGAGCGCATCATGTTCGTCAACGTGGAGGCAAAGTACGCCGCAAGGCTGGACTTCCACTATGTGGCCGAGGTTATCGATATCGGGCGCGCCGCGAGCGTGGATAACATCGGGTTGATGACGCCCAAGGTAATCCAGCAGAGCCAGTAGCAGGAGCTCTATGGCCGCTTCCCTGAATAGGGAGGCAGCAGGCTATGGCGGTCAGCCTAAGGGCTGACTGGATAGCAGCTGTGGCGGCCAGGGCGCATTGAGTTTTGGCTGGCCAACCATGCGCCAGGGAGATTTGGGGGCTCCGGCAAATTACAAGGTTGCCAGCACCGTTCGGAGGCGGTTCCTCCGGCGGGAAAGTGGAGTACAATTTTTCCATCCTGGTTTCGGCTCCTCCCAGCCGCAGCCAGTTGCAGCATAGATTCCAGGCGCGCGACCGACAGGCACTCGTCTGAAGGAGAAGGATACGAACATGAATGGATCCGTACGTATTACGGCGCTCGCGGTAGCCTTGGCCGGCATGGTAATTTCCCTTAGCGGGTGCAACAAGCTTGCCGCCCGCTCCGAGTTGAACAAGGGAGTGGACGCCTACAAGAGCGCTCACTATGAAGACGCGATAAACCACTTCCAGAGGGCCATACAGCTAGATCCCAAACTACCCATGGCGAAAGGCTACCTGGCTACCGCGCTGGGCCAGAACGTGGTGCCTGGGCTGCTTACGCCGGACAACCTGAAGACCGCGCAGCAGGCCATCGACATATTCAAGGAGGTTCTGGCCGCGGATCCGGACGATATCAACAGCATGAAGCAGCTCGCGGGCATTGAATTCAGCATCAAGCGGCTGGATGAGGCCAAGGAGTGGCAGAAGAAGATTCTGGAGAAGGATCCCAATGATCCCGAGGCAGCCTACACGATCGGCGCGATCGATTGGGCGCAGGCGCACCAGAACACTCTCAACGCGCTGGCGCCGGCAGGGTTGACCGACGACGGCGAGGGCAATACCAAGGCGCCCAAGAAAACCATGGACTCGCTCAAGGAGCAGAACACCCCTCTAGTCGACGAGGCTCTGCATTATCTGCAACAGGCGCTGGAGAAACGGCCCACCTACGACGATGCCATGTCGTATATGAACCTGGTTTTCAGGGCCAAGGCGAACCTGGACTACGGCAACGCGCAGGCGGTCAAGGCCGATTTGGATACGGCAAAGGATTGGTCCTCCAGAGCGATGGGACAACGCAAGATCAACGAAGCCAAGAAGAGCCAGGGCCCTGGCGGTATTACCATGGGCGACAACGGCGAATTAAAGTAAACTTCAGCTCGCAAGCGCAGATGATTACGGCCTCCAGCACTAGCGGAGGTCGTTTCATTTTGCGCGAATTTCGAATCACACGCGAAATTGATATCACAGCACAGGAGATACCATGTTCAAGTCGAATCGAATCCGGAAATATCTTCATTTCTCCTTTTGTCAGGCTGCGATGGCGTTTCTATTCTTCACGGTTCCTGCCGCAGGTCAAGCGGCCGGTCAGACATTCAGCGGAGAAGTTCCTGTTCCCACCGCGATGCAGGCGGCGCAAACGCCCAACGGACTGGCGGCCAGCAACAATCGCGAAGTGCTTGAAGTGACAGTCTGCGGCGATTCGCTGATCCACGTAGCGGCCCGCCCGATGGATGCGCCCGCTTCGACAGCCGCGCGGCCCTGGATGCTGGACCCGGCCGTGTTCTGCCCCGGCGCCACCTTCCAGTTCAACCAGACCGGAGACAAGGCCACGCTCACTACCGCGCGCATGGCTATCTCCTTGTCGCTGAAGAGAGGCAACTTGAGCTTTGGCTTTCCCCAGGGCGAGAGTTTTCTGCGGGAGAACTTTAATCTGCCGCGCACTTACTATTCCGCGCCCGGCCAGCCCGGCTCTCTTTACCGGATTCAGGACCGTTTCTCGCCCGACAGCTCCGAGGCCATCTACGGGCTTGGCCAGCACCAGAGCGGGCTGTTCAACTATCGCGGTTCGACTGTTGAGCTGGGGCAAAATAACACCGATGTCGCCATCCCGCTGCTAGTCTCGAGCAAAGGCTACGCAATCCTTTGGAACACGGCCTCCTTCAGCTACATGGACAACCGCTTCCCCCTCGATCTTTCTTTCGAGTCGATGGCCGCCGACCAGGTGGACTATTACGTTCTTTACGGCCCGGAGATGGACAAGATTATTCACCAGTACCGCTCCATGACCGGCCACACACCGCTGCTGCCGCAATGGGCCTACGGCCTGTTCCAGTCCAGGGACCGCTATAATTCGCAAGCCGAGATTCTGGAGATTGCCAGCCAATACCGGGCACGGCACATCCCGCTCGATGCCATCGTGCAGGACTGGTTCTGGTGGAAGCAGGGCGGCGAGGGCGACCCGGAGTTCAATGCCAACTATTCCGATGTTCCCACCGAGCTGAAGACGCTGCATGACGAGCATATCCACGCCATGATCTCGGTGTGGGGCATGATGGATCCCTCCTCGAAGACATTCCAGGAGATTCAACGGCAAGGCTTCGAGATTCCCGGCACGCACGTCTACGACGCCACCAATCCGGAGGCGCGCGACCTCTACTGGAACCGGCTTCCCGGTAAACTCTTCGCCCAAGGGTGGGATGCCTTCTGGCTGGACTCGGCGGAGCCGGAGGAGTACTGGCCGCATGGGGGCGACGCGGTTCTGCGCTACAAGCAGCTGCACATCGGCAGCGGCCTGGAGTACACCAACATCTTTCCTCTGGAACACACGCTAGGCGTTCAGGAGATCTGGAAACAGACAAACCCAGAAAAGCGCGTCTTTCTGCTGACGCGTTCGGCCTTCATAGGCCAGCAGCGCGTGGGCGCCACGGTGTGGTCCGGGGATGTGTATGGCAGCTGGTGGGGACTGCACCATCAGATTGCCGCAGGATTGAACTTTGCTCTCTCCGGCTACCCGTACTGGACGACGGACATCGGCGGCTACTGGTCGCCTTACGATCACTTTGACGGCAATCCGGCCTATCAGGAGCTCTATGCTCGCTGGTTCGAGTACGGCGTCTTCTGCCCCGTCTTTCGCACCCACGGACACCGTGCGCAAAACGAGATGTGGGTCTATGACCGCGTCTATCCCACGCTGCTGGCCTTCGACCGGCTGCGTTACCGGCTTCTGCCTTATATCTACTCGCTGGCCTGGAAGGTGACCAGCGAGGATGCGACCATTCAGCGTCCACTGGTGATGGACTTCCGCGAGGATCGGGCCACATGGGAGATCGGCGACGAGTTTCTCTTCGGGCCGGAGATCCTGGTCAGCCCGGTGATAAGGGAACACACCACCCAGCGCGCTGTTTACCTGCCTGCCGGAAGCGATTGGTATGACTTCTGGACCGGAGAGCGGGTAACGGGCGGGGTCGAGGTAAATCAGGCCGCGCCCATCGAAAGGATTCCGCTGAATCTGCGCGCCGGTTCCATTTTGCCTCTGGGGCCGGCCATTGAATACACCGGGCAGGCCGCCGACCCCATCGAGTTGCGCATCTACCCTGGTGCCAATGGCGACTTCAATCTCTATGAGGACGAGGGAGACAGCTATCGCTACGAGAAGGGCGCGCACTCCATCATCCCCCTGCACTGGGACGACGCCGCACGGACGCTGACCATCGGCGCCCGCGAGGGAAGCTATCCGGGCATGAACCCGGGTCACATATTTAATGTAGTGATTGTGGCGGCCGGGCACGGAGCAGGCGCAGAGCCCGTCCAGACTCCGGACAAGGCAATTCAGTACACCGGAGAAAAGATAGAGGTGAAGTTCTAAGCAGAGATAAGGGGTCAGAGATCAGTTAAATGCCCGGCGTCTGACTCCTGATCTCTGAGCACTGTTCACTGCTTTTACTGCGCGCCCTGCTTGAGGATCTCGTCGGCGAAGTAGTTGTGGACTTTCGCCTCGTTGTGGAGCATCTCGAAGTAGGCGCTCCTGAGCAATTGCGCGTGGGCTGCACGGAGACCCTGACGGATGATCTGTTGCACATGCGGGTCGTTCAATTCGCGCTGGCCGGCTGGCTCCCTGGAGATAAGTTTGTAAATGGCATACCCGATGACGCGGCGGCCGGGACCAGCGCCACCGTAGAGGGGAAGAATATCTGTGATTTGTCCCGGCTTGAGCTTGCTGATGACATTGTAAACGTCAGGCATTTCGGTACGCAGTTGTGACTCATATGCGAAGCCCATGTCGCCGCCGTTCGAAGCGGTACTCGGGTCCTCCGAGAAGTTCATGGCCAGATTGCCGAAGTCCTCGCCGTTTTGGAGGTGGGTATGCAGGTCCTGGATCTTCTTTTTAGCGTTGGCGTCTCCCAAAGCCTTGTTGTTCTGCAGGTTGCCGGTCTGCATGGCAGGAGTGTTAGTGACTATGATCCGCGCCAGGCCATAACGCGGCTCAATAAGATTAAACTCTGTCTTATGCGCCGAATAGAAGCTGCTGATCTCTGCGTCGGTGATGTTGATCTTCGACTCAATCTCCTTGTTGAGCAGCTTGGTCTTGGTCAACTGGCGGCGTAGGTCGCGCTTCAGATCGTCGAGGGTGAGGTTGCGCGCCTTGAGCTGCTTGTCGATCTCTTCCTGCGTGAAGGGGGCTTTCATCTCCGTCAGCTTGGCGTTCACTTCCTCGTCGCTGGCGGCCAGGTTCAGCTTGACTGCGCGCTGCCAGAGGATCTCGTCCTCGATCATCTGATTGAGGATGGCAAGGCGGCGAATATCGGCTTCTTGAGGCGATGCTGGTTGCTGATTGTCGCGGATATTGTTCTGATATATCTTCTCCAGCTCCGAACGCAGAATATCCTTGCCATTAACGGTTGCCATTACGTCCGGAGAGGGCGAGCGGTGACACCCGCCAACGGCGGCAATCAGGGTTATCCCACATAGAATGAGGACTGTAAGGCGGAAAGGCGAGCGGTAAAAGGCTTTCATCTGCAACCTGATATCTCCTCGGGGGGGCAATGCTCCCCGGCATTTAAGGATAAACCCCCCAGCCGGGGTGGGGATATGGTTTTTCACAGGCCCTACTTGACGGCTCCTTTTGACAGGGAGGGCGCTGTCTGGCCTGCCTCAGCAGGGGCAGTCGGCGGTTCTATCCCAGAGGCGCGCAGGGCGCGGTCGATCACCATCCATACCTCATCCTGGGGCAGGGCGCCGCTGATACGCTCACCCTCTACAAACAGGGCGGGTGCTCCTTCAATCTTCAGCGACTCGGCAATCTTCATCGAGTTGCGCACCGGGGTCTCATCCTGGCGGGTCAGGCAGGCGTCCAGCGCGGAGGAGTCAAGCTTGTCCAGTGTAGCCTGCTGGCGGGCGATGCGATTCAGAGTGTCGAAGCTTTTGGCCAGGCTGCGATCTTCACCCGTCACCTCCTGGCCGTGGAAATGGATGTAGTCCACGTAAGTCCAGTATTCCTCTGGTTTTTGTGCGCCCAGGCAGTTGGCGTTCACGGCAGCGTGCAAGGCCCAGGGATGGATCTCGGTCAACGGGTTGTCGAGATAGATAAAGCGCACCATGTCTTTGTAATGCTCCATGGTAGCCGGGAAAAGCGTCTGGTGCATGCGCGTGCAGTAGGGGCACTCCAGATCGTCGAAGCTGATGACCGTGACCTTGGCCGCGGGATTTCCCCGGATGGGCCGGCCGGCGACATTGATGGAGAAGATCGGGTCGTTGAACAGGTCAAACTTCTCCAGGCGGGCCAGGGTCTTGCCGTCGTTGGAGATCAGAAAGTCAATCACCTGCGATCTGGTGCCGCGCGAAAGCGTGACGGGTAATTCGTCGTAACCGGGAATCTTTCCCGGAATGCGCGCGCCGATGGCGACGGAGACCTCTGGCGGCACGTTGTACTGTGTGCGCACCATGATTTCAATGTGGCGGTTCAGCGCCTGGTCCGGTGTCCCCTGCGGAGCGGGAGCGGGTTGGGCTTTGCAGCCTACGGCCATGCCCAGTGCAAGCAAGGCGGCTAGAAAGTGAATACGTGTCAAGATGAAATCCTCTCTGAAAAGGATACCCCAGCCACCTGCAGTAGGTGGACTGGCCCTTCAACTACTCCACCCCAGCGACGAAGACCTGTCGCCGGATACCACGGTTTAGCTCAGGGCAGGCTATCCAGGCGGGCGGCGCTTGCGCGCCATAGGGGAGAGGCTTCCCATCCATGAACCCGGGAAGCAGCTTTTAGTATGCCGGCGGCAGGTTGGGGTCGCGGAAGATCGAGTTGGAGCGGCGGATGTCGCCCACAGAGCCGAAGTTGGCCAGGGTAAAGCTGTAGAGCCACTGAGTCTCGTCGCGGATTGTGCCCAGAGCAAAGCGCCGGTACCCGAAGGTGAGGCCGCAGCAGTTCCAGTTAAAGGCGGCCTGCACACCGGCATATTGCAGCGAGTTCAGAACATAGTCGTAGCCACCATTGGCGGCCAAGTTGAAGCCTTTGCCGTTAGGCTTGCCGATGGTGAGGAAGGGCTGCAACAACTGGCTCTTGATGGTGGTGGCTTTGCTGCCGCTCTCGTCGACGGCGTTGAGCAAAGCATGGCCCATGCCTGCTGTGGTGCGGCCCCAACTGTAACCTGCATAGAGGTTGTCGGAGTCGAGTTGCCCGGATTTGGGATCGTAGTCCAGGTCCCACTGGACGCGGAGGTTATCGATAGCCTCAAAGCGCATCCGCGAAGTGATGGGCGCCAGGTTGCGCGGAGAGGTCAGGAAAGCGACCCCGGTCATGTCCAGCGTGGCGTCAAAGACGTTGCGGCGGTTGGGAATCAGCGCTCCGCCGAAGGTGGAGTCGATATAGAACTTCTGCGCAATCTGCCAACTGGCCCACTCGCGCGCCTGCGGCGTACAGCCGCCGGGAGCAGCAACCTGCTCGTCCGCGCAGGGCTTACTGTTGGTGGGGCGGAGATAGAAGCGCTGGGTGAGCGAGTAGCCAACTTCGTTGGTATTGGTGGCGATGTCAGTGGTGTCGATCAGCAGCACATTCTGCGCCTGCGTTCCGATGCCGCCCACGTACCTGTAGGTTAGCTCCGGTTCGATTACGTGGCGCATCACGCGGTTCCAGCGGGTGAGCGCAAAATCCCGCTCCACGGCCGGCGGCCGCATGTCCACCGAAGCTTCAAAATAGTTCCGGTTGAGCGCATCATGGTTAATGGTAGGAACACCGCCGTTCACACCCCCCAGGTCGGGAGTCTGGCTGATGGTGTATGCGGTTTCGCGCACCGCGGCCTCGGCGGCCACGTTCCAGCCTCCAGCGGAAAGCGGCACGAAAAAGTGTGGATAAATGTCAAAGCGGCCGGCGTTGCGCGCGTGGAAGCTGATTCCGGTGGGGATAGCGGCAGGCTCGGAGCGATCCAGATAAGCAAGCGACGATTCCGCGCCCCAGTAGAACTTCGTGGAGCCCAGCGGCCGGTCCAGCACGTCGAAGCGCAGGCGGGGCAGGTGGAGAATCCTCGCCTGGTTGTCATTGATCGAGGACACGGTGCTGCTGCTGGCGGTTCCGGCAAAGCTTTGGAAGCGCTCCAGAGACATGGAGGGAATATAGCCCTTGTACTCGCGGGTGAGCGAGATGTTGCTGCGCACGGCGGAGCTGACCGCCAGCAGAAAGTTGTCGTTGAAAACCAGGCGGTAGATATAGCTGGAGAGGTAATTGATGTTGCCGGCCAGGCGCATCTCGTAACCTAAATCCTTGCGGCCCAGGATATTGATGTCTGCGCCACCCTGTTTGACCAGCACCATGGTGGATGAACCGTAGCTGATGGGCTGCTCAACGCCGCGGTCCAGCAGGGCATTCCAGCGCGCTGTCAGGTGGTCTAGTCCGGGGCCTTTGTAGCGGAAATCGCCGTTGGGAGCCCAGCCGCGCTTGCTGAAATACTCTGTGCCGACGGTCAAGTCCATGCTGCGGTTGATCGCCCAGTAAACCTGCTCGCCAAAGGTGTAGCCCCTAACTGAAGACCCAGTGCTGATAACCGGGACGAGTAAACCGCTTTCGCGGCCTGTATCGTCCACCGGGTGACGCAGGTAGGGGAAGTAAAAGAGAGGCATGCCAAGGAATTCGAAAAGGGCATTGGAGGTAGTGGCCTTGCCATCCTGTACCTTGATGGACTGGGAGAGCACCTGCCAGTCTGGCCGGGGCAGGCGGCAGTTGGTGATCGTGCCGTCGATGATCTCGTAACGGCCCTCGCCGTTTTCAAGCACTACCCTGCCGGTAAACAAGAACGGGTTGGTTGTGGTATAGACCGCCCTGTGTCCCAGGGTGCGGACGCCCTGCGAGCCATGCACGCTGAAATAGCGCGCGGTGTGCATGTTCAGCCTCATGTTGCCGTAATCGGCATTGATCAGCACATCGTTTGGGCCGCCTGAAACCTGGAGGTGGCCCTCCGCATCCAGCTGTGAGGTGGATTGGTCGTAGACCACCTTGTCGGCGCGCAGAATGTAATCGCGGTAGTGGACCACCACATCGCCGGTGAGGGTCCAAGTGTTGCCCACGCGGCTCTGGTGCTGGGCCTCCCATACGACTGGCACGCCGCTTGCCGGTTCTGGCTCCGGCTTGGCTATAGGCAGAATCTCCTGGCCGGGGTCGTTGGGCAGGGAAGATGAGACCCCGGCGCCGCTTTGTCCGGGGCTATCGGAAGCGGGCGCAACCGCTCTGCCGGCCTCCTGCACGGCCGGGGGTGCCGCATTGGTCAACGCCTGTCCCCGAAGTAGCAGGTGACAGAGGGCCAGCATCATGATACATACAAAGTTGCGAAGGCGCATTCCGGGACCAAGGTCAGCATAGCAAAACCGGCCGCCCTGGCATCAGGCAAACGCCGCGCAGCTCTGGCATCAGGCAAATGAATCCCGCACCGTCCGAACCCTTTAAGCTGGGCTGAGCCAGTTTTTCGCGTGACCTCCCTTCCGTACTGAAAGCAACGTCCTGGAGCCCTTACGGGCATCAAGGGCCTTAACTGCCTGTTTGGGCGCCAGGAGCGTGCCTGGATGGGCCTCAGAAGGGGAATTGGAGTCTTGAGCACATCCGCAGACCAACCGAACTCCACATCTTTCTGGAAGCAGGAAGTAGGCCAGCGAGTGTTCGCACACCCGAATAACGGAGGCCTGCCTGCGGAGCAGCCTGACCGGTCTGTTCAGAGCCGGCAGGAGCCCGACAGCCGTGCCGCCCAGATCGCCGCCCGCGTGGCCGCTCGCTATGCTCAGGCCCCCAGCTATAGCCAGATGCAGCCTGATGCTCACGTTGCAAGGAATGCCGTTCCAGAAGCCTTGCCAGAGCCGCTGGCAGCCCCTACAGAGGCATTTCCAGTGGCATTTGATACCGAACAAGCCTCATTGCCCGCGCAGCCCCCCAAGCAGGCCAGAAAGCCCGTTTTTGTGCCCGCCCCGCCTGCCCCGCCCCCCTCGCTTGAGGCCTGGGAAAGCGATGATTTTCGCGCTCTTCGGGAGCCGGATTTTGTCTTGAGCCCTCCAGATCCGGCTTCAGCTCCTGCCCCTGCTCGCACGCGCCGGCAAGCAAAAAATCTTGCGACTCCGGAGGAAGACGGCCGGGAGCGGCCTGCACTGGCCGATGGATTATCGGACGGCAACGAAGCTGAGCCGGTCGAGCCGGTTGTATCTTCCCACGCCAACATCATCGAGTTTCCGCGCGAGATCGTGGCTCCCCGCAAAAGGCGTCCCCGCAGGGCCGAGGGACCGCTTGCGGCGGATGGGCTGGGGATACAATTGAACATTTTCGATGTCGACTCTGGTGCGCTTTTTATCGAGCCTAAGGCGGATGTTGCCGCGCCTGCATGGGCGAGCATCGAGTTGGAGGCTCAGCCCCCGGAGGAACCCGCGCCTGAGCCACGGAGTGTGGTGGTTTCCCTGCCGGCCCTCCGGCTGGCCCCAATTCGCCTCCGGATGATGGCAGCCTTGATAGATAGCGCGCTGGTCGCCGGAGCATTCCTGGGAGCAGCCTTGGCTGCCATAGCCAGAATCGGACATCCGCTGCCAATGGGAATCGCGAAACTCAGCGCTATCTTTGGGCTTCTGCTTGCCGGCATGCTCTACCAGGCAATCTTCCTCGCCCTGGACGAGGCCACGCCGGGCATGAAATGCGCAGGCCTCTCTTTGTACACCCTCGACAACCAGTACCCCGCACGTTCGCAGCGGTGCGCCCGACTGGGTGCGCTGCTCCTCTCATTGCTTCCCGTTGGGCTGGGCTTAACCTGGATGCTTTTCGACGATGACAACCTCTGCTGGCACGAGCGGCTGTCGAAGACGTACCTGCGGACGGGCTGAGAAGCTGTCGACGGTAGAAAATTTACGAGTGCACGCGCCGCAACACGGGCTGCCCCGCAAATGGGCTTTTGCCAGAGAGTTTTGCGCCCTCCTGCTTGTCGCTCTCCAGGCGGAACAGGCGGATCATGCTGTCCAGTTCGCCGGCCAGAGATGCCAGGTTTTTAAGGGCTTCGACGGCTTCCTCGGCGCACTGCGCATTCTCTACCGACAACTGGGAAATCTGTCCGACGGACTCGGAGATCTCGCTTGAAGCAGAGGTCTGCTCAGTGGCGGCGGAGGCAATCAGGTGAATCTGGTGTTCCACTTCCTTGGAGGACTCGATCATGGCTTCCAGGCTTCTGCGGGCGTTGGCGGTCTCTTCCATCCCCGTTTCCACGGCCTTGCGGCTGTCCTGCATCACCTGCAGGGTTTCGCGGGTCTCATCCTGAATGCTGCGGATGGTTACAGATATTTCTTGAGTGGCGCCCTTGGTGCGCTCGGCCAATCGGCGCACCTCTCCGGCGACGACGGCGAAGCCGCGGCCATGTTCTCCGGCGCGGGCTGCTTCGATGGCCGCGTTGAGGGCCAGCAGATTGGTCTGCTCGCTGATCTCCTGAATGACGCTGACCACCTTGCCGATTTCTTCGGAGCGGTGGGCCAGCGAGGTCATTTTTGCCGAGACGGTGCTGGTGGCCGCGGCAATCTTCTCCATGGTGACGGCCGCGGACTGCATCACTACCCCGCCCAGGTTGGCGGTCTGGGCGGACTCGAGGCTGGCGCTGGCGGCAAGTTCCGCATTGTGGCTGATCTCGCCGATGGTGGCTGTCATCTCCTGCGTGGCTGCCGCAATCTGGTTGGTCATGTTGGACTGGGTATGGGCATTGCCGGCGGCCTGGACGGAGCGGGCGCTCATCTCGGTGGTGGCCTCTGAAAGCGTTTCAGCGCCCTGAGCCACTGACTGCAAGACGCCGCGCATCGAGGCCACGCTGGTATTAAAGGCCTCTCCAAGTCGGCCGATCTCATCAGTCCCGGTGATGTGGACGCTTGCTGTCATGTCCTTGGCGGCCATGGACTCCACTGCATTCTTTAGCCTATCGAGCCGCGGCGCGATCTCCCTGGTGAGGAACACGCCGGTCAACCCGCACAGCAACACAATCAGCAGCGTGGCTCCCGTGCCGATCCAGGTGGCCCGGTTGCTCGATCGGGTTACGTCCGAAGATTCCTCTGTGCCGTACTTTGCATTGAGGTTGACATCGTCGCTAATCGCCGCCTTGCCGGCGTTGCTACTTATGAGTGCGGCGTCCGACGCGATCAGGTCAAGCGCATCGCCTGCCTTGCCGGCTGCCAGAAATGCATTGGTGCGATTGCTGATGTCAAAATATTGCGCGTAAGCCGCCGTGAACTTCTCGAAGAGTTCACGTTCTCCTGGATGACTGACAGTCGGTTCGTAAATCTTGACACTAGCCTGATAGTCGGCGAGGGCCTTCTGCCGCACAGCGTTGTGACTGGCCGAGCACGCGGCAGTCTGGCAGAGCAGCAGCTCAATGTCTTCGCGCCGCACCGAATTGGCCGCTAAGCGTGCATCGGTCAGGGCTACCACGGCGGGAAATGCTTTATCGCTCACATCAAGATTCTTGACCGCGATGTCCCGGTACGTGATGAACGTGTAGGCGCTCAGCAGGATGCAGAGACCGCAAACAATGCCAAAAGCAGCGATGAACTTGCGGGAGACGGGGAGATTGCGCAGCCAATGCATACGGGTAGCCCTTTCTCAAGAGACTCATGCAATACATCGGCAAAATCCGGACTGACTTGAGTACTTTTGCGTGATGGGTTTCCGTACTAGAAGAATGGAACGCAGGTGCCGGTCGCGTCAGGAAGAGATAGGCGCAACGTTAAAAAGGCGATCATGTATCAAAATCTGCATTCCTGATGCATGATTTGTGTAAATAGTGGCGTGGTGGATTAAAGCTGTTTGACATGACGAGAAAGCACACATTATTCCGTTCCCTCCGCCAGTGACGGAGGGAACGGAGTGATCAACCAGGCGCCGGGCTGTTACTGCAATCCCGGGTCCAGCTTATGTCTGTCTATGCCGCTTCCAACGTAGACGCCCTCTCCTTCCGGGCCGTTGCTCCATTGCTCGTTACCGACATAGTATGACCTTCCGGTGGAGGGGTCATGCATATACTGGGTGCCGAGGATGCTGTTGTAGTCCTTTAGGCGATCGCCTTCAGCTGAGCCCGTGCTTCTCTTGTGATCGCCTCTAGGTGGTTCGTAGGAGGGCGACGGCGGACGAATGCTCGCTGTGCATTGCAGCGTGGTCATCATAGCCTCAGCCTGTGAAAGCAGCTCGGCATCCCCCTGCTGAGCCCAGGCAAAGTATTCGCTGATGATGTATTGCCCCATCTGGGCTGGATAAGCGTGATAAACCACCACGCCGGCGGTATATCCCGCGCGGAACTGATGGGCGGTGAAGAAGTTTCCAACGTTCTCGGTAGAAGTGAATTGGGCCTGCGCATGGAGCATGGATGAAATCAGGGCGGCAACGTGCACCTCCGGTGGGCCGTGCATGTCGCCATAATACTGCCGCATGGCAGGATTGATGGCTGTAATTGCCCAGCCCACGTGGGCGCCGTTAGGGCCATTGATATCGGCGCTCTGGCCATTCGGTCCCGGCACAAGTTGCCATCCAGAAAAGACTGCGGCGCGGCAGGGACCTTGTTGAGCCATCTGCACTTGTACCTCGGTAATAGGCCGTCCACGTCCTCCGTCTGAACCATGCCAGGCCGGGTTTCCGCGTGGCGGTGGCTGCGGCCCTCCACCAGCGAAAGGCGCCCCTGGCTGTGGCGGCCCGTTGCCGGGCCAGCTGCCGATCGACACCATGATCTCAAGCGAAATGTGTTTCGATCCCATGGGATGAATAATTCCTGCGCGCGCTTTTTCTCCCGGCTTGTGCGCATCGAATGCTTCGACCACCTGGTATGGGCTGCGCATGGGCACTCCATCCACGGAGGTGATGATGTCGCCGGGATGCAGGCCTGAACTTTCGGCCGGCCCGCCGGGGACTACATTGCGTACAACCACCGCTCCCATATTCAGCCCGTATTGTGACGACGTCATGGGGTCCATGAAGTCGAAAGTAGCTCCGACGTAGCCTTTTTGGGCTTTTGCAAACGTTGATGCCGTAATGATGAGGAGTGCAAGCAAAACAAGGTGACCTATTCGGCAGCTCATCACGAATTGCCGCAAGCGATACAAATTCATCTCAATACCTCCTGTTCACATAAGCGCGAAAGGCGAAAAGACAGTTCATGTAGTCTCATGCCTCCAATTCCCACACCGAGGTCGTCCCCGCGCAATTCAAGCCTGGGGGTGCATACGCCACTTTCCGGCATAGCGTGAACTATAGCCAGATATTATTGACCCGGTCCTATCGGAATGCAACAGCGAATCCTATCCTGGCCGGTGGTTCTGCCACGCTGACGCGATTGACGGGCTGCGGCTTGCGCCGTAGGCTCAAACTATGGAATTCATAGTCAGCGAACTGGAACGGGAACCGGTAGATTTTGACCTGGAGTTGGCACCCGGCGCGGTCGATCTGGGCGAGGAGGCCGAGCAGCAGGGAGGCCTGGCTGCCTCCGGCCATGCCGAAGTACTGCACGAGCATCGCAGTCCCCGGGAGATCGTGGCCGACATCCGGCTCAAGGGCCGCTTTGCCGGCAGATTTCAGGTTCCCTGCGCGCGCTGCGTTGAGCCGGTGGAGATTCCGCTGGGCGCCGACTTTGACCTCATTTATCGGCCCGTGGGAGCGGACGCAGGGGCGCCGGAACGCTCCATTACTGCGCCGGAGACGGAAATCAGTTATTATCAAGGAGACAGTCTTGCGCTTGAGGATGTGCTGAGAGAGCAGGTGCTTTTGTCCCTGCCGGTCAAAACACTTTGCAAGCCCGACTGCAAGGGACTTTGCCCGCGCTGCGGTGAAAATCGCAACACTCAGCCCTGCACCTGCGATGTGGGTCCGAGCGACCCCCGCTGGGAGGCGCTGGCCGACCTCCGTGGACGGATAGAGTCCAAGTAAGAAAGCCCCAGAGTACATCTGGATCAATTAAGGGTGCCGAAGCCTGTGCCGGAAGGCAGCCAGGATGTTGCATGGCCTGAAACCGGCCGCAAACGCCACTTTAAACGGGCCAAGTCACGAAAGGAATTCTTGTTATGCCAAATCCGAAAAGGCGCCACTCGACGCGCCGCACCGCGAATCGCCGCGCGCACGACTTTTTGACCGCCGTGGGCGTATCCGAGTGCCCCGCCTGCCACGAAAAGAAGCTGCCCCATCGCGCCTGCCCCAAGTGTGGCGAGTACAAGGGCCATGCCGTCCTGGATGTAGTAAAGGAAGAAGCCAAGTAATATACCGCGACCATGCTCATCGATATTGCGCTTGATGCCGTAGGCACCGATAAAGCTCCCGAGGCGGAGATTCGCGGGGCGATTCTCGCCTGCAGGGCTCTGCCCGTCCGGGTCCACCTGGTTGGGCCGGAGGCGGAGCTACGCGATTTGCTCGACGAAATGCTGGGAAACGAAGACCTGCCCATCGTGATTCACCATGCCTCGGAGCGCATCGGCATGGAGGAGAAGGCGGCGCATGCGGTGCGCACCAAGAAGGACAGCTCCATTCGCGTGGGGCTCAAGCTGGTGCGCGATGGAACGGCGGCGGGATTTGTGACTGCCGGCAACACCGGCGCGGCCATGGCCACCGCCAAAATGGTGCTGGGCGCCCTGCCCGGAGTGGACCGGCCGGCGCTGGCCATCCCCATGCCCAGCTCCAAGGGCAATCCCTGCGTGCTGCTGGACGTGGGCGCAAACGTGGATTGCAAGGCGGCCAATCTCGCCCAGTTCGCCGTGATGGGCGAAATTTATGCGCGCAGCGTGCTCAAGATCGAGTCACCGCGCGTGGGCTTGCTCTCGATTGGCGAAGAAGAGACCAAGGGCAACGACCTGACCCATGAGGCCTTTCCGCTGCTCAAGGCGCTGCCGATTCGCTTTGTGGGCAACGTGGAGGGGCGCGACATCTTCAGCGGCCAGGCGGACGTGATTGTCTGCGACGGCTTTGTGGGCAACGTGGCGCTGAAGACCAGCGAGGGCGTGGGCCGCTTTGTGCGCGATGTGCTGCGCGAGTCGCTCAAACGCACCGTCACTGCCCAGGTGGGAGCGCTGCTCTCGCGCACGGCCTTCAACGAATTCCGTCATCGGCTGGACTATCGCGAGTACGGCGGCGCGCATCTGCTGGGGGTGCGCGGCGTGTGCATCATCGGCCATGGTTCCTCAAACGACCGCGCTATTTACAACGGCATTCGCGTGGCATACGAGTCAGCCAAGGGGGGCACCATTCAGAGCATCGAAGCCGAGTTTGCCAACATCCCCAAAGTAGGCGGCCAGGCGACGGGCCCTTCCGCGAGTCAGGACACCCCTGCCGTGACCATCCAGTAGAGCTTCATGGCTGCCGATTCAACAGCTCTTCCCACCTTCGAGCCCTCCGTAGTCGACCAGCTGGCCTGCCCGGACTGCCACGGCGCTCTCAGCCTTGAAGATGCGCGGTTGATCTGCGCTGCCTGTGGCCGCGCCTACCCGATTGTGGATGGGATTCCGGTGCTGATTGCGGGGCGGGAGAATGCGCTGCTCTAAGAATTGTTGATTTCAGGAACTTCGATAGTCTTCCCGGCATAGATTTTCAGCCATTCTTCCGTGGATACAAAGCGCTGACTCTCCTCGTCGTTCGCCCAAATCCACCAACCATCCGCCATCTCATGCAAATGCTTCAGGCGAGTCAATTCGCGCTCCTGCATCCCCCACCCGAAATCCACGTTGCCGGTGATTACGGCCGTCCAGAGTGTGAATTCGAGGTCATATAACCAACTCGCGCACCAACAGTCCTCACTGATATCCTCCATCATCCGGAGAAGCGTTTCCCGGACAAGTTCTTCGTGGATGGGATGTTCGTAGCTCATGGTATGATTATCGGCGTTTTTCAGCGAAGGTGCTACGGGAGAATCACCGCAACCGGAGAGCGCGGGAGCTGACTTCTATCTCCACTGATAGAAGGGCAGCAGTATCACCAAGGCAGCCGATGAAGAACGCTTTCATATACGGATGATTTGAAGTGCCGGGAATGCAATTTTGTAATGCTCATAATCGATGGTGAGCAAAGAATAATCGCGTACAAAGGCGTGAGCGCCAATTAAAAAATCCGCCAGAATGCGTCGGGGAGGTCCAGACCCGCTTTTTTTGCGTCGCAAAACGTGGCCATCGTACGCACGTCCCGCAACACGCCAGATTTCTTCATTCATCGTCCAGTCGATTTTGATTCTAGTGTCCGCGAAAAACAAATCCAAGGACTCTTCATCTCTGAGTGGTCCAGCCATCAACTCCGAATAAACAGGCCCTGAGACAACAAAACTTTCATGGTCAATCAGGTTGCCGAACATCCTAACCGCAACTTCATTCAGCACGTCCTTATCGTTCCAGAGGGCGGCGATTACATTTGAGTCAATCGAGATCGTCATGGCCGCGCATCTTTCTAAAGTAGGCTACGATGGCCTCGCGGCCTTTTCCCATTCCCGGGAACCCGCCAATTCCACGCCATTTTTCAAAGGGGTTTTCGTCCGTGTCACGGACCACGCCAATGCCGTTCTCTTGCTCCACGAAACGAATTTTGTCGCCGGATTTTACCCCCAGGGACCGGCGAATCTCCACCGGAACGGTGATCTGCCCCTTGCTGGTGATCTTGGCGGGGAAACTCCGCGCCGGTACAGGTTTTGCAACTGTGGCCATGGCGGTCAACTCCTTACCTTTTCTAGTATACTCCTTACCTATTTATAAGGAAACGTATCGAATGCACGGAAACTCCCCTGATCGTATCCGCTAAACCGAAAGCCATCTTTGGCTTGCATACACGCAGAAAACACCCCCAGAATGTTTATTTTCCGATCGTCAAATTGCGAATGATCTCCACCTCGCGCTCCCGATAGGGCTTGCCGTCGGGATGAAAGACGTCATGGAACCAGATCATGGGCTGCTCAGTGACGTAAGGGCGCTGCCAGGAGTCCCAGGGCAGGTAGGTCTGGCTTTTGCCTGCGACCAGTCCCCAATTGATAGCCCCAACATGATGCTGGCGGGCGATGGGCAATACAGTATCGAAGGTGCTGCCGGCTCCGCGGGCCATGTACTCGGTGCAGATCAGCGGGCGGTGGAATTGCTCCAGCAGCCTGACGTGGGCCTCGAAGTCCTCCGGCCAGCCGTAGTTGTGGAAGCTGATGATGTCGGATTGCTCGACCTGAATACGAGTCAGGGGCGGCATCGCGTCCAGCGAGATCCAGTCGCCGTGCCACAGGCCGCTAGTAAGGGGCTGCGTAGGATGCACGGAGCGAACCCAGGCAAAGACTTGAGGCAATAGCTCCAAGACGATTTGGTTCTTGTTGCGGGGATCGCCCATGGCGTAAGAGCTATCGTTGCCGTTGTCCGGTTCGTTCCACAGGTCCCAGGCCAGGATGCGCGGATCGCGAGCAAAGGCGCCCACCACTCCCTTGACATAGCGTCCCATGCGCGGGTACTGCGCAGGGTCGGAGAGAATCTCTGTGCCCGGCGCCTGCACCCAGCCGGAGTTATGCACGCCGGGGATGGGCGGATGCTGGGGGCCGAGTTTAGGGTGCGGATCCCAGCAGGAGTCGAAGAGAACAAAGACCGGCCGGATGTGATGGCGGGCGGCGATAACCAGGAAGGCATCGATGCGCTGCTCGAAGCCTTTGGGATTCTGCTCCCAGACAAGGTTGTGCAGGAAGACCCGCATGGTGTTCATCCCAATGCCTTCGGCCCATCCCAGTTCGCGGTCGATGGTGGCGGGGTCAAAGCTCTCGGCCTGCCACATTTCCAACTGGTTGATGGATGTGGAGGGCAGAAAATTTGCGCCTACAGGCCAGGGCTGCTGGCCGTACCACGCGCTGGCCTGTGCCTCCGTCCAGCGTTCCTGCGCATGGAGGGTTGGGAGAAGAGCGAGAATGAGCGCGATGGCGGCAAACCCGTGGCCGGATTTTGAGAAGGAAATGTTCATAGCGGCTCTCTCATTTGATAGTCAGGAATAATTTTAGTTCTCCGGCTCAAGGCGCGTTGACAGGTCGGCGCTGGCCAATCCCTATCGCCGGTGATAGAAGGGAAGCACAATCAGCAGGGCGAAGCCGATGGCCGCGGCCAGCGCCAGGGCCAGCAGACCAAAAAGCAGCGCCAGGCTCGGGCCCTTGGTGGAGCGGTCCTCTGGAAGGGGTTGAGGCGGCTTTCTTCCGGGGCCGGACGGCTGGAGTTCAGGCTCACTCATCCCGCAGCGCCTCGACCGGGTCCAACTGGGCTGCGCGTGTGGCCGGCATGGTGCCGAAGAAAATGCCTACCGCGGTGGCCGCGGCCAGCGCGATGACCACTGACCAGACGGAGATGGGCAAATCAAAGCCGGTGAAGACGCGCACCGAAAGTGGTATGGCCAGCCCCGCGAAGATGCCCACGATGCCGCCGATCAGCGAGATGATAACCGCTTCAGCCAGGAACTGGTATTTGATTTCGCGATTAGTGGCGCCCAACGCTTTGCGAATGCCGATTTCACGGGTACGGGCGCGCACATTGGCCAGCATGATATTCATAATGCCCACGCCGCCCACTATCAGGGTGACGGCGGAGACCAGAAACAGCACTGCGGTCAGAATGTCGGCCACCTTGGCGGCCGTCGCCAGAACCTCCTTGAGGGTCTGCACTGCATAAACAGAGCCAGGCCGGTGGCGAGCCTGGATGATGCGCTTGATCTCGCTGGCGGCTTCCGTCACCTGGTCCATGCTGTGCATGGAAAAGTAAATCTGGTTCACATTTTCAGTTCCGGTAAAGTATCGGGCCACCGAATAGGGAATCAGAATGGTCTGCTCCTCAATCTCCGATACGCCAAAGTCGTATACGCTCTCCTTGAAGATGCCGACAATGGTAAAGGGGATACCGCTGATCTCGAAGCTCTGCCCCACGGCCGAATCCGAGCTGCCAAAGCGGTCATGGGCGAACTTTTCGGTGACCACTGCGCACTTGATGTGGGCGAAGTCGTCGGTCTCGTCCAGAAAGCGGCCCGCGGGCATGACCAGGTTACGGATCTGTTGGTACTGGGGGCTTACGCCCAGAATCAGCGTGTTCTTGACCATGCCGCTGCCAAAGCTGATGGGGGCGTGCATTGAGATAATGGGCGAGGAGTAGAGAACGGTCGGCAATTGAGCCAGCACGGCTTTCTCGTCTTCGCGAGTGAGGTAATCGTTGAAGGCCGTGTGTTCGGAGCCGACGGCCCCGCCGCCGATGTACTCCAGTTCGACCGAGTTGGTCTCCAGCTTCTGCAACTCCTGAAGGATGTATTGCTTGCCAGTCAGCCCGATGGTCACCACCAGGATCACCGAGGCAGTGCCGATGACCATGCCCAGCGCGGTCAACGCGAAACGAATCTTGCTGGCCCGGAAGCTGTCCACGGCCAACTTGAGAATCTCGCTGAGCACCATGGTGCGGCGGGCGCTCAGGAGCGTCTCCTCAAAGGTGTAATGGCGGGCATAATCGGGTGAATTCATCGGTTCCTATACAGATTACAGCCCAACAGCAACAGCAGACAGCTTACAGCTTACAGCCTGAGTCGTGAGATGCCAATTAGAAGCTGTTTGCTGGCACAAACAACAACCCCGGCCGGAACCGGGGTTGTTGGGTGACTAAAAACAGATGCCGCCTGCTGATGAAATCTCAGGCCTTAGCCGCAATGCGGGCCACATCCTTCAGGCGGGCAGCCTTGCCGCGCAGGTCACGCAGATAGAACAGCTTGGCGCGCCGTACCTTGTAGCTGCGAACTTTTTCGATCTTATCGACCACCTTGGAATTGAACGGGAAGATGCGCTCCACGCCCTGGCCAAAGCTCATCTTGCGCACGGTAAAGGTGCCCTGGGGGCCCTTGTTGATGGAGATGACCAGGCCCTCAAAGGCCTGCAAGCGCTCTTTGTCGCCTTCCTTGATCTTGACCTGGACGCGAACCTGGTCGCCAGGCACAAACTCAGGAAGGTCGGTGCGCTTGAGCTTGTCTGCCAAGCGCTGCATTACGGGATGAATAGACATTGGATTTTTCCTGCTATTGGACTCAGAATATTTAGTTTACTACAAATAAGAGGGTTTACGCAGGGGCAATCGCTTTACCTCGATGGCATCTCCGGCTTGCTCTCCCGCAACGAGAGCGCCAGCAGAACGGCGCTGACCGCAGCGATCCCCAGGGCGATCGCATACAGGGTATAACCCGCCTTAAAGCCGCGCAGGTCCATCGCCATTCCCATGGGAACCAGCATCAGGCTGCTGAGGAAAAGAAACGTCAGCAGCACCGGGCCGAGGACGAAACCCAGCGGTTTGTGCCGCAGCAGCAGGATGGCGGCGATCATGGAGGCTGGCGCCCCGAAGGCCAGATCCAGAACCGCTACCGGTTCCGTGAAGCTGCCGGCATCGCGCACGGCCTGCGGCGCCTGGTCCGCGAAAAGGGCTGGAACGATCTCGGCCAGCCAGTGGTAAGCAGTGCCCAGGGTCATCAACAGGAGAAGAACGGCCGTTACTTTCACCGGAGCACGCGTACCGAACCGGCGGGCAATCTCTGCTATTGGCAAATCCGGAAGACTTCCTGCAAGGGCGTAGAAGCTGAGGCCCAGAATGCCGCAGTAGGCCAAAAACAAGACGTTTAAGTGGAGGCCGAATGCGTAACCGAGGAAAACGTAGATCAGGTAAACGAGGGTTCCCATCCAGACCAGGCGCGCCGTGAGAGAGCCACGTAGCGCCAAAATGGCGGCGATCGTCAGGAAAGGCACAACGGCCACCAGGTTTCCTGCGTCGTTGCCGGCGGCCTGAGCCGCCTGGAGCCTCCTTTCAGCGGAATACACGGATGAAAACAAAAGCCCACCGAGGCTGGCGGCGGCGAGGAGAACGGCCAGCGGAAAGCTGAGCCACAGAGTCCACAGACGGGGTTCGCGGTTGTTCATTATTACTACGTCCAGTAAGCGGCAACGGTCGCCGGCTTGTCAACAAACTGTTCTCCCGAGTTTGGCGCATGCGCTATAGTTCCGTGTATGGACGAGAAACGCGAAATGCTGCGCCACACGCTGGCCACCGTTGCATACCGGGCCGCCCGCGCTCTGGAAGGCGCTCCCGATCACTTCACCGGATTTGACGCCGCCGGACGCTTGCCGGTGCAAATTCTGGCCCACATGGGCGACCTCTTCGACTGGGCTTTGAGCATGGCCATCGGGCAGGAGCGCTGGCAGAACGCCCAGCCTCGCCCCTGGGCCGAGGAACAGCGCCGTTTCTTCGAGTCACTCCAAACCTTTGACGCTTTTCTGGCCTCGGATGCGCCGCTCCGCGCCCCGGCTGAACGGCTTTTCCAAGGGCCCGTGGCTGATGCGCTTACCCACGTGGGCCAGTTGGCCATGTTGCGCCGCCTCTCCGGCAACCCGGCGCGCGGCGAGAACTTCTTTGTCGCGGAGATCAAGGCCGGCCAGGTGGGCGCGGCTCAGCCCGCGGCAGTCCGGCCGTTCAAGCAGAGGTAGCGGACAATTCTTATTGGAATGCCAGCGGCGTCTGGACTCCGTCCTGCCTCAGAGCCAGTTGAAGCGGCCGGGGCGGGCCCTGAGGCGGAACGGTAACCTCAATCCACAATTCCTGGCCGGGCTTGAGCCGGGTTGGGTCCTCCGCGTGCTCGGCGATGTAGAAATCCACTGGCTCGTCGAGGCGCATGGCATCGCAGGATGAGTCCGGCCATGCGGTTACATTCACGCCCTTCGAACTCTGGTCGGCCTCCGGAATTCGGATGACCAGCAGCCTATTGTTTTCCACCTTGAGCTTGGCGCGGAAGCGAACGGCTCCCTGCCAGTTGACATGAAAGCCGCCCTTACGGGTGGTGCCATCCGTGTTGCGCGGAAATATGGCGTGCAGGGCGCTGGGCAGAGTGCTCTCGCAGCCGTCAACGGTCAGCTGAAGACTGAGATAGCGGCCACGCATCGTCAAATCCGGATCGTAGGCTGCCGTCTGCACCCAGACGCGCGGGCAGGTCGAGCGCTGATAGAGGTACTTGGCCGCACCGGAGGAAACCAGCGCCAGTTGAATCAGTAGCAAAACGATGGAGGTTTTGGAGAACTTCATAACTCCTCCTCGGCGGAAAGCTCCGCTTTGCCCATGCCGGCCAGAAGTTTTCGACGCCATTTTTCCAGCGCCCATCCTCCGGCCAGGAAGAGAATGCCCAAACCAATCAAGCCGAGCGAGCGGCCAAACTTGTCGAGGATGTCACTGTAGTAAAACCAGCCCACGGAAATAGCGAAACCTACAATGCCCAGATTGACCAGCGCCTGTGATGTCTGCCGTACGCCCCACCAGATGATAAAGATGGCAAAGGCCGCCACCAGCGAGTGGGCAGCCAGGTTCGGCCCATTTTGCGAATACGAGTAATGGCTGCCGTCGATGGGATTGTTATAGGTTACTGTCCAGAATCTCTGGCACCAGGGCAGGGCAATCGAGAAGGCAATAGCAACAGCCACCGGAATCACGCTCTTGAAGAACTTGAAGACGGCAAAGAGCAGCGGAATTACGGCAATGAAAACCCAGCCCCAGGTGCGGAGTCCGAGGGACAGATAAGTCTGGTCTCCATAGGTGCTCCAGCCGTCGAGCAAAATGTTAATTCCCACGACAGAGGCAATGGCTCCGACAGCCAAGAGGATTCCCTGGACAATCCTGCGTTTGGAGCCGAGGAAGAAGGTCATGTAGAGGACTGCCCAGGCGATCAGGAAGCGCCCTTGGTAGACGTTTTCGCCGATGTGGCCTTCGGCGTAATAGGAAAACTCGGAGAGCAGCCAGGCAGGGAAGAGCAGCAGGGTCAGCGTTTGCTGCGCCTCGTCGCGCAGCAGAATCCATCCGGCCAGCGCGGCCAGTGCCCACAGCAGCACCGCCGCCGGCCAGTGCTCCTGAATGTTGAAGATCTGGCCCACCAGGGCGATGGCCGCGCCGGTGGAGATGGTTCCCACGGCATGCAGGGCCGTCGAAAGTACGCGGAAGCGTTTGCGCGCCCAGCTCCCGCCCAGGTGGAAGACGCTGACCATTCCCAGCACTACGGCAAAGCGCGCTCCGGGGCCGATCTTGTCCCAGTGGGCGGAGACGAACAACGCTACTCCGCAGGCCAGCAGAATGGCTCCCAGAATCAGCACGACAAGAACCTGCCAGCGCAGGCCTGCGGGCTTCTTCTGCTCGCTTTCCCAGGCGCGGATGTGGCGGGCGGTGGCCCCATCCAGGATGCCAACCGTTTGCCAGCGAGTTAAATACGTTTCAAAGTCAGCCATAGCAGATGGCAAAAGTAGAACACATTTTGGCGGGCCGCGCACGACGGAATTTGCGGAGGGCTGGCCGCTCGGCTAGAAGAAAGTCCGAAGCACGAATCGATAGACACCGGCCTGTGCGCAGAGTAGAATTCCCGCATTATGCGTAACATACTCGTAGTTCTTGGCTTGCTTGCCGTGGCTGCTCTGCCCCCTGCCACTGCCGCTCAGGATCAACCCTCCGAATACGCCACGCTGCTCGCATCGCTGAAGGCGGGCAAAACCGACATCGATTACACACGCCTGCGCCTCAGCTACATGGACTCGCCCGAGTACAAGGCGGCCAAGGATACCTCCAAATCCGAGGATGCCATGACCGAGGAACTGAACAAGAAGGACTATCCCTCGGCTCTCAAAGATGCCGAAGCGGTGCTCGAGAGCAATTACGTGAATATCGATGCGCACTACGTGGCCCTGGTGGCGAATCGCGAGATGGGCGCGATGGACAAAGCGGAGTTTCACAGAACCGTCTTTCGCGGGCTGATCAACTCGATCCGCAACTCAGGCGATGGCAAGTCGCTGGAGACAGCCTGGGTGGTGATCAACGTCCACGAGGAATATGTGATGCTGCGCGCCCTTGGCTTCCGGCCCTCGCAGCAGAGCCTGGTGAATCAGAACGGCCACTCCTACGACGTGATGAAAGTGAAGAACGCCGAAGACGGAACCGAGCAGACCTTCTACTTCAACGTGGATATTCCCTTCAAGCACTACGGCTTCTGAGGGGAATCGCGCGGACTCTGGACCGGCGCGGCTGCTGGGACGCTGTCGCCGCCGTATCATCAAAAAAGTATGCGCTTCGAGATACTCACCATCTTCCCCGGTTTCTTTACCGGCATCTTCGAGAGCGGCATTCTGCGCCGGGCGCTGGCCGAGGGGCTGGTGACGGTGGGAGTGCACGATCTGCGCGACTTTACCCACGACCGTCACCGCACCGTCGACGACCGTCCCTTTGGCGGCGGCGAGGGGATGGTGCTGAAGCCAGAGCCGCTCGCCCGAGCGCTGGCCTCGCTGGGGATTGCGCCAAAGGCGGAACGCCGTGCGTCGAATGCCGCGCAAGCGGGCCCACCGCAAGTGGTTCTGCTCTCGGCGCAGGGGCGTCCCTTTACCCAGGAGCTGGCGCGGGAGCTGGCCGCTACGGAGCGCGTGGTGCTGATTTGCGGGCGCTACGAGGGCGTGGACGAGCGCATCAACCAGCTCTATTGCGACATGGAGTTGTCAATTGGGGATTATGTGCTGAGCGGGGGCGAGCTGGCCGCCGCCGTGGTGGTGGATGCGACCATGCGCCTGCTGCCCGGCGTGCTGGGCAACGAGGCTTCGGGCGACTTTGAAAGCTTTGGCGTGGCCGACGCCGAGATTGCCTCTGCCGAAGATGGCGTCCCGCGCTCGCAGCACGGCTCGGGCGGCCTGCTGGACTATCCGCACTACACCCGCCCGGCGGAATTTGGCGGCCTGCGTGTTCCCGAGACCCTGCTCAACGGCGACCATGCGGAGATTCGCCGCTGGCGCCGCGAACAGCAGTTGCGCAAGACCCTGGCCAACCGGCCCGATCTGCTGCCGGGAGCGGCGCTCAGCAACGAGGACCGCAAGATTCTTGAATCGATTCGGTGGGGAATCGCCGACGAATCGCGAAGAGAATAGCGAATCAGATACAATCTGCACTAAAATTTCCTCCGATCCAGAATGTTGCTGTTTTTGGAAATACCGAGGTGATGTATGGATTTCGATTATGTTGTTTTGCCGGCCATCATTTTTGTGGTGGGCGTTCTGTTGATTTGGTTGAGCGTCCGCCGCTTTCGTTCACTCTCCACCAAGAGTTACCGCACGTGGCGGAAGGTTGTCGAGCGCATTGTTTTATCAGTCGTGGTAATACTCGTGGTTGCCTTGGCTGGCAGCAGCGCCTACAACGCGATCGCTATTTACCGTTTCTGGGCTACGAATCAGCCTCCCGGCGCTTTCTACTCCGTCAATGGCCACAGGATGCACATCATTTGCACAGGTAGCGGCTCGCCCACCATCGTACTGGAAGCGGGTTTGGGAAACGACGCGTTGACCTGGGGAGGGGTCCAGCCTGTGCTCTCCAGCACCACGCGCGTCTGCTCGTATGACCGCGCCGGTTTCGGCTGGAGTGACGCGCTGCCAGCTCCGCGCGACGCCGACCATATCGCCGCCGAGTTGCACGAACTTCTGCTTCAGGCCAAAGTCGCCGGCCCCACCGTGCTGATGGGACATTCCATCGCTGGAATCTATATGCGTGATTACGCCACCCGCTATCCGGCGGATATTGTTGGGATCGTCTTTGAGGATGTCACGACGCCTTTGCAGGACGAGAACCCCGTGATGAAGGCCGGTTCCGGCAAAGTACCACCACGATGGGCGTTTGAGCTGCTGGCAAAATCCGCCATGAGTACGGGAATTCCGCGACTCATGGGGATGTGTTCGCAATCCATCAAAGGCTTCGACGCCCACGCAGCCAAATTGCAGGCGGAGGATATCTGTCATACACATATCAGCCGGATGTTTGACTATATGGACAACATCAATCGATCCGGCCAAGAAACCGTGCATACCGGACCCTACGGCGCGCTTCCGATTCTGATCATCTCGGAGGATCCCGCCAAGATACCCGCCGGTGTATCGGCAGATGCAGCGAACGTCTTTTACGGAATGCAGGAAGACCTCAAGAAACTCTCCACGCGCAGCCGCAGAATCATCGCCAAAGGCAGCACCCACTACATTCATATCGACCGTGCGGAGCTGATCGAGAAAGAGGTGCCGCTTTTTATCGAGCAGATTCGCGGCACAGCGCCGCAGCCCACGAATTACGGTTCAACGATTACTGAATAGGCTGGAATTTTGCGCGATTGCATATGACTTACAACCGGCCGTACCTGCTGGCGGGGGCGGCGCTAAGCAAGGAAGATTGCAAGATGCTGGAGGCGATCTGCCGCGGAGAAGCTGAATCAAGGTAATCGAAGAGTATAACTCGCAATTGCTATACTGCAAGGCAGAAAATTTTCTTGCGTTGGAAAGTTCGGTGAATCTATGGATTTCGATTATGTTGTGATGCCGGCGATCATTTTTGTGATTGGAATTCTGATTGTGTGGTTGAGCATGCGGCGCATTCTTTCGCTCTCGAAAAAGAGCTATCGCATGTGGCGCAAAGTTGCCGAGCGCATTGTTCTGTCAGTCGTGGTTCTATTAGCCGCATTCGTGGCAGGAAGCAGCGCTTACAACGCGATCGCTATTTACCATTTCTGGGCGGCGAATCAGCCTCCCGGCGATTTCTACTCCGTCAATGGCCACAGGATGCACATCATTTGCACGGGTAGCGGCTCGCCCACCATCGTTCTGGAATCGGGCCTGGGAAACGATGCGCTCATTTGGGGAGGGGTTCAGCCGATACTTTCCAAGACCACTCGCGTCTGCTCTTATGACCGCGCCGGTTTCGGCTGGAGCGACGCGCTGCCAGCTCCGCGCGATGCCGACCATATCGCCGCCGAGTTGCACGGACTTCTGCTTCAGGCCAAAGTCACCGGCCCCATCGTGCTGATGGGACATTCCATCGCTGGAATCTATATTCGTGATTACGCCACCCGCTACCCGGAGAATCTTGTGGGATTGGTCTTTGTGGATGGTTCCACCCCCTTGCAGGACGAGAACCCCGTGATGAAGGCCGCTGCCAGCAAGGTGCCACCACTTTGGGCGTTGGAGCTGCTGATAAAATCCGCATTCAGTACAGGTATTCCGCGCCTCATGGGGCAGTGTTCGAAACCCATCAACGGCTTTGATGCCCACGCAGGGAAATTGCAGATGGAGGATGTTTGTCAGGCACATGTCAGCCCGATATTTGACGAGATGGACAGCGTCAATCGATCCGGCCACGAGACCGCACATTCAGGCCCGTACGGCTCACTTCCGATTCTCATCTTCTCGCGGGATACGAACGGACTGGCGGCGAGTACGCCGGAGGATTCCCAAGACCCTTGGAATCAAATGCAGGAAGATCTCAAGAAACTCTCCACGCGCAGCCGCAGAATCATCGCCAAAGGCAGCACCCACTACATTCATATTGACCGAGCGGAACTGATCGAGAAAGAGGTGCCGCTGTTCATCGAGCAGATTCGTGGAACAGCGCCGCAGCCCACGAATTACGGTTCAACGATTACTGAATAGGCTGGAATTTTGCGCGATTGAAAATGGTCTGCGGCCTGGCTTATTCGCGGGAAGATTCTCCTGGAAGATTCAAGTCGATCAGTCCTTCGGGCAGCGCCATCTCCACTCGCCTTGCGGCTAGGTCGATACTGCGCAAATAGCTCTTGGCAAGAGGGATGAGAACCTCTCCTGCCGCGCCGCGCACCGCGAGCATCGCTACCGGGCCGGCCGTCCGGTCCACACTCTCGATTTCTCCCACCGTGACCGGCTTTGCCCCGGAAACATCGCTCAGCGTGCAGCCGATCAGGTCGCCGGTGTAGACCTCGTCCTCGGCCAGAGATACCCGTTCGGAGCGCGGGACGGCCACGATCAGCCCCTTGAGGGACTCTGCCGCCGAGATCGAGTCCACACCGTCAAAGTGCAGCACGATGCCGCCCTTGTGCAGCCAGTGGTTGATGAGCTCGACTTCGCGCAGAGCCGGAACCGCAGCCTTTTGGCGAGCTAATTTTGCGGCTGAATCCGGCATAAGCCAGAGCCGCTTTCGGTGGGCGAATTTTTCAGGGAAATCGGTGAGAATGTCGGCGAAGACCTCGCCCTTTCGCCCCTGCGTGTGGCGAATTCGCGCCAGCCATACCCAGTCTTCGGGTGTGGTCATCGCTGCCTCCAGAAGGGGGCCGGATGCATCGGGTGGTGACCTCTCAGGGCTCGTCTTCTTCCAGAATGTCGAGCGTGTAGCGGTGATGCACTTTCATGCTGACGGCGCCCAGGATAGTGCGTACCGAGCGGGCGGTACGCCCCTGTTTGCCGATAACCTTGCCCACGTCCTGCGGCGCCACGCGGAGCTTGAGGACCGTGCTTTCATCACGGCCTACACTCTCCACCTCAACGGCTGACGGTTCATCTACCAGGGCCCGGGCAATCTCTCGTACCAGTTCTTCCACTTCGACCATACCTTTTTGGGTCATGCTCTTGCCCCTGACCAGTGCGTTCGGAATTAGACGCCAGAATTTGGCGACCGGAAATGAACCACATGGATCGGTGGGCGCATATTAACAGCCCACACCCCTCGCCGTCAGCAAATAAAATGCGCGCAGGCTCGGAGGAGTCCGCGCGCGCCGTCAGGAGGCAAAAATCAGGCTGCGGCTGTTTCGGCAGCCGGCGCCGGGTTCTTGGCGACCAGCTTTTCGACCCTGGGCGACAACTGCGCGCCCACGCCGCGCCAGTAAGCGATGCGCTCGTGCTTCAGATTGACCGTAGCCGGCTCCGTGCGGGGGTTGTAAGTGCCGACGACCTCAATGCATCGGCCATTGCGGGCGCGGTCCTTCTCGATGACCACAATGCGATAGTAGGGCTGCTTGGGTGCGCCAATACGCGCTAAACGAATCATTACCACGGTGATACGGTTCCTTTCGACTTGCAATGCTCAGTTGATGTCTACAGGGGTCTTCCCAGCCGGCGCGGACGCGCCAAGCCAAATGGAGAGCCGGCCAAATGGAGTGCCGTACAGATGCGCCCGGCCACTCAAGACACAATACCTAAGTATCGCTGATAGAGGGCGTTTGAGGCAAATGAGCCTGCTCTCAGCAGGGAAACTGCGGCCAGCGGCCATATCCCGAGAGCCGCGCAGGCTGCATCCTGGTTCCCCAGGCCCTCGATTCGTGGGCGTAAAGACCCTGGATTTTGCGTGCGTTATTTGCCTTGCTTGCCCTTCTTGCCTCCCGCCTTGGCCGCGGCCTGCTGCGGCTGGTCGCCATGGTGCCGTTTGTTGTGGTGGGCCATGGCCTTGGCAATCTCCTCGGGGGTCAGCTTGCTGCCGCCCAGATGCAACACATCGTCTGCGATTGCAGGATCGGTTTTGGTCGGTTCCATGGATACTCCTTTTTTCAAGGGAGGGCGCGGCCGCTGACCGGGGTCCCCAACGACAGGTCTTCGTCGTTGGGGTGGCTACCGGGGTCCCCAACGACAGGTCTTCGTCGTTGGGGTGGTAGAGGCAGCTCCCGCCTACAGCATAGTCCCATTTGGCAAGGAGTAACAAAATCTCGTGTGCCGGGCAGCCGGTCAGCTATGAATCTTTTTCAGCAGCCAGGCCATGTTCCGGCCCAGGGTTTTCATAGTTTGCATTCCCTCCTCGTCGCGCTCCACGTCGCCCGGTTGGAGGCCGATGCCGATATTCCAATAGGACGAGCCGGGAATGATCATTTCGCTGATCAGGAAGAAATGGTTCAGAGCATCGAAGGCGTGAATTGCTCCGGCGCGGCGTACGGCCACCACGGCCGCGCCCACCTTGCGGCGAAAAAGGCTGCCGTTGGCCTTGGAAACCAGGCAGGCGCGGTCCATCAGGGCTTTGATTTCAGGTGAGATGTCAGCCACATAAGTCGGCGATCCGAGCAGGATGCCGTCGGCCTCCGCCATCTTGTCGATCAGGGCATTGCCCATGTCTCCCTTTTGCGCGCACCTGCCGTCCTTCTTTTTCGAGCATTCCCGGCAGGCCAGGCAGCCGTGAATCGTGGCCCCGCTTAATTCAATGAGCTCGGTTTGAATCCCTTCGTTTTCCAGTTCCTTGAGAACGCAGCGCAGCAGGATGGCCGTGTTTCCGCCCTTGCGGGCGCTGCCGTTCAGAGCGACAACCTTGATTTGAGTTTTGTCCATGAGTCCGTCTCCCCTTGCTGGCCATCCGGATGGCCGTAGTTCCCAACCCCCTATTATCCGTCTTCGACGGGGCTCGGCCCCATTAAGCCGGTTTACACAGGCTTTCGTCGATTGAAATATTTCGATGCGGATCGCGCAAGAATTCGCCCCTGCTCCGTTCAAAGGGAGTGGACAGCGGCGGTTTTTTCGTTTCTGGGGAACCATTTTGCATCCGCCGGGGTCTACAGCGGTTCTCCAATAGCACTACCCCGAAACCACAACCGCCAAGTGGCTTTTTCCTTAAGTAAAAGCCACCTTTCAAAGCGTTTACAAGGGCACATAAATTGGAGAACCGCTCTAAAAGGAGTAGCATTTTGTTGGCTGGTCCGAGGAGGATCCTATGCGCCGTATTTTCGCCGTCTTCTGTTTGCTCGCTTTCGCTATAACCCTTGCCGCGCAATCGCCGGCCGGTTCTCAAGCCAAAGCAAAGTCTTCCGCGCCGAAGGCGCAGTTGGCCCCACCGCAGGTGGCGCCGCCCAAGGCACAGTTGGCCCCACCACAGGTGGTGAAAGACCTGCCCGTTCACAAGGTGGTGCTCTACAAGAACGGCGTGGGCTACTTTGAACACGCCGGCTCGGTCACCGGCAACCAGCGCGTGACCATCGATTTCACCTCGCCGCAGTTGAACGACGTCCTGCAGTCGCTCACCGTCCTCGACGAGGGCGGAGGGCGGATTGCCGGGGTCAACTATAACTCGACAACGCCTCTGGCCGAGCAGCTTAAAACGCTCTCCCTGGGCATGACCGACGACCCCACCTCAACGGCGCTTTTTCAGGCGCTCAGAGGCCAGCGGGTCGAGGTGACAGGCGGACCCGGAGGCACAATCACCGGGCGTCTGCTCTCCATTGAGACGCGCACTGAGAAGGTGAGCGGAGGCGACACCGACACCACCATCGACAAGTTCTATCTCACGCTGATTGCAACGTCGGGCGCGGCGCGGGTCATCGAGCTGACCCCGGCGCTGAGCGTTCGCCCGCTGGACGCGAATCTGCAAGGGCAGCTTGACCGCTACCTGGAGCTCCTCTCGACTACGCACGCAAACGGGCTGCGCCACCTGACGCTCGATGCGCTCGGGGTAGGGCAGCGCCAGTTGCGCGTGAGCTACATCAGCGAGGTTCCGATCTGGAAGTCGACCTATCGCATCGTCTTCCCGCGCACGCCAAATGGCACAGCGACCATGCAGGGCTGGGCAGTAGTGGATAACACCGTGGGCGCGGACTGGGACAACGTGCAGCTTTCGCTGGTGGCCGGAGCGCCACAGAGCTTTATCCAGCCGCTCTCGCAGCCGATTTATACGCGGCGTGTGGAGATTCCCATCGCCACCGAGGCGCAGTTGACGCCGCAGACGCATGAGGCCGCGGAGGCTTCAGGTCCTGGCGAAATCGCCGGCATTGTAACCGATGCCTCCGGTGCAGTAATCCCAAATGCAAGCGTGATTGCAACTTCAATGGCGACTGGTGTCGCTTCGAACACGCGAACTGGTCCCACGGGGATATACGATTTCGCCTCGCTACCGCCCGGCCTCTACAGTCTGCGCGTTTTGGCAAAAGGTTTTAAATCATTTGTAATAAGTGGTGTTCGTGTTGGAGCAGTCTCTACGGCAAGACAAGATGCCAGACTCAGTATCGGTACGGAGACCGAGACCGTTAATGTCGTGGCAGATGCTTTGACGCCGCAAGCAGATTCAAATGTGGTTTCAACACTCATAACCAGTGAAGAAATCTCGAGTATCGCAAGCGAAAACCGAAACTTCGCGGACTTGGCCCCATTAGGGAGGGGTGTAAGGAGCGGCAACGTCGTCCGCGCCAGCGACGCCTACAAAGAAGGCGATGTGACCACCAACGCCTTCGACGACTTCTTCGAGTACGCGCTGACCCAGCCGGTCACAATTCATAAAAACGAGTCGGCTATGGTGCCCATCCTGCAACAGGTGCTGCCCGCCGAGCACGTCACCCTGTGGAGCGAGAAGGAGCCCGCGCCGCTGCGCGCCGTCTGGCTGGAAAACAAGTCCAGCCTCACGCTCGACTCCGGCAGCTTTTCGATTTTTGAGAGCGGCGAGTTTGCCGGAGAGGGCCTGCTCGATCCCATTCATCCCGGCGAAAAGCGGCTGCTCTCCTATGCCGCCGATCAGGCGGTGCGCGTGAAGGTCACGGACAGCAGCGGCCTGCGCACGCTCCACCACGTGCAGATCAGCAAGGGCGTGATCATCGAGACCTATATGGATGTGGACTCCAAGACCTATTCAGCGATTAACTCTTCGGATGGTACGCGCGACGTGCTAATTGAGCATCCACGCCACGCCAACGGCTGGGAGCTGGACGGCGACTTGAAGGCCGCCGAGAGCACGCCCAACCTCTATCGCTTCCGCCTGCCGGTCCCCGCCCACTCGACCGCCAATCTGGAGGTGCGCGAGCGCGGCCCGGTGAACACCGAGGTCAGGCTGAATCCGAACTACAACCAGTCGGTTTATCTGCTGGATCTGGTCAAGCGCGCTCCCGATGCGCTGGACAAGCTGAAGCCGGTAATCGACGCGCAGACGGCGCTGGCCGACCTGGATCGCCGCATCAGCGAATCCAAGAAGACCGAAAATGCCGCCTCGGCCGACGAAGCGCGCGACCGCGAGAACCTGACCGCGCTCAAGGGCAACGACGCGGCCAAACGATTTGTAGACGAGTTGAACCGCGCCGAAGACCAGTTGCAGGCCGCGCACAAGCAGACCACCGACCTGGAGCAGCAGAAGAAAGCCGCGGTGGACAAGCTGAATGAGATGATCTCGCAGATCAGCTTTGACTGGGATGTGAAGGCGGAGAAGTAGCAAAGCAGGGAACAGCCTCCCCGGCGAGCAAAGATCGCTCGCTGGGGAGAAGGAATATGTCATCATCCATGGGGTGGAGAGCCTGCCATGAGTGATGTCGAAGGGCCTCGCCTTGAGACTTGGGGCGTTTTTACATCATTACCACACTAACCAAGGTAAGAGTTACATACGATTACCTCTTTGGTAACTTTGGTGCCGTGTGAGTTTAGAGAAATCTCCGGTAGAGTAAATACACCCTAATTATTGGGTTTGGGATGGCGTCTATGGATTCTTCAAAGCCCGCATCAACACTCTCGTCTGCTGATTCCCAGCAGACTCTCCAGCGGCAGGAAGTGCGTTGCGCGGTGCGTTTTCCTCTGACGCTGCCCGTGATGTTGTCGTCTGGCAAAGGAGAGATTGCCGCTGTGACCCGGAATGTATCCGCCAGCGGCGTGGTTTTTGAGTTGGATAGCCCGGTTCAGGCGGGGCTGGAGATCCGTTTTTCGCTGCGCATGCCCGGTGAAGTATTAGGCACCCCTCACGATGTTCTGGTTCATTGTCAGGGACGTGTGGTACGCTGCTCCAAGAACCAAAGTAACTACCTGGCTGCCGCCACGATTGACGAGTACAAGTTCGCCGAACAATGACAGCTGGAGAGGGCCTGGCAACAAGCACATTTCTTGGCAAGCACCTATATGGATTTACTGGACGATACACCTGAAGGCGAAACCCGCGAAGCACCGATTCAGCCGGGGACCATCCGGGTGATTCTGGCGGATTCCCAGGCGATCTACCGCGTTGGCATTCGCAAAGTATTCGCTCTGGAAGATGATCTCCGCGTCGTAGCCCAGGCCGATTCCCTTGAAAATCTTCGGGCAGCCATTGAGCGCTATCCCACCGATGTGGTTCTCCTGGAAGGCAGCCTGCTGACCGGCAATGCCAGCTTCATTCCTGACCTGCTGCGCACAGCCCCGGATGTGAAGCTGATTGTGCAGGCGGTGGCTTCAGACGAAAACCAGACCGTGGAGCTGTACCGGCGCGGGGTGCGCGGCATCGTCAGCCGTTCCATCTCGCCCGACCTGCTGGTCCGGTGCGTGCGGCGCATCGCGGCCGGCGAGACCTGGATCGACAACCAGTCGGTCAGCTGGGTCATCGAGGCTTATCGCGCCCAGGCCGCCGCCCTGGTCAACCCGCGCGTGCAGCCCAAGCTCTCGCCCAAGGAGATGGCCATCATCACCTGCATCACACAGGGCAAGCGCAACAAGGAGATTGCCTACGAGTTGGGGACCACCGAGCAAGTGATCAAGAATTATTTGCGCAAGATCTACGACAAGCTGGGCGTCAGCGACCGGTTGGAGCTGGCCCTCTATTGCCTGCACAACAAGATTATTCACACCGACGGGGATGAGGAAATGGTAGCCCAGAAGGTTGTAGGCAAGTAGCGGATTTTTATTCTTCCACGGCAACGGCCAGCCCTCGGGCTGGCCGTTTTGCATCCCAGGAGAAATGCGAAATCATCGCGCGAAAACTGCGCGAACCATCAACCGGCCCCTACTCGCTTTCCGGCCGCTTGTAGGGCTTCTGAAGCCATTGCCGGGCCTCGTTAAGCGCGCCCTGGGTGTTGTCGTTGGTCTGCACAGCGAGCCGGTACTCGTTTACCGCGCGATCGCGCTGTCCGGTGATGTCGAAGATCTTGCCCAGCGCAATGTGACTCCAGACCTCGGTCCAGCGCGGCTCGCCGTCGCCGCGCAATGCATCCCGGTAGGCGTTGACGCTGGCCTGATAGTTGTGTTGCGCGTAGAGCACCTCGCCGATGCGGTAGTTGGCCAGCGAACTCTGCGAATTGGCCTCCAGGGCCTTCTGGTACTCGGCCAGCGCGCCTGTCAGGTCGCCCTGCGCCACCAGTTGCTGCCCCCTGAAAATGCTGACGCGCACCTGCAGGTCGGGGGTGACTTTGAGCACCCAGCCCTGAGGGTCGATGCTGATGCGGCGGGGACGGCCGAAGGTATCCACGACAAATTGCGTAGTTGTGCCAACCACATCGATCTTTTTCGTTTCGGTTCTGCCGTCGGTTTCAACGCGCAATTCCACCGGCATGCGGAAGAGGTCAAGATCCTGCTCAATCTCGCCGATGGTGCGAAAGCCCTTGTTATTGCCCAGCCGGTAGACGGCGTACTTGTTATTGAATTGCGGCGCGCCGGTGCCGTCGATCCACTGCGCAAAGAAGGCAGTCAACTCCTGCTGGCTCTGCGCTTCAGCCACCTTCTGCAGGTCAGCCGCGCGCATCGAGCTGTCAGTGAACTGGCTGAGCACGCCCTTGAGCGTGGCCAGGAAGGCCTTGTCGCCGATCTCCCAGCGCAGCATGTGGAAGATCATGGCGCCCTTTTCCAGGGTCATGGACTGAAACTCGGGCGTAAAGGGGCTGAGGCGGCTGGCGCCCGACAGGGGAATAGTGTCGTAGGCCAGGGCACCCGCGGCCACCTCCTGCAGCGCCGTCTTCAGGGCGTTCTGGCCGCTCTGGTTTTCGACATACATCAGCTCGCCGTAGCGGGCCATGCCGTTGGTGATCCAGGCGTCGTTCAGGGTGCGCGGGCTGACCTCGGAGCCCCACCACTGATGGGCTATGGTGTTGGCCAGCAGGCGTATGCCGCTCTTATCGCCCACCCGCGAGCCGGGAATCGCCGCCAGCTCCGGTGCCCAGACGGAGGGCAGCGTGTCGTCCGGCAACTCGACAACATTCAGGCGGCTGCTTTCTGCCACGCCAAAGTTGTCGGTGAAAAAGTCGTACTCTTTAGCCGCCGTCTGTGCAAGCTCGTTGCCCGACTGCTGGTGGCTAATCGTCAGATAGACCTTCACGTTGCCTACCGAAACCGGCTCCACATAGCGCCCTGCAATCACTGTGCCCGGAAAGCCGGGCTTGTCCCATTTGAAGTCGTACTGATCGCCGGGCTTGCTGCTGGCCAGCGTGACCGGTTTCGAGCCTCCCTGGCTGCCGCTGGCGAAGACCCGCATCCCCTGGGGCGCGCGAATGTGCATCTCCGCGGTGAAGCGGTTGGTCAGGTAGCCGGTCATGGGAAACCAGCGCGCCGAATAGAACAGGTAGGTGATGGGTTCCTGTATGGCGGCCAGTTTAAGGCCCTCCACCGGACCGTCGTCGTTGCCGGTGATGGCGCCCTCGTACTCGAAGGTCCAGTGCACGGCTTGCCCGCGGACAAAGGGTGTGGCTGGGGCGATGCGGATGCCGCCGTCTGCTAAGCGCTGGCCGGTGAGCACGGTGCCGGCCTCGTCTGAGATTTTGGTCACTTTGAGCGCCGGGTGAAAGCCAAAGCTGACAGCCTCGGAGTTTTCCGGAGCGGTAAAGCTGACCGTCACTTTGGCCGCCAGATGGTGAGTGGCAGTGTCGATCTCTGCGTCGATGACGTAGCCGGAGACGGCCAGCGTGGGCCGCTCCAGCCGCTGGGCGGCGAGTGGAGCGGCCATGATCAGAATGCAGGCTACAGCGAAACCAGAGTAGCTGTACCCGAAAGCAATTCCGCCAAGTGGCTTTTTCCTTAAGAAAAAGCCACCTCGAACACTCTCAGCAAGGGCACGTTTACTCTGGTTTCGCTCTAAGCCACCTGCCAACGGCGCGATCCTTGTCTTCATACGCATCGCAGCCATTATCGCAGCCATCACCATCGCATTTCACCTCATCCTCCGGAGGCGGAGGTAAAAGATGGAATTCGCGTCGAGTTCCCCGGATCGCCGGTTTCTACGACCCAAATCATTCGACGCGCGGCTACCGGGTAGCGTTTACTGCTTGATGATCTCAATCTCGATGGTCAGCTTGACCTCGTCGCCTACCACGAGCGCCGGGAAGCTGGTTCCAATCCCGAAGGCGGTCCGGCTGATGGTGGTGGTGGCGGAGAAGCCGGAGTGCGTCTTATGGTCCATCGCGCCCTCGACCGGAATGCTGGGGCCTTCCACATCGAGCACCACGGGCAGGGTGACGCCGTGCAGGGTCAGGTTGCCGTTTACCGTCAGCCTGTTGCCGTTCTTCACTACGCTGGAGCTGGTGAAGGTTGCCGTGGGGAATTTGGCCACATCAAAAAACGTATCCGTTTTCAGGTGCGCGTCGCGCCTCGGCTCGCCGGTGTCCACGGTGCTGACGTCGATGGTGACCGTCACGGTGGACTTGGTGACGTCAGCCTCGTTGTAAACCAGGGTGCCTGTTACCCCGCCAATGCGGCCATGCACGTTGGAGACGCCGCCGTGGCGAATGCTGAAATCGACTTCACTGTGGGCGGGATCGGTGGCCCAGGCCGAGGTTTGCGCCATGGCCAGGGGAGCCGCCAGCGCCAGAATGCCAGACAATAATGCCAAACGCTTCATCGTAATTTTCCTTTCGGTGTCGGGCCGTTGGGCCGCTGTGGGGGAAGAGGGAAGCCTCTTATCGAATGCGCAAAAAAACGGGGAGTGTCTACCGCGCGAAATCTCCTCGTAAAATTTCGATGCTGATCGATTGTGATTTGTTGCAACAATTATTGTCTGGCTCCAAAAGACCAGTCTTGGAAAGGAAGTTCCAGTCCCGATTCTCTGTTCCCGGCTCCCTGGTCCCTGCTATTCTCGCCTAGATGTCTGTTCTGAATGACTTCCGGCGACTCACCCCGTCCCAGCGCCACACCTTCGTTGCAGCTTTCCTGGGCTGGACCATGGATTCGCTCGACTTTTTTCTACTGGTCTTCTGCGTCAAAGCCATTGCAACAGACTTCCACACTCTGCCCTCTGAGGTAATGGGCGCGGTCTTTCTGACGCAGGCCTTCCGGCCGGTGGGCGCGGTGCTCTTCGGCATGCTGGCCGACCGCTACGGCCGCCGCCCGGTGCTGATGGTGAATATTTTGAGTTTTTCTGTAATCGAGCTGGCCTGCGGCTTTGCTCCCTCGCTCGCCGTGCTGCTCGGGTTGCGCGCACTCTTTGGCCTGGCCATGGGCGGCGAGTGGGGCGTGGGCGCGGCGCTTACCTTTGAGTCGCTGCCTACCGAGGGCCGCGGCGTCTTCTCCGGAATATTGCAGGAGGGTTACGCGCTGGGCTCCATCCTGGCCGCCGGCGCCTTCGGACTCTTCTTCAACGGCTTTAGCCTGTTCGCGCTGCACGTCCCAGGGATTGGCTGGCGTGGGTTGTTCATTCTGAGCGCGCTGCCGGCACTGCTGGTCTTCTATGTGCAGGCGCGTGTGGCGGAGTCGCCGGTGTGGCTGGAACGGAAGAAGCAGCGACTGACGCACTCTGCAGCAGACGCCCGCAGCGCCAGGGCCGGAGAACTGGCCCGCGTGCTGGCCTTTCTGCCTACCTTTCTCTTCCTGGTCCTGCTGATGACCGCCTTCATGAGCTTTTCGCACGGCACTCAGGACGTCTATCCCACCTTCTTGGGAACCTATGCCCGGCTCACGCCGCAGGTTGTCGGGTTGATCGGCGTGTTGTACGGCATTGGTTCCATCGCGGGCGGCATTGCCTTCGGAGCATTCTCAGAGAAGTGGGGCCGCAAGCGGGCCATCGTGGTTGCGGCGCTCTTGTCGATACCGGTGATTCCCCTTTACGCCTACGGCCACTCGGCCCTCACGCTGGGCATCGGCGCGGTGCTCATGCAGTTCATGGTGCAGGGAGCGTGGGGCGTGGTGCCGGCCTATCTCACCGAGTTGTCACCGGCCCCGGTGAGAGCCACGGCTCCGGGGCTGGCTTATCAACTGGGCGGATTCATTACCTCATGGAACACCCCGGCGCAGGCGCGCATCGCCGAGCGCACCGGCAACTACCCGGCGGTGCTGGCCGGAACCGTGATTATTGTAGCGCTGACGCTGGCTGGCCTGGCGCTCGCAGGCCGCGAAGCCAAGGGACAGGAGATGACGGCGGCGTGAGGCGGCGGCCAGCTTTCGAGGAGCCGCAAGTTCCGTAATAAGCGGTTTTGGGCGTACCCTATAAGAGGAAGGAGTTCTATGGCTAATCTCGATTGGTCCCAATGCCCCGTCGTCGAAAGCGTCCCCGGCAAAGTGAGCGGCGCCTGGGTGCTCAAGGGAACACGTATGCCCGTTTCCGCGATCTTCGAGAATATCGCAGCCGGAGCCAGTATCGACGACCTCATGGAATGGTTTGACGGGCTTGATCGCGAACAGGTGAAGGCAGTGATCGAGTTTGCTGCGCGTAGTCTCGATAAGGAGCCCGCATACGCGGCCTAAATGCGCATCCTCTTCGATCAGGCAACGCCCGTGCCGCTTCGCCCGTATCTTGCGGGTCATACCGTGCATACAGCCGCGGAACAAGGCTGGGACAGGCTCAGGAACGGCGATCTGCTGAGCGCAGCCGAAGCGGCGGGCTTCGATCTGCTGCTGACGACCGACAGGAATATGCAGTATCAGCAGAATCTTGCGGGGCGCAAAATTGCAGTTGTGATTCTGAGCAGGCAGCAGTGGCCTCAGCTTCGGCCTCACGTTCAGCTTGTGATTGACGCGATCAATGTAGCCAGGCCCGGAAGCTTTTCAGAAGTTGAAATCCCCTTCGAATAGTTTTGACTCGCCCTACCGCTGAAACAAGCCAACCAGCCTGCCGCTCGCCAGAATATGTCCCTGCATAGCGGCTTCCACCTGCGCCCGCGTCGCGCCCACCGGCAGATTCAACTTAGCATCCAGCGCATAGAGCGTGAAGATGTAGTGGTGCGGCGAACCTGGAGGAGGACAGGGGCCTCCATAGCCGATCTCGCCGAAATCGTTGCGGCCCTGGAGTGCGCCGTCAGGAAGCTGACCCAGCGCTGGCAGCCCCTCGGGAAGCGCGCGCGTCCCGGCGGGCAGGTTGTATAGCACCCAGTGAACCCAGGTTCCGCGGGGCGCGTCCGGGTCGGTGACGATCAGCGCAAGGCTCACCGTTGCCGCCGGGGGCGCGCTCCAGGCAAGCTGCGGAGAGATGTTCGCTCCGCTGCACGTATACTTCGCCGGTATCCGGCTTCCATCATGGAAACTGGTACTTGAAAGATTCATCGTCTGCCCCCTCGCAATAGAATCGCGGCAACCCGGCAACGCTGCAACCAGGAGCAGAACTCCCGCCGCAACGCCCCACGCCGTCTGTCGCAATCTGTCGCTATTCCTTGCCCATTGATGGATGATGGTCGAACGCATTCGTGGCCTCCGATTTTGCAAACCTATCAATGCACTGGAATTCTAGAACATATTTCTTGCTTTTGTAACGGGGCATCGTGCAACCTGGTCTGATTCCTGATTTCAGACCTCTAATCTCTGACCTCTGATCTCTGTTCCCTATTCCCTCAGTCCCTAGTCCCTGTTCTTTCACGTTGGCCGGATCAAATCGAAACGGTCGCGCGTGCGAACCCATGTGTTGCCGGCCATGCGGCCCACGGCATCCAGGCCCGCCGGATCGACGCGGAAGTCCTCCACCAGATCTTCACGCAGATGAAAACGAACCACCTCGCCCAGCACGATGACGCCGCTTCCCGGCCCATGGCCGGTGTAGATGACCTGAAGAACTTTGCACTCCATCTGCGCGGGCGACTCGGCAACGCGCGGCGGGCGGACCACCACGCTTGCGACTGGCGTCAGCCCGGAAAGCACAAACTCATCCACCTCCGGCGACACCTCGGCTGAGGAGGCGTTAGCGGCTGCGGAGATAGCATCGCTGACCACGTTGATGACGAACTCGCCCGTCTCTTCGACGTTGCGCAGCGTGTCCTTCGGTTCGACCGTCCCGGCCGTAGCGCCTGCGCGCAGCGACGGGCAAAACAGCACGGAGGGCGGATTCGAGCCGACGCCGCAGAAAAAGCTGAAGGGCGCCAGGTTGGCCACCCCCTGTTTGTCCATCGTCGAGACCAGCGCCACTGGACGCGGCACAATCATGCCGGTCAGCAGTTTGTACATCTGCCGTTGTTGGCACTCGGCCGGGTTAAAGCAGAGCATCGGGCTTGCGAAAGAGCGCGCGTCGTCCATGCAGATAGCCTAGTCCATCGCGCCGCCGGACGGGACAGCAGCCTGTTTTCACACCAATAGCGAATCTTGCGCCCGGTTTGCAGATAATTACCTTCCCTGGGCGCACAATCAAAGCATGAACAATAACCTCGTACTCGGGCTGTCCGCTGTTCACTGTCCACTGATCCCTGATCCCTGGAGGGGTACCCCCACCCCCCCTATACCCCCCGGGGGTATAAATTTCCCCAAAAACCTTGCAGATTATTTGTAAACTCTTTAGAATCAACGTCTGTGGAAAATTTTTCACCCCAAATTTTCCCGCATCGTGAGATTTGGCCTCTGAAAATCACCGGAAAAATCCGGTTTTTTACCCCAAAACAGCTCCAAATCACCGCTCCAGAGCCTTTTCGCTGACCTGCCAACTTGCTGATCCGCTAACTCCGCTAACAGAAACGGCTCCGAAGCATCGCTTTGGAGCCGTTTCGCTAACTTGCTAACTTGCTGACTCGCTGACTCTTACTTAACTGTCTGTTCGGAGAGCCCAACCTCGGCAGGTGGCGGCAGCGTGTGCGTCTTCCACCACTGCTCCATTGCTATGTCCCATCGGTCGCAGCGGCCAATCCACATTTGCGCGGCGCTGTCGTAGCGTGCCTGGTTGTTTTCCAGCCAATAGGGTCGGTTGTCGCGCAGCCAGGCTTGGCGGTAAAGCCCGCCCAGCAGCGAGTAGCCGTCACGCATGTCTTCCAGCAGCCCGTTGTTTGCGCCGATGGTGAACAGCTTTGCCTCGACCTCATCCCTGCGGCTCTTGTCGCCGGCCATGGCTCTCGCCTGCTTGTAGAGCGCAACAGATTCGTCAGCCGCCTGAAATTTGAGGCCCACGAAATCAATACGGCGCGCGCCCAGCTCCATCGCGTCCAGCGCTTCAGGATTTTCGAGAACGCGATTCTCCTGCTTCGCGGCAGCCCGAGCTTCGGCTATGAGTGTTATGGCGTGCTCGGCGTGCATGCGCAAATCGCTCAGGAAGGGCCGCAGCTTGGCCGCCACGCGCTCACCCTCAGGCGAGAAGGGATCAACCCAGAAGTAAACGTCTCTGGCATCGTGCAGGTCAGCCTCTTTGAACGCGGCATGGGCGGCCATCAACTCGCGCTGCGCCTGATTGATTTTGCCTGTGGGATCCTGGTGAAATGCCAGCCCAAACGAGGACGAAAAAGTTTCTTCGGAGCTTTCGCCCAGCTGCCATCCTGCTGCCGCGCCAAAGAGCACGCCAAACCAGTTCTCGTCGAAGATGCCCTCGCCGTCGTCGTTCCACACGGTGTTCAGCACGCCCGTCGCGCCCAACGCCTGGCCGTCGCGCACAAAGACGCGAATGTTGGCCAGCGCCTCGTTGTTGTTGGGATAGAGTCGGCTCCAGTTGTTCACACCCGGCGCAACCCAGGTCTCCAGCCCAGCTTTGGTAAAAGGCTCGATGATCGGCTTGAAGTCCGGCCGTGCTCGATAATCCCAGGGTACGGCGATCATGTCCTTGGGCAAGGTGCCCACCAGCTCCGGCGATTTGACCGCGATATCGCCCCAGAAGAGCAGCCGTTTGTGGTTGGGCTCCAGAGTCGCATGAATCTTCTTGAGAAAATCGATGTAGACAGCATCCAGCCCCCGCTGCTCCACCTGCTCGCGCGTCTTGCCCAGACCCAGCTCGAAGGTTTCATCGGCGCCGATGTGCGCGTACGGAGCGGGAAAGACTTTAGCCAGCTCGCCGAACCAACTACTGATCAGCGGCAACGTGACAACTTCGCCGGGGGCTAGCACGGAACCGTGTGGCGTCTCGCCCAGCGAGGAGAACTGCTCGAACTTGAGCAGATGGTGAAGGTGGCCAAAGGACTCCTGTTCGGGAATGACGGTGATGTGGTACTGGGCGGCATAAGCCACCAGTTCGCGGGCCTCGTCCGGGGTCATCGCGCCGCCGGGGAAGGCTGCCACCGGCGAGGATTCGTAAGCGAAGGTGTGCTCAAAGTAGGGCGAGAAGATGTTGATCTTGTAGGCCGCCAGGGTACGAATCTCGCGCTTCAAAAAATCCATATTGGGCAGCGGGCCGCGCGACCAGTCATCGGAAAGCCCGCGAAAAGCCATCGCCGGCCAGTCGCGCAGCGTGGGCGCCAGCAGCACCGCGTCCTGGCCGCTGCCGCGTATCAATTGCTTCACCGTTTGCGCGCCGTAAAAGATGCCGGCGGAGGTTTCGGCGATTACCGCCAGCCCTTCCTGCCCGTCGGGCACGATGATGTAGCCTTCGTCGTGCATCGCCGGATCAAAGCTCAGATGGTTCGCGGCCAGCAGCGCCTGGGCCGAATCGCTCTGGACCCGCTCCAGCCTGATAAATGGAGCATCACTGCGCACAGTTCTCTTACCCAGACGCTCCTCGATCAGATCCTCGACGGTAAACTGATCTTCCGCGTTCTTTTCCGAGGTAACGAAGAATCCGATACCGCCGATGGGAATCACCTGAACAGCGGTGCACTCCCGCGGCGCGGGCACCAGGCGCAGATCAGCGCAGGAGGGCGCTGCTGCCGGGGCGGTTTGGGCAAACGCGCCGGCTAAGGCGCACAAAAATAGCAAGGTGAAAACGGCAAGATAACGGCGCATCAGGGCAGCCTCGACGATCGGGTTTCGTCTACAAGGCTAACGTATCAACGCTTGCATTGTGAAACGGGAAGAGACTGTACCTGTGTTCTAGCAGACTTTATTCCGCCTGTAGATGTGGATTCTTAATGGGTTAAATATCTGGGCGCAACTGGGAATTGCCATTATCTCCTTGAAATCTGCCATATTCAGTAAAACGTGTGTAATGAAATGTGCAATGAAAATCGACCGGCTTAACAAAACGGGATGTATGTTTCACGATGCAATACGCCGCGCCAAATTGTGACCCTTGGCACAGGCTAAATGTGAGCAGTGAGACGACAATATACCTATAAGGCCTGTCAGCCATCCGCGGCGCGGGCAGGGAGTGAATACCAGTGAGCGAACTTCCCCCTCTGGATGAATCCGTAATCGTTAACCCGTTGGTCGGGCATCCCGCCGATTACCACGTCTTTCACAACTTTATCGAGCGTTGCAAGAATCTGCCGGCGATCACCACGGCGGTCTGCTGGCCGATGTCGGACGTGGCGCTCAGAGGTACAGTTGAAGCGGCGAACGAAAAGCTCATCAAGCCTACGCTGATCGGCGACAAGGCCAGAATAAAGGCTCTGGCCGCCAAGATTGGCCTCGATATCTCCCCCTTTCCCATCGTTGATGCCGACACCGAAGCCAAGGCCGCCGAGTTAAGTGTGGCCATGTGCCGCAGCGGCAATGCCCAGGCCATGATGAAGGGCAGCCTGCATACCGATGTGCTGATGAAGGAGGTCATGGCCCGCGATACCGGGTTGCGCACCGGCCGCCGCATTTCGCACGTCTTTGTAATGGACACGCCGGCCTATGCGCGCACTCTGCTGATCACCGACGCGGCCATCAACATCAATCCCGAGCTGGTGGATAAGATCCACATCGTGCAGAACGCCATCGACCTAGCCCATGCCCTGGGCATTCCTGAGCCCAAGGTGGCGCTGCTGTCGGCCGTCGAGACGGTCAGCACCAAGATCAAGTCAACGCTGGACGCCGCGGCGCTATGCAAAATGGCCGATCGCAACCAGATCACCGGCGGCATTCTCGACGGTCCGCTGGCCTTCGACACTGCAGTCAGCGTCAAGGCCGCTGCCATCAAGAAGCTGGTCTCGCCGGTCGCCGGGCAAGCCGACATCCTGGTCGTTCCTGATCTGGAGAGCGGCAATATGTTGGCCAAGCAGCTGGAATACCTGGGCGGGGCGCAGCTGGCCGGCATTGTGCTCGGCGCGCGCGTGCCTACCATCCTCACCAGCCGGGCCGATTCGGCCGAAACGCGTCTTACCAGTTGCGCCGTGGCAGTACTGCTGCATTATGCCGAGCATCCGCTGGCCAAGGCCTAGTTTTACCTCCCTTCCGCTGCAGTAAACCGGCGCCATCTCCCCTGGGAATGGCGCCGGCTTGCGTTCGGTCCGGTTTGGCACCGAAGGCGTTTTCCCCGGATATTTTGTAAGCATCTTAAAGATATTGCAGGTATTTTCCGATGAATGAGGGATACGGATTGAAGGGGGAAACTGCGTCTTGAGGGATTCCGAGTAAGCGGCTTGTAGGCTTCGCTCAGAGTATGCTTGCCTCCTCAAAAGGCGCGCTTCCTATCGATGAAGCAGGAGACTGCGCGGATCAGGGAAGGCCGATATGCTTAAACTCGCTGAAGCCAATCTCACCGCCCTGCTTGAAAGCACGCAAGACCTGATCTGTTCGGTGGACCTCGACTACCGGCTGATTACGTTCAATAAAGCAATGCAGCAGAACATCCTGAACAACTATGGTGTCCGGCTTGAGTTGGGGATGTGTTTCCACGAGGTGCTTCCTCCGGAGCGAGCGGCGCTATGGCCTGTGTTTTATGCGCATGTTCTTGCGCAAGGCCCGTTTCGAGTCGAGTATTCCCGGGCCGATGGCGGCATCATGGAGCTGGCTTTCAATCCCATCGTCGTTGATGGAGAAACTACGGGCATATCAATCTTCGGCAAGGAGATCACGGAGCAAAAAGCGGCCGAGGAGTCGAACCGTTTTCTCGCCGATGTGGTGGAGAGCTGCGAGGAAGCCATCATCACCAGCGCGCCGTCCGGCGAGATTCTCACCTGGAATCACGGCGCGGAAGCCATTTACGGCTATAGCGCCAGTGAAGCAATCGGGAAACCCATGTCCACGTTTGTTGCGCCGGAACGAAGGGAGATTCTGGATCGAATTACCGGGCAGCTTCTGGATGGTGCGCCCGCATGCCATCTGCAAGGCACAGGCCTGCGCAAGGATGGGAGCAAGATTCAAGTCTCCGTGACAACCTGGCCTATCCGCAGTTCCGCCGGCGAAGTGACGGCCATCTGCACCATCGTACGCGATGTTTCCATACGTTATGAAGCGGAAAAGACCCGGGCTTTGCTGGCTTCGCTCGTTGAATCCTCCGGCGACCTGATTCACGCCGTCAACCTGGATGGAACCATCACCAGTTGGAATCCGGGCGCCGAGCGAATGACTGGCTACACGAGCGAGGAAATCCTGGGGAAAAACACAGAGATTCTTATTCTTCCCGACCAAGAGGAACAAGCACGGCAGAACCTCAGCGCCATCCGGGAGGGACGCGCCATAGGCCCTTTCGATACAGTTCTTCAGCGAAAGGATAGAAGCAGAATCGATGTTTCGCTCACCCTGACCCCAATACGGAATGCGGACGGGGTGGTGGTAGGCGCCGCAGCCATTGCTCGCGACATCTCCGAAGTTAAAGCTGCCGCCGAGGCCCTGCGGCAGAGCGAGGAACGTTACCGCACCGTCTTCCAGACCAGTCCCGATGCTGTCATCATTGCCCGGCTGAGTGATGGGGTGATCCTCGACGTGAATCAATTGTTCCTGGATTCCGTCGGGTTCGAGCGCGACGAAGCCATCGGACGCTCTGTGGTGCAGCTCGGCCTCTGGGAGAATGATTCCGACAAACGGATATATTTCGAGGAGTTGAGTCGGCAAGGCAAGTGCCGGGAGATGGAGGTGCAGTCTCGGAGAAAGAGCGGGGAACTGTTTTGGATGCGGTTGTCCGCATCCCTGATTGAGATTGGGGGAGAGCGTTGCCGGATTACCTTCGCGAAAGATATCTCTGAGGTCAAAGCAGCCGAAGCGCGGACGGCGGCGGCCCAGGAGGCCCTGCGACTAAGCGAGAAACGCTACCGCACCGCCTTCCAGACCAGCCTCGACGCCATCAATATCACCCGGGTCGACAATGGAATATTTATCGACTGCAATCAGGCTTTTCTCGATGGCTCGGGATATACGCGTGAAGAGATCCTGGGACGAACCACACTGGAACTGGGAGTCTGGGCTGATCCCCGTGACCGCAAGGCCGTGTTGGAAATGATGCGCCGGGACTCAAGAATCCGCGGTTTGGAGGTCCAGTTCAGAAAGAAGAACGGAGAACTTTTCTGGGCGGAGATGTCGTTGTCGCTGATGGAGGTTGACGGCGTTCCCTGCACCCTGTCCATTATGCGGGATATTTCTGCTGCCAAGACAGCGGAGAAGACCATCCGGAGCCTGGCTTTCTACGACCCGTTGACCGGACTGCCAAACCGCCGGCACCTGATGGAGAGGTTGCGCCAGCCCCTGGACGCCGGTGCACAAAGCGGCCGTACGCAAGCTCTGCTGCTGATTGATCTGGACCACTTTAAAAACCTGAACGACACCCTAGGCCATCAGACCGGCGATCTTATGCTTCAGGAAGCCGCACGGCGCATTGTTGCCTGTACCCACGAAGCCGACACTGTGTGCCGGCTTGGCGGTGATGAGTATGTTGTCCTACTCGAAGAACGGGGTCAAATTCCCGAAGAAGCCGCGACCATGGCCAAGGCAGTGGGCGAAAAAATTCTGGCTGCAATTGATCAGCCTTGCTTGCTTGGGGAGCATGAATGTCTTACCAAGGCCAGCATCGGAATCGCCGTCTTTGGGGATCAGCAAGACACTACAGATGAAATCCTGCAACAGGCTGAAATTGCCCTATATCAAGCCAAGGCGGCGGGCCGTAACACCATGCGCTTTTTCTCTCCGGCCTTGCAGGCTGCCGTCAACGCCCGCGCCGCACTGGAAGAGGATTTGCGCCAGGGGATCAAGGCAAAACAATTCCTGCTTTACTATCAACCGCAGGTGGAGCGAGGACGCATTACCGGCGCCGAGGCTCTTATCCGCTGGGAACATCCCAGGCGCGGCATTGTTCTCCCCAACGATTTCATTCCCCTGGCCGAGGAGTCCAGGCTGATTCTGCCGCTGGGAGACTGGGTGCTGAAAGCCGCCTGCACGCAGATCGCGTTGTGGGCGGGCCGGAAAGAAACTTCCCATCTATCCGTCGCCGTCAACATCAGCGCCCTGCAGTTCCGCCAGCCGTCGTTTGTTGAGCAGGTGCTGGCAACCCTTAAGCGCACCGGCGCCAACCCTGAAAACCTCAGGCTGGAACTCACCGAGAGCATGCTGGTGGAAAATCTCGAGGACATCATCGCCAAGATGACCGAACTCAAGTCACATGGATTGAGATTCTCGCTGGACGACTTCGGCACCGGATATTCCTCCTTGGCATACCTCAAACGCCTGCCCCTCGACCGCCTGAAGATCGACCGGTCGTTCGTGCGCGACATGCTGGTGGACGCCACCAGCGGAGCCATTGCGCAAACCATTCTTTCGCTGGGCCGGGCCATGGGCATATCGGTCATCGCCGAAGGTGTGGAAACCGAAGAACAGCGGGGCTACCTCGCCGGCCTGGGCTGTCACTCCTTCCAGGGATTTCTGTTCAGCCCCCCGTTGCCGCCGGAGAAGTTCGAAGCCTTTCTGAAGGGCTTCATCCAACCAGGCGGCACGTGTTAAGCCAGTTGCACTTGTGCGCCGTCTCAATTACACTGGTTGACCTGCCGAAGGTGCAGAATTTAGTGATCATGAAAGGCTAAATCATGATCTCTATGAAGTCCTGTATAATTGCTGATTTTGTGGGAGAAGCCATGAAGAAAACTCTGCTATTCATATTTCTAATTGGCCTTTTCATTTTCTGCGGATTTTCAGCCGTGGGCCAGAGCAGCCTTGACGAGCAACTCTACCGCGCGGCAAGTGAAGACCGATTAGACGCAATTCAACCGCTTCTGAAAAAAGGCGCCAATATCGAGGCCAGGTGCGCCGATAGTGTAGTACAGCCGTATGCAACGGACGACACCAAGCGGACGCCGCTGATGGCGGCGGCCAGGAACGGCAATATCGATGTGCTGCAACTGTTGTTGAAGAAGGGCGCCAACATTGAGGCCAGGGATGATAACAACAACACCGTGCTGATTGCCGCTGCTACTGCAGGTCAGACCGAGGCAGTCAGGCAGTTGCTAAAAAATGGAGCTAATATCAACGCCGAAGGCGCTATGGGCGAAACGGCGCTGGCTACAGCCGCCGAAGAGGGAAAGACCGATGTGGTGCAACTGTTGCTCGATAAAGGCGCGGACATTGAGGCCACGGGAAACATCGCCAACGGGACGGCGTTGGTTCTGGCTGCCAAGAACGGCCATGCGGATATTGTGCAATTGCTGCTGAACAAGGGCGCTAAGATTGAGCCCGGAGGTTCTTCCGGCTACGAGACGGCTCTGACCCGGGCCGCAAGCAATGGGTACACAGATGTTGTGCGACTCCTGCTGGCGAATAGCGCCAATATCGAGGCCAGAAACAGTCTCGGACAGACGGCACTGATTGAAGCCGCGGCATCCGGCAAAACCGCTGTTACCGGATTGTTGCTGGAGAAAGGCGCCAACATCGAGGCCAGGAGCAACGATGGCGGGACGGCCCTGCTATGGGCTGCCTTTCTTCACCATACGTACATTGCACAACTACTGCTGGACAAGGGTGCCAACCTTGAGGCCAGAACCAGCGATGGCGAAACGCCACTGATTGCGGCAGCTTGCTTCGAAACTGAAACCGATAGTGATGGAACAGAGAAAGTCAATCTGGTGAAGTTATTGCTGGACATGGGCGCTGATCTTGATGCGGCAAACAAGGACGCCATGACTCCCCTGAACTGTCCCAATCGCTTGAATCCGCCCGCGGTGGCCGATCTGCTGGAACAAGCAAGTCAACAGAGGAAAAAACTCGAAGAGGCGCTGTCCTATGATCACCAGACGGCGTTTGGAACCTATCTGAGTCTTTTTAATCAGAATCCTCGCAACGAATACATGCGCAGAAAAATCATCGGACTTGTCACTACACTCCCCCAACAACCCCCCATTCCCGAGGAAGCGCAGCGGTTATATGTTCTCGCCACCACGCAGATCAAGAAAGATAGCTCGCCCCAGGCTCTGGCGCAACCCATTGGATTGCTGCGCCATGTCCTGGTGATCGCTCCCTGGTGGGGCAACGCCTACTTGAGTCTTTCCGGCGCGCTGGAGAAGAGCGGTCAATACGACGATGCTACGCAGCAACTCAAGTACTACCTTGATCTCAAACCGCCGGAAGGGGAGGCCAGCGAAGCGCGCGTCCACCTTGCTGTCATTAAGGCAGAGAAGGACGCCGCCGCCAGAAAACCGCAATAGGCTAAGCCCATGCCAGCAGGGCGTATACGATTCAGTGGGCACAGCGGCTGCGGACCGTTCTTCATCATCGAAGACATGTGTTAAGGAGAAAACAAATGGCGTCATTGAGCAACTCCAGGTCGTTGACAGCAACGCTCACCGTGCTGTTATTGTTTGTCGGCATGTCAGGATTGGGCGCCCAGAGCGGTGCGGCGAACAAGAATGATCTGCACGCGGTGGTCGATTCCAATAATCAGTTTGCAATCGATCTCTACCGGAAGATCAATGCGCAGGATGCGGGGAAGAATATCTTCGTCTCGCCCTTCAGCATCTCCACGGCTTTGGCGATGACCTTTGAGGGCAGCAGCGGCAACACGCGCAAACAGATGGCTGGCGTCCTACATCTTGATATGTCCGATGCGGATAGACAAACGGGTTTTTCCGCGCTTCTAGCCGAGACAAAGGCAGAGCCCGGCAAGCACTACAAGCTGAATGTCGCGAATGCGCTTTGGGGGCAGAAAGGCTACACCTTCGAAACTCCCTTCCTCAACGCCACCGGCAAATTTTACGGCGGCGCCTTGAAGCCCGTGGATTTTGCCGGCAATCCGGATGCGGCCCGCTTGGAGATCAACGCGTGGGTTGAAGACCACACGGCAAAGATGATCCGCAACCTGATTCCGCAAGGGGCGATCAGCGCGGATACTCCGCTGGTGCTGACTAACGCCATCTACTTCAAGGGAAACTGGGCATCGCAGTTTAAACCCGCGGCAACCAAAGTCGAGCCTTTCAATGTCAGCAAAACCGTCAAAGTGCAAACGCCTATGATGCAGCAGACCGGGCGCTTCCGCTTCGTAAGAGAGAACGGGGTGGCGGCCATCGAGCTGCCCTATGCGGACAACGACCTGTCCATGATCGCCATCCTTCCCGACGGCGATATAGATAAAATGGGCGAGAGCCTTTCGCTCGATAAGATCAAGCAGCTCTGCGTTGATATGTTCTCGCAGAAGGTGGATGTGATTATTCCGCGCTTCAAGATGGAGGCTGGCTACGGACTCGGAGGCATGCTCTCGGAGATGGGCATGCCCGATGCGTTCAGCAGACAGCAGGCGGATTTTTCCGCCATGACCAGCCAGCACAAACTCTATATAAGCAAGGTCCTTCACAAGGCCCGGATCGAGGTGAACGAAGAAGGCAGCGAAGCGGCGGCGGCAACCTCCGTCGGCATGGTAGAAATGGCCATGCAACGGGAAATAAATGAGGTCTTCCGCGCCGACCGGCCTTTCCTCTTCATGATCGTTCACAATTCGACCGGCGCCATTCTCTTCATGGGGCGCCTATCCAATCCTTCGCAGTAGCATGAATTAACAACTCGTTGATACACAAAGAGGCCTCGCAAAATGCGAGGCCTCTTTGCTGGTGTGTCGATATTTGTTAGTTAAGTGTGAGCTCCGCACTCAGCGGAGTGTTCTCGCTGGAGTCGCCGACACAAATGATAAATTTGCCTGGATCGATAGTCCACTTGTGGGCCGTCGAGTCCCAGTAGCTGAAGGAGCGGGCATCCAGGTTGAGAGTCACATGTTTTGTCTCGCCAGGAGCCAGCCGTACCTTCTCAAAGCCTTTCAGCTCGCGCTCCGGACGGCTGACCTTGGCGGATGGGTCGGAGACGTAAAGTTGGGCCACCTCCGCACCGGCAACGCTGCCGGTGTTGGTCACATCGAAGCTGACCGTCACCGTCGAGCCCGCGGAAGCCGTCGCCGGAACTTGCAGGTTTGTGAAACTGAAGGTGGTGTAACTCAGCCCAAAGCCGAAGGGGAAAAGCAGGTGCTTGCCGGTGGTAGTCCAGTAGCGGTAACCCACCATTAGGCCGTCATCGTACTTCACGTGGGGGATAACGTAATCCACAGGCGGGCGGCCCTCTTCGACCACGTGCAGTGTGGTATCCGCGCCCTTAATTGGATAGTAGTACGGAGCGGAGGGATTCTCCTCCCAACTGCGGTCGAAGCTTACCGGCAGCTTGCCCTCGGGATTGTGCTTGCCGAAGAGAACCTCTGCGACGGCCGTGCCGCCCTCCTGGCCGGGATACCAGGTGTGCAGCAGCGCGGGAACCTTGTCCAGCCAGCGCCGCGTGTCAACTCCGCCGCCCGCGGTGAGCGTGACGATGGTGCGCGGGTTAGTTGCGGCGATGGTCTCAATCAGCACATCCTGTCCCCAGGGCAGCGAGAATGTGCGGTCATGGCCCTCGCTCTCAGTGGCGGGCGAGAAGCCGACAGCCACCACAGCCACATCGGCTTTGGTGGCCATCTCACGGGTCTCGGCGGAGATCAGCTCAGGCAGATAGGCAACGCCCAGGCCGAAGCGCGGCGTTGCGCTGCGAGGCTGAAGCTCGGCGACTACGGTGGCGGTCTCACCGGCAGCCAGCTCAACGGTGGCCGACTGGGGATTCTGGCCTTCGGTGCGTTCCTGGTGGAGTACGTCTTTGCCGTTCACCAGCACCTTGAAGCCATTCCCGCCCCAGCCCGACGCGGCAGCCAGAACCAGATACTTGCCTCCCTTTTCCGCCTTGTAGTGGGCGGTATAACGGATGGAATGCGGCGTTGGGGCCTCTGGCTCCCAGCCGGTATCGCGCCAACCGGCGATGCCCCGCTCGGTGCTGCTCTTCGGCGTTCCGGTGAAGTCCTTGCTGGGATAATCATCGACCTGGACGGAACCCTCCCAGCGTGTCCGCCAAAAGAGTTCTCCAATATCCGGCAGCCCGCGGGCGTAGAGTACGCTGACATTGGGTCCGGCCAGGTTGGCAATGCCGGTGAGGATGCTGACCGGCTCAAAGGCCTGAGCCTCGGAGGAGCCGCCGCCGCCGGTCACCGCCGGATAAGCGTCAGGGCCGATTACGGCGATGATCTTGATCTTGTTCGCGTCCAGCGGCAACAGGTGGCCTTCGTTCTTCAGCAACGTCAGGCTCTCGCGTGCGCCGTCCAGGGCAACGGCGCGATCTGCCACCGAGTAGGTCGAGTCAGCCGGATCGAACTGCGGACGATCCAGGAAACCGTAGCGCAGCACGGTCCTCAGCAGCCGCAGCACCTTGTCGTCGATGGTCGATTCCTTCACCGTGCCGGCTTTGACCGCCGCCAGCAGAACTTTGGTGGTCATGAAGCGCGCGTTGGGCATCTCCAGATCCAGGCCGTTGTTGGCTGCTGCCACGCCATCGTAGGTGGCGTCCCAGTCCGACATCAGAATCCCCTGAAATCCCCAATCGCCCTTGAGCACCTTCAGGTTCAGGAACTCGTTCTGGGTGGCATGATCGCCGTTCACCAAATTATAGGAATTCATCACCGCGTCCACGTGAGCCTGCGTGACGGCGGCTTCGAAGGCCGGCAGATAGATCTCGCGCATGGTCCGCTCGTCCACCTCCACGCTCGTGTTGTGCCGGTTGTACTCCTGGTTGTTCAGCGCGTAGTGCTTGACCGTGGCAATGACGCCCTGCGACTGGACGCCCTCGATATATGGAACCACCAGGGCCGCGTTCAGAAACGGGTCCTCGGAGAGATATTCGAAGTTGCGGCCGTTCAACGGCGAGCGGGCGATGTTGACGCCGGGGCCGAGCAGGAAGTGGACACTGCGGGCGCGGGCATCCCGGCCCAGGCTCTCGCCGATCCTGCGCGCCAACTCACGGTCCCAACTGGCGGCCAGCGCGGCTCCGCCGGCATAGGCGGTAGTCGGTCCCCAGGTGCGCACCCCCACGGAAGCGTCAGACATCTTGAGGCGCGGCAGATCGATGGCCGGTGCGGGGCGCGTGAACATGCCATCGACGCCGCCCAGCAGCTCGATCTTCTGCTCCAGCGTGAGTTTGGCCAGCAGGGCATGAGCTTTGGCCTCAATTTGCGGCGAATCCGGCGCGGGCGCCTGTGCCGCGGCGATCAGCCCGCAACTGAGCAGGATCGGCAGCAGGAGTGTGATGCGAAAAGACAAGGTAGATTCAGGAAGGGATTTCCTCGGATTTTTCATGATGCAGAAAAGATTACTGTATTTGGCCCACGGATGTACATCCATTCATGGATATGATGATGGGTAAATTTCCGTATTGCCGGTCATCGCTCGGATCCACGGACAGAAACGCGGCAGTTGCCTCACTTTGCGACGTTGCTATCAAGAAAACTCAACACCGCTTCTTTGTACAACGCAGGGGCGGTGCTGAAGGTGGTGTCGTGCCGCGCATTGGGAATCGTGACCAGCCGATTCCTGGTATTCGGCAGGGCGGCGAGAATTCTACGCGCATTCTCTGTTGGGACAATCCAGTCGCGCTCGCCGGAAATGAGCAGTACGGGGCATGTGATGTGCGATGCAGCCGGAAGAACCGACACAAAATCCGATCCGAGATAAACTCCGGTTCGTAGATAATAGAAAAGCACGACGGAGCGTACTAATCCCGGAAACGATGCAATTGAGAAGAAATGCCGCTCAAGAAATCCTCTGCTGGGGTCACGCGCATAATACTCTTTGACGTTTCGGAATACTTCGACCCCACTGGTGAAGGCGCCGTCGCTGATGACTGCTGAAACTTCTTTAGAATCGGCAGCCGTTAGCAGGCTTGCTTCCGCCCCCAAAGAGACGCCCAGGAGAACAATGGGGCCGAGCTCGCCGCGTGAACGAACATACTGGATCGCGCCGAGTAGATCGCGCGTCTCCACCAATCCGGGCGAGACAAACTCTCCGCCGCTCTCACCGTGACAGCGCAGGTCGAGGGCCAGCGCGTTGTAGCCGCCATGAACCAGAAAGGCGGCGCGACCCAGCATCACCTGGCGCGTATGATCAATGCCGTGCGCGATGATTACGGTGGCCCGCGGTGTTCCCTCCGCAGGAAGCCACCAGGCCTTCAAGGGCACTCCATCGGTCGCCTGGAATGAGACGGTCTCGCTTTGAAGTCCGAAGTCCTGGGGCCCCTTATTCATTCCATGCCAGCGCGGATTGTAGCCAATCATCAGCCCGCTGCCGAAGTACCCTACAACAGAGTAGAACAGCGCCAGGAAGACGATGGGAACCGCGACCCAACGCCATCGCCGCGTGGCTCGCTTGCGGGATGTGGGAGGAATCGATGTTGCTGAGAAAGTTGCGGCAGCGTGGGTGGCAGGGCTTCTGGGTTCAACAGTGTTCATGGCGGCGATATTATCCTCCATACTGCCAATAACTACATAGTTTGCCATTTTAGTCGAATGATCTTCGAAGCAGCACGTGTGACCACAGTCACAGTGCGGGGTGAATGAGGTCACTGTATGTGTCGCTGCCAGGGGCGCAGACTTGGAGTCCAATAGGCAGAAGGCAAGCAGATCCCCGGAGGCATTCATGAGCTTTACACGCGGCTTGAAGACAATTGTCGTCGCCACCGACCTGAGCGGCCAGTCGGAAGCTGCGCTGGAATATGCACGCAAGCTTGCAACAACCTATGGCGCGCGGATTGTGCTGGCCCACGGTATCGACCCCATGGAATATGCCGATGTGGACGCGGTTCCCGGTCAGGTTCTGACCGGGCTGACCGAAGAGGCGCGCGCGGTGCTGGACAAATTGTCTAAAGACCTGCTCAGCGAAGGCATCCATAGCCACTCGGAAGTTCGCCAGGGAGAAGTCGCGAAGATGCTTCTGGACGTGGCCCGGCAATACGAGGCTGGGCTGATCGTGATCGGCACCAAGGGCATGGAGGGTGCTGGTCCGGTGATTGTGGGCGCCATCGCCGAGCAACTGGTGCGGTTGTCGCCGTGCCCTGTGCTGGCGGTGGCGGCGGATTGGAATGCAGGCGCGTTTCGTCCCACTCCGGGCGGGCCGGTGTTGCTGGCCATGGAGCGCAACGAGGCTGCAACTGCCGCGGCGGCCACGGCCTGCTCGCTGGCGGAGACCTTTCAACGCCCCCTGCTGGCGCTTCATGCGCGCACTGCAGCCGAGGCCTCGGCTTTTCTGAACCCGTGCGGAACCACGATGGAGGAGTTTGGTGTCAAGGCCAGCGGGAAGTATCCGGTGCAATGCATTGTCAAGGACGGCAATCCAGTGGACGCCGTTGTCGAGGGAATCGCGCAACACCATCCCTCCATTTTGGTGGTTGGCGTCAAACGCGCCAGCGATACGCCGGGGCCGCATGGCACGGCCTTCGCCTTGCTGGCCCGCTCCCGTGTGCCGGTTCTGTGCGTGCCGCCGGATCTGGAGCCCGCCGGAAACAAGCCAGAAACTTGCGCATGCGCAAAGGTTCAATAGCCAGGGCCGCAACTGGAGGCGCGGCCGCGATTTTCACGTAAATGGACATGCAGCCAGAGTAATCCCGGCTGTTCAACATCAATCTTCTGTTCTTGGTTTTGTTGCATTTGGAGCGATTTGCCTTCTATGAAATTCGGCTTGCCGCAAACTCGCACTGCCAATCGCGCCCGCCCGCAAGCGGCTGGCAGGCCGGTTGCATCCTCGACTCATCGCAGGGCCGGAGCTCGAACGAAGACAGAGCGAGATCTCGCCATGCTACGTGAGGCAAAATACAGGTGCATGGAAGCTGTCCGGGCGCATCCTGTGGCCGAGCTGCTGGAGTGCCCACCGGACATCGTGCTTTTGTTGAACCACTCGGCCAAGTGCCTCAGTTTTGAGTCTGGGGAGGTCGTCTTCCGCCAGTCCGAGAACTGCCGGGGAATCTATCTGGTGGTAACGGGCCAGTTTTTGCGCCGGGCTGAGCGGCAGGAGACACGACTGACGCTTGGACCGGCTCACGCCGGGGATCTGGTGGAACTGGCTGCCGCCCTTGGCGACAGGCTTCACACCTACACGCTGGCCGCGCAGACCGCTGGATCAGTCCTGATGCTGCCAATGGACACGCTCAATCAGGCGTTCCAGAGCTATCCACCCCTGCGGATGCGGCTGTTGGAGGAGCTGGCCCGCGAGGTTTCCCGCGCCTATAACACCTGTTGTTTCAGCCGCGTGGCGAAAGCCAAAAGGGTGAGGCCTGCAGCCTGACAGGTTGCAGGGTGACAATTTAGCCTTGTCCTGCCTTCTTGCCGGGTCTCCCCATGGCCGGAGATGGAAGGAAAATCCCTGTTTTGCCGCTCCTGCAACCCGCCCAAATACGCTATACTTCAAATTGCACAGCAGCGGAGCCATGGCATCCTATCATCCCCACCACCCTCCGGAAGATTGCGTTAACTGTGAACATCGCCATTTGCGAATGTTCTGCAATCTCACACCCGAGGCGCTCACCGATTACGACGGCATCGGCATCATGATGAGCCATGCCCGCGGCGCCAAGCTGTTTTCTGAGGGCGACCAGGCGCGTAACGTCTTTGTAATCTGCTATGGACAGGTAAAAATTTCCTCTACTTCCCGCGACGGCAAGACCATGATCCTCAAGATTGCCGGTCCCGGCGACGTGATGGGCCTGAGCGCGGTGCTGGCCAACGTTCCCCACGAAGTTACGGCTGAGGCCATCGAGCCCTGCCAGGTGAAGACCGTACGCAAGCAGGAGTTTGTAGACTTTCTCTCCCGCCACGGCATCGCCAGCATGCATGCCGCGCAATCGCTCTCCGGCGAATATCTCACGGTTTTCCACGACGCCAAGCGGCTGGCGCTCTCCGGCTCGGCGGCGGGGCGGCTGGCGCGCCTCCTGCTGGATTGGGGCCGCGCCTCGGGCAACGGCAAGAACGAAATCCGCTTCACCATGGCCCTCACTCACGAGGAGATCGCCAACATGGCCGGCACCTCGCGCGAGACGGTCACCCGGCTGCTTAACCAGTTCCGCCGCGACCATTGGATCACCATCAAAGGCTCAAGCCTGACCATTACCCGACCTGAAGAACTCGAACGGCTTACCGCGTAAACCCCCTCCTGATATTTCTCTGAAAATCTCGCTTCTGATCCCTTTTTCTGCAGAGTTGCGCGCGGACACGACTCAATGTATGTGGAATCTACAAATTCTGAGAGGCAGAGACATCTTCCAGTCCTGTAAGGCTTTTCCAATGACTACGGAGCCGAACACGCGGTCAAACCTTAACGAATTCTGAGAATTTCCCGATAAGGTGAGCAGCAGTTCAGGATTGCCGGCGGTTGCACGAATGGGAGAGCGGCGGATGCGGGCCAAGCTCGACAAACAATCTGTGATCCATGCCAATGCACAGTTTTGGGAGCAGATGCTGGCCATAACCCTGCATCCACTGGCTGTGCCGGGAGAGTTTTGGATGAGCTCCAAGCATTTGCTGGGCTGCGTAACCCTGGAAGGCGTGTGGAAGGGGCGCATTGAGGTTCGGATGAGCGAGGGGCTGGCTTACAAGGCAACAGCGGCGATGCTCATGCAGCCATTGGAGATGGTGGCCGAAGCCGATGCCCTCGACGCTACCAAGGAGATCGCCAACATCATCGCCGGGGTGATCAAGTCTTCGTTACCCCGGCCTTGCACCATGACCGTTCCCGAGTCCGCCGTGGAGGCCGCGGGATTCTGCTCCGCTGCACAGGCCGATGACTCGCTGGTGGTTGCCTTCCGCCACCCGTGCGGCGACCTGATAGTGCGCGTGTGGGAGCAGGAATGTGCGCAGGGCAGTTAAGGCTTGCAAAATGTTGAGCTATACGTTATCAGTTTTTGCAAAATGGTGAGCTATAGCTATCTGGTTTTCAGAACAATGTAGAGTTCCAGCTCGCTACAGATTGGCACAATGGCTGCAAGTCCATTCCCCTGCTAACTACACTACGGGATCTCTTCCGGCTCCAGCGTCAACCGAGCCGTCAGCACCACCAGCGCGGCCCAGAGCGTATCGGCAGCCAGCAGATGTGCCACCTGCACCCACACCGGAGCCAGCAACAGCATGTCCAGCAATCCCAGGGTGTAGACCGCAGCTAGCAGCAGGAGCACCAGCGCGGAGAGGCCGCGATTATCCCAGTGCCCGCCTTTTACATTTGCCCGCCGCGCCGCGCGGACCAGAAGCCAGATGAGGAAGAAACTGGCCGCAAAGGCGATGCCCGGATGCACCCAGCGCCAGCGCACCAGCCAGCCGCTAGCAGGAGAGAAATCCTGGGCTAGCGCCAGTCCCAGCGAGCTTGCCGGGAAGAGCGTGTCGCCGAGGGCGGCCAGCGAGCCGGTCACGCCTACAATCATCACCACCAAGATACCGGCGACTGACGCGAAGGGCGCTCTCAGGCGGATGCTGCCGCGCAGAAAGCCGCGTTTCCGGCTGAGCAAATGCGCGGTCAGGGTGAGCGCGGCCACTAGCAGCAGCGTATTGGCCAGGTGCAGCGCCAGAAAGGCAGGCCGCAGCGGCGACTGGCTCTGCGCCGTGTATCCCAGCTTGACCAGCAGCGCGCCCAGCAGCGCCTCAATCAGAGTTAAGGCGACAGAAGCCACAGCTGCCGCGCGCGCCAGGTGGTTACGCACGGTTCCGGCAAAGGTCCACGCAAGCAATCCCACGACCGCAAAGAAGGAGAGGCCGCTGGTGATGCGGTGGGTGAACTCGATAAGCGTGTTGACGCTGGTGGAGTGCTGAATCACGGTGCCGTTGCACAGCGGCCAGTGGTTGCCGCAGCCGGCGCCCGAGCCGGTAGCGCGCACCAATGTGCCCCACAGAATGACAGCAATGAAGTAAACCAGCACGGCCCAGGCAAATCGGCGCAGAGCAGACGAGGGCAGGCATTGAGAATCAGTGGAAACGGCGGAAGTCGTCATAATCGAGGGCTCCGTATGGAACCCACCAGTGTAGAACAAGCGAGTGGCAGGACGGCAGCAATTTCACTCCCGGTAGTAGTCAAGTTTGAAATCACATGACAATCGACGGTTCATTTCGGAGTAACAAGGCTTGGACCTGGTCTTGTTTCGTGGTCCTGACATGCTGCCTTCTGAATCCAATGCACTCCAGAGGAATCGATCTGGACTATTGCTATCGGCCCAGCCACATACTCTGGAGTAGCTTTTTCCTGTTCGGCAATCAAATAATTGAGAGCAGGGACTGTTCCCATATCCTTGAAGATTTTCGCGGTTTTGGTGGCGAGTATCTCTTTGACGCGGCCCGCCTCTCCTCCGAATATGAATCCTGACGAACTCATCGTTTCATAGGGAATTTTATTACGCTCAAATGTCTTGGGGGTTATGAACATTTCGTACCCGGTGCCGATGTTCTTCCTGTCCATGATGATCAAAGTGACAGCCGCCCTCTTCAAGTCAAAGTCGGAGGACAAGTGAGAGACTGCCGACTGGAACGAGACTTTCAATCGTGCTTCAAGCAAATCCAAAGATGCAGTAGACGGGGAATGATCGCCAAGTGTTTGCGGCACCAGCTTATCCATGTCAAACCCTCGGGAGTGGGTCGTTGTGTCTACTTCAAATGCAAGACCTGCCACAATCCATACATAGTCTTCGGCGACATGAATCTTGCATCCGGACCAAGTTTCATTTCCCTCACCGCCAGCGAACTTGGAATCAGAAGCAATGAAGACGTTAGTAGGTGTATAGACAACCAGGATAGTTGTAGCAAAGCCGTTGGAACAGAAAAGACCTGCACACAGCGAAAGAAATAGGCATCGCGTTATGCGCATTTCAAGCCGTCCAGAATCGATTTCGACTCCATCAGATTCACCAATTCCTCAACTGACCAGACATGATTTGATAATCCCGCTTCCATCGCGAGGGTGACGCGAAGGGTTTGATGGACCCGGCAGAAGTTGTAGTGCATATAGTGTAATTCAATCGCGGCCTCACTCCCCCATCAGCCTTACCACGTGGTTCACGATGATCAAATCCTCGGCGGGCGGGATGACGCGAACCGCAACGGGCGAGAATTCGCTGGAGATGACGGCTACGCCGCGAGCGTTATTACGCATGGGGTCCAGGACAATGCCCAGAGAATCGAGGCCGGTGCAGATTTCAGCGCGTACGTCGCTATCGTTTACGCCAATGCCGCCGGTGAAAACGAGCATGTCCAGCCCGTTCAACTCCGCCACATAACTGCCGATCCAGCGGGCGATGGTCCAGGTGAACTTGGCTACAGCGAGTTTTGCCTTGGCGTTGCCGGCGTTGATGGCCTCGCGCAGCTCGCGCATATCATTCGATAGTTCGCTCACGCCCAGCAGGCCCGACTTCTTGCTGACGACGGTCTCTAGCTTGTCGGCGGCTTCAAGCGTGTTCGGCGTTGATTTGGCGATCTGCTTGAGGATAAAAATCATGATGCCGGGATCGATGTCGCCGGTGCGTGAGCCGCTAATAATGCCGCTGGTGGGGGTGAGGGCCATTGACGTGTCCAGGCACACGCCGTCGCGAATGGCGGAGATCGACGAGCCATTGCCCAAGTGAGCAACGATGAGTTTTTTCGGCACTCTGGGCTGCAACTGGTAGACGATCGACTCGTACGAAATGCCGTGATAGCCGTAACGCCGTACGCCCATGGCCACGTATTCGGCGGGGATGGGCATGTGCGTAGCCACCTCGGGCAGAGTGCGGTGGAAGTAGGTGTCGAGCACGGCAAAATTGGGGATGCCGGGAAAAAGCTTCAGTGCCTCGCGCATGATGTAAACGGCGATGGGCGTGTGCAGCGGCGCCAGTGCGGCGTAGCTGTCGATCTCGTCGATAAGCTTGTGCGTGATGAGCTGGTTCTCCCTGACCGTGGGCCCGCCGCAGACAGTGCGATGGCCAATGGCCGCCGGGGTAGGGTACTCATCGGAGTGGAGCGCGTCGGCCACCATCTTGAAGGCCACGGCGCGGTTAGGCAGAGCCGGAGTCTGATCCACCAGCTTCTTGCCCGCTGCGTCCTTGATCCAGAACTTGCCCAGATCGGTGCCGATGCCGTCTACCGCGCCCTCGAAAAGCCGGGTGCGCTGGCTGTCTCCGGCCTCATAGACGGAAAACTTGATGGAAGAAGAACCGCTGTTCAAAACCAGGATAGGCAAAGAAGCCATGAATCAAATCCTTTATGGTTGGGCCTGAATGAGTCATCAGGTTAGCAGTGCTTCGCATGTGTTAGCAAGTTAGCCGCGCTTCGCGCGTGTTCGCGGAGTTGGCTTGCTAGTCTTTCGGCCAGCGCCAGTCACGAATTTCCGGCAGATCATCGCCGTTTTCGGCCACATACAGCTTGTGCCGCTGGATGGCCTCGGAGTACCACTGCTCGGCCGCGTCTACCTTTGCCGCCAACCGCGGCACGCGCCGGACGGCGTCCAGCGCCAACTGGAAGCGGTCAATGTTGTTGAGCACGCACATATCGAAGGGCGTGGTCGTAGTGCCTTCTTCCTTGTAGCCGCGCACGTGAAGGTTGTCGTGGTTGTGCCGCCGGTAGGTGAGTCGGTGAATCAGCGTCGGATAGCCGTGGAAGTTGAAGACCGCCGGCGTCGCGGGCGGGAAGATCTGGTCGTAGTCCTCGTCGGGCAGGCCGTGCGGATGCTCGGTCTGCGGCTGCAGAGCCATCAGGTCCACCACATTGACGACGCGGATTTTCAGGTCAGGCGCAAGAGTGCGCAACAGGGTGACAGCGGCCAGCGTCTCCAGAGTGGGCACGTCGCCCGAGCAGGCCATCACCACATCGGGCGAGCCCGCGTCATTCGAGGCCCATTTCCACACGCCCAATCCGATGGTGCAGTGAGTGACCGCCTCGTCGATTGTGAGCCACTGCGGAGCAGGCTGCTTGCCGGCAACGATCAGGTTGATGTAATTCTTGCTGCGCAAGCAATGGTCGGCGACGGAGAGCAGCGTGTTGGCGTCCGGCGGAAGATAGACGCGCACCACCTCGGCTTTCTTGTTCACCAGATGGTCGATGAATCCGGGGTCCTGGTGGCTGAAGCCGTTGTGGTCCTGCCGCCAAACGAGAGAAGAGAGCAGGTAGTTGAGCGAGGCGATGGGTTTGCGCCAGGGAATCTCTCGCGTCACCTTCAGCCACTTGGCGTGCTGATTCGCCATCGAATCGACGATGTGGATGAAGGCTTCGTAACAGTTGAAGAGGCCGTGCCGTCCGGTGAGCAGGTAGCCCTCCAACCAGCCCTGGCAGCAATGCTCGCTGAGGATTTCCATCACGTGGCCGGTCTGCGAGAGGTTCTCATCCACCGGCAGCGTCTCAGCCATCCACTCCTTGCCGGTTCCGGTAATCACATCCTGAAGGCGATTGGAGGCCGTCTCATCGGGGCCGAAGACGCGGAAGTTTTTCTGCGCCTTGTTGGCCTCCATGATGCCATGCAGCAGCTGCCCCAGTGTGCGCGTGGATTCCACGTCTTTCTGCCCGCGGCCCTCGATCTTCACCGCGAAATCGCGGAAGTTGGGAATCTTCAGAGGCTCCAGCAACAGGCCTCCGTTAGCGTGGGCGTTCATGCCCATGCGCCTGCGTCCCTTGGGCGCAAGTTCGGCCAGCTCCGCGCAGAAGGCGCCCTTCTCATCGAAGAGCTCGTCGGGCTTGTAGCTGCGCATCCACTCATCGAGCTGGCGCAGATGTTCGGGCTTATCGAAGATCTCGGCCAGCGGCACCTGGTGGGCGCGCCAGGTTCCCTCCACCGGCTTGCCGTCGACAAATTTCGGCCCGGTCCAGCCCTTGGGCGTGCGCATGATCAGCATTGGCCACGCCGGGCGGCGCTCCGCGCTCTTATCTTTTCGATTAGATTTGCGGGCGGTTTGCTGTATCTTAGCGATGCGATCGAAGATTTTGTCGAAGACCGCCGCGGCCTGCTGGTGCATGGTCATAGGATCGTCGCCTTCGAGCGTGAACGGCTCATAGCCGTAGCCGCGCATCAGGCTTTCCAGCTCCGCGTGCGGAATTCGCGCCAGCACCGTGGGGTTGGCGATCTTGTAGCCGTTCAGGTGCAAAATGGGCAGCACAGCGCCGTCGGTCGCCGGATTGAGAAACTTATTGGAGTGCCAGCTTGTGGCCAGCGGCCCGGTTTCGGCCTCGCCGTCGCCCACTACGCAGGCCACAATCAGGTTCGGATTGTCGAAGGCCGCTCCGTAAGCGTGCACCAGCGAGTAGCCCAGCTCGCCGCCTTCGTGGATCGAGCCCGGCGTCTCCGGGGCCACGTGGCTGGGAATCCCATAGGGCCAACTAAATTGCCGGAAGAGGCGCTTGATGCCGTCGGCGTTCTGCTCGATGTGGGGATAAATCTCGGTGTAGGAGCCTTCCAGATAAGTGTTGGCCACCAGGCCAGGCCCGCCGTGCCCCGGCCCGATGATGTATATCATGTTCAGATTGCGCTCACGGATCAGGCGGTTCCAATGCACGTAAAGAAAGTTGAGCCCCGGCGTCGTGCCCCAGTGGCCCAGCAGCCGCGGCTTTACGTCGTCCAGGGTGAGCGGATGGTCCAGCAGCGGGTTGTCTTTCAGATAGATCTGGCCGACGGAGAGATAGTTGGCGGCGCGCCAGTAGGCATTCATTTTGGCCAGCAGTTCGGGGCTCAGGGGGCCATTGCTCGCAGCTTCGGTCATTTTGCACCTCGCAAGGGGAAGTTTGCGTGACACGTCCAGCGTAGCAGCCGCCGGGCCGGGACTGGGTGACTGAAGTCACAAGCGGGCGGGACGCCGGTTCACAGAGTGGAACCAGCTGGAGCAAATACCTTTTCCGAGAAATGGCGCGGATGCGCTAGAAATACCGCTTCAGCTTGAGGATTTGCGATTCGAAGCCGTACCACATTGCAGCGGCCAGAGCGGTGGAGACGGCCAGACGCGCGGCTACTACCGCAAGGTTTCCGGCCATGCCGTAAGGCGCCATCCACAGGTCGAACCAGCCTATGAAGATGAAGGCCACAATGTGGATCATGTAAAGTCCGTAGCTGATGCGGCCATAAAAGGCCAGCGGCCCGCAGCGCAGGATAACGTTGATGGGATTGCGCGCGCCGGTCGACCACCCCGGCGACGAAGACCTGTCGCCGGGGACCCCGGTCGACCACCCCGGCGGCGAAGACCTGTCGCCGGGGACCCCGGTTGACGTGGCCATCAATGCCAGCACGGCTCCGGCAAAGCCCATCGCCAGCGCAGTATCGAGAAGCGACGTTCCGCCAGCCACCGTGGCAGCAGCCGCGATTCCCAGGGCAAATGCGCCAAGGCCGATCCAGAGACAAACCCTGCGGCTGAGGCGCAGCGTGTAAAGCCCCAGCGCCATCAGGCTGCCCAGCGCTATGCCGTCCAGCTTGATGAGTGTGTGGGTGGGCAGCGTCCACAGCCACACGGGGTTCAAATGGCGCACCAGCGGCGAACAGACCAGCGCGCATGCGAGAACACCTGCCAGCATCCACGGCCGGCGCAACCAACGCACCAACGGCGCCCAAAAGAAGTAATACTGCTCCTCGATGGCCAGCGCCCACGAGGGGCCGAGAGCTGGGGGCAGCGTCACATGGAAAAGATTTTGTACAAAGAAGATGTACGCCAGCCACGGAGCGGTTTTGACTGCCTCCCAGACCGAGGGACCGATAAACCACGGCGCGTTCAGGTAGACCACTGCCAACGTCAGTGCATATACCGGCCAGATGCGCAACGCGCGGCGGGCATGGAAGTTGTGGAAGTAATGCGGCTTGTCCCGCGTCCCCAGCAGGTTTGCAGTGATTAGAAATCCGGAGAGAACAAAAAACACAATCACGCCCGCCCAACCCCACTCGGCGACGCGGTGCATACACGTACCCGTGAGCAGCGGATCGCAATGATAGAGGACCACCCACAGAATCGCCAGGCCGCGCAGGCCGTCGAGTTCCGGCAGATAGGAAGGCAGCCAGGTTGGGCGTTGGATGGGCAAGATAGCAGGTTAGCAGGTTAGGTCAGAGCCGAAAAAGCAAATTCGAGGTTTGGCAGTGATACAGTTTGATGTCTAACGATGTTTGTTGCGGTTCAGGATTTCATCAGGTGTCAGATCACCGTCCTTGAATAGCTCCTCAATCAGTAGGCTTTCTTCGTCCATATAAGCGGGAAATGTTTTTATAGGAGTTGTGACGCTCCATCCTTGACGAGCATATATAACACCCGAACGTCCAGCCGGTAGTATCTTTTTCCATTTCTCAGCCTCTTCAGGCGGCGCCGGTGATTTTCTACCATTGAGCGCATTTGTAATATCCCGTTTGTAGTCTTTTAGACGGTTCTCTAAGGGCGCTTTACTGGACCCGATACGGTAAACCTTACCCTCAATGAGGAAGGCATAAATGCACATCTCAAGCTCGACGGTTTTCTGATCGGTAATATCGATTATAAGATTTTGGTCTACTATGCGGACATGCGCAACCGGAACAAGACCGTACTTAGTAAGTTTATCAGCGTTCATTGAAACCTCCTAAGCGGGTGCCCCAGGTTCGGCGCGTTTTTGTTTTTGCGCCTAACCTGGGAAACCACTTACCTCAATCAAGCACGAAAAAACTGATCCCTGATCTCTGACCCCTGACCCCTGTTCCTCACCCTGCCGCCAATTGCTTAGCCCGCTCCGTGGCTCGCATCACGGCCTTGATGAGGGTGACGCGCAGGCCGCCCTCTTCCAGTTCAAGGATGCCGTCGATGGTGCAGCCGGCGGGAGTGGTCACGGCGTCCTTCAGCAGGGCGGGATGGTATCCGGTTTCAAGAACCATCTTGGCGGCGCCAAAGGTGGTTTGTGCGGCCAGTTCCGTGGCCACGTCGCGGGGCAGCCCGACCTTGACGCCGGCCTCGGCTAGCGCCTCGATGATGATATAAACGTAGGCCGGCCCGGAGCCGGAGAGGCCGGTCACGGCGTCCATATGCTTCTCTTCCACCACTACGGTGCGGCCTACTGTCTGGAAGATGCGCTCGGCCAGCTCCATTTGCTGGGCGCTCACGAAGCGCCCGCGGCACAAAGCGGCTGCGCCTGCGCCCAGCGTAGAGGGCGTGTTGGGCATGGCGCGAATCACGCCGATATCCACTCCGGCCGCGTCCTCGATGGAACGCGTTTTGACCGAGGCGGCAAAGGAAATCAGCGTCTTGGCTGGCGAAAGCGCGGGGCGAATCTCCGCCATCAGTTCCTGCACCTGGAATGGTTTGACGCCCAGCAGAATCAGGTCAGAGTTCCGCACCGCCTCCAGATTGTTAGTCGATACATCAACACCCCACTGCGTACTCAGCGCCACTGCCTTCTCGGCATGACTCACGGTGGCGCGAATCTGGCCGCGCGCGAACAGGTTCTGCTTCAGGAAGGCCTGCAACAGGATACCGCCCATCTTACCCGCGCCCAAAACGGCCACGCGCACCTTTGGCAACTGCGCGGGTACTTCGGTGGCCTCAACAGCGATCTCCGCCATCTTTTTTCCTTTCCCAGATTTCCCTTTTCTGGATGTGAGAGATGCAACTTCCATATATGCTCGCACTCGCCCCGCACCGATGCCGCGGTTGCCACGGGTCTCGATTTTGAGACCTGCGAAATCACATATCCTGGGCGCCGGCTTACCTGGCCTAGTTTTTGAGGCCCGGGACACTCAATCCATCCCCATTCGCATTTACGGGTGGAGAAGCTCTTCGTTCAGGAGGAAGTGCCCAATCGCATCTTCCACTTTCTTGCTCATTTCGTCCTGCGTCCATGCCGAGTTCCAAAGCAGGTAACCGCCCGGCATCGTCAGCGTCTTCTGCTTGCTGGCGATAGTGTCAAGAAGCGTTGTCGCCCAGGCGCGACTCTCCAGGCCGTAAATCCCCACTCCCACCCCTTCCGGTAATGGGTTGCGCAGATTGGCGACATTTTCTCCGGCAAAAAAAATAGCTCTGCTCTCGGCATCACCTTCCAGGCGGTTCGTGTTGAAGGTGCAATTAAAGAGCAGGCCGTCCGGGGAATCGACCGTCCCCTTGCCTTCGAACTTTGCTGCGGCTTCGTTGCCGGCTCCGTGCACGATTACCACTCCAGTATTGTGGTCACCTTCTTTACCGAAGGCATCGATGGCCCGTTTGAGCTGTACCCCGGTGGCGGCGCCGGGGGGATAGGACGCGGCGAGCTTGCGCGCAACGGCAAAATAATCCGTGATTCTCAGACCGGGCGCATCGTGTTTCAGACCGGGCGAATCGGGCAAACCCGACTCACTTGGCGCATTGTCGTCCTTGGTGAAGGCCAGCGCTGCCGAGTAATCGATCTCCTTTGAAGTGACATCGGAGACCGACTGCAGCACCAGGCGTGTGGCATAGGCGTTCATATGTCCAAAGCCGCCGAAGCCGATGATCTTGCCCGCTATGTCGCGCTGCACTCCGGCCTTCTCCACAGCGTCCAGCCGGCCCACCAGCGTGGCGGTTACCTCGAACCTGTTGCAGCCCAGGCACATTCCGCCCTTCTTGTAGGGCGTGGCCAACTGCGAATCGAAGAGCTTGAAATCTTTGCTGTTCTTGTCCAGCGTAACCGGCGTCCGCTGCACCACGGGAACGTCGCCGGTAAAGTTATGCGCCGGTTGAACCTGCACCATGACTGCAGGTCCCGCCTTGGCCTTGGTGCCTTCCGGATATGAAAGCCAGATGTTCTTGTTGGTATTGAGGCCGCAGCCGGCGCCCTTGACGACGAACTGATCAAAAGATGCAGCCACTGTGCCTTTGATGCGCACGATCTTGCCGTTGAACAACTGTGGATGGCCCAGAATCTCGCAAACGGTTGTATCTACAGCCTGCGCGTAAACGTAGCAGGAAAAACCAAGGACAAAGACGAATGTCAGAGCACGTTTCATTCCAATTCTCCTATGAGTGTAGTAGCCCATAATCGCAGCTAAATTGAGCCGGAAAGCTGCTGAAAAGGGAACATTACAGGCTATCACGTTCTGATGCACAACTCTCGCGGTCTATTTTGTACGGCAATCCATTCGTCGGCCCAATCTGCGAGAGCCTGTATTCTGCCAATTACTTGGCAAGCAATTCTTCGTTGGCGAGAAAACCCGTGAGCGCATCGTCTGTGTTTTTGTTGAGGCTCGTGGTAGGCCAGGTAGAGTTCCAGATTACGTATCCCCCCGGCAACATCAGAGTTTTCTGCCCGGTCAGGATAGCGCTCAGCATCGTCGTCATCCAGGCGCGATACTCCAGTTGATACATTCCCGCCGTTTCGATTCCCGCCTCCGGGTTGCGAAGATCGGCGATATGCTCTCCGAGATGCGCGAGGGCTCTGCCCATTGCATCCCCCTTCAATTTTGCCCCGTCAAAGGTGCAATTGAAGAGCACGCCGTCAGGGGAGTCATACTGTCCCTTCAAGTCGTCCTTCGTGCTAGCTTCGTTCGCAATGCCGAATGAAATCATGACGCCGTTGTCTTCGCCCGGCTTGCCGAATGCATCGACAGCCCGCTTAGGCTGGTCCTTCAAGGGAATGCTGGAGCCGAACTCGTGTGCCACCTTGGCTCCTGCGTCTGCTTCAGGCGAAGATTCGCCCTTGGGCGCAACAGAGGGCTTCGAATAATCAATCTCCTGTGAAGTGACATCGGAGACCGATTGAAGGACCAACCGCGCACTGTAGGCGTTCAGATTGCCGAAGCCGCTGATGCTCACAATCTTTCCTGTACCGTCGCGTTTCAACCCCGGAACCGTTCCGTCCAGCCTGCCGACTAGGGTAGCGCTCACTGCGTAACGGCCGCAGCCGAGGCACATTCCGCCGCCTTTGTACGGTGTCGAGAGCAGAGAATCGAACTGCTTGAAATCCTTGTTATTGTCTAGTTGCAACGGCGTCCGCTCGATTGCCGCGACCGTCCCGGCAAAGTTCCGCGCCGGCTGCAGCTGCAGAATTGCCGCCGGGCCTGATTTGGCTTTTGTCCCCTCCGGATAGGCGAGCCAGATTCCGTTGATCAGCTGGCCGCACTCCGCGCCCTTCACAACGAACAGGTCAAATCCGGCAGAAATGGTGCCTTTGACCCGGACAATTTTGCCATTGAAGGACTGGGGATTCTTGAGAATCTCGCAGACTGATGCATTGACCACTTGGGCGTGCATGCAGCAGGAAAAAGCACATACGAATGCGATTGCAAGAAAACGTTTCATGTGACCCTCTCCGGTTGTGAAATTACTCATAAGGAAGATAGAACGAGTGAGCAGGCTTCCCATGAGAACCATCAAGGCTATCACTTTCTAACCTGTTTTTGCGGCCTATTTTTGGCTGGCGATCCATGCGTCGATGCGGTCGCTCAGCACATCAAGCGGCAAGGCGCCGGAGTCCAGCACCTGGTCGTGGAAGGTGCGCAGATCGAACTTGTCGCCCAGAGCCTTCTTCGCCCGTTCGCGCAGCTCCAGGATCTTCATCTGGCCGATTTTGTAGGCCAGCGCCTGGCCCGGCCAGCCGATGTAGCGGTCAACCTCGGTCTGAATGGTGGTCTCGTCCATGGCCGAGTGCTCGTGAAAGTAATCCACCATTTGCTGGCGGGTCCAGTGCTGGGAGTGGACACCGGTATCGACGACAAGACGGATGGCGCGCCAGTTATCGGCCTCCAGCCGGCCGTAATCCGAGTAGGGGTCCTGGTAGAAGCCCACCTCTTTGCCCAGCCGCTCGGAGTAGAGCGCCCAGCCCTCCTCAAAGGCCGTATAGTCCTCGTGCTTGCGGAAGGTGGGCAGGCCGTCCAGCTCCTGTGCGATGGAGATCTGCAAGTGATGGCCGGGAACTCCCTCGTGGTAGGCGATGGCCTCCACCGAGTAGAGATTTCGTTCCGTGGCGTTCCATGGATTGACGCGCAGCCGCCCCGGCCGGCTGCCGTCCGGCGTGCCCGGCTCGTAGTAGGCGGGGTACATCGTCTTCTGCAGGTAATCGGGTACAAAGGCTACCTCCAGCGGCGCCTTGGGCAGCCGTCCAATGAGCTGCGGCAGCCTGGCCTGCATCTGCGTCTTGTAGCCGCGATAGGCCTCTATCAACGCATCTGCCGAGGCCGGATGCAGCTTGGGATTGCCCTTGAAGCTCGCCCGGAAGCTTTTCAAATCCGCAAAGCCGAGCTTCTGCGCGATCACCAGCATCTCCGCCTCGTTGCGTTTCACCTCATCCAGCCCGATTTGGTGAATCTGCTCCGCTGTCAAATCCGTAGTTGTCTCGCGGCGAATCCGGGAGGCGTAGTACTTTGCCCCGTCGCGCAACGCCCAGACGCCGGGCTCTGCGCGCCCCGCGGGAATGTAGCTGACCTCAAGAAAGCGCGCAAAGCGCAGATAGGCGGGCAGGACTTCTTTGCCGATCACGTCCAGCATCTCAGCCTTGATGCGCTCCTGCTCTGCGGGCTTTATAGTGTCGGGAAACTTCTTCAGCGGCGCGGCCAGCGGCGAGTCTTCGGGCTTTTGATTGGCCAGCGACTTCACCTGCTCCAGCGCCTTCTCCAGCAGATATTTGGACGGCACGCGATGGTCGTCCATGCCGATGGACATATTCGTCATCACCTGGTCGAAGGCCTTGGGAACAGCGTGCAGCCTTGCGATCCAGTCGTCGTAGTCCTTCACCGTGGTAAAGCTCAACTGTGCCGCTAGGTTGGGATATTCCGTATAGATGCCGCCCAACTGGTTAATGGGCATCTCCCACTCCTTGAACTGAACCGCCTCTTCGTCGTCGACAAACTGGCGCAGCAGCAGCTCGCGGCTGATCTTCTCCTGATCGGTGAGCCCGGCCGGGTCAATCGCCGCCAGCCGCATCAGGAAGCGCTCTTCACGTTCCGTCCAGGCGTTCTCCGCCTTCACGGAGTAGTCGTCGATGCGGTCGTTGTAGCGCTTATCGCCCAGCTCCGAGGCATACTCCGGCGAGCGCTCCATGACCGCCTGCCAGTACTCCTCGAAGAGGTCGTTAAGAGCCTTGCGGTTGGCCTCGACGGAAGCAGCCTGCGCGGGTGGGGTGGCCAGAGACTGCGCCGGCAGGACAGAAGCAAATGCAAGCAGCAAAGACGCGGCAACGAACAGAGCGGGAAGCGGGATTTTTTTCAAGGAACGGAACCTCAGGGTGGAATCAGGGGGCTTAAATGCCCGCTCCTTGAGTGTAGAGGATGGGCGCAGGTATGGATGGCCACGCTGCGTTTACGGAAATAACAGAAAATCCGCCCCGGAGGCGACTGGCGCGTCCGGGGCGGGAATAGAAAGCGAGCGCGAATGTTACTTAGTAAGAGGGACGAACTTCGAGAGCGGAATGGTCAAGTTCAGCACGATGGCCGGCCCGCTAGGGTTCGCTTGTATCAGGGCAACATTAACCGAATCGCCGTTCCAGGCAATGGAGCGAACATTGTTGGAATCACAGGTTGCCGCTCCCGCACAAACATTCTCCGCGCCGACGAACGAGTAGATTAATGTTCGAGGTACGTCGTTGTCTCTGTCATGGTCTCCATTATGACCTCTGTCGTGGTCACCATCATGCATGGTCACGAGAATAAGACTAATCGTGTTCCCATTCATTACATCCGCAAAGACGGCTTTGCTCGAATCCGCAGACCAGATAAAGTTCGACAACTGAGTGTGACTTTCGTCGGCAAAGGCTTTCTCAGCCGCGTCTGAGCAGGAAGTTTGATTTGCTTTTCGTGGGTAGACAGGGAAGCCTCGGTAAGCCTCATCCATATCCTTATGCTCTGGATCATTTTCCCTATATCCGCATGTATTCTCCCTTGGGCTCTTTGATGTGTCGTAAAGGCGATAGTTGTAGTAGTCGTAATAGTCTGTATTAACGTACAGGATAAAGCGTCGATCTGGGGAGATGGAGGGCGCAACAATTGCGACGTCGTCGATCAGCTTTCCCTCTTTCAAATCGGCAATAAGAAATGCCTCGACAGTTCCGGTGGCTTCCGCAAAAATAATGGCTTTATCTTCAGGATTCCGAGTGATGGAGTTAACCTGTGCGAAAATATTTGGAAAGTTCACGATCTTAATATCGCCACGCCGTGAGGTGATCTTCATGCGAACCGCACCGTCAGAAGTAAATTGAGGAAGCATATCAATCTTCCATTCATCATCATGCCAATAGACCACGAGTTGCGAATCTGGAGATGCCCCGACCGGCGCAGCTACTGACACAACTTCTGCATTACCTATTTGCTCGCATATCGTTCGTATGCCGTTGTTTGCAGGACAATTCTGTGCAAAAAGAGTAACGGCAAACAGAAGAGAGTGAAGACTTGCGAAGCTCAGTACAATAGTTTTCCAGAACATCCTACTTGTGCCGTATCTTATCTGTGATTTCATATTCGTTCTCCTCTCAATTGGTTGGATAAGACGTGTAGAAGAATCCAGGGGTTCCGACGTCTCTTCCGTTACAGGACGTATTTGAAGAGAAGGCATCGATATGCCCGTCAGCACCATACATCGGTGACTTAACATTGCTGAACGGAGCTGTATCACTACAACCCGGGCATTTGTCGTCAACGGTTCGCGTTGATGCCGTGGTATGGTCCCCATCATCGAGATTGAGTTGGTCTCCACAATTAAGTGTTTTAACACCCGACAGGACAGCTACTGGACATTGATTCCCAATCTGAGTGCATGGCATCGCTACGGATTGGCCGGCTACAAGAGTTGTATTGCAACTTCCTGTAACGGAGCTAACGATCGCAAAAGTGTTTCCATCTGCTCGACTATGCCCTATTGCGCCACGCGGGTATTGCCCAGCGCAGATTTGGTTATCGCCCAGATTGACCGCAACGGCATTCTTCAGGATGTCACCGCCATCATCGATCCCTGTTCCGTTCATCCATGTGGCTGCGATAAATTGAGAGTTCAGCTTGATCGGAGTGAAATGGCAGATCGTTTTGCCTTTGACCACATCAGTCGTGACGATCCAGGCGTCCGTGTCGCCCGTATTGCCTCCCTCGCATTGGCTTTCATGTGGAACATTGTACTGCGTGTAGAAGATTTTCCTGAAGTACGTCCAGGGCGTGGGTAGCGTATAGTCCGGGACTTTCACGGACTGGGCGGTTGAAGTGCCAGGAAGCATTGCATTCCATGTCCCATTGGCGAAGGTGTAGATGGCAGGTGTGACGTCGTCAAAGGGAAGCTCGAGAGTTTGCGAGCCGGTGGAAAGATTGGAGAACAATGGAACGTAAATTTCTACGCCATTTGTATTTGTTCCGGTGAAGCTGAGTGTTAGGTCGCCGGTTGTCCCGCTGGGAGCGGTCAACTTGACAGTTACATTGTTATTCATGATGTCGCTGGTATCCGTGATGATTGCGCTGACGGGCGTGTAGATGGCGGAGGAACTCGCAAACGCCAAGGGCTGTTGGAAAGGTGGTTTGTAATTCATGGCCGCGCCTGTGCCGGTTACTTCCTGAGTAATGCTTGTCGATTTGGTATTCGCTCTGACAATTCCGGCGGCATAAAAGCCCTCTGGATCAGCATAGCAAGGCATTTGAATGCCCGAACTTATGTAACAGTCGGGGAAAATGTTGTACCATATGTCGTGACCGGAGGAGATAGTGTAGGTGACACCCGGCTGCGGCTGAAAGACAACAGAACACGATGCCATCGGGTTTCCGGTAGCAGAAGAACCCGCGGGATCGTATCCTGGGGCAGGACGAGGACATTGTACGGATGTGAATATTTGCGCGGGCGTTGTGGAAGAGATCACGTCGCAATAGGCGCTGAACTGAAGATAATCCGTCGCAGCAGGCGAGTTTTGGCCGGTGGCGGGATTGACAGCCGATGTGCTGCAAGTGGCTGTTACGGTCTGGCTGCCTGGCGTTACGCTGAATTCGGACGATATCCAGACCTAGGCATTGGCGATTTTAGGCAGAACGAGGAAATAAGCTGCGGAAATCAGCAAGAATAGCGTGGTGGCGTGGGGGAATGGCCTTACATTTGCCTCCCCCAATTTACCCAAAGGCTTGCGCATGGGTGCGGTCCTTTCAGTGGGTTGGCTACGAGCTGCGGCCGGAAAGCGCCTCGGGGCAATTGTAACCAGATTTGTACCCCGTCGCATTACAAAAATAATAACTTTGGTAACCATAAGCGGCGTGGCTTTTCTGATCCCTGCTGCGGCACACTGACCTCCCTTGGCGCACATTGATAGATAGAGAAAGGGACCAACCTCCTCTTCGATCTGTCAGGGAGGTGCCGGTCCCTGACCAATGATCTCTGCCGGGGTGGCTGACCATTGTTCTCGTCCATATTTACACACACATATCCCCGGAAACTCATCCATATCTACGCATAAAATTCCTTCGATTTACGCATAATGACGCATATATACCACCAAAAAGCACACCCATATTTACGCATAAGGCGTCTGCCCGGCCCTTCGTTTACCTCAATGTGTCAGGATGGCTTCGTTGCCCAGGATGCGGTAGAGGGTGGAGCGGCTGATGCCTAACTGACGGGCGGCGCGCAACTTATTGTTGCGGTTCAGATCCAGGACGTACTGCACGTGATGTTGAATGACAGCGTCCAGATTAAGACTGTCAGCGTGGGTGGCGGGAAGCACTTCGGAGGACGAGGCTTCAAGACCCGAGGGTAAGGCCAGGTCGTCGGGGCGTATGACGCCGTTGACGGCCTCCAGCAGGGCGGTTTCCAGCACCGAGGCCAGCTCGCGTACGTTTCCCGGCCAGTTGTGCTGCAGAAGGCGGGCCATGGTTCCGGGGGCCATGACGACGGGTCGCTGCTGGTAGCGGGTGCAGATGCGGTCCAGCAGGGCCTGGGCCAGCACGGCGATGTCTTCGCGGCGCTGGCGCAGAGGGGGGATGGCAAAGCGGACGGCGGTCAGGCGAAAGGCCAGATCGGGCAGCATCAGGCCCTGGGCGGCCATCTGGCGCAAGGCGGTCTGGGATGAGGCCAGAAGCACGGAGCGACCCGGCGGACGGTCCTGTAGGGATTTGAGCACGCTTAGCAGCAGGCCTTGGCCGGGAGGGGCGAGCAGGTCCACGCGGTCCAAATAGGTAAAACCGGTCAAGGTAGCCGGATCGGCATCGGTCACCAGCCACTCGCGCGCGTCGCGCCGCTGGAAGGCGCCGCCAGCCTGGGGGGAGCGGCTGAAGAGATAGTGCGCCAAGGTATGCTTGCCGACGCCGTGTTCTCCCTCAATGGTGGCCAACAGCACATGAGGCGCGGCCATATCCGCCTGCATGAGCAGCTTGCGCCACGCGGCGCTGACCCCCACAGGCTGCGTTTCAGGAGGCACTTCGACATCCACAAAAGAGAGTCCTGAGACGGAAGGCTGGTACTGAGCGGAGCTTTGCATGGCTCTCAACGTGCCTCGCCTCCCTGGCCCAAATGGCGATTTCAAGGCCTACAGAGTTTTCATCGGCGAGAGATGAAAAAACATGAACCGGAAAGGGATGGCATCTTTCCGGTTCGGGAGGGGGACGGGATTCGGGAGCTGGTTGGGCTGGTTTGGCTGCCTTAACGGCGGCGCTTGGAAGGCTCGTCAGAGTAGATCTGGCCATCGAGGATATGCACCACGCGATGGGCATATTCGGCGATATCCGGCTCATGGGTAACAACCACGATGGTGTTGCCTTGAGCATGCAGGGTATCGAGCAGGGCCATAATCTCCAGGCCGGTCTTGGAGTCGAGGTTGCCGGTAGGCTCATCGGCGAGGATGATGGAGGGGTGGTTGACCAGCGCCCGGGCAATGGCCACGCGCTGGCGCTGTCCGCCGGAGAGCTCGTTGGGCTTGTGATACATGCGCGACTCGAGGCCGACGTCGGTCAGCGATTCCTTGGCTCGCTCGATGCGCGCCGCCGATGGGGTGCCGTTATAAATCAGCGGCAGTTCGACGTTGTGCAGGGCAGTAGCGCGCGCCAGCAGGTTGAAGGTCTGGAAGACGAAGCCGATTTCCTTGTTGCGGATGCGGGCCAACTGGTCGTCGTCCAGCTCGCTGACCAACTGGCCGTTGAGCCAGTAGCGGCCTTTGGAGGGAGTGTCAAGGCAGCCGATGAGGTTCATCAGCGTTGATTTTCCCGAGCCGGAGGGGCCCATGATAGCCACATACTCGTTGTGCTTGATGCGCAGGGAGACACCGCGGAGCGCATGCACCTGCTGCTCCGAGCCCATGTCGTAGGTGCGCCACAGGTCCTCGACGATGATCATGTCGCCGCTGGGCGGAGCCAGTGGTTGTGCAACGCTTTCCGTACTTGTTTCTAGAGTGGTGTCGAATAGAGCCATCGGCATCTCTTTTCTGGGCGATTTTTAAGAATTTCCGCTGGTCGACGTTGTTACCGGCTTGGCGGTGTCCCGCTTAACCAGCGCGTTATTTTTGAGGCTGCGCAGCGTCTTGTAGGGGCCGATGGCAATCTCCTGGCCTTCGGTCAAGCCGCTGAGCACTTCAACGTCAGTGGCCCCGGTGATGCCGGTAGTGACGGGCACGAACATGGCGCGCAACTTGCCGTTCTTTTTTTCGAGGACGAAGACGCCCTGCTGCGGCTGTTTCTTGGCTGCCGAGGTGTCAGAGGAGGTGGAAGCGGCATGCACGCCGTTCCTGGCGGCGTCAGTCTCCGGCGTATACGTGGTCAGCGCCTGAATCGGAATCGAGAGCGCGCTCTGCTTGTGCGCCGTGGTAATCTTGGCCGTGGTCGAGAGTCCGGGGCGCAGATCGCTGGTGGGCTCGTCCAGCGTGACCACTACCTTGAAGTCCTTAGCTTCCTCGGTACCAGTCGTGGACTGCAGGGTGGCCACGCCCGTGGAGCGCAGCAGGGCCTGATCGCCAGCCAGGGTTACATGGCCTTTGAAGACCTTGCCGGGGAGGGCGTCGACAGTGATTTCGGCCTCCTGGCCGATGCGGATGTTGACGATGTCGGTCTCATCCACCTTGACCTCGGCAGTAACCACGCTCATATCCGCCATGGTCATGAGCGTTGAGCCCACTGTGTTCTGGATGCCTGGGACCACCGACTCTCCCTCGCGGACGGGCTCGTTGGTGACGATCGCGTCGAAGGGCGCAACCATGATGGTCTGGTCGAGCAAATTCTGGTTGGCGCGCAGCGTGGATACGCTGGTTTGCAAATGCGCGCGGGCCGAGTCAGTCTGCGCCCTGGCCTGGTTCAGCGCCGCCACGGTCTGATTGAGCGAGGCTACATCCGTGTCGTAGGCTGCCTTCTTGGCGTCATAGTCCTGCTTGGCCAGGATGCCGGCCTTATACAGGCTCTGGGCGCGCTCCCAATCGAGCCGCTTTTGCTCGAGATCAGCCCTGGCCTTCTCAACGTTAGCTTCGGCGGTCTTTTCCGCAGCGACGTAGGAGGCGATGTCGGTTTTGGCGGCGGCAATTGCGGCCTGCTGGCCGGAAACACTGGCTTCCTGCTGCACGTTCTCAATGGTGGCTACCGTCTGGCCCTTTTTGACCGTGTCCCCTTCCTTTACATAAAGGTGGGTGACGCGGCCCATGGCGGTAGCACCGAGGTTCACATAGGTTTTGGGTTTGATCTGGCCGGTGCCGCTGACCACAGTGGCCAGTTCCTGGCGCACAGCTTTGGCGGTGAGAACCTTGGTGTAGCCGGCATGCTGCCTATAAATGAAGAAGGACACAAGCCCTATGGGTATCGCAAAGATGCTACCCACAACGTCAATGGCCAACACCACGCAAATTATGATAATCAAAAGTTTCTTTTTCATGCGAGATACAAACTCCCTGTATGCCCTTTTTCAATGTACGCAGTTGGCGCTGGTACAGTTCCCGGCGGACACCAGCCTGATCCGCCGGAGCCGGATAAAAACATTCTGAGCAAACGGCCCGCGCAGGATGAGGAAGCAACTCAAGTGCTTCAAAATGAAAGCGGTAAAGCAGAACAGAATCGATCAGAACATACGCCTGCTTCTTTGCCGGAGCGCAATCCAGCGGGCCTCATCAGCCTTCCTGCAAACAGTTTACCAGTTCCCAGGGAGGCGTTTCACGGCTTACCCCGGTAGAGTATAGACGTCCAACTGGAAGCCGACTCCCTACGGAACCTTGCCCAGCCCTTTCCGGACCCGTAGAATTAAGGAATCGCAGGAGTTTTAAGGCCAATGATGCCCTTCCGTTCTCATCTTCTCTTTGCCGCGTTGGGATGCGGCCTGTTTTATCTTCCCGCCGCAACAGTCTACGCCCAGCAGACGGGCAACCCGCCGGCCCAGGCGCAGCCATCCAATACTCAGAATCAGGAAGTAGACCCTCTCAAGCGGGAACGCTCTGATAAGGAGAGGCTTGCCGCGCAGAAGGCGGTCAAACAGGAACTCAAGGGAGCCTACAAAACGTGGCTGGAACAAGACGTGGCCTACATCATCTCCGATGAGGAGCGCAAGGCGTTCCGGACGCTCAGCAACGACGAGGAGCGCGACGCTTTTATCGAGCAGTTCTGGCTGCGGCGCAACCCCGATCCGGATTCGCCGGAGAACGAATTCCGTGAAGAGCATTACCGTCGCATTGCATACGCCAACGAGCACTTTGCGGCCGGCAAGCCCGGTTGGAAGACCGACCGCGGACGCATCTACATCGCCTGGGGCAAACCCGACGAGATTAATTCGCACCCTGCCGGAGGACAGTACCAGCGGCCTTACGATGAAGGCGGCGGCTCAACTTCCACCTTCCCCTTTGAGACCTGGCGTTACCGGTACCTGGAGGGCATCGGCGAGAACATCGAGCTGGAGTTTGTCGATACCTGCATGTGCGGTGATTATCACTTCACCATTGACCGTGGCGAGAAGGACGCTCTATTGCACATCCCCGGCGCCGGCTCGACCATGTGGGAGGAAATGAACAAGGGCTCCAAGGCCAAACGCTTCCAGGGCGGGATTGAAAACCTGGGCACAGGCCCGGGGTCGAATGTGCAGCAGTCCAAGGAGTTTGACCGCATGGAGCTGGCCGCCAAGATCTTTACGCCGCCCCCGATCAAGTTCACGGACCTTGATGCATTTATGTCCGAGCACAAACTGCTCTCCGGCCCGGTCTTCCCCTTTGACGTCCGCACCGACTTCATCAAGGTGACAGAAAGCACAGATCTGGTTCCGATTACGATACAGATGAAGAACCGCGACATCACCTTTTTGACGAAGAATGGCGTGGCCAAGGGCGTGGTCAACATCCTGGGCAAGGTCACCACCCTCACCCACAAGACGGTACAGACCTTTGAGGACACGGTTGAGGTCACGCAGCCGGCCGAGCTGCTGGAAAAAAGCCTCGACCGCCAGTCGGTTTACTGGAAGGCGTTGCCACTTTTACCCGGGCTTTACCGCCTGGATATTGCCGTCAAGGACGTGAACAATCCCGAGCATATGGGTTATTACGGCCGCAGTCTCGAAGTGCCGACGTATCACGACGAAAACCTGGGTACCTCCTCGCTGATACTGGCCGACCAGATGAACAGGGTCGATTCTCACTCGATTGGCAGCGGCAACTTCGTTATCGGCAACACTTATATCCGGCCTCGCGTAAGCAGCGCCACCCCGGCCAATCCGAATCCCCCGGCTAAGTTCCACCGCAACCAGCAGTTGAACTTCTGGATGCAGGTTTATAACCTGAAAGTCGATGAGACAACCAAGAGTAGCCAGGCCACGGTAACCTACCAGATTGTCAAGACCGGCACAGCCACAGCCATCGCCCCCGCCACGGACACAGTGATTTTTGAAAAACAGCTGGATTCAAAGGAGTTAGGCTCGCATAGCGACCAGATGACGGTGGAGAAAACCTTGCCCATAGCCGGACTCGAACCAGGCAAGTACAAGGTGACGATTAAAATAAATGACGCACTCTCAAAACAAGAGATTGCGCAATCGGCGCCTTTTATCGTTGAATAATGGATGTATCCCGTACAGCAGGGCTAGCGGACGCCAGATCCGGATGTCCGTGCGGGTTTGATTGCAGTAAATTTGCCAACGGCGCGATCAGGTCACCCAGATTTGAGATGACGCGCAGGGCCCAACTCGTTGTGTTTGCGGTGCTGATTGCCTTGGGCAACAGGCCATTCAGCGGAGCTGCCTCTGGGCCTGTTTCGGGGTCTGTATCCGGAATCGTGTGTGATTCTGCCGGCATTCCTCAGATTGGCGCCCAGGTGCAGTTGCTGCGCTCCGATCTGACTGTCGTCTCCAGCGTCTACACTGACTCGAACGGCCGCTATCTTATCTCATCGATCCTGCCGGGCCGTTATTCGGTCAAGGCCATGGGCGCCTGGTTTCTGCCTTCGCTGCGCGAGAATGTGCGCATCCGCGCCAATACGGTCGTCAACCTCACGCTGAACAGCCTGTACGAGGCGATGCAATGGCTGCCGGCAGAGCCGCGCTCGCGCAATACCCAGAAGGATGATTGGGCCTGGACGCTGCGCTCGGCGGCCAACCGCCCCCTGCTGCGCTGGCTGGAAGACGGTCCACTGGTGGTTGTAGACGACGGTTCCGGCATGCATCCCCGTTTGAAAGCGCGCCTGGTGGCCACAGGCCAGGAGGGCGCCTTCAACGAGACCGGCGAGCGCATCTCGGCGGCGGTTGAAGATACGCCTTCCGACAGCCGTGAGCTGCTGGCCCGCGTTGATTTTGCTCCCGGCACCGATGCCGACATGGAGTCCATGCTCGGTTTCCGGCAGGACCTGGGCTTTGCCGGCTCTGTGCAGTCGGTGGCGGCCGTCGCGATTCATCCGGAGGTGTCTGCTGACGACGCCAAGGGGCTGAATGAAGCGGCTGTCCGCAGTTGGGAGACTATCAACCTCGGCGACGAGTTTGAAGTCGAGGCAGGCTCCAGCCAGGTGCTGGCCCGGCTATCCTCGATTTCACCGCAGACCGTGGCAGCCATGCTGCCCTTTGCCTCCGCCGGTTGGCGGAAAGGCAACTCCACAGTGCGCTATGGCATGACAAAGTTGCTGCCCGGAGCGCTGGATGCTGAAGAGAGCGAGACCCGCTCGTGGCTGCCCGCCCTCTCAGCACACAACGGCAAACTGGCCATTGAGCACGGGTTGCACCAGGAACTCAGCTGGGAGCGGCAAACTGATCGGTCAGGCGTTGCTGTTGTGGTCTTTGCCGACCGAATCGACAACCCGATCATTGAAGCCATGAGCCACTTAGCGGCGGGCAATTCCTCCTCCGCCGGAGTGCTTTTGGACCCCGCCAGCGGCCTGATCCGCGCTGCCGGACCCAGGTTTACCACGACAGGAGTGGAAGCATCCATTGAGCGGCAGCTGCCAGGAAGGAATCATCTCCTCCTCAGCTACGCCAACGGCAACGCATTGGTGCTGGCTGCCGTGCCCTCCTCGCCTCAATCCGCATCCCTTGCCCAGGTGTTTGCCAGCGCCTATCCCCGCCGCGCCCAGACGTACTCGCTCACGCTCTCCGGCACACTCGAAGGCACCAAAACCCGCTGGAGGGCCAGCTACCGCTGGCAGCCGGAAGACACTGTCACCCAGGTTGCTCCCTTTGCCGTGGACGCCGCCGCTCCCTGGCTGAACCTGCACCTGCGCCAGCCCATTCATCTTTGCCGCAACGGCTGTGGTGACTTCGAGGCGCTGTTCGATGTGGGCAACCTGATGGCTCAAGGTTACCGCCCGTATCTGTTGAGCGATGGCTCGCTGCTGATCTTCGCTCAGGAGCAGCGCAGCATCCGCGCCGGCCTGGCCTTCAACTTCTAGGGCGCCCGTTCTTCCACTTTTCGCGTTTTGAGCAAGCCACGCTGCTGTGCTATATTTTTCAAGTGGCAGCATAATTTTTTATCTGCACGCACCGTGTGAAAGCCATTCCGCCGCACGGTATTCTGGTGGTCTGGACGCGTAGCTCAACTGGCAGAGCATTCGGCTCTTAACCGACAGGTTGCAGGTTCGATTCCTGCCGCGTCCACCATAAAATCAATTATTTAGTCGTCCCGCACCACAATCACTACCAGAATGCGTGGCCCATGCACGCCCTTGATGCGCGTCATTTCAATGTCCGCCGTGGCGCTAGGGCCGGAGATGTAAGTGGCTAGCGCAGGAAGCTGCTGGCAACGGCTGAAGTACTCGGGCAGGGTTTCCACAATCTGGCTCGCGCGCAGGATGCAAAGATACCAGTAGGGCAGGAGGGTCAGCACACGGCGGCCCTCGGTGGCGGAGTGGTGAAGCACAATGATGCCAGAGTCGGCAATGCCGCATGTGGCTGCGGTGACGACGCCTTCGGCCTTCTCAATCTCGTGCTCGTCGATGGCGAGGCCGTGGTCGATAGTCCATTCTAATCCGGTGATCTTCCACGCAGACGTGACCATCCAAGCGAGCGGAGCTCCGGACGGCGCTACCTGGTATATACAGTTCTTCTTTTACACTATGGGCGAATCGCAGATGGGCCGCTACAAGTTCTCCAGTTGGACGCTGCTGATGGCCAGCATCATCATCTTCAGCACGCTCTGGGGCATCGCGCTCAAGGAGTGGCACGGAGTCAGCCGCAAGACCAAAGTACTGGTGGCTCTGACGCTGGTAACGCTGGTCGGCTCCACAATTATTGTAGGCTACGGAAACTATCTGGGATCGCAGTAAAGGTGGCGGATGAAAGTATCTTGACGCCGAGGAAGTTAGCAGGACTAAGGAAAACACAGCCTGCGGCTATCTTTGCCAAGAAACGCTGCATGACTGCCCCCGAATCAAATTGATTGTCGGACTTGCAACAAATTCAAACGAACATTTACCGCACGCCCGTTACCTCAAAGCTATAAGTTCCCGATGCGAATTCGTAGCCTGCCTTTCCCTCCTTCTCGGCTGGCTTTGCCAGCGGCTTTCCGTTCAGCGTGTAGTTTGCGGCCTCAGGTGCGGAGAGATGCAGCCAGCCGTTAGCGTTGGGCGGAATGGTCACAGTCCAGTGCGCCTTATCGCCGTCCACGCTCCAGTTGGAGTGAATCTCGCCGTAGGGAGATTGGTAACGCAGATCCAGGCTGCCGAGTCTGCGATCGAAGACCGGATGCAGAATGATGGTGTGGAAGCCGGCGTCGAGCGGCGTGGCATCGATGCCCGCGGCATAGCGGTAAATCCAGTCGGCCACCGCGCCATAGGCATAATGGTTGAAGGAGTTCATGCCCGGGTCGGCCATCATCTGGTCGCCATTCCACCGCTCCCACATGGTCGTTGCGCCGTGCTCCACCATGTAGCCCCACGATGGATATTCGGTGTTGAGCAGCAGCTTGTAGGCAAGCTCGGGATAGCCGGCCTTGGTCAGCTCCTCCAGCAGATAGGGAGTGCCGAGAAAGCCTGTCGCCAGCAGATCGTGATTTGCATGGATTTTGCCCACTAGCTTTTGGGCGGCCGCGGCGCGCAGTTCCTGCGGAATCAGATTCATGTGCAGCGCCAGCACGTAGCCAGTCTGCGTGTCTCCACCCTTGCTTTTGGCATTTGGATTGTTGATCGCGCCAAAGGGAGACGCGCTGTTGTCGGCTCCGGCCACAAATCCGTCCTCGCGTACAAATTGCTTTTCAAATGCGGCGCGAATCTTCTCGAAGAGCTGTTTGTATTTCTCTTCGTCCTGCGTGCGGCCCGTCGCGTGGGCCATCTCGCGCATCATCGTAACGTCGTAAGCCCAGTAAGCAGTGGCAATGAGCACGATGTCGGTTTTACCCTCCGGAGAGAGCCAGTCGCCGAAGGGGATTCCGTATTCATTGCGCCGCAATCCATCCGGGTTGGCGGCAGCGATAGCATCCAGATACTTTTCCATCGCCGCCCAGTTTTCTTCGATGATGCTCTTGTCGCCGGTCTGCAGCCACGAGGTCCAGGGAATGATCACGCCCGCGTCGCTCCAGCCCGGTGCGTAGCCCGCATTCGGCGAGACGGTTCCAGGCGAGTAGATGCCATAGTACGGCGTTTGAACCTGCGTGCCGCGCATATCCGCGGCGAACTTGCGCGAGAAGGTCGCCAAGTCCATGTTGTAGCTGGCCGCGCGCCAAAAGACCTGCGCATCGCCCATCCATCCTAGCCGCTCATCGCGCTGGGGGCAGTCCGTCGGCACACCCACAAAGTTCGATCGCTGTCCCCAGAGGATGTTGCTCCACAGTTGGTTGATGAGCGCGCTGCCCGTCTCAAGCTTCGCTGTGAACGGCGCGTCGGTATGAATGACTTTCGCCGTTACTGCATCTTTACCCGGCGCTGTCGTTAGCCCGGTTACTTCGTCGTAGCGGAATCCGTGGAAGGTGAAAAGCGGCTCAAGATCATAATGGATATTCGGGGCGACGCTGGAGCTAAATAGCGTGAAGGAATCGGTTGCTTTCGCTGTGCGTAAATTGTCCGTGTAGATCGTACCGTCCGGATTCAGGACCTCGGCAAACCGGAGTTGCACCTTCGTAGCAGCCGGATCGTGCAATCGCACACGCACCACGCCGGAGAAGTTCTGCCCGAAGTCGTAGACGAAGACGCCAGGCTTAGGTTCAGTCAGGGACTTCGCTTCCAAAGTGCGCTCCACGCGAATGGGCGGAAAATCCTGCGCCACAATCTTCACCGGAGCAGGATGGATCATCTTTGCTCTCTCATGCAACAGATCATCGGGGAATCCCGCTTGAGACCATCCGACATTAGTCTCCCGCGTGAAATCCAGACTCTCACCGTCGTAAAGCTCAGATTGAAGAAAGCTCGACGGGTCTGCCTGCCAGCTTGTGTCCGTCGTCACCCATTCGATGCTGCCGTCGGTGTGCTCAATGCGCAATTGCGCCAGCAGCGCTGGCGGCGTATCGCCGTAATTGTTGGGCTGCTGAAACCATTCCAGCGGCGACTCATACCAGCCCGGCGCGAGCAGCGCCCCGATTGCGTTATTTCCTTGCACAATCAAGTCCGTCACGTCGTAAGCCTGGTAGGCGACCCGCTCCCGGTAGTCCGTCCATCCCGGCGCCAACACCTGATCGCCCACGCGATTCCAACCCAGGTACAGTTCGTAGGCGCCGAGCGCAGTGGCATAGAGCCGCGCCGATTTCACCGGGGACTTCACCTCAAATGCCCGCCGAAATATTTTCACCGAATCCGGAATCCAGGGATGGCCCAAGGCATTGTCGCCCGTCCCTTGCTTGTACGCGATGGCGTTCTTCCAGCCCGCATCGTCAAAGCTCTTCTGCTGCCAGCCAGGAGCGGCCTCCAGCGAGCTCTTCCAACTCGTCCCGCTCGCAAAAACTTCCGTGCTTCCGTCCGCGTACTCGACAAACAGCGTCGCGATCATGGGCGGCGCATCGGCCTTTTCGTTGGGCTGAGCGTAATGCACCTGCTCGATGGCGATGGTGTTCGAGCCCGTCGTCAGAGCGCTGGTCGCATCCGCGCGCACAAACTTCTTCCACGGAAACTGCCTCCAGGGCGGATATGGGCTGGCCGTCATCACTTGCACGCCATTCATCCACGCCGAGACAGTATCCTGCGCGGTTGCGTAGAGTGTGGCATGGAGCACGGGCTTGTTCAGGGTTACAGTTTGCCGGTAAGCAATGTGCTGTTCAACGGGTTTTCCGGCGGGCAAAGCCTGGGCGGCTGGTTTCGGAATTTGATCGGGATAAGCAATCCACGCCGCCGGAGCCTGGCGCACCGCGGCCTCTTCAGGCGTTTCATAGCCGATCCACTGCGCGCGCCAAGGCTGCTTCAGCAGTCCTGTTTCCCACCAACTGACCGGGCTTTCGGGCACAGGCTCGCCTGCCTGATCCCATACCAGGACCTTCCAGTAGTAACGCGTCGAAGGAGCAAGCGCGGGTCCGGCATATTGAACTCCGACCGACTGCCCGCTGGCTATGCGTCCGCTATCCCACACGTCCGCTTTGCCCGCGGCGAGCAGCTCCGGTTGTGAGGCTACGAGCAATTGGTAAGCCGTTTGCCGCGCGCCCTCGCGGCTGTCTCGCATCTGCCATGAAAATCGCGGCTGCGTGTCGTCAATGCCCAGCGGCGTCGTCATTTCGTCCACGCGCAAGGCAGCCGAGCTCAACGCCTGCGCGCCCGCTGTTTGGGCGCACATCACAAAACCCGCGCCGAGGCAAACTGCGATTTTCGCAAGCCGCGCACTGGCGCGGCAGATATTCTTATTCATAGCGCCTGTACCTCAACCTCTGAATGTAGCGGCGTTGTGCCGAATCTTCAACAAGCCTTAGGTACAACGGCGCATTGATAAACTGCTCATCTTGCTCTAACGCGCTTGGACAAAGTGTCCTTTTCGTAGCCGCGCACCGTCTCCAGCCATCCGATACCCTCGGGAATCCCGTGGCTGGCGCAGTAATACTCCCACACCGCGGACCAGGGCATCGATTTCGATTCCTCGAAGATGGCCATGCGGGCAGTGCCGTCCCATTTCTTTTCCGCGGCCAGCTGCTTATCTGCCGGCTCCAGCAGCGCCAGCAGCAAAGCCTTGCGCATGTTGCGCGCGCCGATTACCCAGGCCGCAATGCGGTTGATGCTGGCGTCGAAAAAGTCAAGGCCGATGTTCACCCGCGAGATGGTTCCGCTGCGCACGATCTCCTGCGCAATGGCCATCGTGGGATCATCCAAAAGCACCACGTGGTCGGAATCCCAGCGCACCGGCCGCGAAACATGAAGAAGAATTTCATCCAGATAGCACAGGGCCGTGGAAATTTTGTCGGCGACGCTCTCAGTGGGATGGAAGTGCCCGGCATCCAGGCAAAGCAGCGTCTTGCGCGTAGCCGCATAGGCCAGATAGAAGTCGTTGGAGCCTGCCGTGTAGCTCTCCGAGCCGATGCCGAACAGCTTGCCTTCGACGGAGATCTTATGATTCCGGCCAAGGGGAGCGGCAATGATTTCGTCCAGGGCATCGATTAGCCGTTTCCGCGGCCCAATGCGATCCGCGGGCAGATCCTTGTCCCCATCCGGAATCCAGATGTTCATCACCGAGGGAGTGCCCAGTTCTTTTCCGAAATACTCGCTGATGCGGCGGCACGCCATGCAGTGATTGATCCAGAATCTGCGCACCTTGGCATCCGAATGGCTCAGAGTAGCCTTTTCGCTGAGCGGATGCGAGAAGCATGTGGGATTGAAGTCCAAACCCAGGTCTTGCGCCTTGGCCCACTTCACCCATTTCTCAAAATGCTTCGGCTCAATGGCATCCCGCTCCACAGGCTTATCCGATTCCAGATAAATTGCATGAAGATTGAGCCGCTTTTTGCCCGGAATCTGCGCCAGGGCAATTTCCAGGTCGGAGCGCAGCTCGCCGGCAGTCCGAGCCCGTCCGGGATAGTTGCCGCTGGTCTGAATGCCGCCGGTCAATTCGCCTTCGGGATTTTCAAAGCCGCGAACGTCGTCTCCCTGCCAGCATTGGATGGAAATCGGAATCTGATCCAATTGGGGAAGAACCTTCTCGGTATCCACACCAATCTCCGCGTAACGTTCCCTGGCCAGATCGTAGGCGGTTTGAACCTTCTTCGTCACACTCATTCCTGAATTTCCTTTCTTATACCTGGTGTAAGAGATTGCTGAACTTGTTCCATACGGAGTCCGGAATCGGCTCCAGCGGACGATACTCGTTGATCTCGAAGGACTGCCGGATTACGGCGCGCGCCGCATCCAGGCTGGGGATTTCGCCCAGGGCGATCATCTGCGTGCAGATGTTGCCTAGCGCGGATGCTTCCACCGGGCCGGCGCTCACCGGCAACTGGCAGGCATTGGCGCACAGTTGATTGAGCAGGCGATTTTTGCTGCCGCCTCCCACAATGCGGATTCTGGTCAAGCTCTGGCCGCGCAACGATTCCAGTTGCTCCTTGACCAGCCTATATGTAAGCGCCAGGCTCTCCAAGGCGCAGCGCCCGAATTGCGCGGGTGTCTCGGGCGCCGGCTGCCCGGTTTCCTTGCAGTACCCCTCGATGGCCTGCTTCATCGAATCCGGATTCAGGAAGCGCGCATCGTCGGGATTCACAATCGACCGCCATGGCGCGGCCTCCGCCACGGCGCTCAGCAGTGCATCGTCAATGGGAATCTGGAACTCCTGGGTTAACCGCTGCAGCAGCCACAATCCCATGATGTTCTTCAGCACGCGGTAGCGACGTCCGAAGCCGCCTTCGTTGGCGAAGTTCCACTTCATGGCCTGCTCCGAGGCATACGGGACCAAGCTCTCCACGCCCATCAGGGACCATGTTCCCGAGCTGATGAAGGCTTCCGTTTCAGCTTCAAAGGGAGTTCCAACAACTGCCGAAGCGGTGTCATGGGTTGTCCCCGCCACTACTTTGGCGGTCTGGTTGCCGAAGCGCGCCTCACCCAAAACCGTTCCTGCCGGCACCGGAGGTTTCATCCAGATCTGCTTCAGGCCCACGGCTTCAAACAGATCCCGGTCCCACTCGCCATCCAGGTTCAGAAGCTGCGTGGTCGTGGCGTCGGTGTATTCGTTTGCGATTACACCGCAAAGCTTGAAATGAAAGTAGTCGGGAATCATCAGCAGGTGGCGCGTCCTGGCAACCCACTCGGGCTCCCGCGTAACCACTGCCGCCAGCTGAAACATGGTATTGAGCGGTAGAAACTGAATGCCGGTTCGCCGGTAGATTTCAGCCCGCGGCATGCGGGCCGTCACCTGCTCGATCATCCCCTTCGTCCGGTCATCGCGATAGCAGACCGCCTGGTCTACGCGCCGCAACTCCGCGTCGAGCAGAACGAAGTCCACGCCCCAGCTGTCTACGCCGATACTGGCGATGGGCGCGATCAGGGAAGCATCTTCGATTCCCTTACGGACACTTTCCTCGATCGCGTCAATTCCCCAGCACAAATACCCGCTTTGCTGGTCCCTGGAAAACGCGATGGAAAACCTGCTGACTTCACGTAGGCTCAGAGATCTCTTGTGGAGTTGCGCGGCGATTACGCGCCCGCTGCTTGCGCCCAGGTCGGCCGCTACAAAACAGGGAGATGTCTTCTCAATTCTTTCTGCTTCGTTCATCATGCTTCCTGATTTGGAATTTTCGCGAACTCCCCAAAAAGAATTACGAAGTCTCCGGTCTCCCTATTTGCTCTGAATCTATTCTTAGGGTCTGGCTCGGGTTAAGATTTGCGGTTCTTATATGAAACTTTGTACCTGTAGAAAAATCTATGCTGAAAAAGCTACCTTGTCAAAGGTTGATTTCAACTCCGCATGAAAGGCGCAAATTCTTAGCCTGAAAGGTTTGCAGTGGAAAATGCCTCCACGCTCAGGGATTCCGGCGTGACCACGCGGTGGTGCACGTAGTTGTAAGGAGGGACCGTGTAGCCCCGCATCAGCGAAATGCCCAGCTGGATGAGGCGGGGTCCGTAACTATCGGCTTCATGCGAAACCGAGCCGATAATGGCGCTCTTGCCCGAACGCATCTCTTCGAGCACTTCGGGGATGCAGTCCTGCCCGGCGATGGCGATGTCGGCCTCAATGCCTAGCCGGCGGGCGGCGTCCAGAATGCCGAGCGCGCTGGAATCTGTAGCCGTGGCGATAAGAATGCGTTCTCCCTTGTTGTAACCGGCGAGAAACCTGGTCATCGCAATCCGGCTGGGCTCACGCATGCCTCGCCCCTCGATCTGCACGTAACGCTCAGGAGGAATGTAGCTGATCCGCTCGCGAATGCCGTCGAAGGCGCCGGAGATGCGGCTCTGCACAAAGCTGCCTGCCTCGGCGAATCCAACTCCCAACACCCAATCGACTTTTTCCTTCCACCTGATCAGGGCGTGTTGGGCGAGCAGGACGCCGGCTTCATAGCCCACTTCGAAGTTATCGACCCCGAAGTAGGTCGCATTGGGGTGAGGCACATCGATGGCGACCAGGGGAATGCCGGCCTTCTTGCATATATGGGCCACGCGCGGGGCCACGGCTTCCTCTACCTGAAACTCAAGCACCAGATCTACCTGCTTGGCTACAAATTCTTCCGCGTTCTGGATGGCAATGTCGGGATCGTAGCGGTTATCGAGCACGATCAACTCAACGCCCGATGCCGCCGCGGCCGTTACTACGCTTTGTGTTACGGCGACCGAAAAGGGCATCTCGCCGCTCAAAGCGGCAAAGCCGAAGCGCAACCGCCGCGGCCGGGAAACCAGGCGATACTGGCCGTCCTGCGATTGCGCGACATAACCCCGATGCACCAGCGTCTTCAGGATGCGATAGACGCTGGTCTTGGATATATGGGTATTCTGATAGACGTCTTCAAGGGTGGCAGGAGCATGGTTCTGCTCCAGTTGCTCGATTACATCCAGAGCCTTGGAGAGAATCGGGATCAGATACAGCCTTTTGATCTTCGCCTTGGGCAATCTATGTCCTCCCCCGTCTTCACTACCCGTCCAGCAGTTATTCCGCCGTGCGGCTTGCCAACGCGAAGAGCGTGCCGATGTGGCAGGAGATAAATGATCTCCGCATCTAACGCCAGTTTTCAAGGCGCGCAGCCGGGCACTAGTTTGGGAACATCCATACTATTCCGTATAGATAGTATTCGTCTATTGCATTTATGTATCCCATATTCGAGAGTAGCTTCCAACTGGCAGACAGCAAACGGGGTGCTAATGATGCCTTACGGCGTGAATAAGCGCAGCCGGACGTGCCAGTTGGTGCTCTCCCCGGGTTTCAGCGTCACCATGCCGTTGTCCATGTCGCCCCACTCTTTGCCGAAGGGGTCGGCGAAGTTGTACTGGTGCTCGATGGCTACAAAGCTCTTGTTGGGGGGTGCATACATCTGGATGGTCTTGATCGTCGGCGACAGACCCTCAATGTTGATTCCATAGTGCGCGGCCGGGTCAATAATCTTGACGGTCACTGCGCCGCCCTTCCAATCCAGATGGCTCCAGTTGTCGTCGAAGAAGTTCTTGGCCAGGGCTGCGCCGCCAGGGGCGCTGAGGTCAAATCTGGTTCCCTTGACGGGCAGCAGCTTGCCGGTAGGATAGACGTTCTTGTAGTTGTCCAGTTCCGCGGTGGTGGACCCCGGAATCTGCACCTTGGCCTGCTCGCGGTTCCCGGAAGGCAGGTTGAAATAAGGGTGCCATGCGATGGCCATCGGCTCGGCCTCGCTGCCCACGTTATGAGCCGTAATCGATGCATCGACGGCCTCGGCAGATAGTGTGACGGTGATGACCAGGTCGGTCTTGGAGAGCCAGTGGCCGCCGAAGTCCCCCGCATGAATCACGCCGATGGCCTGCTCGCCTCCAAGTACATGTTTGACGCGAATTTTGTCGGTCTTGGTCTTGAGTATCAGCCCATGCATGGCGTGGATATCGCCGCCCGGCTGACGTCCGTTGTTGGCAGGCAGAGTGATGCTGTGGCCCTGCCATGTGGTGGTCAGCGTCTTGGTGTCCGCCGAGAGCGTGCCGCGAATCCGGTTGGGATAAGGAACCAGAAAGGCAGATCCCAGCCGATAACCGAGGTTGCCAAAGTCGTCATCGTCCACATCGAGCATCTTCTTCGCGCCACCCAAGTCGGGCGAGGCCAGCACGTCCACATTACCCTTGCCGGGAAAGTTGGCCGTAATCTGCAGGATTTCCATGCCGCGGCCGGGCGCAAGGGTGATACTGGTGAACTCCGGCTGTGTGGTGCTGACGGCGGCGCGGGTGAGAACGATGACCTTCTGCCCGCCAATCTCGGGGAGTGCCTGCGCGTAACTGTTGGTAAAGAGCGGATCAATCATCGAAATCACCATGGTAAAAAACAGCAGAGCAAGTGCGCGAACGAAAGTTTTCATTTCCATCCATCCTACAAGCGCCATTCTACGCCAATCCACTCGCCGGCGCGTATCTGAACTATAGATTGCCGTCTGCTATTTGAGCAGCACGCCCGCGGTACGGTAGCTCTGGCCGCCCACCACGGTGACAACTTCCGGAAACTTCTCTGTTACGGTCAGAAACTCGATTGCGCCGTCTTGCAGCACGACGGTGTCTTCCACCTTGCCGCCCTGCGCCGAAGGATTCCACGCGTACGCCTGCTGGTTCACTACGATCTCCGCGCCATTAGGCGTTGCCACCCACTCTCTCTCTCCATAGCCGGTGGCTCCGCCCTGATGATGCAAATCCTCTTCTCCCGGAAACCCAGCCGCGGCATAGGCGTCTTTGGCAACTGCGTATAATTGCCGAGCTGTAACCCCGGCGCGCGTGGCGTGCAGCAGGGCGGCATTGACCCTGGCTGCCGCATCAAATCCCTTGGCAAGATTCTGCGGTAATGGGCCAAAATGAACAAAGCGCGTCATGGAGATAACCAAGCCCCACTTGCGCGTGCACAGATTCACCATCCCGAATCGCTCCAGCCGTTTGCCCCTGGGCAACGCATGCTTGTACTTGAGAATGCGGTCATCCACCGCCATGAGCAGCACGGAAGGCAGAATGGCCTTCTGAATCAGCAGCGAAGAGGTCATGGCGCTTATCTCCTCTTCGGTTATGCCCGGCTCAAGGTGCAGAGCCACTTCCTCGACCACGCGCGCCGTCGCGCCACCCAGCAATCGATATCGCTCGATCTCGGTTGGCTGCAACTGGCTGCGCAGCCCGGCCAGACTAATAAACTCGCAGTTCGCGCCATGGGTGTCGGCGCCGATTCCTCCCTTGGCCGCCAGTCCGCGCACCGCTTTCACAAAGTCAGCCTCCTGCCAGGGCAGGATGACCGGCTCAAAGGGCAACCCGCCGAACTCTTCATCGTGCATCCGGGGCGCTTCATTCCTGGTCGTGATGTAGTAGCCGTTTCCATCCTTGCGCACAAAGACGGCAGCGGCGCCCGTGGCCGCGGGAATGGCGACCCGCATGTCCACCTGGCCGGCCGTGGCCCAGGCAACATTCTCATGCAGGCTCAACAGGACGCCGGCAAGGTTGTGTTTGGACATGAACTCGGTCAGTTGCTGCTTCTTGATCTTGATCTCTTCCTGAACAGGTTGCGAGGTTCTCACGTTCGAACCCTTCTGTGCTGTGCTCATCTTTCTTCTCCGCTCTGGCCGCCATAGCAAAACCCTGCCGGCTGAAATGCTTACTTAATCTGTTTAAGCGCCGGGTAAATCGCACGATATAGCTTGTATTGCCGCTGAAGTTTATCTGAGGATTGCTTGACCGGGTTGACGACCGATGCGATGCGCACAATTTGCGCGCAGGCCTCATCCACCGAGGGCCATATGCCCGCGCCGACTCCGGCTAGCACCGCCGCGCCATACGCGCAGCCCTCTTCCGCCGCAAGCAGCGAGACAGGCTTGGCGTAAACGTCGGCCTGAATCTGGCGCCACAGCGGCGAGCGCGCGCCGCCTCCGCCCAGGCGGATATCGTCGACCGGCACGCCGATCTCGGCGAAGATTGTCAACGAATCCTTCAGGCTGAAGGCTACGCCTTCGAGAATGGCGCGAATGATATGCCCGCGGCCGTGGCTGGCCGCCAGTCCAATCAGCGCGCCGCGCACATCCGAGTCGAGATGCGGCGTCCGCTCTCCCATCAGGTAAGGCGCCCACAGCACGCCGTCGGCTCCGGCGGGAATCGCGGCGGCTTCTTGCGAAAGGCTGTCGTAAGGATCGCCAGCTGCTTTGCCGATGGTTCCAAAGGTATCGCGGAACCAGCGGAAGGACTGGCCCGCCGCCTGGGTCACGCCCATCACATGCCAGCGATTCGGAATGGCATGGCAGAAGGTGTGCAGACGCCCCTTGGGATCGAGGAACGGCTTATCCGTCGCGGCGAAGACCACGCCCGAGGTTCCAATCGTCGCGCTCACGCAACCGGCCTTGACGATGCCCATGCCGATGGCGCCCCCGGCCTGATCTCCGGCGCCGGCAACCACCGGCGTGCCTTCGGCCAGGCCTGTCGCCTGCGCCGCGCGCGCCGTGATTTTACCCACGACTTCCGGTGATTCAAAGACTTCCGGCAGGCAACGTTCATCCAGCCCCGTGGCCTTCACCATCTCCTTCGACCAGCGGCGATGCGCGACATCCAGCAACAGCGTGCCGGATGCGTCCGAGACGTCAATCGCCCGCACGCCCGTCAACTGCAGGCGAACGTAATCCTTGGGCAATAGGAAGGAGCGGAACTTCTTCCAGATCTCCGGCTCATGGGTGCGCACCCACATCAGCTTGGTCAGAGTGAAGTTGGGCAGAGCCGGATTCGATGTCAGCTCCACGATTCTCTGCTCTCCGACGGTCTCGTTGAGAACGCGGCACTCATCTGCCGAGCGCTGATCGCACCAGATCAACGCGGGCCGCAGGACTTCTTCCTTCTCGTCGAGCAGGACCGCGCCGTGCATCTGCCCGGCTAGGCCGACCGCGGCGATTTCGTTCTTGGAGACGCCGGTTTCCTTAAGTAGCTTGCCGATCGCCTTCTGGCAGGCGTTCCACCAGTCGTGCGGATCCTGCTCTGCCCATCCATTCTGCGGCGAGGCAAACTGCGCGTGCTCATGCGTCGCCGAACCGAGCAGGACGCCCTTTTCGTCCACCATGAGCGCGCGCGTGCCGCCCGTTCCTACGTCGATGCCGATTGTGTAACGTTTCATTGCCGTTCACTCTTTCTGCCGGTTGTGGCTTTCATGGCAGCGTAATTTGTTAGTCTTCGCTTTGCCCGTGGAGGTAAGACTCCCATCCAAGATAGCGCGTCGCAGCCTCATGGACTGCCTTGGAGACGTCGCTGAAATTGGCGGCCACGTGGTGCTCAAAGCCCTCGCGGCAAATGTACCTGAGCAGTTTCTGCAACTGCGGAATCTCCGCCACGCCGGCTCCGCCAAAGGTTTCCAACGGATCGTCGGTGAACTTGCCCGCGCCGGTGTAGCCGCGAATCACGCCGCGCCGGTCGTCGGTCGAGTAGCGCGCGTAGCTCATCCCGCCGGACTTCACCCGGCCCACGCAGGTGCCGAAGGTGTTTAACTTGCCCACCGTGCCGGCGATGATCTCCTGGTAGTCCATGCGGACATCCTTGAAGAAGTGCTTGGGAAGATTGGAGCAGTGGAAGCAGACGCACTTGTCGGGATGGTTGCCGTAATTATTGTTCCAGTCGAGCAGCGCAGAGGGCGTGCCCGAGGCCAGCGCCAGCATATACATGCTCAGGGTGCCCGGCACGTCAACTTCACAGGCCGAAGGGATTAGGTCGTTGCTCATCATGCTCATGATGGTGCAGGGCACTACGCCGAAGAACTCCTCCATCGAGGTCCAGCACTGCACGGCGCTGATGGTGACATTGGTCTGCTTCATCCAGCCGTCGATGACCGCGCCCAGCTTGGCCATCTTGAGCAGCGCCGCATCCGGAATTCCCTTGGTCGAAACATAGCTTTTGATGGCCGCAAGCTTGGCCTGCGCGGCCTCGTCCGTGTCTTTCATTTTCTTGATGCGCCCGAAGATCTCCGAGAGATCAATTGTCTCGATGGAGATGCCCGCGGTCTCGAAGAGCCGCTCCGAGTAGCGCACCGTGTTGAAGGCCGTGGGACGCGCGCCGATGGCGCCGATGCGCAGATTCTTGAGTCCCTTTACAATACGGCAGACCGCCGAGAACCATTTCAGGTCGGCCTTGAACTCCGGCGAACTGAGCGTTTCGGTGTGCAGCGTGGTCAGCGAGTAGGGGATGCCGTATTGCATCAGGTTGTTGCAGGCGCTCATCTTGCCGCAAAAGCTGTCGCGGCGGGTGGCGATGGTCATGTCCCCGGAGCGATCGGGCGTGGCCTGCACCAGCACCGGAACCTTCAACCCGCTGAGCCGGATGGCGTCAACGATGCCGCGCTCTTCGCCGAAGTTGGGCAGCGTGACGATAATGCCGTCGATCTTATCGGCGTGCTTCTTGAACAACTCCGCGCAACGTTGCGACTCGGCGTAGGTTTCCACAGCGCCGTATTTCGACTCCTCCGGGCTTAACACTACGGCCTTCGCTCCAGCGGCTTCCAGAACAGCGATCATCTCTACGCGCCCGGTTTTCGCCAGTTTATCGGGGAAAAACCCGCGATTGCCCACCACCACGCCAAACGTCATTTTCTTTTGTGCGGCCATTTTCCTGCTCCATTAATCCTCGCCGTTTCCACGGCGGAAATCGTTTGTTGAAACCACAAAACATCGGGTGCCCCACCTTCGGCACGTTCTTGTTCTTGTGCCTAAGGTGGGAACCCACCGCTATTAAGCGCGTCCCGGACGAAACTTAACCACGTAAAACAGCCCCAGAACCGCCAGTAATCCGCCCCACCAAACCGGAGTGTGCAAGTTGGTCAATTGCACTCCAACTGGATAGCTCGCTGTCTGCCATTCATAAACGCCATAGCCGAAAATCATCGCTCCATAGATGACCAGCAGCACGCCAATAAAAAACCAAATGGGAATTCCGGAACCGTGCATCTTTTGCAATCCTCTCTTTTCTCCGCTCGCCGGAGAACAAAAAAACTTGTTACCAGAACAGTATGTTAAGCGCCGCGAAGATCACCACCACCAGCCCGGCCCACATCCACTCGTTCTTGTAGAAGGGAACCGGCTCTTCCTTGGGCAGAACAGTTGCGCCATAAACCAGCCCGTCCAGCTCCGCGACCGGCCTGGGCTTGGTCAGCATGCTCACCACGAAGATCACGAGGGCGGTGAACAGGCAGGCCCACAGCGCGCGGAAGACATTTTCAGCCATCGGCTTGGCGTCGGGTGAAAGCGCCACATAGGCCAGCTTGGCGGGATAGAGGTGGACCCATTCGAAGAGGCTCGCCGAAAAGACGATACCGAAGAGCAGGCCCAGGAAGCCGGCGATTTTGGTGGCGCGCTTCCAGAACATACCCAGAAGAATGGTGGCCAGCAGCGGCGCGATAAAAATGCTGAACAGGGCTTGCACGTAGTCCATGATGCCGTGCGATCTCTGCACCAGGTAACCGGCGCCGATGGAAACCAGCACACCCAGGACAATCGAAATCCGGCCCACCATCACATAGTGGCTGTCCGAGCCTTTCTTGTTGATCAGCGGCTTGTAGAGGTCGTAGGTCCACACTGTCGAGAAGGCGCTGATGTTGCCGGCCATGCCGCTCATGAAGCCGGCAATCAGGGCGGTAATGCCCAAACCCAGCAGGCCGGGGCCCAGGTAGCGAGCCATCATCAGAGGCAGCACCTCGTTATAGCTGTGCAGATCCGTCTGCGGTCCCTCTTTTTGGTCCAGCACATCCTTCTGTACCGCAGGTGAAAGCGATGTCTCTTTCAACTGCGCAGCACAATCAGAGGACATCGGGACACAGGCCTTCCATGTGTCCTGGGGAATCAATTGCATGCGGCTGCCATCGGAGTTCTGCAACACCACCAGGCCCAGCAAGCCGGGCAGAATGACGATAAACGGAACCGCCATCTTGAAGAACGACCCGATGATCGGAGCCATCCGTGCCGCCCTCAGGTTATGCGCCGCCAGAACGCGCTGGACGACCAAAAAGTCCGTGGTCCAGTAGCCGAAGCTGATTGCGAATCCCAACCCGAAGACGATCCCCGTCCAGTGCACGCCCATGGGGTTGGCGGCAAAGTGGCCGGTATCGCGCCACAGGTGGAAGTAGCTGTCCGAGTGCATGTTGGCGATGATCTTGGTCTTCAGGCCCTCCACCCCACCGGCTTGAATCATGCCCAGGATGGGGACCAGCAGCGCCCCGCCCCAGATCAGCACAAACTGCAAGACCTCGTTAAAGATGGCCGAGCGCAGACCGCCGAGAGCAACGTAAAGTGTAACCGCGAAGGCCGAGACCAGGATGCTGAAGGTGAGACTCCAGCCCAGCACGACCTTCATTACCACGGCCATGGCGAACATGTTCACGCCGCTCATCAGGATCATCTCCAGGGCGAAGGAGATGGCAGCCAGCACGCGGGCGTGCTCGCCGTAGCGCAGGAACAGGTAGCCGGGGACCGAGTGCGTCTTCGAGACATAGTAGAAGGGCATCATCACCAGGCCCAGGAAGAGCATGGCCGGGATGGCGCCGATCCAGTACCAGTGAGTTGCAAGAATGCCGTACTGGTAGGCCGAGCCGGCCCAACCCATAAGCTCCAGCGAGCCAAGGTTAGCCGAAACGAAGCTCAGCCCGGCGATCCAAGCGGTCATCTCGCGGCCGGCCATGAAGAACTCTTCGCCGGTGTTCGCCCGGCCTTTGAGGTAGAAGCCGATCCAGATCACCATGGCAAAGTAGATGGTGACCACGGCGATATCCAGTGGGCGCAGATGCGCCAAAGGCGCGACGATGAAAGCCAGCAGGGTGGGCGATACTGGCGCCATAATGAAGCTCAAACAGTTCTCGATCACAGTCATTTCCCTCGACGCTGTTGGGCGGCGCTTTCATTATATGTTATTCGTTGCCATAGGCAAGGAATCGATTGAGCAGAGTTTCGCGAAACTCCAAAACTCTTTCACTTCTGGAGTTTACGGCTGTGTTATCAGCTCAGTATTGGGGTAGTAGTGGGAGAGAATCTCGCGAAATCCGGCGCCCGCGGCCGCCATGCCGGATGCGCCAAACTGGCACATGCCCACGCCGTGGCCCACGCTGTGGCCTTCCAGCCTCCAGCCCGCGCCTTCTAAGGTGGCTGTAAAGTCGCTCCCCGGAATCGCGCCCCAGCCCCATTGCCGCGCCTCGGCAATCCGTCTTCGCTCGTCGCCCGGCGCGGGCGGTTCGCCGCTCCCGCCGATTCTGCGTTGCCAGGTGGCTGGATGCCGCCGGCACCATTGGCACTGCACGGCATAGTAGGGATAACCATCTCCAGGCTCCATGCCCACGTCGCGCAGGCTGCGCGTCTGGCCGCCGCAGCGGCTGGAGTACATGGCCGCCAGCGGCTTGCCGTGCCAGGCGAGGACCATCCCGCGCGTAGCCTGGACGGCGCTCATGACGCGGCTTGTCAACGGAGGCGGCGATTTGAGGAACTGGCAATGGGTTGTGTCGCAGAAATCGAAGTCCAGATGCCTTGGACCAGCCGTTAAAAAGGAGCGCGTGGCCACGGCCTGCGCCTTCAGCGCTTCCATGGGAGCGCTCTCCACCATCTCCGCGGCCACAATCGAGGCCACTGCCGTCTCCCGGTCCATCGCCACCACGGCCAGCAGTTCGCCTTTGCGGGACTGAATCGTCAGGCGGCCGCGATAGACGCGATGAATTCTTCCCGGCACCGAGAGCCGGAAGGCAACGACTCCTCCATCCCGGGCGGCGGCCGTCCAACTGCCGGCAGAGCGGGAGCCGGCTACCACGCGGTCGCCCTCGGCGCGGAAGACGAACTGGCGATGGCCCGTTTCGCCGTTGAGCACTGTTGCCGGGTTCTTCGCCGCATCTTGCGCGGCAACGGAGAGGACTTGCCCACCCTCCGGTTGCAGAACCAACTCCCGGGGATGAAAGAGCCCCAGCACGCTGAAGCGAATCTCCTGCTGCGCTGTGGCGGGAACGGCCAGCAGCAGCAAGATGGGCAGCAGAAACCTGAGATCGTGGCTCTGAATCGGGCGCATTTTGATGTGAGTTGTTGCTGAATTCATAGTACGCATCGATGGTAGATATCATTCCACAAATAATTCGGAATGGGATAGGAGACGTGGACCACCCGCCCTGCGGTTGACAGCCTCATTTTGCATCACATTCTGGCTTTTTCCAGGAAATGATTGCAGCGACGTACTTCTGTGTATCTCGTCTATCCTTTTTCACCATCCCAAACATCTCCAACGAAACATTCTTGTATGAAATGCTCGTCTCGAGCATACCAAAATCACTATCAGAGAGTTCTGTACCCGGAGGAAGATTCAATCCTGGTCCGCCTCGTTCAACCTGTGAAACGAGTTCATCGAAGATTGACAGAATCTCCTCTTTCGACATTACCGCGTCCATATCGACTGCGTTGTTGTAATAATGCCGTTTTTCGATGCTGATCTCACAAAGATCATGACTAACTGAGTAGACGGGACTAATGATAATCCCGGGCCTAATCTCATAGGCTTCGGCAGTGTGGTATTTTCGAAATCTGTCGCTGGATGAGCCAGCGACAAAAACAAGCAAGCAAATCGAAGTGATCAGTTTCATCATGATGGATCTCCTTCGTTATTAAGCCACATACATCATTGCTCGCCGCCTCCCAGGGAGCGCAACATTGCGCCGGCCACCCTGGTGCTCTCCGCGCCGGTCACGCCATGCACGCGCACCAACAGCAGCAGCCGGGGCCGCGCGGCGGGGTACAGGACGACCGTGAAGCCATCCGCTGCTCCTTGAGGCGTGTGCGAGCAGGCTGCCGTTCCGGTTTTGGCCAGGGCCGCATTCCTGCCCAAAGCCGCATCCACCGAGCGCGCCGTGCCGCGCTTTGCCGAGTCGAGCATTCCCTTCACAATCCTGCTCTGCACAGGCGATTGCTGTTCATTGACCAATTGTAGGTAGGCTTTGGCCCATGCCAGCGGCGTCTCTTTCCACGCGTCTCCCAGCCCTGCCAAATTCTCAGCGGCCGCATCCGCGGCGGGCCCCGAGAGTCCATAGCGGGCAAGGGTCTGCGCCGCATGCTGGCGATCCAATCCCGTCGCCAGCTGCAGAAAATAAGCGTTACAGGACTGCGTGATCGCCTCTTCCAACCCAAGATTCCCGTGTCCGCGAGGCAGCCAGCAGCGGCTCTCGGTGCCCAGGCAGCGCACCGTGGGAAACCGCCCGCCGTGCTGTTCCCCGTAGGCGATGACCAGAAATGGCTTGACCAGGGAACCGGGAGAGACGGCTTGCTGTGTTGCCCATCGCTCGGCCAGCACCTTGCCCGATGCATCCAGCAGCAGGTAGGAGAGATCCGGGCTGGGGAAGTCGCGTTCCAGAACTGCTTGTGCGGACTGGGAGAAGAGTTGCGGCTCCGCTGCCTGCTGAGCCGGCACAGTCCAGGCAGCAATGAGTAACAATCCAGCCAGCGCAGCCCAGGACGCTGGGTGCCCCACCCTCGCCGCGTTTTTGTCTTTGCGGTTAGGGTGGGATTGCGCGCTTTGCGGCTCCTGCCTCAGCGGCTCCATTGATAGGTAACCGTCTGCGTTACTGTATCGCCCTGATCCTTCTCTTCAATGCGCTCCGACTCCAGCCTGGAGAAAACGCGGCTGAGGCTTCTTGCATTGCCGGAGAAGAATGCCGGGCCTTCGCCGCCGGAGGCTGCCGCCTGATCAACTGTGCCGCGATGTCCGGCCAGGTCCAGTTGCGCCATCAGCCGCCTGAAGTTGCCTTGCTCCTGCGTGTGACGGAAGAGGGCCGCATAGGTCAAGCTGTCTTTTCCACTGGCCGGGGTGGCGCTCTGGCGGAGCGCCAGCAGCTTTTCCATCAGCGCGGAATCGTTGGCCAGCAGCAGTAGCTTGCCGTTCACCGCGAGGTAAAGGGGCACCGCGCCATCGAGCGCAAGATACTCGCCGCCGGCGCTCGAGCGCTTTTCCCAGTTGACGCCGAGCTTACCGGTGGTCAGCCCCGGCATCAGCGCCTGCGTCAGCGCCAGGCGCACGGCACTCTCATCCCAGGCCTGCGGCGCGGTGACGGCCATCGCCGTCTGCAATGATACAAAAACGCCATCTCTTGGAGCGCGCGTGGAAAAGACCTCCAGCGATGCATCCGGCTGCTGGGCGGTGAGCAACGCGCGCAAAGGCGCGTATGCATCCACCTGCTTGACCGCAACCGGAGCCGTGTCGATGGTGGTGTCAAGCTGCGTGGCGCTGCCGGCGTTTTCCGCAACAACTGCCTCGGGCGCGGTGGTATACGAGGCTGCCTGCTGCTCCGGTCTCACCTCCAGCAGATTCTCGCGCAGGCTGCGAAGCAGTCTCTCCGGATCAGGCGAGGCTTGCGCCGCATAGAAGGCCGCATCCTTGGGTGCCAATGCCGCCAAGCTCCGCACATCGCCATGAGCAGCGGCAGGAACTCCGGGACGGCGCACCAGCACGCGCTCTTCGCGATAACTCTGGCCGCTTCGGTACAAATCGCTTACCGCCGAAGAGTATTGCTTCATCTCGGTTACATTGCGCTGCACCCAGTAGCTGCGGAAGTAGGGCGAGGGAACAAGCTTCTCCAGGTTCAGCACCATGCGCAGATCGCCGCGGGTGCTATTCGCCTGTTTTATAGCCTCGACATACCATCCCTCGCTCGCCAGATTCTGAGACGCCGTTTCCGCCAGCCGGTCCAGCACGCCGGCCACCAGGTCCTCCCTTGTGCCCAGGATCAGCCAGCCGTCCCTGGAGGCAAAGACCGCCACGCGCGACGATTGCTTGTCCTTGTGCACGTAAAACACGGTTCCCGCCTCGGTGCGCTGCTCGAATTTGTTTCGCGTCTGCCACAGAGGAGTGTTTTCTACTGCCTGCTGCTCTAGCCGCGTGACGTAGACAAACTCGAGATTGCCGATGTTGTAGAGACCCAGGCAACTCTGTTTGCCCGCTACATTTTCAAGCAGGCTTTCGTTCGCCGGAAGCCCGGCGGCGGCCGAAAACTCATCCTGCGCCTGTGAGAGCCGCTCGAAGAGCCGCGATTTGCTGAAGGCCGAGTAGTTGTCGCTGGTTAGCCAGGCGCGCTTCTCCTCTGACGTGTTCCAATCGTGCAGCAGGGAGCCAAAGTCGCGCGCCTCCAAAGAGAGCAACGCGCCCTCGGGCAACAGGGAAGGCAGATCGGGCTTGGACATGAGCGCCTTTTCCAGCGCGCCTATGGCGAAGACCGCGCTGCAGCCCAGCAGCAATACGCTTATTGAAATCCAGAGGCGTCGTTTCATTCCTCTTCCTCCTCGTTGCTTGCCGCTTTCCGCGGAGTAAACGGCTCACCCGGCAGCACTCGCGGGCGCACCACTCGATCCTGGTCAAGATCTTTATGGATGTTGGGAGCGCGCGCTGCGTTTTCCCATGCGCGGGCCGTCTCGGTCGTCAGGCGCTGTTGTTCGGCTTCCAGAGCGTGCCGCCGCGTGGGATCTTGTTCCGCTGACAGCGCGCCTGTCACCAGCGACAGCGCTTCTTTGGCCTCATGGCGTTTTTCCCTGGCGTGAATCGCAAACCAGGTCAGCTTGTATGCCTCTTCCGGTTTCATCGAGGAAAAAATGGGAGCACTCTGGCTGCCGGTATCCTCTTCATCCCCGGATGAGTCATACGCTTGCGCGAGGCGCTGACCGTAGAAGCTGCCGCCAACAAGAATTGGCTCGGCAGCCATCAGCGCCCGCGCGTCCTGGCCTGCCGCAAAGGCGGCTGTCACGTACTCCAGCCGCAACGCAGAATTGTCGGGCGCGTCGCCAATGGCTGTGTGCAACAACTGCTCTTTAACTTTTTTGTCGGTCGCGCAAACCGCTGCCGCCCTGCGAGCCTCCACAAAGAAAGGCTTGCCGGCCTCGTCCGCGCCGGGACAACTGTCGCGCTTCAGCAGGTTCAGTTCCGCGCTGCCCAGTTCGGCGTTGGCCGCGCCGTGGCCCTTCAACGCTCTGGCCGCTGCCAGCCGCTCCGCATACTTCGCCTTGGGATCGGCTGCCACCGCGCTGAGCGTTGTCAGAGACTGTGGCGCATTTGCGTTGACCGCCAGCGTGGCCACCGCGAGCCGAATCTTCAGGCTTGCATCACACGGCGAAGCCTGCGCGAGCGGCTGAAGAAACTGCATCGCCTCTGAGAACTTATGTTTTGATTCGAGCAAACTGGCTGCCGAATCCGTATCGCCATAGGTGTTCTCGCTGATGAGCGTCAGGCGCTTGAGCAAAGTCATCGCGCCCGGCACGTTGCCTTCGTCCAGATCGATGGCCGCTAGGCCCAGGAAGTTTGCCGCGCTCAAATCGCGCGCTTCCAGGGCCTGCTCGTAGACGAACCGCATCACTATCCGCTTCGACGGTTCGCTCAGTGTCCGCACGGCGCTTTGCAGGTCGCTCGCTGCGGGAGCGGCTGCGGGGTGCTTCTTCCACTGCGCCGCCATCTGCGGCAAAGTGCCATCGGCCTCGGCCACCCGCAACTCCATGCTCAGCCACGGCGAGGCCTTCTGCTTTTCCGCGGGGATTCGCGCCAGCTCCGCGCGCGCCTCGGCATATTTTTTCTCTTCGAGCAACGCGTTCACCAGGCTGGTCTCCGCATTGTCCAATTCATAACTGGCCTCGCCCGGCTTGGCCTGAGCCTTGCGCCGTTCCAGCTCCACGCGGCGCGCAAGAAGCTGGCTCACCTGGCCCTTGGCGATCCATTTGTTCCTCTGAATGGCGCCCAGCACGCTGCTCGGATCATGAGCGGCTGTCACCGTCTCCAACAGCCAATCCATCGAATCGCCGTGGGCGTGATAGCCTGCCTCCAGCAACTCCTCGACCCGGTACTCGCCGTTGCGCTTGAGATAGACGTGCAACATAGCGTCCACCTGCTTGCTGATGGTCGCGTACTGTCCATGCGCGGCAACATCGCTCACCACCTGCGCAAAGTCTCCCCAGAAGCTCTCCGATAAGCGGCTGTCCAACTCAGCTGCCAGCGCCTTGACGGCCAACTGCCACGCGGCCAGCGCATCCGCCTGCCGCCCCTGCTTCCACTCGAGGTTGGCCATGCTGTTCAGCACGGCCGGCTGATTGCTCCTGAGGTCGAGCGAATGTTGATAATCAGTCAGCGCATAATCTGCTCTGCCAACTCCGGCGGAGTAATCCGCAAGCTGCACGTAGGCGTTCGCGCTCTCCGGCGTGTGCTCCAGCTCCGCCTCCAGGTAGCCCTCGGCTTGCGTGTCCTTTTCCTCATCCAGGTATTCGCCGTAGCGCGAGCCGTAGTAGAACCACACCTCACCCACCAGTTGCTGGTTGCGATCCGGCGGATGCGCCACGCGCTCGCCGATAGTCGGGTCACCGCCGAGCGCTCCGCTAAAGGCCGCGTGCACCTGCGGCGTGTGTTGGCGCAGATATAGCCCCGTCAGCCCGGTGTAGGCCTTCTTCCACACGGCAGGCTCGCCCGCCGACCGCGCGGCAATGCCCCCCATGGCCTGATCGGGTTTGCCATTGGCCAACAGAAACTGCGCCACATTGTCCGAAGACGCCATTTTTATCAGCGATTGCGGCCTCAAGGCTAGCAGCAGCTCCATGTAGCGCTGGTCTGGATTCCCGATGACTTCATAACGTGCCCTATAATCCAGTACGCGAAGCTCGGCGACAGAATCTCCCAGCGTATGGTAGACGTCCGCCGCCTCTTGCCAAACCTGGCCCTGCTTCACGGACGAAAGCGATGCAGCCAGCTTTTCCAGCCTGGCGCCGACGCCGTCCAGTTGCACGCGCTTCTGTTGCAGTTGCACCCATGTAAACAGCTCGCCAAGGTTGTGATCGTAGCTTTTTGCCTCGAGCTCCCAGCGCAGATCGGACTCCATATCCAGCAGACCCGCCGCATGCATCGCCGGCAGGTAGACGTCGTGCAACTCGGATTCATCGGCGGCCATGGCGCGCTTGGTTTGCAGCCACGCCGCAAACTGCGTCTTCTCCTCTGGGGTGGCATATGCGCTCGTTACCTCTGCCATGGCGCGCAGGGCCTGGGCAAAGCCTGACTTTGCCTGCTTGACGTTCTCGGCAACCCGCTGCTTGCGCCACTCATCATTGGTAACCGCGCTCAAGCCCTGCTGCGCTACCTGCTGGGTCACCATTGCCAGCGAAAGTTTTTCCGCCTGCTGGCGGGCTATGGCCAGCCGCGTGAACGCCGCATCGCTCTGCCGCAATCGCGCCTTCACGCGCGCATACGTCACCGCGCATGAATGATCTCCATAATCGGCCAGAAGATTCTCGCCGGCTGTCTCCACGCACTTCTCGGCATAGCCGCGCGCTTCGTCCAGCAATCCCCACTGCTCCAGCCTCGTCGCCACTGTCTCATATCTCGAAGCCGTAGGCGGACGGCCCTGAATCCACGCATCATCCAACGCCTTCACCGCATCGGCATTGCGTCCCTGGCGGGCACGCGCCTCGGCGGTCTTCACCCGCCATTGCGGATCGTGATAGCTCAGCTCGAAGAGCTTGTCGTAATCGGCGACCGCATCGTCCAGCTTGTAAAGGCGCTCTTCCAGGCCGGCCTTCAACTCGTACAGGTTCTTCTGCTCCGGCCGCACGCGAATCGCTGTTGCGTAGGCCTCGATGGCTGCGGGATAGTCCTCCAGAGCCGTCTCCAGACGGGCCAGCACAATGCTCCAGCGGGCGTCGCGCGGCGAAGCCTCGATCGTCTTGCGATAAAACTTGAGCAGTTTTTCGCTCTGACCGTGCGCACCCGCAGCCAGCGCGGCCTCCTGGGTCAAACTGGCGTCTTCTGGGTAGGCGTTGATCAGCTCGATGTACTGGTCCGCCACGTCATTCCAGTTGCCCAGCACGCCGGCCGCGGAGATGATGCCGCGCCGCAACTGCGCCAGACGCTGCGTCTTTTCCCCGCGCTCCATTGCGGCGGACTTCACCCCGGCCAGCTCAGAGCGGTAAAACGCTTCCAGCCCCGCCTGATCGCCGGAGCGCGCGTAGTTGTCCGCCAGGGCCGCTTCAATGCCCGCGTCCAGCGGCTTCTGGCTCAGCAGCGGCTCCAGCAATTTCTTGGCGCGCGGATACTCGCCCAATTCTGTCAGCTTGCGTGCCGCCTCAAGCTGAAATTGCTGCTTCAGCTCCGGATAGGCCGCCTCGGCCGAATCCAGCAGCACGGTTACAGCCAGCGCTTTGCGTTCATGGTTCCAGTCGTAATCCACCGTCGAGCGCACTACGCCAAGCACCTTCGCGTGCTCTCGATAGATCGCATCCACCTCCGCCGCGGCAGCTGCCGGATTGTGCTGCTGTAAAAGTTCCACGAGTTGATAGCGCAACTCCAGGCTGCGCACCGGGTCGGCAGTGAGAGCAATCTGCCGGGAGAGCGCCGCCTGCTCGACCTCCGACAGGGCATGAGCGCGGGCCGCCGCGGTCACGGAATCGAGCACGTCGAACGATTCAGTCTGCGCGACAACCTGCTTCAACTCCCGCAACCGGTCTTCCGGGCGCTGCTGCGCGTCGAGCACGCTGATGCGCAGCTCGATTGCCGTGCTGGTGGGCGCGGCCTGCTTCAGCAATCCCTCCGTCTCAGCCTCCACCGCCGTGCGCCACTCCGGCCTGCGTGCCAGCGTCAGCAGCCGTTCGCGGCTCTCCTCTGAGGGCGTGTCGCCCAGCGAGCTGGCCACATATTCCTGAATCGCGCCCGGCATATTGTTCTGGCTCTCTTCGATTGCGCCGGCTTGGTAGCCATACAGCGCCGGCTGCGCCAGCCGTTCGCGAGCCTTGCGCAGTTGGGCTGATGCGGAAGCAAAGTCGAAGTAATCCCAGAAGACTGTTGCCGATTGCAAATAGCCGTCGGCCTCGCCCGGATGCACCTCGGCCATGCGCGTGAAGTACGGCGCTGCCTCAGCCATGCGCCCGCGGTCGGCGTAGGTATCTCCAATGAGCGCCAGCCTGTCCAAATTGTCCGGCATTGCGCTCAGCATGCGCTTCTCGATTGCCACGGCCTTGTCAGTATCTTCGGGATGAAAGTAGGCAAGGGAGCGGTAGAGAGAAGAGGCCGTGCCGTTCAGAAATCCATCGTCGGGATACTCAGCGGCCAGCGCGTCAGCGGGGCCCACGCCATCCTCAAAGCGCGATTGCCACAGGCGCGACTCCAGCCAGAATCGCTCCGCCGCCGGATTGCTTTGCGCCAGCCCGGTCCAGTCCGCTTTGTCGATCTCCGGGGCCTGCTGCCGCAGCGCCGCCAGCACCGAATCCAACCTGCCGCTGCGGCTGAGCAACTCAAACAGTTGGTCGCGCAAATCGGAAGATTCCGCCCAATGCTCCCACAGCAGCTTCTCCGCCTCCGCCGGAGCAGGGCTCTGATAGCTTTGGTATTGCGCCAGCAGACTGCGAACAAAGGTCAAATCGTGCGGAAAGCAGTCATGCGCATAGCGATTGACCACAATGGAGAGCGCCGCGTCCGGCGCCGGTGCCTGGCGAAAATACTCTTCCAGCTCGGTTCCGGAAAAAATTCCGGTCACCATGCGCGTCAACACCGTGTAATCCACTTTGCGCCTCTCGCGCAAATAGAAGCGAGCCAGCTTGGCATACCAGCCTGTTGCTCCGTGGCCGCTTTCCTGGAACTGCGCGATGGCCCGCTGATAAACCTCTTCCTCGTGCGCGTTCAATTGGTTCTGTTCAAGAAAGTTGGCCAGCTTTTCATAGAGGCCGGGGTCTTGCGGATTGTGGTCCAGCTCTCCGCGCAACACCTCCAGCGCATCCGGCAGCCGCCGCATGGCCACCAGCCGCGAGAGATAGCGATCGAGCACGTGCTGATAATCGGCGGAGCGCGCAGTACCCGCGGCCTGGCCGCCAACCGGCTTGTTGTATGCCGTTCCCGAGGCTCCCAGCGGAACGCCGTCCGCCTTGGCCGCCAGTTCCTTCAGAAGATCTTTGTACAGCACAAATTCTTTATCGGTTTGATTTGTCCGGCTGTAGAGGTCGCCCACTTCAAGCGCCACATCCACTCTGCGCGCGTCGGCAGGAAACTGTGCCAGAAACAGCGTTCCCTCGCGAATCGCGGCATCGCTTTCCGCGTAGGCCATGTAGGCATTCATCAGTTGGAAGTGCAGCTCCGCCCGCTCCTCGGATTTTGGGAAGCGCCGGTCAATCTCCGCCAATAGCCCGGCGGCTTTGGCGCGATGAAAGTAAGGCACGGCGAGCTGATCCTCGGATGAATATTCCGAAGCCGGCCGCTGCGAGTTGAAAAACAGCGATAAAATCCCGTTCAGGTAGCCCGGCCCGCGATCCATCGTCGCAATGCTCTGGTAGAGCGCCAGGTTTCCCGCGCCCACGCGCAGCGGCTGCTCCGGCGCGGCGAGCAGGATGCGCGTCAGCCCCGCCAATCCCTTCAGGTTTGCATCATCACCCTGCGTCTTCGCTGCCAGTGCATAGTAGTAGCGCGCCGCCTCGCGAAAGTCCTGCACCTGCTCCAGCAGCCGTCCCAGCGTGTACAGCTCCTCCGCACTCCACGCGGCTCCGCGCGCATCCTTGCGCTCGCGATACCCAGCCAGCACAGCCTTGGCCGCCTCCAGTTGTCCCTGCTGCTGAAAAATGTAAAAAAGCCTGGCCGCATCCTTCAGCGCGTCAGCGCCGCCGCCCGGATTCTCCGCCAGCCTTGCCCGCAGCGCATCGCGCACCTTCAGCGTCTGGTGGCCTCTCTCCAGCAGCGCGTAGTAGCTCTTTACCATTTCCGCCGGCCACAGCGGCTCAAAGCTGCGATCAAAGACCGCCAGCCCATCCTTTGCCGAACCTCGCCCCGCCGCAACATCCGCCTCTGCCCTCACCGGAAACAGCGTGTCGTTGGGAAACGCCTTCCGGTAGCGCGCAATCAACGCCGACGCGGAGGCGTAATCCTTGCCCGCCAGATCGAAGGCCAGTTCGCGTTCGTAAACGGCTCGTTCCTGCGGATAACGCCGCTCCCATCCGGCATACTCCCGCGCCGCAACCGCGCGCCCCAGCGCATACCGGTCCACCACTTGCAACGTCTTCTCCCAAGCCATCCACGCCTGCTCTGACTCCGTCGCCGTCCAGCGTTCCCGCTGGCTCGCCGCACTCTGGCCCACAACCTCCAGTGCCGCCAGCTCTTCTCGCGGTTTCAGCCTGCGCTCATAAAAGTCGGCCAGGTCCAGATTTGCCGCCGCCTTGTCGTCGGCCTTGTCTGCCCACGTCTTCCAGTCCTTTTCGGCGGCATCAAAGTCCAGCGCCTTTTCGTCCTCCATCGCCCGCAGCGAGTAGAGCGCCGCGCTCTTCTGGCTGTTGTTGATCAGAGTCGTCAGCTCCGGCCGCGCCTCGCGCGGAGAGCGCCGGTAGAGAGCCTCGCCGCCGGGCAGCTTCATCAGCCGGTAGAGCGCCTTTTCCACGCCCGAGCCGGCCTCGGCATTTTCCAGCCAGCGCGTGAGGCTGTTGCCCGCGCCCAGCAGCAATCCGGGGCTTTGCCAAACAATGAGTGAGGCCGACGCGCTGAAAGCCCCAGCGCCTACAATCATTGCTCCCAGGGCGATCTTCAGCCCGGTCGCGCCGATGTTGCTTCCGTCAGTTCTGCGTTTGTGCTCAGGGAACCACTTCAATGTGCACCTCCGCGCTGCCCAGATTATGCGCCATGTCTTCCGCCGTCACCGCCAGCACGTACTCGCCCGGTGTCAATGCCTGCGGCAGCCACAGCTGGCCCGTGCTTGCTCCCGCCTCGCGATTCCAGTGCAGGCTGACCGGGGCCAGCCCTTCCAGGCGCGCCGTCAGTGTCCGCGTGCTCTCTGACGCGCTCACCTTCAGCGGAATCATCTCGCCTGCTCGGTATCGAGTCTTGTCGAGCCTCACCTTCACCGTCGGCGGAGTTGAGGCAATCACAAAGCTCTTCTGCTCGCGATAAACCTGCCCACTGGTGTCGCGCAGCACCAGCCGCACCTGGTAGATACCGTCCTTCATATCTGTTGGAGCCAGGAACCGCGTCTGCCATACATCTTCGCCGGCCAGGTAGCGAAGCGGCTTCTCCAGCCCAAAGGGAAACAGCGCAATCACCGAGACAATCGCCTTGTCGGTATGCACGCGCAACACCGGGTCTCCCGGCCTGATCACGCGCGGCCGCAGCAGCGATCGCGGCGCGGCCAGGAACGAAGTGTAAGGCGTCACGAATTTATATCGTCGCGCCAACATGATGATCTCGTTGATCGCCGCCTCGGTTTCGCCCTCGCGCTCAATCTGCTCCAGCAGCGCCTGCACGCGGGCTCCGGCCCACAGGCGCGGCAACTGGTCGTGCTCCAGCTCCTTCGCCGGCAGCTCGGCCTTGGTCTCCGCCTTCAACCCGCGGCCATCCTGGTTGCCGCTCACGCTGAAGCTCACGCCCTTCTGCGGCCTCGTGTACTGGCCAACCCAGCGCCCCTCGCCGCCGTCAAAGACCGCCTCCTCCAGCGAATAAACCTTGTTCACCGCGGCTTCCGGTGTCACTGTCAGCCGCAGGTCTCCAATCGGCGTTCGTCCCACCTTGCCCAGAAAGGCTGCCAGCTTGTAGTCCACCGGCTCGGTGGATAGCACCTGCTCCATCACCCCGCCGTTGCGGCTCAGCATGCGCAACAGCGGCAGGTTGGCGTCGTCGCCTACGGCAAAAACCTCGGTCTTGGGCCGCCGCTCCGCGGGAATCTGCTTCCACTTCGTCGCGTACCAATCCGCCAGCTTGCCGCTCTGGATCAGTCCCCGCGTTACCTCGCCGTCGGTCAGCAGCACCAGCGCCGTGGCCTGCGTCGCATCAGCCCCGCTGAATTGATTCAGACCTTCCTGCAGCGCCTTTTGCAAATCCGTTCCGCCGCGCAGGTGGCTCTGCCGCAACCAGTCCATCGCCGCCTTCGTGCTGGTTAAGTCCGCCTGAACCGGCGCCGGTTTAAAGCTGTCCACTCGCGTGTTAAAGAGCAGCAGGTTGAACTTGTCCTCCGGCCCCAGGGTCTCCAACAGCTTGGCCGCAGCCGCGTAACTGCGCTCCAGCTTTTCCCACTGCATGGAGAGCGAGGTATCCATCAGCACTACCACCGTGCGCCCGCCCTGTCCACCTGCCGTCCCGGATGCCGGCGGCGCGCTCAGTTGAGCCAGTGCCTCAAAGAATCCCGGCTCCGAGGGCGCATTCGGCGGCTGTGGCTGCTGTTTCTGTTTGCCCTTCTGAGAAGCCTGCGTGGGCACCGCGAGTTCGGAACTGGCGAGTTCCATCGAAAGGGATGAAACCGGGTTCGGATTGCGATAGGTGATCACTTCCACTGCGTTCTGAGTCTCGTTCTGTGCCCAGACGGTTGAAAAATCCTCTGCCAGCTCGATGTTGGTCGCGTCCACCGTGCCCCGGATGACGTGTTCATCCTGCTGCTCGATGTGGAAGGGAAGCAAGTGGCCCTGAAACGCAAAATCCTTCAGCCGCGCCGCCGAGCGCAGTTCAAAGTGAATGGTAAGTCTGGCGGTTTTCTGGCTGGCGTAACTGTCCGGCTTGAGCGGCAACAGAAAGTAGCTCTTGCGCGCCGATACGGGAATTCGCTCGTGATACTCAATCTCCAGCCGCTTGGTTCCGTAGGCCGGGATGGGAACGATGTGCGCGCTGAAGATCGCGCTGCGCCGCGCCTCGTCCGCGGTGCGCTCGCCCTGCTCCAGCAGGCCGGGATCGATGGCCTGGCTCTTCAACTCCTGGTAGATCGCCTTAGCCCGCTTGCGCTCCAGAATCACGGCGGGAATGCGCACCGGGCCATCCCAGACAGCAAAATCGGAGACTGTGGTTCCGCTGGGCAACGCAAACTGGTAATTGCCCTCCTGCGGACGATTGGTATGGTTGGTGAAGACCTGCCGCACCCACACCCGCGCGTCGCCGTTGTCGATGTGAATATCCACCTGCATCTCGGTCAGCGACAAAATCGCCGGATCGGGCGCCTGCTTATCGGTTGGAATCAACACGCCGCTATCGGCATGAGCCGCCATCGGCATCAGGAGTAACAAAACTAACGCCCACCTAATCCGCCTCATCGCATTCCTCTCATCCGCTAACTCCGCTAACCCGCTAACTCCGCTAACTCCGCTTTCCTTAAAGCTTCCCCTCGTCAATCTTCACCAGCCCGTTATCCGTGCCTACATAGACCACACCTTTGTAAATAACCAATGCCGTTACATTCAGAGAAGGCAATCCGGCAGTGACCGTTCCCCACCGGGTGCCGGTCGCGTCGCCCACCATCAGCCCATTGCCCAGCGTTCCGGCCAGGACCATCCGTCCGTCGGTGGTCATGGCCGTGGGATTGATCACCACTCCCGTGCGCGTCGCATCGGTGGGCGTCACGTTGCCGCCGGCGGAGAGGCGCATGATTCCCGCTCCATAGGTGCCCACCAGCCAGTCGTTGCCCACTGGGGTCAACGTGGTAATCCAATTGTGCTTCAGGCCGGAGGTCGATGTGTTCAGATTTTTGCGGACCTCGCCGCCGGTGAGCAGCGAAAGCCCGCCCAGCGTCCCCGCCACCAGCTTATCTCCGTCGGCGCCCAAAGCATACACATGATTGTTGACCAGGCCTTGAAAGGCGTAAATGCTGTGCGCGCCGCTCCGGTCCAGAAACGTGATTCCCGCCGGGGTCGCCAGCGCCATGCCGCCGTCATAAAGCGCCACGTCCGTCACATGGTCGGCAATCAGCCCGGCATCGCGCCCCAGAACCTGCTTCTGCAGCCCATCGCGGTCGAAGATTACCAGCCCATTGGCCGTGGCCACAACGATAGCCCCCTGCCGGGGGTCTTCCACAATCCGGTTCACGCAGAAGACGTGCTCGTTCTCAATGTGCTCAACCTTGTCGCCCGTGGCGGAGAGGATGTCCAGGCCGCGGTCGAAGTAGCCCACCCAGAGCCGCCCGTCAGAGGCCACTAAAAGAGCTGAAATGTCTCTGTCCGTCAGTTGCGCGCTGCCCCCCCCCAGTATCTTTCGCCATGCGCCATCCGGCTCCCGGCGCAGCAGCCCATCCGTAGCCAGCGCGTAGCGGTCGTCTCCCACCGCCAGAAACTGCTCCACCGTTACCCCCGCCGCGCTCTTGTTTGTAGCCGTGCCCGTAGCAGAATCGCGGCCATCATGAACAAGAGCCGTAATCGGCCTTCTGATCTGGATATCGTTCTCCGGACCGGTGAGCGAGACGCGCATTACTCCGGTCTGCATCTGGCCCACCAGCAACGCATCCCCATCCACCATCAAAGCATGGGCGTATCTTCCCTTGGCCAGCACCCGCGCAATCTTCCCATCGCGCACCTCGGCCACGCCCACCGGAGTGCCCACGTAAGCCCTGCCGCCTTCCAGCGCAATCTGCTCCACGCGCCGGTCCGGCAGCCCCTGCTCTTCGCCGATTCTTTCCGTCTGCCCGCCATGCCACCAAAGCAGCCCGTCGTTCAGCGTTCCCACCCATAGCTCGGCCTCCGAGCCTGCCAGGGAAGTGACATAGACATTATTTGTGGTGGGATGAAACTGCTTCAGAGTCTTGCCGTCGTAGATCAGCAGCCCCAGCTTGGCTGTGCCGATCAGCAGCCGCCCCGACCGGAGCGGCAGCAGGGATGTGATTACTCTCACATCAGCGTTTGTACCCATTATTTGCCGAAATAGGTGGCCGTCGAAGCACACGATTCCCGCGCCAAGGGTCGCAATCAGCAGCTCCGGCCGTTGCGCGTCGGATAGCATTCCCACCGCCATCTGTCCCAGTGGAGCAGCCGGTAAGTCTATGCCTGTCCGATAGATACATTCCAGCGCCCCATCGGAGTCGTAGGCATAAAGTCCCGCCGGGCCAGCCAGATAGATGCGCCCCTCAAAAACCGCTACGCTCTTGTAAACCGCTGGAGACCAAATCCCTTCGAAGCCGGGATTCGGCTGCGTGCCCAGGGGGTGTACTTCAAAGTTCACCAGTTCCTGCTGCGCAGCATCGCGCCTCAGCACTCCCTCCACCCGCCAGATCACAACTGCGGAGACCGCCAGACACACCAGCGCCGCCACGATTGCAAAAGCCGCCACTCGCCGCCGGTTAAGTTTCATTGTGGATTTTTATTCCTTGCAGGAGCGAACTCACAATACCGCAGATACCGCCCGAAGGCAAATTTATTCTTTTATCTAACCTATGGGCCAGGAAAAGGGCCAGATTGCGGCACCAAATGAGTCGATTGGAACGATCCAAATGATCAAGATATTGTCTTCAGCCCACCTTCCCGGCTGCCAAAGCCCGTGTATTCGAGCTTTGGCAGCGCAGAAAGGACATTCTTTCAGACATTTTTTACATAGGAGCCTAGTGAATAATACTGGCCAGCGTATCCTCAGGGTATCCGGTCATGCCAAACTCAGGCACGTCAAGACCCTCCAGCTCCACTTCCGCCGTAACGCGCATGGATTTGACCTTGTTGACAACCCAGAACACACCGTAAGTTGCACCAAAGGCCCAGACAGCGCAAAGTGTGGCTCCCAGCAGCTGACACTCGAACTGGCTGAGGTCACCGTGAAGCAAACCCGTTACCCCTTTGCCTGCCTGCCCGAGATAACTGGAAGCGCCCACTCCGTTCCATCCCGAACCGTAAGTGCCGTCGGCAAAGATGCCGACACAGACGGCGCCTAGCCAGCCACAGTAGCCATGCACCGAGACGGCTCCGCAGGGATCGTCAACTTTGAGTATCCGCTCGTTGAACAGCACGCCGCCGCACACCAGAAGTCCGGCCAGAACTCCAATCAGCACTGCCGAATTCGGAGAGACAAAGGCGCATGGAGCCGTGATGGCTACCAGTCCCGCCAGCATCCCATTGCAGGCCATGGTGATGTCCGGCTTCTTGAAGATTATGTACCACAACAGCAGCGCTGTCGCCGAACCTGAAACCGCCGCGAGGTTGGTATTCATGGCGATGACTGAAATGCGCAGGTCGGTTGCTCCCAGCGTGGAGCCGGGATTGAATCCCATCCAACCGAAGAGAAGGATAAAAGTTCCGGTTACGACATAGACGATATTGTGCGCCGGAAAAGCGCGCGGCTTGCCGTCGGGACCAAACTTGCCGATACGCGGGCCGAGAATGACGGCCAGCGCCATGGCGCAGAAGCCACCGATCGCATGCACTACTGTGGACCCGGCGAAATCCACGTAACCGTGGCCCAGATGCATCGTCGATCCCAGTTGCGACATCCATCCGCCGCCCCATACCCAGCATCCGAATACGGGATAGAGGATTCCGCCAATGAAGAGTTCGCAAAGCAGAAACGCCCAGAAGCTGATGCGCTCGCAGATCGCGCCTACGATGATATAGCCGGCCGTTTCCATGAACACAAACTCGAAGAGCGTCAAGCAAAGGCTGCCGGAGTCGTAACCCGGTCCACTCAGGAAAAATCCCTTTCCGCCCAGAAATCCCCAACTGCCATGCCCTAATAGAAACGAATTGAGCGTTGGAGTTCCCCCGAGGTTGGTCGGAGCTGCATTGATTGCGACTGCCCCGAACTGGAAGGCGTAGCCAACGGCGTAATACGCCAGCAAGGCAAAAACGAAGGCGGCAAAATTCAGCATCATCAAGTGAGCCGCATTCTTTTTGCGCACCAGCCCGCAGGTGAGCAAGGCAAATCCGGCCTGCATGAACAGAACCAGATATCCGGTGAGCAGCGTCCAGGAGAAGTTTGTGGCAACGCGGACGTGCCCCACGGAATCGGCCAATTTCATGGCAATCGGTTCCTTGGCCGACTGGGCCTGGAACTCGTCGTAGGCTTTCTTTTGTGCCGCGAAGTCCGGACTGGACGGATCTGGAGTTGCGGGGATGAAAAGATTGCCGGCGGCATCCTGCACGCTGGTTTTATCGCCGGTGGCGATGCCAGCCGGATCCGGCTTTGGGCTCTCGTCGGCAAAGCAGGGTGTTGAGCATACTCCAAATACTCCTGCCAGCAGCAGACTCGTTATCGCGCTTTGCAGGAGCCAATGGCGCAGAGTGTGCCTCGCAAATAGCTGTCTCATATTGATTCTCTCCTCATCTTTGTAGTGAATGGCAAAGAACTCGTGGACTGCGCGAGATGTTTCTGATTGATTGCTCAAAGAGCGGCTGGTCCCCGTTCGCCGGTGCGAATACGTATCACCTCATCGACCGGGGTAACGAAGATTTTTCCGTCTCCCATCTTTCCGGTTCGGCCGCCATGGATGATCGCGTCTACGATCTGGGGCACGCGTTCATCCGCTGCGATGATGGTCAGAAGAATCTTGGGAAGAAAATCGACAGAATATTCGGTTCCTCTATACATCTCGGCGTGGCCCCGCTGCCGGCCAAAGCCTCTGACTTCCGCCGCGGTTGCTCCCTGAATATCCAAACTGGAAAGTCTTGCCTTTACCTGTTCCAGCCGTTCCGGCCTGATCACTGCGTCGATACGCTTCATCATTGTCCTCCTTGTTGAATGTGACTAAATTTTTGTGTAACAGAGTGTGCGGTGAGATATAGCAAACCTGAGTGAAGTGGGATTCAAGCTACAGGCCGGATAGGGAAAGCCGCATGTGTTAGTTGAAGGTTAATGCCGAACTGATAAAGATGAAATGAAGAAACTGAAGTTTGTGAAATAACTGATAAATGAAGCAGTGAGTTACACTAACTTCCTTGTCATTCGGCACATCGCTGCCCTGCGCAGCCGGCGCCTCGATTCGGCTATTTTTTGATGTTGTCGCCAAAGATGAAGCCGAATTCAAGTACGCCCCGGAATTGGTCAGCATCCATTCCCGTTTTGCCAAAGACAGCTCCCGGCGTGTAGTTCATTGCGTGCACCCAGGCGAGATCGCCGCGAACATACATGCCTCCCTTTTGGTAGGTTGGCGTCGCGGTAAAACTGGCGCCTGCACTGCCAGCCCCAAAGCCCAACAGGTTGACAGATTCATCGGTAGCGCTCCCCGAACTCGTGATGTATTCCACGCGGGCCGGAAGCGAGAAGCCCTTCTTGAAGGCGTAGCTGACGTTTAACGCGCCACCGGTCGCGGATGTGCCCTTGAGTACGCCTACCTTCGCGTTGGTCGGTAGCTTGCTGTACTGGAAGTATGGCGAAATGATCCATGGGCCCTTGGTGTACGTATAGATCACCGCGTGCATATAGCTGTTGTTCTGCACCGGTGTGGCAGCCGTTTGATAGGCGGTTTGTCCGAGGTTCCCCATCCCGTCGTACACCAGGCTATGAGGCCCCTTCGTCAAGGTCAGCGAACCAGAGAGCCACGAGTAGCGGTTGGAATAGTAACCGTCATTCCAGCTGAGCGAGGCGGTCAGGTACTTACCCAAGGTTTGATTCACCTGGATGCCGCGATTGATGGCGTTTTCCTGGTTCCAAACGATGCCGCGCTCGATGTTGAAGTTCTGGTAGGTAAATGTGGACTCGGCGCCCATCAGCGTAGGCAGAGAGCCGATAAGGAACTGTGTGGTCTTTCCTGCCGGCAGCTTCAGGTAGGCGACCGGAACAGGCCCGTAGAAATTGTTCACGGTATTTTGAGCGTTAACAAACGGGACTGAAAGTGTCGGCATGGTATAGACGCCAGCCTGGATATAGTACTGAAGCTTCCCGTCCGCTTTTTGAATGAAAATCTGTCCGTTGCTCAGAGTGGCTTGCGCGTTATTGTCTCCCGGCACGTAATTATTCTGGAACTGCGCGAAACCGGTCACGATGCCGTTGACGGACAGCTTGCCCAACGGTCCAGCATCGAAGGTCGCCGGCGGCAGCCATTGCAGAGGACCCGTGAGAACGAAGGTGGAAAGCGGGGCTGGGGCTGTTGCCGGCGCCAGCGCGGCTTGCGCCGCAGTAGCAGACGCGGGCGCGGGTGTGGGTGGCGTAGCCGGTGTTTGCGCACCAGCCGTCAGGGCGATTGATAAGACAGTTCCGGCCATCGTTATCAGTATGCGATTCAGATTCATATTCAGATGTATCGGCATATTTCCTCCGAGAAGATAAATGATGTTGTTTGGTTATGACATGGAATAAAGTCAGCCAAAAAGAAGGCAGGCGCAGCACGGTGCAGTGCAGTCAGCAACCCGACCAGGCCTTCATCGATACACGGACACAACGGCCACTCGGATTCAATCAGGGAAAACCAGATTGCGGATGATGTGTCTCCCAAGGTGGTCTTGCAGTTGCTGATGGACCTTAGTATGGCCGGGCAACCATAAGGAACTAATGAGGAACAGATGAGGAACCTATAAGGAAAATGAAAGAAAATATTGACGCCATCGCGGTCCACCGGTGACGCACATTGCCAAGGCCTATCTTTCATCCGGCCGGGAGACGGCAGGGCGGAGAGACAGACCCGCTCCGGACAAGAGCATGAAAGAATCTGCTAAAATTCACTCAAGTTTCACTGCATCCTAGGCTGGTGCGACAAAGGATTTGTGCTGCAAGGTTATGGTCCTGGGATTTGATTGGGGCGCTGGTGATAAAGTAGTTCCCGGTTTTCTCGCCGAAGGCGCCTCTACTTTCTTGAATCCTGCTTCATATATGTGGGTAATTGCTTGACCTTGAACTTCATCAATGCGGGTTTTGTGATGGCCAATGCCGTACTGATGCTGGCTTTGGTATTAGTCGCGCTGTTGATCATTCTTCTCTACGCGCGCTCCAGGAACAAAGCCCGCGAAGCTTCATCCTGGCGCGACCAGGTGCGCGATCTTCACGAGTTCACACGGCGCACACTGGAGATGAATCTCAACCTTGAGCCGGGGCAGCAGTTGGCTGAGTTGATCCATGAGATTTTCGCGCTAGAGGCCGTGGCTGTCTTTGACGCTGACCTGCACCAGGTCTATTCGGCTGGGCAGTGGAACGCGGATCCCCAGGAGCTGGCGCAGAATGTCTACTACTTTGGGACCTCGGACGACGATCCAAAAACCAGGCTGGGACGCCGCGTGGTCCGGTTGGGAGCGGTGCCCATCGGTAGCCTGGTGGTGCGCGGCGAAACCAGCCCGCTCTCCAACAGCGCCATAGCCTCGCTCATTGCCATCGCCTTTGACCGTTACCGGGCCTTCGCCAACGAGAGCCGCATCGAGACCGAACGGCGCACCGAGCAGTTGCGAGCGACTGTTCTTGACAGCCTGGCGCACGCCTATAAGACGCCGTTGACGGCCATCCGCGCGGCTTCTACAGGCCTTGGCGAGATGGGCCACCTGTCGGCGGCGCAGGCCGAGTTAGTCGCCCTTATTGACGAGCAGACAGGCCTGCTCGCAAATCTGACCACGCGCCTGCTGACCACGGCGCGCCTGGATGCCGGCGAGGTTACTATTCACGCCTCCCCGGTGGAAGTAGCGCCGCTGATTGAAGAGGTTGTGGCCAGCCTCGGCGAGTGCCTGGCTAGAATGAAAGTAGTCATCGATATTCCCGATGAGCGGCTGGTTCTGGAGTGCGACCGCCAGTTGATGGTTATGCTGCTGACGCAGTACATCGACAACGCCTGCAAGTACTCGATCTTCGGCAGCGCCATTACCATCCGCGCCGTAAAGGTGCACGCGGAAATCGTCTTTTCGGTGCGCAGCGTTGGGGAGGTTATCCCCATCAATGACCGGGAGCGGATCTTCGATCGCTATTATCGATCTACGACTCGCCCCAGCCGCGCGGCGGGAACCGGAATCGGCCTTTCGGTAGCCAAGCGCGTCGCGCTTATCCACGGCGGTTCCGTCTGGGTAACCAGCGATGAGACGGAGGGGACTACATTCTTTGCGGCCATACCGGCCACAGCGCGAAAGAGGGTTACATGATGATGCAGACACCTATTCGCATACTTGTTGTTGACGATGAATCAGCCATCCGGCGAGCATTGCGGCCGCCGCTGGTCGAACTCGGCTTTCAGGTGGTTGATGCCTCGCGCGGCGAAGAGGCTCTGCAGATGTTGCGCGCCGGCGGATTTGATGTGGTTCTGCTCGACGTGAATATGCCCGGTATCGGAGGCATCGAGACCCTGCGCCGCATTCGCGCCTTTGCGCCCCGGCTGCCGATTCTCATTCTTACAGTGCGCGACGCGGAAGAGGAGAAGGTCGAGGCGCTGGAGTTGGGCGCTGACGACTATGTCACCAAGCCATTCAGCATGCGCGAACTGATTGCCCGCATCCGCACGGCGGTTCGCCGAGTGCGCGCTCCGGCCCGCGCCGAAGACGCACCCATCGAGATCGGCGAGATTCGCCTCGATCCGGTCAAGCGCAAGGTCACCAAGCGCAATCAGCCGGTGCATCTGACGCGCAAGGAGTTCGATATACTTTTCTGTCTGATGAACCGCGCCGGCCGCGTGGTCACTTATGCAAGGCTGCTCACGGAGGTGTGGGGCGCAGAGTTCCGTGAAGAGGTCGAGTATCTGCGCACCTTCGTGCGGCAGTTGCGCAAGAAGATTGAAGACGACCCCGCCAATCCCATGTATTTGCTGACGGATGTATATGTGGGCTACCGTTTTGCCGACGCCCAGATGTTCATCGAAGAAAGTGCAGAAGGTGCGCCGCCGTCCGCCGCGGAGGATGCGAAAATCTGAACATTCTTAGCATGATGTGCGAATCTACGCGGGTGCCCCAAGTCCATCGCAATTGGGGACCTGGGAATCTATAAACCATTTGGGGCACCAAGGAGACGACTGCAGCTAAGTCAACCATGCGTAAATTGTGATGCCAAACATTATGAGATAGAACAAGATCAGCAAAGCCCAAAACTCCTGAGCTTGTCTCGACTTTGTTTCTGCGCTTCTTGATCCTCCTTGGATTATTCCCGCCAACCCGCCGGACATAAGCCACCAGGCTCCTGCTATAATTGGTGGTGCAACCAAATCAAGCAGGATTTGTTGTGAAATTGGATACGCTCCTGGCCGCATAGTTTTTCACCATCCTTCATTGAATGATCCCTGTTATACATTCAAATAAGCCCATGCCATAGGACCCAGTTTCGTAAGCGCCGGGTGACCCAAGTCTCGCCTCTGTGACCTGTGAGTTCCCGCTGGACGCGAAGTCCCTACACGTCGTAGTGCAGCAGGCTGAAGACATCGTAATCTTTGAAGCGATCGCGGCCCTTCAGGAAATCCAGTTCCACGGCAAAGGCTAGCCCCACGATCTCTCCGCCCAACTGCCTGGCCAGCTTTAATGTAGCTTCCATCGTGCCGCCTGTAGCCAGCAGGTCATCGACCAGCACCACGCGCTGGCCGGGCTTGATAGCGTCCTTGTGAATCTCCAGGGCGTCGGAGCCATACTCCAGGTCATAGGTCACGCGCGCCGTCTCGGCCGGCAGCTTGCCCGGCTTGCGCACCGGCACAAAGCCCGCGTTGAGCCGGTAGGCCAGCGCCGGCCCGAAGATGAATCCCCGCGCCTCGATGCCCAGCACCAGATCAACCTTGCGCTCTAAATAGTGCGCTGCCATTGCGTCGATCATCTTGGCAAAGCCGGTCTTGTCCTTGAGCAGCGTAGTGATGTCGTAAAACAGAATTCCCGGCTTGGGAAAATCCGGCACCGTGCGCACCAGCGCCTTCAGGGCTTCAACATCGATGGGCTTGATTTGTTCGGGCATTGGCAGGGGCGCTCCTTACATTGCTGGAATAGGTTCGGTTTCGCTTTTGATTATAGCGGGGAGAGGGAACAGCTTCTAGCTAATAGCTTTTAGCTATTAGTTCCAAATCCCGAAAGCTAGCAGCTAGAAGCTGTATTTTCACCATGCGCCATCGATGCGGAAGGAGTTAAGGTCATCGGCTTCGGATTCGGCAAGATGGTGCTCGATGAGACGGTCCACGCGGGCGCCGCGCGGTCCGCGGCGCAGGCTGGAGCGCAGCTCGGCCAGCTCTTCGGCCGTGCCCGAGGCCACTACCTCGACCTCGCCCTCCTCCGTGTTGCTTACCCAGCCGCGCAGACCCAGCTGGCCGGCCACCCGCTGCACATACCAGCGGAAGCCCACCCCCTGCACGCGGCCCTGAATCAGAAAGTGAAGAACCATCGTAGTGAGTTTTGCAGATACGCCGCCGCTGTGCAACTGGCAGCACGCGCTACACTGGACTTCAAGATGGTCTTTGTCCTCGACAACTACGATTCGTTTACCTACAACCTTGTTCAGTACCTGGGTGAGCTGGGCGCGGAGGTCGAGGTATATCGCAACGACGAGCTGACCGAGGATCAAGTCGAGGAGATGCACCCTGAGCGCATCCTGCTCTCGCCCGGCCCCTGTACTCCGAGCGAGGCCGGCATTCTGGTTCCGCTGATTCGCCATATGGCCGGCAAGGCGCCGATTCTGGGAGTCTGCCTGGGCCATCAGGCCATCGGCGAGGCCTTTGGCGGCGATGTAGTCCGCGCCAGCCACCTGATGCACGGCAAAACCAGTTCGGTCATCCACGACGGCAAAGGCATCTTCGCCGGGCTGACTTCACCGCTCACCGCTACTCGTTATCACTCGCTGATCGTGGCCGAGGAGTCATTGCCCAAAGAACTTATGGTTACTGCCCGCACACCAGAAATCGGTGGCGGCTCAGTCATCATGGGCCTGCGCCATCGCAGCCTGCCCATTGAGGGCGTGCAGTTTCACCCTGAGAGCGTCTTGACCGAGGGCGGCCATCAGATGATCCGCAACTTTTTGAAAATGTAAAAGCCAAGGAGAGAGCGATGCGCCGCATGAGTCCTGCTATCCGCATAACTTCCGCCGGAATCATTGCGCTGACTGCTTTCGGTTTGTCGTACATGCTTTGCGCCCAGACTGCGGCCGCGCCCCAAACTGCCGCGCCGCCGCAAACTGCCATGACGCCCCAGACTACCGCTCCCGAAACAAGCTCCATCGCTCCCATCGCAATCATCCCGCTGGAAAGCAAAAACCCCGACGCCGCAGCCAAGGTCACCGGCGCGCTGGAGGTCACGCAGGGCAGGGCAGTCATCGTGGCCAGCGGCACGATCACCTCCGGCAGCCAGACCACCGAGGTTGTGTTGCCCCATCGCGGCATACTGCGCGTCTGCGCCTCCACGACCGTCAAGCTTGCCGCCGACTCCAGCGTGCCCTCCGGCGATACGCCCGGCCTGATGATGGCCATGGATCACGGTGCTCTCGAGTTGAGTTTTGCCACCAGCGGCTCCGCCGGGCGCAACGCAGATTTCCTGCTCACTCCGGATTTTCGCATCCTCATTGGCGGTCCGGGCGCGGCGGAGATCAAGATCCGCCTTGGTCCACACGGCGACACCTGCGTGGATAACGCGGGGGCCAACGCTCCTTATGTGCTGGTGACCAGCGTTTTTGATGGCGGCAGTTACCGTGTGCAGCCCGGCCAGCGGGTGATGTTCGAGCACGGCAACCTGCGCGAGGTGGTGGACAACGAGAAGGAGTCTTGCGGCTGCCCGCCCCCGCCGCATCCAGGCACGAACGAGTTCCCGGTGGCGCAGAGTGCAGGCCTGGCGCCAACGCCCAAGCCCGAGCCGAATGCGGTCTCGTTAACGTCCGCCCCACCGGAGTCGCTCGAGCCACTGGTATACAACAGCGCCGACCACGCGCCAAAGCCCACATCCGAAGCAACTCCGGTTCCCAGTGCGGCCGCAACCAAGCCCACGGCAAAGAAAAAGACCGGCTTCTTTGGCGGTATTGGGAAGTTTTTCAGGCGGCTCTTCGGGGCGAAGAATTAGAGGTTCCATCGACTGAAGGGCAATGTGTCAGAAAATCGAATGTCACCTCTTTATAAGAGTGATCCGTCGCCCTTCATCTGGATCGCCTAAGTAGTAGTACAAGCCAAGAGTCGAGTAGCCAATATCGAAATCAAGAGGATAGCCATAACCTCCTTGTTGTGTAACCCCATTACGTTCGGAAAATATGAGTAGTAATTGTTGCCGGCCATGCTCAGAAATTATTTTCCATTCTCCTCGACCATTTCCAACTTTCTCTTGTTCCGGGGGAATGGTGAAGACTGGAAGATCATTAGCAACGAATTGTCCATTTGGCCACAAAACGATCTTAGGTGAGGCGTTACGCGTACTTGCGGACAGGATCGTCCGCGAATCCTCTGTGATCGTCCAGGTTCCAGCCAAGTCAGTTGGTGTAACTTTCCTACAGCCTGTCACTCCGAAAAGCAACAAGATGAATGCAGACGAGCAGATGACTTTTGGAATGGTCAGTACAGATTGGCGCAATCTGGCATTTCTCATTTAGATCACATCTCCCGTGCCCGCTCAATGGCCCGCATCACCGCCTTAGCCTTGTTGAGCGACTCCTGATACTCAAGTTCGGGCACGGAGTCGGCCACAATGCCGCCGCCGGCCTGGACGTAGCCTTTGCCGCCGATGGCCAGCATGGAACGAATGGCGATGCAGGAGTCGAGGTTTCCGGAGAAATCGGCGTAGAGCACCGCGCCTCCATAGGTTCCGCGCCGCGCCGGCTCCAGCTCCTCGATAATCTCCATGGCCCGCACCTTGGGCGCGCCGCTGAGTGTGCCGGCGGGGAAGCAGGCGCGCAGGGCGTCAACGGCGGTCAGTTCCGGTTTGAGCTTGCCCTCGATGGCGCTGACAATGTGCATGACATGCGAGTAGCGCTCCACGAACATCAGCCGGTCCACCTTGACCGACCCGAACTGGCTCACGCGGCCCACGTCGTTGCGGCCCAGGTCCACCAGCATCACGTGCTCGGCGCGCTCCTTCTCGTCGGAGAGCATCTCGTCTGCCAGGGCTTGGTCTTCGGCTTCAGTCGTCCCGCGGGGGCGCGTCCCGGCGATAGGACGGTACTCCAACTTGCCCTGATGCACGCGTACCAACAGCTCCGGCGAGGAGCCAGCAAGCTCCACGGTCTGCGGCGCCGTGGGCGCTTTTCCCTTTTTGGAGAGCGTTTTTGCGTCGTCTGGTTGCCCGCCCATCGCTCCCTCCGGCGCAAAGCGCAGGAAAAACATGTATGGGCTGGGATTTACGGTGCGCAGCGCGCGATAGACCTGGAAGCTGTCGGCCTCCGGCTCCATGTCGAAGCGCTGCGAGATGACTGCCTGAAAAATGTCGCCTGCCTTGATGTATTCCTTGGTGCGGCTGACAGCGGCTAGAAAATCTTTTTTCGAGGTGCGGTGCCGCACCTGCATCGTTTCCCTGGAAACATGTCGTTCCAGATTGGGGAGCGGCTGGGCAAGCCGTTTTTCAAGCCGGTCGAGCCGCTGAACGGCCTTGTCAAATGCGTTGGCCGGCTTGCCGCGCATTACGTCGGCCGTCACTACCAGCCAAATTTCCTTGCGCACGTGGTCAAAGGCCAGCACCTCATCAAAGAAGAGCAGGCAGGCGTCGGGAACCCCCAACTCGTCCTTGGCCAGCACGGGCAGCCGCTCGATCTGGCGGACTGCATCATAGGCGAAGAAGCCCACCGCCCCGGCGGTAAAGGGCGGCAACCCTGGCAGCCGCGCCGGCTTATGGCCGCTGAGTGCCCGCCGCAGCACGGCAAAGATGTCGCCCTCGATCTGGACGACCTTCTTGCCCTCGGTAATGGTGATATCGCGGCCCCGCGCCATGATGCGCTTGAAGGGTGCAAGGCCGATAAAGGTGTAACGGCCTACCTGTTCGCCGTTCTCCACCGATTCGAGCATGAAACACTCCCGCTCCGGCCAGGCGGCGCGCAGAAAGGCAGAAACAGGCGTCTCCAGGTCGGCGGTAAGGATGCGGCAGACGGGAACCAGCGTGTGCTCGCGAGCAAGCGCGAGGAATTCCTTGCGGCTGGGCTGGACGGGCTGGGAAGAGGACTTCACAGTTTCAGTGTAATTGCTGGATACGACGAGGAGCTTACGCGTCTATCATTGATGATGGACGCCTTCCCCGGAGCACCGCCGGGAAGGCATGGCCAACAGAATTGGAGAAATCTATGGCATCGGTATCCCTTGAGCAGGAGATTAATCCCTGGGAAGCCCAGGCGGCTCGATTTGACTTTGCGGCGCGCAAACTGAACCTGGAAGAGGGTTTGTGGAAGATGCTGCGCACTCCTGGGCGCGAGTTGATCGTGCACTTTCCTGTCACCATGGACAGCGGCCACATGGAGATGTTCACCGGTTTCCGGGTGCAGCACTCCATTGCACGCGGTCCCGGCAAGGGTGGCATCCGGTACGCGCCGGACGTAAGCCTGGACGAGGTGCGCGCGCTGGCCAGTTGGATGACCTGGAAGTGCGCGGTGGTAAATATCCCCTTCGGCGGTGCCAAGGGCGGTGTCATCTGCGATCCCAAAAATATGAGCCGGGGTGAGCTGGAGCGCATGACCCGTCGTTACACTTCGGAGATTATCGATATCATCGGACCGGAGAAGGACGTTCCCGCGCCCGACATGAACACCAACGAGCAGACCATGGCCTGGATCATGGACACCTACTCGATGCACGAGGGACACACTGTCACAAGCGTGGTGACAGGCAAGCCGTTGAACCTGGGCGGCTCGCGCGGCCGGACCGAGGCCACCGGGCGCGGCGTGCAGGTGATCTGCGACGAGAGCATGCGCTACCTGAAGATGCCCATCGACGGCTGCCGGGTGGTTATTCAGGGCTTCGGTAACGTGGGCGCCAATGCTGCCCGCCTGATGATGGAGCGCGGCTACAAGATCGTGGGCATCGCGGAGTTCGACGGCGGCCTGTCCAACCCCCAAGGCATCGACATTCACCAGTTGCTCAAGTACAAGCTGCAGAACTCGACTATCCTGGGTTTCCGCGGCGCCGAGGCCACGCCCAGCGAGGAGTTGCTGGTTTCTGATTGCGAGATACTCATTCCCGCGGCCCGGGAGAACGTGATCACCAGCCGTAACGCAGGCCAAATCAAGGCTAAGATTGTCGTTGAGGGCGCTAACGGCCCCACTACCGCCGTGGCCGACGAGATCCTGGCCGAAAATCGTATCTTCGTCATGCCCGACATCCTGGCTAATGCCGGCGGCGTCACTGCCAGTTATTTTGAGTGGGTGCAAGATCGCCAGGGCTATTTCTGGAAAGAAGCCGACGTCAACGAGCGGATGGAAAGCATTCTGCGTGACAGCTTTGACGATGTAGTGCGTTATGCCGAGGCCCACAACGTGAATAACCGCATTGCCGCCTATATGCTGGCCATCGACCGTGTGGCGCAGACAATTCGCCAGCGCGGCATCTATGCATAACCACCTGTAGTGGGGCAGACGCTCGTTATGCGCTTGCATAGATGATTACGAATTACGTCAACTGACGATTACGACCAATGCGGGATGGGCCGCCAGCTCATCCCGCTTTGATTTATATGTACGGCGCAAATTGGGAAGAGGAGCACCGGTTCGATCCGCAGTGCAATAATGAAATCACGCCACAAAGAGATCATGAGAGAGGCGTTATTCGCATGAACCTGCCCAACTCCATCACGATGAGCCGCATCGTCATGATCCCGCTGTTTCTATGGATTCTGACGCCGCACTTTCCCTGGCATGCACATGGCGCGCAGGAGATTACGGCCTCGGTCCTGTTCGTGCTGGCCTCCATCACCGACGGCCTTGACGGCTACCTGGCACGCAAGCGCGGCCAGATTACCACCGTGGGCGTGCTGCTGGACCCCATCGCCGACAAGATCATGGTGGCTGGCGCACTGATTGCCCTGGTGGCCTACAACCCCGATGTGGTCAAGGTCTGGATTGTGGTGGTTATCATCGGCCGCGAGTTCCTCATCAGCGGCCTGCGATCGATTGCTTCATCGGAGGGCTTTACCATCCAGGCCAGCGACCTGGGTAAGCTCAAGACCGTTATCCAGATTGTGTGCGTAGTTTCCGCCATCCTGGCCCATGGCTGGGACCAATGGCAGTTCGGCATGCTCATTATTCCGGTCAGGTGGATCGCCATCGCCGCCATCTATTTCACGGTGCTGGTCTCCTCCATCTCCGCCATCGACTACTTTGTGAGTTTTTGGAAGCAGATTGATATTGCTAGCAATGACCGTCGCAAGTCCTCAATACTCACCCAGCGCAAGAAGGAAAGTACACCGTAACCGGCTCAGGCTCAAGCAGGTGCTATGAAAGAGTGCGACTTCAGTTGTGTCGCAAATGCAACATAATCAACGCCGGACTCTAGCCTCTGAGGGATGCTTTTCGGGCGATTTGCCAGAAGACAATAGTGCCGTCACGGAACCGGCAGCCGCGGCGGGTATATAATTCGCCATGTTTCGGAATCAGGCCTAACTCCGGCCTCTGATGCATGGTTAACCACATCGGCTGTGTACCTACGCCCGCCATTACTTTAAGGGAGTAAGCACGGAGCGATCGATGCCAGGATGGGTGCGCCCCTGAGCGAAGCCCGTAAGAAAGGAAAGATGATGAGAACGATCAAGACCTTGCTCCTACTCACCCTACTTTTCACTGCAACCGGTTGCAAACGGATCACCGCGTTCTTCCACGGAGGCAGAACCAGCTCCGAAAAGTTGATTTGTCACATTGACCCCTCTACACTCGATACACGTTTTGTCATTAGCCCTGACGGACGGCATATAGCCTATGAGTCCATAGTTAAAGATAAATGGTTTGTTGTGGTGGATGGCAAAGAGGGGCAACCTTTCGATGCAACCAGCGGCCTTATCTTCAGTCCTGACAGCCAGCGGGTGGCTTTTGTTGATATTGAAGCCATCTCGTCGGGTGTCGTGCTGGATGGCAAAATGTTGGATGGCATACCGGGGCATATCTACCATAGAATCGATAAACTCATCTTTAGCCCAGACAGCCGGCGGGTGGCTTATGTGGCTCAGAATGGCAGGAAGAGGTTCGTCGTGTTGGATGGCAAAGAGGAGCCTTCCTACGATGACATCGACCGTCTCACCTTCAGCCCGGATAGCCGGCACTTCGCCTATATGGCACAGATTGGCAGCAAGCAGTGGGCTGTTGTACTAGATAGCAAAGAGGAGCCTTCCTACGATGACATCGACCGTCTTACCTTCAGCCCGGATAGCCGGCACTTCGCCTATATGGCACGGATTGGCAGCAAGCAGTGGGCTGTCGTACTGGATGGCAAGGTAGGCAAACCCTACGATGGCATCGGCAAGGTTGACATCGAGATCCGCTTAGACAATGACATCCACAGCGGGCAGATAGACTACGGAAGTCTCATCTTCAGCCCGGACAGCCAGCGGGTGGCCTATGTGGCTCAGAATGGCAGGAAGTGGTTCGTTGTTGCGGATGGCAACGAGCTGGGGCCGTACGACGGCATCGGCCAGGGGAATCTCGTCTTCAGCCCGGACAGTCGCCTCCTGGCCTATGTGGCCAAGGTAGGCGGAAAGCAGTTTGTTGTGATCGACGGTAAAGTAGAGCAATCCTACGGTGTCATTTACGCGAGTATTCTTACTTTCAGCCCGGACAGTCGGCATGTGGCTTATGTGGCTGGAGATGGCGCCAACGACAAGTGGTTTGTCGTAGTGGATGGCAAAGAAGACGCACCCTACGACAAAATCGACGGACTCACTTTCAGTCCGAACAGCCGGCGGACGGCCTATAAGGCCGAAGCGGGCAAGATGTATTTCGTCGTAGTGGATGGCAAAGTGGAAAAATCAGGCGAGGACGTTGGCACTCCTGTCTTCAGCCCAGACAGTCGTCAAGTGGCCTATGCGGTCAAAATTGGCGAAAAATGGAATGTTATGGTGCAAGGAAAGATGGGCAAACCTATCGATGACTTTATAAAAGGTTCTGAAATCGTCTTCGATTCACCCCACGAATTTCACTACCTCGCTCAAAAGAACACCGCAAAGAACGGTAGTAGTTTCGACGTTTATCTCGTCGAGGAGGCGATTTACTGAGAGAGTCGCCTCGGACAAACACAACCAATCGGCGGAATTCCGCGTCGTTGTGCGACAATTCTCCAAAGACTGTATTTTCTATGAGAGCTCCCGGTCACCTATTGCTGTGCTCCGTTGGATTGATGCTGGCCGCACAACTAGCCTGGCCGCAAGCGCCGAATCAGTTTGTGCCCAAGAATCCGGCCTCGGTTCCGCTGGTGCTTGCCGGCGGCACGGTGGTGGACGTGACGGAATGGGGCGCATCGGCAAAAGACCTGCCGGATACTATCGTCATCATTCGCGATGGCCGCATCACAGATGTGGGCTCGCGCATGGCCGTCTCCATCCCCAGGGGCGCGCGGGTCATCGACTGCACCGGCAAGTTCCTTATTCCCGGACTCGTCGACGGCTTTACCGGCATGAACTCGCAGGGCCAGGCCAACGCATTCCTCTATATGGGCGTCACTACCGTGGTCGCTGTCAGCGACTTCCGCCGCGGCGTCGTTGATACTTCTGCCTCGCCCAGCCCTCACCTTTATCTGATGGACTCAGTCGGCTCAACCGACAACTGGAGCCTTTTGGCTAAGCGTCCGGAGTGGGTTCTCAAGCTTCGACAGAATAGCCGTCCGGTCGAACTGAGTCCTGAAGACACCCTCCGCCAGCTCACTGACACCGCGCAGTTGGGGACACGGGCCGTATTACTGGGCCGCAACGTCACCGCCGCCAATGCCCAGTGGATCATGGCTCGTGCCCGTCAGATGGGCCTGGCGACCTATGGCGAGTTCGTTGCCACCCCCTACGAGGTGGGCATAGAGGCTGGAGTGGATGTACTTGTCCACATGGGACGCTATGAACTAGGCGTTATCCCTGACGAGCTGCAGCGTCCGCTGGCGGATAATTTCGAAGGCCCGGCCGCAACCACAGCTTACGACTACATGGAGCATGTGCCCCCCACCGATCCGCACCTGCATGACTACGCCCACTTTCTGGCAACCCATCACGCCGCGCTCATGCCCACCTTTAGCGTCTATTACGCGCAGTTGCCGGAGCATCGCAACCTGTGGAAGGAGCCGGCAGCGGCCCTGCTCGATCCTGCGCGCGTGTACAACCCTGCCAATCGCGAAACGGGAGAGATGGACTATCCGCTCTCGTCCTGGACACGGCACTTACCTGCGATAGGGCAGCGCTACCTGGAAGAAGGCCTGCGCAAGAAGGCCGGCCAGTCGACCCTCCGGCTGTGGCGCATCAACGAGACGCTTTTCTCCGCGTATCCGCACTATCTGGCAGCCTCGGGAGCGCCGGTTCAAGGTTCCTTGCCCGGCATCTCCATGCACACTGAGCTGGAACTGCTGGTTCGTTTGGGACTTTCGCCGCGCGAGGCGCTGGCCGCTGCCACCAACAACTACAGCCTCCTATTCGGCTGGAACGAGCTGGGCTTGATCGCTCCCAACCGCCGCGCAGATATTCTGGTTGTCGATGCCGACCCCACACTGAACATCTGGAATGTACGCCGTATCTCTACACTCATCATGGATGGCAATGTGGTAGACCGCGAAGCTCTGCTGAACTTGAAACAGTGATGCCTGTTCCAGATTTGCAGATTCTGAAACAGAACTGCCACACTTCAATTAACGTAGAGTCAGGCAGGAGCACTGAGCAGATTTCCCCAAAAGCCATGACCCACTCCCCATCCCGGTTCTTTCCGCCACACCGGCGGCACAATACGGGACTCATCCTAATCGCGGCCTTCAAGCTGGGACAGGCCTTGCTCTTTTTTGCCATGGGCGTCGGCCTCTTCCGCCTATTGCATAAAGACATTGGCGATGTGCTGGAAAGGATGGCCGAACATCCGCACTTCAACCCCGAATCGCGTCTCATCAACTTTCTTCTGGCCCGGTCTTCGCTCTTCAACGACCGTCTGCTCAGGCGGATCGGCGAGGTGGTTTTTATCTACGCCGGACTAGACCTGGTGGAGGGAATTGGCCTGTATCTTGAAAAAACCTGGGCCGAGTACCTCACCCTGCTCATCACCGCTTCCTTCCTGCCCTGGGAGGTATTCGAGATCATACGCCGGATCACGCTGGTCCGCTTTAGCCTGTTAACGGTGAATGTGTTGGTATTCTTGTATCTTTTGAAAATGGTGATCGCACGCGGAAAGCGTAAGCATTGAACAAGAAGCAATCTGCCGGATGCGGAGTAGAACATTCTTATGGAAGGAATTTGTGGAAAACTTGCAATATTCGCCTTTTCTTCTATCATAAATCACATCTTCTATCAAACGCTTGAACCTAAGCCATAACCGCTACATATTGTGGTATTTGGGATATTTCTGCCTATTAGTTGAATTGATTCCAGCCCTTCCAATCTTCTTCCGAGCAACACCCTTCTTTTTTTGATGTTAGCTCCATTTTCCTCTTGCAGAGAGACAAGACAGGGCTTACCATCAAAAGTGGTCGAAAGTGGATTTTTGTAATCTTTTGTGAACCTTTGTGGAGTACGACGGCCGCTTTCATGGCAATTTGCCTATTTTCTTCCACTGTTCACAGTTTACTGCGTTTTTAAATGCCGTACCGGCTGGGGAATCAGGCTAGGCAACCGGTGAACAACGGCAAAGGGAAGGGCAGAGGTTGCGGCAGGGGGACTGAAACCAGCCGCAAAAGGCAGGAAGGCATGGCGGTATTCCGTGGCAACCATCCGGCGAAGGTGGACCCCAAGGGTCGGCTGAAGATGCCGGCTGCCTTCAAGCTGCTGGTCGACGCGCAATACGTGGTCCAGTTCTACGTGACCTCGACGGACGGCGAGAGCGCGCAAATATGGCCGTTGCCGGAGTGGGAAAAGCAGGAAGCTCTGTTGGCTGAATCCAGCACCATGGACGCGGCGGTGGAGAAGTACCTGAATCTGACCAGCTACTACGGCCAGCAGGTGGAGATGGATAGCGAGGGAAGAATTTTGCTGCCACAGATTCTGCGCGGCAAGGCCAAGCTGGACGCGGAAGTCGCAGTGCTCGGGAAGCTGCACTACCTGGAGGTTCATAACCTCGAGGTTTTCGAACAGCGTTTACAGGCCAATGCATTGACAGCGGAGGATCGCCAGTCACTGGCGGCGATTCTGAGGCGGCACAGTGGACAGTGACAACCCCCCAGGGGGTGCGCATGACGAATTCGAAGGAAAAACATGCGCCAGTGTTATTTGAAGAATCAATAAGTTTTCTCCGGGTGCGTCCTGGGACCACGGTGGTGGATTGCACAGTTGGCCTGGCTGGGCACGCAGCCGGAATTGTAAGGCTGCTGGGAGCTGAAGGGCATCTGATCGGTTTTGAATGGGACGCCGATGCAATGGAGCTGGCCAAAGCGAAGTTAGACAGAGTTTGCCATGAGTTAGGCAGCAATGCTCCGCGGGTTACCTTGATCGGCGATGCATTTAGCTCAATAGCAAAGCATTTGCCGCCGGCTTCAGTAGATGGCTTGATAGCAGACTTTGGTGTTAGCAGCATGCAACTGGACGAAGCTGCAAAAGGTTTTAGTTTTATGGCGGATGGTCCGTTATTGATGCGAATGGATTCGCGTTCCGGACTAACCGCCGCACAGGTGGTAAACGAGGCCACAGAACGTGAGTTAGCGGACCTCATTTACGAATACGGAGAGGAAAGGAGGTCGCGGAGAATCGCCAGAGTCATAGTTCGCGGGCGGCCTGTTACTTCTACGAGTCAGTTAGCTCGGATTGTAACATCAGCCGCCCCGGCTATGAAACATGAGCGAATCAGTTCTGCGGTTGTAAAAACATTTCAGGCCATCCGAATTTATGTGAATCACGAGTTAGATGAGATTCGTACTTTGCTGGAGGCCGTGCCTAAGTTGCTTAAGCCCTCCGCAAGAATGGTTGTTATCTGCTTTCATTCATTGGAAGATCGTATCGCAAAAGACAGCCTGAGAGAAGGTGCAAAAAAGGGAATCTGGGAGATTCTAACCAAAAAGCCAGTTACCGCCGGGGAAATCGAGTTAGATCGTAATCCGCGTTCTCGCAGTGCTAAGTTAAGGGCAGCAGAGAGAAAAGTAACTGGTTGCTAGCTTTCAGTTATTAATTATACAGCGCAATTATGTAAGTGGAAATGAGACGGGGATTGCAGTTAGAAGCTGAGAGGTAACCATGGCGGCACTTACAACAACCTATCTCGATACGGGCAAAAGCTGGAACGCACGCATCAAAGAGCACAACGCTGAGTTATTAGCTAAGCAAGTTGAACTGAGTCGTCGCCTGCGCACGCCGGAGTTCGCTTTCCCCAAGAGCTTTGACAACAGCCGGCTGGTCTTGACACCCGATCCGGCCCGGCCCCGCCAGATTCGCTTGTTTTCCGCGGCAATTACCGTTCTCTTCTCGCTGACCATGCTTTATGGATTGCAGCACCTCAGCGTTAGAATGAGCGGCTACCAGATCGAGTCGGAGAAACATTTGCGCGAGCAGTTGCGCGAGGATAATCGCCAGTTGCATTTGTCTGAGGCACAGCTTACTGAGCCTGGCCGTATCGACAGACTGGCCCGCGAACTGGGTCTTGCCGAGCCAAAGCCGGGCCAGGTAGTTCGTCCAGTTGCGCCACTTGATGCCTCGGCTCCAGCCCTTGCGCAAGCCGTTCCCCAAAGAGCAGCTACTAGCTTCTAGCCTCTAGCTCCTAACTTAGGAGGGATAGAATGAATCTGCGATTTCACATGATCGCGATAGGGATGCTTGCGGTCTCATCCACTTTAGCTTTATATGGACAAGCCCAATCGCCAGCGTCGCCGGTCAATGAGCAGCAGGCCGCGGAAGATGCCTTGGAAAATTGGGTCCGTGACAACTATCGCAGCGTTCTTGATATGGTGTTCAGGAATAGTTGCGATGTGCCTAAGTCTTCAAGTGAAATGAGATGGATAGTCTGCGCCCGAATAATTTCTGAGTCAGCAGACCCAGAATATGTGCTTTTGATTGGAAGAGGATACGACGGCAAATCCTTCGCTCGTATCGTTAGGCCCAAAGGACAGTCAGTTTACGTGCAGCTAGGCAATCAGAAACGGGAACATCCGACTGCCGCATCCAACAATCTGATTAAGTTCATTGTATTGGAAACCAAGGAGGGCGACGAAAAGGAGTTTCCAGCTCTGGCGTGCATTGAAGATGAGCTTGAACATATCAGGTTTTCGCCTGTTCTTCCGGATATCCTTTTTATAGACCCGACAGAATTCGACATTTCCTTACAGGCTCTTTGGGGGAATAAGATGGAGATCGTGATGTATGGCCCTGGCTCGTCTGTAGAGCGCCAACCCCATCCGCTTCTTTCGTGGGTTACAAAGACACGACATATTCTGAACGCTTCATTTAAATAGAAGCACATGAGCAACAAGCTAGAAGCTGGCAGCTAGAAGCTGCAGTACGGAGCGATTTTCCATGCCTTCCGCCGTCCGACCCAGCTGGAATCACAACACCGCGCCTCGTGTGAAGTCACTTAAGCGAGTAAGATTCTGGCTTATTTGCCTCTTCTTTCTCACCTGGGCAATCCTGATTGCCGTTCGTCTTATCTGGCTTCAGGTGGTTAACCATGGCGAATTCCTGGAGCGCGCTCAGCGGCAGCAGCAGAGCATCTTTGACGTAGCGCCGCAGCGAGGCATGCTCTATGACCGCAACCTGCGCGAGCTGGCGATAACCGTGCAGGTTGACTCGATTTTTGCCGTGCCTTCTGAGATTGCCGATAAGCAGGCAGCCGCTCATGCTCTGGCCGCGATAGTCCACACTGATCCCGACGACGCGCAAACCTCCGAGGAGCAGATTGACGCGCGCCTGTCGACGGGACGCAGCTTTGCCTGGGTCGCCCGCCGCGTCACCGCCGAGACTTCAGCGCACGTTAAAGACCTTATCAAGGCGCAGGATCTGAAGGGCATCTACTTTCAGAAAGAGTTTCAGCGCTTCTACCCGGACAACGAGATTGCCGCGCAGGTGCTGGGCTATGTGGGCATGGACGACAAAGGGCTGGGAGGCCTGGAGCAGAAATTCGAACCGCAGTTGCACGGGGTTTCCGGCCGCATGTATACGGCCCTGGATGCGCGACGCCACGTGCTCGGCTCCAGTGAGCGAGAACCCCAACCGGGCAGAAACCTGGTATTGACCATCGATGAAAACATTCAGTTCATAGCCGAGCGGGCGCTGGACCATGCCATGGAGCGCACCCAGGCGGCCAGCGGCACCGTGGTTATCCAGGACGTGCACACCGGGCAAATTTTGGCGCTGGCCATTCGCCCCACCTTTAACCCCAACCTATTCCGCCACGCCACACCGGAGCTGCTGCGCAACCACGCCGTCAGCGACGTCTACGAGCCCGGCTCGGTCTTCAAGCTGGTTACCTATTCAGCGGCGCTGGAGCAACAAGCAGTCACGCCCGACAGCATCATTGACTGCCAGGGCGGCAAGATTACCTTGGCTGGCCGCATCATTCACGACGACAAGAGCGAAGGTGCCTTGGGCAAGATTACCGTCTCGCAGGCGCTGGCCAAATCCAGCGACGTAGCTGCCGTCAAGCTCGCCCTCAAGGTTGGCCAGGACCGCTTCTATCAGTACGTCCGCGATTTTGGCTTTGGCAGCCGAACCGGCGCCGAAATGCCCGGCGAAACCCGAGGCTTGCTCCAGTCGGTGGATAAATGGAGCGCTTCGTCCATCGGCTCAGTCGCTATCGGCCAGGAGATCGGCGTTACGCCGATTCAGCTCGTCACGATGGTTTCGACGATCGCCAATGGCGGCGTCTACCTGCCGCCGCACGTGCTGATGCCGGGGCAGGTAGAAGTGGCGGCCAATGGAAAAACACCAGCCGTACCACAGACGCCGATGCCATTCAAGCCGGGCGGAGATCTGCCTGATCCGCTGCCTCCCGGAGCGCACCGCGTTCTCTCTACCATGACCGCCGCCGAGATGCGCAAGATGATGGAAGGTGTGGTCCTCTACGGTACCGGCAAGCAGGCGCAACTCAACGGCTATTCTTCAGGCGGAAAAACTGGCACTGCGCAAAAAATCGATCCGGCCACAGGCCTCTACTCGAAGACTCTGCACATCGCCTCGTTTGCCGGCATCGCGCCGGTCAACAATCCGGTAATCGCCGTGGCCGTGGTTATCGATTCGCCCAAGGGTAACTACTACGGTGCTACGGTCTCTGCTCCGGTTTTTGCCGAGGTGGCGCAACAGGTCCTGGAATATCTCGCTGTTCCCCACGACATCGATCTGCGCCAGCATCGCGCTTTATCCAAGGCAGATTTGCAGGTGAAGGAAGACGACACTCATGCGCAGACCAGCGATATCAATGCGCTGTATGCCGCTGCCAACAACCTGCCCAGTGACGATCCGTTGAGCACGCTAACCAATCAGACCAAGAACTCAAACCAGCCCCCGACCGCATCGCAGCCGGCTGCCGCGAGCCCATCCCAAACCGGGGCTCAGCCCGCGGGTGCAGCCGTAAACGCTCAGGCCCAGTCATCGCAGCCCGTCAGCGCGAAACCGCAGACGGCATCTCTACCGGCCACCACGACCGTCAAAGTCGTCGACGATAAGACTTTGCGCGTTCCCGCGCTGATTGGCCTGCCGGTGCGCAAGGTCATCGAGCAAGCAGCGGCCGCCGGCCTGGAAGTGCAAATCACCGGTAACGGCACTGTGCGCGAACAAGCTCCCTCAGCGGGAACGATGGTCGCGCCGGGAACCAAGATTGTTGTTCGCTGCGGGCGATAACGAACTTCATTGCAAATAGGTCTGATTACATTCCTTCGGGAGAGCGGCTGGTTAATTGCAGTGCTTGGCCTGTCTCCAGAAGACTTTTGAGGCTGGAAAGGATCGGCGGCCAACCCGTTGAGATGGCCTTAATAAACTTCGATTCGCTCTTATCCATTTCATGCGTAATAGTGAGTTTGACGGTTTCACCTGCCTGCTCAAGCGCATAGGTGAGGCGTGAGTATCCCTCGGCGTGCAACTCGGCATCGAGCTCATGACGCCACTTTAGGACCAGCCTCCGATGCGAATCGATCTCCACCACTTCGCCGGTATCGGCTACACGGCCGTCGGAAAAGGAGATCTGCCATTTTGCGCTAGGCTTCCATTCGGATTCCTGTGTGGTAGCGAACCAGTACTGGCGCGTGAATTCCGGTTCAGTCAGCGCCCGCCATAGTTTCTCCGGCGTGGTGCGAATGTAGGTTACATACACAAACTGAGATCCGGCCATCGGTCTACCTCCAAATAGTAGTTAAAAAATGTGATCTCCCTACATGCATCTTATCGCCAATCCCAGTAAAGTGAAGCGCAACAATCTACAATGGAATCCGTGATGAATTGGAAGGAACTGATTACGGAAGTGACGGCGGTGGGCGCGGGCGGCAACTCCACCCAGCCAGTGACGGGCGTCGAGTACGACTCACGCAAGGTGCGGCCGGGAGCGGTTTTTGTCGCAATGAAGGGCGGCTCGACTGACGGCAACCGCTACGTCGAGAAGGCGCTCGCCGCCGGGGCTTTAGGCGTTATCACCGACTCGTCGCAGATGTTTGACCACCTGCTGGTCTTCGCGCCTGGAGTGCCTGTGCTGGAGGTTGAGCACGGACGCCGCGCGCTGGCCCAGGCTTCAGCCGGATTTTTCGGCCACCCTGAGCGTCAGCTCACATCCACGGGAATTACTGGCACCAATGGCAAGACGACCACAGCGTTTTTAATCGAGGCGCTACTGAATGCCGCTGCGCGCAAGACCGTGCTCGTGGGCACCATCGAGTACCACGTGGCCGGCGAAGTACGCCCATCCGTTCACACCACCCCCGAGTCAAGAGACTTATTTGAGTTGATGGCCGAGGGGGTTGCATGCGGAGCTACCGAACTGGTCACCGAGGTTTCCAGCCACGCCCTCGACCAGGGCCGCGCCGCTGGAGTCAACTTCGATGTAGCCGTCTTCACCAACCTCACCCGTGACCACCTCGACTACCACGAGACGATGGAAAAGTATTTTGCAGCCAAGCGGTTGCTCTTCGACGGCACGGTTTATCCTGCTCCACGCATTGCCGTAATCAACGCGCATGATCCTTACGCTCCCGAACTGGCTGAAGCAGCCGCAAAGGCTGGCACAGAAGTCCGGACTTACGGAATTGGACAGGGCGACTGGCGCGCCGCCGCCCATACGCTCACGCCCTCCGGCTCAGTGCTCGAACTCGCAACCCCCGCCGGGGCGGCCAAAGTATCATCGCGGCTGGCCGGAGAGGTGAACATCTTTAACCTCTTGGCTGCTTTTACCACGGCTCACGCGCGCGGCGTGCCGTTTGCCGATCTGGTCGAGTATGTTCCCCGCCTCCAGCCCGTTCCCGGTCGCTTTCAATCCGTCGATGCCGGCCAGCCCTTTACGGTAATCGTGGACTACGCCCACACCGACGACGCATTGCTCAATCTGACGGCTCTGGCGCGGCAGATGACCGCGCAAACCGGCGGCCGCGTCATCACGCTTTTCGGCTGCGGCGGCGACCGCGACCGCACCAAGCGGCCGAAGATGGGTCTGGCCGCGGGGAAGGGAAGCGACTTCGTGGTGGCCACCAGCGACAATCCCCGCACCGAGGAGCCGCTGGCAATTCTGGCAGAGATTGAGCCGGGACTGAAGGCGAGCCCCCTCGGCAATCCGGTCCGCTATACCATCGAACCGGACCGCACCACCGCCATCCACCTGGCGCTCCGTGAGGCCAGGGCGGGCGACGTGGTTTTGATTGCCGGCAAGGGCCACGAGAAGGTGCAGATTCTCGGCTCCACCACGATTCCTTTTGACGATGTCAAGATTGCTCTTTCGGCGCTCGGCGAAATGGGCTATGGTGGAATCGGATGAAGCTCACACTCGCAGAAGCGGCTATCGGCGCGGGCGCGGTGCTGGAGGCGCCGGCCAGCGTGGCGAACGCCGGGGCGCTGATGACGCGCGGCTACTCGATCGATTCGCGCACCGTGGCTGAGGACGAGCTTTTTTTCGCCGTGCGCGGGCAACGGCACGACGGCCACGATTTCGTCGCCGTCGCTATCGAGCGTGGCGCCCTGGCCGCGGTGGTTTCACGCACACGGGTCGCAACCCTGCCTGACGCCGCGCTGGCCGCGCCGCTACTTATCACCGAGGACCCGCTCATCGCCCTCCAGGTCCTGGCCGCGCACGTTCGCCGCCAGTGGGGCAAGCGCGTTGTGGCCGTCACCGGCTCCGCCGGAAAGACAACCACCAAGGAAGCGATTGCCGCCGCTCTGGGCGCAAAGTTCAGTGTTTTCAAGTCTAAGGGTAATCTCAACAATAACTATGGCCTGCCTCTGCAACTATTGCGCCTCGAACCGGAGCATGAGTTCGCGGTCATCGAGATGGGCATGAACCACCCCGGTGAAATCGCCGCCCTTGCGCTGATCGCCGCGCCTGATTGGGGTGTGGTCACTAACGTGGGCACGGCGCACATTGAGAACTTTGCCGATGGGCAGGCCGGCATCGCCCGCGCGAAATTCGAGTTAGTAGACGCGTTGCCGGACAATGGCGCGATCTTTCTCAACTGCGACGATCCTTACGTCTCACAATTTGGCCGCGACTTTCACGGACGTGCGGTTTATTTTGGCTCCGGTCCCTGCGCCAATCTGCAGCTTCTCGAAACGAGGGAGGACCTGGCCGGCCTGCACATGCGCTATCGCGACGGGGAACGCGAGGGCCAACTCACGCTCAACCTGCTGGGAGCGCACAACGCAATGAATGTCCTGGCGGGTTTGTCGGTCGCGCTCGAGGCGGGGGTCGATTTGGATGCGGCAGTGGCCGCGCTGGAAACTCTGAAGGCAGGCGACAAGCGCGGTCAGGTCATTGAGATCGCTGGGGCAGCGATTCTCAACGACTGCTACAATTCCAACCCCGAGGCGCTGCGTTCCATGATCCGCACCTTGGCCGCGAGGCCCGCCAGGCGCCGGATTCTGGTGGCCGGTGAGATGCTGGAGATGGGCGAGCACGGCCCCGCGTTGCACGCCGAAGCTGGACGCGCCGCCGCCGATGCCTGCCTCGACCTGGTCGTCGGCGTTCAGGGCAACGCCCAGCATCTGGCCACTGCCGCCTGCTCCGGTGGAGTTGCAGCGCTGTTTCTGCCCGATGCCGATGCAGCGGGCCGCTGGCTCAAGCTGAATCTGCGCAAAGGCGATGTAGTGCTGGTGAAAGGCTCCCGCGGCGTACATCTGGAGCGGGCCATCGAAGCGGTCAAAAGTTGAATTTCAGTTAGGGAGGGGAAGTGAAACTTCGGAGATTGAGCGGTTGCACCGCGCTGTTTGTGACTCTCGCTTTTACTGCTCGGCTTGCCGCTCAGAAACCGCCGTCCTGGACCACGCCTTTTCCGCCCCACCACATCGCGGGTAATCTCTATTATGTCGGCAGCGAGGATCTGGCTTCGTATCTGATCGTCACGCAGCAGGGAAACATTCTCATCAACAGCAGCTTTGAAGAGAACGTTCCGCTCATCAAAAATAGTGTCGAACAGTTGGGCTTCCGCTTCGCCGACATCAAAATACTGCTCATCAATCACGCTCACAACGACCATTGCGCGGGTGCCGCGCTGGTGAAGAAGATGACCGGCGCGCAGTATTTTGTGATGGACGCCGATGTGCCGGTGGTGGAGTCGGGCGGCAAAGAGGACTTTCAATACGGAGCCCAGCCGGATATGAGATTTCCGCCTGTGAAGGTGGACCGTGTGCTGCATGATGGCGATACGGTCAAGCTGGGCGAAACGATGCTGACGGCGCATCTAACCGCGGGCCACACTAGAGGAACTACCACTTGGACCTTTGATGAAACCGAAGCCGGCCGTGCTCTCCGCGTGGTCATCGTCGGCAGTCCAAATGTGAATCCCGGCTACAAGCTTGTGGACAACAAGGCGTATCCGCAGATCGCTGCGGACTATCATCATGGCTTTCAGGTGCTCAAGAGCCTGCCCTGCGACGTTTTTCTCGGCGCTCATGGCGGCTACTTCGGATTGCAAGAGAAATACAGGCGCTGGAAGCGCGGCGACTACAACGCTTTTATCGATCCGGCAGGCTACCAGAGATACATCGCTGACCGTGAGCAGGCATTTGAGGCGGAGTTGAAGCGGCAGGAGACAGGAAAGCGATAGCTGCTGCATTCCCGCCCCCCGACCTAGTAAAATCAAGCTGAAACCCGCCTTACACCGGCTCTGGAGGCCCTTTGCTTTACTGGCTGCTCTACGAAAAACTGTTTCCGTTCTTTCACCCGTTCCGCATCTTCCGCTACCTGACCTTCCGCACCGCCTTTGCCTCGCTCACGGCGCTGCTGATTGCGCTCTTCTCCGTTGCCGGGTTGGTGTACGCACAGCCTTCCGGAGGCCCTTACGGTCCGATCGACCAGCGTTATGAAATTCCCAAGGCCGGTAAGGTCTATTTCGTTGCGCCGGACGGCAAGGCTGATGCGGCCGGTGCCGAACTCGCCCATCCCACCACCATCGAGGCTGCCATGGAGCGCGTGGTGACCGGCGACGCCATCGTTCTGCGCGGCGGCATCTACAGAACCGGCGGCCTGGTGCTGAATCAGGGCATCACGATGCAGCCCTACGAAGAGGAGCATCCCGTCCTCAAGGGCACGGAGGTCGCAACGCAGTGGGAGGCTATGCCCAACAACGTCTGGCGAACCAAATGGTCCCATCTCTTTCCGGCGGAGCCTCTGCCCTGGTGGAATCGCAGGCGCGAGGGCGTGAACACGCCTCTGCACCGCTTTAACAACGATATGGTCTTCGTTGATGGAGAGCTTCTCATATCCAAGGGTTGGGAGGGGGAGCTAGATCCACATTCCTTCTATGTCGATTACAAGAACGGATATGTGTACATCGGCGCCGACCCCACGCACCGGCAAGTGGAGATCACCGCCTGGGACAGCGCACTGGTCCGGACAAGCGCGCCCGCGCACGGCAAGCTCTCGGACGGAATAGGACCGGTGATTCGCGGCATCACCTTCACGCAGTATGCCTATCGCGCGCTGGAAATCGAGGGCAAGAAGCACTTCACCTCGGCCGACGAGCCCACCAATGAGCCGGTAGGCATCTCCGATCCGGCAACCTATGGCAAAGAGGTCAGGAATACGCTGATCGAGAATGTCACCATCACCTACTGCTCCCGTGTGGCCGGCTACTTCCGCGGCGACGGATTGATTATCCGCAACTCGCTGGTCAGCGATACCAGCACGGAGGGCATCTACGTCATCGGTTCGTCGGATGTGCTGCTGGAGAGGAACATCATTCGCCGCAACAACATCAAGCAACTGACCGGCTACTATCCCTCCGCGGTGAAGATCTTCAATCAGACGCATCGCGTCACCGTTCGCGACAACCTGATTCAGGAGCAGCCCTACTCGAACGGAATCTGGTATGACGTGGGCAACCGCGATGCGGTGATCGTCGATAACTGGGTGGAAAACGCCATCGACGGCATCTTCATCGAGATCTCGCGCGGAGCCACCATCGCAGGCAACGTGGTGGTGAATTCTCACCACGGACTGCGTGCGCTGAACTCAGCGGACGTTCATGCCTATAACAACACCTTCGTCAATGCGCGCGTATCCTTCGAGCGGAATGACCGTGTGGCCGCGGGCGACACCTTCGACTGGCATGTCACCACCGGGCCGGGCCTGGAGCAGCGCGATGGCCATATCTTTCTCCATAACCTGATGGCGGCTTCGGATTCGTATCATGATCCGCTGTTGCAGTTTTTGCAGAAATCGTCGCTCTGCGGCAAGCTCAAGAATGCGCAGGCAACGGAGATCGACGGAAACGTCTATCTCCGCGCCGCATCCACCGCCTCTGGCGCGCCGCCGCTGATCGTCTATGCCCCGTTTGAGGGGGAGAACTGCACCACGCGGCTTGCCTCGCTCGATGACTTCCGCAAGCTTCAGCCTGCTTTCGAAACAAACGGAGTTCAGATAAATCGTTCTCCCCGCTCGGTTCTGAAAGGGCCTGACCTGGGGAATTACGAGTTGCAGCGCGCACTGCTGAATGCGCCCGCCAGGAACTTCCTTCCTCCCGAGGTTCGCTCGCTTCTGGGATGGAGCGAAGCGGAGGCAAAGACGCCCGGCGCTTATCCACTGCACTGAGGGCCGGTAGTTTATGTCCCTATCCCCCGGCTCTGGCTTCAATGCGGCACTGCGCCGAGAGCAGGACCAAGCCAGGTTCACAGCGGTATGTCTTCGCCACTGGGCCTGAAAAATCAGACTTTGGTCACCCAGCTTCACGGCCGGTCAGGGGGGTACCCTTACCTGAAAGTCGGATTTTCGCCTGTATTTTTTAACACTGGAACAAGGCCTGGACGGGCGGATTTTGAACCCACGCCCCTCTGTTCTCAAATCAGCCCGTCCCCGGCCTAGTAAAATCAATCTGAAACCAGCCTCACGACGGCTCTGGAGGCCCCTTGTTTTACTGGCTGCTCTACGAAAAGCTCTACAGTCTAAGCATATCCGGTGTGGTCATCCACATTTTCAACTTCAACATTGTCATAGATGGCCATTACTTTCACCCCTTCCGCGTTTTTCGCTATCTCACCTTCCGCACCGCCTTTGCCTCACTTACGGCGTTGCTCATTACGCTGTTCATCGGTCCCTGGGTGATTCAGAAGCTGCGCCAGTTTCAGATCGGCCAGTTCGTGCGCGACGACGGGCCAAAGTCGCACCTGAAGAAGACCGGTACACCCACCATGGGCGGCGTGTTGATTATCATTGCTATTTTGCTACCCACGGTGCTATGGAGCGACCCCGCAAACCCCTTTGTCTGGATTGCCGTCTTTTCCACTCTGGCTTTTGGCGCCATCGGCTTTGCCGACGACTACATCAAGGTTATCCAGAAACGAAACTTGGGCCTGACGGTGCGCGCCAAGCTACTATGGCAAGGGCTGGCCGGCGTAGTGGTGGCGGTTTCTCTGGTGATCCTGGATAAATTCAAGCTCTTTTCCACGCAGTTGACCGTGCCCTTCATCAAGAGCTGGCGCCCTGACCTGCTCTGGCACGCGTGGCCCAGCACCATTCCTCACCTGGGCTTGCTGGCCTTTCTGCCCTTCGTCGCTTTTGTCATCTTCGTGTTGTTAGGTTCGTCCAATGCCGTAAACCTGACCGATGGGCTGGACGGGCTGGCCATCGGCTGCACTATCATCGCCGCCAGCGCCCTGACTGTGCTCACCTACGTCAGCAGCAACGTGGTCTTTGCCGACTACCTCGAACTCCAGCGCATGCCCCTGGTCAGCGAGCTGACGGTCTTTTGCGGTTCCATGGTGGGCGCCTCCATCGGTTTTCTCTGGTACAACGCCCATCCGGCGGAGATCTTCATGGGCGACGTGGGCTCACTGGCTTTGGGCGGGGCCATCGGCACGGTCGCCATCATCATCCGCCAGGAGCTGCTGCTGCCTTTTATCGGCGGCATATTTATCATCGAGGCGGTTTCGGTGATCCTGCAGGTGGGCAGCTATAAGTTGCGCAACAAGAAGAGAATCTTCAAGATGGCTCCATTGCATCATCATTTTGAGCAGTTGGGCTGGCAGGAGTCCAAGGTGATTGCCCGCTTCTGGATTGGCGCCCTGGTGTTTGCATTGTTTGCACTCACTACCCTGAAATTGCGTTAAACCAACTCCGCGCAGCGCACAATCAATATGTAGCGCAAGCCTGAGGAAATGACCCGTATGATGGAACTCAAAAACAAGAAAGTTCTGGTCGTCGGACTGGGAAAATCCGGTCTGGCGGCAGCGTTGTTTCTGCGCCGCCGCGGCGCCCAGGTCACGGTCTCCGACGTGCGCTCGTCCGAGGCGCTGGCCAAGGAGATTCCCGCCCTGATTGAAGCGGGCATCATGGTCGAGACCGGCGGTCACGGCCTGCTTACCTTCCGCCGCCAGGACTTGATTGTCGTCAGTCCCGGCGTTCCGCTGGACACTCCTGAGTTGGTGCAGGTAAAGAGCTTCGGTCTGCCGATTATCGGCGAGCTGGAACTTGCCGGCCGCTTCCTCAAAGGCAAGATCCTGGCCGTCACCGGTTCCAACGGAAAGACCACCACCACCACTTTGCTGGGCGATATCCTTGCGGCTGGCGGACTGCCAACGCTGGTCGGCGGCAACATCGGCGTTCCGGTCGTAGCTCTGATCGACTCCAGCACCGACGAAAGCTGGTCGGTTCTGGAGGTATCCAGCTTTCAGCTCGAAACCACGGAGCAGTTCCATCCGTCCATTGCCGTGATTCTCAACATCACCCCCGACCATCTGGACCGTCACGGAAGCTTTGAAAACTACATCCGCGCCAAGGAACGCATCTTTGCCCAGCAGAGCGAAGAGGACGTCCTGGTGTTGAACGCCGATAACACTCCCTGCGCCGAGGCCGCCTCTCGCTCGACCGCCAAAGTCTATTGGTTTTCCGTAGAGCACACGGTTCCCCAGGGAGCCTGGCTGGAACAAGGTTCTGTCGTCTATCGCTCCGCAAAAGAAGCGGCCACGGAAAAGGTCATGCCCCTGAAAGGCATTACGCTCAAAGGCGCGCACAACGTGGAGAACGTGCTGGCCGCGGTGGTTGCCGCTCGCCTGGCCGGCGTGCCGGCAGACGTGATTCGCCGCGCTGTCGAGAGCTTCAAGGCCGTCGAGCATCGCCTCGAATACGTGGCCACCCAAAATGGCGTCGAGTTCTACAACGACTCCAAGGCCACCAACGTGGACGCCACCGCCAAGGCTATCGCCGCCTTCAATGGCGGCATTCACCTCATTCTGGGCGGCAAGGACAAAAACTCCGACTACACTCAGCTTGCCGATCTGCTGCGCCAGCGGGTCAACGCGATCTACACCATCGGCTCGGCGGCGGCCAAGATTGAATCGCATCTGCGCGGCGTGGTCACTATCCACTCCTGCGAAACCATGGACAAGGCCGTTGCCGCCGCTGCATCTGCCGCGCGTCCCGGTGATGTTGTGCTTCTGGCGCCCGCCTGCTCCAGCTTCGACCAGTTTGAAAACTACGAGCAACGCGGTCTCGTCTTCAAGCAACTCGTCAAGCAATTGAAGGATTGAGCCATGGCAAAGCGCGTTGCGGGCGATAAATGGATATTCTTCACAACCGTGCTGCTCATCGTGGTGGGGCTGGCGATGGTTTTTTCCGCCTCGGCGGTCGTGGCGGCCCAGGGAAAGTTTCACTCTCCATACGCTTTTGTCGGCAAGCAGGCTCTCTGGGCGCTCACCGGTTTGGCCTTCATGCTGCTCCTGGCGCGCCTCGACTACACGTTTTATAAATCCCCGCGCTTCATCTACATCGCGCTCTCCGTCACCACCACCCTGCTGGTGCTGGTTTACCGCTTCCCCGAATCGAACTACGCCCACCGCTGGATTCGCTTTAGCGATTTCTTCACCCTTCAGCCGTCAGAGATAGTCAAACCCGTGATGGTTCTCTTCCTGGCCTGGTTTCTTTCCAACCGGCTCGACCAGATCAATCAATGGAGCACCCTATGGCGCGCCAGCCTCATTCCGTTGATTTTTATCTCTCTGATTGTATTCGAGCCTGACCTGGGCACGGCCCTGGTTCTGGCCGGCGTCACAGCCATGATGCTGTTTCTGGCCGGCCTGGCCTGGAGGTACCTGGTTGGCGGAATCTTTGTCTCGCTGCCTGTTCTGGCCTTGCTGCTCATCGGGGTTTCTTGGCGTCTCCAGCGCATCCGGGTTTATGAGCGTTTCCTCCTGCATCCAGACTGCGATCTCAAAGATCTCAAGGAGGCGGGCGCTGCCGGCTATCACACATGCCAATCGCTGATTGCCGTAGGCAGCGGAGGCGTGACCGGACTAGGCTACATGGATGGCCAGCAGAAGCTCTTTTTTCTGCCCGAGGTCCACACCGACTTCATCTTCGCCAACATCGCCGAGGAGATGGGCCTGATCGGAGCCATCCTCCTCCTCTTTCTCTTTGCGTACTTCGGCTATCGCGGCCTTCGCACCGCCTATCGTTCTCAGGATCCCTTTGCTCGCCTGACCGCCTTTGGCATCACCACCGCGATCGTTTTGCAGGCCTTCTTCAACATCAGCGTGGTCATCGCCCTGCTGCCCACCAAGGGCATTCCCCTCCCGCTGATCTCCTCCGGAGGAACATCGCTCGTCTTCACCCTGGCCTCCATCGGCATCCTGCTCAACATCAGTAGGAAGGTGGATTGATGTCGAACTTGCGTGTACTCATCTCCGGCGGCGGCACCGGAGGTCACATCCTTCCGGCACTGGCCGTGGCTCGCGAACTGGTCGCCCGCTACTCGGCTGAGGTGCTCTTCGTCGGCACTGCGAGGGGCATGGAGTCACGGCTCGTCCCTGAAGCTGGATTCAATCTTCGCCTCATCGACATAGGCCAGTTGAAGAACGTTTCGCTGCTTACCCGCCTGCGCACACTCTTCAGACTGCCTCGCAGTGTTATCGCCTGCAAGCGTCTGATCTGCGAGTTCCGTCCCGATGTCGTTTTTGGAGTAGGCGGATACGCCTCCGGGCCGGCCATGGCGGCAGCCTTATGGCTCAAAATTCCGGCAATGGTCTTCGAGCCCAACGCCATGCCAGGGCTGGCCAACCGTCTGGTGGGCAAGCGTGTTCAGGCCGCGGCAGTCAACTTCCCGTCAGCGGCGTCCTGGTTTCGTAATGCTGAGGTCACCGGTATTCCGGTCCGGCAGGAGTTCTTTACCCTCGCGGCTCCAGCCACGCCCCACCTCTTGGTATTTGGCGGTTCGCAGGGCGCGCGACTCTTCAATACCCATCTTCCCCGGATCGCTCCGGCGCTGCTGGATGCCGTTCCCGGCCTTACTGTTCTGCACCAGAGTGGCGTACACCACAATGAGCAGACCCAGGCCGCCTATTCCGCCAGCGGCGCAGACCCAAAGCGCTGGCAGGTGAAGCCCTTTCTCGACGATATGCCCCGGCAATTTTCCCGAGCCAGCCTGGTGATGGCCCGCAGCGGCGCTTCAACTGTGGCCGAACTGGCCGCAGCCGGCAAGCCTGCCCTGCTGGTTCCCTTTGCCGCCGCAGCGGACGATCACCAGCGCCGTAACGCCGAGGAGATGGTGAAGGCCGGGGCGGCCTTGATGCTCGACGAGACGGAACTAGACCTTCCCGGCAAGTTGCTGGCCGCCCTCACCAGTCTGTTGAAGAGCCCGGCGGGCCTGGCTGCCATGGCCGCCGCGGCCCGCACCCAAGCACATCCCGATGCCGCCAGGCGCATCGCCAGCCGCCTGGCAGCTCTCGCGCACCCTACGGCTTGACAATTTTCGCCAGGCGGGGATCATTCCATAGCGGGGTGAAAACCGGGTCCTTATAGACACTGGCCATATCGGGGTAGTGCCCATCTTTGGCCTTGCGCAAATACTCCAGGGCTCCATCGAGGTTGCCGCGTTTCATATACATCTTGGCAATCAAGAACGAAACGCGGGCGCGCTGCTCCGGTGTCGTATACTGGGCGGCAACTCCCTCCGGAGTGGAGCTCAGCACATCGGCGTCAAGCTCCAGGGCGCGGGCGTATTCGGTCATGGCGTAATCGACATTGCCCAGTCCCATCCAGGCTTCCGCAAGGTTGAGATGGGTGTGCGCATTGGTCTCATCCAGCGCCAGCGCCTGTTTGAAGTAGTTGATAGAGGATTTGTACCTTTTGTCCAGAAGTTCCAGAACCCCCAGGTTGTTCAGCGGAGCAAAGAACTGAGGGTTGAGCTTTATCGCCCGTGCAAAGAACTTGCGCGCCTGGCCCCACTCTTTCAGTTGCAGCTCGGCAATGCCCATCTTGTTGTAAAGATCAGGGCTTTTTGTATTGATGCGAACAGCCGAATCATAGTGGGCAAGGGCTGACTGGTAATCCTTGTGCAAGCGATCCAGGTCTCCCTTTTCCTCTGCTAACCGGGCCGCCTCCATCTTGTCCTTTTTAGCAGCGGCCGTGGTGGGGTTCGTTTTTGCGTACGCCACCACGCCAAACAGCAGGCTTATCACTGCCAGCATCATCACTAGTCTTTTCATGGCTCACCTCTCCTGCATAGGAACATTTTGAAAGGCGGAGGTTGCGCTTACCGGCTCCGGCGATCTGCTCCCTGCATGAATTTCAGTAAAGACCGCCCGCGAAATGCCCGCAACGCTATACCTGCTACTTGCCCGTTTCGCCGGGGTTAAATCTGTCCCTGTCGCAGCCGAGCTCAATGCCCTGCCAGAGCTTACAACAGCCTGGTACGCGGCACCAGTGCCGCACCAGCAGAAACAGGGAGGGTTAAACGCCGTTACATGCCAATTTCCCCTGCCCCCGCAACCGTTAAATGCTGGAAAAGCAATTATTATGCGATAGCATTACAATCAGTCCGGAGGCGTAATCGATGGCGATTGATGGCCCGGAGCAGGTCGATATTGATGCATGGCGCGCGGAACTGGGCGCGGTGCTTCATTCGGAGTGCTTTACGCGCGCGCCCACGCTCGCTCATCTGCTGTCGTACTTATGCGAGAAGCTCTTTGTCGGCGAAGCCCGCCAGATCAAGGAGTATTCCGTAGGAGTTGAGGTCTTCCGTCGCGGTGATTCCTTCGACCAGGACTCAGACTCGATTGTGAGGGTTGAAGCCAATCGCCTGCGCAAGCGCCTTGCCGAGTACTACGCCGGCGAAGGCGCATCGCACCGGCTCCATATCTCCATTCCTGTGGGACAGTATGTTCCGCAATTCGAATCTGCTGCTGCGCGACAGGGGAAAAAACAGCCAGCCCTTCCTGATTCCACTGTCGCAAGCTGGTTCAGAATCAGGAACGCTCGAATCCTGCGGATGGATGAGTGGTTTCGTCTCTCCGGCCGCCGGATCTGGTTGTTAGTCACCGCGCTGGCGCTTCTCTCTCTTGGTCTCGGATGCGCTCTGCTGATCATGATGCCGCTGAAGCAGACCCCGCCGCAGGTAGCATCGAATCAATCCTATGCCTTGCCTGAGGAATCGCAGTTTGGACCGCCAACGGGCGAGGAGGTCCGCATCCTGGCAGGCGCGGGGCGCAGCTTTGTCGATCATGCAGGCAAGCTATGGAACGCCGATGCCGGGTTTGATGGCGGCTCCGCGGTCAAAAGCTCTGTGCAACACATCTGGCGTACTCAGGATCCTGATTTCTACCGCACCAGTAGGCAGGGGCAGTTTCGCTACGCGATTCCCCTGAAAAAAGGCATCTACGAACTCCGCCTGCACTTTGCGGAAACGGACTATGGTCCGGAGTCCACCGGAACGGGCGGAGAAGGCAGCCGCCTGATGAGCGTACGCGCCAACGGGAAAACGCTGCTGACCCGCTTCGATGTTGCGGCCGATGCCGGAGCCAGCCGAACCGCCGACGTAAAGGTATTTACCGACATCACGCCGGCGTCCGATGGGCTGCTGCATCTCGAGTTTGCCGGCGAAGACGGCAAGCAGGCCACCCTCTCCGCCATCGAGATACTACCCGGCTATCGGGGGCGCATCCGTCCCGTACGCCTGCTGGCTCGCCAGACACCCTATTACTCCAACGACAGCCACTGGTGGAGCCCGGACAATTACTTCGAGGGTGGACAACTGGCGGCCTATACATCTCCGGTAAAAGGGACCGACGATCCTGAACTCTACGAAACCGAGCGATGGGGTAATTTCTCTTATGCAATTCCTGTTTCGCCGGGAACCTACTCCGTATTTCTGCACTTTGCCGTGCGCCACGGCGACTGGGACCAGCCATCATCCTCTTCCGGCGAAGAAAGAACGCCAGTCGCCCATATCTTCGATGTCTTCTGCAACGGAAATGCGCTTCTCAAGAACTTCAACCCGGCTAAGGAGGCGCGCCAGACCGACGTAGTCATTCGCAAGTTCACGGACCTCAGGCCGAATGCCCAGGGTAAATTGCTTTTGAGCTTCGTTCCCGTGGAAGGCTATGCCACCGTGACTGGCATAGAAGTTCTTCCCCAATAATCATCTACGCAAACTGTCAAAACAATCTAGGATGTTTTCAAAACATTAAAAAAACTCGCCTGCCGAAGCAGGCGAGTTTTTTCAACAAAATCGCAAGAGTTTACCGGTGTCCGCCGCCGCCATGGCCGCCGCCACCACTAAAGCCGCCCGCATGGCCGCCGCCACCGCTAAAGCCGCCATGGCCGCCGCTGAAGCCGCCTGCACGACCGCCACTCGATCCGCCGCGTCCACCGCCGGAATAGCCTCGTGCGCTGCCTCTGGATCCACGTGCGCCGCCACTGAATCCGCGTGAGTTGCCGGTATTGCCGCGAACTGCGTTGCCCCTATAACCGTTGGCATAAGCGCCGCGTCCCACAGTACCGCCACGCGCGTAGCTACCGCCGCGAACTCCATAGCCGTGACCGCCATAACCGTAGCCGCCATGGCCCCATCCATGATGTCCCCAGCCGTGACCCCAGCCCCAGCCGTACCACGGTCCTACGCCGAGGAATACGCCGCCGTAGAACCAATCAGGCCCGTAATAACCATAGGGAGCGCAGGCATAGGGGTAGTAAGCGTAATAGCCCCAGGTGCAGGCCGGGGGTCCGTAGACCATCGGAGCTGGAGCAAGCGCGGGACCGACTCCAACATCCTCTTCCACATCCTGGGCCATCGCCGTTACCGCGAACGGCGCCATCAGCAGCATCGCAATCAGAACCAGCCGAAATCTCCGCATAAATCCTCCTTGTGCTGACTTGCACTGCCCGTCCAGCTTCCTTCGGACCTGGAATCGGAAACTACCTCCGTCCTCAGCACAGCCGGTCCTGGGCTTTGTTACCCATCCGGCTACTATTCTCTCAGACAACATTCCTGCGTTTAAGTTGCGGTCCATTTCAAGAAAAAAACGCCCAGATGGCACGGGCCCTAATTGGCCAGCACCGCCCGGTAGCGCACCTTGCCCTTTTTTACCTTCTCGATGGCCACGTTGGCCTGGGCCATGGGGAAGGATTCGGTCGTGGCCTTGATTCCATGCCGTGCCGCCACGTCCAGCATCTCCTTGATTCGATAGGGGCTTCCTATTGGGCTGCCGCTGATGGAGCGCTGGCCGCTGATCAGCGGGAATGCCTGCACACAGACCGGCGACGGTGGAACCCCCACAAAGCACAGCGTCCCGGTAGGCCGCAGCGCCTGCACATATGCTCCCCAATCCTGGTCGGCGATTGTGGTGGTTAAGATAAAATCCATGGAACTTGCCGCGTCCTTCATAGCTTTTAAGTCAAGATTATTCACAAAGTTGTGAGCCCCCAGCGCGCGCGCTTCCTCTTCCTTCTCCACGGAGGCCGAAAACGCCGTCACCTCCGCGCCAAAGGCCCGCGCAAACTGGATGGCCAGATGTCCCAGCCCTCCAATGCCCACAATGCCCACCCGCGACGAGGGGTTGACGGCGTGGATGCGGAGGGGGTTGTAGACCGTAATGCCGCCACAAAGCAGTGGCGCTGCATGTTCACTCTCCAGCGCGTCGGGGATGAGAAACACAAAGCGTGCATGCGCGCGTACCCTGTCCGCATATCCGCCGTGCCGGTGGACGCAGGTTCCCTCGGAGACGGGGCACAGATTCTCCATTCCCCGGGTGCACCACTCGCACACCCCGCAGGAGTTAGACTGCCAGCCCAAACCCACGCGCTGGCCTGCCTCGAGCGACCGCACCTCGGCGCCCACCGCCGTCACCGTGCCGATAATCTCGTGGCCGGGAATGAACGGGTACTGGCTGACCCCCCAGTCGTTGGCGATCAGATGGAGGTCGCTGTGGCAGACTCCGCAATGAGTAATCGCGATTTCCACCTCGTTCAGGCCCAGCTTGCCGGGATCGTATTTGAATGGCAATAGTTCGGCGCCAGCCGCATGTGCTGCAAGTCCTTGAATTTCGCTCATGGTCAGTTCCGAATCCTCGTAGTGGGGATAACAAACAGGACGGTTGATAAGAGGAAGCACCGCTCTGTCGTTGGCATGAAGCCTTTTTGCTATCCCTAGTTTAAACCGCCGCCCGCTTCTATGCGCAGGCTGAGCAGTTGAAAACCGTTCAGTACACCGTCCGCAGGCGCATCGGCTATCAGCTCCGCCGATTCCCCGTTCAGGGCTGCATCCTGAGAGGCGCGCAGCGGTTCCAGCGTGTTAGCCACTGAAAGAGGAAGACTTACGAGAGTTTTGCCCTCCATGCCCGCCTGTGTCTCCGGCGCAAGCACACTAGCGCTTACGAGGTGGCTTCATGCGCGGGATGGAGGAGAACACCTCTCGGGCCTGGCGGCATCGTTGCCATAGATTCCCCGGGGTAAAGGATGGTGACTCCTGGATTGCGCAGGCTTTCACCAGCAAGGAACTCTCCAAAGGTTTCCGAGTGAGCCTTCAGATATTTGCGCAACTCCTCCCGAATCACCCCGCCACCCCCCATCGATCCGTACCCATGGATCACCTCCAGGCGTCCGTGGTAGCCGCTGCGCACGCAGTTGTTGTAGAAGCGCACAAACTCCCGCAGTGCTTCCGCCACTGTGAAGTTGTGAAGATCAATGGATCGAGTTTTGCTCATCGTACTGATTTCACTTTAGCGGATATCTCTCTGCATGTGCCAAGCCAGAAGCGGCGCCGCTCAACCTGTTCTCTATTCCCTACTCCCTATTCCCTATTCCCTATTCCCTGTTCTTTTCACCGTCCGCAATCACGCTGCCAGGCCTGCTCTACGTAGCTGTCGGTCATTCCGGCAATATAATCGGCGACAGTGCGAGCCAGGCCCTCGGCAGGAATCTCCGCCTGGTGGTCGGCAGGCAGCAGGCCGGGGTTGGCGATGATCGTCGAGAACAATTCCCCGATGATTTCGGCGGCATTGGAATGCTCTTCCTCCATGCCGGGGGATTCGTACAGTTTGGCATAGAGAAACTTCCTGGCGGCAAGGCGGGCGGCTTCCATCTCCGGGCTCAGAGCCGCCAGCCGCTGGGGCGCGCGGCGAATCTCATCCAATGTTGTCGCGCCCAGCGCGGAAACCTGCCTGCGCGTCTCTTCTATCAAGCTCGTGACCAGCGCGTTGAGAACACGCTTGAGGGTCTCGTAAGTGGCAAGTTTGGGCGGAGCGGCGGAATAATCGCGCAGCACCGCGTCGTGGAAGCCGCGGAAGAGGGCCACCTCCTCGCGCACCTGGCTCAGCGTGAGAATACCCGAGTCGAGTCCGTCGTCCATGTCGGCGGTCAGGTAGGCGATCTCGTCGGCCAGGTCGATGAGTTGGGCTTCCAGGGGAGGGAATTGGCCAAGGAAGTACTCGGCCAGTTCCGGATGCCCGGTGGTGGAGTAGTCGCGAGAGTGCTTGACGATGCCCTCGCGCACTCCCAGGGTCAGATTCAACCCGCGAAAGCCCGCATAGCGCTCCTCGAACCAGGTGACAATGCGCAGCGCGTGCAGATTATGGTCGAAGCCCAGTCCATAGCCGCGCAGGCACTGGTCGAGAGCCTTTTCGCCGGCGTGGCCGAAGGGTGGATGGCCGATGTCGTGTGCCAGAGCCAGAGCCTCGGTCAACTCCTCGTTCAGACACAGCGCGCGGGCCACAGTGCGGGCAAGCTGGGTTACCTCTAATGTGTGTGTGAGGCGGCTGCGAAAGTGGTCCGAAGGGAAATCGACGGCCAGGCGGCGAAAGACCTGCGTCTTGCCGGCCAGCCGGCGAAAGGCGCGCGCGTGCAGGATGCGAGCGGCATCGCGGGCAAACGGAGTGCGATATGGGTGCAACGGCTCCGGATGCGCGCGAAGCGCCAGTTCGCCGTCTGCGCCCGCGGCAATCCCCGCGGGCAGCGCGTAACTCGGTTTGATTTCAGAATTCTTCATTGCCGTTAAACTCGAGGGTTCACCTCTGTCAGTTTCAAAACCAAGATCTGTATCACGTATTCATTTTGGGATAGATAGACCTGTGCCATTCGCGCGGAAGAACGGGATATGTTACTGCATATCAGGAAGCCACCAAGGGTTCGGCTTCGCCCAGAACACGATTTCCCCAGGTCGGGGAACAGCACTCTTCTTACTGCACGCGTTCCGTGGAACATAGCCATTCTTCAGTACCTGCGCAATCTGAATCCGTTCCGCAAAAATCATGTTGCAATTGATAAAGGGGATCCTGTACGGATCTTTCCCGATCTTTGGACCCGGTATCATCGTAAAGAATTCCGCGCCGCTGTGAACTTCAACCTTACCAATACCATCCTTGCCAAAATAGACCACAGAGCCCTCCCAAGGGATGTACTCTGGTGACCACTCTAGCGTGATATTTTTGTTTGACATTGGTTGTCCCGACTCCCCATTAAGTAACCGAATTGTAAGTGTTTGCGCCGCCAGCGGCGCGGAAATAACCGTCCCCACGACGAGCAGGACAAAGACCAACTGTCTATAGCCAGCTGATGGGAATGCGAAATAAGCTTTACGTCGAGATTTCATCGGCTTCTTCTTTCCTTTCTAAAATGGCTATATTCAGCTTATAATGCAGCATTCTGATAGCTGACTATTAATCCCTACTCCCTATTCCCTACTCCCTGCCTTCAACACACCAGATTCGCCCGCCTCAGCTTCACGCCATCCAACCGCCCCAGCAACGTGACCGCGATGCGTTCTGGGTCGAAGAGCCGTTGCGCCATAGCCTGTACCCAGGCCGCGTCCACCTCGTTGATGCGCGCGATAATCTCGTCCACGGTGATGAACTTGTGGAAGTACATCTCCTGGCGCGCCAGGTTGGCCATGCGCGCGTTGGAGCTCTCCAGCCCCAGCAGGATGTTGCCCTTGACCTGGTCCTTGGCGCGGGTCAACTCCTCCTCGCTCAGCAACTCCTGCTTCAGCTTGCGAAACTCCTCCAGAATCAGCTTGACCACCTCAAGGCCCTTGCCCACCGATGTGCCGGCATAAACGCACAGGGTGCCAGTGTCGCGATAGGGGCTCATGTCGGAGTAAATGGAGTAGGCCATGCCCCGCTCCTCGCGGATGGTCTGAAAGAGGCGCGAGCTCATGCTGCCGCCCAATACCGTATTCAGAATCAGCGTGGCGTAGCGATTTTCGTCAGTGATAGGCGGCGCCGGCACGCCTAGGCAGAGCTGCACCTGCTCCAGCGACTTTTTGTTGCGCAGAACGATGCGCGCGCTGGCCTCGGGCGCCGGTTGCTCGTGGAGCGTTGTTCCGCCGGCCAGCCTGGAGAATTTTTGTGCCACGGTCTCGGTAAATTCGTCGTGGTCGAGGTTTCCGGCAGCCGAAAAAATCATGTTGCCGCCGTGAAAGCGATCACCGTGATAGGCAACCAGGCTCTGCCGGTCCAGCCTGGCAACCGTCTTCGAGGTGCCCAGAATCGGCCAGCCCAGCGGATGATCTTTCCAAAAGGCCTGCGTAAACAACTCGTGGACCAGCACCTCCGGGTTGTCCGCGTCGAGTTTGATCTCTTCCAGAATCACGCCGCGCTCACGCTCAAGATCGGACGCGTCGAAGACCGGGTTCAGCACTAGGTCGGTCAGTATCTCCAAAGCGACGGGCACGTGTTCGGCCAGCGACTTCACGTTGAAGCAGATCATCTCCTTGCCGGTGAAAGCGTCCAGGTTGCCGCCGATGGAGTCCATCTCCTTGGCAATATGCTGCGCGGTACGGGAACGGGTGCCTTTAAAAAGCATGTGCTCCACAAAATGAGAGATGCCGTTCATCTCCGCCGGCTCGCAGCGGGAACCGGATTTAATCCACACCCCCATGGCCACCGAACGCAGATACTCCATCCGCTCGGTCAGCACGATCAGGCCGTTCGGCAGCACGGTGCGGCGAAGATTTCGCTCGGTGGTCATTGTTCTCCAGTCCTTTGATTGTAGGCCTATGCGGGCTGACGCGTATGGAGCTACTGTTCGGGAAGAAATGCGGCGCGCAGGGGAAATGCACTATGCTGACCCCAGCCGTGAATAAAGATTCGAGCCAACTCGTGCCATTGGAAGCCGCTGGCCCGGTGTGCGGAAGCCAGAACACATCGGAATTCCGGAGGCTCTTTGGCCTCGACGACGAGGCGCTGACCGCCTGCATGGTGGCGGCGGGCGAACCAGCCTGGCGCGGCAGCCAGTTAGCCGAAGCTCTGTATCGTCAGCGGGTTACAGAGCTGGATGCGATCACGACTCTGCACAAGGCGCTGCGTCAACGGCTCATTGCCGAAGGCTGGCAGGTGGGCCGGCCTCGAATCACCCAGGTCTTCCAATCCGTCGACGGCACAGAACGCTACCTGGTCGAGTGCCCGGGCGGCGATGGCTTAACCGTCGAAACCGGGGTCCCCGGCGACAGGTCCATCGTCGCTGGGGTGGTGGAAACCGTCTGGATGCCGGAGGGCGACGACGGCGAAACCGGCGACGGGAGCGACCCATCGGACGAAGCGGCGACACATCACAACCACGCGACCCTCTGCATTTCCAGCCAGGTTGGCTGCGCGGTGAACTGCCGGTTCTGCTTCACCGCCCGGCTTGGCCTCCAGCGCAACCTCACCGCGGGCGAGATTGCCGGCCAGGTTGTCGCCGTCTTCTCGCGTCATGCTGTCGAGGTGGGCCGCGACCGCGTGAACCTGGTCTTCATGGGCATGGGCGAGCCGTTTCTGAACTACGACAATTTCATGGGTGCTGTGCGTCTACTTGTCCGCGAGGTTGGCTTGAGCCCGCAACGCATGACGGTGTCAACTTCGGGTATCGTTTCCGGCATCGAGCGTTTTGCCCAGGAGCCGGCGGAGTTTCGTCCCAAGCTGGCCATCAGCCTTAACGCGCCCAACGATGCAATTCGATCCGAGCTCATGCCCATCAACCGCAAGTGGTCGATTCAGGCGGTCATGGATGCTGTGCGACGGATAAAACTCCGTCCTCGCGAGCGGATTACCTTTGAATATGTTCTGTTAGGCGGCGTTACCGACCGGCTCGAAGATGCCGCTGAGGTTGCCCGACTCATCCGCCGGACGGGGCTGCCCGCCAAGGTCAACCTGATTGCGTGGAACCCCGGTCCCGGCATCGAGTACGCCACGCCGCAACCGGAAGCCGTCGAAGCCTTCCGCCACACGCTGATTGGCGCGGGCATTCCGGCCTATCTGCGCAAGCCGCGCGGCCGCGACATCTACGCCGCCTGCGGGCAGCTGAAGCGGACGGTAGAGAGATAAATCATTCACTATCTCAAAGAGTGAAAGGGTGAGTATAGATTTATAAAGATTGCAAACGGAAGCTCGTCTGTGGTACGTTCATCGGCATCCAAATAATTCCGTTCATATGGAGAAATGCAATGAAAAGATTGTACATGGCACTGTCATTTGCTTTGCTGCCGCTGATGGCCGGCTGCGGCCTCACCGGACCGGGCGCCAAGATCACATCGGTCAAGTACGTTAACTCTTTCCAAACAGAGGGTGTGGAGTACACGTTTCAAGGCAAGAAAATTGTTAAGATGGAGTTGACCTTCCGCTTTGATGAAACTTTTGCCGCCGGTTTGGATTCAACCAGCGATGATTACAGGAGAATTCTGTACTCTAAACTTGTGAATGGCGCCCACTTTTACATTGGCAGCGAAGCCGTCAAACCTACTTATGGTTTTTGGCCCCAAAAAGCCGGGAAGGACTTTGCCAAAGAAATGACACTCTTTTATGTCATTCCGAATGATACTGCGTCAAGCAGCATGAGATTCACCTTTGATACCTCAATGCTGGGTAAAAACGCCCCCGCGCTCGACACAGCAATCTATCCATAATGTAGTATTCGTCAAATCGTCGTTCTATGAGCCGGGCGCTCTCCTTTCATGCACTTGGCCAAAAGGCGGGAGACTTCAGCCTATCGCGCCAACAAGGTACTTAGTTTCGCGGCGAAGTCTGGCGCCGTAGTTACTCGGATCTTCGTATCATGAATGAGCAGAGCAGAAAAATCGTGGGCTTTAGCCCCCGAGGGAAAGCTCAAAGACGGTCAGCATTCGGTTATGAAACAGCTTCCATCTTCCCGTTGGTAGTAACGGGTGTTCTACAAATACTAATCTACGTACGAAAGCTCTCTCAGTGCGCCGTGTTATGCACGCCCATCGCGCTCAGCTTGGATTTTGCCTGTGCGGCCTCTGGCGTTTGCGGATGGCGCTTGATAAGCAGGCGCAGCTCGGTGATGCCCGCATCCTTTTTGTTGATCTGCAACAGCGACAGTCCTTTGTGTAGTTGCGCGGCAGGAGCCTTGGCGCTGCCAGGAAAGCCTTCCAGCACGGCATTGTAGGCTTTCACCGCGTCTGAGTAGTTTTTCTGCCGGTAAGAGATCTCGCCCAGATAAAACTGCGCATCTCCGGCCAGATCGTCCTTCGGGTAGTAGTGAATCACGTCCTGAAACTCGCCGCTGGCCACGTCGTACTTGGCGGCGTTGAAGTCGCTAACGCCGGCCTGGAAGGTCTCCTTGAGCGGCGGCTTCTGCGGTGCGCCTGGCCCGGTTGCCGCGGACGCGGGAGGATTCTGGATGTTCTGTAACTGCGCCTGCATATCCTGGATCGCCTTATCCAGCTTGGCGATGCGCGACTTCAGCTCGTCCACCGAGTCGTTGAGTGACTGCACCTGACCGGAGGCGGTGTCCAGCTTGCCGTTGGTCGTTTCGCTCTGGGCGGCAAGCTTCTGCTGCAGAGTGTTCACGGTTGCGGACATCTGGTTGGCGCTGTCCGCGGTTTGCTCGGCCAGATGCTGCAGCACGGCAAAGCGCGAGTCCATGGTGGACTGGAGCCGCTGCACCATGTCCAGCAACTGCTGCACCTGCGTTTGCAGCTCGGTGATCTCCTTCGACGCGGCGCGCGCCGGCGTCGACAGGGAGACAAGCACCATGGCGGTCATTGCCGCCGCAAGGAAACGATTGCGAAGTGTTCTTGTGTGCATGATTCACCTATGAAAAACAGCTATCAGCTATCAGCTAACAGCTAATAGTTGAAGTGTATTGGTACGGTCAACTGTTAGCTGTCAGCTGTATGCTGTCAGCTTTATTTTACTGTTCCGGCGTAAATCCGCCGCGGCGGTTCTGTTGCCAGCACTCCTCGGTCGACTCGGAGCAGAAGGGCTTCTCTTTGCCGAGGCTGACCGTGCGGATGCGGTTGGCCGCTACGCCGGCCGTAACCAGGGCATTTTTGGTCGCATCGGCCCGGTTCTGTCCCAGCGCCAGGTTGTACTCGTTGGAGCCTCGCTCGTCGCAGTAGCCGCCGATGAGAATCTTCACCTCGGGATGGCTTACCAGGTAAGAGGCGTTGCGGGAGAGCGTGGCCTGCGCGTCGCCGCGGATATCGTAGGAGTCGTAATCGAAGAAGATGTCCTGCACGTTGGCCTTGAACTCCTCTTCCGCGCTCATCGTGCTGTTGGGCACCATTACGGCAGGAGGTCCGTTCACGGTCACCCGCGCCGTGGCTTCAGCCGTGCCGCCGTATCCCTTCGCCACAAGGTGATAGGTGGTCGATGCCGTGGGAGTCACAGTTTTCACGCCCGAGCTGGGAACGTCGCCGATGTCGTCGATGGAGATCGTGTTGGCATTGGTCGTGCGCCAGCTCAACTGAACCTGGTCGTTGGCTGAAATCAGCGCCGGAGATGCGGTGAGCTGCGCGGTAGGCGCGGGCACAACCCCCGGAGCTGTCTCTTCACGAGAAGCATGTTTTGGCTTGGTGCCGCAACCGGCGACAGCAACCAGGCCGGCAAGCAGAATTAAGGGCGTAACAATGCGATTCAGTCGGTTCAATGGATTACTCCTTACACGGATTAATTGGCCAGGGATTCATTTGCCACAGATTCATTACCCGTAAACATGATAGTGCAGAAACCCGGGTTGGTTCATGCAGGCAGTCTCGCCTGCCGGTCAGCGCGGCTCCACGTGGCTTACTTCCAGCTCCAGTTGGGCATGTAGTTGTTGCCTGTCTGGGTCAGTTGATGCTGCTCGGTGCCGTCGGCCAGCATGGTCCAGATCTGGTTGCGCCCGTTGATTGCCCGCTCAAAGACGATGTGCCGCCCATCAGGCGCCCAGGAGGGGAAGTCGTTACTGCCGGCATCATGGGTCAGTTGCAGCCAGCGCTTGCTGGCAATGTCCATCACGTAGATGTCCTGCCCGCCCGGCGCGCCGGGACCGTACTTGCGGTTCCAACTGAAGGTCAGAAACTGCCCGTTGGGCGACCACGAGGGCGAAATTGCATAGCCACCGTCGGTCAGTCGCTGCACATTGGAACCGTCCTGGTCCATGGTATAGATCTGCGGCAAACCGGTGCGCCCGCTGACCCACGCCAACTGCGCGTTGGTCCGCGGATTCCATGTAGGCGCAACGTCCGGTCCGGCGAAGTTTGTCAGCCGGCGTAGATTGGCCCCGCTCGCGTCCGCCACCCAGATTTCCGGGTCGCCGGAGCGCGATGAGGAGAAGGCAATCCGTGCACCGTCGCCTGACCAGGCCGGAGACTGGTTGAGATCCTTGCTGGTGCCCGCAGGAAAGCTCACCAGCCGTCCGAGTTCCAGAGAATACATCCGGATGGCCCATCCATCGCGGCCCAAAGATGCGAAGGCGATGCGCGTATTGTCCGGCGAGATGCGCGGCGAGAGCGAAATCGTGCCCAGATGCGTGATCTGATGCTGATTCTGCCCGTCGTAGTCCATCGCCCAAATCTCTTTGATTCCGCTGCGCGAGCTGACAAAATAAATCTTCGTCTCGGCAATGCCGTTGATGCCGCCGCCCAGCCGCAGGATGATCTCATCGGCAAACCTGTGCGCCACGGTTCGCGCCATATCCTGGCTGGCCGCTTCGTTGTATTGCTTGCCCAACACCTGGGGATTGACGGTGTTGTGTGTATCGAAGAGCCAACCGTAAACGGCAAGCCGGCCGTTGGTGACCGAGAGCGCTCCGAAGGCCACCATGGCCGCATTGGCGGGCTCCGCCGACCACTGCGCCAAATTGATCTCCCTGGGTGAGCCGGGCATGGCTGGCGGCGCCATGCTCTTGGAGACCAGATCGAAGATGCCCGCATTGGCCAGGTCATTGAAGAGCGTGGCGTCAAAGGCAGCCTTCAAGGCAGGCATCTGCGGATCGTCGCCGACCGGCTTAAAATCCGCCACGGCCAGGCGGATGCGTTCGTTGCCCAGGTTTGTTCCGGCGTGAATCCAGTCCTGGGCCGTTATAGGGAGGGTTGCCAAAGTTGCCAGAACAATCAGCAAATGAGGGAAATGCCGGGAATATGCCTTCATAAGTAGTGCAATCCTTCCTTGGGAACTCGTCCAAGCTTCATTTTACGACCGCGTCGCCCACCGCTCCGCACAATCTAGTACTCACAATAGAAAGACGTCATGACAGTGCTTTTTGTATATTGCGAGGGCAGCGCGCCGAATGTATCCACGCGCTGCGCGGCGCGCATGCAGGATCGATCCAGCGTCTGGCTCCCGCTGTTCTGATTCATCTGCACGTTGCTTACGCTGCCGTCGCGGTGAATGGCGAACTGGATATAGGCCCTGGATCCCCTCGGAGTGTGGGGGTCCACCTCCTGCTTGTACCAATTCGAAGCCATCTTGGTATTGACGGCACGCACGTAGTAACTGAAAAGAGAGCCGAAGTCGCTGTCGCTGACCGTCGTCTGACCGCTGGTATAGCCCTCAGGCTGTATCGACCGCGGCATCGACGATCCCGCCTGCTCTCCATACCGTGCCAGATTATCCGGTTCATGTTCATTCTGCTGCGTCTTGCGCGTGTTCTGCTTCGGCTTGTTTTTGCCGGTAATGGCCAGGGTGTTCTGGTCCGCCGCATATCTTGTCTTATTAGCCGGCTCAGCCGCCGCCTGGCTGGGCGTATCGGTGGCCAGCACATTTTCATTGGGCGGCTGATCGGAAGGCAAGGGAAGGGCGCTGACCAGGTTCACCTGAATCGCCCCGCTGCCTGCGCTGCCCCACAGGTTGTGATGAATCAGGCCGGCAATCAGCCCATACAGCAACAAGACCGCGACCAGCCCGCCGTGCAGCAACAGCGATCCCGCCGCCGGGGCCATCATCGACTCCTGCGAGGAGGCTATTTCCCGCTCCAGTTGCTCTCCGCCATCAAGAAGGCTGTCCATTTGCTTGTCCAAAAAACCATGGGTGCCCCACCCTCGCCGCGTTTTTGTTTTTTGCGGCTAGGGTGGGAAACCGTAAACCTCAACCAGTACCTAGTTCCCGCCTGCCGGCTTGGTATCCAGCGGCTGGGTCACAATCGAAATGTTGGTGATTCCCGCCTGCTTCACCGCGTCCATCACCGTGGCAAAAGCTCCAAACGGAACCCGCTCATCGGCCCGCAGATAAATGACTTGATGGGCCGGATCGCTTCCCGGCTGGTGCAGCCTCCCGCCCAGTTCGTGAATGTTGACCGGCGTATCGCCTAAAAACACCTGCTGGTCGCGGTCGATGGTCACCACCAGCCGCTGCTCGGTTATCTCCCTGACGGTGCGCGTCTTGGGCACGGCCACTTCAATCCCCGACTGCAACACCGGCGCGGTGATCATGAAGATCACCAACAGCACCAGCACCACGTCCACCAGCGGCGTGATGTTGATCTCCGCCAGAGAGGTCTGCGTCTTGCCTGTGCTACTTGTATAAGCCACGGTCCACCTCCCGGGCAGGTTCCCTGGCCGGTTCACGAACCCCATCAGCGTTCGCCGTCCGCGCAGGACCCGGACGCACCGGAATCTCATCCAGCGAGTTCAACAGCTCGCGGCAAAAGTCGTCGATGGTCGCGGCAAACACCCTGATGCGCGCCGTGAACTGGTTGTACGCAATCACCGCCGGAATGGCCACAAACAGGCCCGCCGCCGTGGTAATCAGCGCCTCGCTGATGCCCGGCGCCACAGCCCGTAGCGTCGCTGCGCCCGCCGTGCCCAGCCCGTGAAAGGCGTCCACAATGCCGATTACCGTGCCGAACAGCCCCACAAACGGGCTCACGGCTCCGATGGTCGCCATCCAGGTCAGCCGCCGCTCCAGGCTGGTTACAGCCTCGCTGGCCGCTGTCTGCGCCGAGCGTTCCAGCGGAACCAGATTGCGCGGCGGTCCCGAGCCGCCCGTCTGTCGCCTGTAGGTCTCGTACACCTCATCGAAGACCTGCGCCAGCGGGCTCGCCTTGCACTCAGCGGAGATTGCCGCCATCTCCTGCAGGCGGCTGGCCGTGCGAAAGGCGCGAATAAACCGCTGGCTCTCCTGGGTCGCCTTGCGAAAGGTGAAAATCTTGCTCAGAATTACGGCCCACGAATAGATGCTGGCAACCAGCAACAGCGCCAGCACGGCCTGTGCAACCCAGCCGCTGTTCATGACCATCTCCACCAGCGCGCTGGAACCCAGCGATAGTGGCGTTCCCTGAGCCGCGCCGCTGTCAGGCGGCACTTGAATAAAGAAAGCAGCTATCAAAATCGTCGTTCACCTCACCATTAACGGTAGCAGACGCCGTTCCCCGCTCCAAGTTATCGATATGGTGCGCTGGCGCGCTTTTCCCCTCCATCCCCAAGCCAGAAGTACCGTCCAGCGTGCTATGCTGCGCTCGGATTCCCCTTGCGGCTAACGCAGCCGGATGCGTCACAACGCTGGGTGCCCCATCCTTTTCACGTTCTTTGCGAAAAGGGTGGGAAACCACAAACCGTCTTTTTCGGGAGGATTTCTCTCCATGCTCGTCGAACTGCGCGCTGAAAACTACGCCGTCATCGATCACGCCATCGCCAACTTCGGTCCGGGGCTCAACCTGCTTACCGGCGAAACCGGCGCGGGCAAATCCATCCTGGTCGACGCGCTGGCCCTGCTCATGGGCGGCAAAGCCTCCTCCGAAGTCGTCCGCCACGGCGCTGACAAGGCCGTTGTGGCCTGCGTCTTTGAATCCACGCAAAACGCCGAGACCATACTGGAAGAAAACGGCATCGATTCCGCCGGCAACGACGTCATCATGCGCCGCGAAATCATGGCTACCGGCAAGGGTCGCGTCTTCGTCAACAACCAGCCGGCCACCGTTGCCGTCCTCCGCCAGCTCGCTCCTGAGTTGGCTCTCGTCCACGCCCAGAGCGAGAGCCTCAGCTCCTTCGACCAGTCTCAGCAGCGCATTCTCCTCGACCGCTTTGGCGGCCTGGTGACTGAGTTGGTTGCTGAAGCCTACGCTCGCTGGCGAGATGCTCAGACCCGGCTCAATGACCTCCTTCAGGGCGAGCAGGACCGCCTGCGCATGGTCGATCTGTGGAGCTATCAGAACAAGGAGATTAAAGACGCCCATCTTCAGCCCGGCGAGGACGAAGCACTGGAGACCGAAAAGCGCGTCCTGGCCAACGCGGAAAAGCTCTACGCCGCCGCTATGGGCGCCTTCGAGGAGCTTTACGAGGGCGGAGCCTCTGCCGAGGTTGCCCTGCGCGCTGCCCTGCGCAACGTTGAGGAGCTGGCCCGCTACGACAATCGCTTCATTGAGTCCGCCCAGCAGCTTGCCGCCGCCCGCGCTACCATCGGCGACGTGGCCACAAGCCTGCGCGATTACGCCGCGGCCATCAACGCTTCGCCCGAGCGCCTCGCCGAGATAGAAGACCGCCTCGCCCTCATCGACCGCCTCAAGCGCAAATATGGCAAGACCATTGCCGAGGTGGTCGCGTTTGGCGAGGAGGTAGCCCGCAAGCTCGCCGAGGTAGAAGACCGCGACGAAATTCTCAAGACTTTACGCGCCGAGCTGGACACCACCTCCGCTGCCTATCGCGTCGCCGCCAAGGCCCTCACCGCCGAGCGCAAGACCGCTGCCGCCAAACTCGCCAGGCTGGCCGAAGCTCAGATCAACTCCCTGGCCATGAAGGTCAAATTCGAAGTCGCCGTCTCCGCCAACGAGGAGGAATCCCACTGGACCTCCGCCGGCTGGGACCTGGTCGAATACCGCATCGCCACCAACCCCGGCGAGCCCCTCAAGCCGCTGCACGAGATCGCCTCCGGAGGCGAGATGTCTCGCGTAATGCTGGCCCTCAAAGTCAGCGTCGAAGAGGGCCAAGCAAAGCCAGATCTAGCCAAGCCGAACTCGGCCAAGTCCAAACAGAAGATCCCCACTCCCCGCACACTGGTTTTTGACGAAATCGACATCGGCATCGGCGGACGCGCCGCCGAAGCTGTTGGCCAGAAGCTCAAGGCTCTCGGCAAGGGCCAACAGGTCCTGTGCGTGACCCACCTGCCGCAGATCGCCGCCTTCGCCGATCAGCACTTCGTCGTTGAAAAACACGAGTCCGGCGGCCGCACCAAGATGCAAATCCGTCTCCTCGACGACCGCGCCCGCACCCACGAAATCGCCCGCATGGTCTCCGGCGCAAAGGTCACCGAAACCAGCCTGCAGCACGCCGCTCAGATGATCGCGGCGAGCCGGTAAGAGCGATTGGAGTGGGGGAATCCTGATTTTGAAACACGAGGATCACAATAATCGTATGATTAGTATTGCCAAGCGGCAGCAATCGCGCAAACGCTTGACCGAGGATTGAATATGAAGCGCAGGTTGGTTTATTGCATCGTTGGGATAGTTTTCGTTGTTTTATTAGCCTCTGTATTAACAATTGCATCGATGATTAAGAACTTTTATAACGGATTTTATTATGAAGGGGGGAATGACGCGGCGTCTTCTTCTATGGAAGTATCAAGGAACAATAAAGTCTTTATTACTGAAGCACAGATCAATCCAAAGCAAATAAGTCATGACGGTGTATCTGTAGATTTTGATTCTGCTTGGATCGAGAGAAAATCAATAACAACGCCATATTATATCTGGTTCCATCGTACGTCTATTCTTACAGGCTATTTTCTTGTGATGCGCTGCAAGAATGGAAGGGATGTGCTTAACCATGGAGACTATTTCTTGCAAAGAGAAGATAAAGGACACTCGTTTGCTGCACACGGTACAGCTATTTTCGACGAGGATTTAGATGATGCAGATTACAGAAAAGGGGGAACTATAATCTTTTTGGTTAAAGACTGGAAGGAACCCAGAAATAACCCGATGGTCGTTACATGGCCTGTCTCAACATCTGGGGGCGTCGGAAACCACTGATCGAAGACTGTGTGCCCCAGCTCTCGCTAATTAGTCCAGAGATTCGATCTCGCCCCACTGCCATCACGCGACGGTTGCCAGTCCCTTTTGAGAAACCAGCGAGAGCAGCTTGAGCGAGGCTCCCTGCGGGCGCTTTTCGCCACGCTCCCACTGGCTCACCAGGCCTGTCGTCACATTGAGATAGCGCGCAAAGACCGCCTGGCTGGCGCCCTCGCGAAGGCGAAGCGCGCGAATCTCCTTGGGAGCGAGCGGCTGAACCGGCGTCAGGCAAAGCTCATCGAACTCGCGCATCGTTCGCTTGTTCATCACCCCGGCAGAGTGCAATCCCTCGGCCGTCTCGTGAATCGATGCCATCACGCTGCTACGATACTGCTTCGTTGTCCCCATCGCATTTCACCTCCATCAATGTTCCCGACGCAACTGCGCGTTCCATCTCTTCGATTCGGTAAGCCAGCATCTCGGCAGCCAATTTCCTCAGTGCGGCCAATTCATCTGAACGAAGATTCTCCACGTCTTTCTTTGCAAAACCGTAGACGAAGATGGCGCGTTCGCCAGTCTTGAACAGGATCAGCGTGCGAAATCCGCCCGACTTGCCTGAGCCCCTTCTGGCCAGGCGCTGTTTAATTACGCCTCCACCAAGATCGGCGGCAATCAAACCGGTTTCCGCGGATTGAATAGCTTTGCAAAGGTCGGCATCCGCTATTTCGTTCTTACGGGCAAAACGAGCAAATGGCTTGTTCTTGAAGACACGCATTCGCTCGCGGCCAGCCTTGTTCACCAAATAAAGTGTAACACTCAGTGTGGTAATCGTCAACGTATAAGAGCCGGCTGCTCCCAGCTCTCGCCTTTGAAACCTGGGATTTGATCTTCACGGCGTCACCCGCCATATGGCTTGAAAAAGTCGTAGTAAGAAACCGCCCTTCCAACCCATTGACAATGTCGGGAATTCACTGTACGCTTTCAATGTGTACATGACTGGAGGCCGTCCATGCCCAGAGTTGCCGTCGAGGAGAACAGCCGGATGTCCTTGCGCATCCGCGGGAAAGAAAAAGCGCTGCTCATGCGGGCGGTGGCTCTTCAGGACACGGATTTGACCGGCTTTGTGGTTGGCTGCGCCGTGCGCGCCGCCCAGGATGTCATCCGTGATCACGAGCAAGTGCAATTATCCGAGAGGGATAGCCTGAAGGTTCTGGATCTGCTGGAGAATCCGCCCCAGCCGAACGCCAAACTTGTTTCCGCCGCCAGGGCATTCGCGGAGCAGTACCGGCCATGAGAGGTCGAGCATGGCACGAGGTTCCCATCGGCAAGCAGTACGACCGGGAAGCCTTCGATTGCGGCGAAGATGCCTTGAATGAATTCCTGCGGCGCCATGCTCGCAAAAGCCACGAACGTGGGGGATCGAAAACCTTTCTGGCCATTGATGAAACCGATGGAAAAACTATTCTCGGCTACTACACTCTGAGCCCAGCCTCGCTGACTTACGAGCGTACCCCGGAGAGCCTTCGCCGTCGACTGGCTCGCCATGATGTTCCGGTCTTCCGGCTGGGGCGACTGGCCGTTGATCGGAACGCACAAGGGCAGGGGCTTGGCGGCCAACTTCTGCTGGCTGCCAGCAGACGCTGCCTGCTCGCGGCAGCGGAGGTTGGAGGCGTAGCGCTATTGATCGATGCGAAGAACGAGAGAGTAGCGAAATGGTATGCCAGCTACGGCGCTGTGCCGTTGCTGGATGCGCCATTGTCGTTATTGCTGCCTCTGCGGACAATCGAAGCCGCGATAGAAGTTGCTGGCCGGTAATAATGTTACAGGTCGAGGGTGAAGAAGCCCACACATTCCATTCAGAGGTCCAGCCGCAATGAAGGATCTGCCATTGTCAAAGGTCTACCAGTTGCTTGAGCCGGGTCCGGTTGTTCTGCTCACGACCGTCCGCAAAGGCCGCGCCAACGTGATGGTGCTCTCCTGGCACATGATGGTCGAGTTCGAGCCGCCGTTGATTGCCTGTGTCGTCAGCAACGCCAATTACAGCCATGCCGCGTTGCGGACCACGAAAGAGTGCGTAATCGCAATTCCGGCGCTGGAGCTGGCGCGCAAAGTCGTGGCCATCGGCAACTGCTCAGGCCGGAACGTGGACAAATTCAAGAGATTCGGCTTGACGCCGGTGCCGGCCAAACGCGTAGCGCCTCCACTGGTGGCCGAGTGCTTCGCCAATCTCGAATGTAAGGTGGTCGATACTCATCTTGTGAACAAGTTCAATCTCTTCGTCCTGCAAGTCCTCAAGGCCTGGTCCGATCCGGCGCAGAAGAACCCGAAGACCATTCACCATCACGGATACGGCCGCTTCGTTGTGGACGGAGAACGGATCAGGCTGAAGTCAAGAATGCCGTAGGGGATGTGCAGGTCCGTTTGAAAGTCATACCTGAAGGCAGCCGAGCGCTTAATCGCCCGCATGCAAATCCACCATCGACGCATTTACACTAAACACGACCTGCATACAGGCGCACAAATCTCACATCTTCTGTCTATAATCCTTCGAAAGGGGAGGTTATCTTGAAAACAATTCGACACAACGCACTCTGCGCCTTCGCTCTGGCATTTATCGCGCTGGTATCCGCTGCCGGAGCCGGTGCGCAGCAACTCACGCCTAAACTTCAGAACGCCGTCGGGCACTGGCAGACCTATAGCGATGGCAAACCCGCAGGCCAGATGGAAACCTACCTGGTGAACGGCCAATTGTTTGGCAAGGTCACCAAGGTGCGCCCCGGACGCACTCCGCAAGACGTGTGCGACAAGTGTTCAGGCGAATACAAGAACCAACTCATCCTGGGCATGGTGATTATGCGTAACTTCCATCCTGATGGAGATGACTGGGTGGGCGGAACTGTCGTGGACCCGGAGAATGGAAAGGAGTACAAGGGCAAGATCTGGGCTGAGGGAAACGACAAGGTCCACCTACGCGGCTTTATCGGCATTTCCCTGCTGGGACGGACCGAGGTGTGGACAAGGATTCCCTGAGCAGGCAGCACTGACTCCAGAACTTGTGCGGAAACAATAGCTTGCAGGCTGATGTTTCCGCACGAACATGCGCGTTGGTATACTGGTGGTGTGACCACAACTCTGTCTGATTCCATCTCGAACGGTAACCGCTCCGAGGCTTCCCCTAGTCAAAAGAGGGTGTTGTTGCTGAAGCCAAGAGGCTTCTGCGCTGGCGTGGTGCGCGCCATAGACGTTGTAAAAATCGCGCTGGATACCTTTGGCGCTCCCATCTATGTTCGCCGCGAAATTGTGCATAATCGCTATGTTGTAAATGAGTTGGCGGAAAAAGGCGCAATTTTTGTTCACGAAATCGACGACGTGCCTGACGGACAACGAGTAATTTATTCAGCACATGGTGTTTCGCCCGCGGTGCGGGAGATCAGCAAGCGCCGCCATTTGAAGGTGATTGATGCCACCTGTCCGCTGGTGACCAAAGTGCACATCGAGGCAGTCAAGTTTGCCAAGCAAGGCTATTCACTGGTGCTGATTGGCCACCGCGACCACGACGAGATCGAAGGCACGCTGGGAGAGGCGCCTAAGGCAACCCAGGTGGTTTCGAATGTAGCCGAGGCTGCGGCGCTCGAGGTGCCGGACCATAACCGGGTGGCCTACCTAACGCAGACTACGCTCTCGCTGGACGAGGCGCGGGACATCATCCACGCCCTCAAAGAAAAGTTTCCCAATATCGTAGGCCCCCACTCGCAGGATATCTGCTACGCTACTGAAAACAGGCAGGTTGCGGTTCGCAACGTAGCGCATAATGCTGGCCTGGTGCTGGTGGTGGGTTCAACCAACAGCTCCAACTCTAATCGCCTGGTCGAGGTTTCGCGCAACCTGGGGACCATCGGCTATCTGATCGACAACTCTCAGGCCATTAATCCAGCCTGGCTTGAGGGAGTCAGCACGGTTGCGGTAACAGCCGGTGCTTCAGCTCCCGAGGTACTGGTCGAGGACGTAGTCAATTACTTACAACTTAACGGCTTCAATAACGTCGAAGAGGTTGAAGTGATGCCGGAAAACGTGCGTTTTGGCCTGCCGCCGGAGATTGTGCAAGCCATCGGCAGCGCTGGCGGTGCACAGGCTGTGCCGGTGAGGTTAGTACAAAGATAAGAGATTTTGAGGCGTTTTAATCGCATGAGCATTCAACAAGGGAAGACGCAATTTGCGGTGCCCCGGTTTGGGCGGCTGGACGCGGATCTGGCAGATGTCCAGTCGGCCATTGCCAGCGCTCGGGAGTTCCTGTTTTCGCGGCAGCATCCAGAAGGATATTGGAACGGGGAGTTGGAAGCTGATGCGATGCTCGAGGCCGACTACATCTTTCTACACACACTGCTGGAGAGTGGCGATCCGGGCCGGCTCCGGCGGGCGTTTACAGAGATGATGCGCTACCAGAACGAGGACGGCAGTTGGAGCATCTATCCAGGCGGCCCGGGTAATATCTCGCTCTCGGTCAAGTGCTACTCCGCAGCCAAGCTGATGGGCATCGGCTCTCAAGATCCGCGGCTGGTTAAATGCCGCCATTGGGTTCTGGAGCACGGCGGCGTTGTCGCGTGCAACACCTTCACCAAGATGTATCTCTGCGCGCTGGGCGAGTACGACTACGATGCGGTGCCCGCCATTCCACCAGAGATTGTCCTTTTTCCCCGCTGGTTCTACTTCAACATCTACGAGATTTCTTCCTGGTCGCGGGGAATTCTTGTTCCGCTGGCCATCATGTACGCCAAAAAGCCGTTCAAGAGAATTCCTTCCGAGCAGGGAATCGACGAGTTGTACGTTGGAGGACGCGCTAACGCTTCGCTGCGGCTGCACTTGGACCACAAGGCCATCTTCTCATGGCGTAATTTTTTTATCATTCTGGACAGAATTATGCATTGGGCAGAAGCCGTGCACATCCGTCCACTGCGAGCACTCGCCATCAAGCAGGCGGAAAAGTGGCTGCTGAAGCGGCTGGAGATGTCTGACGGGTTGGGCGCCATCTATCCGGCCATGCTGAACGCTATTGTCGCCCTGCGTTGCTTGGGATACTCCGAGGACGACCCGCAGGTGATCCGGGCGCGCGATGAATTTGAAAAGCTGGGCATCGAGGAGCCGGCCAGCGAAGCGATGCCGGAGCCGACCTTCCGCATGACGCCTTGCATGTCGCCAGTATGGGATACGGCGCAGGCGGTCTTTGCGCTGGGCGAGGCCGGCGCGGCGCGCAACGACCCGCGCATGTTGAAGGCCGTGGATTGGATGCTCTCCAAGGAGGTTCGCCACAAGGGCGACTGGGCCGTGAAAGTTCGCAACACCGAACCCGGAGGCTGGTTCTTCGAGTTCAACAACGAGTTTTATCCCGACACGGACGATACCGCCCAGGTGTTGCTGGCGCTGACCAAGGTGGACAATCCCCGCGAGCGCTACCAGCACCAGGTTGCCGAGCGCGCCATTGCGTGGGAGCTTGCCATGCAGTGCAGAAACGGCGGCTGGGGCAGCTTTGACAAAGACAACACCAAGATGATCTTCCAGTACATTCCCTTCGCGGATCACAACGCCATGCTCGATCCGCCCACGGTGGACATTACCGGGCGCATGTTGGAGATGCTGGCCAGCTATGGCTACACGCGCATCGATAAGCGCGTAGAGAAGGCCATCAAATTTATCTTCCGCGAGCAGGAACCGGATGGAAGCTGGTTTGGCCGCTGGGGCGTGAACTACATCTACGGGACTTTCCTGGTGCTGCGTGGGCTGGATGCAATCGGCATCGATCATCTAGAGCCGCAGGTGCAGCAGGCAGCCGAGTGGCTTCGCATGGTGCAGAACGCAGATGGAGGATGGGGCGAGACCTGCGGCAGCTACGACGATCCAACTACGCGCGGAGTGGGTCCGAGCACGCCGTCACAGACTGCCTGGGCGCTGCTAGGTCTGCTGGCCGCCGGAGATGACCGCTCCGACTCGATTGCCAAGGGGGTGCGCTGGCTGCTTAAGCGGCAGCGGACTGATGGCAGTTGGGACGAGTCGATGGGAGAAGGCGCGACTCGACAAAGTATCATCACAGGAACAGGCTTCCCCAGAGTCTTCTATCTGGCCTACACCCTGTACCGGCAATACTTCCCCTTGATGGCTCTTACCAGCTATCAGAGAGCGATGGAACGCGCAAGCAGCTAGCGGCTACAAACAGTACTAATGGAACGCGCCAACTGAGACGGCGCTGGAGGTTGATCCCAATATGGCTGTTCCGATTTCCCAGATGGGTACGGTTGCCAGCTATGTGCTGAAGAAGAGATTCACCGGTGTCAAGCGCTATCCCTTGGTGCTGATGCTGGAGCCGCTCTTCCGTTGCTCGCTGGCCTGTGCTGGCTGCGGCAAGGTGCAGTATCCGCCGCACATCTTAAAAAAGCAGCTCACACCGGAAGAGTGTTTTGCCGCGGTGGAGGAATGCGGCGCGCCCATGGTCTCCATCCCCGGCGGCGAGCCGCTGTTGCATCCCCAGATCGTCGAGATCGTCAACGGCCTGGTGGCGCGCAAAAAGTACATTTATCTCTGCACCAATGCGCTCGAACTCAAGAAGCGGCTTCCGGAGTTTACGCCATCGAAGTACCTTACCTTCTCGGTGCATCTCGACGGCCAGCGCGAGCATCATGATTTTTCCGTTTGCCGCGAGGGCGGCTATGACATCGCCGTCGAAGGAATCAAGGAGGCTGTCCGGCGCGGCTTCCGCGTAACCACCAACGCCACATTTTTCGACGGCGCAGACCCCCAAAGCGTCCGCACCTTCTTCGATGAGGTGATGGGCATGGGCGTCGAGGGCGTGGTGCTATCGCCTGGCTACAGCTACGACAAGGCGCCGGACCAGAATCGCTTTATGGGACGCGCCCGCGTGCGGCGGCTCTTCCGCGCCATTCTCTCCAACCGCAAGCCTACCTGGAAGTTCAATATGTCGCCACTCTTTCTTGAATTTCTAATGGGCGACCGCAATTATGAATGCACTCCATGGGGAATGCCCGCCTATAACATCTTCGGCTGGCAGAAACCCTGTTACCTGCTCCAGGAAGGCTATGCCGAGAGTTACCAGCAGCTGCTGGCAACAACGAACTGGGAAAACTACGGAGTAGCTAGCGGCAATCCGAAGTGCGCCAACTGCATGGTCAGTTGCGGCTATGAGACCACAGCGGTGATCGACGGCTTCGGTTCGCTGAAGGGATTTCTGGCCATGGTGCGCGGCACCTTCAGCAAATATCGCGACCCGCATGCGTTGAAGCTGCTGAATGATTTTGCTTCGCCACAGGCAGCGCAGCACACAAATCTTGTGCAGATCGCCGAACCCGCTCACACTCTGGAGGAGACCTGCGTATGACCGCTGAAGTGCAGAAATACACGCTGGAGCAGGTCGAGGCGATGGAGCTGGCTCCCGGCACGGAGCACGAGAACCTGGAAGGCTGGGTTCCCGCGCTGGCCACGGACGATGACCTGCGCCAGGCCATGAATAAAGCGCTCGATTATCGTGGCGACGTGACGCTGACACTCAAATGCGGCGAACGCATTGAGGCCTTTATCTTCAATTGCCATAGCGGCGCAACGCTGGCCGAATCCTGGGTGCAGTACTACACGCCCTCGGCGCCGGAAAAGCGCAAGGTAGGCTACGCCGAGATTGCCCGCATCGAGTTCAGCGGCAAGGACCGCGCCGCCGGAAAGCACTGGGAAGACTGGGTGAAGGCATACAACGAGAAGAAGGCCGCGGGTGAGACGAATATTGCGCTTGCGCCGGAGGCGCTGGAGTAGTAGCTATTCGGGTTCTGTCTTGAAGAATCGGCGGCTGGCAGGTGCCCCGGTCATCGATCCTGAAAAATTACCTCCAGTCACGAGAATCTGTAATGGGTGCCCCTGGTCCCTCGCAGTTGAGGACTGGGGACAGGAGCAGGTGGCCGAAGGCATCTACGCCTGGACGGCTAGTCCTTGCAGATTATTTCCCCTTACGGCGTATCATCAAAGCCATCACAAAATGCTCCCGATCCTTGACAACTTAAAACCGGCCGCTGACGTAGAAAACACATCTTTTTGCCTCCGACGCTTCCGCAACCCGCTCATAAACCATGATTTAGCTCCGCAAAAAGAGAAAAATGCAACAAAAGTTTTCCCCAAATCGCCCCACAGAATCATAGTTTAAATCAGATAACTTTCCTTGGATCAACAACATAGCCAAGCCTGTCGGGCGATCAAAGAGCGAAACCAAGGCGCGGGAATTGCACCTCGAGTGGTGCAGATCCGGGCCGTCTTCTCCTGAACCAGGCGCATTGTTCCGCAGACTTTGCATCTCCTTCGTGTGGGGCCCGCGCAGTCGATGCTGAAAGGTAGAATCAGTCAAGGAAGCAGGGCATGAAAATCTTTCTCACAGGCGCGACGGGATTTATAGGCCACCATGTGGCGCGAGCATTGGCTGCTGACGGTGCGAAGCTGCGCCTGCTGGTCCGCAAGACCAGCAACTTGGCCAACCTCGAAGGGACCACGGGCGAGACGCATGTGGGCGATCTGAGTGAGCCCGAGTCGCTCAGGCCCGCGCTTGCCGGCTGCGACTCGGTGGTTCATGTCGCCGCCGACTATCGGCTGTGGATTCCCGATCCGGCGTCGATGTACAAGGCTAATGTGGACGGGACGCGCGAGCTGCTGCGGCTGGCCCGCGAAGCAAAAGTCAAGCGCATCGTCTACACCTCCAGCGTGGCCACCATGCACTTCCGCACTGACGGCGTGGTCATCAACGAGGACACGCCTGTCTCGCTCGCCGACATGGTCGGCCACTACAAGCGTTCCAAGTTCCTAGCCGAGCAGGAGGCGATCAAGGCTGCGAAAGGCGGCCAGCGGGTCATCATCCTCAACCCGACTACGCCGATTGGACCGAACGACGCTAAGCCCACACCCACCGGACGCATTTTTGTTGATTTTTTGAACGGTAAATTTCCCGCCTACGTGGATACAGGATTGAATCTGGTCGATGTGACCGAGGTAGCCCGCGCACATGTCCTTGCCCTGACCAAGGGCCAATTCGGCCATCGCTACATCCTGGGCGGAGAGAATCTGACGCTCAAGCAGATTCTCGACAAGATGGCGGCGATTACCGGCCTCAAGTCGCCCACGATAAAGATCCCCTTTGCCGTCGCCGCCACCTATGCGTTTTTTGAGGAGTGGATCACTGGGCGCATCCGCGGACGTGAGCCGAGGGCGACTCTGGAAGAGGTGCGCATGGGCCGCAAGAAGATGTATGCGTCGAGCGCCCGCGCGCAGCAGGAGCTGGGCTTTCGCATTTTGCCTGTGAATCCGGCGATGAAGGCGGCGATTGGGTGGTTCCGGGCGCATGGGTACGCGCAGTGACTATGTGAAAGGAGGAGATCATGAATTGGGATATTAGTTTATTTAAGCCAAATTGCCCCATCAACGGCTTTTTATACGTTCTTATGGCAATTTGGTTCCCGCTGTGCTTTGTGAAGCTTGGAGAGTACTGGACATCTCATAATACTGATCAGATTGTTTTCTGGCTGATCATTACTATGATTTATGTTGTGATGTGGCCATTGGCTACAATGAGACTATTGACTTATCTCCGATTTAATAGGTTATGGATACTCCTGCTTCTTCTTCCTGTGGTAATGCTTGTCTGTGCCTTATTTGAACATTGGTCTCTTGTTGCGAAAGTATCAGTAGCTGTTGTAGCGATAGCTCCACTTCCGCTTGTGTTTCTATCGCCGCAAAAGTCTTCGACGGCGACCCAACTAGACAGTTCCGATGAACCACACTCATGACGCGCATCGCCATTATCGCTGCTATGCCCGCCGAATTGAAGCCGCTGACTCGCAACTGGCTTCATGAACGCTCAAATGGCGTTGATCTATGGCGCCGGCACTTCGACGAAGGCGAGTGGATTGCCGCCTGCGCCGGAGCCGGCGTGGACCAGGCGGCCAAGGCCTTTGCCGAGGTTGAAAAACTCGGCCCCGTCACAACCGTCATTTCTACCGGTTGGGCGGGAGCCTTACGCGAGGAGCTTGCCTCAGGTGTGGCCTACAATGTCTCCATCGTCATTGACGCTCGCACCGGGGAGCGGTTTGTTGCCGCCGGTCCTCCCAATGATTGCTGGCTGGTGACCAACTCTTGTGTCGCCGATACGATGGAAAAGAAACGCCTTGCCTCCACCTACTCGGCAGCACTGGTTGACATGGAGGCTGCCGGCCTGGCTCGCCTCGCTCAGATGCGTGGCATCCCTTTTTATTGCATCAAGGGAATCAGTGATGGCTACAACGACCAACTGCCTGAGTTCAATAGATTTATCTTGCCTAGCGGTCAGTTCAAACTTGCCCGGTTTATAGTTTATGCCCTGCTCCACCCCTGGTACTGGCACGCACTCATCCGTATGGGAGAAAATAGCAGGAAGGCTGCCCGCAACATCGCGCAGTCATTGCTCGATTTTCTGGATGTACCTGGATGAACAAGGGCCCGCAAGCACGCGCAATGGCAACCCAAACCACCAACGCTGAACTCCTGATCAAGTCGAGTCTTCCGACCACCATGCGGGCCGTGGTTTATCGGGGCGTCAACGATCTGCGCATAGAGTCTGTGCCAGTTCCGCAGATCGGTCCCGGCGAGTTGCTGGTCAAAATCGCCACTTGCGGCATCTGCGGCACAGACCTGAAAAAGATTCACACCGGCTCGCACCGTCCGCCGCGCATTTTCGGTCATGAGATGGCAGGAACCATCGTTGCGGTGGGCGAGGGCGTGACGAAGTTTGAAATTGGCGAGCGGGTGATGGTCTTCCATCACATTCCGTGCGGGGAGTGCTACTACTGTCGCAAGCAGACGCCGGCGCAGTGCGCAGTCTACAAGAAGGTGGGTGCAACGGCCGGCATGAAGCCCTCCGGCGGCGGCTTTGCGGAGTACATCCGTGTGATGGACTGGATCGTCGCGATGGGCGGTGTGGTGCGGATACCCGAGGGCGTGCCCTTTGAGCAAGCGGCCTTTATCGAGCCGGTAAACACCGTCCTGAAGGCTGTAAAGCTGCTTAACTTGGCGGCCGACGAAACTGCACTGGTGATTGGACAGGGTCCCATTGGCGTGATGCTGGCCGCTCTTTCGTCCCGTACCGGGGCTCGCGTGCTCACCTCCGATTTATACCCAGAGCGCCACGCTATCGCCGCGAAGTTCGGTTTGCACGAACCCATCGACGCGGAAAAGGTCATCGAGCGCAGTATGGCAGCAACTGAGGGCCGCGGCGCGGATGCCGTTCTTCTGGCCGTGGGCGGCAAGGCGCTGATACAGACAGCCATGGATGCGGTGCGGCCCGGCGGCAAGGTGATGCTCTTTGCCCAGACGCAGCATGAGGAAGCCATTTTTGACCCTGGAGCGGTTTGTATGGACGAGAAGACCCTGCTCGGTTCATACTCTGCTTCTACGTCGATTCAGCATGAAGTTGAAGAGTTGGTACTGGACGGTTATCGCAAGGGCTTTGATCTGACGCAACTTATCTCGCACCGCTTTCCGTTGGAAGAGGCGGTAAAGGCCATTGAGGTCGCTTCTCATCCCCAGGCAGACTCGATGAAGATTATGATTGAACCTGTGCCGGGCGGTGGAGCTAAATAGGAGGAGTCTAGTGGCGAATAAAGTAAAGGCCGTGATCCTCCGAAGCCGTAAGACCGTCGAGACTGTTGTCGAAGAAAGCCGCAAGAGAGTTGAGAACGTCATCGAGGGGGGCCTGAATACAGTCGAGACGGTCGTTGAAGTAGGTCTGAATACGGTCGAGACAGTGGTCGTCGAGGGCCGCAAGAAGGTCGAATCCGCTGTCCACCAAGGCCGCGTGACCGTCGAGAACGTGCTTCTTCACCGCCGCAGCACCATGCAAGCCGCGGTCCTCCACGGGCGCCAGGATATTCGCATTGAGCATGTGCCGGTTCCCCAGGCCGGGCCTGGTGAACTGATCGTCAGCGTGGGTGCGGCGCTCACATGCGGCACAGACCTGAAGGTCTTTCGCCGAGGCTACCATGCCCGCATGATTGTGCCTCCGGCCCTGTTTGGTCATGAACTGGCGGGAACGGTGGTCGAGGCCGGCGAGGGAGTCACAGGTTTTGCATCCGGTGACCGCGTAGTCGCGCTCAACTCCGCCCCCTGCGGCCAGTGTTATTTCTGCGCTCGTGGTCAGGAGAATCTCTGCGACGATCTGCTCTTCAACAACGGCGCCTATGCCGAGTTTATACGCATTCCGGCCCGCATCGTAGCCGGGAATACGCTGCATGTGCCGGATCATGTGCCGCTGGAGCACGCCGCGCTGACTGAGCCGCTGGCTTGCGCGGTGCACGGTTATGAAGATTCACACCCGCACCCCGGCGACACCGTGGCCGTTATTGGCGGCGGCCCGTTGGGACTGATGATTCTTCATGTGGCTGCATTGGCCGGTTGCAAAGTCATCGCCATCGTCAAGCACGACGGTCAAGTGGAAGCAGCGCGCCAGTTGGGCGCAGACCACGTGGTGCAGACCACTAGCATCCGCAAGGCCATCAGCGAAACCCGCGCGCTCACCGAGAAGAATCGCGGCGTAGACATCGCCATCGAGGCCGTCGGTGTGCCTGAGGCCTGGGAAGAAGCTGTCGAAATGGTACGCAAGGGCGGGACGGTGAATTTCTTTGGCGGTTGCGCCCTGGGTACGCACGTTTCGCTTGACACCAATCGCATTCATTATTCCGACATCACCCTGCGCGCCACCTTCCACCACACACCGGCCATCTGCCGTGAGGCGCTCAATCTGATTGCCAGCGGCCGCTTTCAGTCAGAGGCTTTCATCACCGGCCACGCTCACCTCTACGAGCTCAACCGCGTCTTTGAGAAGATGATGAAGCGCGGAAGCGAGATCAAGACCGCTATTTTGCCCTGAGACCAAGCCATGACGACGGAAGCTGCGGGAATGAAAAACGATTTGCCGGACAGGGAAGCGTTGCTTCAGGAGGTATTGATCGCCCGCGGCTGGGCTGCGCTGCCAGCCTCCTATCGCATTCCCCCGGTTGCGCCCACGCTCGACGAAGCGTGCGCATGGTGCAAACGGCTGGCCGAATCGCACTACGAAAACTTTCATGTTGCCTCGTGGTTTCTGCCCCGGGATCTGCGCCCCCATTTTTACTCCATCTACGCCTACTGCCGAGTCTCCGACGATCTGGGCGACGAGGTAGGCGACCCCGAGCAGGCTCTTGCCCTGCTAGATTTGTGGGGGCGCGAACTGGATGCCTGCTACGAGGGCCGCGCGCGTCACCCAGTCTTTGTCGCGTTGTCCGAGACCATACGCGAGTGTTTCATCCCCAAGGAACCCTTTGCCGATCTGCTGATCGCATTTCGCCAGGACCAGGTTGTCACTCGCTACGAGACCATCGAAGACGTGCTGGCTTACTGTCGCTACTCGGCCAATCCCGTAGGCCGACTGGTGCTCTATGTCAGTGGCGAATCGAGTGAAGAAAACTTCCGCCTCTCTGACTTCACCTGTACCGCGCTGCAACTGGCCAACTTCTGGCAGGATGTGCGCGAGGATTACATCAAGGGCCGCATTTATATTCCGCAGAATGATATGGAGGTCTTTCGCGTAAGCGAGGAGCAGATTGCCGAAAGCGTAGCCACCCCCGAGTTTCGCGGTCTGATGCGCTGTGAGGTCGATCATGCGCGGGAACTCTTCGAGCAGGGACTGCCGCTGATCGGCAGGGTACACCGCGATCTGGCGCTCGACCTGGACCTGTTCAGCCGCGGCGGGATGGAGATTCTGCGTGCCATCGAGCGGCAGGGTTACGATGTGCTCAGCTCCCGGCCTGCAATCTCCAAGAGCAGGAAACTGGCTCTGCTGCTGCACGCCGTCGGCGGCAAGCTGTTGCCCTTTATGCGCCTCGGCAGCCGGAGTTGAAGGAAAACAGCTTGATGCAGTCCCACCTATCCGACGAAGATGCGCCCAGCTGCCCCGCTATGGACAGGGCCTATGCGACATGCCGCGCCATCGCCCGCCGTGAGGCGAAGAACTTCTACTACGCATTTATCGCCCTGCCTAAGCCGCGCCGCAACGCCATCTGCGCTATTTACGCTTTTATGCGCAAGGCCGACGACCTGGCCGACGACGAAACTCTACCACGCGAGGAGCGTCAGCGCCGTTTGAATGCCTGGCTGGATCAGTGGCACGCTTTCTGCGCGGGCGGCGACAGTTGCGATCCCCTTTTTTTCGCAGTCCTTGACGCGACCGCGCGCTTCAAGATTCCGCGTTCTTTGCTCGATGAGTTAGTCGCCGGCGTGACCATGGACCTGGACTGGACCGCAACGGACGCGCCAGTCACTTACGCCACATTTGCCGACCTTTATCGCTACTGTTATCTGGTGGCTTCGGTTGTGGGCCTGGTCTGCATTCGCATCTTCGGTTACACCGATTCCCGCGCCGAGAAGCTTGCCGAAGAGACCGGCATCGCCTTCCAACTTACCAACATTTTGCGCGACGTAGTCGAGGATGCACAGCGCAATCGCGTCTATCTGCCGCTCGAGGATTTAACGGCCCACAATGTTTCGCTGGACTCGCTTCTGCATCGTGCGCCCGGCGCGCCGCCCACGGCCAATGAACGCGCCTTGCTCGCCGCCATCGCCCGGCGCGCGCGAGTCTTTTATTGGTCGGCCCAGGAGTTATTGCCCCTGATTGACATCGAGAACCGCCCAGCGTTGTGGGTGTTGGTCACGATCTATCACAGCCTGCTCAAGCGCATCGAGCGCGACGACTACGATGTGTTTTCGCGACGCGCCAGCGTGCCGTCGCTGCAGAAGCTCGGTATTCTAGGCATAGGCCTAGCGCGCATGGCGTGGGCGCGGCTATCTATTTGATTGGGGCTTATCTTTGATTCGTTCGTCACAAAATTCGCAGAAGAATGTCACAGTCATCGGCGCTGGTGTGGCCGGCATGAGCGCGGCCTGCGCGCTGGCCGAGGCGGGCTTTCGCGTGCAACTGGTTGAGCAGCGCGGTTATCTGGGTGGACGCGCTTCGTCCTATCTGCATCCGGGAGTTGGAGAGGTCATCGACAACTGCCAGCACGTGCTCTTCGGATGCTGCACCAATCTGCTGGGTTTCTATCACCGCATCGGCGTCGCAAATCGCATTCACTGGACCCGCACAATAACCATGATCGAGCCGGGCGGGCGACGTTCTCGGCTGGGACCGTTTGAGTTGGGGCCGCTGCGGCTGCCGGCGCCATTACACAGCGCGCCCAGCTTCCTCAACGCCAAGGCATTTACCTTTGCCGACAAGCTGGCGCTCGCTCGCGCGATGCGAGCGATGATGAAGCCTGCCACGCTCATCGACAACCGGGAATCTCTGGGCGCGTGGCTCCGGCGGCACAAACAAACCGAGGGCGCGCTGAATCGATTCTGGAAGCTGGTGATTGCCAGCGCTCTGAATGCGGAGATTGAGGTGATCTCTGTGCCCTATGCAGCCAAGGTGATTCGCGAGCTATTTCTGAACTCGGCTCAGGCGGGCAGCATGGGGATGAGCACGGTACCGCTGAGCGAACTGTACGCGGGAGTTCCGCAGTTTCTCGCGGAGCGCGGGGGCAGCGTGCTGCTGAATACGCACGTGGAAGGCGCGGCCTGGAATGAAGAATTAGCACAGTGGCTGATTTGTACGCGCACGGGCGAGCTGGTTTCTGACTACGTGATTCTGGCTTTGCCCTTTGAGGCGACGCAGAAGTTATTGCCGCGCCTGCCCGCCGAAGAAGGAGCGGAGAAGCTGGCTCGCCAAATTGAGCGTCACCAGCATTGGCCGATTTGCAGCGTGCATCTATGGTTTGACCGCGAGATAACTGGTCTTGAGCATGCAGTTCTCCTGGACCGCGAAATTCACTGGATGTACAACCAGTCGAAACTGCAGACCGGGCGCGGCGGAAATTACATTGAATTGGTTGTCAGCGCCACGCGGGCCTTCGCGGCCCTCGAACGTAAAGAAGCGATTGCGCTGGCATTGCGCGAGCTTGCCGAGTTTTTCCCGCGAGTAAAAGAAGCCAAGCTGGAGAAGGTCGCGCTGGTGAAGGAGATGCACGCCACCTTCGGTGTACCTCCGGGGATTGACTCGGCGCGACCCGCAGCACATTCGCCCTGGCCGAATCTGTTTTTGGCTGGGGATTGGGTGCAGACTGGTTGGCCCTCGACGATGGAGAGTGCCGCGCGGTCAGGGCACCTGGCGGCCGAAGCTGTCTGCATGGCCATACGCGAACCGCGAACCATTCTCGATCCCGACTTGAAACCGCGGGAATTGATGCGATTATTTCGCTGATGCTGCTTAGCTCAGAGCAGGACGATCTGTTATCCGATAAGCCGAACGACAGGAACCGAGGAATGAAGCAGACAAATCCGCAACATAGCACAATAACCTGGCACAGTATTGACGCGGTCAGAGTAACCGTTGCGGTATTCGGAGCTTATGCCGGACTGCTCAGCATGGAGCATGGCTACTTCGAGACGCTCCAGGGAAATGTTGCGCCAACAACCTTAAAGATAATGGCTGTGAGCGGACCTGGGCTACCATTCCCCTTCGGCCACGAACCGGCCATGACACTCGTTCCCAATTTTCTTGTGACCGGCATCTTGGCGATTCTTGTCGGCCTATCGATCATCCTATGGTCCGTTACGTTTGTTCAAAAGAAGCATGGCGCCGTGGTTCTGTCACTGCTCTCCATCCTTCTTCTGCTGGTCGGCGGAGGATTCGGACCTATCACTCTCTTGATTACTGCCTGCATTGGCGCGGGCAGGATTAACAAGCCGCTCACCTGGTGGCGAACGAATCTACCGGATGGTCCCAGAAGATTGCTTGCAACGTTATGGCCTTGGTCGCTGGCCGCCACCCTGGGATGGGTGCCCGTCGAAGTCTTTCTTGGACAAATCTTCCATCTAATAAATGACCCCAGCCGGACTCTTACTAACCTGAATTTTCTCTTTTCTTATCCTCTTCTGTTCTTTATTGTAATGGCGCTCATAACCGGGTTAGCACGCGAGGCTCAGAGACAAAGTAAGCAGGTAACAGAGTAGATCGAAAGTACTTTTGATTGTATGTTCTTCTGACCCTGTCCCATGTGTTTCAGTGCGCCAGCAGATAAACCCCAATACACACCAGCAAAGCCGCAGCCCAGCGCCGCCGGTCAACATTCTCCTTGAGAAAGATCTTCCCAGCGATAGCGTTGGTGACCAGCGTGAGCGAGGCTGATGCAGGAGCCACCAGACTCAGGTTCATGTGGTTCAAAGCGAAGAGCAGGGAAAAGAAGGCCAGCGCCAGAAAACTCACTCCAGCAAAAAACAACGGGCAGGTAAGGACGGCACGGATGGCTCCCTTGAGGCCCGTGCGGGCGCGAATTTCGTCCAGGTCGCCGATGGACTTCATGGCCGCGGCGGTCAGGACTTCGCCGGCGGTCGAGGCGAGGACGATGGCCGCGATCATGGCGGTTGCTGCCCAGAAGCCTGGCTGCGGAGCAGGGGAGGGAATCGTCATCTCGCCTGCTCCTTTTCCACATCCGCTGCACCGGCATTGGTTTCCGGTTGAACCTTGGGACTTACGGTCAACGACGGCCCATTTGCCACAAAGCCCACGCCCACGGTAATCAGCACAATTCCCGCCCAGCGTTCCAGCGAAATCGACTCATGTAGAAAAAAGCGCGCGAACAGGGCAACGAACACATACCCGAAGGCTGTAGCAGGTAGCACGAAGGTGAGGTCTGCCCAGGAAAGCGCGGTGAGATAGCTGGCGAAGAAGCCGATGAGCAGCGCGATGCCCAGCGCGATCCAGGGAGTGTAGACCGCGGCGAAAAGAGTCGCGGGATGAGCAATGGTAATCTCCGGCAACCCGGTCATGCCGCGCGACAGGCAGGTATCGCCCAGTGGAGCACAGAGAGAAACAAGCCCCAGGATCAGGTATTGTCGCGGCGTAAGTCTAGCGTGAGCCATCGGTGTTCCTGTCCTGATGATGCATTTGTGAAATGTGTGGCAAGACCTAGGCGCTGGCTTCCGCTTGATTGCTGCGCGCCGCCTTCACCATCTTATTGCGCTGCGAGCGCAGTTTCAGGAAGGCTTTGGCCTCGACATACAGCCGGGGCAGATCGCGATTCACAAACGCTTTCCAAACCACGCGGAATGCGGCCTTGGGACGGAAGTAGTACTCGTCGTAGAAGCGATGCACCATCTCCAGCACGTAATCCGTTGGCAGGCCGGGGTACTCGATGTGCGCCATCTGATGGCCGCCTTCATCCATCATCGCCGCTGAGTTCACGATGAAGCCGTTGGCCTTGGCGTAGTCGTAAAACTCCGTTCCCGGATATGCATGAGCGATGCTGACCTGGATAGTTTCGCAATCCAGCTTCTTGGCAAAGTTGATGGTGTTGCGGATCGACTCCTTGGTCTCGCCCGGCAGGCCGAGGATGAAGTCGGCGTGAATAATCAGGCCCAGGTCGTGGCAATCCTTGGCAAACTCGCGCGCACGCTCAACGGTGGCGCCTTTTTTGACGTTCTTGAGAATCTGCGGGTCGCCAGACTCAAAACCCACGATGAGCAGCCGGCATCCGGCCTCTTTCATGGCTTGCAGGGTTTTGCGGTCGGTGGTGACGCGCGAGGTACAGCTCCAGGTCAGATTCAGCGGCTTCAGTTTTTCGCAGAGTTCAACGGTCCGGGGGCCCTGAATGTTAAAGGTGTCGTCGTCGAAGAAGTACTCCTTCACATCTGGGAAGTTCTCCTTGGCCCAGGCCAGCTCGGCAGCCACATCGTCGGTGGAGCGCTTGCGCCATGCGTGTCCGCTCAGGGTTTGCGGCCACAGGCAAAAGGTGCACTGCGCTGGGCAGCCGCGTGTGGAGTAGAGCGCGATGTGGGGATGCAGCAGGAAGGGCACGTTGTAGCGCATTACGTCCAGGTCGCGTTTGTAAATCTTGGTGGCCCAGGGCATCGCGTCCAGATCTTCCACCTGAGGGCGGTCAGGGTTGTGAATGATTTTGCCGTTTTTCTTGTAGCTGATGCCAAGAATCTCGTTGAGCGGCTTGCCCTGGGCAAACTCGACCACTGAGTAGTCAAATTCGCGGCGGCAGATAAAGTCCAGCGCCGAGCACTCGTTCAGAGCCTTGTCCGACGAAGTGGTAACCGGCGGGCCGACGAAGGCGATGCGGATCGATGGATTGGCTGCCTTGATGGCCTCTGCCAAACGCTGATCCCCGTCCCATCCCATTGTCGAAGTAAACAGCACCAGGAATTCATAATCCTTGCAGATCTTGATGGTTTCGTCCGCGGAGATGTGATGCGGAGGCGCATCGAGCAGACGTGATCCTTCCAGCAATCCAGCCGGATAAGTCAGCCAGACCGGGTACCAGTAGGACTCAATCTCACGTGTGGCAGGCCAGCGCGAGCTGGCGCCGCCATCAAAATTCTCAAACGAGGGAGGGTTCAAAAGGAGTGTCTTCAGGGGCTTTGTCATCTCTTTCATTCTAACATTCCGGATGATTCTTGGCCGGTTTTCACAGTTATCAGGAATGTTTTGAATAAAATAGCATTCGAGGGTCGCTTTTACATTTGTTTGTCGATGCTGCCCAGAGACTTGATGGACTCTTCCATATTTGGTTACTTTGCGTGCAGTTCGCGCAGCCAGTCTTCCATGTGCCCAAGTGCGCGCAGCAGGCTCAACCGCGCCTTGCTCAGGTCGAATCCCGCATCCATCGCGTCCTGAAATTTCTGGCGCTCGTCGATGCGGGCCAGCTGTTCCGCCTTGGGACCCAATTGCGGAGGCGCGCCAGGGCCGGCGCCGGCGCCGTTGCCCAACTCCAGTTGCGCCAGCACGGCCTGCAACTGCTCACCGGCAATCTGCTGCTTCAGGCTGGCAATCTCCGCCAGCGTGTCCAGCTCGCGCAGGCTGCCTGTCAACACCGCGATCTGCACGTCATTTTGCCGTTCGGCCTGTTCGGCTTCCACGGTAGCCCGCAGCGCGTCGGCAGCTGACTCTCTCGATTTGGCGTGATGGACGGGGTCAAACAGCGGCACCTGAATTGAGAATCCCGAACTGAAGTTATTGATTGGAATTCCGCGCGTCTTGGTGATGTTGTTGAAGTAATACTCGCTTGCGTTGTTCAGAATCGTGGTGCTGCGGAGGTACTCCGCGTCAAAATTGATCTGGGGAAGATACGTGTGCACCGCGTCTCCCCGCGCCGTCCGCTGTTTTGAGAGCGCAAACATGCGTGCTGACTCAGTGCCATTTGTGGGATGCGCCGCCTCACCCGCCCTCACTGCCGGAATCTCCGGAATGCTGGTGTGATCCGGCGTGATGGAGCCGGGCGGCAGGCCTGTGAGAGCCGCCAGTTGATTGGCCAATATGCTGGAGCGGTTCTCCATGTGCATACGTCGAAGCTTCAACTGGGCCGCCGTCAGTTGCGCATGCAACAGCTCGCTCAACGGGTCAATGCCCGCCTCGGCGCGTTGCTGTTCGATGGTTACCAGCCTCTCGGCGTATGCCTCTTGCTGGCGCGCCGCATCCAGTTCATGCTCGACGGTATCCAGTTCAATGTAAGCCACGGATGCGTCCAGCGCTACCTGCTCGCGGGTGTCTTTCAGGCGAAGAACAGCGGCCTGTAAACCGGCGTTCGCCGCCGCGATGTATTGTTTTTGAGGAAGGCTGAATACCAGCGACTGCGCGGTGGCGTTCAATATCGATGGAACGCCCCCGGTAAAACCGACGGAAGGTACCGCGGGAAGCCCCGAGCCGAAGGTAAGGCTGGGAATGTAAACAGCCTTGGTCTCAGCCAGCGACGCCTGCGCCTTGCGCACATCGGCTTCAGCCAGCCTTACTGCGCTCGAATTGCGCTGCGCCAGGTCAACGACCGTGACCAGCGATACCTGTGCGGAAACCAGGGATGGCACGGTTATCATCGCCATGCCGGCGAGCATCCATGTCCAGCGCTTCATCGGATTGTATTCGTTCGTCACTTATTGATAACCCTTCAAAGCTTCAAATCCTGTGCTGTCTTGTACTCATGTGCCAGGGACAGCGCGGCTGCTTGTTCCCGCCTGGCTGCTTCCGTGTCGCCCAGTTGCAGCTTTAATTGGGCCAGCCAGATGTGTGCCACAAACGCAGGCCCTTCCTCGGTTTTTGAGTTGCCGCCAACATATTCTTCGAGCATTTTGACGGCGCGCGTCAGATCGCGGTTAGTAGCGCGCAAAATGGAAGCCCCGTTAAAGAGCGCTATACCTGCGTGTTTATCCCGCTTGGCGGCATTTTCACCGCTGCGTACCGCGGACTCCATCTCCGTAAAGCGCTCACGGTGACGATAAAAATTGGCCAGCGCCATCCACTGAAATGCCGGATGTAGTGAACCGGTAATCGCCTGCTTCAACTCCCGCTCGGCAGTGCCGTAGTCCTTGCGATGTTCGGCGATATTGCCTCTGAGTTCATGGGCGCGCACCGAGTCGATTTTATCCAGTCGCGCTGCCACTGTCTCTGCCTTGTCGATGCCGCCGCCGATCATCTCCGGCGCTGAATAGTAGAACTCGCCCAGCGCAGCCAACGCCTCTACATTGCGGGGATTCAACCGGGCGGCCTCTTCAAACTCAGCACGCGTCCGCTTGGCCAGCGAATAGGCAGTCATAAACGAAGCCCGGCTGGCCTTTTCGCCCAGGGCGCGTCCCAGCCAAAGATGATCGTCCGAGTTCTGTCCGTCCAGTTTTACTGCCTGCTCGCAATCGTTCGCGGCGCGATTCCATTGCTCCAGAGTGTATTCCACGCGACACCTGAGGTTGTATGCTTCGGCCCTGTCGCCCGGCTTGTCCAGATTGTCCGGTTTGTCCAGCAGCGCCATCGCTCTATCCGCCTCCCCGGCCTGCAAGGCCACGTTGGCTTGGTTAAGCTGATCCATCTGTTCGTGCACAGGCGCCGGAAGCGCCGCGGCTGCCGCTGAGATCAACCCCGCCAATAGGAGTCCGGATAATACCCTCACCGCACAACCTTGACCGGAATGCCCTCCTGCAAGGGCTGTCCATTCTCTGAACCGGTTGCCACCATATCCCCCTCATCAAGTCCGGAGAGGATAGCTACCTGGGTTAGATTGATGGTCCCGGTGGTCACATAGGTTCTCTGCAGCATCCCCTTCACCACCTTGAAGACGTAGGTTTTGCCGTTTTCCGAGTGCAACGCCTCTCGCGGGATACTCAGTGTGTTGGGTTCGCTGGAGATGGTCGCCGTTACAGTCACGTTAGTGTCGGGCAGCAGTTCGCTGTCCAGGTCATCAATCTTCACCAGCACCTCGCCCACGCTGCGCGTGCCCAGATTGATTACCGTAATCGGCGTAAGCTCAATATGGCCGTTCCAGATGTGGCCTTGCTTGGCGTCCCACTTGATCTGAATCTTCTGGCCAACCTCAAGGCGTCCGATCTCCGGCTCGTCGAAGTAGGCCCTAACCCGTTCGTGGTGCAGATCGGCCAGTTGGAGCAGCAGCTTGCCCTCTTCGACAAACTCCGTGCGTCCTGCTTCGATGTGATAAACCGTTCCCGCAGCGGGAGCAAGGATGCGGGTGTGCGCCAACACCTGCCGCGCCTCCGCCAGGCTGGCTTCCGCACCGGCCAGCGAGGCCCGCGCCCGCTCAACCTCTGCCGGCGAATAGCGACTGACGGTACTCTGCTCCACGGCATGAAGATTGGCTTCCGCCGCCTCCAGCCGCTGCCGCGCCGCAGCCACCTCACTGGACGACGCCGCCCCGGTCAAATTGAGTTTGGTGAGCGTTTCCAGGCTGCGGCGCGCATCGTCGCGCTCCAGCCGTGCTCGCGTCACGTCGGCTGCCGCCATCTGGCGCTCTTGCTGAGTCCCGTTGTGGAGTGCCGCCTCCAGCCCTGCCTGCGCGGCCTTCACGCCGCTCTCGGCCGAGGCTTCGTGGGCACGCGCCTGCAAATCATCCAGCACCATCAGTAGCTTGCCCGCCGGGACCACATCGCCTGGCTGCACATACACTTCCTTGACGATGCTCGCAATTGGGGCGTGAAGTTCGTACTTTACATCCGGCTCAACACGGCCGTTGGTGCTGATGGTACTTATCAGCGGCATATGCGCCGCCTGGGCCACTCGTATCTGGAGCCGGTCCCGGGTCAGAGTCCGCACCGCGAAAAATACGATGATCAGGAGGACAGCCAGGCCCCACCAAATCCTGGGCCGGACCGTGAGCTTTCTTTCTTTTGCCATTCAGTCAACCAGTCACAGTATATAAGACTTAGAAACAGGTTAGCGTGAGCAAAAAGATTGATTATCTGGCCAGCCGTTTCCCGGTCTCGTAGAATCTAAGTATGGCTCCAGAACCTAGCTACACCGACGATCACGCCAAAGCCGGCCTCGATTTTTCCTTCCCGGCAATCGAAACTTGGCAAAACCAGTTCCCCGGCTACGAAATCCTCATCGATAACCCGGAGCTGACCTCCGTTTGCCCCAAAACCGGGCTACCTGACTTTGGCGTACTGACCATCCGTTACATGCCCCGCCAGCGTTGCCTGGAGCTGAAATCGCTCAAAGAGTACCTGTTTTCTTATCGCAACCTGGGCATCTTTCAGGAAAACATCGTCAACCAGGTGCTTGAAGACGTGGTTAAAGCCTGTGACCCGGTCTGGGCCGTCGTTCGCGGCGAATTCCGCCCCCGCGGAGGAATCGGCACCACCATTGAGGCGCACTGGCCGCGGCCGGCCGAGTAATCCGTCCGTGCAATCGGGGCAATCGCAGGTAATTAAATTTGCAGATTATTTACGGCATCCTGCTACTCTGAACTCGGATCGGTCCTCTCGAAGGGGCCGGTTCGGAATGAGGCAAAGGTACCCCACTCCCCCCCTATTTCCTGTGAAACTGTGTAACTGTGGAGGACTTGTCTTCCCTACATGCATTTGTCCTGTCACGGCAATGTGCATGTAACGGCCCAATGTGATATTCGTGTTAAATCTCGCCGAAGGGGCGAGGTGAAGCTCTCTTGGCCTCTACTGTCCAGCCCGCTCGCCCTCGCATCAGCCCCGCCGTGGCGACGCTGACGCTGCTCATCGCCCTCAACCTGCTCAACTACATCGACCGCTACATCCTGCCCGGCGAAGTCTCGCTGATTCAGCGCGAGTTTCATTCCACCGACCAGCAGATGGGCGCGCTCACAACAGCCCTGTTTATCTTCTACATGATTGCCGCTCCCTTGTCCGGCTGGCTGGGAGACCGCCTGAATAAGAAGCAACTGTTTTTCTGTGGTTCGCTTTTCAGTGTCCTGGCTATTCTGGCCCTCCACCGCTCATGGATGCTCTTTTTCAGCCTGGGAACATTGGCAGTCGTCCTGGTTATCGCTTATATCTGGGCTCAACCGGCAGCCGCGCGGATTCCTGAACGCTCCTCGCGCAAGGCACTCATCATCTTTGGGGCGATTCTCTGGAGCCTGGCTACCCTGGTCACCGTCTGGGTTCACGACTACTGGACCTTCTTTATCCGCCAGGCGCTGGTGGGCATCGGCGAGGCTACATTTGGAATCTTTGCTCCGGCCATACTGGCCGATTTCTATCCCGAGCGGGAGCGCAATCGAATCCTGTCCATCTTTTATGTGGCCATTCCAATCGGCGCGGCCCTGGGCTATCTGGCAGGTGGGCAGATAGGTTCCCTCTGGGGCTGGCGCGCGCCCTTCTTCATCTGTGCCATTCCCGGCTTGATCATCGCGGTATTGTATGGTTTCTGGGGCTACGAGCCGCAGCGTGGCGCCAGCGACAACATGAAGGAGACGATCAACACCACCACTTTTCTGGGGCTCTTTCGCAACCCGGCCTTCCTGACGGCTACCTTCGGCCTGGCCACACTCACCTTCGCCATGGGTGGCATCTCAGCCTGGGTGCCCACATTCCTCAGCCGTTCAGCCGGGCTCTCGGTCGCCAACTCCAGCCTGGTAGTGGGCGCCATCACAGTCATCGACGGCATCCTGGGAACTCTGGTTGGCGGCTGGATTGCCCAGCGCTGGCTGCGCACCAACCACCGGGCTCTTTACCTGCTCTCCTTCTGGAGCGTCGCTCTGGCTCTGCCCTTCGGGATTCTACTATTCTTCGGTCCGCCCGAATGGGCTGTCTTCTGGGTCCACGTATTTGGATTTCATATTCCCATATGCCCGGCGCTCCTTGCAGCCGAGTTCTTCCTTTTTCTCAACACTGGTCCGCTCAACGCCGCTCTTGTCAACTCGGTCTCCGCGCCGGTCCGCGCCACAGCCATGGGCGTCAACTTCTTCGTCATCCACTGCTTCGGCGATACCTTTTCCCCGCAGATTATCGGCGCCATCTCCGACCGTTCGAACCTGGGGATTGGTCTGGGATCGACCCTGATCTTGATGGTCGTCTCCTGCACGATTCTATGGAAGGGCGCGCGTCACGCCCCGCTCATGGAAGATGTGGAGATTTCGGTGCTGTAAATATTGCCGAAGTTATTTTTGCTTATAACTTATTTCGGCGGCAGCGTCTCTTTGTCCCGTGTATTCATGAAGGCGCGGCGTCTGCCCTGTGAGCGCAGGTTGGGGTCGTAGAGCGGAGGCCGGCTCTCTTCGCCGTTGAAGCCGCGCGCCAGCTTGGGGTTTGGCTTGAATTTGGGTGGCCCGCCGTAGAACTGCCGCGCATGGCTCAACACCATCCCTGCCCGCCCATGCATGGGTCGCACAATCCCCCGGACCTGCACGTCCATGTCGCGGTACTTGCGCAGCTCGCCCACCTCCTGGCGATCCTCCAACAGGCTCACGATGGTGAAGCGGCACTTCTCGTCCGGAGTGTCGGGCGTACAAACGTCCAGAAACCGCGTCCCATCCGGCAGCTCGACTACATCGTAGATGTGCGCCGAAACGCACACGTCCTTGTCGATAAGTTTGGTGGCTTCATCGGCAGTCACACAGGGTTTCGGCTGACCGGCAAAGGCCAGCGCGGGCGAGAGCGCAGTTAAGAGTACGAGCCATCCAACCCGGCACATAGCCATGTGAACCTCCAATGGAAAATACCGCTACGTAGCGCTAAATCGCAGAGAAGGGAAATCCGTGCAGCGTTCGGGAAAAATTCATCACGGAGGATCAACCCCGCGACACACTCAATCCTGCAAATTCTCCATGTCCACTTGCAGTTTGATCTTCAGGATGGTCGGTTTACCCGGCTGAATCTTGACCTTCTTGGCATAAGGAATGAATCCTGGCGAGCCGATGAACAGGTCGTAAAGCCCGGGCGCGAGTTGAATTTGAAACTCGCCATTTATATTCACATCAACTTGCTGGTCCACCTTGACCCACGTGTTGCCGACCCGCCCGTAGCCGTGAACGAGAACAAAGGCTCGACTAATGGCAGCACCGAGGGTGTCGGCGATGCGCGCTTGCAGGACGCCCGTCGTTGCAGGAGCTGGCGTTTGCGCCCGGGAAGGCACGCAAACCGCAAGAATCAATAAACCTACCGCAAGTCTACGCTTCATCACAGTGCCCTCCAGATTTGTAACTTTGTGCGCGACACTGCCTGCCCCGCCAGCGTCTGCGCTACGCCCGATGCCCGTAGTGGCTCTCCACATACTTATCCAGTATCTGTTTAAACTCAGCCACAATGGTATCGCCGTGGAGGGTCTTCAAGAGTTTGCCATCCACATAGACCGGCGCTTTGGGCTCCTCAAAGGTGCCCGGCAGGCTGATGCCCAGGTTGGCGTGCTTGGATTCGCCGGGTCCGTTGACCACGCAGCCCATGACGGCGAGTTTGAGTTCCTCGACTCCGGGATATTTTTTGCGCCACTCCGGCATCGAATTCCTTAGGTGACTCTGAATCTGCTCGGCTAACTCTTGAAAATAGGTGCTGGTGGTCCGTCCGCACCCCGGGCAGCTGGTCACCTGCGGCATGAAGCTGCGAATACCCAGCGACTGCAAAATCTGTTGCGCCGCCAGCACCTCTTCCGTCCGGTCGCCGCCCGGCTTGGGCGTCAGGCTCACGCGTATGGTGTCGCCGATGCCCGCCAGCAGCAGCGGCGCGAGGCCTGCCGTCGATGCAATCAGTCCTTTGCTGCCCATGCCGGCCTCGGTCAGTCCCAGGTGTAGCGGATAGGTGCAGCGCGCGGCCAGGTTGGTATACACGTCGATCAGATCGCGCACGCCGCTCACCTTGGCGGAGAGAATAATCTGGTCGCGTCCCAATCCGTAGTGCTCGGCGGCAGCGGCGGATTCCAGCGCGCTCACCACCATGGCCTCCAGCATCACCTCGCGCGCCGGCAGCGGCTGCTGCATTTGGCTATTCTTATCCATCATGCGAGTCAGCAGCGCTTGATCCAGCGAGCCCCAATTCACGCCGATACGCACCGGTTTCTGGTTTTCAACCGCGCACTCAATCATGATGCGGAAGTTATCGTCGTCTTTGCGGCCAATCGATACATTGCCGGGATTGATGCGATACTTGCTGAGCGCCCGCGCCGTGGCAGGAAATTGTTTGAGCAGCAGGTGACCGTTGTAATGGAAGTCACCGACGATGGGCACTTTTAGGCCGCGCTTATCCAGACCTTCGACGATGCGCGGAACAGCCGCGGCTGCCTCCTCGTTGTTCACCGTGACGCGCACGATCTCCGAGCCCGCCAGCGCCAAGGCCGCCACCTGCTCGATGGTGGCTGCTGCGTCCGCCGTGTCGGTGTTGGTCATCGATTGCACGACGACCGGAGCTTCCCAGCCCACGCGAACCTGCCCGATCCGAACCGTGCCTGTTTTTCTGCGCTTTATATCAGCCATGTCCTCTAGTGTACCTGCAACTCCTGCGCGGAAAAAACTCAAATAAGGCGCAAGATACCTGTCATCGCGTGCCAGATCCCAGCAGCGAATCCCGCGTCTAATCCTGGATGTGTCCCATCTTCTCCTGCTTGGTGCGCAGGTAGCTGGCGAAGCTCTCCAGCGGTTCTACTTCGGCAGAGACGCGCTCCGTGACCTGGATGCCGGCGGTTTCCAGGGCCGCCACCTTCGCAGGGTTATTGGTCATCAGGCGGACCTTCGTAACTCCCAGCAGCTTGAGCACTTCGGCGGGCAGCTCGTACTCGCGGCAGTCGGCGGCAAAGCCCAGCTCCTCGTTGGCTTCGACCGTGTCCATCCCCTGATCCTGCAGCTCGTAGGCCTTGAGTTTGGCCATCAAACCGATGCCACGGCCCTCCTGCTCCTCGTAAATCAGAATCCCCGCGCCCTCCTGGGCGATGTGGCGCAGGGCCAGCTCCAGTTGCAGCCGGCAGTCGCAGCGCAACGAACCAAAAACATCCCCTGTGAGGCATTGCGAGTGGATGCGGACCAGTGGGGGCGCAACGTGAATGTCACCCATCACCAGGGCCACCAGGCCCTCGGTCTCCCCTCCTCCGCCGTTCGCCGGGAAGTTCTCGCGGGATTGGGCCAGTATTTGCATACCCTCGAAGCCCAGAATCCGGAAGTCTCCCCAGCGGGTGGGAAAATCCGCCTCGGCGATCTTACTCACGCTTTCAAATCCCATATTCCCATTCTACTTTGCGGGGAGAAGGAGTCAGAATCGCCCTGACTGTCATGGATTTCAGGCCGACACTAGGACAAATTCGCGCACCGCGTAGCGCTTTCTGCCCTAGCAGTGGGGCGCGATGGCTTACCATGAACTTGCCGGAGCTTTCATGCGAGACCATCTGGCTACACTGCTCGACGACTTCCGCCGCTTCGACCGCCAAATTGCGGTCGTGCGCCATCAAGGCATCCGGAGACGGAAGGCCACCTATCGTGATATTGCGCTACTGGCCGGGCGTTTTGCCGCATTGCTGGTCCGACGGGGCGTCGCGCCCGGCGACCGGGTTCTGCTGTGGGGAGAAAACGGCGCGGAGTGGATTGCGGCCTTGTATGGTTGCATGCTGCGCGGAGTTTTGGCAGTGCCGCTGGACGCTTATGGAAGCGCGGATTTTGCCGCGCGCGTGGCGGCTGACGTGAAGCCCAAACTGGCGGTGGGCGATGCGCTGCTGCTGCATCAGTTGCCCCACGACTGGCCACAGCTCACTTTTGAGGATTGGCTCGGCGAGCTGCCTTCTGAGGAAGCCGGGCCGGTCGAAGGGCTCTCGCGCCAGACGCCGCTTGAAATTCTCTTTACCTCCGGCACTACCGGCGACCCCAAGGGCGTGGTGTTGACTCATGGCAACGTGCTGGCCAGCATGGAGCCCATTGAGCAGGGAGCGCAGCCCTACATGCGCTGGGAGCGGCTGCTGGTGCATCCGCTGCGCATCTTCGATACGCTGCCGTTGAGCCACATCTTCGGGCAGACGATGGGGCTGTGGGTTCCGCCCATCTTTGCCGCCGAAGTGCACTTCGAGAGCCGCCTGGTGGCCTCACGTCTGATCGAGACCATCAAACGCGAGCGCATCTCGGTGCTGGCAGCAGTGCCGCGCGTGATGGCGCTGCTCAAGACGCATCTGGAAGCCAGCTACCCCGATCTGGCGGAGCGGGTGGCCCAGTCGGCAGAAATAAAGATCGGGCCGTGGATGCGCTGGTGGCGCTTCCGCGATGTTCACCTCGAATTCGGCCTGAAATTCTGGGCGCTGGTCTCCGGCGGAGGGGCTCTGCAGGGGTCGCTGGAGCAGTTCTGGAACGCGCTGGGGCTGGTGGTGATTCAAGGCTACGGGATGACGGAGACTTCGGCGCTGATCACCCTCAACCACCCCTTCCATGTGGCTCGGGGGACGATTGGCAAGCCGCTGCCAGGGCGCGATGTGAAGCTGGGGGCAGATGGCGAGGTGTTGGTGCGGGGTCCGATGATCTCTGGCGCGAGTTGGCAGGACGGGGCGCTGCGGCCGCGCCAAAGCGAGTGGCTGGCCACCGGAGACCTGGCTGAAACACAGTCGAGCGGGGAATTGCGCTTTGTAGGGCGCAAGAGCGAGGTGATCGTGACCGCGGCGGGTGTAAACCTGCACCCCGAGGATCTGGAGGCAGCTGTTGAGCAGGAACCGGATGTAACAGCTTGCGCGGTGGTGGCTATGGAGACTGCATCCGGGCCCGAGCCCTGCGCGGTGCTGGCCATGCGCGGCAGCGGAGACAAGGCGGCGGCGGCCATCGAGCACGCCAATCGCAAGCTGGCGGAGTTTCAACGCATCAGGCGCTGGGTTCTGTGGCCTGAACCGGACCTGCCTCGCACCTCTACAGGCAAGGTGAAGCGCAAGGCAGTAGCGGCGTGGCTGGCGGAGATTCAAGCAGCGGCAGCAGCACCCAAGGCGGCCGGTGCGAAAGCCTTTGGCGCCTCGTCGGACTGGTTGCTGGCGTTGATCGCGCAGATTACCGGCGAGACGCCGGCAGGCGTCGGAGACGAACTGCGGCTGACCGAAGATCTGCAACTGGACAGCCTGGGCCGGGTGCAACTGGCGGCAGCTCTGGAGGAGCGGCTGGGAATTGCGCCTCAAGGCGTGCAAGTGGAACGGGCGGAAACGCTCGGCGAATTGCGCGCGCTGGTGGGCGGACAGGTTGCAGGGACCAAGACAGTGCGTTCTCCTGCCAAGAGTAGCGAGGAGGCAAAGGGAATCATCGCGGAGAGAACTGCCAGTGAAGGCGAGCTGGAGGCTGAGAGCGACGCAGCGACGGCCAAATACATCTACCCTCGCTGGCCGTGGTTCCTGCCTTTCCAGTGGATGCGGGTAGCCTTTATCGAGGCAGTCGAGCAGCCGTTTGTGTGGCTGCTGGCGCATCCACGGGTGGTTACGCCGGAGTTGACGCCCCCGGATCAGCCAATGCTCATCATTGCCAATCATGTCACCGCATACGATGGACCTCTGGTCCAGTATGCCCTGCCCGGACCGATGCGGCGGCGGATTGCCGTGGCTATGGCAGGAGACATGCTGGATGACTACCTGCACATGCGCAATCCCGATCGCGCGCCGGGAACAAGGGGCTTCTATCCGATTGGCCCACTGATCTACCTGCTGCTCACAGCGCTCTTCAATGTCTTCCCCTTGCCACGGCGGAGGAACTTCCAAGGCAGCTTCGTTCACGCCGGCGCGGCCATGGACCGCGGATACAACGTGATGGTCTTCCCCGAAGGCACGCGCTCGGCAGATGGGACGCTGGCGCGCTTCCGGGGAGGAATCGGGTTGCTGGTGAAGCAATCAGGAGCCGTGGTGCTGCCCGTGGGTCTTCGCGGGCTGGGCGAGTTGAAGGTTGCCCGGCGAGGCTGGTTCCACTCCGGAAAAATCGAAGTGCATGTAGGTAAGCCGCTGCGCTTTGCCCCGGAAGAGACGGAGACCGAGATTACAGCGCGGCTGCACGCCGAGGTGGAACGGCTGCTAGAAGCAGGGAATAGGGAATAGGGAACAGGGAATAGGGAACAGGGAACAGGGAATAGGGAACAGGGAACAGAGAACAGAGAACAGAGAACAGAGAACAGAGAACAGAGAACAGGGTCTGGCTTGCTGGCTCACTTGTGCGCCAACGCTCCGTAATTTTCTGCAAGGGGTTTTCCACAGCCAAATCACGAATCTCACATCCTGATACGCGTAAAAGATGGAAGGTGAGTTCTGCCGGTTGATCTAAATCTCCTTATCTTATTGAGGGTAAATCTAATTAGCTACAATATCCGGGCAATAAGCGGAAGCGATGAATCATAGATTGCTTAATTAATCTGCAAGGAATTGGGGGTCAAAATAAATTTTTGGGGTGGGGGGGACCCCTCTCGGTGGACAGTGAACAGTGGACAGTGGTCAGTAATAACCCGCGCATCTGGACGTTGTTCACTATTTAATTGTGCGCCAGTGGAAGGTAATTATCTGCAAAATTGCAGCTTGCGAATCGGCGACCAACCACTCGGAACTCAAAAATCCAGCAAAAATTCCGATACGATGTCTGGGATGGATTGATCTGGACCAGTCCTACCCTGTTTTGATTGGGATTACCTTCAATACTTTCCAATTGTAGGACCAATTAAGGAAAGACTGGACCGAATATTGTGGTCAATGATACGTTACTTGCAACATTGGTCACCAATGTTTGAATCAACTGTAGAACCTAATTCGAAATGGAGAATGCGCATTCTCCTGGTTGTGCTGGCCTTGACCTTCACTGGATTTCTTGGCCGATTTCTCTGGTTCACGCAGATGCCGCTAACGTCTTATGTGGAAGTTCTTCCGCAGTTAACCTCCGAAGAGTCAGAATTACGCGATCGGCTATCGTCAGAGGTCAGTTACCTGTCTGTCAATATCGGCGACAGAAGTTTACCTCGTCCGCATTCGTTGCAGGCAGCCAGCGATTATCTCACCAATAATCTTCGAGAGCAGGGTTATACGGTGACTGAGCTTCCCTACTCGGTCAAGGGCGAGAAGGTGCACAATCTTGAGGCGAGCCTGGCTGGGACAGACGTTACTTTGGGGCAGGTGATCGTTGGGGCACATTACGACAGCGTCGCAGGCACCGTTGCCGCCAATGACAATGGAACTGGAGTGGCAGCCGTTCTCGAAATCGCACGGCTAGTGCGGCAAATGAAGTTTAGACGAACGGTTCGTTTTGTTCTTTTTGTCAATGAGGAGCCCCCGTACTTTCAAACTGCAGTAATGGGAAGCCGGGTATACGCCCATCAACTTCGGCAGGGCGGCGTGCCCGTTTCGGCCATGATCTCGCTTGAAACAATTGGATTCTATTCCGATCAACCGGGCAGTCAGAAATATCCGCCCATACTCAGCCTTTTCTATCCAAGCAGGGGGAATTTCATCACATTTGTAGGGAATACTGAATCGCGATGGTTGGTTCGGGAATCCATTCGCAGCTTTCGCGAGTCCACCCGCTTTCCATCGGAGGGTATAGCGGCTCCAGGCGACTGGACCGGAATTGGATGGTCGGATCAGTGGTCATTCTGGCAGGAGGGATATCCCGGTATCATGGTCACGGATACGGCTCCGTTTCGCTACCCGTATTACCACACTCAAAACGATACAATAGACAAGGTGAACTTCGATAGAACTGCAAGAGTCGTAGAAGGAATATGCAAGGTCGTCGAAGAACTCGCGAACAAACCATAGTTAGTTACGCCTTGCCCATCAGCCATATTGTTGTCAGTTGGCCGGCAAACCGGAGATTGCACTACTACACTAGTCCCTATTCACTATCTTCTAAGAACTTGATGAAAAAATAACTCGATGTAGAAAAATTCACCCTCAGGGGCTAAAGCCCGCGTTTATTTTGTAACCCTTTCGGCACGACTAAAGTCGTGCCCTGACGCTTCATGCGACTCCGTTTGCATTTTTCCGCAAGCTGTAAACCACCCCATCGACAAAGACCTGTCGATGGGGACCCCGGCAAAGTCGTGCCCTTTCAAGACATCATCTTATGCAGAGTTTCCTTAGAAGCGGGCTTGCTCCTTATCTAGCTTGGCTGGCGGGGCCGGAAGTGGCAGGTGCCACCGGCCAGCACCGGGGTCCAGATGGAGGGATCAGCGGGCTGCTCGCTGGAGCCGAGGAAGAGCATGCCGTCAGGGGCCAGCAGCTTATGGATGCTGGCCAGCAGGGTCTTGCGCGTCTCGTGCGAGAAATAGAGCATGACGTTACGCAGGAAGATGACGTCGAAGCGGTCATCACTGCGGTTGAAGGGCAGCGGTAATGAGCACAGATTAGCCACGCGGAAATTGCACATTTTGCGGAGCTCGGGCCTGACCGTCCAGTTCTCGCCGGCGTGGTCGAAGTAGCGGACCAGGAAGCGGGCGGGCAGTCCACGATTCATCTCGATGCGGTGATAACTGCCACTCTGCGCCCTTTCCACCACTTCGCCGCAGATGTCAGTGCCCTCGATGCGGATATTCCAGCCGGAGAGAAGGGGAAAGTGCTCGAGGATGAGCAAGGCCAGGCTGTATGCCTCCTGGCCAGTGGAGCAGGCCGCACTCCAGAAGCGAAGGCTGCGCAAGTGGCGGCGGTCTTTGATGAGCCTGGGCAGCAACTCGGTGCGCAACAACTCGAAGGGACGGCTGTCACGAAAGAAGCTGGTTTCGTTGATGGTCATGGCCTCCGCGATGGAGCGTTCGAGTACGGCATCCTTGCTGTTTTTCAGGTGCTGGACAAGCTCGTCAAGGTGAGTCATGCCCTGGCTGCGCAACAGCCAGGTCAGGCGAGTCTCGAAGAGGTAATCGCGCGACGGGTCAAGGACGTTTTGCGTAAAGCCGAAGACGACCTGGCGAAGGTAGCCGTAGTCGACGCTGGAGGAGGTTTGCATGGCTAGACCACCGCCTCCCGAAGCTCGTGCGCTTCCGCATGGGTCCGGCAGACGAGTCGTAGGATTTCACCGGCGATGGCCTTCAGCGGCAGAACCCTATGCGCCAACCCCGCCGTAATGACGGCGCCCGGCATTCCCCACACAACACTGCTGGCCTCGTCCTGTGCCAGCACGATGCCACCATGCTCGCGAATCATGCGGGCGCCTGACATCCCGTCTGAGCCCATGCCGGTAAGCACCACGGCCAGCACACCCGCTCCGTAAACCGAGGCCGCCGAGCGGAAGAGCGCATCGACGGCGGGACGGCAGTGGTTTTCAAGGGCGTCCTGGTTCAGGTGCAGCGTGGCCGGCAGGCCTGGAAATGCCCCGGCTCGAAGTTCCATGTGCCAGTTTCCCCTGGCAATATAGATCGATCCTCCGCGTACCGGCTCACCCTCGACTCCCTCATGCACCTGTAACGGGCAACGGCCATTCAGCCGCTCGGCAAGCAGCCCGGTGAACAACTCCGGCATATGTTGCACGATAAGAACGGGGAGGGGGAAGCTGGCGGGCAGTTCCGGCAGCAGAATATCCAGAGCCGCCGGTCCTCCGGTGGAGACGCCGATGACCAGCGCTGCCGGAATGAACTGAACCGGCGGCTGTTTGGGCAGCGAAGCCAGCGAACTGGCGCGCACCGCGCTTGTTAAGCCCGTTTGCTGCACGTTGGTGAGGGCATGAATCCTGGGAATCAAATCGTGGCTTAGCGCCCGCATGGCCGCCTCGCGGCCGGATTGGCCGGAGGGCTTGGCCACATAGTCGGTAGCCCCGCTAGCCAGGGCCTCGATGGTCACCTTTGCTCCGCGCTGGGTCAAAGCACTGCATATAATGACCGGTATTCTGTGACCCCGCGCGCGTAACTTCCTGAGCGTAACCAGCCCGTCCATCACCGGCATCTCCACATCCAGCAGGACCAGATCGGGATGAAAGGTGTCAATCGCGTTCAAAGCTGCTACACCATCCGCCGCCGCGCCGGCCACTTCCAGACCGGCATCCTGGCTGATCACCGCGCGCAACAAGCTCCGCATGACTGCGGAATCATCCACGATCAGCACCCGGGTTCGCGCGCCGGAGGTCATGTTTTACGCCTCCACCAGGCCGAGCATGGCCAGCTTTTCCGTCAGGGCTTCATCGTCGAATGGCTTCATCAGATACTCATCGGCGCCTGCATCCAGGGCGCGCAGGATGTAGTCGTTTTCCGCCTCGGTGGTAACCATCATGACCTTTAGACCGGCAAAACCTTCGGCGCGCAGCTTCTTGAGCATCTCCAGCCCGTCCATCACGGGCATATTCCAATCCACCAGCGCCAGGTCAAAGGGCTGTCGCGATGTCAGGAGGTCCATGCCGGCCTGGCCATCAGCAGCGTCTTCGCACTCGAATCCTTTCTCTTCCAGCAGGCCGCGCAGATATCCCCTCACGAAGCGGGAATCATCGACAATCAAAGCTCGCATGATCACCTCCTGATAATTGCGTTACCGGCCTTTGCGGTCCGGGCCGCGCTCAGCCGCATGGGGTCCAGTTGTTCTGGGTCCAGCATGACGAGCAGGCTGTCCTTGAGCTTGTAAGCGCCGGCAAACAATGCTTTCCGCCGCTCGAAAAGCATCGAGGGGTTGGGCTCGTGATCCGCCGATGATACCTTGAGAACCTCGTTGACCGAGTCCACCATTAAACCGAAGATTCCGCCCGAGCACTCCAGCACCAGTAGATCCTGCCTGCCATCTCGGGGCGGCATGTCAAGCAACTGCCGCAGACTCACGGTGGTTAGCACATCCCCGCGATAATGCACCAGGCCGCCGACAAAGATGGGCGCCAGCGGAACCGGCTGCGGCCTGGCAGCGCCAACAATCTCGAGAATGTGGGTGATGGGCAAGCCAAATATCTTTGTGCCCAAGAGCAAGGTGCAGACCTCCACCTGCGTTGCCGCCTTCTCTATCTTGCGATGCAATGGTAGCGTTGACGTGCTCATGCCATCGTCTCAGTTCTCTGGCTCCACTCGGGTGGTGCCTGCTGAATGGCGGGCAGCGGGGTTACAGCGCCCAGGTCAACCACGCCGGTGACACGGTTCTTGAGAAGCGTGACCCCGCCGGTTCGCTGCTCGGTGCCGGCCTCGAACAAATCGCTACCGGAAGCCACATCCAGCACATGAGAAACCGCAATACCCACATGCCGGTTTCCCTCGCGACAGACTACAACGATAATCGTTGCCTGAGGATTGCCTTCCGCGGCGGCCAGCACTCCGCCTGAATCCTCCACCGGCAGCAGATGGCCCTCGAAGTTGAGCACCGGCCGACAGCCGATGTATTCAATCCGATTAAGCGGCAATTGCTCAATGCGCAGCACGTCGGACAGGGGTATCGCCGCATGATGCCCGACCGCCTCCACGAGCAGGTACTGGAGTGCGATTGTGCCATCGGTTTCGCCCTCTTCCGCGCGGGCGGCTTCCTCCTCGCTCAGGCTCACACCGACTTTCTGGGCTATCAATCCCGGATCGAGAATCAGCGCCAGGTCGGCGTTGCCCAGCACGGTTGCTCCGGAAAACAGGCCGATGTTCTTGAGTACTGCGGAGAGCGGCTTGACGACAATCTCCTCCGGATCGGCCAGCCCGTCCACCACCAGGCCGAAGCGGCGGCCATCGGCGTCGAGAACAGCAATGTATGCGCCTCGCTCGGTGTTGGCCGCATGTTCAACGCCGGGCACCAGCAGGCGGTCCAGAAAAATCAGCGGCAGCAGCTTCCCGCGCAGCCTGTAGAGAGGCGCGTTCTCAATCCACTCGATAGCAGCGGCTGCCTGTCCAGGCGGAATGTGCACCAGCTCCGACAGCGCACTCTGAGGGAGCGCAAAACTCTGATTGATGCTGCGCACGATGAGGGCCGGAATGATGGCCAGGGTCAGCGGAATGCGCATGCGCAGCGTGGTTCCCTTGCCGGCGCGGGAGTCGATCTCGACCTTGCCGCCGATCTTCTCCACATTCGTCCGCACCACGTCCAAGCCCACGCCACGCCCGCTGACGTTGGTGACCGCAGCGGCAGTGGAGAAGCCGGGCAGAAAAAGCAGTTGCAGCAGCTCGCGTTCCCCCAACAGGGCGGCGCGGTCCGCCGTGATGAGACCACGCTCGATGGCCTTCTGGCGAATTTTATGGACACGGATGCCCGCGCCGTCGTCAGAGACCTCGATGATGACGTGGCTGCCCTCCTGGCTGGCCTTCAGCTTCAGCGTTCCTTCCGGGTCCTTGCCAGCGGCCTCCCGCACATCGGGCGGCTCAATACCGTGATCGAGCGAGTTTCTTACCGCATGAGTAAGCGGGTCCTTGATGGCTTCAAGCAGGCCCTTGTCCAGATCGGTTTCCTGGCCTTCGACCTGCAAACGGACGCGCCGGCCGAGCGATTGCGACAGGTCGCGGATAATGCGCGGCATCTTGGAAAAAATGTTGGAAACCGGCTGCATCCTGGCCTTCATGACCGACTCGCGCAGATCGGCGGTCACCATATCCAGGCGGCGGCTGAGCAGGGTCATCTCGGGATCAGTCGAGGTGGCCTGCAGAATCTGGTTGCGGGTCAGCACCAGCTCGCCCACAAGGTTCATTATCCGGTTCAGTAGCGTTACATCGACGCGCAGAGTGCTATCGGCGGCCGTCCCCTGGATGCGCGGGCGGGCAGGGGCATCCTCGGCTTCAACCGGAGACCTTGGAGCAGGGGCAGTCTCGACTGGCTCGAGGTGAGCCGGCTCAGGTGCAGCAGTGGGAGGCGCAGACACGGCCTCGGCAGGTGGGGCAGTCGAGGAGTGTATGCCGGCCCGGGCAAGAGCCGGCTGTTTGGCCTGCTCATGCGCTGGAGATTGCAACACTTCGAGCCAGCCAATCAAAACCTCATCATCACCCTCACCCTCGCCGCCGTCTGCCTCGACTGCCTTCAGAATCGACCGCAGTCCATCCAGCAGTTGCAACAGGCCGGTGATAATCGGGTTGCCGGCGGTCAGCTTGCCCTCGCGCAGCAGGCCGAGAAGGTTTTCTCCAGCGTGGGCCAGCTTTTCGAGGCGCTTGAAGCCCAGGAATCCGGTAGTTCCTTTGATGGTATGAACCGAACGGAAGATCGCCCCGATCAGCTCTGCATCCTGAGGCCGTTTCTCCAGGTCGGTCAGACAGTGCTCCATGCGGTCTAACCCTTCCTGGCTTTCGATCAGGAATTCCCTCGTCAATTCATCCATACGCCCACACATCCGCCCGGCCGGAATGACACTCCCGGCACAGAGAGCACCCAAGCCATTTATCGGAAAGAAAAGGCTCAACTTGAGGAATGGAATTACGGTGGGGGATGGCTGCCTGTACACCGGTTTTACAGCAACGCGCAAATGCTATAACCTCAATACTCACCCTTCTGGGGGTTCAATACGCAATGAACGATCCATCTTCAAAGGAAACCGCACTTTTGAGCCTGCTTGACAGGGCTCGCCAGGCCGCGCTGCACTCCTATGCACCCTACTCCAACTTTCGGGTTGGCGCGGCGCTCCGGCTCTCCAATGGCGAAATCGTAACCGGCGCCAATGTGGAGAATGTGAGCTTAGGGTTGACCATCTGCGCCGAGCGTTCTGCTCTGGTGCGGGCTATTTCCCAGTTTGGACCAGAAATCCGCGTGGAAGCCGTCGCCATCGCCAATCTAAACAAAGCTGCCAGCCCACCCTGCGGCGCCTGCCGCCAGATGCTCTCTGAGTTCATTCTTCCCGATGCGCCGGTGGTCTTTCCCTCGACAGGCGGCGACCGCACCATGACCTTCAATGAGCTGCTGCCGCTGGCCTTCGAGATGAAGCTGAAATAAGACTTTGTCCGGAACCGGGAACGCTAATTCATCTTGTGCCCGTCGTCACCCTCCAGCCGAAGATCATCCACTAAGATGGATTCGAGGAGTTGAAGAATGCCCCGAAAAGCACTGATTGCCGCCAACTGGAAGATGTACAAGACGCCCGCCGAAGCCAAGGCCTTTGTCGATGCCTTTTTACCGCTCGTTGCCGGACACACACGCGACGAGATCGCCCTGTTTCCTTCGCCCGTTCTGCTACCCACGGTGATTGCCGCCGCCAAGGGCAGCAATGTCGCGGTGGGCGCGCAGAACATCCACTTTGCCGAGGAGGGAGCCTTCACTGGAGAGACCTCGGTGGGACAGCTCAAGGCCGTTGGTGGAACTCATACGCTGATAGGCCACTCCGAACGGCGTCAGTACTTTGCCGAGACCGATGAGATTGTCAACAAGAAGCTGCACACCGCGCTGAAGCACGGCATCGTGCCGGTGGTCTGCATTGGCGAGGTGCTGGCCGAGCGCGAGGCGGGCAAGACGGCCTCGGTGCTCAGGACGCAGGTCATTGGGGCTTTTGCCGGCATCACGGCTGAAGCGGCTGCGTCGATTGTGATTGCCTACGAGCCGGTTTGGGCAATCGGCACCGGCAGGACGGCCACCCCGGAGATGGCGGTTGATGCGCACAAGATCATCCGCGCTGAGGTCGCCAAATTGCTGGGGCCTGCAATCGCAGCAAATATGCGCATTCTTTACGGCGGCAGCGTGAATCCCGGTAACGCTACGGCACTGGTTAGCGAGGAAGAGGTTGACGGCGCCCTGGTGGGCGGAGCCAGCCTCAAACCGGATTCGTTTACGGCGATAGTCAATTACTGATCGCTGTTGGGTAGGTCTCCCATGTCTCCGAAACGAAACATAGGCCGCCCGGCTCGCCTAAAACGAACCTCTGCTGCCGCCGCATAATTCCACCGCGTGCCCTATGGCTTTCGTGACACGGTTAGCGGTGTCTTCGTTGAAAAAGAAGAAGTAGAACTCCGCATTCTCCTTCGCGCGCACGATAAGGTCGAAGACGGGCGGATCGACCTTCGCGTTCCAGGTTGTGTGTCCGGCGGCCGTATCGTTCTTATTCTGGCGCTGGTCGCCAGTGGTCAGCGTCACGTCCTGCACATCGTGCAGGTTGAACGAAGCGTCGCTATCGGAGAGTTGAACGCCGTCACGGACGATGATGTAGTGATAGGCTATGGTGCAGGCCGACGCATCGGCAACCACTTTGCCGGCTTCGAAGGTGAATTGATAGGTCCAATTCGTATTATCGGCGCTGTCATGGTAATGCGTCGTCCAATTCATCTTACCCTGTTCGTTCAACTTCGCTTGAAGGAACTGCATGGTATCCGCCAGCGTGGGGCCGTCGGCGGCTGGTTTAGGCTGCGGAGGAACGGCCTGCTGCGCAAAAAGAGTAAAAGCGATACTGCCCAGAATGCTCACCACGAGCCCGTTCCGCATTATTTTCATGCTCTCACCTGCTTTGGATGACCAGTTCAGCAGCAGATACCTACTTCGGCTTCCGTCCTGTGCCAGTCTGTACTATTGAGATGTTTTCGAACAGATTGAGGATGCACAAATAAATGGGAAGGCAAGTAAATTCCAGGTAAGTAAGCAAAGGCGAAAGAATCGGCACATGAATCATTGTGTGTCATTGGATAACTTGCTTCACATTGATGATGAACGGAACCGAAACCACGGTCCAACGTACAATGGCTTATGGCCCAGCGCGACCTGTACATTGACGCCTGCGCGCCGCGATGACCGCCCTGGTTGTCGTATTCCACGCCGCCATCACCTACGGCGGCAGCGTAAATCCCGGTAACGCGACGGCACTGATCAGCCAGGAAGAGATTGACGGCGCCCTGGTGGGCGGAGCCAGCCTCAAGCCGGATTCGTTTACGGCGATTGTGAAGTACTAATTACTAATTGCGAATGAAGAAAGATATAGCCCATCCTGCCAGAAAAACATGGCAGGATGGGCCATATCTGTTTTTATCTATCCCGCCTTTTGCTTTTTGGTGGTATTCTCCCCGCATGACGGAATTTGCCCTCAACCATAGTCGATTCTGTTTCTGGATTTGCCTTTCTCTGCTGCTGGTATTGGCCGGGATTCGTCCTGCATGCGCACAAACGGATGCGGAGTTTTTCCTGAAGCCGCCTGACGGCATTCTTATTGTGGGCTTCAGGGAGACGGCAACGCATCGGCCCGAGCCGCAACTCCTGCGTCCTTCACATTATCACGGGCTGCACGAATCGATAGACCTTTGGATTCATGTTGACCCACAAGGCCGAGTGCTCGAGGTACGCGGCTTCGACAAGACAAAGTTTGATTCTAAAGAGGTAATTGATGCTGCCCGCCGGATCCAATATTCGCCTTTTTTGCGGAACGGCGTTCCCGTAGAAGCATGGGTGCAGGAGAGCATTCACACACTGACGACGGAGGATAAGCCCGCACCCCTGATCCCGTTTCCAGACGTGAAGGATCCTTCCAAGATACGAATCGAACTCTCCCGTTCCGGGTGCTTCGGATGGTGCCCTTCTTACTCCGTCAGCATCGACGGAAATGGCGAGGTGATATTTGACGGTGGCTCATTCGTCTCAATCCCCGGCGAGCACAAAACACATATATCACCTGCCGCGGTCGCAGAATTGCTGGAGAAATTTCGAGCCGCCAACTTTCTGGGACTGAAGGATAGCTATAGAGGCGGAGTCACAGACAATCCTACATACAATTTGACCCTGACTCTGGGAGAAACGAAGAAATCCATTCGGGATTATGTGGGCGGATACGCCGGGATGCCGTCCGCGGTTACAGAACTTGAGATGGCGGTGGACCGAACGGCGGATACGGCTCGCTGGGTCACATCCAGCCCTTCAACCCTTGAGGCCATGCGTGAAGCAGGGATTGCACTCGATTCGCCGCAAGCGGCAAAGATTCTACGCGCGGCAATCGATGCCGGAGATGTCGAAACAGTCAAAAGTCTGCTGAATGCCGGTACACCTTTGCAACTACAAGAACCCGAAACCGAATTCAGATTATCCAGTCCCTCGCAAAGGCCGGACACCTCTTTGCTCGAACTGGTTGTGCAATCTGATAACGCGAAGGCACAACCCGAGATGCTGCGCACATTGCTGGCCATACCCGCGATCAACTCCGACAAGTCCGGCAAGCAAAGGGCGCTGGGCATGGCGGCAGAGGAAGGATTGGTTGACATAGCAAGAATCTTGATTGCCGCCGGCGCAGATCCTACAGCGCGATTCGATGGAGCGTTTGACAGCAAGAACGAAACCTACCTCTCCCTTGCCGCTACATCCGGCATCTGGGCCATGATCGACGACGCGCTCTCCAGACCGCATGACATTCATGCCGTTGACTCCGAAGGGCGCACGGCTCTGGTTGCAGCAGCCTGGAGCACGGCCCCGCGTGAAGACATTTTTCCGATCATCGACCGTTTGCTGGATGCTGGAGCAGACCGGTCGGAGATTGACCGCGTGCTCCACGATATCGATTTTCCCAATTGGATACCGGGCCTCGAGTTGCGGCGGAAACCCAAAAGCCCGCAAAGTGGTGAGCAATATCAATCTCATTCGTGGGTAACGACGAATTGAGGTTTGGGAGGCGGCGCTGGATTGAACCAGTGTTCGCGGCTCAACGTACAATGGCTCATGGCCCAGCGCGACCTGTATATAGACCGCCTGCGAACCGCGATGACGGCCCTGGTCGTTATCTTCCACGCCGCCATCACTTATGGCGGCTCGGGCGGCTGGTTTTACCATGAGGTTGAATCTTCCGGCAGCCCCTCCAGCCTGATTCTGACCATGTTTTGCGGTACCAACCAGGCTTACTTCATGGGCTTGTTCTTCTTGCTGGCGGGCTACTTCACGCCCTCATCGCTGGAGCGCAAGGGCTATGCACGCTTTATCGGCGACCGCTGTCTGCGCCTGGGGCTGCCCTTGCTGGCCTTCGGAGTGATTCTGGGACCGCTGACCGCGGGGATGGTGAATTACGCGAAGGGTGACGGCTTCTGGGCCTGCATTGTCTGGCTTTGGCAACACAAGCAATTCATCAACGGTCCGATGTGGTTTACGCAGGCGCTGCTGATCTTCAGCCTGGTTTATTGCGCATGGCGAGCAGTTTTGGGAGCGTCTCTCGCGCAAACCGAGCGCATACCCCGCCCGATTCCCGCATATCGATGGTGGCTGGTGAGCGCCATCGGTGTGGGAGTGGCCGCGCTGGCGATTCGCCAATTTGTGCCCACGGGCGAAAACGTGATCGGTCTGCAATTGGGTTACTTTGCGAGCTACACCTTCCTCTTTGCGACGGGCATCGCGGCGTGGCGTTATGACTGGCTGCGGCAGCTTACGTGGAAGAATGCGTGGCCATGGATTTGGGCGCTGCTGATCGCCTGGCCGGCCATGCCAGTGGGCATCGTGGTGGCTCACGCAATTAACGGCCCGGGAAAATCCAACTTCGGAGGAGGACTCTCCTGGACAGCGATTCTCTATGCGCTGTGGGAGCCATTCGTGGCCTGGGGCCTGATTGCCGCGTGGTTGCTGGTCTTCCGCGAGCGGTTAAACCGGCCCTCAGTTGTGTGGGAGTGGCTGGGCCGCCGCGCCTACGCGGTGTACATCATTCACCCGGCGGTGTTGGTGGGCGTGAGCCTGCTGTTGCGCGGCTGGGTTGCTCCGGCGCTAGTCAAATGGGGCGTGGTTGGCCCACTGGCCTGCATCGGCTGCTGGCTAGTGGCTGATCCGCTGGTGCGGCTGCCGGGAGTGCGGCGAGTGATCTAGAGGCGCTTCTTAGAACGGATCCTTGTTGCCGCCGCCGCAGAGTTCGACGGCATGAGTAAGCGCTTTGGCGACGCGGTCGGCGAGCGCAGCATCGGAGAAATCGAAGTAGTTCAGCTCACCATGCGGTCGGCGTACAATCAATGCCGTCATGGCCGGACTAACGGATGTACAAATGATGTTTGGCTGGCCATTCTTGGCAGACCATTCGGTTACATATTGCTCCAGGGGTTTGATCACAATGTCCTGAACATCACGCAGAGAAAAAACGTCATTCTCGTCCTTGTAGGTTTGCCCTTGACTGGTTGCCCTGCGATGGTAAGAGATGCGGCACTGGCCCGGGTCGGCGACCATATTGCTGATCTCGTTCGTGTGAGTATCGGGATTTGTGCTGCCGTCGCTTACGTTTTGAAGAAACTCAACGTAGCCGATCTTACCCTGCTCATTCAGTTTGTCCTGAATGAACTTCATGGTGACTTCAAGGGAGGGGCCATTAGCAGCGGGCTGGGGCGGAGGCGGGACAGGCTGCTGTGCGTAGGCCGAGGAAAAGGCTATCAAACCAAAAACAAAAACAATCGCGCGTAGAGTTTTCACGATGATCAATTGCCCCTTGTCTAGAACGGTTCTGGATTTTTTTGGCCGCCGCCGCAAAGTTCAACAGCATGGACCATGGCTTTGGCTACGCGGTTGGCCATCTCTTCGCTGGAGAAGAAGAGCGGAGTCTCCTTATTTCCCTTGAGGCGCGAAGTTACAGCGAAGTAGGGAGGCTCCTGTCGCTTATCCAGGGCAGGATGCCCGCTGGCGGTGTCCTCCATCTTTGCTTCGTAGGTACTGGTCCTCACCTCAATAGTCAGCACATCGCGCAGGTCGAGTGATAAATCCCGATCGATGCCCACTTTTCCGCCATTGGTAGTCACCTTGTGCCAGGTGATGCTGCAAGTGGCGGGGTTGGCAACGGCATTGGTGGCCTCAATGCTGATGTAATAAACCGGCCAGTCTTCCCCATTGGAGTTGTCATGCGTATACAGCGTATAGTCGATCTTTCCCTGCTCGTTCATCTTGTCCTGAATGAACTGCATGGTGACGGCCAGCGAGGGGCCGTTGTCGGCGGGCTGAGGCGGGGGCGGGACGGGGGTTTGGGCAAAGGCTGCAAAGAAGGTTGTGAATACCAGAGCTGAAACGAATGCGCGCAAGATCTGCATGACAAAATTCCTCCTGAGTTAAAACTTTTCTTTGTTGCCGCCGCCGCACAGCTCGACGGCGTGGGTAAGCGCCTTGGCGACGCGGTCGGCGAGATTGGCGTCGGTGAAACGGAAGGTGTTCTCCTCACCATGAGGGCGGCGCACTACCAGCGCTGTTATGGGCGGGTTGTTGGATGTGACGATGATGTTGGGGTAGCCGTTCTTCGCAAGCCATTCGGTCTGATCCTGTTCTGCGGGCCTGACCACTATCTCCTGGACGTTGCGCAGCGAGATCACGAAGTTATCGTCCCCTGTGGTCCTACCATTATTTATTGCCTTCCAATGGTAGGAGATACGGCACGAGTTCTGGTCGGCAAAAACATTGCTGGTCTCGTATGTGAAGGTTGGGGTTCCTGTGTCGCCGTTGTGTGCGTCCTGTAAGAACTCGACGAAGGCTACCTTGCCCTGCTCGTTCAGCTTCTCCTGGATGAACTTCATGGTTTCTGCGAGGGTTGGTCCGGTGTCGGCTGGAGCGGCGGCGGGCTGTTGCGCTGCCGGTGACGCTCCCTGAGCCAGCACGGCGCTCAGTTCCGCATCGTTGGCGCCGGCTTGCTTGAGCGCGACCAACGCATCAGCGGATGTGTCGAACTTATCGGTCGTGGCGCGAATCTTATTCAGCACCACACTCTCCGACATTCCTGCCCGCAGCAGCTTCAGCACTTCGGCGTTGGCGGGCGCGTCATTCGCGGGCCTGGGCGGTAGCGCGACGGGCTGCTGGGCCGAAAGAGTCAAGGCGATACCGCACAAAAAGAACGCTGCAAGCAACTTTCTCATGTTCATGATTTTGTCTTCCTTTCATGGCAAATGCGGAAGCAGGAATTGCTCCCTGCTTCCGCCGTGCGATTAGTGGATTGAGTCGTTTGTTTCCCACCCTAGCCGCAAAATCAAAGACGCGGCGAGGGTGGGGCACCCGCCGCTCTAATTTGCAGGCGGGGTGGAGGCGAAGGCGGTCTGCGTCACGGTGGATTCTGCCTGATCAGCTTGCTGCTGCTGGTCATCGATCTGCGTCTGCACATTCGTATTGTCCGCCGGAGGCTCATCCGCGGGAACTGGCGGCGGAGTAATCGCTGCCATCGGGGCCGCGGGTAATCCACCCTTGCCCTGCTGATCGCGCAGCGCCTGCAAGCCGGAATCCAGTTGGGCGCGGAAGTTGTTCTGCATCTCCTGAAGGCTATCGAGCGGCACGCTGACGGTTAGCCCGGCAGCGCAATCGCCCTTGCGGCTGCTCATGACCGTAAGGTCGGCTGACGTGGCGTTATCGGGCGGCGCGGCCACCAACTTGATTATGTCTCCCACCGAGAGCGAGCATTGCTGGCCGTCTGAGGTGTTGACATTCTGGACCTGATCCACCACAAAGAGGTGGTTGGGCACCATCACTTGCGGCAGGTCGTCGAGCGAGGGCGCCTGATCGGGCTGCGCCGTAGCGGCATTCTCAAAGGCCAGTTGCTGCTTGACCTCCTCGGCGATCATTTGCTTGATATCCGGAGTGATGGGCGTATCGGCCGTAGCAGAGACATCATCGCCACTTGCCGGCGCATTTGCATCCGCTGTGACATCGCCGGCATCCTGCTGGTCGTCTCCTGTTGCCTGAGCATCCGCCGGATAACCATCCTGCATTGTCTGGCCGAGGAAAAAGTCAGTCAGCCAGTCAGCGCCGCTGGGATACGAGTCCCACGGCGAGAAGAAGCCTGAGCAGAAGGCATACCACGGCGAGTCCTCCCATCCCCACCCATAGAGCACAGGAGCGCCCCAGGGGTAGTAGGCCCATCCGTAAAAGGCCGGAGCGTATGTAACGCGCGGGATGTAATGATAGAAATCCCTGCCGTGATAGTGGTATTGAGTGTAATCGCGCGTGAAGTGATGGTCTCCATGCACGTATGTTCGTTGGGTAAAATCGTGGCCATGATATTTGACCGGGTGCTCGAGGTAACCGCTGTGCTTTCCGGTCGAAACCAGCCTGCCGCCGGGGCGCTCGCTAATGATGGCTCTCTGCCCGCGCGGGCCACGCGCGATGTCCACATGAGACGTATGCAAGGAAGCCAGATGGCCGTTGCCGCGGAAGGTGGCGGCTTGCCCATGGCCGCTGTACGAGGCCAGAGTTCCATTAGGACGCAGATTGTAGTTGCGGCCGTTGGAGGCGGTTACGGTCAGGCTTTGATTCGGATGTACGGCAACCTGCCCGGACGGAATTGGCCGGTGGTTGACGCCACTCAGGCTACCGCGCGCGGTGTTCACCTGGTGCAGCACAGATTGTGATCCGGATGGCGATAATGTGGTGGGTCCGGCACCTGACCTGGGTGAAGGCGAGGACGATGGAATGCTGTAAACAGCATGAGTGCCTCCGCCTCCGGCCATATGAGTGCCGCCTCCGCCCACAGTTCCCGGCGAAGGATTATGTGGCGTGAAGGTACTGCCCCCCGTAGAGGCAGGAGCTCCGGGAGTGTAGGTGTTGACGTGAGTTGTGGGAGAAGCTCCCGGAGTGTAGGTGTTGACATGCGTAGAAGATGAGGTTGACGGTGTGGAACTCGTGTTGCCCGAAGAGGCATGGGGAGTGTAAGTGGTAACCCCGTTGTTGGACCTCACGACTCCGCCGCTGACTGAGGTGTTGCCGGAGGGATGGGGCGCCGAGGAGGCGCCGGGGGTATAGGTGTGTGGCGTGTAGGTTGTTGCGCCCGGTGAGGGATGCGGGGTAGATGTGTTCCCGCTGGAAGGTGTTCCCGGCGTATAGCTATGCACTGGCGTCGATGGAGCCGGGTGATAGGTGGGAGTGGATGGAGTCGGGTGGTATGTAGGAGTGGATGGCGTTGGGTGGTATGTAGGAGTGGATGGCGTCGGATGATAAGTCGGGTTCGGGGCCGGGTGATATGACGGGGCAGGCGGGTGGTAGGCCGGAGCTGGAGCTGGGTGGTAGGCAGGAGCTGGAGCTGGGTGATAGGCCGGAGCTGGAGCTGGATGGTAGGTAGGCGCTGGCTTGTTCTGGGCTGCTGCCACGGCTGAAATCGACATTAAAACTGAAAGTACAAGCAAGGTGCTGCTCACACGCGTAGAACTCTTCATAATCCACCTCCGCAGATCCGGTTGCAACGTTCACGTAATCGATTATCAACATTATGACCCAGTTGGGGGTCGAATGTTGCTTTGAATCGAAGATAAACCATGCCGGTAATGAATGACCGTAAAAACTTCTTTACTTCAGCGGGTCAGCCGGCAGCGTCCAGCCTTCCTTCTCGCCTTTGTTCTGCTCCTTGAGCCAAACCATCAGCGGCTGGAAGTATTCGACAATAGCCGAAGCGTCGGCTTTGTCGGTTCCCGTCATGGCCTTGAGCGCCTCAGGCCAGGGCTTGGATGCGCCTAACTCCAGCATTGCGTTCAGCTTTGCGCCGGCCTCTTTGGAGCCGTAGACGGAGCAGCGATTCAGCGGCCCCTTGTATCCGGCGGCCTGGCACATGGCGCGATAGAACTGGAACTGGTAAACGCGCGCCAGGAAGTAACGCATATAGGGCACATTTCCCGGAATGTGGTACTTGGCGCCGGGGTCAAAGTCGGCCTCGGAGCGCGCCACTGGCGGGGCAATACCCTGATATTTTTCACGCAAGGCCCACCAGGCGCTGTTGTAATGATCCGGAGTCACCTGGCCGGAGTAGACCTGCCAGCGCCACTTGTCGATGAGCAGGCCAAAGGGCAGGAAGGCAATCTTGTCAAGAGCCGTGCGCAGCAGCAGCGGAATATCGGCGCTGGGCGGCGGAACCTGGTCGATTAGGCCTAGCGTTTTGAGGTAATCCGGTGTCACGTTCAGCGCGATAGCGTCGCCAATGGCCTCGTGGAAGCCGTCGTTGGCGCCGTTCTGGAAGAAGAATGGCTGCTTGCGATAGGCCATCTGGTAGTAGTTATGGCCCAGCTCATGATGCACGGTGACAAAGTCGTCGGCGGTGGGCTGGAAGCAGGCCTTGATGCGCACGTCTCGCTGGTTGTCCACATCCCATGCACTGGGGTGGCATACTACTTCGCGGTCGCGCGGATGAGAGAGCATGGAGCGTTGCCAGAAGGTGTCGGGCAGCGCATCGAAGCCCAGCGACTTGTAGAAGCCCTCGCCATAGCGCACCAATTGCTCCGGAGTTGTGTTGCGAGCCTTGAGGATGGCGCCCAGATCGTAGGGCATGGGCCCGGATGGCGGCGCAACCACGTCGTAGATGTTGCCCCACTCCTGCGCCCACATATTACCCAGCAAGTGACCGCGGATCATGCCGTCAGGTCGACGCGCTTGATCGCCGTACTTCTCGATGAGCTTATGGCGGACGTAGGTGTGCAGCTCCAGGTAGAGCGGCTCCACTTGTTTCCAGAGACGCTCGATGTCGGCGGAAAACTCTTCGGGGGTCATGTCATATTGCGAGCGCCACAGAGCGCCGGTATCGGCAAAGCCCAGTTCGCGCGCGCCCTGGTTGCTTAGTTCGGCCAGCCGCGCATAGTCGCCGCGCATGGGCTTGCCGACGGCATGCCAGCCTGTCCACAGGGCTGCGAGTTCTGATGGATCGTGGCTTTGTGCCATCTTGACGTTGATGTCGTCGATGCCCAGGCAGTGATCGGGGTTCGAGTCCGGGCAGAACTTTCCTCGGCCATAGGCAGCGTCAAGTTGGGCGGCCTTCTGGGTGGTTTCAGCGCGTAGTGCGGGGTCAGATGGTGCGGGCAGGCCGATGCCCAGCTTTAGCAGGAGCATTTTGCGGGCCGCATCGGGCGGCAGTGGGAGGCCGTCGAATTTACGCGATTCGTAGATGAGGGCGGTTTGACGGGCAATCACCCGGTCGTTGGCCTCGGCCACCAGAGCGATGGTGTCGTCGGTGATGTAGGTCTCCTCGACCCAGGATGCGCGGGCAGCAGTGACGCTCATCGCGGCCAGTTCCTTTTCCGCGCTGTCGATGAAGGCGAGTGCCTCGGCAACTGTAGGCTTGTGGTGTTTTTTGGCTGAAGCGGTGGGGACTAGGAAGAGGCCTGTGAAGAGCGCCAGGACAGGAAGGATGGTAAGGATTTTGAATTTCATAGCACAGAAACTATAGAACATTTAGCTTATGTTCTGTAAGTGCCGTATGTGGTGTGCTTGAAGGCGTCCTGCAAACGCTAATTACCGCCTTTGCCCATGCCGAAGAGTTTTTGCAGCAGGTTGCGATGCTCGACGGGATGGTCGCAGGTCACCGTGGGCGCGGTGCCGGCCAGGAAGGCTGCACTGAAGCTCTCCGGGCAGGTGGCGTCGCTGAGCAGAAGGCTGACCTTGTCAATGGACACGATTTCGACGCCCTCGGGCGCGACGAACTGGTTGGTGTCGGAGTATTGCGGCAAGAGGACGGCCTTCTTCATAAACTCGGCCCAGATGGGCGCGGCAGCTTGTGCGCCTTGAAGTTTTATATCGGTGTAGTCGTCGTTGCCCACCCACACGATGCACAGCAGGTTGGAGGTAAAGCCGGCAAACCATGCGTCATGGTCGGTGCCGGTTTTGCCGGCGGCGGGAGCGAGAAATCCCATGTTGCGCACCCCGGCGCCTGTTCCGGTGCCGGTCACGTCGCTGTGCAACACGTTCTCCATTAGGCTGACGGTGAGATAAGCTACGCGCGGATCCAGAAGCTGCTTGGAATCGGGCGAGTAGTCGGTGATGACATCGCCTGTTGAGGTGCGGACGCTGGCCAACATCCAGGGTTCTAGGCGCATGCCGCCGTTGGCGAAGACGGTATAACCGCCGGCCATGTCGAGCGGCGTTGCATCATAGGAGCCGATGGCCATGGAGGGAGTTCCGCGCGCGCTTTTGACGCCGGCGTCGCGGGCCAGTCGGGCCACGCGCTCAAAGCCCACCATCGAGGCCAGGCTGATGGTGGCATTGTTCAGCGAGCGCATGATGGCGAAGCGGGCAGTCACCGGCCCGAAATACTCGTCTTCAAAGTTCTTCGGCGTGTACTCGTATTCCGTGCCAGCGCCGTAGGTGGTCTTCTCGTCCTTCAAAATGGTCAGCGGCGAGAAGAGCTTGGTTTGTCCTGGCAGGATGGTGCCCTCGGCAGCTGTGGCAAATGCGGAAGCATAGACAAACGGCTTGAAGATGGAGCCGGTGGGCCGCTTGGCCACGGCATGATTCAATTGAGAGACACCATAGCTTCGCCCGCCGACCAACGCCAGCACCTGGCCGGTGTGCGGGTTGAGCGCTACCAGGGCCACCTGCGGATAGATGTAGCTCTGGCCCCGCTTTCTTTCTTGCGCGTGCAGCTTGTCTACTTTTTCGTCCACCACGTGAATGGTGGATTCGACCGCGGCCGTTGCTTCGCGCTGCAGATCGGGATCGAGCGAGGTGTAGATGCGCAGGCTTTCGCGGTTGAAGTCGCGATCGCCCAGTTTCTGCACCAACTGATCATGAACCAGGTCCACAAAGTATGGCGCCTCGCTGGCGTCCACGCTGCCGGGAACCAGGTGCAGCGGCTCCGCTTTGGCTTTCTCCGCCTCGCCCTTGGTGATGGCGCCGGTTTCTACCATGGAATCGAGAACGAGATTGCGGCGTTCGATGGCCCGCTCGGCATGATGGAAAGGATTAAGCCGGCTGGGACTCTGGATGATGCCGGCCAGGAGAGCATCCTCGGCCAGGTCGAGCTTTTGCACGTCCTTACCGAAGAAGGCCTGAGCGGCTTCGCCGAATCCGTCGATGGAGAAGCTGCCACGCTGGCCGAGAGGAACCTGGTTGGCGTACATCTCGAAGATTTGCTGCTTGGTGAAGCGGTGTTCAAGCTGGAAGGTGATGACGATTTCGATGATCTTCCGCTTGATGCGCTTTTCCGGCGTAAGAAGCAAGCCGCGCGCCAATTGCATGGTCAGCGTGGAGCCGCCCTGGACATATCGATGCCCCGGCGACAGATCATTGCGAATCGCGCCCAGGATGCGGATGTAGTCCACGCCGCTGTGCTCGAAGAAGCGGCGATCTTCGATGGCCAGAACTGCGTTGATCAGATTCGGCGGAATCTCGCTGTAGGTAAGCAGGCGGCGCTTGGTGCGGTTGACGTCGTCGCTGAGGCCGGTAATGAGCAGAGGCTCCAGCTCATAGCTGGAAAGCTGCTGGCCGTGATCGTCGGTAATCGAATCCACAACCCCATTGCTGACGTGGATCAAGGCGCTATCTTGCGCATGGTAAGATTGCGGGCCGGGATGCACGGTGATAGCTTGCACGCCCTCCCTGTAGGTTCCCATTTCAGAGGTCTGCGAAGCGCCTTCGGCCGAGTAGCCGGCCGCGTGCAGCTCGTTGGCGATCAGCCGGACGGTGAACTTTTGCCCCGGGCGCACCTCGCGCGGCGCGGCGTAAATCTTGGCAGTATTGGCAAAGATGGGCTGCTTCAGGCGGTCGTCCACAACGTGCTTATAAGTGATGTAGTAATAGCCGAAGACGGAGAAAAACACCAGCGCACACGCCGCAAACATCCCCAGGCCGATGCGCAGCAGCAGCGTTACCCAGGGATGCTTTCCCGTGGGCATTCGAAACCTGATCTTCAATGCCATCGCCGCTCCTTGAAAACAGCTGTCAGTTTCAGTGGTCAGTTGTCAGTGACCAGTTACAGGCTATTCTCTGCCGTCAACAGTAATGCATCTTCCTCGACGCGCTGCTTCACCAGTTTCACCACATCCGGCAGCAACACATCCACGCTGGTTGCCGTCGAACGCGTCACCAGCTCCACTTTGCCTTCGGCGGCCTTCTTGCCTACATTGATGCGGAAGGGAATGCCCACCAGGTCCGCATCCTTGAATTTGACGCCGGCACGCTCGTCTCTGTCATCAAGAAGCACGTCGATGCCGGCGGACTCCAGCTCGGCGGCCAGTTTTTCGCCGGTCTCTCGGAGCAGCGAGTCCGTCATGTTGGTGACCGTGACCACCACCGTGAAGGGCGCAATAGAGGCCGGCAGCCAGAAGCCGTTTTGATCGTTCGACTGCTCGACGGCCGCGGTCAGAATGCGCTCGATGCCGATGCCGTAGCTGCCCATGATGGGCGTAATTTCCTTGCCATTCTCGTCCAGCACGCGTGCGCCCATGGATTCGGAGTACTTGTAGCCGAGCTTGAAGATGTGGCCGACCTCGACGGCTTTGCCGACCACCAGTTTGCCAGTGCAGGCATCCTTTGGGCAGGCTTCGCCCTCGTTAACGCTGCGAATGTCGGCCATCAGGGTCCAGGAGAAGTCACGGCCCGGCACAACATTGCGCAGGTGGTAGTCAAGCTTATTTGCGCCGCAGATCATGTTCTTACGGCCTTCGAGTGAGTTATCAACGACGACGGTAAGGCCTTCGCCGAGCGACTTGGCATTGGGTTTGAGTCCCACGGGCCCAAGATAGCCAGCCGGGCCGTTGAAATACTGCTCCAGCTCTTCGGCCTGCATGGTGCGCAACTCTGCCGCGGCAAGTGCTCCGAGCAGTTTCGTCTCATTGACCTGGTGGTCGCCGCGCAGGAATGCCGCGACGCCGTGCCATGAATTGGACTTACCTGGAGTACCGTGTTTCAGCGCCATGTAGGCCACGCACTTGATGTCAGAGGCCGGAGAAATCTTGAAGAACGCGGCCACATCGGCGATAGCTCCGCAGCCCGGAGTGGAGACCAACTCCGGCTTTCCGTCGCCTGTCGGCTTCATCTCGACGACCGGCTCCAGGAGCGAAGTGGCTTTCTCCAGGTTTGCCGCGTAATGGCAGACGGGGCAGCTTGCGATCAGGTCTTCGCCGGCATCGGTATAGACCATGAACTCCTGCGACTGCGAGCCGCCCATGGAGCCGGAATCCGCTTCGACGGCGACGAATTTGAGCCCGCAACGCGTAAAGATCCTGCGATAAACGGCATCGTGCAGATCAAAGCTCTTGTCCAAACCTGCCTTGTCAATGTCGAAGGAGTAAGCGTCCTTCATGATGAACTGGCGCACCCGAAGCAAACCCGATTTTGGGCGCGGCTCATCGCGGAACTTGGTCTGGATTTGATACCAGATCTGCGGCAACTGCTTATAGCTGCGCAGTTCACTGCGCGCAATCGAGGTCATGATCTCCTCGTGGGTCATGCCCAGGCAGAGGTCAGCGCCCTTGCGGTCCTTGAGGCGGAACATCGTGTCGCCCATGGTTGTCCAGCGGCCGCTCTGCTCCCACACTTCGCGCGGATGGATAGCAGGCAGGTAGAACTCCTGGCCGATGCGGTCCATCTCCTCGCGCACGATGCTGATGATCTTGTTGATGGATCGCTGGCCGAGAAACAGGTAGCTGTAGATGCCCGCACCGAGCTGGCGGATGTAGCCGGAGCGGACAAGGAAGCGGTGACTGGCCACTTCGGCGTCTGCCGGGGCCTCGCGGAGCGTGGGAATGAAAAGTTTGGACCAGCGATGCATAGGAATAAAGGCGCGCTTTCTCGCCGGCAACCCGGCGCCAGGACTATATACGTCAAGGAACATTCTAAATGTTCCCGGAGTTGGAATGTTCCTGAATGCCTGCATATGTTGCAATCGCATGAACCACTTGCGTTTGACCGCAAGAGAAGGCAACGATTGCCGCATGCTCCAGATATAATGCGGGGATGGGCTCCAGTGTCCGTCTGACGGGTCGACCGGCATGAATAGATATCTGCGCCTGCTGCGCTACGGCCTTCCGTATTGGCTGCACATGCTGGCCGGCGTAGTTCTGCTGGCCATGGTGGGACTACTGGAAGCCTTTCGCATTCTCCTCCTTCAGCCCATCTTCGACCAGGTTCTGGACCCCCACGCGCCCGAAGGCCCCATCATGCTGGGCGTCGCCAAGAGCCCATGGCATCTCGACCTGCGGCAGGCAATTCCTCATTTTCTGCACATGCATAATGCCTGGACGGTGGTGGCCTTTGCTCTGATCGTTGCCACGCTGACCAAGGGCCTGTGCGATTACACAGGCACGTACCTGGTCAACTACGCCGGCTTCGGCACCATCACCGATCTGCGCAACGACCTTTATGAGGCCACGTTGCGGCGTTCCTCCAGCTTCTTTCACAAGCACGCCACGGGTACAATCCTCTCCACGCTCATCAACGATGTAGACCGCGTGCAGGTAGCGGTCAGCACGGTCATCAGCGAATTTCTGCAGCAATTCTTCACCTTTGTCGTCGTTTTGGTCTTAGTCATCAATCTCGGAGGAAAGCTCAGTTGGGCGCTGCTGCTGTTTATACCCGTCGTGATAACCTCCTCGCGCAAGATCGGGAGTGAAGTGCGAACGCGCACCCGCACCGGGCAAGACAAGCTGGCCGAGATTCAGAACATACTTCATGAAACGGTCACCGGTAATCGCATCGTCAAGGCATTCAACACCGAAGTGTGGGAGGTTCTGCGCTTCAGGAAGGCGGCCAGACGCCTCTTCCGCGCCAACCTGCGCAATGTGCGCATCCAGTCCCTCAGCTCGCCCCTAATGGATTCGATCGGCGCGGTAGCAATTGCCATGATGCTGTTCATTGGACGCAATGAAATCCAACATGGCCGCATGACCATGGGCATGTTCGGCGCGTTTATCTTTTTGCTCTTCAAGCTCTACGACCCGGTGCGCAAGTTTGCCTACTTCTATAACAACTTCCAGGGAGCCATGGGCGCGTCCATGTCGATCTTCGGCTTTTTCGACGCTGAGGACGACGTGAAGGAGCGCGAGCATCCGGTGGTGTTTAAGGGCTTCACAACCTCCATCAGCTTTTGCGATGTGGGCTTCTCCTACTCCACTGAAAAGGGTGAGCACCAGATTCTGCACAATGTTGATCTCGACATAACCGCAGGCGAGGTGCTGGCGCTGGTTGGTCCCAGCGGCGCGGGCAAGACCACCATGGCCAACCTGATACCGCGCTTCTTTGACGTGACGAGCGGCCGCATTCTCATCGACGGCCATGATCTGCGCGACTTGTCGCTGGCATCGTTGCGCCGCCAGGTTGCTCAGGTCACGCAAGAGACCATCCTGTTCAACGACACGGTGCGCAACAACATCGCCTACGGACAGCCTGACGTGCACATGAAGCTGGTGGAAAAGGCCGCGCGCAATGCCCTGGCTCACGATTTCATCCTGCAAATGCCGTTGGGCTACGACACGGTGATCGGCGAAAAAGGCTTCCGGCTCAGCGGCGGCGAGCGCCAGCGGCTGGCTATCGCCCGCGCCCTGTTGAAGAACGCGCCGATTCTGATTCTCGACGAAGCCACCTCATCGCTGGACGCGGAGAGTGAATCGCTGGTCCAGGTGGCGCTGGCCAACCTGATGCAGAACCGCACGGTGCTGGTGATTGCTCACCGGCTGGGAACGATTCGCCGCGCCAATCGCATCGCGGTGCTGGAAGACGGGCGCATCACCGCTATCGGATCCCATGACGAGCTGCTGACTGCATCCAGCACCTATCAGCGGCTCTATCAACTGCAATTCATGGATGTGCCGGATAATAACGGCAACGGGAACGGGAAAGAGTAAGATGCCGATTTATTCGATGACCGGGTTTGCGCGGGCTCAGGTTCGCGTTAATGATCAGCTCAGCTACACGCTTAGCATTAAGAGCGTAAACCATCGCTTCCTCGATGTGCAGTTGCGTTTGCCTTCAGGGTTAGATGCGCTGGAGATGGAGCTGCGCAAGGTAATCAAGGACAACCTGATTCGCGGCCACGTGGATCTGACCCTCTCCATTGACCGAGGCAGCCAGCAAGCGGCCGGATACAACCGGGAGCTTGTGAACAGCTACCTGGCCGCTTTTGCCGAAGCGCGCGAGGAGCATGGGCTTACCGGCCAACAGCCGGACCTGAACGCTGTTCTGCGCTTGCCCGGGGCATTGCAAAGCGACAAAAGCTCAAACGGCGACGAGGAGCAGACCGCGCTGACCGAAAGCGTGCTGCGCGAAATCGGGTCGCTGCTGGAACAGTTGAAGACGATGCGGGCGCGCGAGGGCGAGGCGCTGGAAGCGATTCTGCGCGGAACGCTGAACCGGCTGGCCGAGGCTGTCGAGGGCGTGGCGGCGTTACGTCCGGAGGTCGAGGAGCGTTACCAAGCCCGGCTTACCGAGCGGTTGCTGGCGGCAACCGGCCCGGAGTTCAATCGCCAGCGACTGCTGGAGGAGGTTGCCGTGCTGGTGGAGCGCAGCGATATTGCCGAAGAGCTGGAGCGCATGACGACGCACATCAGCCACTTCCGCGAGCTATTGGCGGCGAGCGGCGAAGTGGGCAAGAAACTCGACTTCCTGCTCCAGGAGATGAACCGCGAGGCCAACACCATGCTTTCCAAGACCGGCGGCGCGGGAGGGAAGGGAACACGCATCACAGAACTGGGACTGGCCATGAAGTCGGAGATTGAAAAAGCCCGCGAACAGATTCAGAACGTGGAATAACCAGACCGTCAGGGCGTACACTTCAACAAAGGCGCACAAAGGAAAATCGCACCGTGGCAGGAATTCTCTTCATCATTTCGGCGCCCTCGGGCTCGGGCAAGAGCACGCTGGTGAACGAGGTGCGCAAGCAGTTGACGGGAATCGATTTCTCCGTCTCCTGGACCACACGCCCGCCGCGCGGCTCGGAGCAGGACGGACGCGAATACCACTTTACCAGCCGCGAGGAGTTTGAGCGGATGGTGGCAGAGGGCCAGTTCCTGGAACACGCCGAGGTCTTCGGCAAAGACCTCTACGGAACGCCGCGCTCGTCGCTGGAGCAGGCGCGCCGTGAGAGCCACGACCTGCTGCTAGACATCGACGTGCAGGGCGCGGCGCAGGTGCGCACCGCCATGCCCGAGGCGGTCAGCATCTTTGTATTGCCACCCAACCCCCAGGTACTGCGCACTCGACTGCGCAATCGCAGCCGCGCAGAGGGCGTGGTGGACGAGGCAGAAGTCTACCGCCGGCTGGAGGCGGCCAAACGGGAGATTGAGAATTATCGCGAATACGGCTATATTTTGGTCAATGACATTCTGGACCGGGCGGTGGCGCAACTGGAAGCCATTGTGCAAGCCGAACGGTTCTATCGCAACGCCGAGCCGATTGCGTTCCGTTCACACCGAGTGCTGGAGGTGGCCGCCGGCTGCCTGCAGATCAACTCCGGGGAGCGGCTGAAGCCCGTGCTCGAGGCCTTCGGGATTCTGCATCCCACAGGCCAGCGGCAATTAAACTTTGAGGAGGTCTCCGATGACGATTGAAACCGGCTTCGACTCGAATTACCGCAAGGTGATGGTGGCCGCCCGCCGCGCCCGCCAGATACAAAGCGGCTCCCGCGCACTGGTCCCGACCCAATCCACCAAGCCTTGCCGCATCGCCCAGGACGAGATCAATGCGGGCAAGATCGCCTATGTCAAAGCTGACGTGCCGGTGGTTAAGCCGACGATTGAAGGTCCTGGCATTCCCATCCTGGCCGGCTAGCTATTCCCGCCTCATCCATCATTTGCGCGGAGTGAAGCTGCGGATGGCTGACTCCGGCATCTGACTGTGGAGTAAAGACGTTGGCGCAATTGCTCGATTCCGCAACCCGCCAGGCACTGCTGGACCGCGTCCGCTTCTACCGCGATCTTGGCCTCACCGAGTTCTATCGCCGTCCTGTGGATCCGGAATTACTGGCGCGGATCAACGCCGAACAGGACCAATCCAAACCAGAACCCGCACCGCAGCTTTTCCATCTGGAGGAGCCGACCATTCCGCCTCGCAAGTCATCGTTTCCAGTTGCTCCCGCAATTGCTGATGCCGTTCCGGCGGCCGAGCGCGCAGCCGCCATGCAACTCATCCGCGAAGAACTTGGAGAGTGCACTCGCTGCGCGCTGCACAAGGGCCGGAACAAACTGGTCTTCGGTGACGGATCGCCGGCGGCGCGGCTGATGTTCGTAGGCGAAGGCCCGGGCGCCGACGAGGACGCGCAGGGCCTGCCGTTTGTGGGCAAGGCGGGGCAACTATTGAACAACATGATCGCGGCGATGGGACTAAAGCGCGAAGAGGTGTACATCGCCAACGTGGTCAAGTGCCGCCCGCCGAATAACCGCGTTCCCGAGCCGGAAGAGGGAGCGACGTGCTCGCCGTTTCTCTTCCGCCAGATCGACGTGGTGCGTCCGGAGGTGCTGGTCGCTCTGGGAGCAACCGCGGCCACTTGGCTCTTAGGCACGCGGCAACCGTTGGCCGGGCTGCGCGGGCGGGTTCACGCGGTGCGCGGAACCAAACTCATCGTCACCTACCATCCGGCTTATTTGCTGCGCGATCCCCGCCAGAAGAAGGAAGCCTGGGCCGATTTGCAGATTGCCATGAAAGAGTTGGGACTCAAGTTGCCGACAAAGGGCTGAGAAGCGCGAGCTGGCGACTTTGCGGTTCCAAAGAATGGAATGGCTTCTTTAGCTTGCTTTCTTCTTGCGCGAAGCGGCGACGGATTTGACGATCAGCTCCTTCAGCACCTTCAGGTCAACATCGGAGAGCTTTTTGATGTAGACGCAGCCCTTGCCCGTGGTGTGCTTGCCGAGCCGGGCCAGCAGCGCCTCGGCGTTGCCGGCGCCTCTCATGCCGTAGAGCACCGTTGCCGGCTTGCGCGGCGAGAAACCGACGAGCGGCATATCGCCTTCGCGCCCGCTGTCGTAGGTGTAGTGATAACTGCCGAAGCCGACGATTGACGGCCCCCACATCTTCGGCTCTTCGCCCGTGGCGCTTTGCATTAGCTTGACCAGCGCCTGGGCGTCAGCGCGCTTGGTATCATCGAGCTTGCCGAGATACGCCGATACGCTTACGGCAGTCTGCTTGGTCTTGTTTTCCGCCATAGATACTCCCATAAATGTGATTCCAAAGATAAGCGGCTGGATTCTGCTTGATCCAGATAATAAGTCTTCGGGTACCCCCACCCATACTTTGGGCGCAAAATCCTTGTTTTCTTGAGGTTACAAGGAGGGTTGCGCTGCAAAATATAGAAAACAATGAAGTTCCCTGCAAAATATTCCTGGCAAAGGAGTTACGTGAGGTTTCGGCCACTACCGGCATCTTCCGGTTGAAAAGCGCGGTTTCCCAGGTCCCCAAATGCGAGAGACCTGGGGCACCCAGCGAAGAGGACGTGCCAGGACAATGATTTGAAGGAAGACTTCTGAGAATCATTGTGCGACAACGGAATGTAATTATCTGCAAGCCACCTGCGGTGGGGCCACGGCCTTCGGCAGAGCGGCAAGGATGGGATATCCATGATTGCGCCATTGGGCAAACTGGGGCGAGTTGTCCCGCGAAATGCTGAGGACAAAAATTACGAATTTGGGAGTTCCCCGTTTTGGAACTTACGCCTGAGGAAAGATAGGCCAACTGACAATGCGCCACCTGCAGCACTACCTATCAGTTGTACTCTACAGCCGAGAGATTCAATTCAAGAGAGCATGCAGAGCGGGAAATCTGCTTTCCGTTAGCAGTTCACCCTCAACTGGCCGCATAGCCGGTGGGGGGCCGACACGCAACCTGCTTGCGCAGAGGTTCCAGGGGAGTTATCTATGAAACGTATTTCCATCAAGCGATTCTATTTGATCGCTTGTTGCAGTATTTTCATGATGCTGACAGGCTGCATCTCTTCTTATCAAAACGGTGGCGGAAATGGCAGCGGCTCACAGTTGCTCTCCGTCGTCGTGATCAGCCGGCATGGGATTCGTTCACCGACCGATACTCAAGCAAAAATGAATCTGTTTACCCAGCAGCCGGAGGGTTTTCCACTGTGGCCCTATCCGGCGGATACGGCCGGCAATCTCTCCACCGTAGGCCAGCAGAATGCGGCTCTGCTGGGAGCGTGGTATCGCGATTTCTACGCCGCCCAGGGAATTCTGCCCGCGAAAGGGAGTTGCCCGGCGGCGGGGACGGTCTACGTCTATGCGGATACCTTACAACGGACGCTGGTCACAGCGCAGGGTTATGTGAACGGAATGTTCCAGACCGAGGCATTGCCCGACTGCGGGATTCAGGTGGTGCAATATAGCCCGTTGATCACGGCGATTGATCCTTATATCCAAACAGCGCGAGCCGGAATCGCAAATTGCGCCATCAACACGACGCAAGATCTGGCCGCGTTCAATGCTAGGATAGGCGGAGCAGGCAACGTCGCCTCACTGATCAATACTTACTCGCCGCAGCTACAGATGCTGCAAACGGTCACTCAATGCTGCAAGCCGACGGCCTGTACCCCAACGGCAAACCCGTGTACCTTGCTGGATCTTCCGACCACGGTAAATACGACTGGGGTGGTGTCGTTTGCGAGCGGAAGCCTTTTCGACGTTGCCGACACGCTCTCGGAGAGCTACGAGCTTCAATACGGCCAGGGGATGCCGTCGACAGGCTGCTCGACGACTCCGGGTGCTCAGTGTGTGGGCTGGGGAGCGATTCCGCCGGGTGAGTTGCAGGACCTGACCAAGCTGCATGTGTTGAACATGGTGGACCTGACCAGCCAACTCCCTTCCTTTGCGCAGGTAGGCTCGACGAACCTGATGTGGCAAACGGTGGGAACGATGGATCAGACGCTAAGCGGCGTGAGGAATCCCGATATGCTGGCGCCGGTTGGAAGCACATTCACACTGTTTGTGGCGCACGACGAAAATATCTCCGCGATTGCCGGATTCCTGGGGGGCGTGACCTGGAAGGCGGAGGGTTTTGCGCCCAACGATCCCGGCCCGGCCGGGGCGCTGGTCTTCGAGTTGCGCAAAGAGAACCAGAGCGGAGATCTGATCGTGAGGCTTTACTACGTGATTGCTTCGCTGGACCAGATGCGGAACAATACCATCCTGACGCTCGAATTTCCACCGCAGCGCATTCCCCTGGCGATTCCGGCCTGCGGCGGGCGCTTTGATTGCCCTTATAGCCAGTTCAAGAGCTACATCACCGCGAATGTCGCGCAGGAGTGCATCTATACGCCCGCATCTCACCCCTGATCCTTCCACAGGAAGACGCCGCCGAGGAGGCCGCTTTCGTTGGAGACGATGGTGACGTTTTTGGGGAGCTTGAAGGTGATCTTCTTGGTGTTGCCGCCGCCCAGGTAGAGGTGGTCCCAGTTGAAAAGCATCTCGGTCTGCTTGATGGCGGCTTCGAGGAAGTCGTTCCAGCGTGCCTTGCCGTACTTGTCGAGGCCGCGGCGGCCGAGGGAGTCCTCGTAGTTCATGCCTTTCTTGCGCCAGGGATGGAGGCTCAGCTCCAGGCCGGGAACGAGGTGGCCATCGGTAAAGAGGGCGCTGCCCAGGCCGGTGCCCAGGGTGAGTACCAGCTCGACGCCCCGGCCCTGGATGACTCCGTAGCCGGCGATATCGGCGTCGTTGCCCACGCGGACAGGCTTGCTCCAGCGCTCGGCGAGCTTGTCCTGGAGGGGGAAGTTGCACCAGTCGGGATGGAGGTTGACGGAGAGAATGGTGACGCCGCGCTTGACGATGCCGGGAAAGCCGACGGAGACGCGGTCGAAGTCCGGAAAGGGCGTGCGGAATTCATCGAGGGCGGTGAGTACAACCTCGGGCGTGGGCACGGCCGGCGTGACGATGCGCAGCCGCTGGCTGACGGAGTTGCCGGCGGCATCGAGCAGCATGGCCTTGAGCCCAGAGCCGCCAATGTCGATGGCCAGCGTGACGGGGCGGGTGGGGTTGGGCGAAACGATGGGGGTGGGAGCGGTGGGGGCGGCGGTGACGGCGGCGGGAACGGCGGGTGCGGCGGTGGCGGCGGGAGTGGCGGCGGCGGGAGTGGAGCCTGAGGTTGCCATTTGCAGGAATTGTACGACCTGCGGACGGGATTGCAACTGGGGAATTGGGGCGATTTTCACAGGCGCCCGGTGAAGCGCGGCCGCAACCCCTAAACTGATGCCATGCCTGCCTACTGCGAAGTCGCGTTGCCGGTGCCGCTGGACCGCTTGTTTACCTACGCGGTGCGCGAGGGGCAACTGCCGCAGAGGGGGGCGCGGGTGATCGTCCCCTTTCGCAAGGAAAAACTGATTGGGGTTGTGACCGGGCTGAATGCCACGGCTCCGGCGGAGTTGGAGATGCGGTTTCTGGAAGCCGTGCTGGACGAGGAGCCGCTGCTGAGCGACAGCCTGCTGGCGCTGGGCGAGTGGATGGCGCAGTACTATCTGGCGCCGCTGGGTGAGGTGCTGCGGGGGATGTTGCCGCTTATGGCCGAGGTGCGGCGAACGGTTTATTACCAGATTACGGATTTGGGGCGGGATGTGCTGGCGAAGAGTGTGGAGGGGGATTCGGCGCTGGTCCCAGAGCAATCTTCAGAAGAGCTTTTCTCAGGGGCTAAAGCCCCTGGTGAAACGGAAGAGTTGATGTACGGGCTGAAGCCCGTACACTTCACGGAAGCGAGTAAACTTGCAGATTCCCAGGTCCCAAAAGCGGGACCTGGGGCACCAATACCCTTGCACAAACGTGGCTCGAAGCGGAAGGGGAAGCTATCGGCCGAGGAGCAGGATTTGGAGCGGAGGGTGCTCGAGCGGCTGGCGTCGGGCGAGCCGGTGAAGGTTTCCACCTTGCGCACGGCTACGGCGGCGACGCTGCCGGTGCTGGCCGGGCTGACGCGCAAGAAGTGGATTGCACGGGAGACGGCGGCTGCGGAACGCGATGCGCGGCGGATGGAGCGGTTTGCAGTGCTGATTCCCGAGGCGCGGCTGCCGGCGCTGACGGCGAAGCAGCAAGCGATTCTGGCGGAGCTGGCGGCCTGCGACGGGGAGATGCCGCTGGCCGAGTTACGGCGGAAGGATCTGCCTTCGTCAACGCTGCAAACGCTGGTGCGGCGGGGGTTGGTGCGCATCGATGAGCGGCCTGCGGTCTTTCGGCTGGGCGGAGTGCAGAGCCAGCCGGGGCCGCTGCACCTCAACGAGCCACAGATGGAGGCGCTGGCGAGCCTGGCGACGGCGCTGGGGGCATTCCATGCCTTTTTACTTCACGGAGTCACAGGTTCAGGAAAAACGGCGGTGTATCTGGCGGCGATGCAGAGGGCGCTGGACCGGGGATTGTCGTCGATTTTGCTGGTTCCGGAGATTGGGTTGACGCCGCAGATGGTGGGATTGCTGGACGCAGCCTTCGGGCAGAAGGTGGCGCTGCTGCATTCGGCGCTCACGCCCGAGGAGCGCAGCGAGCAGTGGCGGCGCATCCGGCGGGGCGAGGCCCCGATTGTGGTGGGCACGCGTTCGGCGATCTTTGCGCCCGCGCCGCGGCTGGGACTGATTCTGGTGGACGAGGAGCACGACCAGAGCTACAAGCAGGAGGAGACGCCGCGCTATAACGCCCGCGACGTGGCGGTGATGAGGGCCAAGATCGAAGGGGCGGTGGTGGCGATGGGCTCGGCGACGCCGTCGCTGGAGAGCTGGCAGAACTCGGCCACGGGCAAGTACGTGCGGATCGAGTTGAACGACCGCGTGATGAATCGCCCACTACCCGCGGTGGAAGTGATCGACATGCGGCGCGAGTTTCAGGAGACGGGCCAGGAGCAGCTTTTTTCGCGCGCGCTGGTGGCCGAGACGCAGGCGGCGCTGGACAGGGGCGAGCAGGCGCTGATTCTGCTGAACAGGCGCGGCTACTCGTTTGTGGTGATCTGCCGGGCCTGCGGCGAAAAGCTGGAGTGCCAGAATTGCGCCATCTCCTTAACCCACCACAAGGCACCGGCTGAAGACGGAGGTTTGGCCCGCGAAGGGCAGCGGCTGGAGTGCCACTACTGCGGATTCAAGCGAACGGTGCCTGCGCGCTGCCCCAAGTGCGACAGCGAGCACCTCTATTACCTGGGCGCGGGATCGGAACAAGGAGAAGCCCGGCTGGGGGAGATTTTTCCCACTGCGCGGATTGGCCGCATGGACCGAGACACGGTGCGCGGGCGGGCTGATTTGGAACGGCTGCTGGCGCGGTTGCATTCCGGCGAGATCAATCTGCTGGTGGGCACGCAGATGATCGCCAAGGGGCACGACGTGCACGGCGTCACGCTGGTGGGGGTGGTGGGCTGCGACCACTCGCTGTCGATGCCCGACTTCAGGGCTGCCGAGCGGGTTTTTCAGTTGATGACGCAGGTATCGGGGCGGGCGGGGCGCGGAAATCTACCGGGGCGGGTGGTGGTGCAGACCTATTATCCGGACCACTACGCGATTCTGGCCGCAAGCAAGCACGATTACACAGCTTTTGTGGAGCGCGAGCTGAAATACCGGCGCTGGATGCATTACCCGCCATTTAGCGTGCTGGCGAATGTGCTGGTGCAGTCGCCCAAGCTGGAAGAAGCCGTGGGCTGGTCGGCGATGCTGGGCAAGTGGTTTCAGGCTGCGTCGCTGGAGGGGGTGCGGGTGCTGGGCCCCTGCACCGCGCCCATCGCCCGTATCAAGAACGCCTACCGCTTTCACATGATTTTGAAGGCCGGCTCGCGAAAGGCGCTGAACGCGGCGCTACGCGGTATGCTGGCGCACGCTGATGCCGCCCAGATTCCACGCAGAAATCTGATTGTGGACGTGGATGCGCTACGTCTGATGTGAGGCGCAAAAGACAGCGGAGTTAGCATTGTTAGCGGCGCTAGCGGTGTTAGCAGAGCCGCGAACATGCTGCGACTATCGGACAAGTTGGAGTCCTGAAGGGCGAACTTCGCTAGCTCCGCTAACCCTGCTATACAGCACTTACTTGGCCGGTGTGCCGACTTCCAGCGCGTGCAGTTCCTTGCCGGGTTTGAAGCGCACAGCCTTTCCGGGGGTGATGCTGACCTCGGTGCCGGTGCGGGGATTGCGGCCGATGCCGGTTTTGCGGGCGCGCACGCTGAAGACGCCAAAGCCGCGCAGTTCAATACGCTCGCCGGCAGTCAAAGCCTGCTTGAGGCCCTCGAAAACCGTATCCACGGCAGCCTCCGCCTTGGTGCGGGGCAGGCCCGTACGCTCGATCACATGATGGACGATGTCCTGCTTAATCAATGGGGTACCTCACTGGCGCAACTGAATAGACTGTACTACGAACCACGGGGGTGATGCTACAGGATTCAGAGCGGTTGTGGAATACTGGGGACGATAAAAAACTCCTCAAGCATCATTTTTCACCGGAAAAGCCCGCTGAAGGGTGTCTGACAGCCTGATTATTGACATTATTTGGTCTGGATTGAGTTTATTTATTGAATCCGTATGCAGAATTCGTAATATAATCTTAAATCTGTCCGAACTGAGTTGAATTTAAACCAGTACGGAGCCAGAGTTGAGACAGAGGGGCATGTCGATTCAGAACGACCGTTGGATCAGGGAACAGGCCCTGAAGCACCGGATGATGGAGCCCTTCAACGAGAAGCAGGTAGCCAGCGGCGTCATCTCCTACGGGCTATCCTCATGCGGGAATGATCTGCGCACCAGCAACTAATTCAAGTTTTTCATCAGTGTGAACAGCGCCATCATCGCCCCCAAAGCCTTTGACGAGCGTTTGTTTGTGGACGTCGAGGCCGATTTGGTGATTGCGCTGCCCAATTCTTTTTGCATTGGCACGGTCAATTGAGTACTTCGGTATTCCCAGGGATGTGCCAGATTTTGATTTTCCACTCCAATGAGCCTTGCCAGGTCAGCAATTCAGGCTGCAATGGTAAGTATCAGAAACAACAGGGGATAGTGCTTCCCAAGCTGTAAGGGTCTGGAGAAGTAACCGGTTGGCTGATTCTCAGGGGTGGAGTGAATGACTGGCGATGAATAGGGTTTCTCTGCATCTCGCCTTTCCCCGATCCTCCTGCGTTGAACTGACGAGGGGGTTCAATGTCTTCAATTCGCAACGATATACCCATTCGTGTAGGCTTGCTCACCGATGAGCCGCTTCGCATGGAGGGGTTCATAGGGATCTTCGAAGACAAGCCAGACGAAGGTGCTGCCCGGTTATCCCCGGTATTCGGGGATTTCGAGGAGCTGTTGTCCGATCCCACGCTGATGTACCTGGTCGTAGACTTGAATGCTTTTCCCCATAGATTGGAAACCGTTGAGGTAATACGACGCCGGCGTCCCGATATGCGGTTGATCGTCATCGGTCCGGAGGGAGACGACAAGCTGATTATTGGCTTGATTCTGGCCGGAGTTCGCGCTTACCTGGATCTGAATGCCGTCCAGCAGACAGCGCGCAAGGCCATAGAAGAGGTCATCAGCGGCTCCATCTGGGCACCGAGGCGGCTGCTCTCGCAACTGATCGACAAACTGCTGTCGGCCTCTGATACCAGCTCGGTTACTCCCCATCCTCATTTGACAGACCGCGAACGCCAAGTGCTGGAGCTGATTCTTACGGCTTGTCCAAATCACGAGATCGCACGCCGACTGGGGATTGAGGAGAGCACCGTTCAGGCCCATGTAGGGCGCCTGCTGCGCAAAACGGGCGCAGACAACCGGATTGGCCTGCTCATGGGCGCATCGAATCCCGCGCTGCTGGAGCCTACCGAGACCAGGACGCGCAGCCGGGAGGAACACGGCCAGAAGGGCGGCCATAGCGAGTAGCCGGCAGAATCCGTAATTGAATTAGGTTACTTTTCTCTATACTCGTTTCGTACCCTATGGGCTGAGCAAATTTGACCATGCAATAAAGCGCCATTTTCCACAGACTTATTAACAGAAACAACGCAGATCTGGGGAAAGGAGTTCTCCCGGCTGCATGTTTTTACATGAGGCTGGGGGAACTCCTCTTTTTCTGGATTGCTTTGAAATAGGCTGTTTGTCGTAAATTAGCCCTCTTACACACCCACACATAGTCTTCTATTCCACTGAAATCTGGACGAGTGATGCAGCTTCAGTTAAGGAATGTGTAAAAAGGCTGCTGGGTATCATTCGATCTTGTTGAAATATTGAGAGATAATATATATTTACATTTCTGAGCAATATTGACCATTCGCCACAAAGAATTTTCCACAGACTTATTAACAGAAATGACGCAGATCTGGGGATTGGAGTTCCTGGGCGGCATGATTTTACCTGCAGTTTGGGAACTCCTTTTTTACCAGGGTTTGCAGAAAGCCTCACCTTGAAGTAGCGCGAGTTCTGTGCTTCCCCTTTAAACTATCCAGCAACAACAAGGCCGGAGCGGCTGCTCCGGCCTTGTTGTGAGGATGAGAAGCAGAACGCAGGATGCGCATTCCGGCTGCCATGTTGTAGCCTGTGTGGGGATGCCCTGGCGAGGACGGCCGGCATCCTTAACGACCTACATGGACCACTCGACAACCCCCACCGCGATAATTTGCGGAGTTGAAAGGAACAGGATATGAAAAAGACACTTGCGTTGATCTGCCTCAGTTTCATGATTACATCGGCTGCCTTTGCGGGCTCCACGCGGGAGAACTTGCAGGAGCGCATCGACGCAGCCAAGACGGTTCTGGACCAGATCATGGCGGCCAAGGATAAAAGCATCCCAATGAATATCCTTCAACATGCGACCTGCATTGCCGTGGTGCCGGGAATGATGAAGGGGGCCTTTGTCTTCGGCGGACAGTATGGCCAGGGCGTGGTTACCTGCCGCACAGGCCATGGCTGGAGCGCTCCGGTGTTTATTCGCATGGCCGGAGGATCGTTTGGTTTTCAAATCGGCGGCCAGGCCACGGACCTGGTGCTGGTGGCGATGAATGATCGCGGCATGCAGGATCTGCTGAAGAGCAAGTTCAAGATTGGTGGAGACGCCTCAGCAGCAGCCGGCCCGGTGGGCCGCGCCGGACAGGCCTCCACGGACTGGAAGATGAGCGCCGAGCTGCTCAGCTACTCGCGCAACAAGGGGATCTTTGCGGGCATCGACCTGGACGGCACTGTCGTGAGCCAGAACAAAGAAGACACTGAGCTCTACTATGGCAAGGATTACGACTTCGATTTCATTCTCAAAGGCAAAGTTGATGTACCCCCGGACGCTGTGGAGTTTGTCAGTACCGTTGCGCATTATTTTGTTGCCGCGAAGCAAAACCAGTAACTACAAAACAGCGTGAAGGAGAGGGGCTGTCCGGCAACGGGCTGCCCCTTCTTTGTATTGCGCGGTGGAAACGGCTCCGGGGGACTAAACTTTACCTTTATGCGAGAAAAGCTCGAGTTCTGGCTGGTGCTGGCGGTGGCGCGCCCCCTGGGATGGCTGCCGCGCGGCCTTGCGCGCTGCGTGGCGGGCGTGCTGGCGTGGAGCGTGTACAGGCTGCACGGCCGCCTGCGCCGCGTGGGCCAGCGCAACCTGGAACTGGCTTTTCCGGAGCTCTCCGCACGGGAGCGCAAGGCCATTCTGCGAGGGGTCTATCGCTCGTTGGGGCGGCAACTGATCGAGTTCTGCCGCATGACCCGTTACACCCGTGAAAACACCCAGGGCTGGATACGCACCGAGGGGCTGGATCACTACCTGGCGGCGAAGGCGCGCGGTAAAGGCGTGCTGATCGTCACCGGGCACCTGGGAGCATGGGAGATGTCAGGCTTTTACCACTCACTGATGGGCCATACCATGAGCGTGGTCATTCGTCCCCTGGACAACCGGCTCCTCGACGAGTTCGTCAATGCCAACCGCTGCCGGCACGGCAATCGCATGCTCAACAAAAATGATTTTGCGCGCGGGCTGCTGACCGCCATGCGCAAGGGCGAGACGGTGGCCATATTGATGGATACCAATATGACCCCGCCGCAGGGGGTCTTTGTGAATTTTTTCGGCAAACAGGCTTGTGCGGCCTCGGGAGTGGCGCGCGTGGCGCTGAAGACAGGGGCAGCGGTTTTGCCGGGGTTCATGGTGTGGGAGGAGGCGGAGCGGCGCTACGTGCTGCACTTCGGCCCGCAACTGGCCTTCGAGAGAAGCACGGACGAGGAGGCAGACATCGTGGCTGCCACGCAGCAGTGCACCAGCGCCATCGAGACGTGGATTCGGCGCTATCCTGACCAGTGGCTATGGATTCATCGCCGCTGGAAGACGCGGCCTGCGGGCGAGGCGGGGATCTACTGAGGAGAGACGGATGAAGCTGAGTGCACTGATTGAAGCATTGGGCGGCAAGCTGGTTGCAGGAGACCGGGAGAGGTTGGTCAACTGCGTGAACTCCGTTGAACTGGCCGGAGAAGCGGAGCTGGTCTTTGCCGAGGATTCGGCGTCGGCTGCCAAAGCGCTGGCAAGTAAGGCGGGCGTGGTTGTGTTGAAGGCTGGATGCGCTAAAGATTATCCGCAGGGCAAGTGTGCTGTGGAGGCCGAGCAGCCACGGCTGTGGTTTGCGCGGGCGGCTGGGCTTCTCAAGCCTGCGCTGCCGGCAACAGGAGTACATCCTACGGCGGTCGTTGGCGCAAATGTGAAGCTGGGCGAAGGCGTGAGCATCGGTCCCTGCGCGGTAGTGGGCGAGAACGCCCGCATCGGCGCTGGAACACGCATTGAAGCCGGAGCGGTTATCGGCGAGGGTGTGTGCATTGGCGAACACTGCCGCATCTATCCACGCGCGGTGCTCTATCCCGGGACTACGCTGCGCAATCGCGTCATCGTTCATGCGGGAGTGGTGCTGGGTGCGGACGGCTTTGGCTATGTGCGCGACGAAAAGAGCGGAGCTTACACGCAATTTCCGCAGCAAGGGACGCTGCTGATCGAAGACGACGTGGAGATAGGCGCCAACACGACCATCGATCGCGGCGCGCTGAAGGAGACAAAGATCGGCCGGGGAACGAAGATCGACAACCTGGTGCACGTGGGGCACAACTGCGAGATCGGCGAGGACGTGATCCTGGTGGCGGGGGTGGGCATCAGCGGCTCGTGCACGGTGGGCAACGGCGCGGTGATTGCAGGGCAGGTGGGCATCGGCGACCACGCGCACATCGGCCCCGGAGTGATTCTGGGCGGCCAGGCCGGCGTGCTGAGCGGCAAGACCATCACCAACGAGGGAATGGGCGTGAAGCCGGGAACCGTGCTGTGGGGCACGCCGGCGCGGCCGCTCAGCCAGGTTCTGAGAGAGATTGCAGTGCTAGCGCGGCTGGCTAGAGGTTCGCGCAAGGGGCTGGCGCCGGATACCAAAAAAAGCACAACGGACGGCCAGGGATGAAGCCTTTCATGAGGGAACTCGTTCGATGGGGAGCGCTGGGCGCCGAGGTGTACTTCCTATTTGTCCTATTCTGGTGTATCGGAATTTGTTCGTGCCCGCTCACCCCCCTGGAATCTTGGTCAGTTCTCATTTCTCGCAATCGGGGCCGGCGCGTGTGCCTGCCTTAGCTCCTCTCAGTTCAACCGGCAGAAGACTGCGGGGCGGCGCACACTTATGCAGATCGTTCTTGAACCGCCAATTGCGATTTGGATTATTGCGATTCTGTTGCTCCTGGTGAAAGTCACCAGTCCCGGATACGCGAATCACGGGTTCCAAATCTATCGGACTCGGTAGATTGAGTAGGTATAAGCGAGCTATGCCTATCATCGTCTTTGTATAGTTGTACTTGCTCCAATATCTCGGAAATCGGCAAATGCCCGGGCCTGAAGGCCATTCGAATGTGCCCATTTTCAAGAGGCTGAAGCCTCCTGCTCCCTCCGGAATTACCGATCTACAACTGTAGTACTAGGTGGCAGCGGACGGGGTGTGTGCATATTGCACTTGTGGTCCCGGCGCGTGTATCTCCGGCGGTGTCGGCTTCAGTGGTTTCGGTTCCGCGTTTCTGAGCAGGATCGCCAGCCCTCGCGCGCCGTCCATCCGGCTTTCCTTCAGCAGTTGATATGCCAGGTCAAGAAACTCCGGATGATGCTCAAAGTGCTTGCTGGTGGCCTGCACGGTGTAGACCACGTGCTCAGCGGAAAACGATTCGCGATGGAAGCCGGCCACGCCAATCAGGAATCCCTTCAGCAACGCAAACTGGGCCGTCAGCAAAGCGTATTCTCGCGCCATAGAGAGCGGCTCATCCGCTTGCACGCCTTCACGCCCAAACGGAAAGCGGCAGCGCAGGATGGCGTTGGCCAGGTAGTTCTCCAGAATATGCGGGTGGCGTGCAAAGAACGGCTCAAAAAAACGGTCGTGCGCCTGTGCATAGCGACCAGCAATGCTCTCCAGGGTCACGCCTGGGCCGTTGCCGATGCCAGCGGTAAAAGCCTGCATACACTCTACAAACCGCGGCCTGACGTTGGAGCGGTGCAGCAGCATCCCCGCCAGCCGCAGCACCACTTCCAATTGTGCCGCGCAGTCCAGCGGCAGAGCCTCCATGGCGGTCAACAGAGCTCCAGAGGTGACTGCTGCTTGAAAATCGCCGAGAAACCCGGGAACGCTCCGCGCCAACTCGCCTCTGCTGATCGAGTCCAGCCGGCGGCAAAAGACGCCCAGCAGAAACAGCCGTTGCCAGAGCGGGTAGGCGCGATTGCCGATGAGCGCCAACACTACCCGCCGAATGGGCCAAAACCAGGAAAACAGCAAGGGAGAGCCCATAGTAGCGGGCGCTGCGTTGACCGAATCATCGAACTGTGCGGCAGACTCTAAGGGCTCCCGCGCATGCAAATCCGGCGTAAGAAGAACCAGCCGCGCGGCCTCCGGACATGAGAGCGTGAGCGCAATCTCCTGGATGCCTCCAATTGAATGAATGATGCGCGGGTAGGTGGCGCAAGAGTGGGATAGAAACTCCTCGCCCAGCTCCGCCTGGATGCGGCAGAGGAGGTTTGGGGTGAGCAGCGGGCACCGGTTTGCGCTGTTCATCCGGATTTTGGCAAAACAGGCTGGCTTTGCGCCCTCCAGCACGCGCAGAATGCTGGCGTCGATCAGCGTGCGTAACGGGTTGGCAGGGAGTTTCTGGTACATTTCATAGGCCGCCTGGTCGATAGGCACAGCCCAGCCCTGACAGCAAGTGTCCTCGCAAGCCGAGCTGATGCAACGAAAGCTCTCAGCGTAAGCGACACAAAGCTGCGGTTTTTGGGGCAATGGGCGCTCCTGGCAGCAGGACGGCGCACCTCTGCTGCGTCCAGAGATTAGGACTGTACTGAAACGAGGCACTCGACGGACCTATGCCTAAGGCAATGCATTAGAAAATATTGAATTAAAGCGGGCGAGGAGGCTGATTTCTGAAGAAAACACCGCGAGGCACGGTAATTCGAGCCGCTGATCGCGATCTGCAGTTCGCTGGTTTACTTAAGGCTTTTCGGTCAGGAAGGGCTCCGGCTTGAGCGAGCCGTCGCGCTGCTTGACCAGCATTTGGACCTTGCCCTCGGCGGCGTCAAGCTCGGCCTTGCAGGCGGCGGAGAGACTCACTCCCTCCTCGAAGAGCTTGAGCGACTCCTCCAGGGCCAGGTCGCCCTTTTCCAGTTGATCGACGATGGATTCGAGCTTCTTAAGCGAGTCTTCGAACTTGGGCATGGCGATTACTCCGAAACAGGTTTGGGCAGCACGCTGACGATGACCTCGGCGGCGGCAGCGTAGCGGCCGAAGGGAGCGCTGACCTGCACTCCCTGGACCATGGGACGCACGGCTGTCAGCATCTCCTGGGCGATGCGAATTCCCTCCTGGCGGGCGGCGTCGGACGAGCCGCTCCGGGCCATGCGCTGCATGATTTCATCGGGCATGGAGACGCGCAGGTCGTTCTTCATGAACTCCGCGTTGCGCAGGCTGGTGAGGGGCCAGATGCCGGCAATGACGGGAATGCGATGGCCCTCGATGCGCTTGAGAAAGCTCTCCAAAAGCCGCAGGTCAAAGACCGGCTGGGTAATGGCGTATTCCGCGCCTGCCTCAACTTTGTAGAAGAAGCGGCGCAGCTCCTGCTCGATGTCGGGGACGCCAGGATTGGCGGCCACGCCGATAGTGAAATTCGTGCTGGCGCCGATGGCGTTGGCGCCGATGTCGAGGCCGTGGTTCAGCCGGTGCACGATGTTGACCAGGCCGATGGAGTCCACATCGAAGACAGCAGTGGCGTCGGGATAATTGCCCAGCTTGGGCGGGTCTCCAGTGAGGCAGAGGATGTTGTGCAGGCCAATGGAAGAAGCGCCCAGCAGGTCGGACTGGATGGAGAGAAGATTACGGTCGCGGCAGGTGTAATGGAGAATCGTCTCAATGCCGGTTTGCTGCTGAATCTGGATGCACAGGCTCTGGGCGCTCATGCGGGCCGAGGCTCGCGGCGAGTCGGGCACGTTGATGGCGTGGACGCCCAATTGCGCAAGCTGCCGGGCTCCCTCGATCTCATTGGCGCAGGAGATGCCACGAGGGGGGACAATCTCGACCAGGGAGACGAAGCTGCCGTTCGCAATCAGAGAGCCGATGCGGGAGCGCTCGCCCAGGGGGGCGGGAGGGGTTTCGGTGCTCAGGGGCGGAGCCGCTCCCGTGACCTGGACGCGGGCCTGCGCATCGATGGCGCGCATGGCCGAGCGCATGGCGCGAATGTGGTTGGGAGTAGTGCCGCAGCAGCCGCCGACAAACTGCACCCCAGCGGCTATGGCGTTACGGGCAAACTCGGCCATGTACTCGGGCGAGCAGAGATAGATGTTGCGCCCTTCTACGGCGCGGGGCAGGCCGGCGTTGGGCATGGCGGCAAGGGGCAGCGCCGAGGCGGAGCGCATAGTCTCGATGGCGGTGAGAACCGTTGCCGGGCCGGTGGAGCAGTTGACGCCGATGGCTCCGGCGCCCCACTCGGTCAGCAGCGAGGCAGCCTGAGCGGGCGAGGAGCCGTCTAGGCAGTTACTTTCTTCGTCCACCGTCACCATCACCAGCACGGGCAGGTCGGGGGCCACCTCGCGCGCGGCTGCCAGAGCCTCATGAGCCTCGTTCAGCGCGGGCATGGTCTCAATCACGATGAGATCCGCGCCAGCCTCGGCCAGGGCGTCAATCTGCTCGGCAAAGGCCGCGCGGGCTTCGTCCAGGCCGGTCTTTCCCAGCGGCTCCAGGCGCACGCCCAGCGGGCCCACGGAGCCTGCAACCCACGCCTCCCCGGCCTGCTTTTCCCTGAGGTGCTCGACGGCCTGACGGGCCAGCTTGACCCCGGCAGCGTTTATCTGGGCCACATTCGCGGCCAAACCGTAGCGGGCCAGCCGGAAACGATTGGCGCCAAAGGTGTTGGTCTCGATGATCTCGGCTCCGGCCTGCAAGTACTCCTCGTGAATCGAGAGGATCAGGCCGGGGTCGGAGAGGTTCAGCTCGTCGTAACAGCGGTTAATGAAGACACCGCGGGCGTAAAGAACGGTGCCCATCGCTCCATCAACAAGGACAGGGCGGCTGGCGAAGATGTCCGCAAATTGAGTCATTCTTGTGCCATGTTAAGCTACGCCAGCCTGCCTCGCCAAAGCATTTTCAATCCAGCGGCTTACCGATGCCTCCCATGGCGAGTATCAAGGAGGGAAGAGGGGGAATACCGCCTGCCGTCAGGCAGGGCTGCTTTGTTATACTTCGGTAGTCATCATACGGGGTTGTGACGGCATGGGGCAGGAGTTTTCCATCTGCATGCCGGAGATCAATTGCCGTCAAGTTGTTCACTCCGCGGCCCGGGCCGCGGGCATCAAGTGCGCACACACAGCGCCTTCCGTCGAGGTAAGAGATTTTGAACAAGAGAAGTCTTTGGACGAGCATCGCCGCGGCCTTGTTGGTTGCAGCCGCGCTGGCAGGTTGTGGCACTACCACATATTTTGCGGGCCGGACGCTGCCCCCCAGCGGGCTACTCAATCGCGTTCTTATCGCGATTCAGAATCCCAGCCCCTACACCACCGGCACCCTGCAGTTCGTGGATGCTTATTACGACATCCGCTTCAAGTACAACAGCGCCAGTACGAGCCCGGCGTTTAGTATTGGGGGCTATTCGGGAAACCTGCCGGCTACTATCCAGAACATGCCCGAGGAATTGGCGGGAGCGGTCTATAGCACCGGCGATGGCGCTTTCAACCTGGTCAGCTATAGCGGAGAGAAGCTGACAGGCCCCATCAGCGGACTCAATGGCAGATCTTCCAGCATCTTCATCACGCGCAATCAGTATTACACTTTTGCCGCCAATCAGTCATCGCACGTGCTGACAGTGGTGGACAGGTCAGCGAGCAACCCAACGACCTACGCGTTTAACCTTCCCGGTGTTTACCGAGTGAGCGTGAACCCCGGAGGCTCGGTAGCGCTGGTCTTCGCACAGAATCTGAATTACATCTACTATCCGCGCAAACTGACCGCAGCGCAGAGCACAGCCTACTCCGGGGGCCCAAGCACCTGGCCTACGGGCGCTATTGACTGCGAACCGCAGAATGCGCCGGGCTGGTGCCTGTTTCAGATGTTAAGCCCGGACGATAACCACCCGCTGGTCTTTGACCGGCCTGTAAAGGCAGTCTTTTCCTCCGATGGCGGCACAGCATACGTGTTGAACTGTGGGCCGGAGTGCGGCGGCATCGCGTCCTCGGTTTCTCAGCTACCGGTAGCTCCATTGATCTTTCTGATTGGTCAAGAGTCCGGGGCGCTTCCCACCCACAGTGCTCTGGCCAGCAGCACCATTCCTATTCCCGGCGGAGCCAGCAACGCGCTGGTCACAAGCTCCACTATGTACGTTGTGGGCCAGAAACTGATGTCCGACGGCTTTTGGGGCGGCTATTTGACAGTGGTCAATCTGCTGAGCAATACGGTGTCGCCCTCCACGGGTTCTGCTCCCAACCCAGTTTCCATAAGCGACGGCACGCCGGGCGCCATGAGCCGCATGTTGCTGGCGGACGACAACACATTGTGGATCGGCATGACCCAGTGCACCAACGGGGAACGCGCCAACAACGGCTTGCCCTACGGCTGCCTGACCATGTTCAACACCTCCACCAACACGGTGACCCTGCTGGAGCCTTATATCGGCGACGCCACAGGAATTGCCGCGGTAACGGGTCTGCACAAGATCTACACGGCTGAAGGTGGACAGGTGTACATCTATTCAACCGTGGACGGTACGGCGATTGACAATCAATACGTGACGGTGACCGGCACGGCCACTGACGTGGCCTACATGGACGCGAGCAGTGACACCGACAACACGGTCTACTAGCTTCACTTGTCAATGAATAGTGATCAGTTTGACCTATGATTTGCAGATGACCCAGGCCTCAGCATTGAGATCTGGGATTTCTTCAATCCAAGTTACTCTACGATGATGGGGAGCAATAGATCATGATCCCCGATTCTGCGCCGAATACTCCAATAGCCGATATTCTGGCCATCGCCGCCCACAGGGATGACGTAGAACAGACCTGCGGGGGAACCCTGCTGCGCATGGCGTCGCGCGGCCTGCGCACGGCCATTCTGGACCTGACACAGGGCGAGGCCGGAACTCGCGGCAACGCGGAAGAGCGCGCGCGAGAAGCAGCCGAAGCCGCGCGGCTGCTGGGCGTGGGCTGGCGGCAGGCGCTTGACTTGCCCGACGGCGCGGTGGAAAACACGCTGAAAAACCGCCTCAAAGTTGTGCGCGTGCTGCGACTCGTCCGTCCACGCGTGGTGATTCTGCCCTATTGGCAGGGGCGGCATCCGGACCACGCTACAACGGCCACGCTGGGCTACGAGGCCTGCTTTCTCTCCGGCCTGACTAAAGTTGAGGACGACGCACCGCCGCATCGTCCCTTCAAGATCGTTTATGCCAGCCTCTACGCCGATGTGCGTCCCAGTTTTGTCGTGGATATTACGCCTTTCATTGAGCGGCGCTATGCGGCGTTGATGGCCTACCGTTCGCAATACGCCAACCAGGCGGCAGGCGGCGGGCTCTTTGTGCCTGAAGAGGAGATTCGCGAGCGCACCTTTGCCGAGGCACGCCACTACGGGTTGCTGGCGGGCGTGCGCTACGGAGAGCCTTTTGTGCAGAAGGAAGTGGGCCTGGTGGATGATCTGACGCTTCTGCCGGTGCAGTCGATCTAGATTCAGGCGAATATACTGCAACATTCAAGAAGAGAATTATTTCTGATAGGGGAGATATTTGCTATCAGGCACATTCCACTGCCTCTCCTCGATACAGTAAGCCAGATTAGATGACGGAATTACTTTCACCACCATCGGCAGACTGTCCAGAGAAGAGACAAACGCCTGAGCACGTTCGTCGAACCCACCTGAAAACGAGCTGTATACAACTTCCCAACCCCTGGACCGGTGTTTCAGTTCGATTGTTCCGTCAAACACCAATACAAAGCTACCCGAGAGGATGGATTGCAAGAGAACGGCACGCCGTCTGTTTTTTGAGTAAAAGACGACCGTCACCTGAGGAAGGCGAATTCTATCTTCGTTTGTGTGAGGAATGCCACCGCTGTGCGCTCGGTACAGAAACGGCTCGTTCGCGCGTTGCCCAATAAACCCATCAGTGATTTTCATGCAAGGCAAATAGGAAGGAATTTCAGAACTTCCAGAGTCCTGCACGGTCGTCTGGGCCGAGGAGTCCACGGCTGCAACGAGCAGCACTACAAAAACGAATCGCATCGCTCTCATAATCTTCCAGAGATTGTACCAAAAAGCGGTAATTCATCTCATAATCTACGCTTATCTAAATCCAAAATGGTCCTCCTGCTTCCTTACCGGCTGAAGAGCATGCGCCCGCCCACGACGATCAGCGTTATCGCAAAGATGCGACGCAGCCAGAGTTCAGGAATGTGTTGCGCGTATGCAGCCCCAAAGTATCCGCCTATCAAAAACCCGACGGCCAGCAGAAGCGCTACCTTGAGATCCGCGTTGCCGTTGCGGTAGTACTCCAGAAAAGCAAACAGGCCCACCGGCAGCAGCAGCGCGCCCAGCGATGTGCCCTGGGCCTTATGCTGGCTCATACCCGCGAGCCAGACCAGCGCGGGAACAAATAGAATGCCGCCGCCAATTCCAATTACGCCGGAAAGCATGCCTACCAACAGACCAATCAGCAGCATCATCCAATTCACATGAGCCTCCCTTGGGGCACGGCGCAGCGTGCAGGCCGGGCCCGCGCATTCAGCGTAAACCATCGGGCGATGGAACAGGCAAGGACGCATTTTATTGAAGATTCATGCCGGCTTCAGTAACTCAAGCAATTTTTCAACTATTTATCAAAATCGCTTGCATTTTATGGTGGAGTTATGGCAAAGTACTAACTGCGTAGGAGAACGCCCGATGAAATACAACACGCAAAACTCGATGCGTAGGCTGGAGCGGCTGAACCCTGGCTGCATCGGCCGCCGGGCGCCGCTAGTCTATTTCCGGTAACCCGCCGGTCCTTCATCCTACGCATAGCGCATGAACATTGGCAGTTCCCGAGTGGTGTAGTAGACAGGTTCATCGTTTGATAACCGATACCGTCCTGTCTCCGTTTGTTCCCTCGGGATAACTTCGGCTGAGTCAGAGACTCAGCAACCTATGCCGCCGCGATAAGTCGATTGCGGCTAACAGGAGAGTTGTTTCTCTGACTTTGTGGCGATTAGTAAGTTGTGCCGGTGGCGAAGAGAAGAGTTACTTCCTGCCACGAAAAGCAGGGTTGATGAGACCCTGTGGGCGGGCCGCTTTACGGAGCGGTTCTTCCCGACTCTTTTCGACCATTCCCCGGCGCGGTTTTTGGAAGCGCAGTTACAGAATCCACCTTGGCCGGTGGTGTAGGTCACGGATACTTCTCAGCCGAAGCGCGCGGGTTCGAATCCCGTTTGGAGCGCAAGCTCCAGTAGCTCAGTGGCAGAGCGTCGGAAAAATCCGCAACCGCTTGTTCCCCGGCCGAAACTTTGTTCAGGCGCTACTCAAGAAGAGCGCTAAGTTAACCACCCAGGCCGGTGGTGTAGGCAACAGATACTTCTGGAGCGGAGAATGCGGGTTGGAATCCCGCCGCGATTGCAATACGCGTCGTCTAACGGTAGGACATCCGAAAAACTCTGTCGCCGCTTGTTCCCCGGCTGAATAACCTCCGGCTGGTCCGGATAGAAATGCAATGGTGATGAGCAAACTGAAGGTAAAAAACGGCACGCCGGTGGGCAATGCAAACCTGTGCAGAAATTGCAATCTGGGGCAATTCATCATCGGCTACCGCGAATCAGACATACTGGCAATTTGCAACAACACCAGCCACAACACGGTGCTGCCCTTCACAGTGATGGAATGCAGCAGCTTCAGCGATAAGTACAAACCGAATTGGGAACAAATGAAGAGACTGGCCATCGATATCCAGCCTGTCCGCATTTCGAAAAGAACCACCGGCTTCTCAGCAAAGGAAACTCTTCATCCTTTGAAGTTGGACAACGAAGATGCAGAAGAGGACGAGTAAGTCCCGTCGAATAACATCAGTCAGCAGCAACCAACATCCTGCCGGTGGCGCAGGGCACGGTTTCATCTGGGAGAGCGCCGCTAATAGCGGAGGAGCAGGTTCGATCCCTGCCGCCAGGTATTAATCTGGTGTAGCTGTCCGCGTCCGATTATTCCCCGGCAGTTATTTGAAAGGAGGCGTCACCATGCGCCTGAATGTTTTCAAGCACAAGCCGCGCCCGCGCACCCACGAGGGAGCGCCGGCCAGAGTCATCACGCCGGAGCAGGCGCTGAAGCGCTCCGTGCTCTCCTGCATGTTGTGGGAGGGAGAGTTCTACGAGGACGGCGTGCAGATAGCCGGCCGCATCCAGGAGCTTGTCCCGCGGGTTGTGGCCGAAAAGGTTGCCGCGCTGGCCGTCGAGGCGCGCGAACGGATGAAGCTGCGCCATGCGCCGCTGTTGCTGGTGCGCGAGATGGCACGGCACTCGACGCATCGCGCGTTGGTAGCCGAAACGCTGGAGCGCGTCATTCAGCGCGCTGATGAGCTGAGCGAGTTCGTCGCCATCTACTGGGCCGGCGGGCGTCAGCCGCTCTCTGCGCAGGTGAAGAAGGGGCTGGCCGCGGCCTTCGGCAAGTTTGACGAGTACGCACTGGCCAAGTACGATCGCGCGGGCGCGGTTCGCCTGCGCGACGTGCTGTTTCTATCGCACGCGCGCCCCGTGGACGAGGCGCAGGCCGCCCTGTGGAAGCGTCTGGCGGCAAACGAGCTGGCCACGCCCGACACCTGGGAGGTTGCGCTCTCGGCTGCCGGACGCGGCGAGGGAGCGGACAAGAAGGCCGTGTGGGAGCGTTTGCTCGCAGAGCGTAAGCTGGGCGCGCTGGCATTGCTGCGCAACCTGCGCAACCTGCACGCGGCCAATGTGAACGAGGAGCTGGTGCTCTCGGCGCTGGCGGAGTTGAAGACGGACCGGGTTTTGCCCTTCCGTTTTCTGGCCGCCGCGCGCAACGCTCCGCAGTGGGAGGCAGCTTTGGAGGCCGCGATGTTCCGCGCCCTCGAAGGCCGGGCAGGGAAGCTCGCCGGCCACACGGTGCTTCTGGTGGACGTCTCCGGCTCGATGGAGTCGGCCAACTCCGGCCGCTCGGAGATGCGACGCACCGACGCGGCATACGGGCTGGCGATTCTGCTACGGGAGATCGCGGAAAAGGTAACGATCTACACCTTCTCCGAGAAGGCAGTGCGGGTGCCGTCGCGGCGAGGAATGGCGCTACGCGACACCCTGGACCGGAGCCAGCCGCACGCGGGAACCTACCTGGGCGCGGCACTCAAGCACGTCGAAGCCGAGGTCCGTGAGGGCTGGGACCGTCTGATCGTCATCACCGACGAGCAGTCGCACGACCAGGTTCCCGCGCCGCGCGGCAAGGGCTACGTAATCAACGTGGCCAGCAACCGCAATGGCGTGGGCTACGGCGCGTGGACGCACATCGACGGCTGGAGCGAGGCGGTGGTGGAGTACATCGCCGAGTTGGAAGCCGCAGGGAGCAACACCGCTGCCTGAGCGGAGCTGATAACCATGTAACAATGAGCCGCCTGCCGGGGAGCAATCCCCGGCAGGCTTTCTTCTGGCACATTCATGATTCCATTCAGGTTAATCGCCCATTCCTCAGCCCCAGTTCATGCCCATATTTACACAACGTTTGCAATTTCTTTGCCCAGATGCAGTAGTCTGTTAATGATTCCGTGCGGCCTCCGCATCAGAAGCTCATCGGCCGCCGGGCGAGGGCAGACCGGTTGAGCCAGACCATTTTTGTACTCGAAGACGACACCGACATCGCGCGGCTGGTGCAGCATCACCTGGAAGCAGCCGGGTTTGCCGCGCGCCTGTTCAGCACCCCCACCTACCTGATTCCCGACGCCGAGCGCAAGGCGCCAGCGCTATTTCTGCTGGACATCATGGTGCCCGGCGGCGACGGCCTGGAAGTCTGCCGGCGCTTGCGCAACCACCCCGCGCTTTCTACGGTTCCCATCATCTTTCTTACCGCGCGCGCCGGTGAAAACGACCGCGTTCTGGGCCTTGAAATGGGAGCGGACGACTACATCACCAAGCCCTTTGCAACGCGCGAGCTGGTGGCGCGCGTAAAGGCGGTGCTGCGCCGCTTTGAGCGGCCTGACGCGGTCTCGGTCATCCGCTTTGATGAGGTGGTCATCGACGCCAATGCCATGCAGTTGACGGTGCGCGGCGAAGTTATACCCACTACCGCAACCGAGTTTCGCCTGCTGGATTACCTGGCGCGGCATCCTGGCCGTGTCTTCAGCCGCGATCATCTGCTGGATGCCGTCTGGGGCGATGCCCGCTTCGTCACGCCCCGATCGGTCGATGTCTATGTGAGCCGCATCCGGGAAAAGATCGAAGCCGATCCGGAAAACCCGCGCCACCTGAAAACCGTGCGCGGCGCCGGTTACCGCTTCGAGTTTCCCAAGAGCGAGTAGGGCGCCTTGAAATCAAAGATTTTCATCAAGCTGCTCGGCCTCTTTCTCCTGCTGCTGGTCTTTCAGGCAGCGGCGATGGAGTTTGTCGTCATTCCTTTTATCGCGCGTAAAGTATTGGAGGTTCCTCCCGGCGGGACTAATCTGTATCTCGGCAATGAGATTCTCTGGTCTGGTTTGATTGCTCTGGCTGTGGCGCTGACCATGGCCGTATGGGTTGCCAGCCGTGTTACCACGCGGCTCGAACGTGTTATCGCTTTCGCGCGTCGCATTGCCGCGGGCGAGTTGAGCGCTCGCCTTGACTACGACCCCGACGATCCGTTCTCCTCCATCGAGACGGCGCTGAACCAGGCTGCCCAGCGACTCGCCGAGAGCATTGCCGAGATTGAGAGCCGTCGCCAAGAGCTGGCCGGCCTGCTCGATTCACTGCAAGAAGCCGTCGTCGCTATCACGCCCGAAGGGCTGGTTCGCTGGTCCAATGCCGCCATGGGGCGCATCGCCGGCACGCAGATTTTTGTTGGCCGCGCACTGGTTCACTCGTTGCGCGACCCCGAACTACTGGCCTGCGTGAAAGCGGCACTGGAGCTTCGCGAAGAGCGTACTGGACGTGCCAGCACTCTGGCCTCGGGCCGCATCTTTGAGATCCATGCCGTTCCCATGTCCACCGGCGGAGCGCTTGCCGTGCTACACGACATGACCCGCATCGATGCCGCAGAAAAATCCCGACGCGAGTTTGTGGCCAACGTCAGCCACGAACTGCGCACACCGCTCACCTCCATCCAGGGTTATGTCGAGACGCTGATCGAGGAGCCCCAGGTCCCCAGGGAAAAAAGCCGCGAGTTCCTCGACATCATCCTCAAGAACGCTACCCGCATGAGCCGCCTTACGGAAGATCTGATTGCACTGGCCAGCGTGGAGAGCCCGGACTACAAGCTGACGCTTCAACCCATGCGAGCCAGCGCGCTGGTGCAGGACTCTATCAAATCACTGGGCGGCATGGTGGTCGACTCCGGCGTTGCGCTAGAATCTGCCGGAGCGCCGGACGCGCTGGTTTTGGCCGATCCCGACCCCATGAGCCAGGTTTTCGGCAATCTGGTTGAAAATGCCCTCAGGTACGGCAAGACCGGCAAGCGAATTCTGGTCGGCGCACGGCTTTTGGAATCCGAGGTCGAGTTCACAGTACAAGACTTCGGGCCCGGCATCGCCTCTGAGCATTTGAGCCGCATCTTTGAGCGTTTTTATCGCGTTGACAAGGCCCGCTCACGCGAGTCGGGCGGCACAGGCCTGGGTCTGGCCATTGTCAAGCACATCATCCTGGCCCATGGTGGGCGCATCTGGGCCGAAAGCGAACTTGGGCAGGGCGCAACCTTTCATTTCACACTGCCGCTGGCGCAGTCTCAAGCGCCCGAAGCACGGCATACGCTCGATTCAGGCGCCTAGCAGCAAAGAAATAATTGAGGTAATCCGCGGCCGGGAGGGGTGGTGAGCTCGCTGGGAATCGAACCCAGGACCCACGCCTTAAAAGGGCGTTGCTCTACCAACTGAGCTACGAGCTCTCACAAGGCCGCTACATTCAAGTTATCACAGAGACAGGTACACTACATGACGGCTAAACGCGTTTCGTGTATATAGCGAATCAAAGCCGGCGGACGGGCTTCTCCATTTGCATGGGTACCACTTGCACGGTGACATCGCGAATCTCGGAGAGGAAGCGATTGAGCACCGAGCCATGCAGCAGAATGTTCCAGCGAGATCGGGCTGACTGGCCGAAGACCACGTGGGAGATGCCCTCTTCCTGGGCGAAACGGATGAGCGCGTCGGCGACGTTCTTGCCGGTGAGCGAGACCACCTGCGCGCCCAGGTCGCGAGCCATGCGCTGGTATTCTTCGAGACGATGATAGGCCTCGGGGTCTCCGTGGCCTTTGTCGTCTTCGGGACGAGTGACATAAACGGCGTACCAGTTGCTGGCCAGGCGCCCGGCGATGCGCGCGCCCACACGCACGAGCCGCTCGGTGCCGGGCCGGGTACTGAGGCAGACCATCACCTTCTCCGGAATGGAAGCCTGTTCCAATCCCTGCATACGGCGGTACTGATATTCCTGGTTGCCTACCTGCTCGGCGGTGGTGCGCAGTGCCAGCTCGCGAAGCATGTTCAGGTTGCCCTTGCGGAAGAAGTTGGCCAGCGACTGCTCCACCTTTTCAGCCGCGTAAATCTTTCCCTCGCGCAGGCGGTTGCGCAGTTCGTCCACCGTCACGTCCACGTTCACCACTTCATTGGCGCGCTTGAGGAAGCTGTCGGGGACGGTCTCGCGAATAACGGTGTTGGCGGAACGGTTGACGGTGTCGTTGAGGGTTTCCAGGTGCTGGATGTTGACTGCGGTCATGACGTTGATGCCGGCGTCAAGCAGCTCAAGCACATCCTCATAGCGCTTGCGGTTCTTGCTGCCGGGAACATTGGTGTGGGCCAGCTCGTCGACGATGACGGTTTGCGGATGGCGGGCCAGGATGGCGTCCACGTCCATCTCTTTCAGGTTGACGCCGCGGTAGGGAATCACGCGCTGGGGAATGATCTCGAGGTCGCGAATACGGGCTGCGGTCTCATCGCGCCCGTGAGTTTCCACCAGCCCGATGACCACATCCATGCCCTGCTGATGCTTCATCCTGTAAGCGTCGTTGAGCATATCGTAGGTCTTGCCCACTCCGGGAGCGGCACCGATGTAGACGCGGAGACGGCCAGGTTCCTGCTGGCGTTCCAGTTTGATCTCTGCCATGGCCCTACCCCTCCTCTGCCGGATAACGGACTTCGGTGGCGGCCGCCACGGGAAGAGTGAAGCGGAAGGTGGATCCGTGGCCCAGGCGGCTCTCAACGGCAATCTGTCCGCCCAACTGCTCAACCAGGCGGCGGACCAGAGCGAGTCCGAGGCCGGAGCTTTTCTCGGAGAATGTACTGAAGCGGTCGAAGATGGTTCCCAGCCGGTCGGCCTCGATACCGCGTCCGGTATCGCGCACCGTAAACTGCACGAAGTCCTTGATCTCTTCGGCAGTCAGCAGAATCTCTCCCTCAGAGGGCGTATAGCGAATGGCGTTGGAGAGAAGGTTATCCAGAATTGAGTGCACCGCGCGCCGGTCGACCTGCACAAAGGAGAGATCTTCGTAAGCCCTGACCTCGACGCGGATGCGCTTCTGCGCCGCTTCGTCGAAGAAGCGGTCTCGGGCTTCGTTCAAGAGCTGCAGGGGGCGCAGGCGCTCCAAAGTGAACTCACGGCGGCCCGCATCTAGTTCGGCTACTTCGATCAGATCTCCCATCAAATCGTCAAGCTTCTCACTTTCTTTGCTGGCCTCTGCCACCAGTTCCGCCTGCAAGGGGAGCAACTCCCCGGCAAATCCCTGTCCCAGGGCGTAGAGACCGCGGCGCAACTGGAGCAGCGGGTCGCGCAGCTTGCGGCTGGCCACGCTGATGAACTGCGTCTTAAAGCGGTCGGTATCCTGCAGGCTGGTTACGTCTTCGAGAGTGGTTACCGTGCCCAGTAGCCTCTTATCGGCGTCGCGCATGGGCGTGGTGCGCAGACGGTAGCTGCGCTCCTGGCTGCCGATGCGCATAGGCAGAAGGGAGGCATCGTCCTCGGCGGCCACGGCCTTCTGCATGGAAACGGCATCACGAATGGCGCTTAAGATTTTATCCCCGCCAGGCGCTTTGGCCAGCGCCATGCGATCGGTGGCAGCTTCGCCCAGCAGATCGGTGGCAGCCTGATTCACCTTGAGCAACTGCCCCTTGCCGTCGGTCACGATGACCGGCTCGAAGATGGATTGCAGCACGGCGTCGAAGAGTCGTAACTCCATCTGGCGGCGGCCGGCTTCAGATTCGCCCAGTTCGCGCAGCCGGACGGCGATACGATTCAGCTCAGCGGCAATGACGCCGAAGCTGTCGCGGCTGCTCCACTCCACGCGATGCTTCAGGTTCCCCTCGGCAATGCGGCGGGCATCGCGGGCCAGCATGCGGATGGGGTGCAAAACTAAGAAGACGGTTACCACGGCGACTGCCACCGCGGCCGCCACACAAAGCAGTGCAAACCGGAGCTGCCCTGCCACTGCCAGAGCATGGTGCGTGGCCGCTACCAGCCAGGCAATAAGGCCGACCATGAGCACGCAGCCGAGAATCAGTCGCTGGGTAAGGTTGGGCATGAACCGGACTCCGGCCGGAAAAAGGCGACTCCATCATTTTCGCGGAAACAGCCTCAATGCGCAAAGGATTAAAAACAGAAAAAAGAGGACAGGATACAGAAAAATACTCTATGTACCCGCGATTCCAGTTTTTTCCACTGGATATTTCAGCGAATTGAAGTATACTGATTTCATGAGTCAGTCGCTTCATGCCTCCCGGCATTTCGCTTGTTGTCGCTGTTGCCGCTAGCAACAGTCCTTCCGCGCGACTGAAAATCCATCCTGCTTTGGCAATACTTCGGGTATAGCTGTTTGTGTCTCCGCATTTCAATGGAGCTACTATGCTTTCCGCGCTTTGCAACTGCAATTGGGATGCTTCCGTCGCATGATTCCCCTTCAACGCAAATTTCATCAAAGGAGATAACTACTATGCGTGTCTTTGCATCCATTTTCCATTCGTCAGTGTTCAAGAGCTACTGGGCAGTACTTGCCTTGCTCTTCGTTCTTGCCCTTGCCTCACACACCGCGCAGGCGCAGAGCCTGGGCTATGAAGGCCCCACGGGCATCTTCGTCACACCGCTGGCCAGCACCGCCGCCTCCCCGGCCAAGGGCTTTGGCAAGCCCGTCGTCGGCTATCACTTCCTGGCCGCCGGCAACGTGGTTGGCGACTACAGCACCGTCTCCGTTACCGAAGGCTTTGCCAAGCGCTTCGAGTTCGGCATCACCGAGGAGATCCACGCCGGGTCAAATCAGTTGCCCATCGACGGGGTTGTCGTGCAGCCAGAGTACAAATTATCTCAGGACTTCAGCATCCTCCACGGCAAGGCTACCGTTCTTACAAGCAAGGCACTTGGGTCGATTGCCGTGGGCGGAATCTACCGCTTCCACGATAACAATGTCTACAACGGAGCCCCCGAGGGAACGTCTTCGGGCGCCATTTTCCATCAAGGTACCCGGAACGGCGACATCTACCTCGTGGGAACCAGGGTCTTCACCGGGATCAAGAAGGTGCCGATCCTGTTCAACGCCGGCTTGCGCGGCACGGACGCCTCGGTGTGGGGCCTGGGCGGCAACGCTCCAGGCTTCTCGGCGCGCGGCTTTGGCGCCCTGGCCTTTATCTTCACCTTACCCAATAAGAGCACCCTCATCCTGGGTTCCGAGGCCGCGCAGCAGCCGCAACGGGTCAAGCTTGGCTTAGGTCAGGGTCTCGACATTCCTACTACGGTGGTCTATGCCGCCCGCTTCATTCCTTCGCCTAAGCACAAGCTGAACATCGATGTGGGCGTACTTCACGCCAGCGACGGTCTCCAGAATCCCGTACTAAATACCAAGGACCGCGCGGCCTTCGGCCTATCCTACGCCTTCTAAACCAGAGGTCAGTGGTCAGTGGACAGTTTTCAGCGTCAGGGAACTGTTCACTAACCGCTGATTAAGGAATTCTGCAGACAGTCAGGCTGTCATTGTGCCACTGGCAGGCGAGGCCGGCTGGCTGAGGATAGGCAACCAGCACCCAGTTGACGCCAAACTCCGCCTTCAGGCGCTCGAAATCGGCAAGCTGGAAGCGGGTCCAGCCCTTCTGGGCCTGAATCTGCCGATTCCAAACCTCGGCCATCTTTGGAATCTGCGTCACCACCGCCGTGTCTTTGATGAAGTCTGCCAACTGGCTGCGTTCGGCCAGAGCGCGGAAGCTGTGATAGTCCTCTCCGGGCGCGGCCATGTACTCGGGGTCGAGGGCAAAATAGGCGTCGGCAGGCGTGTTCTGGCGAATCCAGTCGAAGGCCTGTAGCCATGGATTGGCGGAGACGCATCCGGGCAGTTCCAGGTGCTGACTGCCACTGAACTGCAGCCGCTGCGAGGCGTACATCCCTGCATTGATGACAAGTAAAAAAACCGCCCAGCGCCAGATGCTGGCCTTGAGCAGATATTTGCCCAGTAGGCAACCGCCCACCAGGAACATAAAGATATAAACCAAATGGAGAAAGCGCATCGGCTGCAGGGGAACAAGCCGGTCCAGGGCAGGGAATCCCAGCATGACAAAGGCTATCGCCATTTGAAAGACCCCGTAAAGGAATACGGCCAGCGCAAAGCGCGCCAGCAGCATCTCGCCGCGCTTGCACGCGATGCGCCAGAGCAACCAGAAGAGAAGCAGTGGCGCCCACGCTCCCAGCCACTCATACCAGGCCCAGCGGGAGAGAAATAAGTAGTTGCGTGTACCTAGCGCCTCGCGCCAGGCAGGCGTGGGCGGCTCGAAGACCCAGCCCAGGGGGATAATAGCGGACGCTCCGGAACCTCCTTCGGGAGCTCGCCGGCGCCGCAGCCAATAAGACAATGGTGGTACCAGCAGAACCATAGCCAGAAAAAAACAAAAGGAGACGCCGAACGCGGCCATGAGGGGATGCAGCATAGCCGACAGCAACAGGAAGGGAACAGCTTGCCAGTTTTTGCGGGAAAGGATTCGAGAAGCTGCCAGCAGAATAAGAGCCGTGGTCATGTTGCGCGGGTGCAGATGCTGATCGACAATGTAGAGCGCGGTTCCGGAGACCGGCAGGGTAAACATGGCGGTAACCAGGGCGACACCGGCCCATTGCGCCCGCGCCTCAGAAAACAGCTTGCGCGCAATCATCCAGCAGCCCAAGACAATCAACGCGATGGAGATAAATTGCCAGAGAAGCTCTGTGACGGAGAGGGGAATTCCAGTCCAGCGAACAAACCCTGCAACCCAGTTGTCAAAGAAGCTGGCCTGCATTTGAAAGAGAAAAAAACTGGAGTCGTGAGGGAAAAGCGCAGGATTCAACTTGAATTTCACGGCAGTAAGATAGATGCCATCGTCTTCGAATCCGGGATGGTAGCCCATCACGGCCAGGCCGAGTATCGAGAAAGACAAGATCAGTAAATAATTAACCGGAAGATAGCGCCTCAAACGGATAAACCCCATATACTCAATCTTGATATGTCACCAACAGAGATAGCATCATCCTACACGGCGTCGAATGGCGCGGCAACGCGGACTAAGCCAGCGACAAAAGCGCAGGAGCATGATCAAAACAGGCTGGCACTGATTATTCCAACCCTGCGTGAGGCGGATAATCTTCGCGGATTGCTGGGCCGCGTACGCTCCGTGCTCGATCCCCTGGGAATGGCCTACGAGATCATTGTCGTCGATGACGACAGCCGCGACGGCACCGAGGAGATTGTCTCCGCCATCTCCCGCGAGGACCCGCGCGTGCGCCTGTTGATCCGCAAAGGGGAACGCGGTTTATCCGGGGCTGTTCTTTACGGCTGGCGGCATACGGAGGCGGAGATTCTGGGCGTGATGGATGCCGACGGGCAACACCCTCCCGATTTGCTGCCTGCCTTGATCTCAGCCATTCTGGCCGGCAATGACCTGGCGATTGGCAGTCGCTACACGGCGGGCGGGGAGGTGGGCAAGTGGAATCCTGTCCGAAAGCTGCTCTCTGCCGCAGCGGTCTGGGCCACATGGCCCATTCAGCGAGCGGGAATCCGCGCTCATGATCCGATGACTGGGTTCTTCCTGGTTCGACGCGCGTGCGTTCATGGAATTGCCTTCCAGCCCTCCGGCTTCAAATTATTGCTGGAGATTCTGGTGCGCGGCCGCCTGCGCTCGGTGGCGGAGGTCCCGCTGGCCTTCGGCAGCCGCAATCGCGGGACGAGCAAAGCCAACTTCAAAGTGGGCTGGGATTACGCCAAGCTGCTGGCCCGGCTTTATGCGGAGAGATTCGGGTTTTGGCGCAAAGGCTGAGGCGAACGTCGACTAAAGCGCAGGCAACAGCAGCCGCAGCAACAGAAATCCACCCACACCTGCAAAGAAGACCAGCGCCATGCGGATGCCCGGCTCGCGATTGACCTCAGGAACCAAGTCGGTGGCCGCCACGTAAAGAGCCACGCCGGCGGAGAGGGGCAATCCGTACAGCACCAGGCGTGGAGACACCCCTATCACAAGCACGCCGACCAATGTGGCAGCAGCCAGCGCCACGGCAGAATAAAAAGCTGCTGCGCGGCTGCGTCCGCTGGCCAGCATCACCGAAGCCATGGTGAAGCCCTCCGGCGCTTTGTGCAGCAAAATAGCCAGAAAGACCAGCCAGCCCAGCCAGTTGGAGACCACGAACCCCGAGCCGATGGCCACGCCATCAAAAAGCGCATGGACGCTGAGGCCAGCCAGTACCGAGTAACTGGTGTGATGCGAAACAAACTCGCCGGTGTGCGTCTCTTCGCCATAGTGGAAGTGGGCGTTGATGGTATGCTCCAGCAGGTGCACCACGCAATAGCCGGCCATGATGAGGACCGGCGCTAGGCTTTGGCTCTGCTTCAGGCTTTCGGGGATCATCTCCAGCACGGCCGTGGCCATCAGGAAGCCCGCGCCCAGAGCGACAAAATAGCGCAGATAGCGCTCCACTCCCTTGGCACGCACCAATACAAATCCGCCGGCCACATCGGCCAGCGCGGCAATTGTGCCGAGAATGAGGGAGATCTTCAGCATTTAACTCTACCCGCTGTGCCGGATGTGCACCACATCGCCATCCTGCACCACGTACTCTTTGCCTTCAAGGCGCAACGTTCCCTTGGCCCGCGCCGCGGCTTCGGAGCCGGCGGCCAGCAGGTTGTCCCAGCGGATGGTTTCAGCGCGGATGAAGTGGTGTTCGAGATCCGTGTGAATGGCCCCAGCGGCCTGCGGCGCCTTGAAGCCCACCGGCACCGTCCAGGCGCGGCACTCATCCTCGCCGGTGGTAAAAAAGCTGATTAGCCCCAGCAACTCATAGCTCTTATGGATGAGCCGCACCAGCCCGCTCTCACGCAGCCCGTAGCTCGCCAGAAACTCCGCCGCCTCCTCGTCGTCCATCTCCGCCAGCTCGGCCTCCACTTTGCCGCAGATGGCCGTTGCGCCGGCGTTGGGCCGGTGCGCAATATCGTCCAGCTTGAAGCGGCTGACTGCAGCCTCCAGGTCGTCGCCCAGCGTAGTGCTCTCGCTGATGTTGACGGCGTAGAGAATCGGTTTTTGCGAGAGGAACATGAAGCCCTTGATGAGCTTCTTCTCTTCGGGAGTCATCTCCAGCTCGCGCAGCGGCAACTCCTTTTCCAGGGCCGCTTTGGAACGCAACAGCAGGGCGTGTTCCCGATCCAGCTCACCGGTGCGCTGCTTCTTCAGGTCCTTCTCCACCCGCTCCAGCCGCTTTTCCACCTGGGCCAGGTCGCTGATCATCAGGTCGAACTCGACGTTTTTGATGTCGCGCAGAGGGTCGATGTGGCCGACGTGGGGAATCGACTCTTCCTCGAAGGCGCGCAGCACGTGAATCAGCGCGTCAACCTGACGAAGGCTGGCGAGGAACGCAGTCTCTTTCAGCGCTTCCTTGCCGATGGCGGCCACGTCTACGAACTCGACAGACGCATAGGTTGTCTTTTTCGGCGAGTAGAGCGCCGATAGCTTGTCCAGCCGCTCATCGGGCACGCGCGCCACGCCGATATGCTCCTGGCGCGAGTGGCCGTGCTCCTCGAGTTTGGCCTTGGTTAGAATCTTGAACAGAGATGTCTTGCCTACCTGCGGCAGGCCGATGATGCCAGTCTTCATGCGCGTTCCAAATGGTGGGCCTGCAGGGATTTGAACCCCGAACCAAGGGATTATGAGTCCCCTGCTCTAACCGTTGAGCTACAGGCCCTGCCGCTTCTCAGTGTGACACAGCCGATGGGCAGTCGTCACTTCATGCGAGGATGCGAGATTGGTTAACGATAGTGATAGAGACGAACGCGGCGAATTGTAAATTTGCCAGCAGGCATCCGCAAATACCGTCCCTGATTGTCGTCGTCACCGTTAAGGTTTCTACCCGGCGCCCACACACCATCTACGAAACTCCCTTCCCATATGGAATCGATGCCGGCATGAGATTGACCGCTGTCATGGACTCCAAAGGTAATGATCATTCCCATCCCTGCGACCAGGAAATCGTCTGACGCAAGTTGGATAATTAAACCGCCATGCGCTCCGGGCAACTCTGTTTCTGCCTTTGTCCCCACTGATATCGGCGCCGGCTCTTTGAAGTTGACGCTAAAGGTGTAATCGCCCAGAGTGAACTTCTGCTCAGTAAGATCGACGGTACCGGCGAATTGCGCTGGAGCCCGAACACCCACCATCCGCCCCGTTCCCTGTTTGGCCAGGATAAGAGGCGTGATTTGGTTGATGATTGCGTACGCATTACCCAAAGCTTGTTGTTCCTGAGATTTCAGAAATTCCGGCGCATAAACCGAAAATCCCATGGCATTGAGCTCACCATATGAATACAAGGCGTTGGCCGACATCTCATCAGTGTCAACCCGGCCGGTTTCAGGAATAAAGAGAGGATTGCCGGGCCGGACATATTGATTGGCCCATTCAACAAAATTCGGGAAATAGAGGTCCGGAGATAAGAAGTCGATGGCAGGCGCCGCAGCATGCCAGATATCGAACAGATGTGGCAGAGGCCCACCGCTCGGATACTGCCCGGGCAATTTTCCGGGCCGCACCAGCGCAGCATTGACAAACATGGGCAGGGGATAAACGGCTTTGCCGCGGGCTGCAACCTGCCCGGTAAAGCTCCCTTCCGTCCAAGCGGTGAATAACTCGTCAGTCATGGCTCCTGGTCCAAACGTGTCCGGCCAGTTTGCACCAGTCTTGAATCCGTGGCTTGCCCACGCCTCTCTGAGTTGCGGAGTAAGTGAATCGCGATTTTTCGATAAATAGTCTGTTAGCGCAGATGGCACCGGTGACAGAAAAGCAGCATTTGCCATGGCGCTATGATCTCGAGGTTCGGGGATCATGCCGACTTCATTCTCCACCTGGACCATGATGACCGTATGATTCACGGAATCGATTTCTCTTATATGCTTCATCAAGGTGACGAATGCTCTGGAATCTGCCTCTAGCGTGCTCGAGCTTAGCGCAGAGAGGATTTCGAGACTGCTGCCGTCTGAACGTGCCACCCGAGGAAAACGCGCCTCGTCACGCTTAACCCAGCCAGGGACATAGCACGACATACTGTTCTTCCAGGTGCCGAACCAGAGCAGAACTAACTTGACATTGTGCTTTCGCGCGCCGCGCAAGAGGCCGTCTACAGTTCTGAAATCAAAGTTCCCCTCCCGCGGCTCGATCAACTGCCAATAGACCGGAGCCAGGACTGTATTGAAGTGCATGGCCACCACTTTTGGCCAAATAGTGTCGAGATAAGCCAAACTCGAGGCGGAGGAGTTTTCCAACTCTCCTCCCCGGACCAGAAACGGCCTTCCGTCGACGATGATCTGGGTGGTTCCGTGCTGAAGAGCCAAGTGTGGCGTTGATTGAGCTGGACATGCTTGGTTCAGCTGGGTACCGATAAGAAGAATCCCAGCCATAGCGTACACAATAATAATGAGCATGCGCGGAAAGACATGACGAATCATGAATGGAAACTCCATGGAAATATATTAGTTCCTCGTTTAAGAAAGATGGGCGCGCCTAACATACGGCGCGCCCAAAGATGCTACGGGTTAAGTACAAGCATTAGAAGATGAACTTTCCACCGAACCACCATTGACGCTCGCCACCGCTGCCACCCAAGGAGGCATTCGAGGTGGCCAACTCGCCGGTGACCTTGCCGAAGGAGCTGCTGTTGATATCGGAGGTTGGGTTGCCGAAGTGAGGCGTGTTGGTCAGGCCGAATACATTGGCTTCAAACTGGAAGGTCAGGTACTCTCTGATCTTGAAGTTCCGGAAGACAGAGCTATCCAGGTCGAAGTAGCCTGGCCCGCGCATGATGCTGCGCCCGGCGTTGCCGAAGGTTGCAGCTGTCGTTACAGGCGTAAACGCGCTTGTATCGAAGTAGCTGCAGGCAAGATTACCGGTCGCGCAGGTCTGATCGGTCTTAACAGGCTTGCTCTTGGTCGTCTTGAGCGGTCCAATGATATTCGGGGTTAGCTGGTTTCCGGGCGCGTTCAACGCACCGACACGGGTTCCGTTGCCGTCCGTAACTGTAAAGGGCGTTCCAGAGAGGCGGCTTAACACGCCGCTGAAGGTCCAGCCACCCGCCACCATTGCAGGAATTCCATGGTTTGCCCAGCGCTGACCTTTTCCGAAGGGAAGGTCATAGAGCCAGAAGGTTTCAAAGTTGTACTTGCGATCAAATCCCGCCACGGCCTTGTCCCGAGACATATAGGACGGATATTGCCACATGGGGGAGTTGAGCTCTTCATTGTCTTCGAAGTCGATGGCCTTACCCCAGGTGTAAACCACTCCCACGGTTGAGGCATGGCCGAGACGCCGGGTGGCCTTGGTTTGCAGCGAATCGTAGTAGCTGTGGAAGAACGGGATCATCTCGCTGACACCTCCAAAGTACTTGCCGGCTGGCAGCAGAGATGCAAATTGCACGTTAAGCAACTCTCCCGCCGTACCACCCCCTGCCGGCGCGACGTTGACGCCCAAATTGATCAAAGGACGGACCTGGCGCGTGCCGACGTAGGCGGCATCGAAGACAAACCCCTTCCACTCCTGCTCCACGGAGAGATTGTAGGAGTAGATGTATCCGCGGCGGAACTTTGGATACTGAATGGTTCCGGTGCTGACTCCTGGAGGCAACGGGACCACTCCCGAGCTGGTGTTGGGCAGCGGGACCAGCACTATGCCGGTGGGAAGACCGGTATACGGATTGCCCGCGTAGGTTGAATTGACTCCGTTCTGCCCGGTAAAGCTGGCTGCCGGAGCGTACTGGTTGTAAGTGGTAGAGCCGCCATTGTTTTGCGGAGTGTAATCGGAGATGATGACCGCCGGATAGTCATTCCTCATGAAGCGCCAGTTGTTCATGTCCGCCCCAATTCCCGCGCCCAGCCGCACTACTGTTGAATTGGTCAATTTGTAGGCAACTCCGAGCCGGGGCAGAAAGAATCCAGGCCCGGCTTGCAAGCCATCTTTTTCCGGAACTGATCCGTTTCCGCCAATCATAACATTCATGGTTGCCAGGTTCAGGAGCCTGACACCCTTGCCCTGATCGCTATACGGACCTGGGTAATACTCATAGCGCACGCCAAAGTTGACGCTCAACTTCGGCGTAACTTGCCACATATCGCGAGCGTAGGCTGCGAACTGTGTCCAGCGAATTGAGTTAGGATCGGTAGTCTGAATCGCATGGCCGGTTTCATCCGGCAGACCCAGCAGGAAATCGGCGTAAGAGTTGTATTGGGTCGTCATTGGAACGTCGGTATTTCCTAAGCCGTTGGTGCCGATCAGCGAGGTGGCTGTGCCGGTCATCCTGAAGGAACCACGCGCGGTCTGGAAGGAGCCACCCTGGGGCTGGAAGTGGTTCAGCCCGACATGATCCCACTCAGCTCCTGTGCGGAACTCGTGATGCCCTTTGATCCAGGTGAGGTTTCCGGCTGCTACGAACTGGTTGTCGCGGAAGATGAACGGATTGCCGGTATTCGGGTTGCCCAGGTTGGTAAATGTGGTGAACTGGAAGGCCGGAATTCCCCAATAGCCCTGATCCGACAGCCCCGTCGAATTGCCGGCGCCATTGGTTCCGGGAATCTTCAGCGTGGACAGTCCGTATTGTCCGTCAGCCGCGATGTCGGTCGACTCCGCCGTCAGGTGCTGGCGCGTATAGCCAATGTTTCCGTCAAACAAGAGGTTCGGCGTGAAGGTATGGGTGCCTCCAAGGCCGACGACGTAGATGTGCGTGAATGCATTCCCCAACTGGCCACCATTGGTCGCATTCCCTTCTGCCGGGCCCAGCGATGGAGGATCGAAGATGTCGCCATCGGAGAAGGTGTACTTCCCGAAGACTGTGGACTTTTCCGAGGGAATGTAACTGATCTTGGCGTCATAGTTGGTGCGCTGGAAGGAACCCTTTTGCACGTCAAGAAAGTTGTTGGTTGCAGTTGTATACGTCGCGGTGGGAATCAGCGAGGCCATAGTCAATGCAGCCGGGTCGACGTCGCTCAGACATATCCTATCCTGAACTCCATGGCAGGAGATAATCTGGCGGCCATGACCGGCCGCATTTCCCGTGCGTGGATCGTAGACGTGAGATGGTCCAGCGGGTTGGGTAGAGGAGACCTTATCCCATAGGCCGTATGTCGTGTTCTGGAATGGGGTGAAATCAAAGTATCCGAGACCTTTCGCCGTGGTGTAATCCAGACCCAGGTTGGGCACTGTCTGCGGGTTGCCACCTGAAGGCGCCTGTATTTGCCACGTCTTTTCATAATCGCCAAAGAAGAACAGTCTGTTCTTCAAAATTGGACCTCCAACCGCGCCGCCAAACTGATTGAAGATATTGAGCGCGCGGTGGAATGTAGCCGGATCCTGGAAGTAGGGTATGGTCTTCAACTGGTCGTCGGTATGGAACTCGTGAACGTCGCCGTGGAATTTGTTCGTTCCGGTCCTGGTCTGGACGTTGACTACCGCGCCATTGACCATGCCCTGTTCGGCGTCATATGAGTTCGTGGCGACATTGACCGTTTCGACGGAATCCGACGGAGGAACATAAGCCACGTTGTTCGGCAGCCACGGATACGAATCCAAAATACCGTCGATGCGGGTATTGTTGCCTTGAGAGGACATGCCGTTGACGTTACTCGTCATGGCTCGCGCGGGGTTGCCGGCCGCCGAATTGTTTTCCGCAGGCAGGGTTGCTCCGGGGACGATCCTAATCAGATCCTGGAAGTTCTTTCCTTCCGATCCGATCATAGGCAGTTCCTGCAGCTCAGCCTGGGAAATGTCCATATGAACGTCTGCGCGATCGGTCTGCAACTCAGGGGGCGCGGCGTTCACTGTAATGGATGCCTGTGCTTTGGCGATCGTCAGTTGCTCATCCACGCGAGCAACCGTATTTGCGTTGACTTGAATGTCGCTGGTCACCGCCGTATTGAAGCCCTGCGCGGAGACCGTGATCTTCCAGACACCGGGCAGCAATTCGTAAAAGCGGTAGAGACCGGTGCTGTCAGTGGTCGTTCCCTGATGGATACCCTTGTGTATTTCGAGCGCATCGACCTTGGCTCCGACAATGGCTGCGCCGCTAGGGTCGGTTACTGTACCCAGCAACGACCCGTAAAGAACCTGTGCATTGACAGTCATGCTTCCGAAACAAACCGCGAGAAGCGCGACCGCCACCAGCAGGGCACCGAATGCTCCTGCTTGAAACCGATGATTCATATCTGGCCTTCCTGACATGATTTCCTCCGCAAAGCTGTGAATTGACTACGTTTCTGCCAGACCTCGCGAGGGCGCTCGCCAAGTCTGGCCCGTGAATTTGCCGTAACCCATGGATTTCATAAGATGTGGAGATCGTCTTTTGCCAGAAAACCGTCTACAGCGATTTTGGATACAGAAAAATGACGGTTTATTTGGCGACACGAACTATATTGGAATTCCGCGTCAATTGTCAAGAAAAAACTGATTTTTTCCACAGGGCACAGGTTGGGAACATCCCCCGCAGAAACGTGATATTACTCGTCACATAGCTTAAGGAATGCTTGGATCAGGATTTTATTTCGAGTGCGCAAAGATGCTTGAGGCGCTCAGGATCCGGAGCCATGGCCCGCTTCTGCTTGCCATTCTGAAGCAGCCGGGCTGCCTGCCTGGTTTTGGACGGACGAGCTCTATGGTTGAAGCTTGACATTCTCCAGGGGGTCTGGAGATGACTGGATGCTATTGTGTGATTTTAGCTTCCTCAAGCGCCTGCGCTGATAACCCGAATGACGCTGCAGAACAACCGCTGCTGCGCCACGCAGCCTGGCGAATTCACCGTCGTTGGTGATTCCCAATTGCGGCGCACTACCGGCCAGCATAGTGGCTTCCATTTCGGCTTGAATTGTGGGGCCAAAGCGAGCCCACGATGTGGTTATGTCGCCCGCGATGAGAATCACTTCCGGGGATAGCGCGGCGGTGACCAGACGCAGGCCACGGCCCAGGCAGGCAGCCTGACGAGTCAGGGCTGCTATCGCGGCAGGATCTTCTTCCTCGGCCATGTGAAGCAGTTCATGAATGTTGACGGGCGCATGATCAGGGCGTATCTCAGCATAGTATCGGAGCGCCGCATTGGATGAGGCAAAAACCTCCCAGCATCCGTGCTGTCCGCACCCACACAATGGTCCGGTAGGGTCAATCGGGCTGTGGCCAAACTCGCCGGCCAGCCCGCTGCGGCTGGTGACAATCTGCCCGTTGGCCAGGATGGCCCCGCCAACACCTTCTGAAACCGTAATCAATACCGCGTTGCGGATGCCATCGAGCTTGCCTGACCATAGTTCAGCAAGCAGGGCGGCATTGGCGGCATTGGTCAGTTCAACCTGCAGCCGCATCTCTTTCTCGATGGCGCTCTTGATGTCGTAGCTGCCCCACTTCAGGTTGGGAGCAAGGATCAGACGCTGTGACTCCGGATCAACCCGGCCTGGCATACTAATGCCGATTCCCTCAAAGGAACGGTTGGGGTGGACGGCGTGCATTGTTTTCATGCAGGAGATGATTCTGTTGATCGAGCCCTCGGGATCCGAGGCCATAGGCACAAGTTCGCGCGCCAGAAATCGCCCGTTCAGATCGAGAAGTGCAACAATCGCCTGCTTTGGCCGCACGTCGGCTGCCAGAATCACCAACCCGTCGTTAAGCGCAAGCAGGGTAGGGTGTCTGCCACGAGGCCGCCGCTCAATGGCGCCTTCCTTAACCCACTTTTCTGCAATCAATTGCTCGACAATAGCGGAGACAGTGCTGGGTTGCAAGCCGGAGGCCCGCGCCAGATCCGCACGGGATACAGGCTGCTGGGAACGGATGATCTCCAGAATCACATCGCGGTTGATATCCCGCGCGCTTTCGCTGGTCGCCAACTGAACATAGGCCAGGTCGATGCGCTTGATTCCGCGAGTTGTATGTGCCGACCGTAAGGTTGATTTCATTCTTGCTGGTTGACTCCATCTGGGGAAAAACAAATTTCAGAATATCAGGTTGTCAGGCCACCCGCCCTCTTCGCCAGGCTCTACTGGCTCATTACGTAGGGAAAACGCTGCGGACGCGACAACATGCTGTTCGCCTCATCATCATTATGGAAGCGTTCTTTCACCGGATCCCAGTGCAATCTTCGTCCTGTCTTCATAGCAATATGGTGCAGCAGGCAGGTGGAGCACGCGCGGTGCCCGATCTCGGCGGGCGCGATGGGAGCCTTGCGGCTGCGAATGCATTCCAGCCAGTTGCCATGCTGGTCATCGCTTTGATACAGATGAACTTCATCCGCCCCGATTACACTATCCAGAATCTTTGGGTCACTGGCCATCAGCGGCTGCAATGTTACCGGCTTGCCGCTTGGATCAGACGCAGTTACTTCAACATCCCGGGCCACGAAGATCCATCCCTCGCTGCCGTAGAACTTGATGCCATTGGGGAAATCTCCACTGATGTCCATGGTGATGCCGTTGGCATAGACGGCATGTGTCAGGAACTTGCCGTGGACATTCCATAATCCATGTTTCGGAAACTCCGCCGTGCCCCATATCTCTACCGGCCCGGTGTATTCCGTATTCATGCCCCAGTGAGCCGTGTCCACATGATGCGCGCCCCAGCCGGTGATCATGCCGGCCCCGAACTGCTCGCAGCGCAGCCAGCCGGGACGGTCGAAACTCTGCTGAGGATGTACTCGCATCTCGGTGTAATAGACCTCCGGCGTGGACCCCAGCCATGCGTCGTAATCGAGGTTGGGGGGGATCGGCATAGGCGGCGCCTCTGGCCCGCTGGGGTCGCCCGGCAAACCGATTTCCACGTGCTTGATTGCGCCGATGCGGCCGTTGCGTACCAGCTCGCAGGCCCGGTGAAACTGTTTCCACGACCGTTGTTGCGATCCGATCTGCAGAATCTGCCCCGATGCCGTCACCGCGTTGCTCATGGCGCGTCCCTCGGCAATGGTCAGGGATGCCGGCTTCTGCAGGTACACGTCCTTGCCGGCGCGCACCGCATCCACCGCCAAAATCGCGTGCTGATGGTCGGGCGTGCTGATTACCACCGCGTCTATATCCTTATTGGCCAGCAGTTCGCGGTAGTCGTGAAAGCCGGTTACGCCGTTATAGTTCTTGCCTTCTTTCGCGGCATAGTAGCCGTTGACCAGTTCCTTGCCCGCTTCCATACGCTTGGAGTCAAGGTCGCAGACAGCCACAACACGCGCCTGGTCGTACTTCCAGATTCCCGGAAGATCGTGAATTCGGGAGATACGGCCTACTCCGATTGCTCCGATGTTGATGCGGTTGCTGGGAGCTTTCTGCCCCATCACGCTCACCGGCACAATCGCCGGAAAGCTGGCTGCCGCAACCGCGCCTGCCGACATTTTCAGAAACGACCTGCGCGGGTACACAGTACTCATGCCGATGGCTCTCATGACTTTCTCCTGCACGATCTTCATCCCATCCCCACCTATGCCGGCCTACTCGGTAAAACTGAGACGCTTGGCGTTTTTCTGCGCCTTCAGCACCAGTTCCGCAGCCAGCAGCGCCTGCTGTTGGTCTTGCGCCGTGTGAGTACGGTTCACTATATCGGCAACAAACTGCGGACCGAAGGGCAGAACTATATTGCTGCAATCCATGTAGCGGGTCTGCTTTTTATCCACGATAAACAGATGATTGCTGCCTGGTCGGCCTGCGATATCGATATACTTGCGCAATTCGATATAACCCTCGGTTCCCAGGATGAAAAGCCGCCCGTCGCCCCACATGCCCAGGCCATCAGGAGTAAACCAATCCACCCGCACATAGCCCGCGCCACCGTTGCCCTGGAGCATCATGTCGCCAAAGTCCTGAAAATCCGGATGCTCGGGATGATTCACATTCGCAATTTGCGAAGCCGTCACGGTTGCCGTCGTCGAACCGGTGTAGTAGACAAACTGGTCCGCCTGATGCGACCCGATGTCGCACAGAATGCCGCCGTACTGCACCGGGTCCCAGAACCATGCAGGACGGCTGGGGGCGTTGACCTGATGAGGAGCGATGTTAATCGTCTGCACCACTTTGCCGATCGCCCCTGCCTTGACCAGATAACCAGCCTGCACGGCGGCACGCACCTCCAGCCGCTCGGAGTACATGATGGCAAACATTTTTCCGGTTGCGGCAGAGACTTTACGCACCTCGGCAAGCTGCTCCAGTGTTGTGATAGCCGGCTTGTCGCTGAGAAAGTCCTTGCCGTGCTTCATGACGCGAATGCCGAGAGGCGCGCGCAGATTGGGGATGGAAGCGCTGGCCACAAGCTGAATCGATGAATCGTTCAGTATCTCGTCCTCGCTCTTTGCCAAGCGCGCCTGGGGGTAGACCTTTTGTAAGCCGGCAGTCTCCCGGGGAAGCGTCGAATAGAATGCGGCCAACTCCCCGCCGCCGCGAATCATGGCTGCCGTGATGCCCATGATGTGGGCATGGTCAAGGCCGATCACGGCAAACTTAATGGAGTATTTCGGCTTCTCGTCCTCATCGGCGCCGGGTGCGGCAACCTCATGCGCAATATGCCCGCTGCCCGCGTGCAACCCGAAGGCCGCCTCCGGCAATGTCGATAACATACCCGCTGCTCCAGCGGTCTTTAGAAAGAAGCGCCGGTCTAAATTCTCATAGTGCATAGACTCGAATCCTTTCTCGCATCATTGCAGCTCACTGTTGCTGCGCTTCCGGCGTTGCGGCGGATTTCCAATTGATTACGTGGTAGACAGCCTCGCCGGCACCCGCATTTCTCAACCCGTGCAGTTGGTTCGAGGCGTTGAAGATTACCGAACCTGGCCCGACCCGCTTCCATTCTCCGTTTGACAGGGTTTCCACCGTTCCCTGCATCACGATGATAAGCTCCTCATTCGGATGCCGGTGCGGTGGATGCGAGATCTTGCCGGGCTCCAGCGTTGTTACGTGCATCTCCAGTTCGTCCAACGTGGCAGTGCGCGCCTTGAAGAATGAGCGCAACGAGCCAACCTCCGTCGGCTTGGCGGGAATCGAATTCCAATCGATGACAGTTGAACCCATCACCGGCGTATGGTCGGCAAGAGCGAAGGCCCCGGCTGTGCCTGCAAGGGCGAAGGCCCCAGCAGTGTGGGCGGTGGCTATTAGCGCAACCAGCAAATCCCGGCGCGTAATCATCATTTCTCCTTGTCAGCCCTGCTTTGCGTTCATTGTCTAAGCGATTCCGCTGCTTTCGCTGTTTAGGGGTATTCCAGGTGACAACCCCGAGACTTCACCCTACTGTATCAGCAGCTTTTGAGTCCGTCGATATTCATAAAGTCGACTTGGTGAGTCGTGTTATCTGCCAGCGTGATCTCCGCTCCGAGGACGGAACCAGAAGAAGTCACCTCCATGATCCGGATAGCCTTCACCGGATCCAATTCTTCCGGCGTCCATGGAGTGTCATCAGTCTTGTGCAGCATCGCCGTAATCATCAATTCCATCGCCGGGTTCCTGGCGGTGCGCTTGCGATGGACGAACAGCACGGTGCTCTCCTCCGTTTCCGCATTGAAGCCACGATGAACCTGACTCTGAATCGTGTCCCAGCCGCCGTAAGCTATCATCGCCACGGATCTGCCCGGAATCAAAGCCGTGATCCCCTGCTTCATCTCGTCCTTGAAAGTGTGCAACGCGGCCTTCTTCCCATCGAAATGAGGCAGGCCGAAATGGCCGAGCGTGAGCTCATGCTCGAAGGCCAGCCGGCATCGGTCTACGCGAATGACGCCTCCGGGAACCGTGATTTCAGCGAGATCGATGATGTATCCAACTCCGTTGTTGGGCGGTTTCCGCATGATCAATTGGCGGTAGAGCACGCCGTCGCGCACGCCGTTGAAGAGAATGCTCTGCGAGGTTACGTAGGCGGCGCTCTTCGATGCGTCGTTATCGACCTCGCGTCCTGTGAGGTAGAAATTGATGTCCACGCCTCTCAGATCGCGAGGATCCAGACTCCGGAAACTATATTCCTGTGATGTGCCGCCGTTGGGGTTGTGGTCTTCCCATGGGAAATGGGTGTTGAACACCAGCTTGGAGTAGTTGTGATCGTCGTCGTACACCTTGCCGGAAACGATCTCGGAAGCGCCACTGCTGCCGTGGTTCACCAGAACGATGCCCGGCCGTTCGAGTACGGTCCGTTTCGAGCGCTTTCCTAATCCTTCCCACATTCCGTCGTTCTCTTTAGCGGTCCAGAAGGGAGAATCTTCCGGCAGCGCCAGGCTGATGAACGGCAGGAACATGATGAATGGGCTGGCCGAACAACTGTAGTTTTGAATGGCGAATTCCCGGTGGGGGTAGAAGCCGAGGTTTGGAATATCGTTCTCGTAAAAGTCTTCCCGCCCGGTGAATTGCAGAATCGATCCGGAACAGAGCCGCCTTGCCCAGCCGGGATTTATCGGCGGTTCCGAGGCGAGCAGGAACGAGACCGGGAAGCCGCCCGAAATCCAGAGGCGGTAGCAGATGCTTCTGGCCCACATGTTGATAAAGCCGTTGCGGCCAAAGAAGCTGGTATACGTTTTGAACAGTTCCCGGAAACTATTTTCGAGCACGCCGGCGATTTCCGGATAGTGCTCGCGGCCGAAGGCGCGGCTCCAAATCGCGCCGTAAACGACGAAGAGGCTGATGGTGTAGTAGTTGTAGCTCTGCTCCAGATACCAGCCATTGCCCGCATGATACGATGCGACCCACTGCAGGTGGCTTTTCAGCAGATCGTCGTCGATGTCATATCCGTTTTTCTTAAGGAACGAGAGCGCGCAGATGTTAAAGACCCGCCAATTGTTCTGCGTAGTGCGGTGATGAGCCCACTTGGAAATCGTGACGGCCATTTCATCGCGTTGCTTTTCGGTCAGGTACGGCCACAAAACATCGGGCATCAGCAGCAGCGTCTTAGCTAGGCCGCCAAACTCGCAGGTGAACTGATATGTAGCGTCCGGCAGGTCCTCGGGCATGGGCAAGCTGTTTACATGACCCGGCGTCATCGCATTGTAGAACTGATTGGCGTAGTAATCGCGTAGCTTGATGCCGCCGATACTGACCTCGGGATCTACGTGAATCAGAGGGGCCGCCAGATTGAAGGTCCTCTCCAGCGTTTCGAACTCGTTGGAGCGATGGCGCCAATCCGGCGCATCCGGCTGGGGATACGACTTGCCCGGCACCTTCGGAAACACGATTGGCGAGTCAAACGACTTCACGTGCCGGAATGCCCGTTGGAGCACATACTTGGCGCATTCGATGTAGTGTTTCCTGGTCATCCCGGTCAGCGGGTTCAGATTTAAATCGGGATTCCTAACCTCAAAAGCATTTTTCATAATAGTCTCGATCGGTTTGCATGCCCGATTATTTCGTTCCTCCGGTTACTCTAGCAACGTTTCTACAGAAATCGGATAATATTCGACATACGAATGAAATCTCTTAATGAGCGATGTTCTCTTACTGTTTTCTGGAAAACTATTGGCCCAGGAGATTGAGAAATTATTTTAACACCTTACGCATTACCAAGAAAATATATAAATTAACACAGCTCCAAGCCAGCTGGGCGACCCATAAAGGCCGCCCAGGAGGAGCTCAATTTAATATCTTTGACTAGCAAACAATATCGGCCATTGGCATGAGAAGGATATTCAGGCAGATTTAACGAGCCGGTGACGGCGAAGCCTCAGGCTCAACTTCGATGTAATCGAGTGCGGCGGGATCATCTTTGTCCGGAGTTCCTTCCACGCGCAGAATGTCTCCGGATTTGAGTTCGATGCCGCGGACTGTGTGGCGCGTGGAGTTGTCACCGTTGGGGCGGCGAGAGGGCAGCGTTGCGTCGGCGAGCCAGGAGTCAATGGGCTGGCCATTGAGCAGGAGCGTGAACTTCGCGATGCCGCCTTGCAGATCGAAGTACTGCACGGCAATGTTGTACATGCCTTCATCTCCGGTCCAGGTCCAATCGGCAGTGCAATAGGACTTCTCGTCGATTCCAGGTTTGGGTGCCTGCGGGTCGTCGCAGATTACAGCCTTGCCGCCGGAAGCATCTTCCCACGGCGTGACATCGATGATCTTGTAGCCGCTGAGCCTCGCATCCTCGGCCTCCAGTCGTCCGGAGTAGGTGCCGGCGCGGCCCTTTTCGTCGGGGATGCCGCTCAATTTGAGGAAATACTGCACAATGGCGTCGCGCCAAACGATGGCGTGGCCGGCTTGATAGACGAGACGGTCGCGGACCTGCTCGTAGAGGGGCTGGTCAATGCTGCCTTCGAGCGTGGCCCAGTCGCGGACGAACTGTGCCGCTTGCGCCGCGCCCTCGTAATGACTGTCGTAGATGTACTGGATCACGGTCCGGCCCGTATGCAGCTTGTGCGTGTAGGGCACGTGGTGAAAGAAGACGAGCAAATTGTCGGGGGTGGTGGCAAGGTTCTCGTAGAGCTTTGCAACCTCAAGCGGGTACTGCCCCGCGAAGCCGGTGCCGGTCTTCACGCTGCGGTCCATGCCCACGCCCAGGTGGTCGGCGCGGTGCCATTGGCCCCAGCCATTATTCTCGCTGGACTCGATGTTGGGGCCGTAGTGGCTGCCGGTGATGTCGGTGAGGGTCTGCATCCCCAACGGTCCGGTGTAGTTCACATAGGCCGGCCAGGACTGCATCAGCATTTTTGTGATAGTGCCAACCACGGCTGGATCGTTGCTAATACTCTGGCGCGTCCACTCTGCGGCGATCTGTTCGGGCGTTAGATCAGGGTTCAACGCGAGACGGCCAAAAGCGTAGAGATTGGCCATTGCCAGCGGCGAGCCGAGCCATCCGTCGCGCCCTATTCCGGCTACTGCGACCATGCCTCCTCCACCCCACGGACGTGGACCTGTCCGTGGGGACCCCGCGTCGCCCAGAGGCTGGTGAAATGTCTTGCCAGCGATGATTTCTTTCACCGGCGTAGATCTGCCGCCGGCGCGCAGATCGAAATCGAGTACCTGCTTCCACATGGGGGCGAGATAGACCAGGTGGCGCTGCTGGCCGGTGTACTCTTGCGTTACTTGAATTTCCATCGCCTGATTGGTCTGGCGAAGGCCGGCAAAGAGCGGCGAGACCGGCTCCTGGGCCTGAAAATCGATCGGTCCTTCCTTGGTTTGGACGATGACATTGGGTGCGAAGGCGCCGTCGAGTGGATGGAAGATATCGAATGCGGCGCGAGCGCGGTCGGCCTTCGGGTCGAGCCAGTCGAGGTGGTGGTTATAGACAAAGGCGCGGTAGAGAACCACTCCGCCGTGGGGCGCCAGGGCTGCGGCCAGGGTATTAGCGGCGTCGGCGGGGGTGCGGCCGTAGCTCGCTGGGCCGGGCTGACCCTCGGAATCGGCCTTGACGGTGAAGCCGGCGAAGTCCGGTATAAGGGAGTAGATTTCATCGACCTTGGCCGCCCACCATGCTTTCACTGCCGGATCGGCCGGGTCGTAGGTCGCAAGGCCGCCGATCTTCTGCGGACTGGCGAGAGCGACGCTCAGGGCCAGGCGGACGCCCCAGGGACGCATCGCGTCAGCAATGCGGGCGACTTGCTTGAGGTGGTCGGAGTCGATGAGTTGTGGGGCTGCGTTTACATTGTTGATGTTGCAGCCGTTGATGCCGACCGAGGCCAGCAGCCGCGCGTACTCTCGCACCGCCGTCAGATCCTCGCGGACGTTGCCGCCTTCAAAAAATATCGACCTGCCTGCGTATCCACGCTCGATTGTGCCGTCTGGATTGTCCCACTCATCGACCCAGCGGATGGGCATGGTGGGATGTTCGCGCAGAGGATGCTCGTGGAGATTGAAAGCCTCGCCTGTTGCGGGAAGGCGGAGAAGAGCGAACGCGCCATAGAGAACGCCGTGCTGATCAGCGCCGGCAATAATCAGGGTTTGGTTGTCATTGGCGCCGCTAGAGTAGATCCAATAGCCCTCGGGTTCGAGATCGGCTGGAACGGGCAGGTCAGGATACGCTTTGCGGACCTCCTGCACGGTGCCGATAATGGTCTGGCCTCCTAAAGCAAGCCTTGCGCGCGCACTGAGACCCCCCACATGTGGGAGGTCTGTGACGCTGCGTTGGAGCTCCTGGACAGCAGACTGTTCTAAGACTCCGTCCCCCAGAGCGCGCACATGAATCGGTATGATGACTTGGCCGCCTTGCACTTGCCCAGACTTCAGCCAAGCCTGGTCTGCCGTTTGCGCGGGGGTAGCCAGCCCGCTTACGAGAACGAACACAACTGCAAGACCCGCAAGCAAATCGATTCTCATCTTCGCCATGCCTGTCTATCCGTCCCCTTTTCGCCTAACACACCTTTTTATCACCTTGGCATGGAGCAGGTCATTGAGTCGGCTCGATCATGTCTACCCTTCATTTTGAAGCTCGAGTGCGTGCATCGAAACTGTCGCAGATTTGCTCGCATAATTCCATGAACGGGCCAATCAATGCGTCCCAATCCCAACCTTCGCGCCTGTATCTGTTCCGAGTTGCGGGCAGACGGCATGGATTGGCAGGTATGTGCGAGCAGAAAGCTCATCGAGTGTCACGGAAGGAGAATGGCTTGGCAATGGGCTGGGATTCGTGTGGGTTGATTGTGTATGGATATAGATAGATTTTGGCTCCTCAGGTAGGAGCCAAAGTCAGGTTTTCAGCGGTCCGGGACCATCCAATAGAAAACATACAATCATTTATTATCAATAAGATAACGTCCGCACAGGTCCGGCGTCTTCCGGCTAAAGCGGTGAAAATATGTTGGCCTTTATGTTGGCCATTTATAATCGTTATCGGTTAGAATAGTTCTAGGCGAGGGCAAATGAAGCTATCAGACCTGGAACTTCGCAAGCTGAAAACCGAAGACAAGCCATACAGGGTCCACGATGGCAGAGGTCTCTTTATTGAGGTCACCCCGACAGGCGGAAAACTCTGGCGCTGGGCCTACCGCTTCCAAGGCAAGCAAAAGAAGATGGGTCTGGGGCAATACCCCGAGGTATCCCTGAAGCTCGCACGAGAGCGCCACATAGATGGACGCAGGATTCTTGCCATGGGAATCGACCCCATGACGCAGCGCAAAGAAACGCGCCGACAGAAAGCGATTGAAACCGCTGAGCGCAATACACAGAAAACAACAGCTACATGGAGTACGGCAACAGATCCCAAAGGGATGGTGGAGCAGGCACTCAAGTTGAAGATCACCCCCAACAGCCCGTTCGGTGTTCTTGCCTTCCACTGGTGGGACCATTGGAAGGTGGACAAGGATCGGGACAACGCCGATGCAATTCTTAGCCGCTTGGTCCTGAATCTCTTCCCTGCCTTGGGGTCGATGCCAATTTCCGGCATTACGTCTCAGCACATCATCCAAATGGTTCAATCAATCACGGAGCGTGGCGCGGCGGAGATGGCCAAACGCTGCCTTGGCTTGTCCAAGCAGGTTTTTGAATATGCGACTACCCAGGGGTATGCGACATCAAACCCTGCCGCTGGAATCAAGCCTTCCCTCGTCATCAAGGCGCCGCCGGTCGTCAACCGTGCACGTGTGAGTGCCGCAGACCTCCCCGCCCTGATTAAGGCCGTAGATGTGTACAAGGGGCGGAAGATTGTCCAGCTCATGATTCAGATGATGTTCCTGTCCTTTACGCGCACAGGGGAGCTTCTCGGGGCAGTTTGGACGGAATTCGATTTCGAGGCAATGCTCTGGCGCATTCCCCAAGAGCGAATGAAGATGAAGTCGCCGCACATTGTTCCGCTATCAAACCAGATGCTCGCGGTTCTCCGTGAACTCAGAGAGTTTTCTGGCGAAAGTGCATATCTGTTTCCTTCAGAATTCAAGTCGGCAAAGACGCTCAACGAGAACACGATTCTCAATGCGCTTGCTGAGATGGGGTACAAGGGAGTGCAGACCGGGCATGGCTTCCGTGGTCTTGCATCAACAATCCTTCATGAGCGTGGGTTTGACCCCGAGCACATTGAGCTGCAACTGGCTCACGCAAAACGGAATAAGGTCTCAGCCGCATACAACCATGCGCTCTACCTGGAGCCCCGAGCACAGATGATGCAGGACTGGGCCGATTACCTTGATCGGCTCCGGTGTTCGTAGTTTTCATGTTGTGCTCTGGACGGATCGTTACGAATCATGGCCCAAGGCTTCACAATGCACAAGGAGCAGATACTCCATGTCGCAGGGGTCGGCTGCTTTCGATTTGCCGGCTGATCCATTCTTCAACGTCCGATTCAACCCATCCCACCGCCCTTGCTCCCAAGGACACAGGTTTTGGGAAGCGTCCCTCACTCACCCACTGGTACACAGTGCTGCGGGAGAGGCCGGTTCGATCGAGTACGTTTGGCAGTCGTAAGATTCTTCTGGACACTCTTGCACCTCATCAGATTTACATCGCTGCTGATTATTATAGCAACGTACATTCCAATAGACGTAATAAGATTCACTCTGGTTGCCGTTCATGATCATATTTATCGCAGTCAGGATTCGACTTGTTTCGGGCACAAGTCGATGGAGATGCTCAAGCGGTACATTCACCTGCACGTCGAGGACGTGGTTGCTCGCATTGATGAAGCATCTCAGTGCCGCAACACGACAGCGTGAAGTGAATATCTTCGCCGTACATAGATGAGGGACGCAATAGAGTTGACGGATTATCCGCGTCTTCTTTTGCCCTGCGCTCTCTGAGGCGCATCGGCTTCAGCTTTTGCTTCGATACGCAGGTTTTCTGCGTGGTGCCGCATCGCTGCCTCGTAGATCATTTTCCAGGCTATGGGGAACCGTCCCTTCAATCCGAGGAGTTGGACGATAGCGAACTCCGGGCGGCTCTCAATGACAATTCTGCGCTTCTTGCCGTTCTCGTTAACGGACGAAGCAGAGACAAAAATGACCTGTGCCTTGTGCTCAATCAGGCAACCCATTCACACTTTCTCCTATCACAACCTGGCTTGCCCGGTTTTCTGTTTCAGCGAGATTGTCAGCTTAGGGCGACAGATATGTGAAACTCCACGTCGCGGCCAGGGGTGTGGAAAGCGGTATGCTTCCCTTGCTTACGGACAGTTACGGTTGTTTACACAACACGCAAGGTCAGGAGCCCAACAGCGGGTACAGTATGGCGTTTGAATCATGGCGTATTACCTTTTCTCCGAATAGAATTCCCCGCTGGTAACCGTAAAATTACTTTGACGTAACAATTGTAAAAACCGCTCATGGGTGAGGCCAACTTTTTTCCTGACGCTCAAAATTTCGCTGTGTTGAGTGTTCTCTTATCAACCCATGCGGCTCGGAAAAAGCCGCTCTATCCCTTGCTCCAAGATATGGTCACGGCAGGAATGCTGCGTTATGGGGCCTGTATCCATCGCCAGCATGATGAGGCGCCGCAGGTTGGCGGATTGCTCAGCCTGGCTGAGAAGCGCAATCGAGTCGGAAGCGATGTCGGGTGTTGCGTCCCATTGCAGGCTCAAGTTGTTCTTGCGCGCCAGTTCGACGGCAAATTCCTGGAGAGCGATTTGGTTTCCTGCGAGGAACGGCTGTATCGTTCCGAGGTCGTAGATGTAGGCTGAGGCGCTACGCGACCACTCTTCGCCGCTCAAGCCTTTTAGGTAGTTTTCGCGGCTCAAACAGTCCAAGACGCTGTTGAGGGATTTCTCCACTTGAGATGCAGGCACGTTGCCGGCGTCAATCGGTCGCAGTTCGCCAGCCCAATCGTAGAGGTCTTGATAGATATAGTGGTGGATAGCCTGAAGGTGCGTGGAGTCAAAGCCGCCGCGAACGGGCGAAGCATGAAGTTCGGCAAGGCGAAGAGCCGTGGAATCCGCCGTCGCTTTCGAAAGAGCGGCCGGGTCCGTGATGCCGAGCTTGTTTCTGAGTACGCCGGTGCCGGGGATTGTGAAGTCGGTTGCGTCAATCATCTTCGGTTCTTTCTTTTGGTGGGTGAAGTTGTTGTGAGCGATTGGCGGAGCGCCGCAATGACCCGCTCCAGATAGCCGTTATCAATGCCGCGCTGTGTGTCGCCGGTGTTGTACCGAGAGATAGCGTGCTGGAGCGCCTCCTGGCCGGGTCCGTAGGTTTTGACCTCAAGCTGGTAGGCACTATCGAGAATCTGCCAACCGGCGCGAAGATTGAAGCATGGGTCCAATAGCGACTCGACAGGGAGCCCACGGCGTTGCGCTTCCGCTGTGCTGACCTGCATGAGGCCCAAGTCAACAAAGATGCCGTGGCGCTCGAAGTAGTCGAGCCACTCCAACGCCTCGCGTTGGGTGGCTGGCTGGCGCTTGAGCCGCAATGTACCCTCCGGTAGATGCCATTGTGTGAGAAGCGCCCTGGGAAAGTCGATCTGCATGGCATTCGGGTTGCCGCCGGACTCAACGCGAATAATGGCGCTGAGCGTCGTGAGCGGCACTGCGGGAAGGCAGCGCGATTGGAGAGCGGCAATGTCCAGCCGTTGAGCGGGAAGATTTGCAGCAAAGCAGAGCAGGCAAATCGTGGTCAGAGTTCTCATCGGTTGCTTGCCTCGTAGAGTGGGATGGCCCAGAGGTCGGCCCAATCTTGCGCGGCCACGTGCTGAATCGCTGGAATCGGCGTGTTGGCCGCCCAGTAGACGTTGGAGGGCGCAAACAGCAAATCAGGGTTGTGCGCGAGTGTTTGGATGGCCGGCCAGAAAGTCAGTTGCTCGTAGCACACAAGTACACCGGCGTGCCGTTTCCACACCCGGATGGTCGGCGGGAACCGAAGCATCAATGGAAAGCCACGACGCTTGTCTCCAATGCGCCACATTCCAAGCGGGACTGGCACACGCTGGACATAGGAGAGCTGTTCGGTGTGGCCACGGGAGAGGAGAACATTACGATTGGCTTCCGTGTTCGGAATCGGAAGCGTCGTGCCGATCAGCAGGCCAGTGCGCTGTTGTTTGAGTTGCGCGAAGACGGAAGCCCAGCGTGCCTCGTGCATTCCATTCCAGCTTGGAATGACGGACTCCGGAAAGAGCAGTAACGTGTCGGGATGAGACAGCGCAATTTGCTGGATCGTTAGCTCTTGCATCTCCAACCGGGAGTCAACGTCGTCATGAGTTCGCGCTCCGCCGAAGTTGGTGTTGACGGCAAGAATATGTGGATCGTGAACGGGACGATGGAATCGAGCGTGAGTTGCGATGGATGCCGCTATGAGAACGGCAAGCGTCATTACTGTGCCAAATCGCCTGTACGCTGCTATCAAAAGGATGCCAAGCCCCAGACCGAACCAGCGGGTTCCGGGAAACCAGTGGCCAACCGCAATCAGCGGATGGGCGACGGTTACAAGACTCAGCGGGGGGAGTGCCAGAGCCGTGAGCGCAGCGATTGTGGAGAATGGCAGGTTACGGCGGCTGTAGAAGCCCACCCAGGGGGCCGAGCAGAGTGCCATCAAAGCTGCCCAGATGCCGAGGGGCAAAACGAAGTTGTGGCCCGTCCGAAAGAAGCCCTGAGCGCCGGGAATGACACTCCAAGTAGCGGCTGCGTAGTAGAAGACGGCACAGAGCGCGTCCAGGCGCCGCCGTGAGTGAAGGTAGACGAAGGGGAAGAGCAGGGCGAGATAATTCAGAGCGGGGTCGCCGCTCCATCCTGCGCCGCCGATTGCGGCGGAGGTGGCGAAGAGGATCGCGGTTCTGGCCTGAGCTGGAAGATGGATGCTCGGAATTCTCCATCTCGCCTTGTTCGGCGCGATGGCTTCGGTTTGTGAAATGTTCATCGCTTTCATGCCTCTGAATTGCCCTGTCAATTCGGGTTTCTTGTTGAGTGGTACGAACGCTCTACGAGCAAGGGGCGAATCCAACTGTGGACAGATCGCAAGGGGATCGGACCGAAGTATCGGGAATCGAAGCTCCGGGGACTGAAGGAGCTTACGACCCATAGTTCATCTTTCTGTACGCGGTACGTTCCTGCCAGGAACGGATGAAGCTGCCGCCCTGTCGAATCGCGGCTTATGGTTGCGGTGTTTGGCAGCGGTTGACCGTTGACGATGATGCCGGCGGCGGAAATCTCCACGGTGTCGCCGGGCCATGCAACCACGGGCTTGATAAGGGGTGAAAAGCCATCCGGGCAGGTTCGCATGGGATCTCGATAGTTCGGTTGATTCTTCATCGACTGCCAGCGAACATCGGGGCAGAAAAACACATACGGTGCGGGGCTGTGAGGGGTGCCCGCTGGGTCGGCAATTTCCCGGTAGATCCCGAACGGTACGGAATGCGTGTAGTTGAAGACAAGACCGAAGCTGACCCACGCAAACATCGTGGCAACTGCGGCAACGGCTATGGGTACAAAGACACAACTCAGGCGAGAAAAGGCGCGAACGCCAGAGCGGAGACGCTGGCCGGCCAGGCCAGTCTTAAATGGGCCAGTCATTTACGCTCTCCTGAAGGAATGCCGGAATCTGCTTTGCGTCATTGGTGCGGCGAATCTCGTTCTGGTGGATGGCCGCCGTTTCCGATTTCGAGCTGGCGGCGATGCGGAATGCGCGAATGACGTGAATCTCGAAGATGGTGCCGGCTTCGCGGGCGGCGCCCTGTCCGTCTGTGCGCGGTCGCGGCTCTCGCCGTATGAGCTGGCCGGTCACGTGGATGTTGTCGCCCTTCTGGAAGGTCTTGGCGACGATGGCGCTCTCGCCAAAGAACGTGATGGGAAGGAATTGACGGTGCTCGACGGTTTTTCCCTGGGTGTCGTAGAACCAGTTCTGCGCGAGTCGTGCGCGCACAAACTGACGGCCTCCGGCATCGGAGACCGAAGGCTGGTCGGTGAGGTTTCCGGCAAGAATGATCTGATTAAGTATTTCCACGGATTCTCTCCTCAATTGCCTGGTCTGCGACTGCGGCGTGGGCAATGGCTGCGATGTCGAGAGTAGGCGGCGAAGCAGCGGCGGGCTTCATGGGGTTTAGCTTGGCCGCGGTTGGGAAGTCGGGCGGCTTCAACTTCGTGCGGGCGAGTAGTGTTTCGTTCATAAAGTAAAGACTCTGGACGCCATAGATGGGCGCGACTCCGTTGATGAAGATGAGCATGTCACCGGGCGCGGTAATCTTGCTGTTCGGATCATTCGTGGCCTTGGTCGGGGGCTTGATGCGACGTATTTCATCGACCGTGATAAGGGGCCGCTGCACTTGCTCCACGCTGCGGAAGATGTGCTTGAGGTAGAAGTCAGTGCGCTGGCCGCTATAGTTCACGGTCTCCTTCTCGACGGTCATGTTGCCGCTTAGCTCGGAGAGGTTCTTGCAGGTTTGGAGGTTGTCGGTTTGGAAGGCGGCTTTGATGTAGCAGTTGTCGGTGATGGACTCGTTCGGCCCGTACTCGTCGATGATCTGCGTGAGGGTCTGTGCGATGAGGTAGGGTTTGATCTTGTACCCAGCCATGAGGCTCATGGCGGCGGATAGGTTGGGAATCTTTCTCAGTTCGGGAAACTCATCGAGCATCAGCAGGAGATGGTGGCGGTCCGGGTCGAGTTGTTCCATGAGGCGATTGAAGATGAGCTGAAGCATGAGCCGGACAAGCGGCCGTAGCCGTTCGCGGTCTGGCTGCGGAACTTTGAAGTAGAGGCTCATAGGAACTTCGCCATAGACGAGATCGCGGATAACAAAGTCGGAGTGGGAGACTGTCTTCTGTATGATTGGATCGTCGTACAAGGTCATCGGGGTAACGATGCTCGACTGAATGCTCGATGCCTCGCGGTCGGCCCGGTTGAGCTGGCGCTGAACGGCCTTGCTCACATAGGGATGGGTGAAGGTTGGCTTGCCGTTCACATCAAACCACTGAAGGCGCGGCGCAGATTTGCCTCCTGGCATATGGACGGTCTTCTGCATCTCGGTCAGTACGTCGGTAAAGTCCATGCCCGGCTGGGAGTAGTGGGCAAGCACGTCCGGGAGCGTAGGTTGGCGCGGCGTATCTAGGTTGCGATAGACGTAGCCGAGATGGATGATGCCTGCCGATACCAGGTCAACGGCAGCATCCTCAAAGTGCTTGTAGAGGCTGTCGTCGTCGCCGTGGCGGATGACGGCGTTCGCAATCGTCTGGGCGTCGGCAATCTCGTAATCGGTCTCCCAGCGAATCTCGGACAAGGGGTTGTAGCAGCAGCTCTCAGACGGCAGAGTTGGGGCGAACTTCAAGACACGCTGACCGATGGCATGGCGAAAACCGGCGGAGTGGTCCCAGTTCTCCCCTTTCAGGTCATAAATAAAGACGCTCTGCCGCCACTGGCAGAGCGTCGGGATGATGGCAGAGACGCCTTTTCCGCTCCGGCTGGGAGCGAACAACAGTACCGGTTCCGCGCCCGAGTGTAACAGGTAATGGATCTGCTGCGTGTCGGGGTCTCGCCAGCCGCCGATGTACACCCCGTCCGTTGCGTTGAGCAGGCCCAGCTTTCGGATGTCTTCTCGATTGGCCCATTTTGCGGAGCCATGAAGATTCATCAGGCTGTCGGTGCTCTTGCGGTCGCGGATGAGGGAGAGAAACCAGTAGGTGAAATAGGCCAGAAAGAGTCCGCCTACAATCGTCGCTCCAAAGGCAATCCAGAGATCCTTGCGAACGTCAGAGCTGATAAGGCGACTGCCAGCGAAGTGCTTCCAGAGCACAATGGCCGCGAAAGGCTGGAAGATGGCCGTGCCACGTACCCACAATATGGGATCGCCCATCTCGACTGGATTGTTGAGTTGAATCGCAAGCCACTCGGTTGCGGCGCTGGCCGCCAGGACGAAGGCTACCGCTGCCCCGACGACTGATCGGATATTCCAGCCGCCTTGCCAACTTGGACGGTTGGGGAGAATGTATCCGGGCGGCGCTGTTGTTCCGTTTCTCATGGAATGCCTCCTGATATAGAAGAGTACATTCCACTACCGACAATTGCAAAATCAGTACCCTCGGTCCTGCGTCCTCTCCATCAGCAGGGCGCGGATGGCTTTGTTGAGTTGGCCCATCCAACCTTTGGTTGACTCCCCTGTGGTGAGGCCCATCGTTCTCATTCGGCGCATTATGGAGCCGAGCGCCTTCTCATCCGAAAGAACGTCCTTGTCCTTGCCGAGAGTAGAGGCATAGAGTTTGTCGGGATCGCTCCTCAGACTGTCAATTGTCACGACATTTCCGGGTTCGAGGTCTCCCCGCGCCCATGCGGCGCGGAGTGTTGCGTCATGGCGGATAATCTCGATCTTGCCTTCGGTGGTCTCGAAGATGGTTTGAAGAGCCCCGGTGCGCTCCTCCTCGCTATTGAGCAGGACGCGCCCGATTAGCTTCTTGGAGATTGAGGAATACTCCATCTGAGCGTGGGGATCGCTGATCGCCACGCCGCTGCGGAAGAGCGTCCGCGCGCGGTCCTGAATGTCCTTCATCTGCTGAAGCTGCGTGACGAAATCGGACCGGACAAGCCATCGGTCTCCGGCGCATGGTTTTGAGAGGCCAAGCTGCTTGAGGTGCCAAAGCCGGGCCACTTCCGCCGCGCTTGCGGCGCCTCCCGCATCTTTGTACGCCGGGTCCGTCCCATATGGGATCGCTCGGCCAGCCAGCCTTCGGTCCAAGGAAGTGACACGGTTGGCGGCAAGATCGATCTGCTTCTGATGCTCGATGTCGGCGATGGTTCGCGGGCCAAGCTGCCGTGTCAGTGAGCTTTGTACGGCTTCTCTGAGTCCCCTGCGAATCAGGTCTGGAGGAAGTTTGAGGGGTTCACCGGACCGAAGCCGGCCTCGGACGATGATGTGGGCGTGGGGATGGTCGGTGTTGCGGTGAACCACTCCTCCCCATTCGACCGGCTCTCCTATATGCTGCTCGATCCGTGCCACCATCTCTGCTGCGGTTCGCTGGAAGTCCACGTTTGCGTCTTCCGGGGACAGGATGATCTTGAAAACTCGCTTGTCTCCGGCCTTCTGCCAGCTTTCAGCCAACGAACCGAGTTGGTGTTCTTGTGCCAAGCCAAGTCTGTCTGGATCGGGAACCTGGCTGTCGAATTCAGTGGGCGCTTCCCTCTCAGGCGGCAGACGGTCGCCCTTGGCGCTCTCCCGCTCGATGTAGGTTCCATGCGCCTTCCATCCCCCCGGCGTCCGGGCGGACGAATAGCGGATATTGACGATGGCGCGGCGCTGGAAGGTCGCCGCTTTCGCAGAAGCGGATGACCGGCTGAAGGCGGGCATGGCCTTAGCGCCGCCGGGAGAGGACCGGCTGACAAGCCGGACAAGTCGAAACAGGTTCCTGGCCGTGCCTGTGACACGCGGCGGCGGAGTAGTAGCTCGGCGAACCCGGCCGGGCCGAAGCCTGCTCGAACGCTCACCCTCTTCCTTGACCTCGCGTAGCTGCATTGACGCACGGGGCATGGACACTCACCTCCGTCCCGGCTCACGACAAACTGGTAGGCTCTTCCTCAAGTCCAAGCTCCGCGGCGGAATAGGCGTCCGACTCCCTCCGGCGCTGGAACTCGCGGGCGGCGGTGAGGTTCACCTGCTCGTAAATTTTGGTTGCCCGCGCTCTGGCTCCCGTCATGAGCGACGGGGGCACCTCGGGGAGAGCCGTGAGCGCGTACTTGATGAACGTGTCGGTCAAGGCAAGGTGCAGCTGGCTGACCGTCTCCAAGCTCTTGAACCTCCGGGCCAGACTGTCCGCCAGATTCCCAAACAGCGCGTAGACAAGCTGCTCCAAGTCGTCGCGCTGGTTGGTGCCGACAGTGACGAGGTAGTCGAAAACCTCGTTGTCGCTTTTGGCGTGGAGTTGCGCCTTCAAGGCAGCAACGCGCTCCCCCTGGGCGCGATTGAGGCGAATCGTATAGCGGACGATTTGGGGCGGCTTCGGTCTCGACATGGGAGCACTATACAGCACTGTACATTGCTGTAGCAAGGTGACGCACACGGCCCTATCTAAAGTACATCGGTGCGTCACGCATTTCTGTTGATAGAAGACGAGATACCTGGAGAAAACCTTCAAAGTGCGTCTGCGCTTTATGTTCCACTACTGCATTACCCAGTGAAGATGCTGCCTAACAGCCAACCTCCCAGCGGTCTTCGACCTTCGGAAAGCGCGGCCTGCGGCTGCAATGAATGCACGATTTAAGACGAACAAAGGCGATTATCCACGACTGATCGAGCCTAATACTTCGAATCGTCTTAATTCGTGGTTATTCGTCTATAGTCGTGGTTGTTCGCCAATATTCTTGCAAAGTCGTCATTGTTCGCTTGCAATCTGGCCGGATATTCTGGCATTCTTCTAGTGCAATGTGCATTGCTAATGGTCGCCCGCCCGAGCTGGTCGCGTTGGTTGAAGCGTTGACGCTTCGCAAGGGTGTCTTTCAGCTCAAGGGAAGGCTCCTCAAAGCCGTGCGCTCCGAGTTGCACGCGGCTAAGGACAGCGGGCTGACCTGGCGCGTGATCTGGGGAACTCTTCGGGAAGAAGGGTATCCCGGCGGATATCAGCAGTTCTGTAAAGCGGCAAATCGGGTCATTGAAGGGACTCCGCCGCACATCGCAAAAAAAGCCAAGAACCTCTCGCCGCCTTTGGTGGAGAAAGAGGTTCGTCAACCGATGGTTCGCGAGAGCGGCCTGAGCAGTGAGACCACAGAGAAAAAGGAGAAACCGGAATGGCAAGTGCGGAGAGAAACGGAAATGGCGAAACTGGATCGCGAAGCGGAACTGAATCGCCAGCGGGAGTTGCGGTCGCAACCGACGAAGGTATTCAAGCCGAGCGTCTTTGTGGGGCGGAGCGAGGATTGAGCGCAGCCCTGGAAATGAAACCCAAGCGCGTTGTTTTTCCCATCGCCGGCAAGGGCGGTGTGGGAAAGACAACCGTGATGGCGGCACTGGCGGAGTGGTATGCGAGCAGAGCCTATACCACTGAACTGTTCGATATGGACCCGGACAATAAGGCGGAGGGGTGCTTCAAGGCGCTGTTCTCCAAGGCGCACAAACTGCCGGCGCTGGAGAGCTGGACATACGACCGGCTGTTGGGAATCTCGCTGGAGTCGAGCGCCGACGTGATTCTCGCCGATCTGGGCGCGGCACAGGGCCATCAAATGATTCCCTGGTTTCGAGACTTTTATAGGGTGATGCAGGAATCCGGCCTCGATCTCCGGTGGACGGCTCTGGGCGTCGTCGATGGTGACATTGCCTCGGCCCGGTCGGTAATCGAGTGGGGCGCCGAATTGCAGAACACAGTGGACTATGTGATTGTCCACAACTATTTTCAGGATGGTGTCGCTTCGGCCTGGGAGAATCCAAAGCTGGAGCCGGATGTAACGGCCTTTCGGGAGGCATTCTCGCCCGTCGAAATCCGGATGGACGCCAGACGGCCCGATCTCCAACGAATGATGCGAACGATGAACGTCACACTCGGTGACGTGGGCGAACGCAAAACCAGTGTGCCGGAGTTGAGAGCGCCGGACATGATCCTCCGGGCAAGGACGTACCGCTTTCGCGCCTTCAGCCAATTCACCGAAGCGAGAAAGGTACTCCTCCCATGAGCACTGCCCCTTTGGCCGCAAATGACAAATCCGCTTGGATTCGTGACCTCGTGTATCTCGCCTTCCCGGAAGGGGAGGCGAGAGAACGGGTTCTCTTCGATCTGGTCCAGCAGTTCTCGAAGATGGACCCGGAAGACCCCGAATGGCTCCGCTACAAGTTGAGCGTGGTGGAGTGCCGCGCACTCGAAAACATGGCGCGGGGACTGAATGATGCGGCTGCGGAACAAGCCAGACTCCGCGGCGTGACCCGCGAGATCGCCGATTTCGCGGCTACTCAGATGAAGGGGACCATCGAAGAGGCCGGGGTGACGACCCGCCAACTTCTGGAGGATGTCCAGGCCAGTCTCCATGATTCCATCGCCGGGGAGGCCATTCTCAAGTGCTACACAGAGGAAACGCGGCGGCAGTTCGCCGTCGTCATCAAATCGATCATTGAAAGCACCCTGACGCGGGCACTCACTCTCTCCCAGGAACGCATGGACGACTGGGTGAAGAAGACATTGGAGCAGTCCATCCGCGACGCGCAAGATGCTCTCGCGTCGGCGACGGCGGGATTCCGGGCAAAGCTCGGCGGTGTCTGGGGCCGGTTGCTCTGGGCCTGCTTTGGCGGCGGGCTGGTTGCCGCGGCTCTCCTGATGGCAGGTGGATTCTGGCTGGGACGGAACTGGTAGTCTGAGCCTGAAGCAAGATCGGATTTCGAGTCGCCCCTCGACCAGATTTCGGCCAATACGCAGGTTTGACTCGACATTGGGGCGTTTTTGGGGGTTCTATCTCCTCAAAATCAAGTTACCACGCTAATCCATTTGGTGTTTGGGCAACATCAGCAGCACAGAATTCTCCGCAACAGCGCGAGCATTCGTAAGCCAAGAGCACATTCGTCCGGCTGGGTAGGACCGGGGCAAATCCAAGGCGGCTGCACCGAAGTAGTAGGTTCCTGCCTGAGATCGTGGTGCTCCTGTTTCGGAAGCATCAGGGCCACATTGATTGAATCGGTTCCATAAGTTGAACTGTGCCTGCAAGTAAAAGAATAAACAAGAGTTAACTACAGGACAAACGGCCAAGGCATCTCCACGGTCGCAACTGTATACGACTTTTGTTCGATCTGATGTGTGATCTGATGAAGGTGGCGCTCCAGGGGCTGCCTTTATGTCGTATGATACCCATGACGCTGAGATACGTCCCTTTCCCTGCAACACTTTACCGATTGGGGGGGCAGTTCTGCGGAACGAGGATGGTTCGGTTGACTGGACAGTATCTAGAACTCCGAAATGCCGATGATGTAGCCCGCGCGAACCTTCCGAATCTGAGGGAAAATCGCTTTTGGAGTACTGCGCGCGAGGAAGAATTAAAACTTCATCGCATCCACGCGTACCCCGCGAAATTTCCCGCTTTCATTCCCACGAAGGCTCTTTACTTCGCAGAAGTAGAACGACGTAAGGTGCGTCGCGTGGCAGACATCTTCTGCGGCTGCGGCACTGTCGCATTCGAAGCACGGCGTGAAAACATTGATTTTTGGGGCTGCGATATAAATCCCGTTGCGACACTCATCGCACGAACGAAAAGTGGTTCTTTTGAAGCTAATCGGCTCGTTGGTTACTTCGAAGCGATTCAGGCGAGACTACCGCGTGCCAGTTCCAAAGTTGACCTTCCGATAGCCGCAGTTGAGCGCCTCCACTATTGGTACTCCGGCGAACAGTTCCGGGACTTGGCGAAGTTGTTGAACACCATCAATCAGGTCGTTCCACCGAAGAGCCGCTACCGCCTGTTCTTCTATTGTGCGTTTTCTAACATTCTTAAGGCAACGTCACGGTGGCTAACGAAATCCATCAAACCACAGATTGATCCGCACAAGAAACCTGCAAACGCCTGGGATGCCTTCTGCGTACAGTTTGAGATGATGAAGAGAGCCTTCGCGCAATCACCGCAGCGGACCTCCGGTAGGGTTCAGATCCTCACGGAAAACTTTTTGAAACTTGATGATGCTCCACGTGACATCGACTTGCTCATCACGAGCCCCCCTTATGTCACGTCATACGAGTATGCGGATCTGCACCAGCTTTCATCTCTTTGGTTAGGATACGCGGCTGATTATCGGGACTTACGGAACGGATCAATCGGGAGCAGTCAGCACGATCTCGATTTTAATCGCGAGATTAAGAGATTAAACACCATCGGAACGCAGATTGTATTCTCGTTATTTGATCGCGATCGATCCATCGCACGCGCTGCGGCTAACTACTTTCTGGACATGCAAGCCGTATCCAAGCGTTGTTTCGACCTTCTGAGGCGAAATGGGCTTGGACTATTCGTCATCGGTAACACGGAGTATAAAGGGGTCCGCATCGATAATGCGGCGCACTTGGCGGAATCGCTTCTACAAGGTGGTTTTTCCTGTGTCAGGGTTGCGAAAAGAAAAATGTCAGGGAAAATTTTAACTCCTTACCGAGACGCGATTGGGCAGTTCTCCCGGAGCAGTGAGGGTCGGCACATATACGGTGAAGAATTCGTGCTGATTGCGTCAAAATGAGCGAAACTCTTAACTTCAAGCCGTACGCGCGACTTCTGACGATGCTGGGAGACCAGCTCATCAAGAACGAACGCATCGCGCTTGTTGAGATAATCAAGAACTCCTACGACGCAGATGCTTCTTGGGTACGGGTCACGTTTTCACGCTTCGGACCGAAGTTCGAAATCAAGGATGATTCCTCAATCATCATCGAAGACGATGGAATTGGCATGACCGAGGCTATCTTGAGGGAGCACTGGGTCAGTCCTGCCACCCCGCTCAAGAAGGTGAGCAAGCAGACGGAAGACACGACTCCGAAAGGTCGGAAAATTCAGGGCGAAAAAGGAATCGGCCGATTTGCCATCCTGAAGTTGGGCAAAACAATCTCCATCACTACAAGGCCACAAGGTAACCAGCAGGAATACACGCTGGATTTGGACCTTTCTCCATACGACGATGATTTCCTGACGAAGAATGGGAAGGCAAAGCCATTGTTCTTGAAGGATATCGACCTGACGCTTTCTCGCGCCCCAAAGGCGAAGGTTATCTGCCCTGGCACAATCGAATTAGGCGCCCGTAAACTGGAACGATTGCCGCATGGAACAAGAATCGAGATTAGACAACTCAGGGGAGCATGGACGCCCAAAAAGATTGAAGATGTGTACGAAGATCTTATTCGTCTTCAATCAATTTTTGATGAGGCCAAGAGGTCAGCAAAAGCGGTCGCCGTGCCCGCAGAACCCATGCCAGGATTTGACGTTGCAATCTACAAAGATGCCGTCTTTCAATCTTTTCCCACGAAATATATTGCAGATCTCCGACAGCTTATTTCGGACAAGCCTGTCTTCAGGATTACGGACGGAATTTACGATGAGGCAAGACAAACCTTTAAGTTTCATTTGAATGGCAAGCCTAGGGTACTTCCGCTCAGTGATCCGGAGATCACGAGCCTCAAACTATTCCGCGACATATTCGGCGATCACGGCGAAAACTTAACGAATCGGGGGACACGATGCGGGTCGTTCGGTTTTGGATTTTTCGTCTTTGACTTTAATAGAGACCCGAACAGCAAATACTATCTGGACAAGGACGACCGCAAAATCCTGAAGGCACATCGGATTTACCTCTATCGCGACAACATCAGAGTGCTTCCCTATGGCGACCCCGATGACGACTGGTTGCAGATAGACGCATATCGCGGAACTATTTCGGCTGCCTGGTTTCTCAGCAACGATCAGGTAGTTGGCCATGTAGACATCACCCAAAAGGGCAATCCGGCCCTTCGAGACAAGACCAATCGGGAAGGCTTGATCGACATCGGCAACGCAACAGCAGATTTCATTCACCTTCTTCAGGTTTTTTTGGCTTGGGTAAGAAAGGCCCCCTATGCGAGATATGTTGCAGAACTGAAAAAGACGAAGAGTGTTGATATCGTCAGGAAACAGCAGGTTCAAGCCAGCCTCGATGCTCTTGAAGAGAAGATTGGTGACAACAAGGCGGCTCAAGCAGCGCTCGCCGAGACTTCGAGATTATACAAACTTGAACGCAGCTATCTTATCCAGCGGGCAGAATCCACGGAGAACCTTGCCGGAGTCGGTCTTTCCGTTGAAACGGCTGCCCACGACATCATGGCGGTAATGCACCGAGGCTTGGTGGCCCTGGATGCCCTCATCTTGGAGACCCAGAAGACCGGCGCATTGGCAAAGGAGATTATCAATCGTGAACTCATCTCCCTGCGCGGGATGTTCTCCTTCATTGAAGCCCAGTTGAGCGACATCCAGTTGCTCTTTAAATCGACCAAGCAGCGCCGAAGAGATATACGTGTGCGCGAAGTCCTCCAGAAAGTTCACAAATTATTTGAGGCGTCCTTGAAAAAGGAGAATATCGCGTTTGAGATAGTAGAGCGGGGCTCGCCTTTGATGGCCAAGACTACGGACGCCGTTTTGCTACAGCTATTTCTGAATCTCTTCGATAATGCTGTTTACTGGCTGAAATCGAAGGCTGGAAGGCGTCACATCGAAGTACTTCTCGACGGAGACGGGGGCAAATTGATCTTTGCCGATAATGGACCCGGCGTTAATGCGGATGATGCTCCTTATATTTTTGAGCCATTCTATTCCGGAAGGGGTGAAGATGGCAGAGGGCTCGGTTTGTACATCGCCAGGCAACTCCTAGAGAGGCACGACTATTCCATAGAGTTGGCTGACACGAAGCGTGAAAGAGTGCTTGGCGGAGCGAACTTCGTCGTTTCCTTTGTGGAGGAGGAGGGATGATGGCGGACCAAACGCTGTTCCATGGAATAGCCGTTGTAATCGATGACGAGATTCATAATCCCGAAGCCAGCATAAGGGAAATTCAGAGCGCCATTGAGGAGGCGGGCTGCCATGTCGTCCCTTTGGAGCAGATACCGAGCGACGCGAGCGTCTCAAATTTGCGCGAGGTTGCCTTCTTTGTTCTTGATTGGAACCTTTATGGCGCAACACTGAAGGAAGCCGCAGCAGGAGATTCGATTGATATTCCTGCCGGCGTGAAAGAAGCCAATGAAGAAAGCATTATCAAGTTTCTAAGAGAGCTCAAGAAAGTTAGGTTTGCGCCGGTTTTCATCTTCACAGATGAGCCTGTCGGAAACATTGTGGATAAGCTCAAGAAGCACGCAGATTTGTACGACGAGGCGGACCCGTCGCACATTCTCGTGAAAAGCAAAAGGGATGTATTGAAGGCTGGGATTTTTGAAGTGCTCTCAACATGGATGGAACAGGCACCGTCCGTATACGTATTGAAGAAGTGGGAGCGGGCATATTCCTCAGCTAAGAATGAGCTTTTCCTCGACTTCTATGCAAAGAGCGTACACTGGCCGCTAGTACTTTGGAATACCTACAAGGAAGATCACGTCCCGCCATCGGCAGAGCTGGGTAACCTCATCGGCCGCAATCTGCTTTCGCGGATGATCCCATTCGATTTCGACCTCAGTTCGTTCGATACGGCATTCAAGACCCTTGAAACAGAGGAAAGCAAGAGCCGCGACGCGGTAATTAAGGTACTGGAGGGCGAGCGTTTTCTTCTAAATAATCGCCTCCGCGGAAATATGCTGGCGCCCGGCGATGTTTTCAAGAAGGACAAACACTATTACGTCAATATCCGACCTGACTGCGACTGCATCGCCCGAGAGGGAGAAGTGCAGGCAGAGATCAAAGCGTACCTCCTGAAGGGCTCAAAGGTCACTAACGCTAAGATTGACAAGCTATTCAACGAGAAATACGGCAACATATTCGAGTCGGATACAGAGTCTGTAATTTTCGGGATGACAGCCGGAACGACGGTATCGTTTCAGCTTAGGGAGCTACTGGTCGAGGCCTCCGGCGGATGGATGGAGCACAGGATTGGGAGGCTTCTGCCACCCTACCTAACTCGTCTCCAGCAACGGTATTCGGCTTACATTCAGCGGCCAGGGCTGTCGCGGATTCCAAGAGCTGCTCTTCCGATCATCCCGCCGCCGGTTTCCGCTGCTCGCGCGCCCGAGCCTGTTCTGTCGGTACCTGAACTGGCAAAAGCCTCTAACGCGCGTAAGTCGGCTCAGGGGGCTAACAAGAAAGCAAGCCCTAAGGTGTCGAAACGTAAGTCAGCGAGCTGATGGATGCTGAGAATCTTCCATTCCAAAACACTCCAATAAGGTACCCCCGGCCTAGTCAGTACGCTGTGTTCCCGCCAGTTGTTATTGAATCACCGGCCTTTGAGTGACGCACAATCCGGAAGCAGTCCCGATGGTCCCGCCTGATAAGTACCGCTAAACTCCGATGTCGGCGGGACGGATTCTCGATTTACGTATAATCGTCGATGTGCTAATCGAGGCGCAGATTAGTAACAAAAAGTCGGCATGGGGTTTCGAGTCGGTGTATTCCATGTAGCAAGCTGCACGGTACAGCCTGTTCGCGTTTGGGCGACGGTTGGATGATTTGAGCAGAAAAAAGCCCAGAGGCGAGTTGCTCGCCCCTGGGCGTTAGGGACGAGGATTACTCCTCGTCCGCGCCGTCGGCTGGATCGTCGGCGGCTTCGACTTTCGAGAGGCGCCTCATGCTGGAAGCGTGGATCTCGGCGATGGTGTGCTTGAACGGCTTACCCTCGACATCTTCCTCGACCGTCCGGTACTTGATCTTTCCCTCCAGGCTGACAAGCTGCCCCTTTTGGAGCGTCTTGGCGAAGTTGGAGAGATTGCCCCAGGCATAGACGCGGTGCCATTCGGTGCGGGTTTCGTACTCGCCCTTGTCGTTCTTCCAGCTCTCGCTGGTGGCGATGCTGAGGACGGCGTAGTCCTTCTTGTTCTGCGCGGTTTTGACTTCTGCATTCTTTCCGAGACGGCCGATGAGGATGACTTTGTTGAACATGGTTTGTAGCTCCTTTTTTGAAGTTTGTCCGCTGGATGCGGTACATGCTTGCCCGGAGGGTGTGCCGTCGCGGCCCACTCCCAAGGCGAGTGGAAGAGATTTGTGGAAGGGGACCAGAGCTTGCCTCGGGGGAGGAGTCCACACCTGCAAGGCTCGAATCTCTGGAGGGAGAGCGTGCGTCCGCAGGGCGTGGGTGCTTTGAGCGCGGCACGCTGAACGCAAACAGAAAGGCAAACTGAATTGGAGCGGCGTGTTCAAACTCCTCACATTCAGCCGTCGGGATTGCAGAGGTCTCACCGCGGAGGGAAGTGGCCGGACCAGAGGAGACACCGGCGGCGGGCAGAGCTGGAGGGGAAGGGCGGGCTCCGGCAACCGGAATGAGCTTAGCGATTTGCCCATGATCTCGCCTTCGCCATTGTGCGCTTGATGTAGGCAGCCTTCCTGGAGGGGTTGGGGTCGCGGGAGAGGTAGAGGCTGTTGAGGGTCGTTGCAATCGCATCCTCCGGCATCCGCAGCGAAAATGCGGCGACGCAAAAGGCGAGGTCGGCGGCGGCTGGACGGTCGTGGAATTTGGGCGCGTTGCGGAATCGCTCAAGGGAGAGCCAGGAGTGAGACGGCTTTCCTGTGTGGGGAGGTGTGCCGGGGTTGTGTTGCGCGGCGCGCGCTTCCCGCTCTTGTTCCTGGAGTTGGTAGAGTTTCGTCATTTCCAACCGTAGGTAAGCGGCCTGCCGGTACTGCACTCCCGTCGCGCTTCGCAGCAGGACATAGGGATAGAGGCCGTCGCTCTTGCGGTGCTTGGGCTTGCAATTGGTGAAGCCGGGGAGACGGCCAAAGCGCCGCCAATCTGCCGCGCTGGGGTCCGCACTGTACCGTTTTGCAAGGGCCTGGGCTATGAACGTGGAGAGCGGGGCCGGGTACACATCATCGTGCTTCAGCCAGGCTTGGAAGTTGCCGAGGCTGGTTTCAACCACGGCGCACGGCTCGTAGCCGTCGGCGGCGAGCCGGGCAAAAGAATCAGAATTCAGGTCGTCGAGGACGGTGTAGCGGTGTTCTCCCGCTGGCCGGATATAGATGTGCGCCCCACGCGCATTGTGGGCCTTGAGGAGCGGGAGCCGGGAGAGAACACTCTCCGCGGGCAGATTGGATAGACCGGGGAGCATTCCCCGGTCGCTGAGGATGCCGATGTCGTAGGCCGGCGCGTCGAGCGCGCCAAGCATTTTTTGGACCGCAACCTGGGTTTTGTCCATGCCCTAATTCCCCCAACCGAAAATTTGATTTGCCAAACTCCCCCGGAATGGTGTTATGATTCGTCTACTGAAATGTACATCGCTATACGGGGCTATGGCAAGGCCAGATTGAGGGTGGATTTGAGGAGTCGATGAACCAGGACTCGCACTCGGATGAAAAGCAGGAACGGCTCAAAGAGAAGCTGCGCGATGAGCTGGGGCCGGTGATTGTCGGCCTGCTCGACAGGTCCAGCGGCCTTGAGGACATCCTCGTCAATGAGGATTCCCGCATCTGGGTGAAGCGGACCGGGTCGCCCTTCGAGCAGGTAGGCGAGCTGTCCAGCCGCCAGGCGCGCGGGGCGATGATGACGATTGCCTCGATGCAAAAGACGACGGTGACGGAGATGCGGCCAGTCTTGGAGACGCAGCTCCCCATCTGGAAGTACCGCTTTGCCGGGTTGATTGAGCCGGTAGTTCCATCGCCGTCTTTTGCAATTCGCGTCAAGTCGGACAAGAAGCGGAGTCTCAAAGACCTCCAGCGGCAAGGCATCCTGACTACCAAGGATGACCCGCGCAACCGGCGCTCTCAGCAGGAGGACTTCATCGCCACAGTGAAAGCCCTTGACCATCTTGAGGTCATTCAACAGGCGATTATTGCCCACAAGAACATCCTCATCGTCGGCGGCACGGGCGCGGGCAAGACGACGATTGCCAACGCCATTCTCGAAGAGATTGGCGCTTTGACGCCCGGTGATCGCGTGCTGGTGATTGAAGACACGCAGGAACTTCTTCTCGATTCCGCAAACAGCCTGAGCATGTTGGCGACAACGGAGTTCGACCAGTTGAAGTGCCTGAAGGTCGCATTGCGGTTGAAGCCGGACAGGATCGTGGTGGGAGAGGTCAGAGACGGCGCCGCCGCGTTGCCGTTGCTCAAGAGTTGGAATACGGGGCATCCGGGCGGGGTCTCGACACTCCACGCAAATAGCGCGACGGAGGCTCTTGACCGGCTGGAGGCTTTGGTTAGGGAGGCTACGGACGCGCCGCAGCAGCGCATGATCGGAAGCGCCGTCGATCTTGTGATCTCGGTCGTAAACGATCCGGTTGCGGGCCGGAAGGTTCAAGAGGTAGCTGTCGTCACCGGGTATGAGAACGGGCGCTACCTCATGACGCAAGTTTGATTGTCGTGGCTCTGAGCGGTGTTGGCAGAGCTGATCTTTAACCGTGGAAGGCTGCCGGAGACAGATGCCTTTCGCCTAACCGTGCCGGAGGGCACTCGGAGGAACTCCATGAATAAGATGCGTAGTTTTCTTGCAAGGCGGCAGCGAATGGCCCAGATGGCCCTCATGCTCGGCTTCGCGCTGGCGGCGGGCTCGGGTGGCGCATTCGCGGCTGAAACCGGAACCAACCTGCCCTGGGAAGGCCCGTTGACGACGCTGGTTACATCGTTGACCGGGCCTGTCGCCTATGCAATTTCCGTTGTCGCAATCGTGGCGCTTGGAGCGACGCTGGCCTTTGGCGGCGGCGAGATGGGCGAGACGATGAAACGCTTGCTGCACGTCGGCATCGCAGTCTGTCTGGTCGTCTTCGCCGCGCAGGTCATGTCGTCGTTCATTGGGCAGGCGGCGGAGATTACGCTGTCGCAGCCGGTTCATGCCATTGTCCAGCCGGTTCTTGCGCTCGTTGCGAGAGGGTGACAACTAAACAAGACTGGAGCGGGGGTGGAAGCAAGCTCATCCATCCCCTGCTATTCGAGACCCCCGTTACTGGAGAAAAGCATGAATGAACCAGAGCAAACCATCATGCGGACTTCGTTGAGCAGACCGCAGCAACTCCTGGGCGGCGACCGGGAGATGGTCATCATGGCCGGGTTAGGCGCGGCCATGTTGGCTGTAAGCGTCATGACCTTCGTCTCGTTTCTGCTGGCGATTGTCGGCTTCTGGACGATTGTCATTGTCCTGGCGAGAATCGGCAAGGCCGACCCGATGATGCGGAAGGTCTACAGCCGTCACCTGCAATACAAAGATTTCTACCCCGCGAAAAGCGGGGTCACCGGCTTTGGCAAGACGCCGAAGCGTGGCTGGAGGTAGGGAGTGTTTGGAGAGACGCGGAAACAGCCGACTGGATTGGCGGACCTGCTCCTGTGGTTTGGGCTGGTCGATGACGGAATTGTGTTGCAGCGGGACGGGTCGCTGCTTGCGGCGTGGCAGTACCGCGGGCCTGATCTTCAATCCGCCACTCATGCGGAGATGGCGGCAATAGCGCGGAGACTGAATCGAATTTTGCGGCTTGGAAGCGGATGGATGATTCAGGTTGATTGCTTCCGGTCGTTCTCAAGTGGCTACTCACCTGAAGGCGCTTTCCCCGATCCGGTCACCGCCCTGATCGACCGTGAGCGGCGGGAGCAATTTGCCCTTGAGGGAAGCCATTTTGAGAACGAATACTTTCTGGCTCTGACGTATATGCCGCCAATGGTCGCGTCCGAGAAGCTCACGGGCTTCATGATGTCGGGATCGGACTCTGACCATAGCGATGGGGCCAACGCTGGCGCTGAGGCGCTCCGATTCTTCAAAACGAAGGTTCGCCAATTCGAGGATGTCTTCGCGGCACAGTTTCCAGTGTCGCGGTTGAAGGCCACTATTGCGAACCTGGGCGACGGGTACGAGCGCGTGGACGATGAGTTACTTACCTATCTTCGCCGCTGCCTGACAGGCGTGAAAGGCCCGGTCATGCAGCCGGAGATTCCGGTCTTTCTCAACGATCTGCTCTCGATGGAGGATCTTCGCGGCGGAACCGAGCCGATGATGGGAGATCGTCATCTCCGCACGCTGTCGCTCGATGCCTTCCCGCGTTCGACGTATCCCGGCGCTCTTTCGGTGCTGGACACGGTGCCGTGCGAATACCGCTGGAACACGCGCGCGATTCTGATGGACCCCTCGGAGGCACAGGGCATCATCGCAAAGATCGGGAAGAAGTGGAAGTTTCAGCAGCGCGGCTTGAAGGATCAGGTCTTCAAGTCAAGCGGCGGCGGTCAACTCAATCAGTTCGCTATGACGATGGTTTCAGACTCGGACGGCGCTCTGGCGGAAGCGACTTCGGGCGACGTGCATTTCTGTTATCTGTCTTCGTCCATCGTGCTGCAACACAAGGACCGGAAGTTCCTGGAGAATATCATCGGCGAATTCCGCAAGGTACTCATCAATCGCGGATTCGGCGTGCGGGTCGAAGACATCAATGCAGTCGATGCGTTCTTTGGGACACTACCGGGGAACGGCGTGGCGCAAGTGCGCCGCGTGATCGCGCACACGCGCAACTATGTTGACCTGATGCCGATCTCGGCGGTGTGGGCGGGCGAAAAGAAGAATCCATCTTCGCTCATGCCGCCGAATTCGCCGCCGCTGCTCTATGCGGCGACGCAAGGCGGCGTGCCATACCGCCTGAACCTGCATGACTACGACGTTGGGCACACGCTGCTGATCGGTCCAACGGGTGCGGGTAAGTCAGTGAGCCTCGCTTTGTTCGTAGCTCAGTGGTTCCGCTATCCCAACGCCCAGGTCTTCGCATTCGACAAGGGGCATTCCCTGTATGGACTGTGCAAGGCCGCTGGTGGGCGCTTCTATGACATTGGCGAAGGCGGACTGTCCTTCCAGCCGCTTCGGGATATTGACGACGAAGCGGAGTTCGGCTGGGGGCAGGAATGGGTGGAGACCGTGCTGCGGATGCAGAAGGTCGAGATTGGGCCGGGGGAACGGAACACCATCCATCGCGCCCTGCAACAGCTCGCCAGCGCACCGCGCGATCGGCGGACGCTCACCGAATTGGAGGCGAACCTCCAAGATGAAAAGCTCAAGGCTGGCTTGCAGCCGTATGTCATCGACGGCGCTTTGGGAGGCTTGCTCGACTCGCGCAACGACGGCTTGACGACAGCGCGGTTTGTTGTCTGCGAGATGGAGACGCTGCTAAGCGGCTCCTATGGCGAAGCGACAGTAATGGCCGTCCTGCTCTATCTCTTCCGGCGAATGGAGCGATCGTTGGACGGCAGTCCGACGCTCGTTCCCATTGATGAAGCCTGGCTCTTCCTGAAGCATCCGGCATGGCGGGACAAGATTCAGGATTGGCTCAAGACGATGCGGAAGAAGAACGCCGTGATTCTGCTTGCAACGCAGAGCATGGCGGACGTAAAGGAATCGCCGATTGCATCGGCGATTCTGCAAAGCACTGCGACGAAGATTTACCTGCCGAACTCCGAGGCCGGCAACGAAGGAATGCGGCAGTTCTACGAGTACGCGGGCCTTAACAGCAGGGAGATAGAGCTGCTTCAGAGTGCAAGTCCCAAGCGCGATTACTACGTCGTCCAACGGCTCGGGCGGCGCATGATCTCCTTTCGTCTCGGGCCAGTGGCTCTGGCATTTCTCGGAGTCTCCGGCCAGAAGGATCGGGCACGAATCGACGCCCTGGCCGCGGAATTCGGCGAGGGTTGGATTTCCGCGTGGATGGGGGAAAGGAAAGTTGAAAAGGGTTGGATCGACTACTACCAAGGAGGAACGAAAAATGCAGTCCAAATGGCTCGCTAAGAGCGTCACCGCAGTTGTCCTGGTCGCCGTGATGGCGGCTGAAACCGTTAACCCGGTCCCGGCTTATGCGGGGGTGCCGGGAGTCTTTGCAACCGAATACACGCAGATTCTCAACTACCTGCAATTGATCGGCTCGCTCGAAAAGCAGGTGTTGATGGTTGAAAACCAGCTTACCCAGATCGCGAACGAGGTGAAGCATGGTCTCACGATCCCCAACCAGCTCTTCGGAACCGTGGCATCGGATATTGCCAACCTCAATCAGATCGTGAGGACGGGGCAGTCTCTCTCCTACACGATGAGCAATCTGGACGGAAATTTCCGCCTCCGATTCCCGGGCTACGCCTCGACAACCAATTACGGGCAGTCGTATCAGAGCTGGAGCCAGACAAGTCTCGATAGCATCCGCGGCGCCTTGAACGCAGCAGGACTTCAGAACTCGCAATTCAACAGCGAGCAAGCATTGCTGCAAACGCTGCAAGGCCAGAGCATGACGGCGGTTGGCAGAATGCAGGCCATAGAAGTCGGAAACCAGATTGCGGAGAATCAGGCTGAGCAATTGATGAAATTGCGGCAACTGATGATGGCGGATATGCAGAGCAAAGCGGCGTATCAAGGGGCGCTTGTTCAAGCTGAATCAACCAAGCAGGCAAACTCCGATTTGTTCTTTGGCCAGACTCAGTTAACCAGCGACGGTGTGTCGTTTTGAGGGAACGTATGGCGAGAAAACGAACAATCCTTTGTGTGGCGGCTGTGGCGCTTGCCTCGGCCGCCACAGTTCATGCGCAGGCTCCTGTCGATGTGGGAAGTACATTCCAACAGATCGCGCAGGCAACGAATGCATGGATTCCTACGATGATGCACGAGGCCTCATTCTTGTTCTACGTTCTGGCCACGTTGGACTTTGCCTGGGGAGCGCCGCAACTGCTGCGGGAGCACGACTTCAACGGATTGTTCCTCAGCCTGATCAAGAAACTGCTGGTTATCTCCTTCTTCTATGCCGTGCTCATCAACGGCCAGACTTGGATACCGGCCATCGTCAACAGCTTCGCCCAGCTCGGCGCCAACGCGGCGGGCGTCTCGGTGGCGCAGAATCCATCCGACATTATGGCCCAAGGGCTTCAGATTGTCTCTGACCTATTCACCAAGATTTCGGCTACGAATCTGCTGACCCAGCCGGGCGGAGCCATCACGACGACTCTGGCTGCTTGCATCGTTCTTGTCTCCTACATCATCATCACGCTCCATTACGTGGTGGTTAAGCTCGAATCGATCATCGTGATGTCGGCAGGCTACATCTTCCTTGGTTTCGGAGGGAGCCGGTGGACTTCGCCTTATTTTGAACGGTACATTTCTCTTGCCGTAAGCACCGGCGTTCGCCTGATGTTGATTTACCTGATGATGGGCGTATTCAAGACAATCTCGAACAACTGGATTGCGACGATGAACGGCTATACCGCCGATCAGCCCATTACTCAAATATTCCCGACTTTAATGTCGATGCTGCTGTTTGCCTTTGCGTCGTGGATGATCCCGAAGATGGCGGCGTCGATTGCTTCCGGGACTCTGGGTTCCGGCGCGGCGGACCTGGTCGGCATGGGCGCGGAGATCGGGAAAGGGGCAGCACTCGCCGCTGCTACGGTTGCCGTGGTTGCGGCAACCGGAGGGACCGGGGCCGTTGCCGGCGGAGCAATGGCGGCAACGGAAACAGCAGGTGCGATGGGAGGTGCAGAGGCCGCCTCGGGCGCTGCCTCCGCCGCCGGTGGCGTGAGTGAGGCCGCTGCGGAGACGGCCAGTACGCCAGCGCCGCCGGTTCCTGCCGCGGAAGAGGCTGGCTCTCCCAGCTCTCCTCCTGCTCCTCCTCCGCCAACTTCAGCCAACGAGCAGCCGGATGCCCCCGCCCCGCCGCCTGCGTCCCCGTCTTCAGCCAATCACTTTCAATCCTTGGCGCGGCACGCAACCAACATCAACGTCCCGCACGATGGCAGCGGTCACGTGCCATCGGCGCAACTGCGAATCGAGAGGGAGGAATAGACAGTGCCAGAAACAGCGATATCCCAAACGCCTTATGTCCGCGCCCGCCAGGAGTGGGACGAGCGGTTTGGCGATCAAATCAAGAGCAAAAACAACTGGCGTCTCGCCGCGTTCATTGCGATGGGGACGACGTTCTTCTGCGTGACCGGCATGGTCGCCATCGGATACCGCTCGACCACGGTCCCTTATGTCGTCGCCCTTGACGACGTGGGGCGTGCGGTTCCGGTTATCCCGGCCAAACAGGTCGCGGTCAAAGACGTGCGCTTGCAAGAAGCCGTGGTCGCGCGATGGGTCACGGACCTGCGGACGGTCGTCACGGACGCGGTGGCCCAGCGGCGCTTAGTGGATGAGGTCTATGCGCAGACCGGGAAGAACTCTCCGGCGTCGGCCACTATCACAGAGTTCTACTCGAAAAGCTCGCCCTTCGATCTGCTGACGAAGCAGACCGTTGACGCATCGGTCGAATCCATCGTTCAACAATCTCCCAAGACCTACGAAGTGTCCTGGACGGAAGTGACCCGCGACTTGAGCGGCAGTCTTGTGGCCACGCATCGCTACCGGGCCTTCGTCTCGGTGGTGACCGAAGAAGTTACGGACGCAAGACAGGCATTGGTCAACCCGCTCGGCCTCTACGTTACGAACCTGACCTGGGGCGAAGTGGTTACGACGAGCGGCTACGCTCAAACCGGAAATGCCCAAACAATGAATGGAGGATCGAACAAATGAAGTGGCTCGCGGCAACAATGATGGCAGTCCAGTTAACGAGCGCGGCAGCGGGCGCGCAGTCCGCGCCGGCTCTGACACCACAGCAAAAGCAAGAGTTGTCCAACTATGACTTCAAAGGCGCGGCAGCGGCTCTGGAGGCACAGGCGAATCAGCCTGCGCCGAAGCCGGGTCTGCTGACTCCGATTCCTCTGTTGAAGGTCCCGCCCATCGTGAGCCGGGATCTTCCTGCTCAATCTTCACCGGCCGGCGCTACGGTGGACAAAGGATCGGAGGTTCCGCCGAACTGGAGGCCGCCCCACGCGGAGCTGAACGCCACCGCGTCCGCCGCGGCTGAGGTCACCCGTCAATGGGAGACCGGAGTTGCCACGCCCACGCCCGGCGCTGACGGCCGGGTGGTTTACATCTTCGGCCAGGGGATGCCGGTGATGGTGTGCGCGCCGCTGCGCGTCTGCGCCATCGAATTGCAGGCTGGCGAGCGCCTCGAAAGCCAACCCCAGATCGGCGATTCTCGCCGCTGGGAGATCACTCCGGTTCTCTCCGGCTCCGGCCTTGAAGAGACGCCGTTGCTCATCGTGAAGCCGATTGAGCCGGGCCTGGAGACGGACCTGATTGTTCCCACTAACCGGCGAACCTACGTCGTCCGGCTTGTCTCCGATCCGGCGCGGTTCGTCTCCCGGCTGGCCTTTCAATACCCCGGCGAGGACGCAGCAAAGTGGGCAGCATTTCAGGCCCGGCAGGACGCGGCAAAGCGCGATGCCGAGACCGTCGCGGAGCAGGCGCGCGAGAAAGACAAGCGCGCTGGAGTCGTCCCGATGTCAGAGAACGCCCTCGATAACCTCTACTTCGATTACAAGCTCAAAGGAGACGCAGCCTACCGCCCCAAGCAAGTTTTCGATGATGGCAAGCACACTTACCTGATCTACCCAAACGATGGCCGGTTCCGCGAGCTGCCGACACTGCTCATTATGGCGAACGGCAAGTCCGAGCTGGTCAACTTCCGCGTCGATGGGTCGCGCTACATCGTGGATCGGCTTTTCGACAAGGCGATTCTGGTAGTCGGCGTCGGCAAGAAGCAAACCCGCGTGACCATCACGCGGGCGACACCTTACTCCGGCAGCACCGGGAAGGGGAACTGAACATGGCGATAACTGGACAGAATCCAAATTCTCTCGATCTTGAGAGCGCGGCAGCCGAGCAAAGCCAGGACGAAATCAGAGACGCTGCACAAACCGATAAGGTCGTGCGCGGCGTAAATGGCAGTCTCACGCCGAAGGCCCGGAAGCTCCGGCCTCTCGCCGGCATCATCCTCATTGCCCTGGTCGTGCTGGCTGCGGCCTATATGCGGCATGGGCTGGCGAGCCGTTCCAACAAGACCAAAAAGCAGACGGAGGCCGCTCAGTCTGGCGTCGGCCCAGCCACAACGGTTGAAAAGGGGATGCTGTCGGACCAGGCGCGAAACGGGCTGGACATCGGCCAATCCCACGTCCCGGATTCTGTCGCCTCACGCTCGTCCATCTCGACCGGCGAGCCCCCGGCTGGCAGGTCAATCCTATCAGCGGGAGCAGGAGGCCAAACCAGCTCGATCCCGCCTCTTGAATACCGGCAGACCCCAGCCTCGACCGCCGTGAACGGCTCGCTGTCGTTTGCCGAGCAACGGCGGCTGGAAGAATACAACCGGGAGCGCGAGGCGATGGAAGCCGCAACCTCCGTCAAAGGGAACCTCCCCGGCGAGGACAAGGAAAAGCCTGCGGCGGAGGCCGATCCGTTGCAGGCAATCCAAGCCGCTCTCATCAATGCCCGCGCCGCGCTGGGAGTCAATCCGGCACAAGCGGGCGTGCCCGCCAGTGCGCTGGCTGGCACCGCGGGCCAGCCGGAACAGCGCACAGACTATGAGCGCCAGAACGATCAGGAGCAAAAGGCCGGCTTCGGCCAGCAGCATGGCAAACAGGAATCCGAATACCTGGCAAGCACCCGGAAACCCGCTCAAAGTCGTTATGAAATCAAGGCCGGGTGGCTGATACCGGCTGTGCTGGAGCAACAGCTCAATTCCGATCTTCCCGGCTTGATCCGTGCGCTCGTCCGTGAAAATGTTTATGATTCGGCTACTGGGAGGTACATTTTAATACCGTCCGGGAGTACACTGATAGGGGTTTACAACTCGCACATAGGTTACGGCCAAAATGCGTTGCAGGCTGTCTGGCGGCGGGTTATATTTCCTGATGGAAGTAGTCTATCGCTCGGCGGCTTTGAAGGGGACGACAGCACCGGCGCGGCGGGGTTTCGAGACCAGGTGGACAATCACTGGAGACGAATCCTCTCCGGCGCTTTGCTCACGTCGCTGTTCTCTGCCGGGATCGAGTTAAGTCAGGGATCGAACTCCTCGGTGCTGCAATCGCCGAGTGTCGGGCAACAGGTGGGCCAGGCGGTCGGCCAACAAGTCGGCCAATTGGGAGTCGAGGTAACGCGCCGGAACCTGAACATCCAGCCAACGATTGTCGTCAGGCCGGGATACAGGTTCTTTGTAAGGGTTGAGAAGGACATTCAGTTCAACGGTCCTTACTCACCGATGACAGCAGAGAGTGAGTCTCGACAGAGACTTGGAAACAGTTTTGGAAGGGTATCCAGTGGCAGTGAAGAAGGCGGCAAAGAAAGCAGTGCGGAAGGTGAACCGCGAGGGGCAGCGGTGGACGGACAGCCGTCCGGGCATGACGCTGCGCCTCCCCATTGACCTGCGCGAAGCAGTCACCGAAGAGTCACGCGTAAAGGGCGATCTGGCCAGGATCGTCCTTTTTGCTTTGAGCCACGTCGAGCGCGAAAAGGTAGAAGTCATGCAGACCCGCAAGGCTGGCATGGAGCTTTCCAACCCTCAGCTCCTCCACGTCGGCGCAGAGGCCCGACTCAAGCTCAAAGAGTGGGCCGAAGCGGAAGGCGTCAGCGTCAACGCAATCGTCGTCAGCGTCCTGGACGAGTTCTTCAAGCGCCTCAAGCGCAGCAAGGCGCTCCGGGAAGAACTGCGGCTGGAGATTCGGGCGCATCGTGGGTTTATGCCGAGTTAGTGCTATCTCTATTTACTAATGGAAAACCCGTTTCTCAGGATTTTGTTTATTCTCTAAAGATGTGATCAGGGAAGGATTCCCAAGCTGCATTTGAAATCCCTGGGCGTGGTGCGCGATGAATCCGTATTCCATAAACCCGCCGGAATCAGAAGTTGTTTTCGAAGAGCTCTGCTTAGCGCTCCTCAAGCGTCACTGGAGCCGCTCTGGCCTTGAGCGATTTGCCAAGAAGGGAGAGGAGCAATTCGGAGTCGATATCTTTGACACCTTAGGCGAAAGCCCTATGTATGCCGCGCAATGCAAACTTAAAGAGCAATGGAAGTCACTGGATCCAGCAGAGATTAGCACAGAGGTCGAGAAGGCCGAGCGCTTCCCTGTCAAACTCGACTATTACGCCATCATGACTACAGGAAAAGTCTCTGGCACGGCGCAGCTCACCATACAGCAAATCAACAAAACGCATCGCAGTTCCGGGTTTTTTACTGTTGAACTCTTCACTTGGGACAAGATCACCACTCTGCTCCGTCAGTATCCAGAGGTTGAACAGCAATTCAGTGGCGGCTTCCACCCTGAACAAGTGGCCAAGTTTCAGGGCACACTCGATGCTATCTACTCCGCTATCGCAGTAATCGGATCAACCGCGTCAGCGTCTGCAACGACTGAAATCGATGCACTGATAGACGAAGCCAGAGAATACATCAAGCCAGGCAATGCGAAGATTGCTATCCCCCTTCTGCTCCGTATTCAAAGACTCAAGGGGGATCAACTCAGCGACTGGCATCGCTTTCGCATTTACACAAACTTGGGCGCGGCTAACCTTATTCTGGGCAAGGGGGACGAGGCGGCACGTAACTTCCTAGACGCCGCACCATTGCGTCCGGATGACGAACTCGCAGTAACGAACGAGGTGTTAGCGTACCACCTCCTGCTTCAAGACCAAACGACTCGCGAGAAAGCTGAGGCAGCGGCGACCCGGTTCCCAAATGCGATGCGTATTCGTTCACTCTTGATCCAAGCGGCAAAGCCCGACGTATCATACCAGGATCTCCTTGCGGGAATACCGGCACATATGCGCTCCGACGCGGAAGTAGCGTCGGCTCTCTCGCGCAGGGCAATGACCGCCGGCCTTATCGAAGCCGGGATCGAGCACGCCGAAGCGGCAGCCTCAGACAAGCCCGAGTGGGCACAAGCACATCTTCTTCTCGCCCAAGCTCATTTCGCGCGTGTTGCAATGGCCGAGCGTACCATCAAGCCCTTAAATTCAGATGAGAAGAAGAAGCACATCGAGAGCGCAATCAACTCGGCGGACTCCGCGATCTCGATCGCGGATACTGATGACCAAGCATACGTCAGGGCGCAAGCGTTCGCACTCAAGACGGATATCGCGCTCGTACAGGGACACAAAGATGATGCCGCGCAATTTGCACGAGAATCATTTGCCGCCGATCCTTCAGAAATCCTAAGCCAAATAGCAATTGCCTATGCAGCCTTCAGTAGAAACGATATTGACGAAGGAATACGAATACTGGAGCAAGCCTATCTTCAATCGAAGTCCGCGCCGCATGTCTGCTTCATGCTTGGCCAAGCTTTGATGGGGCGTGGAAGGGATGAAGACATTGAGCGCACGTTTGAAGTCTTCAGTTCCGCCAACATTGTCAACATCGCACAGGAGCTTATCGACCCGCTTACGCTCGGAGCAATCCGTGCACTTGTCCGTTTAGGGCGCTTCCAAGAGGTCCCAGGATATCTGGAGCGTACTGAGGTTAAAAGGTCACCTGCGCTGGTCGCTTCGATTCAGGCATATTCCGCTTTGAAACAATCACAAGAGTTTCTGGCCGCGCAGAAACTTGATGATGCGCTCGCATCCCGCGAGCAGGACGATACCAACGCCACAACAGAATTTCTTGCCCGTACACTTCTTGAGGCAGGTCGTCTGAATGATGCGCTACCTCTCATGCAGGAACTCTTTCGTGCCCAGACGCCCAATTTTGACGTGGGTTTACTGTTTACCTGTGCGGGCAGGCTCCGGAAAGACGAGGTGATTCTCGAAACTTGCCAAGAATTGTACGAGCGCGGAGTACGCGGCTGGGATTTTCAGGAGTTCGAATCTCAATACCTTGAAGAGTACGACCCCATGAAAGCAATCAGTCGTCTCGAGGAGTTCATTTCGGACAACCCTGATCATCGCATTGCCAAACTACGGCTAGCAATTGTCGCAATGCGCTATGGCAAGGAGAATCTGTCTCAACTGACCGAAGATGTCATGCCTCTGCCTGAAGATCTGCCGATGCGCTACGCTGTCGCAGCCATCCAGACATTGCAATGGCAGAATCGCGAGGCATTTGCAGTCGATTACGCCTATCAACTGTTGCGCGTACATACCGAAGAGATCGAGGCCCATAAGGCTTTTATCGCCAGCTTGAACCCGGGAGTCCGGCCCGACATTCCTGCCGCGATGGACGAAGTAGAAGTCGGAAGCGCTGTCCAATACACCGAAGTTGGAGCAAGTGAGTCAGAGTGGGTTGTCATCGAAGACACGGACAAGCCCAGCGCGTACTTTGAAGAGGTTCCCTTATCCGGCGATATAGCAAAGAAGCTACTTGGAAAACACGTAGGCGACACCTTTGTACTGGCAAAGAGTCCTGTGAAGGATCGGGTCGCCACGGTCAATCAGATCCTCAGTAAGTACACTAGGCGTTTCCAAGCTGTTGGAGAGAAGATGGAAATCAAGTTTGGGGATCAAACCGTAGTCCGGACCATGCGATTTCCAAAACCTGAGGTGATCACGGCTGCAGATATTCAGCCAATTCTTGATTCGGTCAAGACACACTCCGAGGTAGTTGCTCAACTAAGGGAAATATACAAAACAAACCCGGTTACGATTCATATGTACGGCGACCAACTAGGTCACAGTGCCTATGAGGGGCTTTTTGACCTTGCAGTGTCAGACAAGGGATTTATTCGTTGCGCTCATCCCCAGATGGACCTTTTTGTAGATGCAATGACAAACCTCGGAACGAAGAGCAACATTGTTCTGGATCTCATTGCATTGGCAACGCTTCGTTTGCTCGGCATTACGCGGCAGGTGTTAACGTGTGGCGGATCGCGGTTCGTTCTGTCACCTGCCACATTCACAGCGCTGCAACGGCTTCGCGCGGAGGCGCGGTTCGCGACCGCGCACGGGACGATGTTCTATGAAGACGGCCAGCACTACTTCACCCAAACCACGCAGGAGCGGTCAGACAAAGAGAAGGCGTTGTTCGAAGAATGGATGCAAACAGTAGAGCAGAATACCACAATTCTGCCCGTACCCGAACTTGCGACTTTCGACGCGGAACGCCGCGAGACTCTTGAGAAACTCTTTGGGCGAGATGGCCTAGAGTCTGCGGTCCTCGCGCTAAAGCCGGGAAACATACTCTGGACGGACGACCTAGCACTGGCTGAGGTCACAAAGTCGGAACTTGGTACAGAGCGCGTGTGGAGCCAGGCTGCGATCGAGCGCCTTGCAGACCGTGGCCTCATCGACCGATCACTTGCCGATGAGTGCCACGCTAAGCTTCTCGGTTTCGGATACCAGTCAACGCACTTCACTGGCGCAACGATTGTCGCGGCCTTGCGTGTGTCCAACGGATCGATTGATGGATTTCCGATGCGACAAGCTATCGAAGTGTTTCGCTCCAGTATCGCCAATACTCGTCTAATTGCTTTCCGACAGCTCGCTGAGGTGGTGCTGCGCCTTTCGATGGAACCGATGCTACCGGAAACCAAATGCATTGCAATCCAAAGCCTGCTTGACTCATTCCCTGAAGACTCTACGACGAAGGCTCAGTTGTCCTCCTTGCGAGATCAATGCGCGAGACTCATGATTCTCAACCCATTAGAACAGCAGCGATTCCTTACCTGTTTTGATAGATGGAGTCAAAGAAGCCGGATCATCAATCTATCTTCAATTCGTTGAACACCCAATTTAATACGTTGCTATGCGCTAGGCTCTCAAGCCCGTCGGGTGGGTCAAAACAAGCCTGACGCGAAGCGGCAGCACAGAAAAAGGGTGGGCAGACGGGCGAAAAAGAACGAGGCCTGCGCTGGCAGACCCCGTTTGGAAGGCTTGGAGGTTGAGGGTTAAGCGGCTTTGGCCTTCTTGGCAGCCGTGGTCTTGGCTGGCCTTGGCTGTACCTTTGCAGCCGTCTTCTTGGCGGCTTGCGCCTTCTCCTTCGCGGCAAACTCCGCTTTGACCTTCTGGGCGATGGCGTCGGTGTCCACCTTGTAGTGCTGTGCGGCCTCTTTGAGGGCCTTGCCGGTTTCCGATTGTGTCCGGGCTGAGTGGAGAATGGCGATCTCTACAAGAAGCCTTCCGAGTTCGCCTTCCTCGGCCTTGCGAACGTAGGCGCCCATCAGCTTGGCAATTCCGTTCTGGGGGCTGTCGGCGGCTTGCGCCTTCTTGATGCCGCGGCTCCGGGCGAGAACCTCGATTCGCCGTTCCTCCAACTGGGGCAGGAGCCGTTCGACGATGAAAACGAGGTCGCGCTTGGTGAGGCGCACCGGCACTGCGGCGACGACAGCGGAAAGGACACGCAAGCCTACGGCGTTGGCAAGCGCCTCCTCGCGGCGCTGCTTGTCTTGCTCGGCTTTGATGCGCCCGTCTCCGGCTGGCCGCTGCTTCTTCGGATGGTGGACGGGGCATTCGGGGTCGGCACAGATTTTGCGGAGTTCGCCTTTCTCCGTGCCTTCGGTGACGATGGCCTCGGTCATGGATTTGCAGGTCTGGTACTCCGGCCAATCCCTGTGCTTCTTCGCGTTGGGGTCTTGCGGCTTGATCTCGATGTACTTGTTCCGGGGCAGGGCCGCGCTGCCTCCATCGGTGGCGGTTGTGGCCGGTCCAAAGGCCGAAGAGATTTGTACCAGCTTGGGCTTGGCGGCGATGGTCTGCGCGACGAACCCGTCCAACTTGGACTGGTAGCAAGCCGGGTCGGTGCAAGCGTCCTCCGCGATGTCGGCGAAAAGCAGGGCGTTGCCGCCGGTGCGCTTGGGGCAATAGACACAGGCTCCGGCTGAGGGGTTGACGTTGGGGTCGGTCTTTGAGAACGGCGCGTCTTTCAAAATGAGCAGGATGTTTTGCTCAATCCACTGGTGGAGATGGCGAACGGGGAGCAAGATACGCTTGGCCTTACCCTTGCCACCGTTCCAATCCTCACGGAAGCAAGCGGAGAGGGCCTGTTCCTGCTCGGCTGGCTGGAGCTTTGCCAGTAGCAGGGCGTGTCCTACTCCGATTTCGTCCTTGGCGAACGCCTCGGTCACGGCGGCGGTAAGCTCGGTCAACTTGACGCGCTGCGCGCAATAGGCCGGGGATTTGCCGGTCTTGGCGGCGATCTGCTCAATGGAGTATTTCGGCTCCTCAAGATTGAGCAGGGCGCGGAATCCCTGCGCCTCCTCCAGCGGGTGAACGTCGCGGCGCTGGAGGTTTTCGATTAGTTGTGCCTCCAATGCCTCAGCGTCGGTAAGGTTGACGATACGGACGGGGACGGTTTCGGCCTCGGCAAGCTGAGCGGCGCGGTAGCGTCTGGCTCCCGCGACAATCTCGAAGCTGCGCTCGGTAAGAGGCCGCACTAGCAACGGCGAGAGGATGCCCTGGCTGCGGATGCTTGCGGCCAGTTCTCTGAGGGCCGCATCCTCGAAGATGCGGCGCGGGTTGGTCTTCGACTCGGTGAGGATGGAAAGTGGAAGGTCGCGGTACTCGGTAGCGGTGTTTGCAATCGTCATAAATGCTCTCTCCTTGTGAGCAGATTTGGGTTGGTCAAACGGTGGAGTCTGAGCGGACAGGGCCTTTTACCCTGTCCGCAAGGCTGGCAGAGGGGTAGCAAGCGGCCTAAGCCGCTGCTTCCGTGGTGGCTGTCTCCTCGGCTGCGATTTGGTCGTCCGTGGTCTGCGCCGATATGTCGTCGGATTGGTTCTGCGACTCTTCCGTGGAAGGCTCTTGCAAGACGGCAAGAATCACGGCGGATGTGCGCTGGATGACTTCAAGGCTTTCCGCCAGCAATGCCGCGTTGCCGTGGTAAAGCTGGATGTAATCGGCTGAGGCGCTGCCGCCTTCAAGGCCGATAGCCTTTCCCACTACGAAGGCGATGGCCTCGGCTTCGGTCTCCCTGACTACTTTGGTGGTCGCCGTGCGCCGGTTGGCCTTGTGCAACATCTCGTGCGCCAGTTCGTGAATCAGCGTAGAGAACTCCTCGGCCTCCGATTGGCCGGGCAAGAGAACGATCTTGCCGCCGTAGCTGACGCCCATTGCCGGGGCGATGGACTCTTTGTATTCAAGAGCGATGTTTTGCGCCGCGAGAAAGGTGAGCAGCCGGTCGCGGTTGCCTCCCACATCGCCGGTGATCATCTGCGAAAGCTCCGGCAGGTCCGCACCTTCCGTCTGCGAAACATCGAAGACATAGACGGCGCGGAATCCAACCAAAACGGGGGCCTTCTTCTCGGCTCCGTCCTGCTCGGCTTCCTCCTGATTCTTGCGGCGAACGCCGATCATGGGCGCGAGAATCTGGATGCCTTTCTCGCCCTTCTTCACGCGGCGTCCAAGCTGGTTCCATGTGTACATTCCGGCAACGTTGGTTGCGGTCGGCTTCTGCATTGCAATGGCCAGAATGTTTCCGAAGCTGTAGTTGTGAAAGTGGGCCATCGCGTCCAGATACGCGGTGAGCGCATCGCTCTTGCCCGCCTCAAGCTGAGCAATAAGGGCTTTGACGTTCTCGGCAATCACGTCTTTTGCCGTCTGGCGTTGTTGTTTGGGTTGATAGGTGGACGACTGAACGGGGTTGTGTGCATAAACGACTGAAGTACTCATGGGTGTTATCTCCTTTGGAGTTTGGATTTGCCGTTTTTAAGCCCTGAGAGGGCTAAAAAAAGACATTCGTTTCATGACTGGCGAATTTGGCGCAGAGAGGCGCTGTCAACTCCCGAAGCCCGCAGGGGCGCGGAAGCGAGCACGGCGGTTGTTATGCCGCGCGGAGCTGCACAAGCGGAGTTGACAGAAGGAGCCGAACGGAGCCTATAGTTCGCCGGGAAACGAATGTCGAAAGCGAGGACCAGCCAAAGGCTGCACGATTCTTCGAGGGCCGGCGTTGCGGGCAGGAACAGGCCCGCTGAGGTGGGTGGCGGAGGACGTGCATTTGCGTCCGCAGACAGGGAGGAGTCTTCCTCCCACCAAAAGCGGCCATTCGTGAACCGAGACCTTTGTTTTCAGGCAGTTCTACGGAATGCACTCCGACAATGAAAATATCGAGAAATACAGCAAAATAATCGTTTGCAAGGCAAACCGAAAGAAATAAAGGCTCGTCTAATGAAATGTACACTGCACTATATTGAACAGCAGAACGACTCTTGGGGGGTAAAAGTGCTTCTTAAAAACGATATGCACAGGACAGAAAGGAACTCGGAAACCATGACAACGACTGCGGAAGAGACTCTGACAAAGCGGTACGGGCCTCTACTCAGCATGACTCAACTGGCAGCCCTCCTTGATCGTTCCCCGGACGGTTTGCGCATCACACTGCGGTCCTCTGGCGAGTGGGTCGGCAGGATCAACGCGACCCGCTTGAGACTTGGCCGCCGCGTTTACTTCCGCACGGCCGAAGTTGCCGATGTGCTAGGAATCCGGTAGATCCGCGAGTGGGATCGGAACTCACATCTATACGGTCGATTCTCGGTCTGAATCCGATCTCAGCTCCCGACAGGCTGTCGCCAGCCTCACGCTTCAAGTTGGGTGGGGCGGCTCGGCATTCGCACACTGGCCCTATCGTTCCCAAGGGCATCGGACTGAGCAAGAAACAAGCCGTGGGCGCTCGCGAAGCCCATCCGTTGCTGCCGTTCATGCAAGCCGTCCGGACCGAGAGCGCCCTCGATGCCGGCGCTCTTGGCTTCATGGCAAAGTTCCTTGTTCAAACCACTCTTCCGCACAGCGAACAGCCCGGCACACAATACGTGCGGACGGACGGCAATGTCACCTTGCGTATCTCCGATGTCGGCGGGACCGGCTTGCCCTATGGCAGCTATCCGCGGCTGATTCTCATTTGGATGACGACCGAGGCCGTCCGAACCGGGAATAGGGAGCTGGAGCTTGGCTCCTCGCTTACGAGATTCATGGCGCAACTGGGACTCCAAGCGACGGGCGGCCACTGGGGAACCATCCCGCGCTTCCGAGATCAGATGCAACGCCTGGTCGGCGCCGCCATCTCAACGCGATGGTCGCATGAGGCCGATGGCCAATGTCATTTAGGGGGAGAGAACCTCCTGGTGGCGGACAGGTTTCATCTTTGGTGGACGCCGCAAAAACTACCGACTGAGCCACGGGCTAAGTCCTCGGTGACCCTCTCAGTGAACTTCTTCGATAAACTCGTGGCAGCCCCGGTGCCGCTCGACTTGAGGGCTATCAGGGCTCTCAAGAAGTCTCCCCTGGCGCTCGATCTGTACGCCTGGGCGACTCGCCGGGTCAGCTACCTGTCGCGGCCCACGCTGATTACCTGGGAGTCGCTACGCCGGAGCTTCGGGGCCGGGTACGCCGATACGCCGCAAGGCCGCTTCTGCTTTCGAGTGAAAGCCATCGAAGCGTTCCGCAAAATCGTCATGGTCTACACCGAATTGAAGGTAGAAAGCCATGAGAATGGCCTGCTGCTTCGCCCTTCCAGCCCGCACATCCCCAAAATCGTTCGGATAGTTGTCAAATAATTCGGTAGAAATGCTCGACGAGTGGTACGGCGATTTGTCGTCAACTAGGATTCGAATTATGGCAGAAGTCGACTGCCTAGGTTCGTGTTTCCCCACCCTTCGTCCGCTGCGATGGATGAACGATGGGCAGGCGACCTGCAACGCAATTTGAAATATCATGGTCTGTTCAAGGCGGCGTGGTCTTCTCATTCGCAGCCGCAGCTTACAACCTGGTGCGGATGCGCAAGCTGACTCCGATTCAGGCTGGGCCCAATGAGACCGGAGTGTCTCTGCGAGCCACGAAAACGGTTCGCGGGACGCAAACACCCTTGTGGTCGAGTGGCAAAAAACACCCGAAAACGGGCCAAAACCAGAGAATTTGCAGCGCGAAGCATCGTTTTCAGCACCTAGGAGAATCTCTTTGTTGATACCAGGCGCAAGATTCATGTTGCAGTGAGCGCGCGGAGGCCTTAAACTCATTTGTGATTCACTATTCAGGCGCGTTTGGAAGCGTGGGGACGCGCCGGATTACCGCCGATTCCCTAGGAAGCAGAGGCGAGCAGATGTACTATCTGTCTGTACTTGGCGTTGTCATCCTGCTCTCAGTTCTTGGCTGGTTATGGCGCTCACGCCAGCTGTGGTTCTGGCGCGTATTCACCGGATCCCTCGTAATTGCCTTGGCTGGCTCGTTTGTCGGACTCTCCTTGGTGGATACCTGGGATAAGCGCCACCCGGTCCTAGTCGAACTTTTACGCGGCATGGCGGCTGAGTTGGTCGTTACCTTCCTCGCAGTTGCTGTTATTGAGCGCCTCTTCGAACTGCACAACAAGACGATCGATGACAAGGCGCGATTGCAATTGGAGTTCGCAGCGTCACGCCAACTCTCGGACTTACGCATACTTCTCGCTAGGATTTGTGACCTAGAAGATGCGGGCACACAGGCGGCGTGGAGCGTGAACCGTCTCGATAGGTATGCTTCAAATGCAGAAGCGACATTCGTCCGCATTGGCTCTTTTCGTCCGGGATACCTACCTGATATAGAGGCGTTTCTTGAAGCTGTTAGCGGATTGAAAGATCATCTCTGGGAATTTCAGATCTGGGTTGAACGAAACGTCGTTCCTCGGGAACGCCAGGTACCGTGGGATGCAGTAAGAATGTCCGCAAGAGCCCTTTCAGAGAGCGTGGTTTCCCTTAGCGAATATGTTTCGCCCCCTTCACCGAGAGCGTACCTCACTACCTTGAACCTGACTGAAGGCGCGCAAACGGGTAACAGAGTGAGTTCTGGATCGACACCATGAAACTTCTAACGTCACAAGTACATGGTACCGCCGCACCTTCCACGAACGGAGACGGGAAGGAAGCTGATGTACTCTACTATGCCAGTGATGCATCCTTGCTCTGGTTTGTATCGAATCAAGGACCAGAGTGGAATTTTGTTGATATCCAATCAGACGATGACGATCAGGACTCCTTCGTGGAGCGCGCAACTGAAGGGAGTGCTCGATGCGGCAATTTCTGCTATCAGAAGATTCTGCCAGAGCATCGTGCAAGAATGGACAAATGCGCACGGCAAATCAGGCAAGCCGCGCAGAAACCCAAGCTACTCCCGCCTTCGAGCGCAGACCTTCAGACTGTCGTGATTGACACAAAGTACCATGACATTTTGCCGGTAATTGCCAGATTTGCTTCATTGCACAAGAAGGATGATGCCGAGCTCACGACATTCTTGAGGAACACGAGTTGGCGCGATGTGGTTCAGGATCAGGACAGAATGATCGAAAGGGATGCGGAACTCTTCAAGGAGCTTGAAAGTCGACTTGAGGAGACCAGAGTTGCGATATTGATCGGGGGGCGCAATTCCGGTCGTTCCCGTTTCGTAAATCAGTTCATTTCATTCAGGGGACCGACAGCTGTCAAGGCAGATTTTTCGCCTCAGGATTGTGCAGACATTCGCAATATCTTCGAAGCGCCGAGTACTCGGTACCCTGAGTTCAATCTGGATGCGCAAGCCATCTTCGGAAGCTTGGCATTCTCAGCTTATAAGAACCTCCGAGAACATTTGGGAACAGATGCTAGTAAGATCATCTCGTTTCTAGACCTCCAGGGAAGTATCAAAACCGATGATTTTGCCTATGCCTATTTCAACAAGGCCCGCCGGATTCCTCCAATTGAACTTCTCTTGCAGACTGTCGACAAACTCGCGAAGCTATCAAGCATCGGCGGTGTGCCTCATAAGATATTGATTTTCTTGCCGTTTAGGCGTCTTAACGAGTATTTTTGGGACAAGAATGAGAAGGATCAACCGGATCGAAGGGAGGAGCGGCGTGGAGTTTGGAAGGCACTAGATAAATTCGCTATAGACAACCTCGACCATCTTGGTCGACCAAGGGAGAATTCTGTGTTATCGCAAGTGCACAACGCTTCTCTTTTGCTCGAACTTCGGCGAATCGACCTGCCTTTACTCCCGGATTCCTTCTGCAAGGCGTGCATTATTCAAATTCCGCCGCTTACCGACAACGAAATCAAGCACCTCTGGAAAAAGCGCACGAGCACTGAGATTTCACGCGATATATTGCGAGTGCTAAAGACACTCACCGGTGGACATCCCTACCTGATTGACACTTTGGTGACAGTAGCATCATTACAGGGCGCGAAGGTGGCGGATGAGAAAGCTCAATTGACTGCTTTGACAAATGCGGCTGGCCAACTGCGGAATGCGCTACCTAAAACGGGAAACCCGGCTAACAACGTTGTCTTGCCAGCAGAGATTCACCATCTACTGAAACACTTCGCGAATTACGTCGAGTTGCTGAGCGATGAACTCCCCCAATCGACTCTTTCGAATGACGGTCCCCTCTTCCAGCTGCAAAGTCGGTACAAGGAGATTAGACCGACCTCTGAACTCTCTGATTGGCTCGCATCGGGATTCGCGCCGCTGGAGGCGCCTGACGATGCACCCATGAGTGGATTTGCAAACTATCCAGACATCACAAGCAGTGCTTTTCCAGCTCTCGTTGACGATATAGTCAGAGAACTGAAGAGTCCGAGTAGGTTATGAACGCATCGTCGCTTTTGCTAAATGTTTTGCGCTCGCGCGATCTGGCTCGTGGTGTCAACAGGATTGAGCAGGTTAAACCGCTTTCTCCTTTGGCATCTTACCTGTCGTTGTTTCTCGCGAGTACAAGCCTGTTGCGATCGCAGCATCGTGAGCTATACATCGTCGATGATAGAAGTGGCGAAGATCAGAGCATTCCAGCTTCCCCAGAGCTTATCGAAGCGTGTCTCTGCGCTGCAAGCGACCTTGGGGTCAATGATGTCTGGTTGATGTCCGAAGTTCATCGTGAACAGCGCACTACTCAAGTCGGCGCGACTTGCGTGAACATCATATCGTCTCGTGAGATTTTGCGAAAGCTGATTGACATGCCGCAAGATACTGGTGATAGGTTCTGCGCGGCAATAGGAACGACGCTTATTTTCTTGAATGCTACTTATCGACGTCGCTTCGCATCAGCCTTAACTCTCGACGTTGACAGAGAGGTGTTACGTCGAGCACACGATCCGGTGAATTTAGATGAACGCTTCAGAAATTGGGCGATTTCACCAGGATCTCCAAAGCCGATCCTACTACTTGGAGATAGGGGAAGCGGAAAAACCTGGCAGTTACTACGGTTTTGTGTCGATCAGAACGACCGAAGTCGTAAGGACCCCATGTCGTCACCCCCTGCTCTCTATATAAGCCTTCATAACTGGATGACGCGTTGGGTAGAATACGACGCGAACGACCTATATTCCCTTGTGGTTAATCAGTGCCCTTGGATGGAAATCAAGTGGGATGCTCCAATGTTCCAGGCCCTTGTGAGACAAGGGCGCGTCATCGTCTGTATTGATGGCTTTGACGAGATTCAGCGCCAGCCGAATGCAGAGGAAATCCAGGAACATGCTGTCGAATTGTTTCGGCTTCTGCCCCCGGGCAGTCGATTCGTTATAGCTTCTCGCACCACCTTGTTTGACTCATTCACTACCCTAGCGAATCTAGCTACCTGGCCTGCTTCGACGGTAGGGTCCAGCATGGATGTTCTCGAATTACGGTCCTTTTCTACACAAGATATTCGTGAATACTTGGATGCACCAGAGGTGGCCAATCTGCCTGACAATTTCGCCAGCAAGTCGTTTCTCGAAGATATAGACGACCCGATTGCGGACGCTGTGCGCACTTGTTTCCAACAGCCTGGCCTTCTTGCCCATCTCCGAACTAGTCAAACACAACCACGATCCAAAGGCGGGTTGGCGGCAGTCAGGGAGATCATCGAGGGAGCACTTATCTCCTTCAATCTTGACTTGGAACGAACGAAGGTTCTGCATCGTGACCGCAAGGGAGCCTTACACAAATTTGGCCGCGAGCAGCGGGTTAACCTACTGGGTGAGCTGGCGTGGTTTATTGGTGAACGACGCTTGAACGGGATTGACCTGAATTACCTTCCTATTAGGTTAAGCCTCATGTATGGAATAGACTCAGATGCGCTTCGAAGAGACATTCGCTCGCAAACGGTCTTCGAAATGCAGGATGACCTCGGTCGCTCTAGGGTGGGTTTCGGGATTTGCTATTCGAGGAGTGAATCGCGAAACGAAGTATCATCGCGAGGTTCAGTTGCGTCAGACTATTTTCTCGCACACTACATTTGTCGTCGTTTGCAAGAATCTATCAGACACGGACAATTCGGTTTCAACCAAGCGATGAGGTTCCTGGGCTCAATTGAACTCAGCCCTCTTTGCGCCGAACTGCTCGGAGAAATGTGCGAGGAGGCATCCCAATCGCTTCGCAGAAAGAGTCTAGCCAGTTCAGTAACCATATGGATATCCAACCTCGCGAAGAGAGAACAGTATGAGTTGTTCGCTGCCCAGTATCGGTACCTGATTACAAACTTAATGAGGCTTGGTTGTTTCTCTGCTGAGGAGGCGACTGTCCTGGACCCGTGGACTAAGGTCTCTGACGCGATTTTGACTCGTCCTGCCGCATTAACTGGGTATGAGATGAGGCTTGTTCCGAAGTGTACTTCGAAGAATATTCGAACCTGGGCGGGTCCAAAAGGCAAGTGTGGTTCCAAAACTGGCGATGCCGACGGTCCTTATCTCATTGGACTGCATGAAGTCACTAATCAGGATTTCCAGCGTTTCGTCGAGGACATTCAAGGATCGGGCCCGGATTGGTCGGTGGAGAAGGTGACGAGAGCGGGGAGCCTCGGTGCTCCGCAGTCTCAATATGCTCAAATGACGAACGAGTATCACCTTTACTACTGGGACAAGGACTCCTCAGGCAAGTTCAAGCCCCATGGAGACCACCTGAGGTATCCAGTTGTGTATGTGAGTTGGTTTGCTGCTTTATCGTTTTGCGATTGGCTGAGCAAGAAGGAGCATCGAGAGGAGTCCATGAACCTGTCTGTTTATCGCGGCTTAACGGTAGAGAAGAGCGGGAAGAGCGTGGCACCACAGTACCGGCTGCCAACTGCCGTCGAGTGGCGTTGGGCTGCGCAAGGACCGTTTTCCGAAGCCCAATATCCGTGGGATCTCGTGCCATATCCTCTTCCGCCAAACAGCAAGATAGAACTCCCTATTTGGAATTACCGGAGTGCAGCTAGGTCTGTGGCGCTCGCTAGGCATGGGCGAAGTAAAGCTGTTGCTTATGAGGATGACTTTAGCGTATTTGGTATCGCCGGGCTAGTCGGGAATGTCAAAGAATGGGTTCACGATACAATTCCGGCAGATAGGGGGGGGAAGCCATTGTCTTCCGCTCTCGTTCTCGGTTCGACTGCACATCTCGATGAAACGAGTTTTAGCTTTGAGTATTTCGCCAACCTATTTCCCGAGAACACTAACCCCGACATTGGGTTCCGCGTCGGAAGATCTTTGTCAACAGACGAACTGAGTGCCCTGGATCTGCGTCAACAAGAACTGGCGACGCTCTGATGTTGCTAATGGAGACAAATCACTATGACGTTTATGTCGCAATCTGCTGGCTATCTACTGTTGCTTGTATTTGGCGTTGCCATGATTGTTATAACCTACTTCTTCGGAAGGCGGGGTGATTGGCGGACAAAGGAAGGGTTCCTTGTTGCGAATCGACAGGTTGGTTGGCTGCTCGGGTCCTTCAGTATTGCCGCATCTTGGATATGGGCACCGGCCCTGTTTGTTTCCGTCCAGATGGCATATCAAAAAGGCTTGGCGGGCATCTTTTGGTTTACCGCGCCGAACATCTTATCTCTCACGATTTTCGCTATACTAGCACCTCGAATCCGGAGCCGCCTTCCCGAAGGATATACTCTTCCCGAGTACATCAGGTTTCGACTGCATAGCGAAAGAGTCCATCGGCTCTACCTATTCCCCTATTTCTTCTACCAGCTAATGGCTGTGACAGTTCAGCTCTACGCGGGTGGTAGCCTGGTAGCTCTACTAACAGGCATATCCCTCTTCAAGGTGATGATAGTATTGTCGGTAATAGTGCTAGCCTACACGCTCATCTCGGGTCTAAAAGCGTCGGTCGTCACGGACTTCGTTCAGCTAGGAGTCATCTTTGTGATCATCGCCGTCATTCTACCAAACGTCGTGCGCGTTGCCGGTGGATTTTCAGCTGTTGTCGCAGGCTTTCACGGTATCGACCGCGTTAGTGGAATGTTTGATCCCGCCGTGGCTTTCTCATTCGGAATTGTAACTTCGATAGGGCTTATCGCGGGCTCGATCTCCGACCAATCTAACTGGCAGCGTGCTTTTGCTGTTCGCCAAAAGAATTTGGTGACAGCATTCGTGCTCGGCTCTATCCTTTTCGGAATTGTTCCGTTGGCGCTTTCCACGCTTGGCTTTTTGGCCGCAAACCCGACAGCGCACATCAACCTCGCAGCCGGAGTTGACCAATCAATGATTGGGGTTCAGACAATTGCTCACTACTTGCCGCGCTGGTCTGTCTTCTTCTTCTGCATCGGATTCTTGGCAATCCTTAGTTCATCACTTGATGCTGGCCTGTGCGCAGCCAGTTCACTCTGGGTGGCGGATGTTGTGCGCCCCAAGGACGACAAGAGTGCAGTCCGTGCCGCTAGGTTGTCGATGATCGGAATCAATGTTTTCGGTCTTCTTATCGCTCTTGCCGTTCTCTATATTCCCCACTTTGGCTTGGAAAAGCTCTGGTGGGTGTTCAACACAATTGCAGCATGCGTAATGGTTCCGACGGTATTGACACTTTATAACGATTCTGTCTCTGAGAAAGGAGTCTTTTGGGGCGTGCTTGTCGCATTTGTCGTTGGAATACCATTGTTTGTCTACGCGAATGTGCTCGATAAGCCTCTCTGGATTGTTGGTTCCTCGTTGTTCATCGTTCTTGTTAGCACGTTGTTCAGTGTGGCGTTCCGGTCAAAGGCCCGCGAAAAGGCTGTTTTGCGCAAGAACATCCTCTGACAGAAGCGGCTATACAATACGCCTCGAATTCCATCGATGTAAGCACTTGGTCAAATTGCGCCCCCCCCCGCGATAATTTCTGAATGCCGTAGTACATTTACGAACAACCCCAATCCAGTATTCAAGATTGACCTTGGTTGGTGCCAACAGCCTTTACCACTTGGCGCTAGTCATTCGCGGCGCGGAGCGCCCTTTCCCACGCTGAGGGGGCGGAGGTTCTCGTCTAGTCTCGTCGCACATCTGCACATTTCCACAGAGCGGGGGCGCTACTACAGGCTTCCATATAGATTTACATAAAGGTACTACAGGGCGTCCTAGAAATCTTTTGTAATCAATACGGTGCGGACACTTTGTACACCGTTTATGCGTAGATGTTCACCGTTTATGCGTGGAAAACCGCCCTGGATACACCGTTTATGCGTAAAAATGTACACCGTTGATGCGTGGAAAACTTGCGGGATTACATCGTCGTGCCGCACTCCGCCAGTCTTCACTCGGAGCTTGATGTCCGTTGCCAAGAGACTGATCGTGTGCCGTCGGAGTGGATGCGAAAGTTCCGCCTTATGAATGCACTCTGAGCAACACCTAAATCTTAAGCCCGCACGGAAAGTCATGCATTGATGTCTGTCCGGGATTTAAACGGACATCCGAAACGTTGCTCACTCGCCTTTCTTATCTGCTACCTGCCGTCCTGCCGAAGTGATCTCCCAAAGCTTGCTACTTCTAGCGGAAATCCATCCTTCCTTGACCATGTGCTTGCGAGCGCGACGAATCATCACCTGCCAACGCTCCCGGCCACCTGTCATGTACGAGTGATCGCCAACTCGAAGAAGAGGTTCCGTCTGTCGAAGGAACTCAGCTTCGAGCTCACTTAAGGATGCTTTTCCACCGAGTACAACTAAGGATCGCAAGATTGGCGCATAGTACTGCCAAGCCGGAAGAGAGGCATCGCCAGTGACATTATCTTGCGACTTGCCGGACCCGGACACTTGTTTCCATTTGCGTTCGATTGCTGCGATTTCTTCACTGAAGCTCTTTAACTCTCGGCCTTTGGTCATCGAAGCCTCGGCACGCTCGTAGGCGCCCTTTTTAGCGAGTTCGGCAGCGGTTTGATTGATTTCCTTAATGGCCAGCTTGAGTGCCCTGCGAGCGGACCTAATGGCCTGAGAAACTGTGCGTTTGTTTGGAATCGCCGCCATCACTGACCTCCAGCCTTTGGTCCCTGAATCATCTGGTTCAAATCAAATGGAGAGGTGAGAATTGGAATCCCTGAAGGTGACTTCCCTGTTTTGAAGACCTTCTCCCAATAATCAAGATTCTGTTTAGGTCCAAACACTGTTGAGCCTAGTTGTTTGTCGATCCAGCAGGGCAGAGCAGCGACGCTTTGGAGGAATTTCGTGATGCGATCCCACAAGGTATCCGGTAGTGGTTGATGCAAGAGCCGTTCTTTGTCCAACATCTGTGCATTAAAGGCGAAATGGTACTCAATTACCAGTCTTACCCAGGCCAGGATGTTCGAAAGAACCTCTTCACGAGCAACTCTCCAGGCGCGGAGATGGGGTGCTGGGATTATTTCGCCGTGCAGAACCCTGTTTTCAATCTTATTGCCACCTATTTCTGGATCCCATGAGTTAACAAAGAACACGTCAGCGAAAATGCTCATCAATCTGATGAGTTGCAGGCGCTCTAAGACACGGGGATTCCGCCCTTGCTCCATTCCTTCATCGAGAGGAGAATCCAGCGCTTTCTTGTAAAGAAACTCCTTATAAAACGAACGCTCAATGGAGTTGTATGCAAGCGGGCGTTCGGCTCCTTTGCCGGACCACTCAACGAACTCCCGTAGCTTGTTCGAAGAGTCATGCGTGATGGCGTCGCGTTGGCTATCAATGATGTAACGGGCCATCTCTCGGCTCTCGCCTCTGAAGAATCTGACAAGGTCTTCTTCTGAGAAGGAGTAGTTGTCCTCCGCCAGCCCTCGCATCTTGCGGTACTGATTGATGCGTTCCAAATACAAGGTACTCCCCAGATGCCGCATGATCGCCACATCAAAGGCGACTTGACGCAGCTTGCCTCCGGCATTGGTATTCGCATCTAACAATACGTTTGTGTCGGGCTGGACAAAGATGCGAACAGGGAGTTCCCTGATTCCAAGAAGAATTTGCGCAGCAGCTTTATGTTGACCATCGAAGACTTTGACAGGGCCAGCACCGTCTTGCTCAGGTGTCCACCAGCCCAGTCCGACGTGAAGCTGAGGATTCCCAGAAAGGAATTCCTCGATGAGTCCGCGGATGTTCGAGCCAATGGGTCTGGGGTTGATGCGGTCATCATGGTGCAAATACTCCAGCGGCACAGAGGCAAAGAATGTATCCATCCCGCTGAGCTTGTCATGGAGGAGTGGAAAAGTGCGGATGGTGTTGTCGCCAACTTCAGCGAACGAAAGTTCCACTCGGTCATCTTCGCGTCGGAGGCGCAGTACTGCCTTGGCACCCCCATGCTTTTCAAGCACATCGCCAAGATCTGCGCCACGTTGACCGTGCTTTTTGGCTTCTTGCTGGAGCTTCTCAAACTCCGCTAGACGTCTCGCGACCTCAAGGTTTGAAGCGCCCTTGCTGCGGTTGCAGTGGGCGTGGGTCAACGCGAAGTTATTTTCGCTATCCAATCCGTCCTTGATCAGCGGATCGATATGATCAATGTCAAGCTGGCCTTTATGGAGGAGAAGATCAATGAGTTCATCACAGATGAAGCATCGGCCACCTTGGCGCTCAAGCAGTCGTCGCTCCAGTTGTTCTCGCTGTTCGGTGTTCAACCCTGACAGGTAGTTTGAATGTGCCATTGTAGTTCCTTCGGATTGGTAAAGGAGCATCCGTTGCTCCTGTTGGATTCAGACGTCCCATAATTGCTCCGCTGGGATGTAAGAAACAGGGACAATTTGACGAGCATCTCCATGGTGCTTTCCGAGCTATAAATCAATATACCTCCATTTGGCACCCACCGGGTCCTCGTATGTCAGTCTAAGGTGGCAGCAGCGCAGCACGGCGGGGTCAGCATAGGACATTCCAGCTACCGTTCAACTAGACCTCGCCAAAGTGAACCCACCTATCTTCGGGCAAGGCGCGAATGAATGCCCCCACTTCTTCGAGCTGGCTGTGATCGGCGGCCCATTGAATGTGCTCCTTGAACCGCAACTGCTTCTCGATCGGCATCGTGCAGTGCCAGGCTCCCAGAATCAGCGGCAGGGGAGGCTCCCATCCTCCGCTTGGCTTCTGCCACCTGTTCGCCAGCATCTCGTGGAGCTTGGTCCATTCCTGCGGCATGGGAACCAGACGCTTGTTCTCCGTGCAGTAGGGCCAGAGAGAATCAAAGGTCTCACAGTGTGTCAGCATTCAAATCTCCCCCTCCTCTGGTGGAAAACCAGCTATTAAGCGCCAGTCTCCGTTAGGCTGGCGGGCATAGAGCTGACCTTTACCCCAGCCGATGCCTTCGCCGGACTTCTTTAAGCATTCCGTGCACATGTTGCTCCACTTCAGGTCATCGCGGAGGCGGCCGTCGATATGCAGTCCACGGTCATTCAGGTTGCATCCGCAAATGCCGCACGGGCCTACGTCGTAGTTATAGGCCGGTTCTCTGGCGTCAACCTGTTGCGCATCGATCTGGGAAGCAATCCACTTTTCAAAGGCATCAACGGGCGTAATCGACCAGGGTTCGAATTGGTGGTTTTCGCTCATTAGAATTTGCTCTCCAATTCTTCATGGGGCGGGTGGCAGCAGCGCGGGTCGGCGGGGGTAGGTCGAGGCAGGTCTAGTAGGGAATGCCGGTATGGTCGGCTTTGTCAACTTTCGACAATTCTCCACTATATCGCGGCGACTTCTCGTAATCTTCTCTTGTCGCCGCATGAACCAGCTCCCTTGTCTAGACAGTGTTTTTCCGATAGTTCGTCTCAAACTCCGTGTATAGTGCTCAATGGAATTCGCATTAGTTCGTTAATCCCCCCAAGTCTCGGCGCAGGAGCCGTTCATTGACGTTTGATCCTTGAAACTCAGCGACCAGAAACGGAGAAACCCGGAGTTCATCCGGCGGCCGGCTGGTTGTTGTGATGATGTATTGAAATGGAGGATCATTCCCCAGGGGTTCCAAACTTCGGACAAAGCGGAAGAGACGATGATAGATCGCTTCTCCAAGGTCGGCTTCCCGCGGGCTGTCATGTACAAGAAACGCGGGCAGCATTGAATGACCCTCAATGCTCATCAGCAATGCAGCCAAGTCGAACGCGATTGCTTTGAGGGACTCCATCGCCATGCCGCCGACTTCGACGTCAGCTTGAAGACCTTGGCCAGACAACGCAATTGAGGCTCTAACCCGGCTCCCGAGAAGGCCCTTGCAGACATATGAGAAAAGCTCCTCCATCCTCGACAGGGTATCGTTATGGTGATTCCTGAGCTTCGATTCCAAACCGGCAAGTTCATTGTCGCGGCCGGTAAGATCCTCCAGTGACTTCTTCGCCTTAGCAATGCTTGTTAAGGCGCGCTCCAGCGCCGACACCTGCTCGACAAGCTGCTTCGCACTGAACCACTGCTGACGCCGTTTATTCCTGGCGTCCTCGATCTTGTTCACCAGCTTATCAATCTCCGCCGTAAGTCTGGCTTCTTGACGGCCAAGTTTGTCGAGGTGAGTTGTATGTTCCGCGGTCAAGGCAAGGATTCTTGAAATGGCTTCATTGTGAGCCGCGGTTTGTTTGGCCAACCTCTGCTTTTCGTCGCTCACGCTGCCCGGATCCCAAGAGTTATGGGACAGGCTACACCCCTCCGCAAGAGCCTCATCTATCGGTACGCTGCACACCGGACATACAGGGCCAAGCAGGGCTTTCAATGCGTCACCGTCTAGATTCGATCGCTCGCCTCGAATCAACTTCAATTGTTCGTCGTGGATCTGCTTTGTTGAGTTGAACCTCTTGATCTCGCCCTCTCTGACTGCCACTTCCTTGAGTACGGCTTCACGTTCCTTCCGTAAAGAAGCCAGCAATGCAATGTCTTCTGTGTTGTCCTGCTGATCACTTTTCGCCAATCTGTCGTTGGCCTTCTCGCGAAAGAGTCCCGCGCCCAATTCGCCGACTACCTCCACATCCTCGTTCACGGAAAGAGCCTGAACCAGACCGGCTCGGAGTTGCTCGCCTTGTCTTTGGTAATAGGCAACGTCTCGTTCAAGGGCGCGCTTTGTCTCAGAGAGTTGCCCACGCTCGCCCTTAAGACGCATCTCCTCCTTTTCGATGATTCCCAGGAACGCTCTGACGACAACCAGAAGCTGTTCCTTCGTCGGACCTACTGCAACAGACCCGCTGTCTGCACGTTTGTGCCGCCAGTCAAGAATGTGATCGAAACGGCACTCCTGATCTCTCGACAGCCAGGCTAATGCGAATAGCCACGCGGCGTTTGGGCGCTCACTCGGCAGATAGCCGTCTATGCCTTTGGGGAATATCTGAGACTTCAATGCATCAAGTAATGGCTCTATGCTGCCGCCTGGCTCCTTCATCGGTGCAAGCTCTTCAAGAGTCGCGCCTTCCCTTGCCACATGCTTCCGAGTTTGGCCGATAGGCCGGATCACGGCCCATGGTTTTCCGTTCATGACGACTTCCGCTCCAACAAGCCCAGCCGGTAGCAGTTCGATAATGCTTCTCCGTTGCTCGTCGTTTGAAAAAGTGTCTTCACCCAGGCAATACCGCAAGAGCCGGCAGAACAAAGTCTTGCCTGCTCCGTGGCCACTCCCGGCATCACGACCGAGATCGGCCAGGGCGGCGCCTGGATCGGGCGACCAGATGATGTTCAGCCCTCGCCGGAGGCGGATATCGCGGATGATCTCGCCCGGCTTCTCCCAGAGTACGATTCGGCGGATCCAAAGACGTGGCTCTCCCCGCGAGCCGTCAAGCCTGATCGTAACTTCCGCTTTAGGAAACAGCTCGCCTTGCTGTGCCATCTTCCACGCTCCGATTGAAGGCAATCAACCTCTGCTCCACTCGTGCCGGGTCGATCGCGGACAGGAGTTGAACTGCGATAGCAGCTCGTCCGGTGATCCAGTCCTGACTGGACGATGCGGGCATTCTGTCTCCCGCAGACCATTTTCCATCAGAGCCAACAACCAGCGCTCCAGAACCTCTCAGTCGTCTGATCGCCTCTGCCCAAGGATAATCCACGCCATTCTTCTGGAACTGCGAAATCTGAACCACGTTGCCTCTCACAAGACGCGCATCCTGGCCGATCAGCCGCAACCACTGCGCCGCCTGCGCATCGTCCATGAATGCCGCGGCAAGGACAGGCTTGCGGACGAGGATAGCGGCGAGACGGACTTTTTCTGGGTCAGCAGCTTCACCAATGGCTTGCAAGACATCAATCAATGAGAAAAGAGCAACGTTGTCTGGAGTCACACCCACGGGCGTTGCCCATACCTCATCTGGCAGTGCAGCGATGTCGGTGAATGCATCCTTGCTGACCGCCGCTACCTGGATGATCTCCTCAGGCCACGGATGAGCAACTGCGGCATCGGCAGGCGGAGGAGACAAGCGGGTCTGATAGGGGATGCTGGTGCGGGCAGCTTCGGCCATGGCGTCGTAGATTTCGAGGATGACGCGCTTGGTGCGGTACTCGCCCCACTTCTCCTCGTCCTTGCGCTTCACGATGGGGAAGGTGTCCATGATGTATGCCACGGCGGCGCGGGGAGTGGGGAAGCTGGCCTTGAGCCGTGCACGGTCTTCCGCCTTCTCGTTCTCGGCCGGACTCCAGTCGCCATTTGGCTCGGCTGGCAGGTAGAGGTGGAAGAATGCGGCATCCAATTCACAACGGAGCACGAAACGGCGGTCATCGTCCCAACGGAACGGAGGAAGTGCACAGCCACTTTGGATCGCGAATGCATTGAGGGAGTTTGTTGTATAGCAGAGTTCCAAAGATCGCGGATAGATAAAGGAGCCGAGCTTCGTTAGGCGACCAGTCGCGTCGAAGAACCCCAATGGACGTGGCGCAGGAAGTTGCCAGAGAATGTACTTGTTGAGGTGCGCACCAAAGAGCTTTTGCCGCGCAGCGAAATCAAACGGAACGGAATTCATCAAAGCAACGAGAAAGAGTGCATGAAGTGCAGCCATGTCGTTGTCGATATAGATGAGTGCTGCACTGTTGCCAAACGCTCTGGGAGGAGCGACTGTCGCCATCGTTGTTCGGGCATTCGATATAAGATTTGTCACGTCGCGGAAGGCAATGCACCATCCACAACTTATCGTTGTTGCGGCACATTGCTTGCGCCAAGCAACTTGGTTCACCCAATATCTTGGCAGAGGCTCATAAGCTGGATTAGCTAGTTGATCCCCTAGAGGGGCAGCCGTTGCAGCCTTGATGCCGAAACGGTTGGATTCTGGTATACCTTCATAAGTTGCGAATCGGTGGGTAAAGCCATGGATATGTTTGCCCTCCAATAGTGGAACATAGACCTCCTCGTCCGCTCTAAAAAATCGACTCTCATCGAGGACGTATCCGTCCGTCGAGAGTTCTTCCAGTGTGTGAAACCCGCTGGAATCGGATGTCATATCGAACATCCTTTGATACTCAGTTCCCCACGGGGTTTCCTTGGTAGTTTCCCGCACGAGTGGCGGGAAGCGTCGATAGAAGGAACAAGTGATGTCCATATCGTTCCGGTTTGAAAACACCGGGCAAACCTGGATGTTCGGGTTCAGTAACTCGACCTCGCTTCCGGTAAGCTCGTATATCTTTTCCGCCGACGTTGCCTCTTCAATGTCAAGACAGTTGAAAGCGTAGGTGCACACGACTTTTCTCGCGGTTCCCGAAATGGTTACCAAGCTGAATCGCTCGTGATAGCCAACGTCCGGAAACCATCCAAGCCAGTTTTTGAAGTCACGGACTTGCCAGAGCCTACAGTCCAGGACCATTTTTCGGTAAAAGTCAACATTTTCTACAGCGTTGACAATACCTGTTTTCAGAATCTGCCCCGCTACCCCGGACGAAGATGTAACCTGAGTTGCAAGCTCAGCAAACAGACTATACGTGTTTGCCTCGCCTGCAGCTGTTAATGGGAATCGCTTGCAGAGCCTGTAGAAGCCGCTCAGTTTTGCGTCAACTTCTAGCTGTGCAATATAAAGGCGCCACTCATGGCTGTCGGCCTCTCGGTGCTTGGCAATCAACTTCTTCCTGATAGCGGCGGTCTTAGCTGTAGCAATTAGTGGATCGAGACTGGCAAAAAACTCCCTTTCTTGCAGTTTTACTTTTTCCCATGGTGGGTTTCCCAACACCACATCAAAGCCGCCATTCCAGCCTGCTAGCTCATTATCAGATTTTTTGTCAGGCGGTGGCACATGGAACACGTCAGGGAAAGCCACGTGCCAGTGAAAGAACTGATATTGATTAGACAATCTAACTATCTCGTTCTGCATCCAAACATCACAAGTGTGCGGGTTGTGCTCGATGCGACGGAAGACCTCTTCAGTGATGGGGTACTGAAACTCCCGTGTCTTCTTCCAAACGAAGGCGGCACACCATGCGTCAGCCCAGAACTGGCCGTCAAGGTAGTTGCCGGAGCGGACCATGGCTTCATACATCCGCTCTTTCACGCGGACGGCTTCAATGGAGTCGTCGGGCGCGTCGTCCAGATGCATCATGCTGGCCGCCAGATCGCCAAGCCGCTCCCATGGCTCCGTGGTTGCCGCAAACAATCGCTGGAAGCCTTTCTTCTCATCCTTGTTCAGCTTTTTAAATCGGCTGCAAATCTCCTTGTCGTCGCCTTCAATGGGCGTGAACGCTTCATCTGGGATGCCCTTGGCAAGCAGTGCGGGCGTGGCACCGAGCAGACTATTGCCAACACGGATGTGGTGGTCGAGGAAGGAGAGCGGCTTGCCGGGCTCGATGGCTTCAAGCCAAAGACTGACGCGGCAGAGTTCGGCGGCCATGGGGTTCACGTCTACCCCGTAGAGGCAATGACCGATGACATCACGGAGAGCGTGCTGGTAGTAGAGCGGAGAGGGTTCGCTATCACCCTGTGCCTGGGCACGGACCTGGGCGAGATGCATGGCCAGCCGGTGGGCAGCTCCTACGAGGAAGTGTCCTGATCCAACGGCTGGGTCGCAGACCTTGAGGGCCAGGATGGCCTTTTCGGCTTCTGCTGGCGCCTTGCCCTTGATGGCTTGTTCGACAACGGGGTCAAGCGCCGAATCCAGCAGGCACTGCACCAGAGAGTCCGGCGTGTAGTAGGAGCCGGAGGTCTTGCGCTGGTTGCCGGCGACGGTGCTGAGCGAAAAAACGCCGGCGTCGAGTTCCATGGTGGGGTTGAGTTCGAGCAGGCTCTCGTAGACGCTGCCCAGTTCCTCGCTGCCCAGGTTGCGGTAGTCCACCAGCCGCCAGCCGCTGCGGTCCTTGACGAGACCAAGATTGCGGATGGCCTGGAGTAAATGCTCGTTGGCGAGTTCGGCGGATTCAAGGTCGGGTATGGCTTGAGGGCCGAAGAGAAAGCCACCAAGAGCCGGCAGTCCCAACTCAGGGCAGCCCCGGTCATTTCCCAGCTTGGCAAAAACCAGTCGCAACGCTGCCCATAGATCGGCGTGGCGGCTGCCGCGAGTACGCTCTGCCATCCGCCTCAGCCGCTGGCCACTGTAAAAGCGAACATAGCGCGAGCGGGCCTCGTCTGATGCGCCGGGAAAGTGGAGTAGGTCGCGGTCCTCGGCCACGAAGAGAAAAATGAGCCGGTAGATGAGGCGTAGCAACTGCCGGTAGAAGTCCTGCTTGTTCAATTCGCCGGCTTTGAGACGCTGGCAGAGAGCCTGGTTCGCTTTGTGGGAGACGAATCCGGTGCCAAGGCTTTCAAGCGCCTTCTCGACGCCAACACGGAGCTGGTCGAGTGCGCGGCGTCCATCTGTCTGTGCCTGCTTGGACCAAAGTTCGAGCCAGCAAGTCTCGGGGCGGTCCTTTGCTGTGCCTTCAAGCCGGGATTGGTGGCAGACCATCCAGAGCAGACGGAAATCCGCGAAGGCTTCGCCATCGAAGATACCTTCGAGGTCGAACTCGACATAAGCCTGACGCGTAAGACTGGCATTGTCGCGAAGGATGACGAGTTTAAGGCCGTTCGAAACGAAAGCCCATAGATGGTGTTCGGAGCGGTTGAGGAACTCCTGCACCATCCCGTGCGGACTGGCTTTGCTGGCGCCCTGGATGCGCTGTTCGCTGCGCTTATCGAGATCGGCGCGGAAGCTCACAAGGTGGATGGGCACCTTATAGTACTGACCTTGCCAGAGGTGCGAGATGGGGTAGGTCTTTTCGTCGATCACGAAGGGGCTGGCGCCGAGCAGGCGGCCGTACCCGAGTTCCTGAAAGAGTTGAAGGAGCCATCTTTCGCGGGTGAGTGTTGTGCCGAGGTCTGATGCTGGCAAAGCCGCCTTGGCCTTTCGGAATCCTGCCCACAGGGACAACAAGCGCGTCCATGAGCGGCTGATGGCCTCGTTAAGTTTTTCGCCGGCGCCGAGGTGGTAGTCCTCCGGTTTGAGGCCGGGCAGGTTCGTTCCCTCCATGAGCCGGCTGAGAAGGTCGGAAGGGAGCAGAGCGCCCTCGGTGCGGATGTTGAGGAAGGGCTGGCGATGGCTCATGTCAGAACCCCCTCACTGGCATCGGAAGCAGCACATATATTCCCAAAATGTCTGGTGGGTGTTGCGCCTCGACGCGAAGGGTGCCTCTCGCTTTGGCGGCTGTGCGAACGCGGCGGTGGGCGCTGAGCAGTTCCTCCGCCCGCTCGTCGCAGGCCAGGTCGAGCCGTGAGGACAGATGATGCATTCCGTCCAATACCCCTTGCAGGAACATCCGAATTTGTTCAGGCAACACGTTTCCTGTAGGAGCGGCCAGTAACAGTCGCTCTGCCTGATCGCGATCCAGCCACTGAGCCTGGTCTGGGGCACCTTCAAAGGCAAGAAGGTCTGCATCCTCAGCCAGAAGAGGATAGTCCTGACCGCTGCGGCTAATGATCAAATGCATGCGGTGGCGCAGGAGAAAGAGTGTGGTGCGCGTGGAGACGGCCTCTGTTCGAATGACCCCGCAGCGGCTGGCGACACTCTTGCCGAGCGGATCAAGGGCGGTATCCAGCAAGTAGCCAGCGAGGCTTTCGACGAACGGATGAATGCGACTGAGTAGCAGACCCTTTTCCGGGGCAGGAGTCTGGAACCGGACAAGCAGGTGTTCATCTTCGACGGGGAGGGCATCTTTCAATCCACGGACGCACTCCGATAGATCGATGCGAATGCCCTTGCGCTCGCGGGTCCAGCCAGCCCCAAGTCCTTCCAAGGCATCGTGGACAAAGGTCTCTACATCTACTCCCATGCCAATGGCCTGCCGGGCGGCCTCCAGTTCCTTGTGAACCTCTTCGGTCTTCAGTCCATGCTGGGCAAAGATAGTGCGGGACTTTTTTTCGCGTTCTCCGGCCGCGTCCCACTGGGCATAGAGGTCCTCGGTTTGTGGCTTGAAGTAGTCCTCAAAACCGGGAAGCAATTGTTCCTGACTCGGGGGAGCATCCAAACCACGCAACACCAGTCCTTCAAAAACTGCTTCAAGAACTTCATCAGAGGTTGCCGGGACGGGAACCGAGATGCCTAGAGAGCTGCGAATCCTCTTGTGCTTGCGGAGCAACACGTCGAGCACAATGCCGTCGATCTGATTGTCCTTACCGAAGAGAGTAAGGACCTTCACCGACTTGCTCTGCTGACCGAAACGGTCAACGCGGCCTTCTCGTTGCTCGTGACGGGTTGGATTCCAACTGAGGTCATAATGCACGACCGCGTCGAACTGATCCTGCAGATTGATTCCTTCGCTGAGACAGTCAGTGGCCACCAGCACACGGCGGCTGCCTTTGCTTAGTTCATCAATTCTGTCCTCGCGGTCCGTGGGAGCCAAAAGACCGGTGACAGCGGCGATCTCCACATCGGCGAATTGGCGCTTCAAATTCGAACGAAGATGATCCGCAACGTATTCCGCTGTGGGAATGAAGCGACAGAACACGATTGGGTTGAAGCCCTCTTCCAGCAGTTGTTTGACCTGAACCGTCACCATGTCGAGCTTGGTGTCCGGCTTCCCGTAGAGTGACAGGGCCTCTTTAGCCATCGCCAATAGACGGCGACGTGTTCGCACGCCCTCATCGTCCACATCTCCCAGGTCGCTGCCGGGAACAATGTCCGAGACCGTCAGAGAGTCGCGGTCATCGCCAATATCCATCACAGCAGAGCGTCCTTGTTCGTCTGCTTCCCCTTCAGTGTCTGCTTCCAGGTTCGCGGCTCGCGTTGTAAGCGTGGCCGCTGCCGCAGCAGGGCTGGATGCCATAGACCTCAGGAGGGCCAGAGCTGACCACCACCGGACACGCCGCCGGACCATTGTCCCCGATTTGTCCTGAACCGATTCTCGGACGAACGACAACACACGCTTGAAGAAAGCCCTGTACTCGGGGCTGAGCGCATAGGATTGTTCGGCATCCTGGCGTTTGGGAAACGGTGTATCCGTGTTTAGGTAGTGTTCGATGTCTCCGCGCTTACGTTGAACCAGATAAACTGCGAGGTGCTCCCGGTGAACACGGTTGGCGTCTCCACTCAAGTCTGAAGGCAAATTGGCAAGAGTCGGGTCAAGGACTGCAAGGAGAGAACGAAAGGCGTCTTCGTTGCCGGAGTGGGGAGTTGCCGTAACCAACATGAGGTGGCGATCTTCCTTTTCGGCCAGCTTCCGCAGCAACAGATGCCGTTGATGCTGAGCGCTGCTGACCCTGCCGGCAAAGGCGCAGGTGTGAGCCTCGTCCACAATGACAAGTTCCGGACAGGTGCGAAGAAAGTCATCCCGGCGATGGTCAGACTTGATGTAGTCTAGGGAGACGATGGTGAAGGGGTAATGATCGAAGAGGCTCTCGCCACCTCGGCAATCGGATTCAAGACGACGAGATGTGCCCGCCAGGACCAACTCGGCATCGATTTGGAACTTGTTCCTCAGTTCCCTTTGCCATTGTTCAGCGAGGTGAGGTGGGCAGAGGACGGCCATGCGTGTAACTTCGCCGCGGTCCAACAGTTCCTTGGCGAGAAGAGCCGCTTCAATAGTTTTTCCAATTCCCACATCATCTGCAATTAGGAGTCGCACCGGGTCTTGCTTGAGGCCCATGAGCAGCGGAACCAACTGGTAGGGGCGTGGCTCGAAATTCAAGTGTCCGAAAGATCGAAACGGTCCGGCGCTGGCGCGAAAACCCAAGCGCAGTGCATCTCTGAGCATCCGAGAGGAGCGGTAATCCCCGGCCTGCTCAGGTATGGGGTACTCAAATTGTGCGGGGCTAATTTCTTCAAGACCTCTAAGTATGCCGGTGACCTCCATGTCTCCGCCGCCTAAAGGGCGAAGCATGGCCATCTCTTCAGAGCTTTCCGGAAGTACCACCCACTCGCGTCCACGAGCGCGTACCAGACTACCTACTGTGAAGCTCATGCCAGACTCCCGAATACGGAGGGAAACTTTTTCACTACATCCTCCCAGTTTTCCGCGTGGTGGAAGCGGAGGACCTGGTAGCCGGCGTCCTCCATGCAGATGTTCTGGACTTTGTCCCGATCCTGTCGTTCAGGGAAGTCGTGGGGTGGCCCGTCCACATACACCACAGCCTGATGGTCATCGTATGAGAAGTCTGGCCTGGTCATGCACGGTTTGAAGAAAACCTGTGCCCGTGTTGGAAGACGGAGGTTCTTCGTGTAGAGGAACGTGAGCCAGTCCTTTTCCAGCTTGGATTCGCATTGCTTAATGAGATCCCGTAGATGATCCTCTCGGCTCTTGGCGCTTGACGAGACTTTGATGGTACCCCGGCTCATGGCGAGGAGGTAATCCCTCACCAGATGGCGGTCGAGCAACTCATGGTCCCACTGGTTGCCATACGACATCAAGCAGTCGTAGCAGGCCACCTCGCACGCCTCCTTGGATCCTTTCGGGAAACGAAGGTCCTCACCTGTTGTCGGGTCAAAGTGCAGCAGTTCCAGGGCTGTCCTAGCAACTTCAACGAGGGCGGTCTGTCCATCCTCCACTAGCCGCCTCAATACTCCCGCGCCTCCCTCGGCGCTTTCGTAGATGAGGATCTGGTTGCGAGCTTCCGCGGAGGGAAGGGGCTCTGCCGCCAGTTCTGAGTCTTCTAGCTGAAAGCAGACTTGTATTGCACTCTTCAAGGCTGCCTGAAGGGTTGCCATGAATTTTTCGTCTCGGCCGGGTGAGGGTTCGAAGAGTAGACAGTTGCGCCGGTCCTCGACGTAGGGGATGACCCGTGCCACGTTATTGGACAACTCTTCGGCTTCAACATTATTCTCCTGCTCCTCCAGGTCCCTCTGCGAAGCCCAGTAGCCACGTTCGAGATCGAGAACAAACCCGTCGGGCTTGGTCAGATTACGGCGCCGCATACCAAGGTTTACTCGCCATATCGTCGCGGCATCTCCATAGTGCAAGACCGCCAAGGGCGTTGTACCCCGGTAGAGGTCAGCCTTCCGAGGGCTCGGTTTCCCGCCCCTTTCCTCGAAACGAATCGAAGTCTGAAGATCGAAGCCCTTACGAAGACGTTCCTCCTCATCGGAATTGATCCGCTCCCTGCGACGAGTGGCGACATTCTGGAGCCGGAACATGTTGGACCGGGCCATGCCAAGGCTCAGTCCGCAGTGCTCGCAAACATCAGGGCCTGGTTGACCCTCCGACGCCGTGTGCAGGTAGCCGCAGGCTGTGCAGCGTTTCATCTGGCCCAGGATCGGCCCTTCCCCGACGGGCAGGATCACCTTGTTGATCTCATAACGGCTGCCTTCGTGGTAAACGATGGCCCTGGGTCCAAATTCCGAAATGGCCAGGAACCTGGGACGGGACAGGAATTCCTCGCCGGACTTCTCGCGGACCTGACGACGGCCTGGGATGAAAGCCGATAGAGGAAGGCGGGGGAAGTTGTAGCCGGGTAGGAATCCTTCACTGGCGAAGTAGCGGTAGCTATAGAAATCGGACTGCATCATGTTGTCCGATTCACAAAGCAGCTTTAGTTGGGCTTCAGCCTCCCGGCGAAGCCGCTTGGCCTTCTCGTGGTCCTTGGGTGCCCGCGTGTGGTCCAGGATGATCTTATTCTGGAGTTCCTGCTGATACCGGGCACTCCGATACATGGTTCGCCAACGCTCGCAAGCGACCTCGAACTGCTTTTCTACCTGGAGCAATACGCGGTCTAGCCACTCCGGTGTATACCATGCCGCACCTTCCAGTTCATCCTTTAGGTCATCAAGTATGGCCTGGGCCTTGGTCCGCGTGGTGGCCCTGTAAAGGGGGTTCGCCATCGTGGTCGATACAGACGGCAAGAGATTTAGAGTTGGGGTCTCCCCCTCCAAGTCGAGGATGTCACGAAGCGACCGCTTCAGATCAATTCTGGCCTCGGCCAGCCATAGAGCGTGGATGTGGGACCGGATCAGATCCTCGTTCGCAAGATCCAAGCGGGGCGTTGCGACGCGACCCGACACCATGCGCTCTGGACGCTTGAAGAAGTACTGGTCGTGAGAGCTTCCAGTGCTGCAATAGGTATAGACAAGGGCCGGCTGGCCACTCCTGCCAGCCCGACCGCTCCGCTGTGCATAGTTCGCCGGGGTCGGGGGAACATTTCGTAGGTTGACCACGTTGAGGTCGGCGATATCGACGCCCAGTTCCATCGTAGGGCTGCAATAGAGAATCTTCAGGCGGCCTTCCCGGAAAGCTTCTTCGCGTTCTTCTCGCTGTTTGGCAGGGACCTGCGCAGTGTGCTCACGGGCCTCCAACCCCAACAGATGGTGCGCCGTTTCTTTGTAGAACGATACGAAGAATGGATTCGGGGTCAGACCAGCACGAGACTCGGTGGTTTGCAGTAGCGGGTCATGGGCTACTACGCCATCTCCAACCTTCCAGACAATCGCGTCAGCCGGGATCTGGTAGCCAGGGACGACCCCGCCATTTTCACGAATTTCCAGCAGCCCTGCGACCTTTAGCAGGTCAAAGAGTTGACGGATGATTACGGTAAGGTGGTCCCCCGACATGGGTACCCCAGGATGAAGCCTGTTGGCTTCTCGCTTGAGGAACTGCCCATAGGCGCTCCGCGGCCCCACAAAAGTCAGGCTGTTTCGATATGCGTTGTCGGCATCTTCGCTCTGTCGCGGATAGGCCAGAGAGGCCCGGTCCATCTGTTCATCCTCGTCGATGGACCACGGCTCCTTAAGCCGTTGATTGCTCCGCTGCTTTAGCTGGTCCTGGTAATCAGAACGCAGGTAGTCCACCTTGATGGCCAGTTCCCGGCGGAGCACATCCAGGAGGGTTCTACACCATTTCGTCCGATCCGCTTGAGATGCGTCCACTAGCAGTCGATGCTTTCCAGCCCACTCTTCCTCTGCTGCACAAAGGTCTGCGAGACTCTTGTACTCAAGGGTCAGAAGGCCCACCTGTTCAAGGTTCGGAAGATTGATCCGCCAACCGCGTCGAAGGTCCCGGTAGAGCCTATAGGCAAGGAGATCGCGCAGCACCTGTTTCGTGTCGTCCTTTGCGGCAAACTTCAATGTGGGATCGACGGAATAGTCCCCGAACGGCAGATTCAAGACCTCAAATACCGCATGGCTGAGTTTGTCGTGGGTGAGCCCAACTGAGCCAGCCTGGTGAACGGCCTGGTAGAGTGCCGATCGAAGCAATCCGGTCTCAGCGAAATCATTGAAGTGCCCTGCTTGAAGGGAGGCATCCTGCCTGTTGTCCATGAAACTGAGAAGCTTCTGGGCCTTGGCATCAATTCCTTCCACCGACTTCAAGTGGCGAATAGCAGCGAGGCTGAGAACCGTCGTAGCCGTGCTGCGGCCCTCGGAACTCAACGTCGCCAATTTGCCGAAATCCTTTCGCTGGCGGGGGCTGTAGGTGACCCGGCAGGTTGGGCAGAAGCGGAATGGAGTAGACAGGAAGACCACGGGGAGCCCATCTGGAGCTTCGGAACCGTTTTTGAGGAGAGTGTGGGGAATCGGGCGCTTGTCCCGACGTTCCGCTCGGATTCGGGGTGCGCCATGGAAAATCTCTTTCCACTCATCGGGCAGCCGTTCCATTTCGATGGCTGGGTCAGTAGGCCATGGTTCCTCCAAGACCATCAAGTATCCCGCGTGGATGTGATCGTCTTGGCTCTCGTCCTCGCCCGCAGGCCGCGGTACAACTTCAACACCGCCTACTTGGTCCTGCAGGTAGACGCTGTAAAACTCCTGGCCACAGGCGCGGCAGAAGGCCAGGGGGTAAATCCGCTCTTCCCGATGCTCTGGGCGATACAACTGTGGCTGCAACGTCATCCACCGGTCCGCCCCCTTGCCGAGAGTGGCGTAGACGGCGTCCCCCTTGCTGATGAACTGGTGGAGACGGAAGGCGAATGGGCGGTTGCCGCTAATGGGGTCTGGCTCGCACTTGTAGCCATGCAAGAGCCAACGTTGGATGGCAGCAGCGCAGGAATCCTCACCCAGTCCAAGTTTTTCCGAGAGCTGCTTTCCTGCCTCTCTGAGCGTCTTGGGGGTTGCCCGCTTCAAGTATTCGTTGTCCTCCTCCCTCTCAAGGCCGAAGGTGGTCTCCACCCAGCTCGCCAGCGGATCCTCGCAGAAGGCATCAAAGGAGCTTGGGATCTCGAATCTGTTGTCCTTCACCCGGACGCTCAGTTGCTCGGCGACACTTGGATCGTCCACTTGGATATCCGGCGTGATACGGCGAAGCCTTTCGCCGATGACATGATCCTCGGAGACCGGTGCTCCGAACAAACGAGTCGCCACAGCCGCCACATCGCGCTTGATGTCAGCAAATGTGGGGCCGGTACCCATCGTGGCTGAGGTTCCAACACAGATTACGTCCTCGGCTTTGAGGGTCTCCCGGAGGCGCCTGACCAACATGGAGACATCCGCACCTTGTCGGCCGCGGTAGGTGTGCAGTTCATCCAGTACCAGGAACTTCAAGTCCCCCGCAGCCTTGATCAGATGTTCGCGTTCGCGAGGCCGGGTAAGAATCAGTTCCAGCATGACGTAGTTCGTCAGAAGAACATCTGGTGGGTTATTCAGGATTGCATCCCGAGTCTCCTCGTTTTCCTGGCCCGTGTAACGGGCAAATCGAACCGGAGGTTTGCCTGCTGGGAATCCCGGCCCGAGAAACTTGTCCATCTCTCCGAGCTGGCTGTTCGCAAGAGCGTTCATCGGGTAGACGACGATCGCCTGGATACCGTGGCCGCTGCCAATTGTCAGGACGTGATCGATGATGGGGATGAGGTAGGCGAGGCTCTTTCCAGACCCCGTCCCGGTCGTAAGAACGTAATTTGCGCCCTGCTGGGCGCAGTCGATGGCCTTCTCCTGGTGTTGATGAAGCCGGAGTGGGACACCCTGCGGACTCTCAACGGTCTTCCCGCGCCGGAAGATCTCTCTGCATGTAGCATGGAGACGCTTCTGGTCAACAAGCTCATCGATAGTTGATCCCTGGACGAAGGCAGGGTTGAGCTGAACCAGGGGTTCCGGCCAAAGGAATCCGCCATCCAGCCGAGAGGTGATGAACTGTTCGATATCAGCGTCACGAACCTCCAGGAACCCCTTTACATACGCACTGTAGTCCCCGATGAGGTCTTCACGGTACTGGAAGATGTCCATGAGATGTCCTTTACAGACCTCCCAACAGTATTGCACTGATACCTAAATGTCGGTTTCCGAATCAGATCTGGCGAGAACTGCCGGATTTATCAGCGATGGGACATACAGCACTTTTCGGATTCCGGTTGAACAGTTGGCAATCCGGAACCTAACCCATAACCAAGCTCAATGCCAAGATTAGGCGACCGTTCGCCTTTGCGCTCGCATACGGCGAACCTTACGCCTTCGCCGTCATGTGGGAGAGCTGGCGCTCACGCTCAGTTCTTCCGCCTGCGTGCTTGTTTCGATACAAGGCTGTTTGGCTGGCCCAGGAACACCTCTGAGGGCAAGTACCTACGCAGCTCTCCGCAGAGTGGGCAGGGCACTACGATGGGCTGGAATGGGAACTCCCTCACACCTGCCGGAACATCCCGTCTGCATCGTTTGCAGGTGACAACGAACTGTTTCCGCTCCAGGATTGGGAACCCAAAACTCATTCGCCGAGTATAGGCGAATATATGGCGAATTGTCATTTACAGGAGTAAGTGTTGATTTTGCCGAATGTTGCAATATGTCATTATATGTGATTAAATAATGATGGTTTGACACAATGATAACGACAAAGCCAATTGAGAGAACCATGCAGTACGTCCGCCGGAAGGGAATCGTGAGGCCCCGCGATGTTGAGGCCATCGGGATTCCGCGGGAGTATCTGCTGCGTCTTCACCGTCAAGGAAAGCTCAGCCGGCTTGGTCGCGGGATATACACCCTGCCCGACGCGGCGATCACTGAGCGCCACTCATACGCGGAGGTGGCAAAGCGGGTGCCGGAAGCAGTCCTGTGCCTGCTTTCGGCCTTGGTCTTTCACGAAATCACGACGCAAAGCCCGGCATCTGTCTGGGTCGCTCTCGGCAAAGGGGCAAGAAAGCCTGCCATCCTGTCGCCTTCACTCCGGGTGGTGCGTCTGACGGGACCTTCGCTCTCCGAAGGCGTCGAACAGTATACGGTTGAGGGCGTACCTGTGCGCGTTTACTCAGTTGCAAAGACCGTGGCAGACTGCTTCAAGTTCCGCAATAAAGTTGGCCTGGACGTTGCAATCGAGGCGCTGAAAGACAGCCTCCGCCAAAAGAAGGCCACCATCAACGACATTTACCGTTATGCCAAGATTTGCCGCGTGAGCAACGTCATCCGTCCCTACATGGAGGCGCTATGACTCGCGAACCAGCGAAAAATATTGCGGCCTCCATCCGTGCGCGTCTGCTCGCTCTCGCCCAAGACAGAGGGCAAGACTACCAGCGGGTCTTGGGAAGATATGCGATCGAACGCTTTCTGTTCCGGCTGGGTTGCTCGAACTTTCGCGACAGATTCGCAATCAAGGGAGCGACGCTGTTTACACTCTGGACGGGCGAGACTCATCGGCCGACAAAGGACTTGGACCTGCTCGGATGGGGATCGTCGGCTATTCGTGAAGTCGAGGAAACGATTCGGAGCATCTGCAAGGTCGAAGGGAATGACGGCATTCTCTTCGATGGCGAATCGGTCGAGGGAACGAGGATCAAAGAAGAGGACGAGTATGAGGGCGTGCGTGTGAAATTCCATGCAGTCCTGGCCGGCGCGCACATACCGATGCAAGTCGATATTGGATTCGGCGACGCCGTTTATCCAGTGCCGGAATTCGAGTCCTTTCCCGTGCTGCTCCCTATGGAGCCGCCGGTCATCCGCGCCTATCCACGCGAAGCCGCCATCGCGGAAAAACTCATTGCAATGGTTGTACTGGATATTCGCAACAGCCGCATGAAGGACTTCTACGACATTTGGTTTATGGCCAACACCTGGACTTTTGAGATGGCCATCATGCGCAACTCCATCCTCGCGTCCTTTGAGCGGCGTGGGGTCGCGATTCCGCAAGAGGTTCCATTTGCACTGACAGAAGAGTTCCTCGGTGACTCGCAGAAGAAACAGCAATGGAGTGCCTTCGTCAGCCGACTGTACCCAGGAAGCGACTCGACTTCTCTCGAAGAGGTTGGCGCTCTTCTCCGCGCCTTCCTTTTGCCGTGCATCCTCCCGGTCCCGGTGGCCGGATCAACCGCCCGATATTGGACTCCGAGCCTTCACTGGAGCGCGCCCAAATGAGCGATCAGCAGCGCCCTACTAACACGGAAAGCTATGGTTAGAGCACACGGCGATGCCATCGTGAACCGTATACGCTTTTATTCAGAGGTGTGTTTTCGCGGAGGCTAGCAGAAGAAATATGCTGGCCTTTCTGTTGGCCTCTCAGGTCGTGCTGTTTTTGAAGTGATTGATAATAAAATACTTATAAAAATATCTGGCTCCTCAGGTAGGACTCGAACCTACAACCCTTCGGTTAACAGCCGAATGCTCTGCCATTGAGCTACTGAGGAGTGTCCTGAGAGGGATTCTCCACTTCCAAGTTAGCAGAGAGCGGGCGGCGCGTCAAAAAAATCACCGGTGTAACCGGGTCTAACATCCGGTTTGGCCCTGCCGGCGAGCAGGCGGTGCTCCAAAGGGGCAATTAGCGGGCATGAGTGCGGACTGGGTGCCGGCGCAGACGATACCATAGAAGAACCGATAGTTTTTCAGAGCGGTGCTTGAAGTAGGAGAACACATGTCCCGGATTTCGCGGCTGGACCGCAGCCAGGTAACCCCTGAAATGGCTGTACTTTACGACAAAGCCTTTTCCCAGCGTGGCAACGTGCCCAATATGTTTCGCGTGATGGCCCATCGGCCGGAGATTTTCACCACCATGATGGCCCATTTCAGCGCGGTGCTGAGCACCGGCACGGTCCCGACGAAGCTCAAGGAGCTGATTATCGTTCGCACCAGCCAGGTGAACGTGACACCCTACTGCCTGGCCAGCCACACCATCCTGGCCAAGGGACTGGGCTGGACAGACGAGCAGCTCACCAACCTGGCAGATTGGTCCAGGCGCAAGGATTTTACCCCTGCCGAGAAGGCTGCTCTACGGCTGGCTGAGACTGTCACCCGCGATGCCAATACGGTCACTGACGAGCAGTTTGCCGAACTGCGAGGCTTCTACTCGGAGGGCGAGATTGTAGAGCTGCTTTGCGCCATCGGCCTCTTCAACTACTTCAACCGGTTCAATAACGCTCTCAAGATGGAGCCGACCAAGCCCGGAGAAGGCGGGCCTGGCGAAGGCGGTTGCGCGGCATGAAACTTCATCTGCCTGCGGGCACTTTCCGAGCTTATCTATTTGACTGCGACGGCACCATCGCCGACTCAATGCCGCTGCACTACAACGCCTGGAAGGCGGTTCTGGCGGATTGGAACTGTGAATATCCAGAAGAGGTGTTCTACTCCTGGGGCGGCAAACCGGTGCGGAAGATTATCGAAGACCTGAACAAAATCAACGGCTTGCAGATGCCAGTCGAAGATGTCGCCACGCGCAAGGAAGGCCTCTACCTGGCGCAGATTCCACAGCTCAAGGCGATTCCAGAGGTGCTGGAGCACATCGAGGCGGAGCATGGCCGAATTCCCTTCGCCGTGGTTTCGGGCAGCACGCGTGACTCGGTGGTGGGCTCGCTCAGTGTGCTGGGCCTGCTGGACAAGTTCGACACTATTGTCTCTGCGGATGACTACAAGCACGGCAAGCCGGCCCCGGATGCATACCTGCTGGCTGCCGAGCGGTTGGGCGTAAAGCCTGCCGATTGCCTGGTCTTTGAAGACACAGATATGGGCGTAGAGGCGGCAACCGCGGCAGGCATGGCCTCTGTGAAAGTTCCCACGGCGCTGGAACGGCGCCAGGCAGAAAGCGCGAGCATGGGAACAGTAGCGAAACACTGAACGTAGGACTTCATAGGGGGCAGCGGAAGTGGCCAGACGGACGTTCATCGGGAGCGAACCTGGATCAGAGCCGATCGCCGGCCAGCGCCGGACCGAATGGACGATTTTGCTGGGCATAGCGGCTGTTATCACGCTTGTTCATTTGGCCACCAACTGCCGCTATGGCTTCCACCGCGACGAACTCCAGTTTCTGAGCGATGCGCGGCATCTCGACTGGGGATTCGTGGCCTATCCGCCGCTGACGCCATTTCTTGAGCGCATCGGCCTTCAAATCTTCGGCCTCTCGATGGTGGGGCTGCGACTCTTTTCGGTTCTGGCGCAGGCGGCGGCTATCGTCGTTACCGGGCTGATGGCGCGGGAGCTGGGCGGCGGACGGTTGGCCCAAGGCACGGCCGCTCTGGCGGTAGCGCTTTCGCCGCTGCCGCTCTTCGAGGGCACGGAATTTCAGTATGGCACCTTTGATTACCTGTGGTGGATTCTGGTTGCGTACTTCACGATCCGCCTGCTGAAGACGGAGAACCCGCGCTGGTGGCTGGCCATTGGCACGGTCGTCGGGATCGGCTTGGAGACCAAGTACACCATCTGCTTTCTTGTACTAGCGCTGCTTTGCGGGTTCTTGCTGACGCGCGCTCGCCGGTTTCTCTTGAGTTGGTGGTTGTTAGGTGGCGTAGGAATTGCGCTGCTCATCTTCCTGCCCAATCTCATTTGGCAGATACGCCATGATTTCATCTCATACCATTTTCTCCACTTTATTCATGTGCGCGATGTGGGGCAGGGGCGAGCGAATCAATTCTGGTTTAAGCAATTTTTTGTTTGCACGAATTTCTACGCAGCGCCGCTGTGGATTGGCGGGCTGTTGTGCTTTTTGCGCAACCCGCGCTATCGTCCGCTGGCGTGGATGTACCTGCTTCCTCTTGCATTCTTTCTAGTGGCCAAGGGACTTTTCTACTACCTCGCGCCCGCGTATCCCATGCTCATCGCGATGGGAGCGGCCGAGGGCGAGCGATGGGTGGCGACACTGTCGAAGTTGTGGCGCTGGGTGATAAAGATTGTATTCTTCCAGGGGATTGCAGCGGCCGGCGCGTATGGTTGCGCACTGGCATTGCCGCTGGCGGCCTCCGGTCCCCTCATGCATTTTGCCCTGGACACCAACGATGCTTTCCGCGAGGAGTTCGGCTGGAACGAGTTGGTCAGGACCGTTGCCGGCATCCGCGATTCCCTGCCTCCGGAGCAGCGGTCAAGTGTCGGTATCCTGGTCGGCAACTATGGAGAGCAGGGCGCAATCGAGATATTGGGTCCGGCCTACCACCTGCCCATGCCTATCAGCGGCACCAACTCCGCATGGCTGCGTGGCTATCCAGCACCTCCTCCGGCCACGCTCATCGTGGTCGGACTGTCGAGCAAGTATGTGGAGAGAAATCTCACCGCCTGCCGCCTGGCCGGCCACAACGGCAACTCCGAGGGCGTGAAAAACGAAGAGAGCCAGGACCACCCGGATATTTTTCTCTGTGCGGGACCGCGCAAGCCGTGGCCGGAGTTTTGGCAGGATTTTCAGGGCTTCGGATGATGATCTCGATGTTTAGTAGAGCAGCACCGCGATGCGATAGGCAGTGAAAGAGCCCTCCTGGCCCTGCGCCGAACAACTGCCCACAGAGGCCTGGTGATACTTGCCCGAGGCCATTGCATCTGCCAGATCCTTAGGCAGATGGGTCAGTTATGCGTCCTCCCAGTACATGGCGAAGTGTGGTCTTGGCCCGGAAGCGGGGCGAGGCAGCGCGCCTTCCGCTACGCAGGCGGCGCGGGCAAGGGTGGGATCGGGCCGGATGGTGACGCCGTGCATCAGGCTGGCAACCTGAGCTTCAATTTGGGCTTGCGTCAGCACCTGCACGACGCGCTCGTAGTCGGCTACTGCGTAAAGGCCATACCGGCCGGCCACCACGGCCACGCCGACGTGATCCACCTGTGGATTCAATAAGTTAGCGCGGTGGCCGGGCGAGTGCATCCAGGCGTCGTGAATCACGGCGGGAGTGGGGGCAATCGCCACATTCTCCTCGATCAGGCTGAAGTGGGCGCCAGCCTGCGCGGCGCGCGCGGAGACATCCTGCTCGCCCGCGTACTGATGAGAGATTGAACCCTCGGCGGCCATGCGCAGGCAGTGCTGGCGGGCGGCAGTGGCCAATGCCGCGTCCCACTGGAGCGGACCGGCTCCGGCCTTGGCACGGGCCTGATTGGCCAATAGAACGATCTGCCATGCCTCCGCCTGGATGGCCGTGGAGTTTGCCGGCCTCGGCTGCGACCAGGGCGCCTGCGCCAGAGCTGGGTGCATCAGTACCAAGGGCGCAACCAGAGCCACAGTAAGAACCAAAGCCTGGCGTGAAATATCCATAATTCATTTAACCCCAACAGGTTGTGGGTGTTGCGGTATTCTTGCTCTGGCGATTGATAATATCGCGTCAAGCACAGGATGGAGGCTTCATGAAGATTGGGGTGGTCAGCGATACGCATGGATTGCTGCGGCCGGAGGCGGCGCGGGCGCTGGCCGGCGTAGAGCGGATTCTGCACCTGGGCGATGTGGGCAAAGCCTCTGTTCTCAAGGAGTTGGGGAAGATTGCACCGGTGACGGCGGTGCGCGGCAACGTAGACCGCGAAGGCTCGCTGAGAGAGCTGCCGGAGACCGAGGTGGTGATGATCGCCGACCGTTACGTCTACATGTTGCACGATCTGAACACTTTACACCTGGACCCGGCGGCGGGGAAGTTTGCTGCCGTGCTCAGCGGGCACACGCACGTGCCCAACTACTACCGGCGCAAAGGGGTGCTGTACTTCAATCCCGGATCGTGCGGGCCGCGGAGGTTCCGGCTGCCGGTCACGGTGGGGCTGCTGACGATGAGATGGGATGGCAAGTTCAAGGCAAAGATTGTCGACCTGAAGTGCGAGTAGAGCGGAACCAGAGTAACCGTGTCCTATTCATTTTCGTGCAGGGTCGTCGCTCCCTGATGGTCGCGTCGACTTGAACGCTGTGGTTTCGAGATGCTTCGACTCTGGTTCCGCTATCGTGTCGTTCGAAGTACACTGTTTTGCGAGAGATTTTGGGTTGTTTGGACGGCAATACGTGCGCATATAGAGACATGAAAGTCTGCTACAAAGGCCTATATTTTGATTAAAAAGCATTCTTTCTCCATCCATTCGCCTAAAATGAGCTATCACATTTTATATGTAGAGGTTAAGGAAAATATTTGCAAAAAATTTCGGGGAGTTGACCTAGTCATGACCTAGGTCAATTACAGCTATCAGCCGTCAGCTGTCAGGGACTAGGGACTAGGGACTAGGGATCAGGGAACAGTGCCCGGCCACCTGCGGTGTGGGGCTGGCCCCTTCGGCAGAGCGGCAAGGATGGCTCTAGGTTGCCCGGCAAAGACTTCTGATATGCCGATTTACGGGGACCAATACGACACGTTGGTTTGAGATTATTGAATCTTGACGGTCGACTTGTGCGGGGCTTCCTGCACGCCCCGCACGCTAAAGTTTCACTTTCACTCCCACACGTGGAGCGTATAGGAGTGGTTTTTGAGCGTCAACGCTTCCTGGACTTCTTTGCCGCCGATTTATTTGTTGTTTTCTTCTTAGCGGTCCTCTTCCTAGTGACCGCCTTCTTAGTGGAGACTTTCTTTCCTACCGCTTTCTTTGTTGTTGTTTTCTTCTTTGCAACCTTTTTCGCAGTTGCTTTTTTGGTAGGCGTTCTCTTCGCTGCCTTTGGAGACGTTCTCTTTGAAGAGGATTTCTTTGCGGCTGACTTCTTGGCCGGCTTTTTCTTCGCCACACTCTTTACCGGCGTTTTTCCTGGAGAAGGCGGCTTCGGCGGAGTCTTTTGGGCGACAGGTGTTGTAGTGGAGGCAGGGGCGGATCCGCCAGGGAGCCAGAAGTTAAGTTCCTGCAACTTATCTCTCTGGAACCACGAGGCCTGCCATGACTTTGGATCTTTCATGGAGTTGATGACGTTTTTACCTTTGGAATGCATGACAGCTGCCAGCGCGCGGAATTCGTAGTTGTCGTATACGGACTGGATGTTAACCGCATAGGCACGGGTCAGCGCCGGGTTGTTCCGGATGATGACCAGGTTTTCGTCGTTCTTAGTACTCGCTGCTTTGGAGAAGTTGTGCGAGCCGGTGACGACGACAGGATTGGGGCCGTTGGGATCGATAACGATAACCTTGGAGTGGACGATGGCAAATCCGATGCTTGTGAGGAAGGACTGCCGCGAAACTTCCGCGGCCCAGTCGCCGACGCTGGAGATTCCGGCAGGCTGAACGACCATCAATGGCGGTACGGGCTTTCCACCTCTGCCGACCAGCGTGACCGAGGCCTGTTTTTCGTCCTTGGGGTCCATGGTGGAGATGACGCCTGCGACGAAAGTGTTGGGCTTGTCACTCTTGAGCTGAAGAATGGCATTCTCAATCGGCGAGCCGCCGGGCTGAAACATGAGAAAGAGCACTCCCTCTTGGGCGTTTGCGATGAGGTCGCAGACCGCCTGCATCTCCGGGGCGTTGGTCGTTGGGGTAAACCAGACATCGACCTGCTTTGCCGGAGCCGGCTTCATCTTGTTGTTCTCCGCTTTCAAAGTGGCGGGCGTGGGATTACCATCTTCCTGCTGGATACGATGCCATTGGTCCAAGAAGATCTGGGCGATTGCGGGGTCGTCAAAGACGATCCCGTTATTCATTTGCGTGCAGAGGCCGGTGGGGCTCCAGTTTGTGCTGCCGGTTACGACTTTGAGCGGGTTCAGTTTGGAGTCGGTGATGACGGCGAACTTGTTGTGCGCCAGATAGCCCGACGGGAGCATGCGTGCGCTTACTTCGCAGACGTTCGTCAGGGTTTTGCGAGCGCTGCTGTTTTCGTCATCGGTTTTGGACTTATGCGCGCCGTTGGAAAGGATGATATGAGCGTTTTTTCCCAACTGCACAAGGTGTTCGATGAGCAGATTGTCGGAGAGCTCGAAGACCGACATAAAGACATGGCCGTTCGTGCTTTTGGCGGTTTCGAGAAGCTGCACTAGTTGACCGCGAAGCGGACCTCCGAGGAAGGTGCGGATGTTGTTCTCTTTGTCTGGATCGGCATTCAGGGCAGCCTTAAACTTTTTCAGCGCCGCATCACTGAAGTCGCCCTTGAGATAATGGGCCATGAACTGTGAGAGGATCATGCCGCGATTGAAGTAACACTCAAAGCCGCCGCCAGCGGCGCCTGTGATGGTGACAGTGTTTGAGACGGGGCTGGCGAGATCTTCTCGCGTTGCTGGTGCGGCTGTTCCTGGAGCTACGACGGGGACAACCTGGTAGGCAAGAACGGATTGATCGGCACGTCCGTGGTCGGTCCAGGTGAAGCGGCGCAAAGGGGAAGTGGCGGAGGATTCCGGATGTTGCGGGTCAGGTTGGCCGCTGGAGAAGGAAACCCGGTTGTTCAAGACCGTTGTTTTTCCGTTCTCAATGCACCGCAGTTCGAAGCCGATGCAATCCGGGATCAACTTGTCGGAACGCCAGACGATGAAGGCGTCGTTGCAGTTGGAATACGCTCGAATCTGAATGGACACGGTATGGTTCCTCTCGTTTGAAATTGTGTATACGCTATGAAGTTTCCGTCAAAGTGATCAATTTTGCAAGAGAAATTACATACGATGCTGGTAAATTCCGCGTGTATGTTAAGCAGGACGGATGGCATACCAATCCCGAATAAGTATCGATAAACGCCCTTCGATCCGGGAATGCGTTGATTTCGGATTGGCGACAATTCGGAAGTTGCCGAGCCTTCCATTTACCTGACGCGAGAGGCAGGGTAAGGCCGACCCTTCAGACGCGGCTCACGCCGCATGGATTGATTTCTAAAAACAAAAAAGCGGTTTTTGCCGGGGTTGAAACCCCGGCCTACCTCCGGATGGAGCAGCCCTCAGGGGTTAAAACCCGCGTTCATTATGTTGCGTTTTCGGCACGGTTAAAACCGTGCCCTGATACAAAGCACGAAAAGCAAAAGCAGGTCCTTCGACTTCGCTCAGGATGACAACATAGAAAAGCAGGTCCTTCGACTCCCTTTCACCTTTGCAAAAGCTCAGGCTCAGGGTTTGCTCAGGATGACAAGCTATAGATATCCCAGGTCCCCAAATGCGAGGGACCTGGGGCACCCATCATTTGTGGTCAGACTTGCGCGACCCGCCCACATCACTTCCCTTGATCGGATAACGGCGGAACTTCTTCCATTGGTTCGACGCGGATTTTGGCGATGCGGCGGTTGTCCATCTCTACGACGGTGAGGCGGCGGCCTTCGTGGGTGATGGATTCGCCCACTTTGGGGATGTGGCCGAGGCGCATGAGAAGAAAGCCGGCAAGGGTTTCCACGCCGCCCTTGCGGGGCAGATCCCATTGCATCTCGGTTTCGAGGTCGCGGAGGTTGAGGCCACCGTCCATGAGCAACGCTCCATCGGCAGTGGGAAGGACGGGGAGGGCGGGCGCGTCGAACTCGTCTTCCAGTTCGCCGGTAAGCTGCTCGATGGCGTCCTCCATGGTGACCAGGCCGACCGTGGAGCCGTACTCGTCGACGACGATGGCGATGGGCCGGCGGCGCTGCTGAAGGTCGCGAAGGAGGTCGAGGACGGATTTGGTTTCCGGAACGACGAGGATGTCGCGCATGACGTCGCGGAGGGTAAGATTATCGACCGGCTTGGAGGAGCGGAAGAACATGAGGCGGGCGAGGTCTTTGGAGTAGACGGCGCCGATGATGTGCTCGGGACCACGAGTTTCGTCATAGACGGGGACGCGGGAGCGCTTGTGCTCGATGACCTGGGCGGTGGCCGCTTCGACGGCGAGGTTGGAGGGAAGGGAAAAGATCTTCTGGCGCGGGGTCATGATCTCGCGGGTGGGCACATCCTCGAGTTCAAGGGCGCGGTGGATGAGGGCCTCCTGGAACGGGGGCAGAACGCCGAGGCGGCGGGCGGCGGCGGCGATGAGCTGGAGCTCCTCGGGTGAGTGGACCTGGGCGCGTTCGGTGAGGGGAATATGGAAGCCGCGCAGGATGATGGCGGCCGAACCTTTGAGGAAACGAACGGCGGGGCGGGCCAGGGCCATGAAGACCAGCATGGGCGGGGCGACAGCTACGGCCAGGGCCTCAGCGCGGCGCAGAGCGAGGGACTTGGGCACCAGTTCGCCGACTACCACATGGAAGTAAGTGATGAGGGCAAAGCCGAGGGCGACGGCGGCAATGTGGGCATAAAGGAGGGCGTGGGGCTGGGTGAAGGGCAGAGCGCTGAACCAACCCATGAGGGTGGAGGCGGCCAGAGGTTCGCCGATCCATCCCAGGGCCAGGGAGCAGAGGGTGACGCCGAGCTGGATGGCGGCGAGAAAATCGTCCAGCTCGCGCTGCAGGCGGCGGACGGCGCGGGCGCCGGGAACGGCGTCGGCGAGCATCTGCTCGACGCGGGTGCCGCGGATGGAAACCAGGGCGAACTCGGCTGCCACAAAGAAGGCGTTGGCCAGGATGAGCAGGCCGACGGTGACGTATTGGAGCAGAGAGAGACCGGACATCTCTGACGTGAGGATAGCACTTCCACAGTGGTCAGTGAACAGGGGACAGAGAACAGAGAACAGAGAACAGGGAACAGGGAATAGGGAATAGGGAATAGGGAACAGGGAATAGGGGGCAGAGATCAGGGAACAGAGATCAGGGATTAGGGACCCCTACGCCATCTTTTTGCAACCGGGAACCGAGCTTCAGTGTCATACGTATGGAAGGAAGGGCTATGGCCGGTCTGGCTTGGTTGACGAAAGCCGGCAGGCCGACGTCTGAGTTTTCGATTGTTAATTTCTGTAACTGGTCAGCATTTCCCTGATTTCTGGGCACACATTCCTGAGAAACGAGGCATTTGATGAAGAAACTATTACTGGCAGCAGCGGCATTGGGGCTGGCGGCGAGCACGGCACTGGCTTCGGAGGCAACGTTTGAGCGCACGCTTAACGTAAGCGGGCAGGTGCAGTTAACGGTTTCGACCGGGTCAGGGAACATTCACCTGACGCGCGGCGCGGGCAACCAGGTGCACATCTTCGGCAAGGTGAAGGGCGGCTGGGGCGTGAGCGAGGAGCGGGTGAAGGAGATTGCCGCGAACCCGCCCATCGAGCAGACGGGCAATATTGTGAGCATCGGCGGGCATCACGAGAGGCTGAACAATGTGAGCATCGACTACGAGATTCAGGCGCCGGAGAATACGCTGGTTGAGGCCGGCTCGGGCTCGGGCAATATTACCGTGGAGGGCGTGGGCGAGAAAACGAAGCTGAGCACCGGCTCGGGTAACATTCACGCTACCGGGTTGCATGGCGGGTTCACTGTAGAGACCGGGTCGGGCAACATCTACGCCGAGCAGACAGGCGAGGGCGACGTGAAGGCAGGGACCGGCTCCGGCAACATCGAGCTGCGCAACCTGCGCGGCGGCCTGCGCGCCGGGACGGGCTCGGGAAACATCAACGTGGGCGGAATGCCGACGTCTGACTGGAAGCTGGAGACCGGCTCGGGCAACGTGGATCTCTGGACGAGCAGCATTGGGATCACTTTGAATGCCGAGTCGGGGTCGGGCGGCATCCAATGCGACCACGAAATAGTGGCGCAGGGAGAGCTGGGCCGGCATCATGTGGTGGGCAAAATCAACGGCGGCGGCCCCACGGTGCGCGTCGAGACCGGCTCGGGAGACATTCGCATTCACTGAGTACAGTTTTCAGTTGTCAGTTGTCAGTTGATTATTCCGGGGTTTGCGATTCCGGTGCGCAGCTTGATCTTCCGGCGAGGACCTGATGCAGAGAGGCCTCGCCATTTTTTTGTCCTGGATACTCTTCTGTTACGGGATGAGATAAAAGGGGTCGGGATATTTTACGAAGAAGTCCGCCTGGGGTTTCCCCTTGTCATCACTCCACTGGTCGCCGACGTTGAGCACCATGCGATAACCCTGCGTGGCAATCGCGGCGCGCGCGCCGGATTTGAAGATATACACCGGCTGTGAGGCCAGCGCGGGGGAACGCATGAACAATTGCTGCCAGTTCTGATAGCCCTGTTCGCGGAGATTGCGCTCGGTGGCCTCGCGCTCGGATTCGGCTCTGCCGGTGATAAAAAAGACGTTGACGTTGAGGCGCTGGGCCTCCTGAAAAAGCCGCAGGGTGCCGGGAATGGCGGGGGCTTTGGCAGACTTGATCCAGGCATCGAAGACGGCGCTGTCGTAGGCGAAGTCGGCCTTGGACATCTCCTCGTAGTTAGAGAGCGAGGTTTCGTCGATGTCCAGCACTAGCGCCAGTTTTTCGTTGGGACGGCGATGGGCGGCGCGGGCGCGCAGGATGGCGATGGCGCGGTCTGCCTGGTGGTCAAGGTCCTTGGCGTAGCAACCGCATGTGCAGGTGCATTCGTGGTACTGCCGGAGCTGCTGTTTGAGGACGTCGAAATTGGTGATGCGCTCGGCGGGGGCGTAGACGCTTACACGGCTGGCGGGATGCGTAGCCGGCTTCTGGGCGGTGGTTGCTTGCGCCGGCTGCTGAGCAGTCAGGCATCCAGAGGCAAGAAGGATGGTAAAGACCGCAGCAAGAATGGAGAAATGCTTTTTCACGGAGATGCTCCTTTATGAAGAGCGCGATGGCCGCGCGTAGACTCAATAATACCCGCTCATCGCGATAAAGCCGCGATGAACGGGGCACAGCTTCTCAAGGTTCATGGCGATACTTCGGGGTTGATGAACGGGCCACCTGCCGATGACAAAGATCGCTACAAGAATGGAGAAATGCTTTTTCACGAAGAAGCTCCTTTACGAAGAGCGCGATGGCCGCGCGCCGGCGTCAAGATATATATCATCGCACCTGAAGCCGGGAGAGATGAAGGGCGATGGCGGCGGACCGACAGTTCGGGTCAAAACCGGTTGGGGCGATGTTCGAGTGCATTGATAGGGATCATGGTTCAGGGATCAGTTATGATGTGAGCCATGAGTGAGAAACAGAAACAGGAAAGGCGCAGATTTCAGGCTCACGAAAGCGCGCGGATGGAAGCTCTGAATGGGCTGCCGCTGGCATTTTTCTGGCAGAGGTGGCTGGGACATTGGATCGACCTTGCCCTTGTGATTGTGCTTTGGGCGCCGCTGGAGTTTCTCTGGCGGCACTTTGTTTTACACGAGGAGAATATTTTAGTTAAATGGGATTATCACGAACCGGGAAATATTATTGTGATGGTCCTTTACTGGGGGCTGTTCACCTACTTTGGCAATGGCCGGACACCCGGCAAGTGGATCGCGCGGACAAAGATCGTCTCGCTGACCGGCGAGCGAATGGGGTTGTGGCAATCCTTCGAGCGGGCGCTAGGGTATGGCGCTGCGGTGCTTGAGGGAGGAGTGGGATTTATCCAATACTTCTGGGACCGCAACCGGATGTGCGCGCAGGACCGGCTCGCGGAGACGATCGTTGTGGATATGAGGAAGCGGGCGTATCTGAAGGAAGAAGCCGGCGAAGGCCTTGCAGAATCGGAGGACGGCAGACCGGCAGAGAACAGCGTTCGGGAGTCCGATTCAGCGGGAGCTTTACACTAGAAACATGGTTCACGTTCTTCGCCCGCTTCCGGTAGCACGGTTGAAACTGCTGGTCTTTGATCTGGACGGCACGCTAATCGACTCCGCGCAGGACTTGTGCAACAGCGTGAACGCAACCCTGAGCCGGTTTGGGCGCGAGCCGCTGGCGGATGAGAAGATTGCCGGATTTATCGGCAACGGGGCGATGATTTTGGTACGCAGGTCGTTTGCGGCGGCGGGCGGCATGGCAGACGAGGAGTTGTTGACCCAGGCTCACAAGTATTTTCTGGATTACTATCGCGAGCACAAGCTGGACTACACCTACGCTTACGACGGAGTTCTGGAGGCTCTGGCGGCGCTGAAGCAGTTGCATGATGAGGCAGGCAGGCCGGCGCGGGCGATGGCCGTGCTGACCAACAAGCCGGTGCGCCCGGCGCGAGACATCTGCGCGGCGCTGGGCCTGGCACCCTACTTCCTGAACATCTACGGCGGCAACAGCTTCGCGACCAAGAAGCCCGATCCGGAGGGATTGCAAACGTTGATGAGAGAGGCAGGCGCGCAACCCGACGAGACGGTGGTCATCGGCGACAGCCAGGTAGACGTGGAGACGGCGCGGAATGGGGGAGCGTGGTGCATTGGCTGCACCTTCGGGCTTGCGCCTGAGAGCCTATCGGCGAACCGGCCGGATGTGATTGTGGATTCGCCGGCGGATTGGCCGGCGGCGCTCAGCCCGGCTCAGCAATAACTGGCGAGCTGTCGCTACGAACTGTCGGACTTCTTACACCTTGCTATACTCAACGTTGCTGAGTATTTCCACTTTCAGCTGCCTTTTTCAAGTGCACGCGAGGAAGCGATCGATGGATGTAGAGCTAAGCATCGTCATGCCCTGCCTGAACGAGGCAGAGACTCTGGCAAACTGCATCCGGAAGGCGCAGAGTTATCTGCGACGTTCCGGGATAAGCGGCGAAATCGTTATTGGCGATAATGGATCGACCGACGGTTCCCAGGAGATTGCAGCTAAACTCGGCGCGCGCGTGATTCATATTCCGATGCGCGGCTACGGGGCGGCGTTGTATGGGGCGGTCACCGCAGCGCACGGGCGCTATTGCATCATGGGCGACTCCGACGACAGCTATGACTTCGAGAACCTCGATGCTTTTGTAGAGAAGTTGCGTGCCGGGTATGACGTGGTGATGGGAAACCGCTTTCAGGGCGGCATTCAGCATGGTGCGATGCCATGGAAGAACCGTTATATAGGGAATCCGATTCTATCTACCATTGGAAAACTTTTTTTTCACGCAGGAGTGGGTGATTTTCATTGCGGCCTGCGCGGCTTTACCAAGAGCGCCTTTCAAAAGATGGATTTAAGAACTACGGGGATGGAATTCGCTTCGGAGATGGTGATCAAGGCCAAGCTCATGGGGCTGAAGATGACCGAAGCGCCAACGGTTCTCAGGCCTGATGGGCGTTCGCGCCCGCCGCACCTGCTGCCCTATCGCGACGGCTGGCGGCATCTGCGCTTCATGCTGCTGCATAGCCCGCGCTGGCTCTTCCTTTATCCGGGCTCTCTTTTGATCCTGCTGGGGCTGGCTGGATGCGCGTGGCTGCTGCCGGGGCCGCGGGTTGTTCATGGCGTGGGGTTCGACGTGCATACGCTTTTATATGCATTTGTTTCGGTACTTCTTGGCTTTCAACTTGTTGCCTTTGCCGTGTTCACCAAGGTGTTTGCCATCTCCGAGCACCTACTGCCCGAAGACCCGCGGCTCACCCGTGTTTTCCGATACATCACGCTGGAAACCGGCCTTGTCGCCGGTGGATTGCTGGTAGCGGCTGGGATTTGCGGATCGATCTTCGCAGTCTCCGGCTGGGCCAAGGAGAGCTTCGGCCCACTGGACACCGAGCACATGCTGCGCATCGTCATGCCTGCGGTTTTTTCTTTAACCTTGGGTGTTCAGATTATCTGCAGTAGTTTTTTCCTGAGCATCCTTGGGCTACGGCGAAAATGAGGCGCATTACTTTGGAGACCGTGTGAAAGTAAACGCTCAATACAATATCGCTGAACCCGACTCGGTCCCTATCAAGATAGCCGCCCGCCAACGGCACAAAATGTATGAGATCTTTCTCTCTGTGACCGGAATTCAGGAGCAGGATACAGTGCTCGACCTCGGGGTCGCATGTGACCGGACATACAGCCATTCCAATTATCTCGAACAATGGTATCCTTACAAGAATCGGATTACGGCAAGCGGCCTGGATGACGCAAAGTTTCTTGAAGAAATGCATCCTGGATTGAGGTTTGTGCGAGCCGACGGGCGGAATCTCCCCTTTGCAGACAGGGAATTCGACTACGTTCACTCGAGCGCGGTTCTGGAGCATGTTGGCAGCCGGGAGAAGCAGGCAGCTTTTCTTCGAGAGGCGTGGCGCGTCGCGCGCAGGGGCATCTTTTTCACTACGCCCAATCGGTGGTTCCCGGTCGAGTTTCATACCGTGATGCCCTTTGCGCATTGGCTTCCCACAACTGCATTCAGAAAGTTGTGCAGGATGAGAGACATGGATTTCTTTGCTTCGGAAGATAACTTGAATCTGCTTTCCGTTTCAAAGTTGCGACAGCTCGCCGTGGCGGCAGGTGTGGAAAACTTCAAGGTGACCCGCGTGACACTGGCTGGCTGGCCGTCAAATTTGCTGCTCTCGGCCAAGCGCGCAAGATGATGGCTCTTAGAGATAATCCACCCGCCGTCCGGCTTTCTGCACAAGGTTGAGTCCGAGGCCGTAAGCTGAATTCATGTATACGATTGTTGCCGAGACACCGCGCCCTATACGTTCGTTAAGAATTGTCTTGCCCGGCGGCAGCGGACAAGTGGGCCACGCGCTGGCACGCTACTTTACCGAGCGCGGCCACCGGGTGACGGTGTTGACCCGAGCCCCATACACGGCACAATGGCAGACAGTTCACTGGGACGGGGAGCAGATTGGTCCGTGGACTGAATTTCTAGAGGGCGCCGACGTGTGCATCAACCTGGCCGGTCGCAGCGTGAACTGCCGTTATGATGCGGCCAACCGGCAGGCAATCTACGAGTCGCGCATACGCAGCACGCGGATGCTGGGCAGGGTGATCAGCGGACTCAGCGAGCCGCCGCGGTTGTGGATGAACGCCTCGGCGGCAACCATTTACAGGCGCGTGCTGGACAAAGATGGAGTCGATCTGCCGATGGATGAAACGTGCGAGTTGGACGCGGATGAACCGCTGGCTGATGTGAAAGAGCCAGCGGAACGATGGGTTGAGCGCAAGGGGTTTTCCGCGCGCGTGGCCCGGGATTGGGAGGCTGCGTTCTTCGATGAGGAGACGCCGCGCACGCGCAAAGTGGCTCTGCGCAGCGCAGTGGTCCTGAGCCCTACGGCCGGGAGCGCCTTTGGAGTGCTGTCGAACCTGGTGCGGCTGGGCCTGGGCGGCAAGCAGGGCAACGGCCGGCAGTTTGTGACATGGATTCACGAGGCCGACTATGCGCGGGCAGTGGAGTTTCTGATGGAGCACGAGGAGCTGGATGGACCGTTCAACCTGGCTGCGCCCACGCCGCTGACCAATCGGGAGTTTATGGCGGCGTTGCGCTGGGCATGGGAAGTGCCTAACGGATTGCCTGCGCCATGGCTGGCCATCAAGCTTGGAGCGATTTTAATGCGGACTGAATCGGAGCTGGTGCTGCAGAGCTGCCGCGCTGTTCCCGGACGGCTGTTGAAGGCGGGATTTGAGTTTGAGTTTCCGGAGTGGGCGGAGGCGGCCGAAGACCTGGTGCGGCAGTGGAAGAGCAGGGAATAGGGAGTAGGGAATAGGGAGTAGGGAGTAGGGAGTAGGGAATAGCGCTAGTTGCTGGAACGCGACTGGATTTCCTCCCAACGAGGAAAACCACTTGGGCTCGCTATTATCTTAATTCGGCCCGGTCACTCGCAATATGTCCCTACTCTAAGTAAAAAATGATTTGTAGCGCCGGTGTTGTGCTCCGGCGCCGCAAATTTCCGGATGGATGTTACGGGCTGGTTGCCGCCTTGGGTTTCAGGGCTTTGAAAATATCATTCAAGTTGATTCCGGCGCCAATCCTGTAAAAGTCGCGATCCGGCTGGGTCAAGGGCAGGACGAGAACGGTTGGATTTGGACTAGCGGGCGGGGTTGACGATCCAGATGTCGGCGAGGCCGTAAGAATCAAGGGGGATTGGCCTGGAGGAAGATTATAGAGGCGCACGGAAGTGGAGCCGAAGAGATAGATAAAGTTGAGACCTGGCACCGGCAAGGGGTAAATCGAATCAACTCCGGCGATCAGATGCTTCAACGATCCACCGGAGACACTGGCGTTCTGGCCCAGAGTAAAGTCAACGAAACCGCGCTCGCAGGGATTGTGCTCGTCGCACTGCTTCAGGCCTGTTGCGCCAGCGAAGCGGTTGACGATTCTCAATCCAACGAAATACTTGGGATAATAGTTCGGCTGATTGGGAGCGGCATATACCAACGTGCTGACTGCCGTTGGTGTGCTGGTTGTGGTGTTGGAATAGCAGGAGGTCGAAGTTGGCGCGGTGTTCGCCTTGATTCCCGCGAAGACGGGGTTGCTGAGCACACCACTGAGCCTGCTTTGCAGTTCAGAACATTCGACCGTACCGAAAGCCGGCATGACGTAGGATGCGCTGACTGAGTTCACCTGCAAGGGTGTCACAAAACCTCCGCCAGCGATGACTCCAAGAGAGGATTGCTTTTGATGGCTCCACGGCGGAATTTGGTACTCGAGACCGAGTGACAGATCGACCGCCGAGCCAACGGTCTGCAGGCTCTGCGTGGTCACCGCACCCGATGGATTGGAGAGCAAGGAGACGACACCGTAAGTTCCTGATGCTTGCGGGGCCGTCTGCAACCGGATCGAGTAAAACGGGCCAAAGGTGTTCTTGAGAAAGAGCGCGCGTCCATAGACGGCCAAAAATGCATCCGAGGTAGACGACTGCGCGCTTTGGAAGCCCTGTTCATATCCGCCCACAAATTTGATATCCAGCGGTTTCTCGTCCATATCCGACCAGCGCGGAGGGGTTTCCGTAAAAGTGGTGGTGACCTTCTCTGTAGTCTTGTTCTTTGTATCGACAATGGAGACTGAGACAGGAGCATCGTAGCCATAAGTACGATCGAAATCATCCAATTGACTCAAATCCGGCGCTGTCATAACGATCTTGATATTCGTCCAATTGTCTTTTGAGATGGTTACTGGCTGTCCCCCGATTGTCACCATGCTATCGCCTTGTTTATCGCCAAAGCCGCTTCCGGTGATGGTTATGGTTGTTCCTGCTACTCCGCTTGGAGGAGTGATTGCTAAAATCACCAGTGCGGTTGTAGTGGGTGCTTTCGGCTGCTCAGGAGGCTGTGCTGCTGGCGCCAGTGATGCTGGTGTCTGTGGTGAGGGCGCCGGTGCTGGTGCAGGTGGTGCTGGTTGCGCAGGTGGTGCTGATGCTTGTTCCTTTAGCTTGTCCTTAACATGTGGCGACTGAGTTGTGGCTGTATTGTTTGCTGAGCTTACCGCAGACACAGGGACGGAACTCGATTGACTAGCGCCCTGGATCGTAAACGACCCCAGATGCTCTTCCTTCACTTCATCAATGGTTAACACTACATCCAAAGAACCTGGAGCGGCGTCGGGAACATACACAATGATATAAGTCTTGGACCAATATCTGATATTGGCGGGGGCTTCGCCAAACTTAATGGTGCTCTTGCCCTGGAGTGAACCGAATTGTTCGCCTGTGATAGTGACTTGCGAACCGGACGCGCCCGACGTAGGTGACATCTGGCTGAGAAGGGGAGCTTGCGCACGGGAGCATGGAACCAACGTAGCCAACGCAAGTATGCAAGCGGCAGCTAACAGGCCGGCGCTACCTGACAATCGATTGCGATTCAGCATGGGGGATCTCCTTGAGGGTAAGCCGTTGGTTTTCATTGCAAAAATCAACGGCATGCGGAGTTTGAAAGCAGTATAGCCGAAGCTTGCTCGATTGCAAGCTGAATCTGCATTATTATCCGGGATTACCGCCAATCACTAAATCAACCTGCCCGAATTACTTTGGCGGCGTAATGTCGGTGACCGGCAGATCCCAGTGAGAGAGGAGAATCTCGAAGCGGCGCTGCTCTTCTTGCTGGTAAGTTGCCTGGTCAGGCCATAGTTCCTTCTTGAAGGCCTCTTCGTCGGGGTTGGCGGTGGTGGCCACGGTGGAGTTTTTGTAGCGGATGGTGACGCGATAGTCCCAGCGGCCGTCCTCAGTGGTGTGGTAGGCGGGCGACTCGATTTTGATGGACAGGATGCGGCCCGTGGCCTGGATCTTCTGGAGTAGCGGGTAGTGGTTCTTGAGGAAGAGTTCTTTGAATTCGGCCTGATGGCCCCACTGACACTTGTAGTAGTACTCGATGGTGTAAGGCTGGTCGGCGCTGACCTGCGGCGGGGCTCCCTGGGCAAGCAGCGGTGCGGAGAACGAAGCGGTTAAGACAGCGGCGAGAACGGCGAAAAGTATGCGGCGCATAGAACCTCCCTGATTGAGAGCATTGTATCGTGAAGAGATTTGCGGTGTACCGGCTTTTGGAGCTGGCTTGCACGATTGTTGTATCTTATTGGACAGTATGCCGTTCCAGCCTCTTGTAGGATGCATGCGTAAAGGAGAGTGTTCGACATGAAGGGTAGCCCGAAGGTCATCGTGAAATTGAATCAAGCGCTCCGCGAGGAGCTGACCGCCATCAGCCAGTACATTGTGCACTCCGAAATGTACGAAAACTGGGGATACGAGCGTCTTACCAAGCGCATCAAGAAGCATTCGATCGACGAGATGAAGCACGCCGAGGGGTTGATCGAGCGCCTTTTGTTTCTGGACGGCACGCCAAAAATGGAGCCGCTGGGCCTTGTCATCGGCAAAACCGTCAAGGAGATGATGGAATCCGACCTGAAGGCCGAACTCGGAGCCATTGCCCTGTACAACGCGGTGGCGCGGATCGCAGCGGAGGAAAAAGACAACGGTACGCGCGACCTTTTTGTCCGGCATCTCAAGGACGAGGAAGGGCACGCGGACTGGCTCGAAATCCAGTTGCACCAGATCGAGGAGATTGGTTTAGAACGCTATTTGGTTGCGCAGGCCATTGAAGGCGAGTAGGGACTGGCCGTCCAGGCAGAGGCCTTCGGGCACCTGCGGTGCGGCAGCCGCCTTCGGCTCGGGGAAATGAAAGGCGTTCTATCCCATGTTCTAAAAACGTGACGTGTGACACCCGCGACTTCAACTTTTATGGAATGCGGGCGGCGAGGTTGGCGGACAGGGCAGCGGCCTGGGTTGCGTCTGGCAGGTTGGCGTAGCCGGCTAGAAAACGTCCCTTGCGGAAGACGCAGATTCCGTCGAGATAAGGCGCTTTGGCTAGGAAGGCCTCGTCGGCGACCTGCGCAGGCGCAGCGCCGTCAAAGTGCTCGCGGAGTTTCTTGAAGACCTCGGCGGCGGATGCGGGCGTTGTTTCCATCACGACGAAGGCTTGCCCCTGTTTGTACCTGGCCACGTAGCCGCGTTTGAGCAGCTTTAGTCCCAGCACGCTTTCCGGGATCAGCCGGATGGAGTCTAGGTTTTCTTTGGGAAACCACTGCAAGGCCTCCGGGGCAGTTTCGCGGCCCTGGAGGCGCTGCTCGATCCCGGCGGCGAAGGCCTGCATCACAGCGGAGTGATCGGCGTTTGGGTTGTCGGCATTTTCGACGATTTCGACGTAATACTTTCCCTTGGCGAAAAGGGCGCTCTGCGGCTGGATCTGACCGCCCATGCCGATGGGGGCAATGGGCAGCCTGGGATCGCGGTTGGCGGTGAAGAGGCCGTAGGCCGCATCGGCGTCGTTCATCTCGGAGACGTCGATGGTCAGCATGTCGGCTCCCGACTTGCAGTCGATGGTGGACATGCGCGCGAAGCCGTAGCTCAGGTAGCCGTCTGCCGCGCCATCCTTGTAGTCGTAGAGATTTTCGGCAGTGTACTGACGCGCCGGTCCCGACGCTTCCCAGCCGGGCGCGAAATGGCAATCGAGAGAAACCTGTGCGCGCGCCATTCCCGCCGCCAACAGGACGGCCAGCAGCACAGCGGCGGATTTCACGCAAACAACTCCTGGGCGCGGGCGCAGCGGCGAGCAACCTGGACGCCGTGAGGACACTTCACCGTGCAGGCGGCGCAATCGCCGCAGCGGACGGCCTTGTGTTCGGCGCTCAGTTCGAGGAACCGCTCGCGGCCCAGCGCGAACTGACCGTAGCCGTCGGCATAAGTGAGGAAGCGCAGGACATCGGCTACCGGCAGGCCCTTCTGGCAGGCGCCGTCGCATTGGCCGCACATGCGGCAATAGAGCGGGCGGATGGCATCCAGATGCGCGGAGAGGATTTTTTCTTCGCCGGCGGACAGGGGATTGCTCATGGCCTTGAGGTTCTCGTCTAACTGGTCCATATCCGTGATGCTGGGAATGGTGGTGGCGATGTTGGGCTTCTTGATGACCCACTTGAGCGCGGCCAGCATGCCGCCTTGCTGAGTCAGTTTCTTGTAAGCCGGGTCGTCGGGCTTCAGACGGCGCAGGCCGCCGGCCATCACCTTCATGGCCACCACGCCCAAGCCAGCTTTGGCGGCGGTGGCTATGGATTGATCCATGTCGACGCCCATGGTAAAGTTGTAGCCCGTCAGAACGACATCGAAGACGCCCTTCTGCGCCATCCAGGGCAGCAGTTGCTGCTGGCCGCCATGGGTGCTGACGCCGGTGAAGCGGACCTTGCCCTCCTTCTTGGCCTTCTGCTGCACTTCGATCATGTCGTCGGCGATCTCATCCGGGCTGCCTTTGCCGTGGAGAAACCAGATATCGATGTAATCGGTGTTGAGCTCGCGCAGGCTGATCTCAAGATGCTGCTGCAACTCTTCCTTGTTGGGCGCGTGCGACTTGGTGGAGATGATCACGTCCTTGCGGCGAGCGCCCAGGGCCGCGGCCACCATGCGCTCGTTGTTGCCATGCGAATAGCCGCGCGCGGTGTCGAAGTAGTTGATGCCCATGTCGGCGGCGCGCGTGATGACGCTGGGGTCGGAGGTAATCATGCATCCCATGCCCACGGTGGTGACCTTGAGGCCGGTACGGCCCAGGATTCGGTAGTCGAGCTTGGCGGGGACGGCGGCTTTTGCGGACTGCGGGTCTATGACAGATGCGGCGCCCAGGACTGGAAGCGCCAGGCCCGCGGAGAGGCCGGTGGAGAGAAAATCGCGGCGGGACGTGTTGGAGCTCATAAAAACACCTCGGCAGGTGAAAAATCAGCAACTGGAGTGAGTATGGGGGCTGGCGAGGGGGCGGGTAGGTGATGCGCGTCACAAAAGCGGGGCCTAGGACGCCCGTGGAACCCGGGGACGGTCCAAGTCACTGAGCGACAAGCCGTTTGGCTGCGGTGATTCTGTAGGCGATGTACAGTCCTACGAAGAGAATCGCCAATCCGATAAAGCCGAGAATCCCACGGTATAGAGCAAGAAACGGCGATATAGATCCATAAATAGGGATATCTTCAAATCGCATTTGCGAGGCATCTGGTAACCACAACATTTGTTGTTGTTGCACGTATTTCCGACTCCCGAAGAAGAGGTAATAAGGAGTTGCAGCCAGTGATATTGCTGTATAGGTCAGAAAAATGGCTGTAACTTGATACCGCAATCCACCAACACCATACGATCCTTTCTTAATAGCCTTGCCTACCAGCCATCCCACAGCTGGCGCGAGATAGCAAATAAAACCGAAGTCTGTGTAGATGTTAAAGAAAAGGGTTATTACAAGCGCCAAAACGGTAGCGCCAATGCCGAACATAAGACCATGCGCAAAGCCTACGACATTGCCGGTGGACTGGCCCGCATATTTCACAGTTGAAGGTTTAGGCGGTTCAGTGGATGCAGGTTGCTCCAGCTCGACGAGCCCGGTGATGGATTTCCATTGTTCTGGCATGATGGTTGGCAGATTATCACAAGTTGCAAGGAGAGTGAAACAAGATACATTTCCGGCGAACAAATATTCAACAAGGTCACAATGGGGGCCAGAGACAATAGCAGATCGTTGAAATGTTTTCTCGATCACCGTGTCAATCAGATAAAGCCTCAACCTGTGTTTTCGCTCAATCTTCGCCACTCGGTTATAATGCTTGCCATGGACTTTCAACTGGTGACGAGCTATACGCCGCGCGGGGATCAGCCGAGGGCGATTGACGAGCTGATGAGGGGATTGGCGGCGGGGGAGAAGCACCAGGTGTTGCTGGGGGTGACCGGGTCGGGCAAGACCTTCACCATGGCCAAGATCATCGAGGCGTCAAACCGGCCGGCGCTGATCTTGGCGCACAATAAGACGCTGGCGGCGCAGCTTTATCACGAGTTCAAGCAGTTCTTTCCGAATAATGCGGTGGAATACTTTGTGAGTTACTACGACTATTACCAGCCGGAGGCTTACATTCCGGCAGGAGATTTGTATATCGAGAAGGAAGCGACGGTGAACGAGGAGCTGGACAAGCTGCGCCTCTCGGCGACGCGGAGTTTGTTTGAGCGGAGGGACGCGATCATTGTCAGCTCGGTGAGCTGCATCTACGGGCTGGGCTCGCCGGAGGCTTACTACGGGATGCTGCTGCTGCTGGAGAAGGGGCAGAAGATCAGCCGCAAGGATATTACGCGGCGGCTGGTGGAGATTTTGTACGAGCGCAATGACGTAGATTTTAGACGCGGGACGTTTCGCGTGCGCGGCGATGTGATTGAGGTTTATCCGACGTATGACGAGACGGCTTACCGGATTGAGCTGTTCGGCGATGAGATTGAGTCGCTGGCGCAGATCGATCCGCTGTTTGGAACGGTGAAACAGAAGTATGCGCGGCTGCCGATTTATCCCAAGAGCCACTACGTGATGCAGCCGGAGACGAAGGCGCAGGCCGTCGAGTCGATTGTGGCGGAGTTGAATGCGTGGGCGCCGCAACTGGAGGCCGAGGGGCGCATGGTGGAGGCGCAGAGGATTCACCAGCGGACGCGCTACGACCTGGAGATGATCAAGTCGATGGGCTACTGCCACGGGATTGAGAATTATTCGCGGCACTTCAGCGGACGGCTGCCGGGCGAGGCTCCGCCGACGCTGCTGGATTATTTTCCGCGGGATTTTTTGCTGTTTGTGGACGAGAGCCACGCGACGATTCCGCAGGTGCATGGGATGTGGCACGGGGACAGGAGCCGCAAGCAGAATCTGGTGGACTATGGATTCCGGCTGCCGTCGGCTTTGGATAACCGGCCGCTGACGTTTGAGGAGTTTGAGAATCGCGTGCAGCAGGCGATTTATGTTTCGGCGACGCCGGGGCCGTATGAGCTGACAAAATCGGCGGGCGTGGTGGTGGAGCAGGTGATTCGGCCGACGGGGCTGGTGGACCCGGAGGTGGAGATTCGGCCGGTGAAGGGGCAGATCGACGATTTGCTGGGGGAGATTCGCGACCGGGCCAAGCGAAATGAACGCGTGCTGGTGACGACGCTGACGAAGCGCATGGCCGAGGATTTGGCGGGTTACTACACCGAAGTGGACGTGCGCTGCCGCTACATGCACTCGGAGATTGAGACGCTGGAGCGGGTGAAGCTGCTGGCGGGGCTGCGCAAGGGCGAGTTCGACGTGCTGATCGGGATTAATCTGCTGCGCGAGGGGCTAGATTTGCCGGAGGTTTCGCTGGTGGCGATCCTGGACGCGGACAAGGAGGGTTTTCTGCGCTCGGCGGGCTCGCTGATTCAGACCATGGGGCGGGCTTCGCGGCACATCGAGGGGCGGGCGATTCTTTACGCGGACCGGGTGACGGATTCGATGCGGCGGGCGATTGACGAGACCGACCGAAGGCGGAGGATTCAGCGGGCCTTCAACGAGGAGAATGGGATTACGCCGCAGTCGATTATCAGCCCGGTGGAGATGGGTCTGGCGGCGATTCTGAAGGCGGAGTACGGGGATGTGGCCGAGGAAGAGACGGCGGGGCTGCCGGAGGGGTTTGCCACCCAGGCGGAATTGGATGGGTACATTGCGAAACTGGAGACGGAGATGCGGGAGGCGGCGCGGAAGTTCGAGTTCGAGCGGGCGGCCAAGCTGCGCGACAGCATCAAAGATTTAAGGGAGAAGGAGTTTTTGTTTGGGTGAGAAGAACAGGGAACAGGGAATAGGGAATCGGGAATAGAAAACGCAGATCCTTCGACTTCACTCAGGACGGCGAGGGTGGGGTACCCGGTGCCACCCGCCCGCTCATCGCGATAAGACCGCGATGAACGGGGCACAGCTTTTCAAGGCTCAAGATGATTCTTCGGGGCTGATGAGCGGGCCACCCACCCGCTCATCGCGATAGTGCCGCGATGAACGGGGCACAGCTTCCCATGGCTGATGGTGATTCTTCGGGCTGATGAGCGGGCCACCCGCGTGAGGAATGGCCTCGTTGATTCCCAGGTCCCCAAAAGCGTGGGACCTCCACCCCACGGACGAAGACCTGTCCGTGGGGGCCATGGACCTGGGCACCCGTATGCATTGAACCCCCGTCCACAATGTGAGCCAGATCACACCAAAAGCGACTATGATGGGTTGAGAATGAGCAAGGCGAGAGGCCGCTGAGGCTACCGGCCTAAGTGTGAGAATCATACAGGTTTGATAGCGGAATCCGGAGATTTGGATGGCATTATTCGGCAGTTTTGCACTATTAATCGCGCTGGCGCTGGCCGCCTACAACCTGCTGGCGGGGGCTTTGGCGCTGCGGTTGCTGGCCACGGGGCAACAGGCGCGCATCTCGCCCGAGCGGCTGGCGGATACGGCGCGGCGGGCGGGAATCGCGGGGTTTGCGGCCATTACGGCGGCGGCCTTTGCGCTGGTGTGGTCGGTTTTTGCCAATGATTTTTCAATTACTTACATTCTGGAGCACTCCAACCGCGCGCTGCCGGCGGCGTATAAGTTTGCCGCGCTGTGGAGCGGCCAGGAAGGCTCTCTGGTGCTGTGGGCGTGGCTGCTGGGGGCATACGGGTTTGTGCTGCGGCTGACGCATAAAACCGATGTGAAGCTCTACGCCTACGCGGGTGCGATTCTGGCTGGAATTCAGACCTTCTTTCTGGTGGTGCTCAACTTTGCCGCGCCGCCGTTCGCGCTACTAAAGGGGCATATTCCCGCCGATGGCAATGGGCTGAATCCGCTGCTGCAGTACCCGGAGATGGTGATTCACCCGCCACTGCTGTACCTGGGTTACGTGGGATTCTCGGTGCCATTCGCCTTCGCTCTGGGAGCGCTGATGATGCGCTATCCCGGCGAGAAGTGGATCAAGATTACGCGCATGTGGACGATGGTGACCTGGCTGTTTTTGACCTGCGGCGTCTTTCTGGGGATGCACTGGGCCTACGCCGTGCTGGGCTGGGGCGGCTACTGGGGCTGGGATCCGGTGGAGAACGCCAGCCTGATGCCCTGGCTGACGGGAACAGCCTTTCTGCATTCGGTGATGATGCAGGAGAAGAAGGGCATGATGAAAGGCTGGAACGTATGGCTGATCTTCTCCACGTTCCTGCTGACGATGCTGGGCACGATGCTGACGCGCGGCGGGCTGGTCAGCTCGGTGCATGCCTTTGCGGAGTCGCCGATCGGCTACTGGTTCATGATCTTCATGGTGATGGTGCTGGCGACTTGCATTTTCACTTACATTTTGCAGCGCGACCACCTGAAGAGCGAGCAGCGCGTGGAGTCGGTAGTCAGCCGCGAGTCCAGCTTCCTGTTCAACAACCTGTTGCTGCTGGCAGGCTGCTTTGTGATTGTGTGGGGGACGCTTTACCCCATCCTGAGCGAATACATCGAGAATGCAAAGGTGACGGTGGACGCCGTGTGGTACAACCGCGTGGCCATACCGATTGGATTGTTTCTGCTGTTTCTGATGGGAGTGGGGCCGCTGCTGCCGTGGCGCGCTACGTCGTTCAGGAGCATACGGCGCAACTTTGTGCTGCCAGTGATTGCGCTGTGGGTCACGGTTATCGTCTGCCTGATTGCTGGCGTGCGGCCATGGCACAACGGCGCGTTTAACACGGGCTATTTTTACGCGCTGGTGACCTTTGCGCTCGCGGCGGGGGTGTTGACCGCTGTCGGTTCGGAATTTCTGCGCGGGGCGATGGTGATTTCGAAGCAGAGCGGGCGGAATTATTTCTGGTCCATCTATCAACTGATTAGGCGTAACACGCGGCGCTACGGCGGCTACATCGTGCATATCGGCGTGGTGATTGTGGTGATTGGACTGGCGGGCTCGGCCTTCAACCGCAGCGAGGAGAAGGAACTGGCGCTGCACGACAAGCTGACCATCGGTCCATACTCGCTGGAGTGTATGGGCTTCACGGAGGACTCGAACGCCAACTACACCTCTGATTACGCGCTGCTGGATGTTCGGAAGGGCGGCAAGATGCTGTTTCAGATGGCGCCGGAGAAGCGGGTTTATATGGCCAGCGGCCAGCCGCAGACCATGGTGGCGATTCACTCGATTGTCGCTTGGGATTTGTATGTGGTGTATGAAGGCACGAATCCGGACACCGACCAGCCGATTATCAAGGCATTTCTGAATCCGCTGGTGAGCTGGATCTGGGCCGGTGTAATGGTGATGGTCCTGGGCACGCTGGTGGCGCTGATGCCCAGCCAGAGACAGGGAGTAGGGAATAGGGAATAGGGCCGGTCACGGTGGAGGGATATAAGCGATGACGGAAACGCAGGGATTGATAGCCGGGGGGCTGCTGCTGATTGCGCTGCTGGCGTACACTTTCTGGCCGGAGAAGGTATCTGCCAGCCAACTGGAGAAGACGCGGCTGGACTACCTGATAGAACGCAAGGAGCAACTCAACGAAAACCTGCGCGACCTGAACTTCGAGTTCAAGGCGGGGAAGTATCCTGAAAAGGAGTTCCAGGCGCAGCGGGCGCAGCTGGAAAATGAGACGGCGATGTTGATGACCGAGATTGAGATTTTGCAGCGGGCATGAAACGATTCACAGCGCTACCAAGAGGATTTTCAAACGATTATGAGAATGACCCGGATTTTATTTCGCACCGTTGTCCTGAGCTTGCTGTTGACGAGCGCATGGGCGCAGGCTCAAATCACCGGCACGGTGACCAATAAGACTACCGGCAAGCCGGCCGCGGGCGATGCCGTGGTGCTGGTGGACGTGCAGGCAGCGATGAGCGAGGTGGCAAGGACCACCACCGACTCGGCAGGACACTACAAGCTAACAAAGCCGGGCAGCAGCAATTACCTGGTGCGGGTGACCCACCAGGGCGCGACCTACTTCATTGGCGCGCCGGAGGGCGGAGCGCCCGGCGACCTCGGGGTATATGACGTGGCCGCCAAGGTTGATGGGGTGCTCATCGATGAGGACGTGATTGGCGTAGTGGAGACGACTGGTGGGCAGCTGCGCGTAATTGAGCGGTATGCGGTTCACAACAAGAGCATGCCTCCGCGCACGCAGTGGAGCAAGCGCAGCTTTGAGATTGTGCTGCCCGAGGAGGCGGTGGTAGAGGGCGCGTCGGCGCAGCGTCCGGGCGCAAGCAGCCTGCCTACCACGGTGAAGCTGGACGCAGATGGCCCCAAGGGCCACTACTCGTTCAACTTCCCCATTCAGCCCGACGAAGGCGAAAATCACACGCTCTTCCAGCTTGAATACATGGTGCCCTACAGCGGCAAGTTCACCTTCCACCCGCAGGTGACGATACCGGCCAGAACCGTGTGGGTGATGATGCCCAAGAGCATGAACTTTGCGGCGGGCGCTGGATCGACGTTCATCTCCGCGCCGCAGGAAGGCCTGCCAACCTACGTGTCCAAGAGCGCGGTTCCCGGCAAGCCGCTGGAGTTCACTGTATCGGGTACAGGATCGATTCCGCGCGATGAGGGGGGCGGACAAGGCCAGCAACAGGCTAGCTCCGGCCAGGAAGCCGGCGGCCCGGGAGCGCAGCCCGGTGGAGGCATGGCCAACCCCATCAATACGCCCGACCCGCTGTCGAAGTACAAGTGGTGGATTCTGAGCGTGCTGGCGCTGTTGCTGGCAGCCGGGGCGGCCTTCATGCTGCGCAGTCCAGCGGCGGGGGCGGGATACGATGCCGGAGCGGCGCAGGCAATGGCTTCGCCCGCGGCCAAAAAAGCGGCCGTGATGAATGCGCTCAAGGAAGAGATCTTCACGTTGGAGAGCGACAAGATCACCGGCAAAGTCACACCGACGGAGTACGCGGAGTTGAAGGCGGCGCTGGATACGGTGTTGAAGCGGGCGATGAAGCGGCAGTGATCAGTTGCCGGATGGAGCATTATCACGCTTCATGAGATGAACGGCTTTGATACCGCTTGTCACAGCGGTTCGTGCTTGGCTCATAGTAGGATTACTGCTGAAGACATACTCGCATGCCGCCAGTACGCGAAATTACAAGCTCAGATACTACTTCAGTCAATTTGCCCTGCCAGATCCAGAAGCGCGTGGCAGCCGGGCGCATTTCATGGATCGGCCCGCTGCTGCTGGTGACCGCGCGCTCCGCCTTGTGGCTTGCATTGCAATCGCTGCTGGCGCTGATTTTTCTTGCCTTGCATCGCCCTCATCCGATGCAGGCGGCCGGCCAATGGTGGCCTGTCTACGCCAACCTCGGCGATCTCGGCTGTCTCCTCGGCATGAAATACTTTACGCGCAAGGAAGGCATCCGGCTCCGCGACCTCATTGGGCCGATTCGCATGCGCTGGGGTCGCGACCTGTGGCTCGGACTTGGGATTCTGGTTCTCGCGTATCCGTGTGCCATGGCCGGAAGTTATCTTGCGCAGGTGCTGGTATACGGCTCCCCGGCCAAGACCCCCGTGGCGTTCATCCTGCAAGCTCACGCCCTACCCCTCTGGGCTACGGTGTACAGCTTGTCCGTATGGTGGGTGATCCAGTCGGCCACCGAAGAGATGACCTATCAAGGATATGTGCTGCCCCGGCTGGAGGCGCTCACAGGCCGCACTTGGATCGCCTTCTCCATCGTCTTGTTCTGGTGGTCCGCGCAGCACTGCATGTTTCCCTTCATTCCCGATTGGCGGTTCGTGGCGTATCGCTCTCTTATGATGGTACCTATCCTGGTGCTCTGTATGGCGATCTATCTGCGCATTCGACGGCTGTCGCCGCTCATCATCGCGCATTGGCCCATGGATCTTGGGGTCGCGATTATGACCGGCACACATATAGGAGTCGTAATGATGACCGGAATCCACTGACGAAGATCAACGCAGTATAGTGTTGGTAAGGAGAGATTCGCATGAAAGTTCTCGGTAAGAAATTTGCTTTTATCCTGTTGGCCGCACTGGTGATTCCAATCGCCAGCGCCCAGGAGGCGGCGACGAAGCCTGCCGCTCCAGCTCCCGCGCTTAGTCCCTCACAAACACTGTTAAATTACTGGAACTATATGGGCCGGAAACTGACCGCGATGGCCGAAGACTTTCCCGAAGACAAATACGATTTCAAGCCCAATCCCGCGCAACGCAGCTTTGCCGAACAGCTTATCCACGCCGCCCACGGCATCAATATCTTCGTTGAGCTTGGCAAGGGCGAGAAGCCGCACCTCGACGAGCCGAAGCGATCGGATTTCAAGAACAAGGCGGCGGTGGCGGAATACGTGCGCAAGGCCTTTGCGGATGGCGCGGAGCTGATTGCCAGCAAAGGCGACAGCGGAATGAACGAACTGGTCGTCGATCCCTGGAACAACCAGCAAACCCGCTTATACGAGCAGGCCTGGTTCTACCTCGAACACGCCGGAGAGCATTACGGGCAGCTTGTGGTTTACTACCGCGTGGCGGGGCTTGTGCCACCTGCGTCGCGCCCGCGTAAGTGACCGGGACGGTCCGCGCCGCGCTGATGAGGCACCCGCTCGATCACTGACCACTGACCATCGATCCTTGACTAGAAGCTGTTTCATAACCGAAAGTTGACCATCTTTGAGCATTCCCTCAGGGGCTAAATGTCGTGTCTCAAGAGGTTGTTTACATTGATGTCGAGCCCTGATCGGCAGATGGGAGGCATCTGATTGAGACTAGCATGTGGACGGTGCCAGTTGTAGTGGTGGATCCAGG
>JBEKHZ010000004.1:0-555805 GCA_050012015.1 Occallatibacter sp. | reverse complement strand
AACTCGTTCCTGCTGCCCTGGATCCACCACTACAACTGGCACCGTCCACATGCTAGTCTCAATCAGATGCCTCCCATCTGCCGATCAGGGCTCGACATCAATGTAAACAACCTCTTGAGACACGACACCTAGAACCGCCTTGCACGTGTTCCAAAAGGCCTACGTAGGGTATCTATCAGCAGTCTGTGGGTGAAGAAAAGCGGCTTGCCCAGAACCTAGCTTTCCGGCGTCTGTTGGAAGGGAGTTTGACTCATCACCCTTCAGCATCCTCGGAGGGCGCATGAAAGAAGATGTCACATCCATAAACCATTGATTTTTATTGGCTTATGGCGGGGACGACGGGGCTCGAACCCGCGACCTCTGCCGTGACAGGGCAGCGCTCTAACCAAACTGAGCTACGTCCCCTGAAGAAACTTGCATACTAAACAAGAGTAAGTGTATCAGAGATAACGGGCCTTGGTAGACCATCGGCCCCGGGAAGAAGCGAAAGCGCGTATCGCTCGAAGAAAACCGGCGCTTGCCCTCCTACCACGCGCTGACCTTATGCCGGCCACACAGCCCGGTTGCCCCGCCCGCTGGGAACGAACCCCATATCCACTGAGATGCCACGCACGCACTGCAGCAGGTAGTTGGCGATCGCGGGCAGCTTCTGCGCCGTCACACGAAACGATGGCCCCGAGACGCTTACCGCTGCCACTGGCATCCGCTGCGCATCCAGCACTGGCACGGCAATGCAGCGCAGTCCCTCCTCGTACTCCTCGTCGTCCACGGCATAGCCGCGGCGGCGCGTCTTCTCGATCTCCGCGCGCAAGGCCTCAACTGTGGTGATAGTGCGACTTGTGTACCGATCGAAACGAAGACGGCTGAGAATATCCGTGATTCGCTCCTCGGGCAGGAACGCCAGTATCGCCTTGCCCACCGAGGTGCAGTGCACCGGGTTGCTGGCGCCGATGCGCGTAATCATGCGCACAGAGCGCGCCGGCTCAATCTTGTCAATGTAAATCACGTGCGCGCCCTCTAATATGCACAGGTGCGCCGTCTCCTCGGTCTCGGCCACCAGACGTTTAAGATGAGGTTGTGCGCGTTCGCGCAAATCGTATTGCTCGATGGCGCGATTACCTAAATCAAACAGCCTCAACCCCAGGCGGAATTTACCTCCAGGGGTGCGTTCCACCATGCGGTGTTTCTCCAGCACCATCAGAAAGCGGTGCGCGGTGCTCTTGTGCAACTGCAATGACGATGCAACCTGCGCCAGGCCCATGGGTGTACCGCTCTCTCCCAGCAAATCCAATACGGCAAATGCCCGGTCTAGAGCCTGAACTTTGTATGTGCCTTGCGGGGCTGCTTCTCGCATGATGGTCCTCTGTTGCGCAAAAATGACTTCTCTCTCAGTATGCCGAAATTGGGATGGGGTGTCAAGATATGGTACGCAATTCCAGGACAGAATTCCCCAACAACTCTGTAAACATGTAAGGCTCGACGCCCTCTGCAAACAAACCCTCAATAGTCACTAGCGCCGACAACTCCGCCGCCGATAACTCAAATGAGCCTTTATTAAGTATCCAGAGACCTGCAAGCATCCATCGCTCTGGATTTCGCAACTGGGAGTAGCCATCTCGTCATGTCAACCGCTATCCAGTTATCTAGTCCCCTGATTAGCGCCAGCGTCTTGTCCATTGCGGTCATCAGCCCGGACGAGCAACGCCGTAACGAAGCAATCAACGCTTTGGGCGAATGTCAGTACGGTACCATCCGGGAGTTCATTTCCTACCCTCCCGACCTCCTCGATGTATCGAGCCTGCTGGGAAATAACTTCGACGTCATTCTCGTTGATCTGGACAGCGATCCGGAGTATGCCCTTGATCTGGTGGAAAGCATTAGCACTAGTGGTCTGGCAACCGCATTCGTCTATTCGGCGCAGTCCGATCCGGACCTGCTGGTACGCTGCATGCGCGCCGGAGCCCGCGAGTATCTCATGCTGCCCTTCGTCAAAGATGAGATGGCCGAGGCTCTGGTCAGGGCCTCGGCTCTGCGCTTGGCAGCTCGCCCCGCGAAAAAAGTGAGCGGCAGGCTGCTCGTCTTTCTCAGTGCCAAAGGCGGTTCCGGGGCCACTACTCTGGCCTGCAATTATGCGGTATCGCTGGCCCAGGAGTCCCAGAAAAGAACCTTGTTGATCGATCTCAATCTCCCTCTGGGAGACGCGGCTATTAACCTGGGGATCAAGGCTGAATACTCAATTGTCACCGCATTTCAGAATTCCAGCCGGCTAGATGCGCAATTCCTTTCCAGCTTGCTGGTGCAGCACCGCTCGGGATTATTTGTGCTTGCCGCGCCCAATGAATTGGCGCCCACGTTTGTCTCCGCTGACGTGATTGACAAGTTGCTGGAAGTGGCCTGCCAGAACTTCGATTATGTGGTGGTAGATGCGGGTTCGAGGCTTGACTTGCAGCGCAAACATATCTTCGATGAATCCGCCACCGTCTATCTGGTCACGCAGGTTGGCATACCCGAACTGCGCAACTCGCATCGGCTGATTACGCAGCTCTCTGCCGAGGGCAGCCCCAAACTCGAAATCGTTATCAACCGCTTCGACCCTTACAACAAGGAAATCGATGAGGCACATATTACGAAGGCTCTCTCCAGGCCGGTGACGTGGAAGATTCCGAACAACTATGCCGCTGTGCGGCGGATGCAGAATACAGCGACCCTGCTCATCGAAGAAGACTCTCAGATTTCGCGAGCCATACAGCGGATGAGCAGATCCATCTGTGGAAAGCCGTCCGCCCCCGAAAAGAAAAAGAAGTTCAGTTTCTTCGGATAGAAACAGGTCGCTTATCCGTTTCAGCCCGGTTTTTGCCTCTTGGCCTCGAACATAAACACGCGCCACGCACCTTATGCGCTATCATTGCGTCTATAGGAATGTGCGGCCTGTTTCCCCTTCAGGGCCGCCCTGGTGGTGCGCGTGTCCCGATTTTTCCAGCGATTTGTCTTTGTTCTTTCGGCGGCCATCTTTGCCGCCCTCGGCCTGGGCTTTCTTTTTGGCGAGTTTGGCTGGTTTGGCGTTCATGCCGGCGGCCAGCAGGATGGCGCCTATCGCCAAATGATCGTTTATCGGCAGGTTCTTAATAAGATTCAGACCGAATATGTTACCGACCCAAACATCAACAACGTGACCACTGGCGCGTTGCACGGCTTGCTGGAGTCTTTGGACGCCGATTCCAGCTACCTGACTCCGACCGAGTACAAAATCTACAAGGAACGTCCGGTGACGGGCGTGGCGCAGGTGGGCATTACCGTCTCCAAGCGCTATGGCTACGCCATCGTGGTCAGCGTCCTGCCCGGCTCGCCAGCCGATAAGGAGCACATTGCGGACGGCGATGTAATCGAGTCCATCGGCGACCAGTCCACGCGCGAATTGTCGCTGGCGGTTATCCGGTTGATGCTGGAGGGCAAATCGGGGACCACGATCACCCTATCGGTGGTTCGTCCGCGCAAAACCGACCCTGACAAGATAACGTTGACTCGTTCCATCACCGAAGCACCCGCGCTGATTGAGCAGCACTATGAAAACGCAACCATCCTTTATCTGAAGCCCGGCGCGCTGACCGCCTCTCGTGTGGATGAGATCGCCGCCATCCTCAAATCGGCCAATGGACGCAAGGTGCTCATGGATCTGCGCGACTCCTCCGGCGGCGATGCCCAGCAGGGCTTGCGGCTGGCCAATTTCTTTGTGAAGCAGGGCACTCTGGCCGCGCTTGAAGGCCAGAGGTTTCCCCGCCAGACCTTTACTGCCGACCCTGCTCAATTCCTGACTGATTCGCCGCTGGTCGTGTTGGTGAATCGCGGCACCGCAGGCCCCGCCGAGCTGACGGCCGCCGCCATTGAGGATTTGAAGCGCGGCGACGTGGTGGGCGAGCGGACCTTCGGCCAGGGCTCTGCGCAAAAAACCATCGAACTGCCTGACGGCGCCGCCCTGCTGCTGACCGTGGCCAAGTACCAGTCGCCCGGCGGCAAAAAGATTCAGGACGAGGCTGTAATACCCAACGTAGTCGTCGGTCAGGTCTCCGAAGATGAGTACGAGGAAGCTCCGCCCGCCAACGGCGATGAACAGCTCAACAAGGCTCTTCAAGTGCTGAAGGCAAATAACGGCGCTCAAGCCGCCCAGCCCGCCGCGGAAACGGCTCCTGCGGCCAGCGCAAGCGCAGCCCCACCAGCGGTAGTGAAAAAGCCAGGCTTTTTCCGCCGCCTCTTCGGGGCAAAATAGAGACTTTAACCAGCATTTCTCATTTATGGGATCATCTCCCACATACCTTGTCCTTGCACGGCATGGTTCGCGGGTGCCGGCTGCTTTTTTTCTTCGACCGCTACCGTGCTAGCCTTGGACTGATGTATTTCTTTACGATACTCCGTAGAGATGACGAAGAGGCCTGAGTCACTTGGCTGTCACTCCTATCGATCCGCCTGAAATGCATGGCCTTGGCCGGAGCCATCTGCTTCGAGCTAATTCTGTGCCCGAGCGTAAGCGTCGCAAGCTGGCCGGCAAGCTCACCCTTGCCGCGCTGCTCGTTCTGGCCGTGATAACCGGCGCGCTGGGCGGGCTCATGCTGGTCTACTCCGTAGACATGCCCCAGATTCATGATCTGGAACGCTTTCGCCCCTCCACCACCACGGTGCTCTACGACCAGAGGGGCAGCATCATAGGTTCCTTTGCGCTGGAGCGGCGCGTAGTGGTCAACTATGACGACTTTGCCCCGGTGCTGCGCCAGGCGGTGATCTCCATTGAAGACAAGAGCTTCGAGTCGCACTGGGGCATCAACGTGCTGCGCGTCGGCGGAGCGCTGTGGTACGACCTGCGCAGTCACGGGCGCGCTCAGGGCGCATCCACGCTGACCATGCAGTTGGCGCGCAACCTCTTTTTCTCCTCAGAACGCACCGCCAGCCGCAAAGTGCAGGAGGCGTATCTTGCCATCCAGATTGAGCGCGCCTTCACCAAGCAGCAGATCTTTACCCTCTATGGCAACCAGATCTACCTGGGTCACGGAAGATACGGCTTCGAGGCCGCTTCGCAGTTTTACTTCAGCAAGCACGCCAAAGAGTTGACGCTGCCCGAAGCGGCTTTACTGGCCGGATTGCCCAAGGGACCGGTCGCCTTTTCGCCATTGCTCGCTCCGGAAAAAGCGCTGCGCAGGCGCAACCTGGTGCTGTCGGAGATGGAACTTGACCGGGTCATCTCCCATGAGCAGGCCGAGCAGGCCCGCAACGCCCCGCTGGGACTGCGCATTGCCCCGCCTGAAACATCAGTAGCCCCTTGGTTTCAGGAGGAGGTCCGCCGGGAGCTGGAAAAACGCTTCGGCAGCGAGCAGGTGCACGAAGCCGGCCTGAAGGTGGAAACCACGCTCGATCTGGACCTGCAGAAAACAGCCAATCGAGCCGTCGCAGATGGCCTGGCTGCCTACGAGCGGCGTCGCGGCTGGATAGGCAATGACAAATCTGGTGCGCTCGAAAATGTGCTCGCCAGCGGCACCACCATCGAGGATTACAAGCATCCCGACTGGGCTATGAGTTCCGGGCCCGGCGACTACGTCCATGCCGTGGTTACTCGTGTATTGCCAATGGAGATTCATGCCCGCGTAGGCGACACACAGATTTTGCTTTTGCCCGTGGACTGGAAGTGGACCGGGATACGCTACGCTGACGCACTGGTCAAGCCCGGCGACATCATCTACGTTCACCTGGCAGAGGCGACAGAAGGCAAGGCGCAACGCGCCACGCTCGAACAGGATTCCGGAGCACAGGGTGCTCTGCTGGCCATCGACAACACCAGCGGCGACGTGCTGGCCATGGTCGGCGGGCGCGATTATGCGCTCAGCCAGTTCAATCGCGCCACACAGGCCGTGCGCCAGACCGGCTCCAGCTTCAAGCCTTATGTCTACACCGCGGCTATCGAGAATGGCGACAGGCCCGACGACATCATCGTCGATGCCCCGACCAGCTTTGGCGGATACACTCCGCACAATTACGAAAACAACTATATGGGCCGCATGACCCTCAAAGAAGCCTTTGCCGAGTCACGCAACATTCCCGCCATCAAGCTGGCTGACAGCGTAGGCATTCAAAAGGTCATCGATGTGGCCCACCGCTTCGGAGTCACCACCAACATTCCCGCCTATCTGCCGGTAGCTTTGGGCGCGGTGGAAATCACGCTTGAAGAGCAGGTAGCCAGCTACGCCGTTTTTCCCAACGATGGGCTGCGCATGAAGCCGCGGCTCATCAGAAGAGTTTCCAACGCCGACGGCATCACTCTGTGGGAGGAGCCGCCCGCCGTCAACGAGGTAATCAGCCAGCAGACGGCGCGCACCATGATGACCCTATTTGAAGCCGTCATCCAGCACGGCACCGGCGCGGCGGCAGCGCAGCTCAACCATCCGCTGGGCGGCAAAACCGGCACCACCAGCGAATACACCGATGCCTGGTTCCTGGGCTTTTCGCCCTCCATCACCTGCGGCGTCTGGGTCGGCTTTGACACCAACCAGACTTTGGGAGAAAAGGAAACCGGAGCCCGAGCAGCCCTGCCCATCTGGATCACCTGGATGCGCGCCGCTATCAGCGACAGGAGTGATGAAAAATTTCTTGGCGATGAAACGGACAATCCTTCGCTGAAGGCTTCCGCCCAGCCATCCGCCAAACCTCGAGTCATTGGCTTGCTCGCCAAGCCCGTGAAGGCGAAGGCGCTCGCCAAACTACATCCGCCAGCAAAACCGGTATCATCTGGCACAGCCGCCAGGCCGGTATTCGCTTCGCCGGCAACAAGCGCGCCTACCACGTCACGCGCAATTGCGACCTCGACCGGCACAGCGGCAAGATCGCCTGCACAGTCTGTCCAAAGACCGGCTGTGCAACCAGCCAGCGGCGCTCCCGCAACCAGGTCCGCTCCCGCAATCAGGTCAAAGATTAGACCAGCATTGATTCCGGAGACTGCTCCTGCCAAGCCATCAGGCACCGTCAAACCGGTGATCGCCTCGGCAGCTTCTCCAGGCGAGCCAGCAGGCAGCCCTTCCTCCGCCAAGTTGCATGTGAAAACGGTCTTGGTTCCGCCGTCCGCTCCCGCACTGCCAAAAGTCACCGTCAAACCCGCTCTGAATTCCAGTTCGAATCCGCCCAAACCGAAGAATCAGCAATAAAAACCTTTTCCGAAGCCATTTTTAGGCAAAAAACCGGATTTTTCGGGTGATTTTCGGAGGCCAAATCTCACCATGTGGGATTTTTTGGGGCGGAAAATATTCCATAGGCATTGATTCCATAGAGGTTAGAAATAATCTGCAAGGTTTTTGGGGAAATTTATACCCCCGGGGGGTATAGGGGGGGGGAGGGGGTACCCCCTCAGGGGTGGTTCGAACCGGGCATCCCCTGTCCGAACGGACAGGAGATGCCCACTCTTCTTCTATTTGCCAGTGTGCACCAACGGAAGGTAATTATATGCAAGGACTAACAACCCACACATATACGCGAAGTGTGTACTCGGACACCTAAATTCTGGTTCTTTACCCAGGGATTAAGGTTGGCATCCGCCGCCTAATATACTGATTCCATATTGGTTATATGTTCAACCATCTTTCGCGCAAATTCCCGTTTCGAAGAAATCCACAGATATTTTTGCCATCTAAAAAACATTTTTAATATCCATGCGTATAATTTGATACTACATACGGTATCATCTTTGTAGATGGATGATGCTCGACTGAAGCAACGGGTACAGAAGATCGCCGAAAGCAATAAGAACGTTCGGTTTGAAGAACTCTGTAACTTGCTTGATAACCACATCCAGCCGTTTTGCGAGGCGAGAAGACTGAGCTATGACCATCGAAATCCACCAGGCAGCCACCACGTATTCACCGTGGGGTTGGATACCTTTACCGTCGTGAAACCGCATGGAACACCGCTATTGAAGAAACGGTACGTGGAATCGTTCCTCGAAGCGATGGAGCACATCAAACTCTACGAGTAGTGGTCACGCTAATGAAAGAAGCTGAGAATTCCATGAACAAGAATTACCGTATTTCTCTGCAATACGATCCGGATGGCTATTGGATCGCGGAACATCCTGAACTACCTGGCTGCATAGCTGATGGAGAAACCGCGCAAGAAGCCTTGTCTTCTCTGGATATATCCAGAGAGCTGTGGATTGAAAGCCGCTTGGCAACTGGCCTTGAGGTTCCCGAACCTCAAGAGGCGCCTCAATACAGCGGAAAATTTGTGCTTCGTATTCCGAAAAGCCTGCATCGAGAATTAGCCAATGAGGCGGAGGCTGAAGGAGTCAGCCTAAATAGCTTTGTCAGCAATGTCCTGTCTGGCAGGCATACTCGAAAGGAACAACCCATGTTCTTTGTGCAGCAACCTGCATATCAGTACATGGAAGGCTTTTATTCGGTTCCTTGTGTATCAGAAAAAGCTAAACCGACTCAGTCGAACCTCCGTTTAGTGCCTAGTCGCCAACAACCGCCTTGGCCTAATCAGAATATGCTTTCGGAATACGAACAGGCACAAGATAAGGAGCGTCAGTATGCTTGATTTTGTTGACATGGTCAGCATGGCGCGGTATCTTTTCGCACCCAACACACTACCTCTCGCGAACCTTCTTATGAGGTCGAATAAAAAGGCTCTTGAGACGATGTTTTCCTTTCAGGGCATGCAGATTGGCGCAGACATCAACCAATTTCAATTGATTGCTGGCATGGGAGATGTAAATGGCGTGGTGATCCAGCAATTAGTAATTGACACTGTCTCTATCAATTTAACGGTCGTGGGAGATCATGCTGATCTCAGCAATTCTTATGAAGTTCTGCGTAAGTTTCTGACCGAGATTGATTCTAAACGTCGCATGGAAAATCCGAAGCTATACACAACTACGTATCAGACACAAAGCGCCGTCAAGCTATCGGTTCCATACGAACGCCTTATTGCGCCCGAATTCATGAACTTTCTCAGATCGAAGACAGATATCCTGAAACCCGACGATTCATCTGCTGCCGAAATCTATCTGTCGAATCTTTCTTTTCAGGTAAGGTACATACCGAATACAGATCTTTATTCACTGGTTCCTAAGATGCTCACCATTGAACCACGCACTGGATCGGATCCGAAAGAAAATATGTACTATGTGCTTACTCCCACAGATTCCAATACACATCGACAGCTTGTCGAGGAATTTGAGAAAACAATGAGCAGAGTTAAATAAGGCACATGCCCACTGGTCCTCGCCCCGAATACGTCATCAACGCGCCACCCGGAAGTATCGCTTCGCGCGTACCACATCCTTCAAGATCTGCGCCTTCAACGCTTCCGGCGTGGGCCACTCCTGCTCGCCGCGCAGGTGGAGCAGGAACTCAAGTTCAATAGGCGTCTGATCGTCGAGATCGATGGGCGAGAAGTTGAGAATGTGCGACTCGACGGCAAAGGATGCAACGCCAAAGGTGGGCCGGTTGCCCACATTGGTGACCGCCTGAAATCTGCGTCCGCCTACCGTGAGCCGCGTGACATAAACACCGAATGCTGGGAGTTGCCCATCGTAGGGCGCCAAGTTCACCGTGGGCACCAGCAGACGCGCGCCGATGCCGCGCCCGCGGGCCCGCGTGGAGCGAATCTCGAAAGGGCGGCCCAGCATCCAGCGCGCACGGGTCATATCGCCCGAAGCCACGCGCTCGCGGATAGCCGAACTCGAAACCTCCAGCCCGCGTGTATGCACCGGCAAATGGACGTGGACAGCAAAGCCGAACTCCGCGCCAAAATCTTTGAGCTCGGCCACACCGGCCTCGGCGCGATGTCCAAAGCGGAAATTGCCGCCCTCATGCAGGCTGCGAACAGCGAGAGTATCCACCAGAATCCTGCGCACAAACTCCCGCGCGGTCAGAGAGGCAAGCGCCGCATCGAAGGGCAGGACGACGACGGCATCGATGCCGGTAAGGGCCAGCAGCCTCAGCCGCTCCTCAATCGGCGTGAGCAGCCGCAGCGCGGACGAGGGGCGCAGAAACTGCTCCGGATGAGGGTCGAAGGTGATGGCTACGGCCCGCGCGCGCAACGATTGCGCGACCTGTTCACGGGCTTCGCGCACCACCGCCGACAGAATCTCCTGGTGGCCCAGGTGCACGCCGTCGAAGTTGCCTATCGCAGCCACGCTGGGGCCATAGCCAGCCGGAATCTCGGCGATTGAATGAAAAACAGAAGTCATATTTTCGGTCATCAATTCGCTGTCCCCAAGTTCACCGGCAGGCTAAGGCCGTCATAGGCCAGCCGGATGCCATCCGGCAGCGTGCGGTTGGTTTGCTCGTGGCCCAGGTCGTGGGAGATGTGCGTGAGCCAGGTCTGGCGCGCGCCAATGCGCCTTGCCCAACCGACGGCCTGCTCCACGGTTGCATGGCTGGGGTGCGGTTTGTGGCGCAGCGCGGAAACAACCAGATGGTCCAGCCCTTCAAGCAGCGCGAAGCTCGATTCGGGGATGGAGCTTACATCGGTAAGATACGCGGCGCGGCCAAAGCGAAAACCGGCAATCTCCATCTCCCCATGCTGCACCGGCACGCGCAGAAACTCGATGCCATGAACCATAGTCCGCTCGGCCAGCGGGCGCAGTTCGACCCGCGCGCGTGTGGGATATGTTGCTTGTGGAGAAAAGGTGTACTCGTAGATGCGCTCCAGCGCCTCGGCTGTCTCCGGCGAGGCATAGAGCGGAATCGGCCCGCCCTTGTGGAAGGCCGCAAAGCTGAACGGGCGCAGGTCGTCCATGCCCAGAATGTGGTCGGCATGGGAGTGGGTGTAAAAGACCGCGTCCACGCGGGTGAGGCCATTGCGCAAGGCCTGTTCGCGAAAGTCCGGGCCAGTGTCGAACACCACCACACGCTCGCTCCCGTCCCCCTGGCCGGGCTCGTTCCAGCGCAACAGAATCGAGGGCCTGAGCCTGCGGTCGTGCGGGTCGTCCGAGGTGCACACCACGCAATCGCACCCCAGCGTGGGAACTCCCATCGAGGTTCCTGTCCCCAGAAATGTGAGCAGACCTTCCATGCGCTCCTGAAATATGAGGCTGATTGGGGTTTGTGGTATCCCACCCTTGGCACAAATACAAGAACGTGCCAAGGATGGGGCACATTGCTAAGCCTTCTTGGGAGGTGGCGGCGGCTGTATGCCCTGCGCGGTGATCATGTTGGTCAATTCCAGAAAGGCCATCCGCACCTCAAAGAGAACCGTCTGCAGGATTTTATCCTCTGCCTCGGTGAGGTTCCCCTTGGTCTTCTCCGCCAGAATCCCCAGCAAATCGATGGTTGTGCGCGCGCCCAGGATGTCCACCCTCGGTCGTTGTCCCTCCTGCGCGCCCGCCCCCATCTGAATCATCGCGGAGACGTAAAACTGCTGCACCAGGTGTTCGAAGCTGACCTGCGGCGGCGCGCCCACGGCGGGGTTCTGCGCCCGCACCATGTCTTCAAGCCGCTGCGCAGACGCGTCGTAAGCCTTTTTTTGCTCGCGGCTCTCCTGAGCCGTGGGCGGGGTAGGCATCTCTGCTTCAGTCACCGGCGCATCCTTAGAAGTTGTGGAGGGCGCTGGCCCCCGCCGAGCCTCGGACTTCGACTCGTTGACGACCAGCCTCGGTCCGCCCCCAGACGCCGGCTGCGGCGGCGCGCTCTCTGCCGGAGGCGCCGGCTGCCGCTGACCTTCATGCTCTTCTTCCGCCTTGATCTTGCGGCGGTCAATGACTTCAAACTTCGGTTTATCGCTCATGGTTATCCGTTTCCTATCTGATTTTGTGACTCGCTAGCCCGCTTTCATCACGCGCGGCGCGGCCAGAATGTGTGCAGTACCCGTGGCTGTCCCTGCATTGTAGGTTAAAGGCTGATTGTGAAACTCGGCCCCGCCGCGAATCATGCCCAGGGCGAAGACGCGGATTCCAGTTGGCATTTGCAACTCCGCTGCGCTGGTAATCTGTCCGGCAATTGCTCCGCCTTCCAGGGTCAGCTCGCTTCCAGCAGCCGGAAGGTGTCCATGCAACTCCAGTTGCCGCAGGTGCCGGTGAACGCTGCCGCGGGAACGGATGCGTTCCACGATCTCCTGGCCCAGGTAACAGCCCTTATTAAAATTCAATGCCCGCGCCTGCGGCACGGCCTCCTGGGGCAGGTCGCGCTCGGCAATATCGATGCCATAAGCTGGGATCCCCTCCGCGATGCGAAAGGCCTCCAGCGTGGCCGCTCCCACAGGGATTGCGCCGGCCTCAGTCAGCGCCCGCCACAGAGCGGGAATCTGCTGCGCCCGCACCCAAAGCTCGTAATGCGGCGCCAGCACGCCGTATCCGCGAACAACCAGCACTGTGGAGCCATTCCCGTCTGGGCCATTCCAGGCAGCGCGCGCGTTGGTCATGGGCTCAGGCGTGGGCAGGCCCAGCCGCGCTAGCACGCCAGCAGCCAACGGACCGGCAAACCCCAGCGCCGAATCCTCGGTCAACTCTCCGTTCGCGTCCTGACTTGATATTGGGCTCAACGGCGCCAACTCCACATCGTCCATGATGATGTAGCGCTCCAGGTGGGCCAGTAGCCGGTTATACTGATCGGCGGCAATCGTCAGAGTAAGCGAGTCGCCTTCGCGCCAAACGTGGATGTCGCCCTGGATGCGCCCCTGAGCGTTGAGCACCAGGTTCCATGCGCCAGCATTCTCGCCCAACTCGTTCACTGTGTTGGTGACCATGCCGCTGAGCCAGCGGAAGCGGTCTTCGCCTCGCACAGCCACCCTCCGCAGCCAGCCCAGGTCGTGCACCGCGGCTCCGGAGATCAGCGCTGCTGTTTCCCTTCCCGGCGCGTCAAACTCCCGTAGTGTCAAGACACCGCGATAGGCCACAAGCTCCGGCCCCGTGGCGTTTGGAGCCAGCAATCTTGCAAGTGGAGTTGCCAAAGAGAGGTCGGTTTCCGTCATAGGGGATCTTTTTGCCGGTTCAAGCCCAGTTTTTTCTGCAGAAATCTCGCGCCAGGCCGCATCCTGATTATAGCCTTGAAAGAAGATAGGGAGTATCGATGAGCAAGCAGCAAAGAATGGTTCGCGGATGGGCATTGGCGGCGGCAATGTGTCTTGGGACGGCTATCGCGCCGCAGGCGCAGTTGGCCCCACCGCAGGTGGTCGCACCGCAGGCACAAGTCGCTCCACCGCAGGCTGACGGCAAGATTACCCCCGAGCAGGAGCGTCAGCTCTTATCGCTCGTCGATGAACTGATCAAGTTCTCCTCCGACGAAACCGGCCTGCCTATCAAGAGCACCGTCAAGCGCCAGATCACCTCCCGCGCCACCGTCGAAAGTTACCTCAAACAGAAGTTCGAGGAAGACGAGAGCGCCAAACGATTGCAGCGCAGTGAAATCGTGCTCAAGAAGTTCGGCCTGCTGGACCGCGACTTCGCCCTCAAGCCCTTTCTGCTGGCGCTGCTCAAGGAGCAGATCGAGGCCTATTACGATTCCAAAACCAAAACCGTTTACATGCTGGACTGGGTAAACATCGAGGAACAGAAGCCGGTGCTGGCCCACGAACTGACCCATGCCCTGCAGGATCAGCACTCCGACCTGGAAAAGTGGAACAACCAGACCCCCGACGATGTCTCGCTCAAATCTTCCGACGACACCGACCACCTGGCCAGAGACGAGATGGACACGGCGCGCGAAGCTGTCATCGAGGGTCAGGCCACGGCAGTCATGATGGATTACATCCTCAAGCCGATGGGCAAGAGCCTCATCAAAGACCCGGAGGTGATGGACTTCGTCAGGCAGCATATGGCTGCCTCGGAAGATTCACCCGTGCTGGCGCGCGCGCCGCTGCTGCTCTCTGAATCGATGATGTTTCCCTATCGCGATGGCCTCAGCTTTGAGCAGGATGTGTGGATGGACCAGGGCCAGGCGGCAGCCTTTGCCGGGACCATGGACCGCCCGCCTACCTCCAGTTGGGAGATCATCAACCCGCGCGAATACGAAAAGCGGCACGTGCCCGCCGTGCCCCTTCTGCCCAACATTCATCCGCTGCTAGACAAGCTCTACAAGCCTTACGATATCGGCCAGGTCGGCCAGCTCGACGTGCGCATTCTCACCGAACTCTTCGGTGGAGAGCAGGCAGCCGGCAACCTGACCCCGGCATGGGACGGCGGCCTCTATTGGGCCGGCCAGCGGCTCAGCGCCAAAACGCCAGCTGACCACCCCACGGACAAGGACCCGTCCGTGGGGACCCCAGAAGAGCAGTCCAAAACAGACTCCATCGCCCTCTTTTATCTTTCGGTTTGGAAGAATTCCGCCTCTGCACAGGCCTTTGCACACATCTATGCCGATGAGCTGGGCCGCAAGTACTCCGGCGTCAAGGAGCTGCTCTCGGCGGACTTTACCACCGGCAGATCAGGCGATGAGGAGCAGGTCTACTCCACCAGCGAAGGCCCGGTTGTCATCACCACCCGCGGCAAGCTGGTCTTCGTCGCTGAGAGCTTCCCGCTCGACCTGGCTCGCAAGCTCACCGCTCTCATCCTCGACGCGCAGGGAACCGGCGAACTCAAAATGGCGGAAACCGTGCAGCGGCCCATCCCAGGGCCGGGGTCCCCACGGATTCGGGGTCCCCGGCGAGCGATTATTGCTCGCTGGGGTGAAGGGACAGGTCTTCGTCCGTGGGGTGGAGCTCTCGATTCCGTGCCCCGGCAATCGCTCACCGGAAACCTGGTCCATTTCATTTCCAGTTGCGGCGTGATGAAGGCAGTGGTAAGCGCCGCTATGCAGGCATCAAGGTAGAGAGAGCCACCGAAAGACTACGGTGCGTCATCCTTGCGGCATGTTACTGCCGCAAAGACAGGAACCCACCAGGCTCAACGCGCCGGGAGTCAGGTAAGGTCAGACAGCTTCCTTATGGACGAAATATTCGTCAAGGAGTACGGCCACCAGCACAGCCGTGGGGACCGAGACCATGGCTCCGAGAACGCCTCCAAGCGTAGAGCCGAGCACCAGGGCAATGAGGATCGCAAGGCCGGGCAGGCCCACCCTGTTCTTCATAATGCGCGGAGTGAGATAGTAGTTTTCCACCAGTAGATAGATCACGTAAAAGATAGCAATGCCAAGTACCCGGCCCCACGAGTCAATAGCTGCCACCAGCAGCGCAAGCGCGATGCAGACCGCAGCGCCCAACACGGGGATGATGTTGAACAACCCCGTCAGCACGCCCAGAGCATATGCATAGCGAACCTGAAGCGAAAGATAAACAATCGTACTTGTCACTCCCAGGATGAGCATCAGGCTCCCTTGACCAAGCAGCCATTTGTCCATGCGAATCTCCGCCCGCCGGAGGGTCTTGTCGAGACGTTCGCGGCTTTCCTGTGGAAATAATGAAAGAAACCACCGGTAAGCTTGGTCGCCTTCCAGAATGAAATAAATGGTAAGGATAAAGCCCAAGATCAAATCGAATAGCTTGCCCGCCCAGTTACTGAGAGAAAGCAGTAGAAAAGTGGCTGCCTGGCTCACATAATCCTGAAGCCGGGTACTAATATTAGCGGTATCCAGGTGTTGAGTCAGCGGAATAGCCTTGAGTTTCTCTAAAAGTAAGGGTAACCGTGTTGGCATTTCCCGGGCTAACCCCTGAAGGTCGCTGATGACCGGAGGCAGAGCGAGGAACCCGAAGGCGGTTATCGCTCCAGCTGCAACGAGCAGGAGGATAAAAACGGCTGAGCCCTTGAATGGTTGCCAACGGCCGATGTGGAGGCGGGAGGTCCAGCGCACCAAGGGGCTGAGCACAACGGCAAAGAGCGCGCTGACATAGAGCAGCATGAGCACATCGCGAATCAGCCAGGCCAGGTAGCAGGCCAGGGCAAGGGCGAAGGCGAAGACGATGTCGCGGCGAAGAGTGCGCGGATTATTGGAGGGCTCAGTCATGCGCGGAATTCCTGCTAGAGCGGAACCAGAGTCACTGTGTCCTGTTGAGCTTCGTGCAGGGTCGCCACTCCCTGATGGTCGCATCGACTTGAGTTCTGCGGTTTCGAGGTACATCAACTCTGGTTCCGCTACAGCCGGAGTATACGGCACCGGCAGTGCGTTCGGCGATAGCGAAATCAGAGTAGCTATATCTGGAAGCAATCCCGCTGAGTGGCTTTTTCCTTAAGAAAAAGCCACATCGAACACTCTCGGCAAGGGCACGTTTACTCTGGTTTCGCTCTAATTCGGTGTCAAGCAGGCTTCCGGCCAGAAAGTTCATTGTCCGGTACGGCCTACTTGTCCCCGCCCAGCATCGACCCCAAGATTCCGCCCACTATCGCGCCGCCCACGGCCGGTCCCGCTTGCCGGCTCTCGACGCGCGGCAGGTACTCGGCAATCTGGTGCGCCAGCCGCGAAATCGGCAGCGTCTGTAGCCAGACCGTTCCCGGCCCTTGTAGCACGGCCAGAAAGATGCCATCGCCGCCGAAGATCATGTTTTTGATCCCCGGAACCGTGGTGATCTGGAATCCCACCGATGCCTGAAACGCGCCCACATGCCCCGGATGCACCCTCAGCACCTCGCCCGGAGCCAGTTTCTTCTCGATCAGCTCGCCCGATAGCTCCAGCCACGCCGTTCCCTGTCCGCCCACCTTTTGCAGCAGGAACCCGTTGCCGCCAAAGATGCCCGCCCCCAGCGACTGCTGGAAGCCCACCCCAATCGTCACCTGCGTCGTGGCGCACAGAAACCCGTGCCTGTGGACCATGTACTCATTGCCGGGCGCTACCTCGACCGGCACAATGTGGCCCGGCACCTTGGTGGCAAACGACACCACTCCGGCAGCCCCGGAGGCGCGGTACTCCGTCATAAACAAACTCCCGCCCCCGCCCATCTGCGTGTGGGTGGTCATCTGGATCGAAGCGGTCATCCAGGAGAGCTCGCCGCTCTCTGAAAACACGCTCTCGTCCGGTTCAAGCTGCACATCGAGTACGGGCATGGTGGTGCCCTGAATCCTGGTCTGCATAAAAAAACCTCCTGTACGCAAACAGTGTACCTGCCCGGCAGGGTACTCTGCTTGAAGAGAAGGCCTGCATCAAAATATTCATGAATTGAGGACCTTGACGTTTTATAGTGGATAGCTTGGGGTGAAGCAAGGAGCAAACGTGAGCGATACTTCCGGAGTGCAAGCGAATATGAAAGCCAGGTTAAGTCCCCGGTCGATGGGTGTGAAGCTGATCGTGGTTTGCGGACTGGCCGTGTTGATGACGATTCCGGCTTTGTTTGTCAACGGATTGGTCGAAGAACGGACACTGCGGGCCAAAGAAGTAACAGACGAAATCAGCGGTCTTGTGGGCGGCAGGCAAAGCTTTCTTGGACCCACGATAATCATCCCTTACAAAGTGCCATTGCAGACCGTCAGCGGCGCAACCGTAGTGAACAACATTCCCGAACACGGCGTCTATGTTGTCTTTCCGGCGCAGGCCGAAGCCACAGTCAAGACCCACACCGAGGAGCGGCACCGCTCGCTCTTTAAGGTTCCCGTCTTCCAGGCTGAGTTGAGCCTGAACGCGACATTCGACCTGGCGGGTGTGCCGTCTGCGGCTCCTGCTGGCGCCATCCTCGACTGGAACCGTGCCGAAATCGTGGTGGGAGTCAGCGACCCTCGCGGGGCGCTGGCTGATGCGACGTTATCCATGAATGGCAAAACGGCCACTTTGGTTCCGGCGGAAAACGTCGAGGATATCTCCGTCGGCGATTACCCAGGTCAGCGTAGTGGGCTGACGTTTTTCAGCGCAAATGTCTCCGAAGCCGTCCAGCCAAACGCCCAATTCAAAGTAACTTCCGCTCTGCGCTTTTCCGGCGCGCAACGAATCGCTGTTCTTGTCTATGGCAAAACCACGCATCTCGCGATCGAGGGCGACTGGCCCAATCCCAGTTTTGATGGCGGTTTCTTACCTGTGAATCGAACCATCTCCAGGCAGGGCTTTTCTGCTGAGTGGTCTGTGCCCTTTATCGCTCGCGGCGTGCGCGCCGAGGGGCGGAGTAATATGATTGCCGGTCTCGATGCCAAGGCTTTGGGCGTCTCTTTCGTCGAACTTGCCGATCCCTATCAATCGGTCAACCGGTCACTTAAATACGTGCTCCTTTTCCTGGGCTTGCTGTTTCTCTCCTACTTTGTTTTTGAGGTGACAACCGGCAAGCGCGTTCATCCTGCTCAGTACATTCTGGTTGGCTGTGCGCAGATTATCTTCTATCTGCTGCTGCTCTCTTTTGCCGAGCGAATTGGCTTCGATTGGGGCTTCCTTGTCGCCGGCGCGGCTACGGTGATTTTGCTTGCCGCCAATGCGGGCTGGATCTTCTCGAGCCGCCTGCAAGGCTTTCGCGCGTTGTTTTGTTTCAGCTTGCTCTATGCGCTCATCTACCTGCTCTTGAGCCTGGAGGATAATGCCTTGCTGGTAGGCGCAATTGCCAGCTTCCTTGCGGTTGCGGCAGCCATGTACTTTACCCGCAAGATTGATTGGTATAGCTCGTTGCCCTCGGCAGCCACTGAGACACAAGAAACTACACCGACAGCTTTAAAGGATTAGGTGTTGTACGATTCTCCTTTGAATTCGCCGTCAAATCATGTGGGTACATATTGGCCCTCTTCGCAAAAGGCGGCCTCATGTTCTACTCTTGCCTGAGACTCCTATGGCCTCATCGATTCGCAGCTTCCGGAAAGCCCTCTGGCTGGCGCTGGAGCACGACGTGCTCAACTCGGCCAAGGCTGTCGCTTATTCGGGTATGCTGGCCCTATTTCCGGCGCTGGTTGTTCTTACCGCGCTGCTGGCTCAGGTACCGGAAGGAACCTCGCTGGTGGGCGAGGTGCGCGGCGCCTTTGAGCAGTTCCTGCCCGACGACTCGATGTCTCTGTTGCGCTCCGCGATGGAGGCCCACAAGCTCTACTCTGTCCAGTTGATTTTCTCCGCCGCGGGTCTGTCGGTCTTTGCCGGCCTCGGGATGATGCTGTCGCTGATGGAGGGCTTTCGCCGCGCATATGAACTCCCGTTCGACGATTGGGGCTTCTGGCAACGGCGTCGCAGGGCTCTGTTGCTGGTGCTCATCGTTCTGATTCCGCTCTCACTGGCCACCCTGGTGCTTGTCTTCGGTCGCCAGTTTGAGTTGTGGATGATTGACAACGCCGGCCACGAGTTGAAGCACGTGGTGCTGTTCTTCTGGCGCATGGTTCGTTGGGCCGTTGCGCTGCTCACCAGTATCAGCGTCCTGGGCGCCCTCTACCACTTCGGCACCAAACGCAAGGAGCACTGGGCCTGGGTAGGCTATGGAGCCCTGGCTGCCACGCTCGTCTGGTTCCCGGCCACGTTGCTCTTCGGCTGGTACGTCACGCGAATCGCCAACTACTCCATGTTCTACGGCCCCTTTGGCGCCGGCATCGCCACTTTGATCTGGCTCTACATTACCTCGTTCAGCGCGCTGCTGGGCGCGGAGCTGAATGGCGTCCTTTTTCGGGAACGGCAGGAACGGGCTTCCGCTTCATAGAACTTTCAGATGAATTGCTCTGAACAGTAGCCATTTTCACCGGCCCTTTACTGCATTTCCCACATAATAGAGCTAAGGGGATTGCGGCACTATCGGGGCGTGCGATGTATCCGGTAGCGCACAAATCCGGTTCCTGGCCCTCTGAACTTACCCTGGAGTATCCTCATGTCGTTCGCGCCACATAGCCTGATCGATTCTTCCTCCCAGCGCCGCGCCAAGATCGTTGCCACGCTCGGGCCGGCCTCCAACACGGAACCCGTCTTCCGGGATCTGGTGCGCGCAGGCGTGGATGTGGTTCGGTTGAACTTTTCCCACGGCACACAAGAGGAGAAGCTGGCGCTGATCAAGATGATCCGCAAGGTCAGCCGTGAGGAGCGCAAGTCACTCTGTATCCTGGGCGACCTGCAAGGCCCCAAGATTCGCACCTCCACGCTGACAGACCACCAACCCGTGCTGCTCAAAGCCGGCCAGCAGTTGACCATCACTCCGCGTGATGTTCCGGGCACCGCTGCCCTGGTGGGCACCACCTTCAAAACTCTGGCGGAAAACGTCGAGCAAGGCTCACGCATTCTGCTCTCCGACGGCCTTATCGAGCTGCGTGTTCAAGAAGTTTCGGATGGCGATGTCGTCTGCGAGATCGTCAATGGCGGCGTGTTGGGCGAGCACAAGGGCATCAACCTGCCCGGCATTCCGGTGCGCACGCCCTCGCTGACGGAAAAAGATGCCGACGACCTGGAATTCGCTCTTAAGAACGGCGTTGACGCCATCGCCGTTTCCTTTGTTCGCACCGCCGAAGACGTTAGCCTCGTACGCAATCGCGTTGCAGCCCTGGGCGGCGAAACCTGGATCATCGCCAAGCTGGAAAAACCCCAGGCCCTGGAGCACCTGGACGCTATCTTCGCCGCCGCCGACGCCATCATGGTGGCTCGCGGCGACCTGGGCGTCGAGCTTCCGCCGGAGCAGGTGCCTGCCATCCAGAAGCGCATCATCCGCCGCGCCGCAGAGCTCCGCAAGCCCGTTATCACCGCCACGCAGATGCTGGAGTCGATGATCGAGAACCCGCGCCCCACGCGCGCCGAGGTCTCCGACGTGGCCAATGCCGTCTATGATGGCACTGACGCCGTCATGCTCAGCGGCGAGTCTGCCGTGGGCAAGTACCCGGTCGAGGCCGTTTCCATGATGGCCCGCATCGTCATAGATGCCGAGCGCAACATCAAAGAGGCGGAGTTCTCCGACCGCCGCAAACAGCGCAGATCTCACCTCTCCATCGCCGAAACCATATGCGAGGCCGCCGCGCACGCCGCCGACGATCTGGACCTGCGTGCTATCGCCTTGTTCACCGAATCGGGATCGACCGCGCGCAAGCTTTCCAAATATCACCCCTCGGCGCCCATCTACGCATTCAGCCCGGTTGAGGTCACCATCAATCGCCTCAACCTGCTGTGGGGCACAACCCCCATCCTCTGCCCTAAGATCAACTCTAACGAGGCCATGGTCGAGTGCGCCGAGAGCCTGCTGGAGCAAGACGGATACGTCAAGCCCCGCGAGGTCATCGCCATCGTCGCCGGCACGCGCACACGGTCCGGCTCAACCAACTTCCTCCGCCTGCACGTAATCGGCGAACACAAGTAGGGCAAGCGCGTCTTTTTGTCGAGCAGAGGCAGTGATTCAGAAAAATACTTAAGTTTTTACTTGACAAATAATCGAGGTCGGTTAATACTTAAGTATGTACTTGACAATTTCCCCTTGGAGGAGAGAAATACATGGACAATCAACCCGTAATCCACAACACGTTTGTCGTCGAGCGCAGCTACCCCGTCAAGCCGGAGCGCGTATTCGCCGCCTTCGCCGATCCTGCCCAGAAACGCCGTTGGTATGTTGAAGGTAAACATTATGAGGTCGAAAGCTATGAGCAGGACTTCCGCGTTGGAGGCAGGGAACATTACGCCATGGGCGGCTTCAAAGAAGGCCATCCGCTGACGGGTCTCTCGCTCAAAAGCGAGAACATCTATCGGGATATCGTCCCGAACCGCCGTATCATCTTCACCTCGACCATGGCCGTGGCAAACAAGTGCATCTCGGTCTCTCTGGGCACGGTTGAGCTCATGCCGTCCGAGAAGGGCACCGACCTGATCCTCACATTTCAAAGCGCGTTCCTGGAGGGCTCCGATGGCCCCGACATGCGGGAAGCCGGATGGCGCGGGCTACTTGACAAGTTGGCCAGAGTGCTTGAGAACTAATCGCGGAGCGGCGCGAGAAGGTGTGGGCCATGAAAAAGAAACCCAATATCGACCGTATCTTCCGCGCTCTCGGCGATCCTACGCGCCGGGCGATGATGGAGAAGCTGAGCCAAGGCCCCATGTCGGTGTCGCGGATGGCAGAGCCCTTCGACATGACCCTGGCCGCGGTGGTTCAACACTTGCAGGTCTTGGAGGAAAGCGGGCTCGTGCAAACCGAGAAGGTGGGCCGGGTGCGAACCTGCCGCATTGAACCCTCCGGGCTCGACGCGATGGAGCAATGGATCCGCGATCGCCGCTCAATTTGGGAACGCCGGTTGGATCGGCTAGGGGATTTGCTCGCTGAACAGGATGAAAACCGCTAGGATATGACAGAATCTAGGGCCTGTTGATGGTCCATGGACCGGCTCTTTTGAGTGTTCTTCTCAACAGAGCCGGATGATTCTCTATGTCACCGAACGCATGTCGATCACCAAGTGGGAGCGACAGCCGCCTACTTCCCCGCCAACTGCCGCAAAACATACTGCAAAATTCCGCCGTGCTTGTAGTACTCGATTTCCTGCGGCGTATCGATGCGGACTTTGGCGTCAAACTCCTTCATCGTTCCATCGGCCGCGGCAGCCTTCACTGTGAGCGTGTGGCCGTTTTCCATTCGGTGAGCAAGCAATGCCGTCAAGCCCGGAAAATCGTAAATCTCCTCGCCCGTTAGCCCGAACGACTCCGCATTCTGCCCCTCGGTAAACTGCAACGGCAAAATCCCCATCCCCACCAGATTCGAGCGGTGAATCCGTTCAAAGCTTTCTGCAATCACCGCGCGCACTCCCAGCAGCTTCGGTCCCTTGGCTGCCCAGTCGCGCGACGAGCCTGCCCCGTACTCCTTCCCCGCCAGAATCACCAGCGGCACTCCGCGTTCGGCGTACTTCACGCTGGCGTCGTAGATGGACATCTGCTCGCCCTCGGGCAACAGGCGCGTCACACCGCCTTCTGTCCCCGGAGCGAGCCGGTTGCGCAGCCGCACGTTGGCAAAGGTGCCGCGCACCATCACCTCATGATTCCCGCGCCGCGATCCGTAGCTATTGAACTCCGCTGGCTTCACGCCGTGAGCCGCCAGATATTTTCCCGCCGGTCCGTTGGCCTTGATGTTGCCCGCAGGAGAAATGTGGTCAGTAGTCACCGAGTCGCCCAGCACCGCCAGCGCCCGCGCGCCCAGAATGTCAGTTACAGGCGCCGGCGTCTTCGTGATGCCGTCGAAGTACGGCGCTTTGCGAATGTAAGTAGAATCCGGCTCCCACTGGTAGACTTCGCCGGTGGGGAACTTCAGCCCCTGCCAGTTGGCGTCGCCCTTTGAGACCGTCGCATACTCCTTGCGGAAGCTCTCGCTGGATAATCCCTTCTCAATCGCCTCAGCCACTTCGGCCTGCGTCGGCCAAATGTCCTTGAGAAAAACCGGCTTCCCAGCTCCATCCACGCCCAGCGCGTCTGTCTCGAAGTTATGTCCTATCCTTCCGGCCAGCGCGTAGGCCACCACCAGCGGCGGACTCATCAGATAGTTGGCCCGCACATCTACATTCACGCGGCCCTCGAAGTTGCGATTGCCGCTCAACACGCTGACCGCCACCAGCCCATGCTTGTCAATACTTTGCTTGACATCGGCAGGCAGCGGTCCGGAATTACCGATGCAGGTGGTGCATCCGTAACCCACCACGTTGAAGCGCAGCTTTTCCAGATACGGCAGCAGGCCCGCCTTGGCGTAGTAATCCGTCACTACCCGCGAGCCCGGCGCCAGCGAGGTCTTCACCCACGGCGGCACAGAGAGCCCTTTCTCCACCGCCTTCTTCGCCAGAATTCCCGCCGCCACCATCACCGAAGGGTTCGAGGTGTTAGTACAACTGGTAATCGCCGCAATCACCACCGAGCCGTGATCGAGATATGCGTCTGGATCGACGCCAAACCGTTCCTTCACCGTCGTCGGCACATGCATCGGCGCCTTCGCCATGACAACTGCGTCCGCAACCGCTCCCCGCTTCCACTCAGCAGCTGTACGCGTACCCAGCAGCTTAACCGTGGGCGAAAGCAAGCTTGGGAGTTCTTCCGCAAACAAGGCGGGCACATCCCGCAAAAGCACGCGGTCCTGCGGGCGCTTCGGGCCGGCAACGCAAGGTTCGACGTCCGCCAGGTCAAGATCCAGAGTCTGCGTGTACTCGGCCTCGGGCGAATCCGCTGTGTGAAACATCTCCTGCGCTTTGTAGTAAGCCTCAACCAGCGCAATCTGCTCCTCGCTGCGCCCCGTCAGTCTCAAATAGCGCAGCGTCTCTTCATCCACCGGGAAGATTCCGCAGGTCGCCCCATACTCGGGCGCCATATTGCTGATGGTCGCCCGGTCGGCCAGCGGCAGCTCCGCCACGCCCGGCCCGTAAAACTCAACAAACTTGCCCACTACGCCCAGCTTGCGCAGCGACTGGGTTACAGTCAGCACCAGGTCAGTCGCCGTAGCGCCCTCGCGCAGTTTACCGAGAAGCCTGAAACCCACCACCTGCGGCACCAGCATGGACACAGCCTGCCCCAGCATCGCCGCCTCGGCCTCGATGCCGCCCACGCCCCAGCCCAGCACGCCCAGGCCGTTGATCATGGTGGTGTGCGAGTCGGTGCCCACCAGCGTGTCGGGATAGGCGATCAGCTCGCCATCAAACTCCGTCGTAAAAACAACCCGCGCCAGGTATTCCAGATTCACTTGGTGGCAGATGCCCATCCCTGGAGGGACCGCGCTGAAATTCCGAAACGCCGTCTGTCCCCACTTCAAAAACGCATAGCGCTCGCGGTTGCGCTGAAACTCCAGCAGTGTGTTAGCGTCAAAGGCCGACGCCGTGCCGTACTCATCCACCTGCACCGAGTGGTCAATCACCAACTCGGCCGGCACCAGCGGATTCACCCGCTCGGGATCGCCGCCCAACACATGAATCGCGTCGCGCATCGCGGCCAGATCTACCACCGCCGGCACTCCGGTAAAATCCTGCATCAGCACCCGCGCCGGCATGTATGCAATCTCCCGGCTGGGCTCGGCCTTGGCATCCCATTTGGCCAGAAACTCAATGTCGGCGGCCGTCACGTTCACGCCATCCTCGCGGCGCAGCAGGTTTTCCAGCAGTATCTTCAAACTGAAGGGCAGCCGGCTCAGATTGAAGCCGCGCGCCTTGAGCGCCGGCAAACTGAAAATTGTATAGGTGCGATTGCCGGAGGTAAGCCTAACCCGGCTGGCATAACTATTCATCTTGGGAAGCCTTTCTTCTCCGCGCAACGGCTGTGCGGATGCGCATGGGATGCATCGATTTTATCGCGGCCCTACGGCCAAAGGAAACGCCCCGCTTGACACATACCTCGCAAAAAAGCGAAGGTGGATTGTATCCGAATCGCCCGCATATAGGAGTCCACGAATGTCCCTCCGCATCACCCGGATTTTGATTGCAGCCACCCTTCTCTCTGGCCTCACAGCCTTCAGCCAGACGAGTTCCCCTACCGCAACAGTCACGCCCTCCGCACAGCCCTCGCCTACCGTCACATGGCCCGCTGTGGACGGAACCGTCGTTCTCCCCAACTTCCGCTTTGGCACCGGCGAAACGCTTCCCCAGCTCAAGCTGCACTACCTCACTCTCGGCACGCCGCATCGCAACGCCGCCGGACACGTCGATAACGCCATCCTCCTGCTGCATGGCACCGGCGGCAACGCCCGCTCCCTGCTGAACCCGCTCTTCTCTAACGTGCTCTTCGGCCCCGGCGCGCCGCTCGACATCACGCAATACTTCCTCATCCTGCCCGACGACATCGGCCACGGCCAAAGCTCCAAGCCCTCTGACGGCCTGCACGCGCACTTCCCCGCCTACGACTACGACGACATGGTGCGCAGCCAGCGGATGATGCTCGACGAGATGAAGATCGACCATCTGCGCCTTATTCTCGGTACCTCCATGGGCTGCATGCAGACGTTTGTATGGGGCGAAACCTATCCCGGCTTCGCCGACGCCCTGGCGCCCTTTGCCTGCCTGCCGGTGCAGATCGCGGGACGCAACCGCATGATGCGCTACATGGCTATCCAGGCCGTCAAGCAGGACCCCGCATGGATGAATGGCGAGTACCAGTCCGAGCCGGTCCAGGGCCTGCGCACCGCCAACGAAATCGGCCTTATCATGAGCTCCAGCCCGCTGCAGATGCAGAAGATGGCGCCCACGCGCGATGCCGCCGAGCAATATGTCGGCGCTTACCTGAAACGCGTTATGGCCTCCACCGACGCAAACGATTTGATTTTTTATTGGAACGCCAGCCGCAACTACGACCCCAGCCCGAATCTCGACCGCATTACCGTGCCGGTGCTGTGGATCAACTCCGCCGACGACTACATCAACCCTCCCGAGCTTGGCATTGCGGAAAAAATGGTCAAGCGCATGCCCCATGCGCGATTCATTCTTCTGCCCATCTCCGACGCCACGCGTGGCCACGGCACCCACACGGCCGCCGCAGTGTGGAAGGACTATCTGGCGGAGTTCATGCGCGCCACCGAGCCGAAGTAATCGCCATGCGCCTCTTCATCGGAATCCCACTGGCTTCAGCCGTGATCGACGAACTCCGCGCGGCCTCGGCGCGGCTACGCTCCAACGCGGACGGCCTCCGCTGGACGGAGCCTGTCTCTTGGCACGTCACCCTGCAATTTCTAGGCAACACCAGCCCGGAACAATTTGCCTGCGTTGTCGCTCGCCTGCGTTCGCTGCACGCGCCGCCGGTTCCTGTTTGCCTTGAGGAGCTTGGCTGCTTCGATCGCGCCGGAATTCTCTTTGCCGGTATCCGCCTTACGCCTGAGCTGCTCCTGCTTCATGAACGCGTCGTCGCGGCCACCCAGCCCTGCGGCTTCGTCCCCGAGACTCGTCCCTTCCAGCCGCATATCACGCTGGCGCGCAGCAAAGGCCGTCACAATCTCGACCAACTCAAAGCCAAAATCCGCCGTCCGGCCAATTTCACCCGCTTTGTCGCCCGCGAGTTCCTCCTCTACGAAAGCTTCCTCTCGCCCGCAGGCGCACGATACGAAGTCCGCGAACGCTTTCCCCTCGCTGGGGATTAATGCGGTTGACAACCTGATCGGCCTCCGGCATACACTCGTCGCGTCAGCAAAAACCATGTGGAAGGAGAACCTGTGTGAACTGGACACAACTTTTGAAGAACGAGATTGAATCAACGTATACAACCACCGCAAAACTTACAGACAAAGTGGATGCGAATAGCCTTGACTGGAAGCCGGAGAGCGGCTGCAACTGGATGACCGTCGGCCAGCTCCTGAAGCACATCACAAATGGGTGTGGCCCAGGCTGCAGGGGATTCGTAACCGGCGACTGGGGGCTTCCCGCTGGCACAAAAATGGAAGACTTGCCTCCGGAGGAGATGATGCCGCCCGCCGAGAAGCTGCCTGCGGTTGAAAGTGTCGAGGAGGCCAGGAAGCTGCTTTCGGAGGACAAGGCCCTCGCCCTCAAGATGATCGATCAAGCTGGCGAGAACGATTTGGCCAGCAAAGAGCTCGCTGCTCCGTGGGCTCCCGGCACATCATTCGTTCTGGGCTGGCATATTCTTCAAATGGTCAAGCATCTGGACAAGCACAAAAGCCAGCTTTTCTACTATTTGAAATTGCAGGGCAAGACTGTCAATACGATGAATCTCTGGGGCTGATCCAGCGCGCTCCATGCGCAGACACTCTGGTGGTGATCCCGCTGCGGCCATGGATCTGGGACATACACGCAGGCGACATTGCTTGAAAACAATCGCCGAGGTTCGACCCCATCTCCACCCAATTCCCGCTCCCATCTGTTACCCTCAAATGTTGCGTTTTATCGCTTCAAATTTGCCCGCGCCGCCGCGCCCCGAGGATTATCGCCCTCATGTCTGAACCGTCCCGCCGTTCACCCGCCTCCGATATTGAGACTCATGAATCATTGGGATTCTTCCATCCATCGAAGCGCCCTTACCGCTTCACTATCCTGATGTTCATCAGCTTGCTGGTGCTGGGGAGCTACTTCGCCTATGACAGCATCGGCGCCCTCGAGACCACACTCATCGAGGCATTGCATCTGAATCGCAGCACCATCGGGTATCTCTACACCGCATACTCCGCGGCCGCCATCCTCATCGTGTTCTTCGGGGGCATGCTTTACGACAAGCTGGGACCCCGTCGGGCCAGCCTGCTCTTTTGCTGCCTCGTCCTCCTGGGCGCAACCATCGTGGCCATCGCCCATTCCACGTGGGAGCTCTTCGCCGGACGTTTGATCTTCGGCGCGGGTTCCGAATCCCTCATCGTGGTGCAGAGCGCCATCATCAGCCGCTGGTTCAAGGGCAAGGAGATGGCCCTGGCTTTCGGCATCGCCCTCACCATCAGCCGGGTCGGGACCCTCTTCAGCTTTAATACCGAGGAGCTCATCTCCCAATACTTCGGCAGTTACCGCATAGCTCTCTGGGCCGCGGCGGGCTTCTGTTTCTTCTCCGTGCTGTGCAACCTGGTCTACTGGGCCATGGACCTCCATGGGGAGAAGGTGCTCAAGCTTCCGAAGCCGGACGCTGGCGACAAGATTGTCTTCTCCGATATCGGGAAGTTCAACTCATCCTTCTGGTTCGTAACCCTTCTCTGCGTCACCTTCTACAGCGCCATCTTTCCCTTCACGGCCCTCGCCACGGACATGTTCCACGACAAGTGGGGCTTCCCCAAGGTCAGCTCAGGCACAGGCGGATTCCTGGCCCAGATATTCGACAACTTCATTCACATGTTCAGCACAGCGCCGGGGATCACCAGCATCGTAATCTTTGCATCCATGGTCTTCGCGCCCTTCGCCGGCGACCTGGTGGACCGCATCGGCAAGCGCGCCACGCTCATGGTGGTCGGCTCCCTTATGCTGATTCCCGCCCATCTCATCATGGGCATTACCCACTGGAATCCCATCCCCAGCATGGTCGTGCTCGGCGCCGCCTTTGTACTGGTGCCCGCTGCCATGTGGCCCTCGGTTCCCCTCGTGGTGGAAGAGAAACGTGTGGGCACTGCCTTCGGTCTGATGACGGCCATCCAGAATCTGGGCCTCGCGCTCTTCCCCACCCTGAATGGCATGCTCCGCGATGTCACCGGAACTTATACCGCGACCCAGATCATGTTTGCGTGTCTCGGCATGGTGGGACTCATCTTCGCCCTGCTATTGCTGCGGTCGGATAGGCGGCATGGCAACGCGCTGGAGCAAGGAAAAAAACGAGAGAACGAAATTCATCCTATTATGGTATGATTTCTTCATACTCGTGCTAAACTCTTCATAAGGAGCTATTTGTCATGTCCGCTACACTCTGTGAAAAACGGACGGTCAGCCTGCCCAGTGAGCAAGGCCGCTATATTGACCAGTTAGTGGATTCCGGAGCTTACGCCTCGGCCAGTGAGGTCGTCCGAGCCGGCCTGCGCGCGCTGGAAGAACGAGATGCCGCCGTGGAGCGCTGGCTGCGGACGGAGGTAGTGCAGGCCTATGACGAACTGGATGCGGACCCCGGCAGCGCAGTTCCGGCTGAAGAGGTCTTCACGGAGCTTCGGAAGCACGTTGCCAACAGAATCGCCGGCCGGCAATGACGTACCGCGTCGCATTTACGCGCCGCGCTCAAGCCGATCTGCACGGACTCTTCGACTATCTTGCGGACCACTTCGGCTTTACCAATGCCCAGCGTTATGTGGAACAGATCGAGAAGGCCTGCTTAAGTTTGGGCACGATGCCTAATCGTGGAACGGAGCGTTCGGATTTGAGACCGGGGTTGCGGATAATGGGATTCCGGCGCAGGGTCACGATTGCTTTCCGCGTGAAGGGGGACTCGGTGAGCATCCTGCGCATTCTTTACGGTGGCCGCAGCGTCGATCTCGCCTTTCCGCAAGATGACGATTGAAACGGCCTTCCCCTACCGCGGCGGCTCCATGTTGTAGAGGAACCATGCCCGCAGTTCCAGGTACGGCCCGTGAAAATCCTTGGGCAGAGGCGGGTAGTTCGAGCCGGTCAGAGCGCCCCAGGCCGCACGGTCCAGCGCCACGTCGCCGCTGCGGCCTTCCAGAATCATGTTGCCGTCCATCAGACGCCCGTTGGGCAGCACCTTGAAGCGAATCGCTACCATCCCCGATTTGTAGATCGGCGCATTCACCTCGTCGGGAATCAGAGGATCCCATGTCCGCTCAGTCTCCCAATGCCAGCGCGCCAGCCAGCTGCTGAAGTCCACACCCTGCGTGTCAGACAGAACCTCCAATCCGCCCGTGCCCGCGCCCGGATGCATCGATAGCCTGCCGCCCGGCAAATTGTCCGTGCCCGTGCCGTGGTCGCGCGATGCGCCCTTCAGGGCTTCGCGCAACTGGTCGGCGGGATTTTGCGAGCCCAGGGCAAAGCTGGGCTTGGCCGGCACCGCTGCCGGGCGAGGCGCCTCCAGCTGCGACTGCTCACTGGGCGGGGTGGGCGGTTTCGGAGCCGTCGCTTCAGCTTTCGGCGCGGGCTCCGGAGCAGGCGGATTCGCCCGCTTCATCGCCTCCATCGTCTCTTCGTCAATCAGGGGATGCTGCGGAAGCGGCTTCACGATAGGCTTGGGCGGCAGCGTGAACGGCGTATCCAGGTACGTGAAATCCTTGTGCTCCCTGAGCTTATTCCGGTCAGTTACCGGCGGAATCTTGAAAACATATTTGGGAATCCAGGTCACTGCCGAAAGCAACGCCAGGTGGAGGAAGATGGCAATCCAGAAGCCCTCGCGCAGACGCGCCCAGCGCCGTTCGTCCTCCATATCGCTGATCAGTTGCAGCAGCTCGTGGGTGTCGTAGTCAATCCAGCGCGAAGTGCTAACCACCTGGGACTCAGCCGGGCGCAACTCCTCGTCCACAGCCGGTACGCTCGAATCGAGGCTGGTTTGCGCGGCAGTGGCTTCCGCGGGCCCGTTAAGCTCGTTCACTTCGCTTGGCGCTTGATCGGTGGGCATTCGTTCTTGGGGAGCATCGCGGGACGCACGCGCGTCCACAGCTCCATTTCAAGTCCTTTCTTTCTATTCTCTCATCCGGGCCAAAATCCTGCCTATCGCCTACAGCGAAACCAGAGTAGCTGTACTCCGAAAGCAACTCCGCCAAGTGGCTTTTTCCTTAAGAAAAAGCCACCTCGAACAAATCTTGGTGAGGGCACGTTTTCTCTGGTTTCGCCCCGGCCCGTACAATGGTTCTGATACTAAGACGGATTTGCCGTTAGAAGGGGACCCTGCTTGAAGCAGTTTATTGTTCGATTGATCGCCAAGTGGAAGTATGTAGCCCTTTTTCTGGCCAAGTTCGGTGTTTGGGGCGTGGGCGCCGTCGCCATGCTGGACTCATCCACCATCCCCGTCCCCATGGACCTCATCCTGGCCGGTTATATCTGGGCCGACAAGCGCCATTTCTGGCTCTATTGTCTGATGGCTGCGGCAGGTTCCGCGGTGGGTGGCCTGCTCCCTTACGGCCTGGGCCGCGCCGGCGGCGAGCTCTTCCTGCTCAAGCACGTCAACCGGGAGCGCTACGAGAAAATGCGCCTCCGCTTCGAGCGCCAGGAGTTCCTGGCCATGATGATTCCCTCCATGCTGCCCCCGCCCGCGCCATGGAAGGTGTGTGTCTTTACCGCTGGCGTCTTTGAAATGAGAATCGCCCCATTCATGCTGGCCGTCTTTACCGGACGTCTGCTCCGCTGGTTGATTCTCTCCGCGCTGGTGCTCGTGCTGGGGCCGGGAGTGGTCGATGTGGTGCAACATCACGGACTGATCATGCTGGCCGTCGTAGGCGGCCTGGCCGTGATTGGTTTTGCCTGGTGGTGGATGCGACGCAAGCGCGCCGTGAAACTGGACGTCGACTGATCCGGAACGAAGAAAATGAAATGAGGATGGAATGGCCGATAAACCCTATTGCCCGCAGCAAGACATCGTGACCCTGATGAAGCAGTTCAACCAGCAGGTCAAGGAATCTCCTCAGCTTCCCGCCCCGGAGACGCGCCTGCTTCGCGCGCGGCTGGTATTCGAAGAGGCTCTCGAATTCGTCAAAGGATGCGGTTGCACGGTCACCAGGAGATTTGCCGGATCGAACGGCGAAGATCAGGCCGCCGTGATTGACGAGATCAGCGTCGTGCTCGATCCCAACGGCAAACCCGATTTGGTCGAATACGTGGACGGATGCATCGACCAGCTGGTTGTCACTTACGGTGCGCTCAACGCCGCTGGCGTGAAGGCTCAGCCCGCCTGGGATGAAGTGCAGCGCAGCAACATGAGCAAGGCATGGCCGCATTGCAGCGTTTGCGACGCTGTTTTGGTGCAGGGTAGTAGCCCGGAACTGCTCCATCCGGAAGATGCCAGCGCCCATCCTGGAGATTGGAAGCCGATTCTGAAGATTCATAAGCGGCCGGACGGCAAGGTCATCAAATCGCCAACCTATTCACCCGCCGATTTAAAGCGCGTGATTGCTGAGCAGATCCAGCAGGCAAACGGAGAATCCTGGGAAGGCTCTGAATAAATAGAAAGGCCCAAACTCTTCAGCAAAGCTGAAGGGTTTGGGCCTTGAAAGTTGGAAGAAGAAACAAAAACTTATTTCCCGGCCAGCGCCACCTGTGTCCGCGCCACGCTCATCCGCCGCACCAGCACCGGAAGCCCGAAGGCCAGCCCCAGCTATGAATCAGAACGCTCCTCTGATTTAAGAGACGGAGAAGGTTTCAGCGTTTTCCGTCGAGTCGAGACAGGAAGTCAGGTGACCAGGTTGCTAAATTTGCGCCCTGGGCATTGGCCTCCAGAGCCACTTTGTTATACAGGGTGAGGAGCTTGCGTGGATCGAGCAGGCACTCATTGAAGGCTTGCCTGCCATAGGCTCTTTCCACCAGCACTGCCATCTCGTAGCCGACCGTATACCATGCGCCATGATATCCCCAGAAGGGCGCTGCTCGTTTGCCGATGGCTTCGTCGCCCTTTAGGGTGCCATCCAGAATTTCGGTCAGCATTTGCTGCACCGCCTCCAGATCGGCATTGAAGTGCATCATGTCGCTATCCCACCGCGCCCTGGCCAATGCATCGTCTTCCCAATATGGATGCCTGTCCACTGAACCGGCGGCTGCCAGCATCGCTTCCCCCTCGCCAAAGGCGCTCATCCAGTGCATTGCGGTTTGTACATTCTCCGGCAAGCCCGCTTGAATCGCTGCCTGGCGTTGTTCCAGGCTTTGCAGGCCAATATGGTGACATTCGTGCGCGACGATCTTCTCGAACTTGGCCTTCGACTGCCGCTCCATATACAGAAATATTGCCGGGCCGTTTCCCGGCTTCGTCCACACGAAGCTGTTGTGTTTTGGTTTGATTTCTGGAAAGACGCGCGCGTGAATCGTTGCTCCATCCGGAAGCCATGTCAGCACGCCGGCGCCAATGGCTGGCATATTCGCCTGCTTCATCTCAGCCAGAGTCTGCTCCCACTCCTGCTGCCTGGCCAGCGCTTCGGGCGAGAGCAGATATTTCTGGAAGTCTTCATCGGTGAAGGATCTGCCCATGGAGGCTTCGCGCGCCTTCAACCATTGGTAAGGAACTGTAGAGAAGAGCTGTTGCCAGTCCCCGGGCGTAACCGCCTGGTGCACGCTTTCCTTCTGCAATATGCGCAGAGCCTGTTCGGCTTCAGACGTATCCAGAGAGAGTTGAACCGCGGGGGACGCTTGTCCTCTGGCGATGTCGAAAGAGAATCCCCCTAGAAAAACACAGAATAGAAGGTAGCCACGCATGAATCCTCACCCCATGGACTTCATGTCCTTGGACGAGCAATTTATGCCACGGTTAGATTAAATTTTTCGATGACTGAAAATACGAAGAACTGCGGATACCCAGGTCCCGCGTTTGGGACCTGGGAATGTAATAAAAAACTACTTCTCTGCGAGTGCCACCAGTCCCCGCGCCGCGTTCATTCGTCTTACCAGCACCGGCAGCCCGAAGGCCAGCCCGGCAACGATGGCCGTCGAGGCCAGATCGTTGCGATAGAACAGCAAACCCGCCGCATAGCACGCGCCCAGCCCGCTCAGCGTGTGCGGATACGGATACGCGAAGCCGCTCACCCAAGTCGCATAATTCGAGACCAGGAAAAACGAGGTCGGCCCCAGCAGAGCGCCCGCCGCCACCCGCACCACGGTTGTTCGCGCCCGCAGCAGAATATATCCCAGAGCCATGGCCATCCCGTACCAAGCCCATGTAGCCGCGTAGAGCTGCCAGGCAAATGTGTAGTGGTAGCTATAGACGGTGAGAATATAGTCGGTAGCCATAAGCGCGGCCAACGGCGCCAGCATCTCCCGCCACGGCCTGCGCGCTCCAAAATATAGCAGTGCGCCGCCCACTGCGGTAAAGTTCAGCCACCCCGGATGGGGCAGCAAACGGCTCAACACGGCAACCAGCAGCAGAAGATAAGCGGGCATGTACACCTCAGGATTCAGGATTCCGTCGTCGCGCCAGGGGAATAACGCTCCAGGCGGCGGATCGGCGCTCATTTCATTCTGCGGGTCGCGCCCCGCCGGGTCAACCTCGAACCTTGACGTGATGAACAAATTTTTTCATTCGGAGCAATGCCGTTCTATCGCTGCTCCCGTCCGTTCAGCGCCTCGCCTGCCTCGTCGCGCCCGTCTACGATATAAACCCAGCCGCTCAGGGGCTTTCTGCCAGTGCTTCTGCCTGCTCCGATAAACGGGTAGTCGAAGCGCAGATCGTAAAACTCGACCGTGGTCCACATCCTGTTGCGAGGTAACTTCGGAGGTTCCATCCCCGGCACAGGAATTGGTTCCTGGCCCACATCGCGCACCACCGCCCACGTGCCCCAGTCCATGTAAACCTGCCCCAGCAGCGTGTGTTTGGCGGCCTCCGTGGCTGCGGTCGCCGGAGGCTTGTAGAGCACGTCCCGGCGCGGGTCGCTCATAATCTCCCCGTTCAGCGTGTTGATCTCGGCGGTCTGGTAGTACTCCTCCGTCTCCAGAATTGCGTGCCAGTGGAAGAGATTGACAGGATATGGTTCCAGTGCCATTCGCTTCACCGGAGCTGAGGCGATTTGCGTATTTTCCGCCAGCGCCCTTGCCCGCCCCTGTTCCGCCCCGCGCCAGCCCCACAGCAAAACCATTCCGGTCAGTGCGAAGATCGCCCATCCCTGCCCGCGAAATTTTTTCTTCTTTGCGCCAATCTCAGAGTCGGCCAGCCCCAGAAGCCAAGGCATCACCAGCGCCAACCCAAGCAATGCCCACAGCACCGGCTCGGCAATAAAAACAAAGCTCCCCGCGTCCCAGCGCGGATTGAAAGGGAAAAATGGCCTCAGCCCGTAGTTGTTCGTCCAGTCCAGCATCAAGTGGCTCAACGCCGAGAGCAGCGCCGTCAGATAAAGCCAGCCCCAACGCAACGCAGGCGGAGCATTTGCGTTTTGGTTGAATGGATTGGCTTTGCGTTTTCGTCGCGTTTGCCGCCATCGCTCGAAAAGCCACACCAACCCCACCGCCGCCGCCGCCATCACCGGCACAGCAATCAACGTATGCGTGATGCCGCGATGGTGCTTCAGCTCCTCGACTGGCCCGGCCAACCCCCACAAAATGTCAATGTCGGCTGCCTCGGCGGCCAGTACGGCAACCAAAGTCGCGTAGGCTGTCTTGCGGTTCAGCCCCGCCCGCCCAATGCATGCCCCGGTCAGAAAATGTGTGATGGGTTCCATAGCGCTCTGCAAACCATACTACCCTGCCCCGCCGCACCCTATAATTCTCCCCATGGGCGAACGAACCCCGCCACACTCATCTCCGGCCCGGCGCGCCGCCGAACTCAGCGCCGAACTGCGCCGCCACGAGCACCTCTACTACGTTCTCGACTCTCCCGAGATCAGCGACGCTGCCTACGACGCGCTGATGAACGAGCTCAAGCAGCTCGAGGCCGCGCATCCCGAGCTTGTCACCCCCGACTCGCCTACCCAGCGCGTCGGCGGCAAGCCCGCCGAGGGCTTCCGCAAAGTCGCCCACTCCCGTCCCATGCTCTCGCTGGACAATGCCTACTCCGCCGAGGAGCTGGCCGCCTGGGATGCTCGCTGCCGCGAGCTGGCTGGCCCTTTGCCCGTCGAGTATGTGGCCGAGTACAAGTTTGACGGCCTGAGCGTGGCGCTACGTTACGGTCCCGCAGACGGCGGCGGTTCGCGCCTCACGACGGGCATCACCCGCGGCGACGGCCAGATCGGCGAAGATGTCACCTCGAATGTGCGTACGATTCGCAGTATTCCGCTCTACGTCTCTGCCGAAAAGCTTCAAAATGCCCGCTTAGGTCAACGATTTGAAGTGCGGGGCGAAGTGGTAATGCTAGTCTCGGACTTTCATCGCATGAACGAGGAGCGCGAGGCGCAGGGGCTTGCCCCGGCAGTAAACCCGCGTAATGCAGCAGCAGGCACCCTCCGCACCCTCGATCCTAAAATCGTTGACCAACGTCGGCTCGTCTTTTTTGCATATTTTGTCTTAGTGGATGGCGAGTATTGGTTCCTGAGCCAAACAGCGGCGTTACAAGCAATTATGAGCCTAGGTTTCAAAAGTTTTTTCCCTGGTACAGTTCGTATTCAATCTGCAATTGGTCTGCCTACAGTCAACCAGCAGATGATGAATTTTATTGAACACGTTGAATCTCAGCGGCAATACTTTCAGATGGCTTTTGAATTCGACGGCGTCGTCTTCAAAGTCGACTCTCACGCCACGCAGCAGCGTCTCGGCTACACTGGCCGCGCCCCGCGCTGGGCCATCGCCTACAAGTTCACTGCCCGCTCCGGCATCACCCAGGTCAACTCCATTACCGTGCAGGTGGGCCGCACCGGCAAGCTTACCCCGGTCGCCGAGCTGGCCCCTGTCTTCATCGGCGGCACCACCGTCAGCCGCGCCACGCTGCACAACGCCGACTTCATCGAGCGCCTCGGCCTCAAGCTCGGCGACTGGGTGCGCGTCGAGCGCGGCGGCGACGTGATTCCAAAAGTCGTCGAAGTTCTCGAAGACGCGGACCATCCGCGCGGAAAGCTCCGCTTCGTTTTTCCGTCGAAATGTCCGGAGTGCCACTCGCACGTCGTCCGCGCCGAGGGCGAGGTGGACTTCCGCTGCGTCAACGCCGATTGTCCCGCCAAGCTCCGGGAGAGCCTGCTCCACTTTGCCTCACGCGGCGTCATGAACATTGAAGGCCTGGGCGAGGCGGTAGTGCAGCAGTTGCTCGACCGCAGCCTCGTTCACAGCGTGGCTGACCTCTACTCCCTCACTGAAGAGCAGTTGACCGGCCTCGATCGCTTTGCGGAAAAATCCGCCCACTCCCTCATCGAAGAAATTGAACGCTCCAAGACGGCCGGCCTGGCTCGCGTCCTGATGGGCCTGGGCATTCGCTTTGTCGGCGAGCGCACCGCGGAATTATTGTCAGAAGAATTCGGCTCCATCGAAGCGCTGCGCGCCGCCTCCGTCGAAGAGCTGGAACGCGTGGAAGAGGTCGGCCCGCGCATTTCGCAGGCTATTCTGGAATTCTTTGCGCAGCCGGCCAATCTGGCGCTGATCAAGAGCCTGAAGACCGCTGGTGTAAAGATGACCGCCGAGAAGAAACAGCGCTCAGCCCAATTGGCGGGGCTCACCTTCGTACTCACTGGAACCCTGCCCACACTCACCCGCGACGAGGCCAAGGCAAAGATCGAGGCCGCGGGCGGCAAGACTGCTACATCGGTTAGCAAGAAGACCAGCTACGTGGTGGCCGGCGAGGAAGCCGGCTCCAAGCTCGACAAGGCGCGCGAACTTAATATCCCTGTTCTGGATGAGGCTGGATTGCTGGCCCTGCTTCAGGCATCTTCGGCCACGCATTGAAACCCGCTTCATCTGCGCGTGTGTGCAGGCTCCCGGAATCCCGAATAAGAAACCTGGTGGTGCGCATCAAGGGAAAAACCGCCAGAAGAATCAGCAACAAGTCAAGCCACACGGTGCTCTCACATTCTCATCTCATTGGCAATGAACATCAGCCGCGGCGGGCAACCAGGCCCGGATGACGCTCGATGGCGTGCAAATCGCGCTCACGCTCGCGCTCCCGTTCCCAGGCCGCAGCGCGCCAGTTGCGCGAGGCATATCGCGGTGGCTCATTGACAGCCACTGCGGCTTCTGCGGCGCGCTCCCTCACCGGTAAAGCAACCAGTTCCATCTGCATCCGCAGAGGGGGCCGCGCGGGCGATACCGGCGCGGGCGCGGCAAGCAGCCGCGTGGAGGTCTCTACTTCCTCGTGGGCCGCGCTCGAGGTCAGGCTGGCGTCGGTTTTTACCGCCTGCTCTATGAACTCGTCCTCCTCATCGATTTTGACTTTGGCGGCCCGCGGCATGCGCGTTGTCAGGGATCTGACCAGAAAATCATCCACCAGCTTGTGCAGGCAGGTTTGGCCGCACAAATGCTTCGAACCAGGGCGCAGCCGGTTGCGCGAGTTCCATCCGCTCACCCGCAGTTCCTCCCCCTGGTCATAAGCCACAAACCAGTGGTTTGTCTGCTTCTTCTCTGTCCCGCAGATATCGCACGATATCGCCTGTCGGATCACCCGTTTTCCCCCTGTCGTACCGTTCTTTCGCGGCCTGGACGATTTCCGTCTTTCTCACTGACCGATGTAGCAAACAACTTCAAAGAGCTGCCAGCCGCCCAGACGAACCCCATGGAGAACTCTAGGAGCCGCCCACCTCTAGTTCATCGCTGATCCTGTGCAATCAGTGAGGAAAGAACCGAAAGAAACGTGATTGATTGCAAATGGGAACAGCAGGGTGCGGAACTGTTCTGAATCGGAACGCGCCGGTAGATTCTATTGAAAAATGTAGAAATGGAAAAATGAGAAATTGAGCCGATTTCTACTTCAATTCAGCTTCTATTGACCCTAAAACGGATGCGGCTTCACCTCTATGGAGAATGGAGGTGGTTATAAATCCCCTCCCTCAAGGGAACTAAAGCCCCATGACCATATTGTTTATCCTGCACCGCTGCTGCTACGGTTTCTACGGCATAGGCGCAAAGTAGCCCTTGCGTGTGCGCACAATGTAGCTCCGGTCATAGCAATAAAGATAAATAGGGCGAAATGCCCCATCCTCCTTGAAGTCGGCCGGAGTATAGTTCAGCGCGTACTGGCTGCGCAGCGCTTCTTCAATGTCGTGAAAGCTGTTGGTCATCTCCTCGACAGAAGGCGGAAAGAAAACCTGCCCGCCGGTTTCCTCGGCCATCTGGGTCAACGTCTGGTCGCCTTTGCCGCGGCTGGGCGTCCAGTTGGTGCTGATGGCGTAGATGATGGTGTCCGCCCGTTGGCACATCTTGATGGCCTCGTCACGATAGACGTGGCTTACGTTGTCTTCGCCGTCGGAGATCAGCACTATTGCCTTGCGCACCGGCTCCGGTCCGCGCTCAGTCAATAGCTTGTCGCGGCAGGCGACGTACACGGCGTCGTACAGCGCCGTGCCGCCCCCGGGACTCAGCCGGTTCACGCCTGTCTCCAGGCCGTCAAGGTTGTTAGTCCAGTCCTGGGTCACCGATTGCGTCTCCTTGAACCCCATCACGAAGGCGCGGTCGCTTTTGGCCTTGAGAATATCCAGCAGAAACTCGATGGCCGACTGCTGCTCAAACTGAAAGCGCTTGCGAATCGACGTGCTGATGTCGATGACGATGCCTACTCGCAACGGAAGATGAATCTGCTGGTGGAAGCTGTTCACCTTGGCCGGCGCCTTGCGGTCGTCCAGCAGGGCAAAGTCGCTTTGCTGAAGGTTGGGAATATAGCGCCCATGCTTGTCCGTCACCGTGAAGATGAGGTTGACCTCGTTGACGGGAATCTTGATGACGGTGGGCGCGACTTCTTGTCCCGCGGGCTGTGCCGCGGGTTGCTGGGCGGCCTGCGTGGGCGCCGGTTGGCCAGTCTGTGGAGTTGCCGGCGTAGCCGCTGGTTGCTGTGCATACAAAGTGGCTGCCGCAAATGCCGCGGCATACACAAGTCCTGATAGCTTTCTGGTCATAGCTCTTTCATTTTATCAAGAGCGCCCTGCCTTCGCGCCTGGCTGCGCAACTCATTTTCCAGGAAGGGTTTGCCCCTCTTCCAGCCGGTGTAAAAACGCCTCCAGCTCGGCCGGCAGCGGCGCTTCCAGTTCGAGCAGCTTCCCCGTTCGGGGGTGCGCAAATTCCAGGTGCGCAGCGTGAAGAAAGTTGCGCCCCAGCCTGAGCTTCTCCGGCTCCGCCTTCCTCCGCGCCGCCTTGGAGGTCGCGGCCTGCGAGGCTGCCTGGTCCATCAACTGCCCCGCTCCTCCATAGAGCGTGTCGCCCACCACCGGGTGTCCGATCGACGCCATGTGCACCCGGATCTGGTGCGTGCGACCGGTCTCGATGCGCACCTTCACCAGCGTGAACTTGCCGAAGCGATTCACCAGCCGCCGCACCACCTCGTAGTGCGAGACGGCCGCGCGAGCGTCCCCCAGCGGTTTCGCCGTCATGCGCGTGCGCCGCACTGGGTCCCGTCCCACGCTGGCGTTAATCGTTCCCTTGGCCCGCTCCACAGCTCCCTGAACCAGTGCAATGTAAGTCTTTTTGATCTGGCGGTTCGAGAACATTTCCGCCAGCGCCGCATGAGCACGGTCGTTCTTGGCCACCACAATCAGCCCGCTGGTCTCCTTGTCCAACCGGTGCACGATGCCCGGCCGCAGGTCGCCGCCGGTCAATGAGAGCGCCTTGAAGCGATAGAGCAGCGCGTTGACCAGAGTCCCGCGATTGCGCGCCTCTTCACTCTGCCCCGACCCTGCATGGACCATCATCCCCGCCGGCTTGTTCACCACCGCCAGGTCGGCATCCTCGTAGATCACTTCCAAAGGAATCTCTTCGGCCATGGCCTTGAGCGGCGCCGGACGAGGCTCGCCGGTAATGTCAATCCGCTCGCCTCCGCGCAGCTTGAGCGAAGCCTTCTCGCGTTTGCCGTTCACCAGCACATCGCCCTGGTCAATTAATAATTGAACGCGCGACCGGCTTACGCCCTCCAGCTCGGCTGCCAGAAACTGGTCAAGCCGCTGCCCCTTGGCCTCCGCCGGTACTTCAATCGTGCGCAATTCAGCCATGTACAGCCTCGTCCTTCGCTACTGGTTCCTTTAAAGCCCCGTGCCCCATCCATTCGTGTTTTTTGCGAATGGGTGGGAAAACATAATCTCAATTTCTCATGCCGAAGGCGGCTGCCGCACCGCAGGTGCCCGTTCCAGCATCACCAACCCGCCCATCACCACCAGCGCCGCCGCTGCCGCCTGTGGCCCGTCCAGCGCCCCGCCCAGCAGCGCGCCGCGTCCCTCTGGATCGCGCCAGAACTCTGTGACAAAAACCACTATGCCCGTGCCCAGCATCAACAGCCCTGCCACATCACCCGGCTGACGCCGATACGGTAACCAGAACAGCAAAAAAATTGCGAGGGTGAGAAACCCCAGCGCCGCATAGGCCTGCACCGGATGCAGCGCAACGCCCAGCGGAGCTCCGCTCCAGAACGCGGCCAGCGGATTGTTATACGTGACGGCCCAGTGCGCCGCAATCCCCCTCCCTGCTTCAACCCCGTAGCCCGAGCCGGCCAGCAGCGCGCCCGATTGCTCAAAAGCCAGCCCCAAAGCAACTGGCGCGGCCACCGCATCGGCAGTGGACCAAAGCGGAAGCCGTAGCGCGCGTCCATACAAAATGGCGGCCGCCACCGCGGCTAGCGCTTCAAAGCCGGCCAGCAGCGGATGATGAATCATGGCCAGCCGCAGTAGCCATATCGGGTGCTGGCACAAGTCACTCCAGTTGAGCGCCACCAGCAGCAGCCGTGAACTCACCAGGGCTGCAAACAGCCCCACCACGCATAGATTCCACACCTTCCGCCCGTCGAGACCCGTGATGCGCGCTGTACGATACGTCAGCACCAGCGCCAGCAGCACGCCCACTGCTGTCAATGCGCCATAGGCAGGAATCACAATCGATCCGATATGGAAGAGGACTGGATACACCAGTGTCAGAATACGGCATTCGAACCAATGGCGCTGTTATTGCCGAATGCAGTAGGGCTGCTACGGCCGAATGCGGAAGGAAGGTAGAATCCGGCCCACGGGGCCGTGGGGTTGATCAGCTGGTGAACCCGTCCTAAGACGGTGGAGCTCTCCGCGGTTCATTAGGCATTCCGGACTGGCGGACACTGCACACAGAACCGATTGTCGAGTTAAGCCCCTGCTGTTGAATGTTGGTTCAACCAGCGTGAATCTCCCACCTGCTTTGCAGGCCGGTTTCTAGTGCGAATAGTAGGAGGTTGCTGGAAATAATGCAAGTCTTGCGCGTAATAGTCAAGATGTGCTATGGTTTTGCCCGCCGTTTTTGGGAATCGAATGGCCTAAAAAATCATATTTCCGGCCTATGATCCGGTCTTCCACTTTTCCTCGAGCACTTCGTCCAGCATCCCGCGCAGGTTTGCGGCCCGTGAGTGAGCCTGTCGCGCGTCGCCGCCTCCAGCCCGCTCAGCCCGCGAAAGTTCATCGGCAAGGTTCAGCGCCGCCAGCACGGCCACGCGCAGCGAATCCGCCGTGCGCCCCTGTGCGGCCACGGCCCGCATGCGCGCGTCCACCATTTCGGCCAAGCGGCGAATGTATTCCGCGTCCTCGCCGGAGAGGCGATAGGTCTGGTTGTAAATCTCGACCGTAACGCAGGTGGCCGGTTTGCCGGTTTGCTCTTGAGCCACGCCTGTCCTCACAATTCCAGCGCGTCCAGTTGCGCCAGCAGCCGCTCCACGCGCTGCCGAACATTGTTGCGCTCTGTGTGCAGCGTCTCAATCTCCGCCTGCAATCGATCTAATAGCAGCGCATCATTGCTGATTTGCGTTTCCGCCTTGGTGGCGCGCTCCTCGGCCGCCATGCGCGCCTGCCGCTCCTGCTTCACCAGGTTCACCGCGCGCAGAATTCGCTCTTCCAGAGCGGAAAACTCGTCTACGCTCAATGTCAAGTCGTTTGATTCCGAGCGCGGCTCCGCAGCCGCTTCAGCAACATGCTCCTTGGGCTGCTCATCCGCCCGCTCTTCCAGTTGCGCTTCTTCCACAGCCTCCGATTTCCACATCGAATCCGGCATTGAAACCTCCACGAGAATGCAACTTACCCGTGCAAGTATAACCCCGGTTGAGCCGGTTTCACGCCTAACTTCGCAGCCGCGCCCCTACTTTGCCAACAGCCTCCACCACCCGCGCCTGGAACTCCTGCAACTCCTCCTCGCGCAGTGTGCGGTCTGTGGCCTGGAATGTCGTTCCCAGCAGCAACGCGTACTCGCCCTTGCCCAGCTTGGCGTCGCGGAAGACCTCGCGCGCCCGCCACTCCACCAGCTCCGGAATCCGCAGTTCGGCCACCGCCTGGTTGATCTTTTCCCACGTAATGCTCTCGTCCAAAACCAGCGAAAAATCCCGGCGCACCGGCTGGAAGCGCGAGATTTCCCTCGCCGCCGGCTCCCGCAACGCCAGCTTGTACAGCCGGTCCAGATAAATCTCGCCCACCAGCACCGGCTCCTTCAGCTTGCGCTCGGCGGCCACGCGCGGATGTAATTGCCCAAACCAGCCCGCCGTCACTCCGTCCACAACCACGCGCGCCGCTCGATACGGGTGCAGCCACTCCGGCGTCAGCCCCGCATCAGCCTCGAAGCGGTCAAAGTTCACAGCCCGCGTCTGGAACCGCTCCAGCACCTGCTCCACCACGCCCTTCACATCGTGAAACTCAATCGTTCTCGTCGCGTGCAGCGCCCCCTGTTCCGGCAAACTGCCCACCGCGCCGAAGGCCAGCGATGGCCGCTCGTCGACCTTCTCTGTGCTCCCGCTGAAGACCGTGCCCACCTCGAACAATCGCACATCGCTCACGTCTCGGTTCAGGTTGCCGGCAATCATCGCCAGCATCCCCGGCGCCAGCGACGGCCTCAGCACGCCCGCCTCCTCGCTGAGCGGATTGCCCAGCGGAACCGAAATCCCCGGCTGCGGCTCCGTCAGCGCGGCCTCACCCGGCGAACAAAAGGTGCTTCCAATCGCCTCATGGAACCCCGCCCCCAGCATCGTCCGCCGCACCTGCGCTTCCTTCTCCGCCCACGGCAGCGCGCGCACTCCTTCGCCAAACGCCGGCAGCGTATTCGCAAAGCGGTTGTACCCGTAGACCCGCGCCACCTCTTCAATCAGGTCAATCTCCCGCTCCAGATCCAGCCGCCAGCTCGGCAGCGTCACCATCCACGCTTCATTGCCGACAGTCCGCCCCACCGCAGGTGGCTGACTCGCTGACTCGCTGACTCGCTGACTTGCTACTCCACACCCCAGCGCCTTGAGCACGCCCTCCACCGTCGCCGCGGTAATTCCCTTTTCATCCTCCGTCGCTCCCAGAATCCGCCACACCTCGCTTAGTGCCAGCTCCACCGGCTTGCGCCTGGCCGTCCGCGTCTCCATTGCCGCCACGCGCACGTCCACCAGCTCGCCCTCCAGCCAGCCTCCATTCGCCAATAAAATCCTGCTCACCAGCGCCGACGCCACCGGCGCCGCCTCGAAGTCCGCTCCGCGCTCAAATCTGTGACTCGCATCCGTGTGCAGCCCGTGCCGCCGCGCCGTCCGCCGCACCGCCATCGGCTCAAACCACGCCGCCTCCACCAGCACATTCTTCGTCTCCGGCGTAATCATCGTCTCCCAGCCGCCCATCACCCCGGCCAGCGCCACAGCCTTCTTGTGGTCGGCCACCACCAGGTCCTCGGCATCCAGCACGCGCTCCACGCCGTCCAGCGTCTTCAGCCGCTCGCCCTTCCGCCCCCGCCGCACCACTATGCCGCCCTCAAGCTTGTCCAGGTCGAAGACGTGCGTCGGTTGCCCCATCGCAATCCACGCAAAGTTCGTCGCATCCACGGCGTTGGAGATGCATTTCTGCTCCAGCAACGAAAAGTAAGATAAAACCTCCGCGCCCGCAAGCCAGTCCCGCGACTCGCCCATCGTCACGTCTCGCAGCACCCGCGCCGTGAACCGCCCGCATGCATCCTCCGCCTCAATCCTGACCGGATAAGCCGCCGCCGCCTTCTTCGCCTTCGGCAATTCAACATCCAGCCCCGCCAGCTTCAATCCATAAATCGCCGCCGCCTCCCGCGCTATCCCGTAATGGTTCATTGCATCCACGCGGTTGGTGGTGATGTCCATCTCGTAGAGCGAGCCATTCCCCGCGCCAAGGTCGTAAATCCCCTCAACGGCAATACCGCGTAGCGTCAGGTCTTCGGCCAGCCGCGCATCATCCACCGGCAATCCCGGCAGGTAAGCCCGTAACCATTTGGTAAGTATTTTCATGTGATTCCTTTTTGAGCGAGTCAGCAAGTCAGCACGTGAGCATTCCATCATTCCAGCTTTGCCAGCAACCCGTTGATCATTCGAGCAACTTCTTCACATTGCTCCATCAATGTCTTGACTCTTGCCTCATCTAGTAATTTCAAATCACTGGCGAGTTCCAGCTGAGTCTGCAATTCAAAGAGCGATCCGCGAGATGTGGCCAAAAATTGGCGAAAATGCCCATCGTTAAGCCTTCCATGCCCCTCGGCCAAATTGCTGGGAACAGAAACTGCGGCTCTGCGCATCTGAGACTGAAGGCCAAACATTTCCTTATTCGGAAGCGCCTCTGTTTCGCGATAAATCGCCTTCGTCAAGCCCATTGCCTTCTGCCAAACAAGCAGGTCGCGATAATGCCGAGTTCTTGAAATTCCTGATGGTTTATTCTGATTGTTCATCAATGCATTCCACGTTGACTCGCTGACTCGCTGACTCGCTGACTCGCTGACTTGCTGACTCGCTGACTCGCTCCTACGCAAACTGCCCCAAAAACCGCATATCCCCCGCAAACAGCGACCCAATCTCGCTGATCCCATATTTCATCATGGCGATGCGTTCAACGCCCATCCCAAACGCAAATCCGGAAATCTTCTTCGCGTCATATCCCGGCTGCTTCTCCGCCGCAAACGCAAACACCGCCGGGTCCACCATCCCGCAGCCCAGCAGCTCAATCCACCCCGAATCCTTGCACTTCCTGCATCCTTTCCCGCCGCAGAAGATGCAGCTTATCTGCACATCCGCGCTCGGCTCCGTAAACGGAAAGAACGACGGATAAAACCGCGTCTTCACCGCCGAGCCAAACAGCGCCTTCATCGCGTGGTCCAGCGTCCCCTTCAAATCGCTGAAGGTGATATTCGTGTCCACGCACAACCCCTCCACCTGGTGAAAAATCGGCGAGTGCGTCGCGTCCGCCGCGTCGTTCCTGTGCACCTTGCCGGGAATCACAATCCGCACCGGCGGCGGCTGCTGCTCCATCGTCCGCATCTGTACCGGCGACGTATGCGTGCGCATCAGCAGCCGGTCTCTCTGCTGTCGGCGCTCCTGCCCCGCCACCACCAAAGTATCTTGTGTATCCCGCGCCGGATGGTCCGGCGGAAAATTCATGCTTTCAAAGTTGTAGTAGTCGGTCTCCACCTCCGGCCCCACGCCCACCGAGTAGCCCAGCGCCGCAAACACTCCCACAATCTCGTTCATCGTGCGCGTAATCGGATGCTCCGCCCCCGTCAGCCTCCGCGTCCCGGGGAGCGTGATGTCGATGGCCTCGGCCTTCAGCGCCGCGCCGCCCCAACTCCCGCATTGCCCCGCGCCCTGTGCCGCGTCCAGCAACCCCTCCACCACCGCCTTCAGCGCATTGAAGCGCACTCCCAGCAGCTTCTTCGCCTCCGCCGGAGCAGCTTTCAACCACCGCCCTGAGACCTCATTCAGACGCCCCTGCTTGCGCCCCAGCCACTCCAGGCGAAAGGCCTCCACCGCCGCCTCGCTGTCCAGCGCCGCCGCAGCCGCCCTCGCCTGCCGCTCCAAACGGGCAAACGCCTCGTCCAGCGCAGCCTCATCAAATGCCGTCAAATTCGGAATCTCTTCATTCATAGGCTTATTCAGCAGGATAAATCACCGCCCATGCAACTTGCGGTATCCTCATCTCCATGAACTCTGGGTGCCCCAGGTCCCGCTTTTGGGACCTGGGAATCACAAACCTCAATCGGCCTGGTGGAGGGAGCAGGGGGCTTCAGCCCCCTGAATGAGAGCCAATATGCAGAGGCCTTTAGGCATGGGCCTGCTTTGTATCAGGGCACGACTTCAGTCGTGCCGTAAAGGTCAATAAAATGAACCGGGCTTTAGCCCCTGAGGGATTTCCGGGTGTCCCACCCTCGCCGCGTACTTGTTTTTGCGGCTAGGGTGGGATACTTATGATATCACTTTGTTTCCGTTTTCCGGAGCACGACGCTGTGAACCTGACCTGCGATGTAAGCCTCGCCGCAAACTACAAAAGCTCCTCTCAGCAGGCCCGCGTGATTTCAGAAGGATGGTTTCTGAAGAATGTCTACTGCCTCGCATGTGACGCCGATGAAGTGAGGAAAACACCGGCCAATACGAAGGCTACCGACTTTGTTTGTCCAAAATGCACTCATCGCTACGAATTAAAAGCTTTTGAGCGGCGGCCACTTCGCTCGCTTCCGGATGGAGCCTTCAAATCGATGATGCAGCTCGTAACCTCCGGTGAAGCTCCTACCCTCTGCCTTCTGGAGCACACGGAAGAATGGCAGATTCGTTCTTTGACCGCTTTTCATTCCAGCTTTCTCGTTCCTGAAGTGGTTGAGAAGCGTCCGCCGCTTGCCCCGACGGCAAGACGCGCCGGTTGGGTCGGTTGCAATATTCGACTTGACCACATTGCCAGCGACGGTGAGATTGCCGTTGTAGACGATGGTGTTGTCCAACCCGTTGCCGAAGTCCGAAAACGCTTCCAGCGCTTCCTGCCGCTTGCCGGTAAATCTGCCGAGCAGCGCGGGTGGACGTTTCTTACCCTGCGCATGGTGCGCAGTCTGCGAAAACAATGTTTCAACTTGCAGGATTTGTATGCGCTGGAAAATGAATTCGCGCGAACTTATCCAGAAAACCGCCATATCAAAGACAAGATTCGCCAGCAACTGCAAATTCTGCGCGACTTAGGCGTGCTCGCCTTTGAAGAGCGCGGGGAATATCGGTTGCTCTATTAGTCGGACGGTGGCTCTTCAGGCCACGGGACCAGCACTTTACAATTCACCCAGGCTCCCGACTCATTCCGCTCGACGGCCGCGTTGAGAGGGATGTGAATAATTGCATCTTTTGCTATCCAATCGCCAAGTGTATCCGCCATTTCTCTAAATTTAGCGTCCGATATCTTTTTCATAATCACCTCTCTATTGCGGGGTCGCTTTTATTTGCGACTCAGAATGGATCGATCGGATCGTAACATACGAAATCGCACCACGCCCACACCCATTTGCATATAATTTCGATCTTTTAGCGCACAATCAAATCAGGTGAACCAGCATGACAGAAGCCATTCAAACCATCCCCGCTCCGAGCGGGGCGAACGAGCCCATAGCCGCCTCCGCAAACCCCGCCGTCGCCCGCTGCCTGGACGCTTGGGCGCGCGCCAATAAGGCAGAGCGCGCCAAAGGCAAAAGCAAGGGTGACGCTGAAATTGCGGCCGACCGCGCCTACCGCGACGCCATGCCGCCGCTCGCCGGGCAGGAAAACATCCGCGATTTCATCGCCTGTGTCACTCACGCCATGATCGTCCAAATAATCTCGCCTTTTATGAGCACCAAGCTCCTCTACGCCGCCCAGGTCGCCTACATGACAAACCGCGGCCACTCCGCGCCGCCCAAAACAGCCCCCTGAGGGGGTACCCCCACCCCCCCTATACCCCTGGGGGGTATAAATTTCCCTTGAAAACTTGCAGATTATTTCTAACCTCTATGGAATCAACGCCTGTGGAAAATTTTACACCCAAGAATTTCCCACATGGTGAGATTTGGCCTCCGGAAATCGCCGGAAAAATCCGGTTTTTTGCCGGATTTTCCGGGTGCTTTGCCCCAAAATCGCATCCGCTGAGTGGCTTTTCCGTCGACTCGCTAACTCCGCTAACAGAAACGGCCCCGCAACGCGGAGCCGTTTCGCTAACCTGCTAATGTGCGCGTAGCGCACGCTGACTTGCTCTTACTTGCTTTCCTTCTCCGCCGCCAGAGCCACTTTGGCCTGCTCCACCAGCTCGGTGAAGCCCTTTGGGTCCTTGACGGCGATCTCGGCCAGAATCTTGCGGTCCAGCTCTACTCCAGCCTTCTTCAGCCCGTTGATGAGCTGCGAGTAGCTGAACTTGTTCAGCTTGGCCGCCGCCGCGATGCGCACAATCCACAGCGAGCGGAACTGGCGCTTCTTCTGCTTGCGGCCGGTATAGGCAAACTTCAGGCCGCGCTCCACGGCCTCCTGGGCTGCCTGGTAAAGCTTGGACTTGGTAAGGAAGTATCCACTCGCTCTTTTGAGAATCTTCTTGCGGCGGTCTGTCCGCTTGGTACTGCGTTTTACGCGGGGCATATTGTTTTCTCCATTTTGCGTTCGGTTGTGCGGCTGGAGGCAGGAGGCCTAAGCCCTTTTGCGGGGCAGGCTGTAACCTCTTCACTCGCTTTAATCAAGCCTGATTTCTCGCCGCTGCGGACGCATCTCACAGCAAGCGGGGGCCGAAACATCAGCCCTTGAGTAGTGTCACAGCCCTCATCCAAAAGGCTGCTCCATGCAATGGTCAGGCGTAAGGAATCATGCGCGCTACCTTCTTGTAGTCGCCATCGGAAACCAGCAGGGTCCGGCCCAGCTTGCGTTTCACCTTCGGCGACTTCGAAGTAAGGATGTGCCGCGTCTTCGTCTGGCCCCGCTTGATTTTGCCGGTGCTGGTCTTTCTGAAGCGCTTGGCCGCGCCCGAATGGGTCTTCAACTTGGGCATTCTTTTTTCTCGTTTCGGAAGGGTGGGTTCATCTGAAAACAATCGCAAAAAACAGGGATTTCCCTGCACTATTGCGACCTCAACCAGTATATCGTAAATCCGGCGCCTATAGCGAAAGAGGCCTACTTCGCCTTTGCCTTGGGCGCGGCTGCCGGGGCAGGCGGAGCGGCAGGCTTGGGTTTGGTGGCTTCCTGCTTCCTGGCCGGCGCCAGAACCGCGTGCAAAATAGTGCCTTCCATGCGTGGCATGAACTCCACAACACATGCATCGCCCACGTCCTGGATCAGCCGGTTGATGATGTTGTAGCCCAGCTCGCGGTGAGCCATCTGCCGTCCCCGGAAGCGCAGGCTGGCCTTCACCTTGTCGCCATCAGTAAAGAATTGCAACACCTTGTTCTTCTTGGTCTGGTAGTCGTGCTCGTCCACGGTCACGGAGAATTTGACCTCTTTGACCGTAATCACCTTCTGCTTCTTCTTGGCGGCACGTTCGCTCTTTTCCTTCTCGTAGAGGTAGCGGCCGTAGTCCTGGATGCGGCAGACCGGCGGAACCGCGTTGGCCGAAACCTCCACCAGGTCGAGACCACGTTCACGGGCTAGCTTCAGCGCCTCAAAGGGCGCCATAATCCCCAGTTGCTCTCCGTTTTCGTCGATTACGCGGATTTCACGTGCGCGTATCTTCTCGTTGATGCGAATGAAGGCCTTTGCAGAACGTTTATCGAGTGCGATGGTACTCCTCCAAAAGTCTTTCCGGCCCGCCTCCGGCCTCTGCCGGACATGCCGCGGGTAGATGAATGCAAACTGAGTATAGCATTGGCTCGGCGTATCTGAACAAAGGGTTTAGGAGAGTTTTTCGCCGACCTCGGCCTCCAGCGTTCCCTCGGCGTTCAGCCCGGTTACCCGCACCCGCACCAGCCGGTTGGCTTCCAGACGGCCCTCCAGCTCCACGGGTAAAAAGTTCTCCGTCAGCGCCGCGCTCCGGCCACGCGCCTCCAAATCGCCCGGCGAGTGCAGCGTGATAGCCTCCAGCTCTCGCCCCACAAAGCGCCTGCGGTGCATTTTGCTCTTTTCCGCCGCTAGCACACGTAGGACAGCCATCCGCTCCGCGACCGCCTCTGCCGAAACCGGTCGCTCGGCGTGTAGCTCCCAGCCGATTGTGGCCGGGCGCGGCGAAAAGGGAAACAGGTGCAGGTAGCCAAAGGGCAGCTCCCGCACCAGAGCCATGGTCTCCTCGAACTCTGCGTCTGTTTCGCCTGGAAAACCCACCATCACGTCCGCGCCCAGGGTGAGCTCCGTCCCGCAGGCCTGCCTCAGCGTTTCCACCTTTTCCACGTAATGCCACGGCCGATACCGCCGTTGCATCCGCCGCAGCACCGCGTCCGACCCCGACTGCAAGGGCAGGTGCGCATGACGAGCCAGCCGTTTGCCACCAAACTCCGCCATCAGCCCGACCAGCTCCGCGTCCCAATCCATCGGCTCAATCGAGCTGAGCCGCAGCCGTTTGAGCGACGTCCGCGCGAAGATCTCCTGCACCAGCCCCGCCAGAGTCGGCCTGCCTGCTCCCTCGGAGTCTGATAAATCCCTTCCCCATCGCCCTAGATTGATCCCCGAGAGCACCAGCTCATTCCCGCCAGCGGCCACAAATCCCTCCACCTGGCGGAGAACGCTAGCAGCGAGCAGACTTTTGGAAGGGCCGCGCGTCTGGGGAATGACGCAGAAACTGCAACGGTTCCCGCAGCCATCCTGGATTTTGAGGTTGGGCCGGGTCTGCGCTCCGGGCACTATCTGTGCCTCTTCAAGAAACGAGTGGGCAAACCTGTCATCCGCCCAGACTACCTGCGCCACCTGCGGTGGGGTCAACTGCTCGCTCATCGTTCGCTCGAGGTTTGTTGCAGCTTGTAGCTGTATCAATCCGTTGCCTTCGTGTAATGCCTCGCACCCCAACAGCCCCAAAATAATCTCCGGAGCCAGCGCTTTATGGCTATTGCCCACCACGGCGGCCACTCCATTCAGACCCGCCAACTCCTCCGGCGCACGCTGCGCATAGCAGCCGGTCACAACAATCCGCGCCATCGGGTTCAGCCGGTGCGTCCTGCGAATAAAGGCCCGCGCCGCACGGTCAGCCTCCGCCGTCACGCTGCACGTATTCACCACCACCACATCGGCCGCCTCAGAGCTTGCGTCGCAAAACTCCGCAGCGCGCAACCGGCCGCTCACCGCCTCGCCGTCCGCGCGCGCCGCTCTACAACCGAAATGCTCCACATGAAAGGTGGACGCCATGACTTCAGCTTAGAGGAACTCCGTAAGATTTGCTCACTATCATCGTTCATTGCCCTCTCATATCATTGAAATTGTCGCAAATTTACACCATTTTCGCTTTCTATGCCGAGTTTTTCCGGCTGTTGAGCTGGTCGTATCGGCCTCATGCCCCAGACGCACAACGGCCACCCTCTGCGGGTGGCCGTTGCTGTCTTGCTTGGAAAAAGCGCCTTATTGCTCGCTCTTTTCGCTCTTCTCGCTCTTCCGCAGGTTGATGAGGTCGCCAAGGGTGGTGGTGGAGCTGGAGACGGGAGCCTTGTGGCTCTCCTTCTTGTGACTCTCCACCTGTGAACGGCTAGCGTCATGGCCCGAAGAGGCGCGCAGGCTCAAGCCTACTTTCTTCTCCTCAACGTTGATCTTGATGATTTTGAATTCGTGCTCCAGACCGGTTTCCAGCTTGGCAGCTGCGTCTTCGCCGGCCTCGGAGATGTGGCATAAACCCTCCACGCCCTCCGCGATCTCGACAAACGCGCCGAATTGCGCCGTCCTGAGCACCTTGCCATGAACCATGTCGCCCACACGGTGGGTGGCAAAGAAGCTCTCCCAGACGTCGGGCTGCAACTGCTTGATGCCCAGGCTCAGGCGGCGATTCTGCGGCTCAACGCCGAGAACGACAGCCTTTACCTTTTCGCCCTTCTTCACGATTTCAGAGGGGTGCTTGACGCGTTTGGTCCAGCTCAGGTTGCTAACGTGCACCAGTCCATCGATGCCGTCTTCGATTTCAATAAAGGCGCCGAAGTCGGTCAGATTGCGCACCCGGCCCTCGACCTGAGTTCCTGCTGGATACTTCTCAGTCAGGTTCTCCCAGGGGTTTTCCATCAACTGTTTCATGCCCAGCGAGATGCGTCGATCCGCCGGATTCACGCTGAGCACTACGGTATCGACCTCGTCGGCCGGCTTGACCAGCTTCGAAGGATGCTTCAGGCGCTTGGACCAGGTCATCTCGGAGAGGTGAACCAGCCCCTCGATGCCCTGCTCCAGCTCGACAAACGCGCCATAGTCTGTGACCGAAAGCACGCGCCCATGAACACGCGCGCCCACCGGATAGCGCTCGGTAGCGTCCAGCCACGGGTCGGGCGTCAACTGCTTGAAGCCCAGCGAAACCCGCTGCTTATCCTTGTCGAACTTGAGCACCTTGACCTGAATTTCGTCGCCCACATTTACCAGGTCGCGGGGATGCGTGAGGCGGCCCCAGCTCATGTCGGTGATGTGCAGCAGGCCGTCAATCCCGCCCAGGTCAACGAACGCGCCGTAATCGGTCAGGTTCTTCACCGTGCCAGTCATCACCGCGCTCTCGCTCAACTTCTCCAGCGTTGCGGAGCGCTTTGCGTTCTGCTCTTCTTCCAGAATTTCCTTGCGGCTGACCACCACGTTGCCGCGCTTCTTGTTCAGCTTGATAACCCGGACCTCAATCTGCTGGCCCAAATAGCCATCCAGGTTGCGGACGGGGCGAATCTCCAGTTGCGAACCAGGCAAAAACGCCTTTAGTCCGATATCCACGGTCACGCCGCCCTTGACGCGGCTCACCACCGTGCCCATAATCGGGGTCTTGTCAGCAGCTGCCTTCTCGATCTTGTCCCAGACGCGCAAGCGCTGCGCCCGCTCGTAATTTGCCAGGTAGCCGCCCTCCGGTTCCTCGCGCTCAATCACTACATCGATCGGATCGCCGGGCTGGAACTTGACGGCTCCGGTGTGGTCCAGAACCTGTTCGAGCGGTACCAGCCCCTCGGACTTCAGACCCACATCAATGACCAGATGTTTGTCCGTCTGCTTGATGACTGTGCCGGAGACAACCTTGTCGCCAAAGGCTTCAACAGCAGCAGCTTCCGCGGCCTGCTCGCGTTCAAAGGCCTCCAGGGCGGCAGAAAAGTCATCCATGGACTCGAGGCCATGCTCTGCGTGCGCGGCAGCCTTCGCGGGCTCCGGCGCTGCAGTGGCCGGTTGGGGCTGGGCAGCGGGCCTGGGGGGCGCGGGAACTTCCGCTGCAGTGGCCGGTTCGGCCTGGGCAGCGGGCTTAGGTGGCGCGAGAACTTCCGCTGCAGCAGCCGGTTCGGGCTTAGTAGCGGGCCCAGGTGGTGCGGGAACTTCCACTGTAACTTCGGCTGCGGGCGCGGCTTCCGCCACGGGCGTTGCTACGGCTAAAGGGGCTACAGGCTCGGTTGGGGCATCGGCGTCCAGCGCTGAACTTTCAACTGCTTGGGGGATTTCGAGGTTGGACGTGGATTCGGGCGACGGCTGCTCTTGCTCCGCCGCAGGTTCGAGGGTTTGGCTTTCCAATTCAGTGTTCAGGGTTGTGCTCTCGGGTTCGGGATTGACGACGTTTGCCATTACTGCCAGCTCCGCGATTCCTTACTCCCGCGACGCAAACGTGCCCGCCGCTGGGGGATGGTCCCTCTAACACGATTGTTATGAGGGTTGCCGGATGCCATCTCTGCACGCAACCACGCGCCTGTGTCCGCAGTGCCTTTACAAGGAACAGTCCTTCCCCCCGTCAGGCTGGCGATGGAAATGACTGGTCTCCTTGGGAAACACCCGGCAGGCGGCGGCTGTTGAAGAGCGGCCGCAACTCGCTGCTGGAATCCGCGCAGGAAGCTACGCCCACCAGTGTAGCAACCGCCGTATAACCCCGTCAATGAAACAGATTGGCAGCGCGACATGACACGCGCAGGCCTCGCTTGTAGTTTTGGGTTTGCGGCTGTCAGCGCTCCTGCGCAACAAACAACTATACTGATGCAGACGAGACCTAACCTATGGACCTTCTCTGGACTCCCTGGCGCTATGCCTATATCACCACGGCGGACAGCGCAGCCCGCCCCGGCGTTCCTCCAAGCCTGGCAGACTGGCCCGGCGATCACCGTTGCGTCTTCTGCAACCTGATGGCGAGCATTGATTACGCAATTGCTCAGGGCATGAGTGTGGAGAAGGCTGAGGCTGCGGGCGGATTGGTTTATCGAGGCGAGTACTGCTTTGTCTGCCTGAACGCCTTCCCCTACACCTCCGGCCACATGATGGTAATGCCCTATGTGCATCTGGACCGGCTGGCCGACCTGCCTGCCGCGACCGCCCATGAATTGATTGACCTGGCGCAGCGCGCCGAGCAGGCGCTGGAAAAGCTCTACCACCCGCAGGGTTTCAATTTTGGATTGAACCTGGGCCGAGCCGCCGGCGCGGGCGTCGCCGGACACCTCCACCTCCACGCCCTGCCCCGCTGGTCTGGTGACACCAACTTCATGACTACGATTGCTGAAACCCGCATCCTGCCGGAGAACCTGGAAGCAACGTGGAAGCGGATGCGGGTGGCGTTTGCGGAGGGGTGAAATCCGTAGGCTGGTATCCCACCCTTCCCGCAACAAACGCGAAAAGGATGGGGCGCCATTTTCCTGATTCAAATCAATAGTGCCCGATCAATAATTCGCTGAATGATCCGATTGTTCATCCCCTGAACCGGCCTGATAAGTGTCATTCGTGTTCTCTTGCTGCCCTGAATTCATCTCGTCCGGATAAATCACTGTTCCTTCAGCATCTACCACTATCCCACGACTTCCGCCGCTCATATTTGCAACAAGCAACGCTCCCAAAACAAGGAATATGACCAGCATTACTCCCACGCCAATCGACAGCTTTGCATAGAGATAGTCGCGCTTGCTCGTCACGCTGAATTCTGCCAGGCTATTCGTCGAGGGATCGGCTGGATCGTAATACACAGTTACAGTTGTACCGTCTAGAACCTTGGCAAGATCCAGGAGTTTCCCTTTCACCGAATCATCGGCGCTCTTAAGTGGACAAATCCCCTGCCCTTGATAGAATCTTTCGCCAACATCGAAGCCGTACTCGCATCTTAAATGCTCGTATGTTTCGTTCCTGTTTGGTCGTGTATGCAGGCGAACGAACGCTGTCGCTGTGCTCTCGTTTGGCGCGAGGGCAGCGTACCGCATTGCATTGTAGATGAACCACCCGCCAAGGGCGAAGGCAATTACCGCTCCCAGAATCAAGGAACCGGCAATGGATTTCCAGCTTGTACTCATTGGCTATCCAATTTCTCTTCTGATGGGTGTTGAAGAGCAGTGTACGCCGCTGTGCCACGCACTGACAAAGTATTTTTCAGAGGAAACGTAACCAAGTACCCCTTTAACCAATCCCCTGATCAACCTCTCCGCTCTCCTCTGCCTCAGCCGCCAGCGCAAGACCGGGCTTGGACCATTCCAGCGACTCCATCTCGCGTACATCGGGTTGCAACCTTACGATCTCGGCTAACTCGCCGTCGGAGTGGGCCAGTTCGCCCAACTGCCTGCCGTAGGAGAAGACGCCGCCTTTGCCTTCGATGGTGCCAAGAAACTTGTTGTAGTAATCGACGCTGCTGGCAAGGGCATTGCCGAGCTTGGTAACGTGCCCCTGCGCGACCACCAGCTTTTCGTAGATTCTCCGGCCCATCTCGTGGATAGCTTTTGCGTTCTTGGTAATCTCCGTTTGCTGCCATCCGAACTCGACGGCCCGCAGCAGGGCTATCAAGGTCGTCGGAGTCGCCATCACCACATGGTTCTGCGCGCTGAACTCGATCAGCGATGGGTCGGCCTCCAGCGCCGCGCTGAACAATGCTTCACTGGGCAGAAAGCAGACGACAAAATCGGGAGCCCGCTCGAATTGCCTCCAATAGGCCTTACCTGACAGCTCTTTCAGATGAGCTTTTACTCGCGCTGCATGAGCCGCAAAGCGAAGCGTTTGCGTGGCTGCGTCCGCTGCGCCGCTGGCATCCAGAAAAGCATCCAGAGGAGTCTTGGCATCGACGACAATCTCGCGGCCATTGGGCAGTTGAATGGTCATGTCCGGGCGCAGCATCTTGTCGTCTTCATCGCGCGCCGTCACCTGCTCGGAAAAGGAGCAGTACTGCACCATTCCGGCGTACTCCACGCAACGCTTCAGTTGCAGTTCGCCCCAGTTGCCGCGCGTCTTCGGAGCCCGCAACGCTGTGACCAGCTGGGCGGTCTCATTCTTCAGCGCGTCGAGCGAAGCGGGAATCGACTTCTGCATATTCTCCACGAGTGTTTCCACCTTGGAGTAGGCTCCCGAGCGCTGCACCTCCATGGCGCGGGCTTGCTCGTCGAGGCTTTTGAGCGCGGCTCCAAGCGGGTCCAGCAGATTCTTGATCGCGGCTTCTTTTGCGGCAAGGGCCATTTCCGCTTCACGTGTTTGCCCGCCAAGTCGCTCCTTTGCAAGGTCTAAAAACGACTCCGTATTGGCGCGAAGAGCATCGGCGGCAACTCCCTTGAAAGCATCAAGTCCAAGCGTGGTATGGACGCTCGAACGGCCATGCCGGAATCCCATCCAAAGCCCCAATATGAAGACAGCAACGGCAACCAGCGCAAAGACAACAGCGGAGTTACTCACGGTAAAACCCTCTTCGCCTAATGTACGCCTTCCGGCTGTGGTTTTCCCCTCAAAAATCGGCAAGTTTTCTATTCCCTATACCCTATTCCCTAGTCCCTTGCTTTTCCTCGCCTTTACACACCCCCATCGGCCCGGTAGACTTGAATTTCGGGGCCATGCGCAGTATTTCGGGCGACGTGGTTGTGCTCCTCTGCCGTAACCCGGTAGGCTGGGCAGGCGGAGCCTGTGTGGGCAAGCCCCGGAGATTCCCAAGTTCTGAAATACACGAGGAGAAACGTGCATGGCCGTTGAAGAGAAAGTCAAACAAATCATTGTCGAGCAGTTGCAGGTGGACGAGGCCGAAGTCACCCCCGGCGCCAGCTTCCAGGAAGACCTGGGCGCGGATTCGCTGGACGTCGTCGAGCTGGTGATGCAGTTCGAAGAGGCCTTCGACATGGAGATTCCCGACGAGGCCGCAGAAAAGATCAAGACCGTCAAGGACGCGATCGAGTACATCGAGAAGAATGCGAAAGGCGGCAAGTAGCCAGTGACCCGCCGAGTCGTTATCACCGGCCTGGGGCTGGTATGCGGCCTGGGCAACACCGCACCCGAGGTTTGGCAGCAGTTGATGGCCGGCGCCAGCGGGATGGGCCCAATTCAGGCCTTCGACACCACTGGCTTCACCACCACCTTTGCCGCTGAAGTCAAGAACTTTGACCCGATCAACTTCGTGGATAAGAAAGAAGCGCGCAAGATGGGGCGCTTCATTCACTTTGCCTTTGCCGCCACCCAGGAAGCCATGACCCAGTCGGGTCTCCAGATCACCCCGGAGATCGCCGACCGAGTAGGCGTCTTTATCGGCTCGGGCATCGGCGGCTTCGAAATCATCGAGCGCGAGCACACTAACCTGCTGCAGGGCGGCCCGCGCAAGATCTCGCCCTTTTTCATTCCCGCGGCCATTGTCAACATGGCGGCGGGCGACGTGAGCATCCGCTATGGCGCCAAGGGGCCGATCTCGGCCACGGCCACGGCTTGCGCTACATCAGCCAACGCTATCGGCGACTCAGTGCGTATGATTCTGCACGGCGACGCCGATGTGATGATCTCCGGCGGTGCCGAGGCAGCAGTTACGCCGCTCTCAGTAGGCGGATTCGCCGCCATGCGCGCGCTCTCCCAGCGCAACGATGAGCCTACCCGCGCAAGTAGGCCTTTTGACAAGGACCGCGACGGCTTCGTCATCGGCGAGGGCTCCGGCATTCTCATTCTCGAGGAGTTGGAGTTTGCCAGGGCGCGCGGAGCCAAAATACTGGCCGAGGTTATCGGCTACGGCATGAGCGCCGACGCCCATCACATCACCAGCCTCGCGCCCGAGGGCCAAGGCGCGCAGCGCAGCATGAGAGCCGCGCTCAAGGACGCCGGCATCCGGCCCGAAGAGGTCGGCTACATTAACGCCCATGCCACCGCGACCCCGGCCGGCGACGGCAATGAATCGCAAGCCATCGAGGCGGTCTTCGGCGAGCATGCACTGAGCCACAAGCTCAAGGTGAGCGGCACCAAGTCCATGCATGGCCACCTGCTGGGCGGCGCGGGCGGACTGGAAGCCGGCATTTCCGTACTGGCACTCCAACACCAGATGTTGCCGCCCACCATCAACCTGGAAAACGTCGACCCAGAATGCCGCCTTGACTATGTGCCTAACAAGGCCATCGCCCACAACTTTGACATTGCTCTGTCGAATTCTTTTGGCTTCGGCGGCATCAACGCCTCGCTCATTATGCGCCGCTGGACGGAGTAAGACAGCGGACAGCTTACAGCTAACATTTTTCCTGCAAACGCAAACAGCGCGAATCCTGTCCGGGTTCGCGCTGTTTTGCGTTGAAAACTCAATCCGTTCATCAGCTGGTGATTGCCGCAAAGCCTACGCCGATCAAAACGAAAATCGCCCACCATCCAAAGACTGCGATATAGCCGGAGTTACGCTTGACGCCCGCCACTGTCGCCGTTCCAATCGCCAGCAGCACGAGCGTCCAGATCGTAATCACATCGAGTGAATTCGCCAGAGAGTAGAGTACCTTGTTGGCCTCCGCCGGATTGGGAAAGACAAAGGCCGCCAAATTTGTAGGAGCAAAGTTCTTGATATTGAATGTTTCTGGCTCAATTCCCGCAAAGATCACCACAGTACCCAGTACAGCTTTTATGATTCCCGGCAGACCGGCATACATCCATACGGTAAAGATGCTGCCGAAGGTTGCCTTGCCTCCGAAGACAAAGTTGATAGTGCCCCACAGCCCCAGCGAGCCCAGCGCAACAACTGCCAGCATTATGACCGGCTGGGCGATGAATACGCCCTCGGTAATGTACAGCGAGATCTTGGTGCCCATCTCCCGCTGTTCTGGCGTGGCCTGTGCCATCCGCTCCTCCGCCTTCGGATCGAGTTTGATCTGGTTGTCCACGACCGTCTGCATGCCGATCTTGACGAAGACGGCAGCAAAAAAGATGTAGCTAACCAATGCCATGATGACAAACGGCATCCACCAGCTCTGGTTGCCTCGCTTGATGTCCTCAAAGGTCTTCGAGGGCGCTGTGAAGGTATTCGCAACACGCTGCCACTGGGATAGGCCGGTTGCCTGGGCCCCCGGCTGAACTGCTGTCTCGCTCATATTCCCCCTTGTTCTGCCATATATGGCTCTGGCCGCGATTGTAAACTCTAAGGGTCTCCCCGGCACAATCAAAATAATCTGTCAGAATTAATACCCTGCACTGCATCCGGATGCATGGTTCACCGGATGCAGGGCTTTCTTGTGGGAAGCGGATGTTGATTTATGAGAAGCGGATGTAGGTACAATAATTTGCTGCAGCTTTGCCGCAGGGTTCGGCGAGTGGTATGCAGTGCTCGGTCAGAGCACAGCCCATAGGAAATCGATGTGAAAGGTCCGCAGCATCAAGGAGTGTGCGGAGAATCCAGAGTAACTCCAGTGTAAGCGGTTCCGGCATTGTTTTCGAGTACCTGACAAGGTGCGGACTTGTCTGATAATTGGCGATTTCAGGGCGATTTACTTGGCCCTTGACGCACGCCGCTGTGAATGTTCGACTGATTTTGGAACAGGACCGGGTGAACCTATGGATGTGCCTCAATTTACCCTCGACGATTACGAAGGTGTTTTCGCCGATCGCCATATACTGCATGGAGTAGTGACAAAGTGGGCCAAAGCCAAGCCTGAGGCTGTTGCCATGCTCAGCGCGGAGAGCGACCGCGCCGTTACCTGGAGTGATTTCGACCGCATCACCACGGCGATGGCAACAGAATTGTTGCGCATGGGCTTCGCCAAGGGCGATTACCTGGTCACCTTGCTGCCGCTCACCGTGGATCACGTGTTGCTGGAATACAGCTGCTTCAAAATCGGCGTGATCGTCGCCCCGCTGGATTTGCGCATGTCCCCCGCCGAGGTGATGCGAGCGTTGGAAATCCTCCGGCCGCGCGGGTTTGCCTCGCTGGGTCCCACAGCGCCGCTCGATCTTCGCCCGCTATGGAAAGCCATCCAGACACAGTGCAAATGGATTCAGCATTTCATCGTGGTGGACTCGGAGGAGGAGATTGCCGGCACGCAATCCTTTGCATCGGTTGCCGAGGCGGCGAGCCACGCCGCGACTGCTGAAGGCTCCGCTGTCCTGGCTGGAATCACCGTGAACGAGGACGATGGCGCGCTGGTCATCTTTACTACCGGCTCAACCGGCTCGCCCAAGCCGGCCCTGCTTTCGCACCGCAACATCACGGTGCAGAACATGTGCATCTCCGGCGTGTTTTTTGGCGGAGACCGCGGCACGCGCACTCTGGTCAATTTGCCTGCATCGCACGTAGGAGGGCAAACAGAGGCGATGATGAGCACCTTCTTCGGAGGAGGCACGGCGGTTCTCGTGGAGATCTTTGACGCTAGTCGTTCGATGCGCGCCATAACCCGCCATCACGTGGAGATTATGGCCCAGATTCCAGCCATGTACAACCTCGAATGGATGCTAAAGGACTATGACAACTACGAACTCTCCAGCCTGAAAGTAGCCGCCTATGGCGGACATTCGGTCTCGCGGCCCTTCGTGGACAAGCTTGCCGCTATGGCGCCGGTAATCGGCACTGGACTGGGACTCACCGAAGCCGCCGGTTTCTGCACATATATCCAGGCGAATGCGGCTGACCTAGATTCGTTAAAACAGGAGACGATTCTTGCCAGGCTTGGCGCCGGACTGGGTCAGGACATGCCTATTTATCCGTGCACCATTCGGCAGGCGATGCGCGAGGACGGCAACGCGGGCGATGAGCTGCCCTCCGGCGAGATTGGCCATCTCTGTTTTCGCGGGCCGCAGACCTTTCTTGGCTATGTCAACGATCCCGCGGCCACCGCTCAGGCGATCTCGCGCGACGGCTATTTATACACCGGCGATCTTGGCTACAGGGACGCCGCAGGCCTGCATCTGACCGGCCGGGAAAAGTGGGTGATCAAGTCGTTCGGCTACCAGATTTTTCCCGGCGATGTGGAACGGCACATCTGCACGCTGGCGGATAAGGTGGCCAACTGCGTGGTGGTCGGCGTGGCGCATGCCGTAGTTTCTGAGGCGGTGGTCGCTGTGGTGGAGAAGCGACCCGGAGCGGAATTGAGCCGTCAGGAACTGGACCGGCACGCGCGTTCCCTGGCCTCGTATATGCGGCCGCGACACTGGATCCTACTCGAAGCTGGACAAATGCCTCTGAACCGCGTGGCCAAACCGGATTACGTGCGCGCCCAGGAGATGGCTCGGCAGGAGATCGCCACATTGCGCGAGCGCGGCGAGTGGGACAGCGGATTGGTTAAGGCGTAGGAGTTTTCAAGGGAAAACCGGGGTTTCCCCGGAATCCCCGCGCTTTGGTTTCGCTATATATTTGCTGTTTATTCGCCATAGCGAATTGGTTATATTATTGAATCAACGGATGTTACTGGATTTGGTTATTGGTTAAAAAAGGCGAATATCGGATAAACTTTTGTTGCATATTATCGTCTGCGGCGGAGCTAACTCATGGTTTATGAGTGGGTTGCGGAAGCAGCGGAGGCGAAAAGATGCTGTTTTAAGCTATCAGCGAGACCGTTGTCAAAGATCGGGAGCGGTATTGCCTTCTGATGAATTTGATTGTGCGCCGGAGAGAGGTAATTCTATGCAAAAAGTCAGGAGCATATTGGTATATACTATTGATAGATACCTTCTGGAGGGTGCGATGGCCACTGGCGCGAGTACAAGTAAAAAGCCGACGAATGCCAAGCTGTTTTGGAATGGCCGCAGCCAGGCTGTGCGTCTGCCCAAGGAGTTTCGCTTTGAGGGCGACCGGGTGCGTGTAAGCCGAATGGGCGCCGGTATTTTGCTGGAGCCAGTGCCGAAGATTCGGAAGGAAACAGCGGAGCAGTTGTTTGCGCGAATGGATGCGATGGGTGCAGACCCGATCTTTCCCGAGGGCCGCAAGCAGAACCTTGCGCCGATTCGTGAGTACTTCAAGTGAACTACCTGCTCGATACCAACGTCTGCATCGCACTAATCAACGGATCATCCCCTCTGATTCGACGGCGTTACACGCAGGCCACCGCCCGCCAAATCCTCCCTCACGTTTCCTCCATCGTTGCGCATGAACTCTGGTACGGCGTGGCAAAAAGCGAACGCATCACTCAGAATGCAAACCGTCTGGTTGCGTTTCTGAGTAACGCCGTTGACGTACTCGACTACACCGAGCGGGATGCGCAGGCTGCCGGAGAGATTCGCGCTGAATTGGAAAGCAAAGGCCAGCGCATCGGCGAATACGACACGCTGATCGCAGGACAGGCGTTTGCGCGGAATCTGATTCTGGTTACGGCGAATACGCGGGAGTTCGGAAGGGTGAAGGGGCTGGTGGTGGAGGACTGGACGGTGTGAAACTGGATATTACTTTTCAAGAGCGGTTTCGCGCAGTTTTTCCACGTCGGCAAGATCCTGAAGCCGCCCTACGGCGAGCTTGTTTTGAATCAGATGTTCGCGGGAAATGACGTGCGCCGGAGTCTGGCCATCAAGGAGTTTCTCGATTCGACTCTCCCAGGCTTCATCAAATCGAACTCCAGCAATGCCTTGCAAAATGTCGATCCGGCCTGGCTCAACACCCAGCTGAAAAACCGTCGTTGCTTTGTCGTTGAAGTCGGCAGGTGTCATTCCGCCAAGTGGAGCGCCGTACTCGGCCAGAGCGGCGAAGACGGCCTTGCTGTTCTCTTCGTCGGCCTTGATGAAAACGTCTAGATCATTGGTCCCTCGCGGATCGGCATGAATGCTAACGGCTTGGCCACCGATCACAAGATACTTTACGCCGTGGGCGTTGAAGGCTGCGATGATGTCTCTCTGATCCTTAAACATCTGTCACAACACCTTTCTGCTTCGCCTTTCAGATCGCTTTCCAATTCGGGCGCTCGACGCGGACTAAGGTTCTGTCAGATGGCCGGTGATCGATGTCGATCCCTTTGGCGAGATAGGCTCCGCGGACGATCTCCACGACAGCCTCCATGCGCTCGGCACAGGAGCGACTCTGCCAGTAGCGATAAGTCTCCAATCGTTGCGCCTTGAGGTCCGTAACCCTGCGAATTGTCTTATCCGTGCTCATGGTTCACATCCACTTTACTTTGTCGCTGTACCCAGGCCTCAAAATCGAGACCTGGGAGTCCTAAACCCTTACTGCAACAGCGCCGGCTCGTCGTGGTTGTTGCCGTTCAGCTCCTCGGGAGGAATGATGACGGCGGCGGCTACCTTGTCGTCGGCTTCGAGGTTGAGGAGGCGGACGCCCTGGGTGGCGCGGCCTGCGGCGCGGATGGTCTTGGTGTCGATGCGGATGATCTTGCCGAACTGGCTGATGACCATCAGCTCCGAGGTGTCGTCGACCAACTGAATGCCGCTGACACGGCCGATGCGCGGGGTGACGGCCACGTTCTTGACACCCTTGCCGCCGCGGGCTTGCAGTCGGTACTCCTCGACGTTGGTGCGCTTGCCGAAGCCGTTTTCGGTGACGGAGAGAATCAGGAACTCGCCCGGCTTGTGCTTCTTGGGCGTAACGGCGACGCCGACGACGTAATCGTTTTTGCGCAGCTCGATGCCGCGCACGCCGTAGGCCGGGCGGCCCATGGAGCGGACGTTGCTTTCGTCGAAGCGAATGGCCAGGCCCAGATGCGTGGCCAGAAAGATAATCTGGCTGCCGTCGGTAATGCGCGCCTTGACCAGCTCGTCGCCGTCATCGATGCCGATGGCGATGATGCCGCGGGACATCACGTTGGAGAAGTCCTTGAGCGGGGTCTTCTTGACGGTGCCGTTGCGCGTGGCGAAGAAGATGAACTTGCCCTCTTCTTCGAGGTCGCGCACGGGCAGGATGGCGCGGACATTTTCACCCGGCTGGAGATCGAGCAGGCTCTGGATGGATTTGCCCTTGCCCGCCGCGCCCACGTCGGGAATCTCGTAGACCTTGAGCCAGTAAACGCGGCCGGAGTTGGTGAAGCACAGCAGGAAGGCGTGGGTCGAATCCACGATCAACTGCGCGACAAAATCTTCCTCGCGGGTCTTCATGCCGGTGCGGCCTGTGCCGCCGCGGCGCTGCTGGCGATAAGTGGAAATCGGCGTGCGCTTGAGATAGCCCTGGTGGCTTACAGTGACCGCGACCTGCTCGTCGACGATCAGGTCTTCGAGCTGAATCTCTGCCGACTCGTCGACGATTTGCGTGCGGCGGGCGTCGCCGTACTTATCGCGAACCTCTTCAAGCTCCTTGACGATGACCTTGCGCAGCTTTTTCTCGCTGGCCAGTATCGATTCATACTCGGCGATCTCTTCGCGCTTCTGTTTCAATTCGTTCAGGATTTCGTCGATGGAAAGCTGCGTCAACTTGTAGAGTTGCAGTTCGAGAATGGCGTCGATCTGGCGCAGCGTGAGGCCTTTTTCCTCGTGCGCCAGCCGCTCGCGGCCCAGGCTGATGACAATTGCCTTGCCCTTGCCCCAGGCATAGAGATTCTCGCGCGCTTCAACGCGCGAAGCCGAGGCGCGAATCAGCTTGATGACCGTGTCGAGATTATCGAGGGCAATCTTGTAGCCTTCCAGAATGTGCTCGCGCTCTCGCGCCTTGCGCAGCAGGAAGACCGTGCGGCGCTGAACAACATCGATGCGATGATCGATGAAGCAGCGAATGGCGGCATCGAGGGGCAGCTCCCGTGGTTGCCCGTTGAGCACCGCGAGAAAGATCATGGAGAAGCTCTCCTGCATCTGGGTGTGCTTGTAGAGCTGGTTGAGCACAATCTCCGGCTGCGCTCCGCGCTTGAGCTCGATGACAATCCTCATGCCGTCGCGGTCGCTTTCGTCGCGCACGTCAAAGATATCGTCGATGGTCTTGTCGTTGGCCAGCTCGGCAATGCGCTCGATGAGTTTGGACTTGTTCACCTGGTAGGGAATCTCGGTGACGATGATTGCCTGTTTTTCCTTGGTCAGGCTTTCGAGAGCGGTGCGGGCGCGCATGAGGAAGCGGCCGCGGCCGGTCTTGTATGCCTGCGCAATGCCGCTCTTGCCATAGAGAAAGCCGCCGGTGGGGAAGTCCGGACCCTGCACGTGCTTGAGGACTTCGGCGAGTCCTGCACTGGGATTCTTGACCAGCTCGATGGCCGCGTTGACGACTTCAGTGAGATTGTGCGGCGGAATGTTGGTGGCCATGCCGACGGCAATTCCGCTGGAGCCATTGATAATCAGGGTTGGAATCCGCGTGGGCAGCACCGTCGGTTCATCGGTCGTCTCATCGAAGTTGGGCGTCATGTCGACGGTTTCCATCTCGATGTCGGCCATCATCTCTTCGGCGATGCGTTCCATGCGGCACTCGGTGTAACGGTAGGCCGCCGGAGGATCGCCATCCACCGAGCCGAAGTTGCCCTGTCCGTCGACCAGCGGATAACGCAACGACCACGGCTGCGCCATGCGAACCAGCGCGTCGTAGACGGCCGAGTCGCCGTGCGGGTGATACTTCTTCAAACACTCGCCCACCACGCCGGCGCACTTGGAGTAGCGTTTGTTGTGCTGGAGACCCTCGCGGTCCATGGCGGTGAGAATGCGGCGATGCACGGGCTTCAACCCGTCGCGGGCATCCGGCAACGCGCGCCCCACGATCACCGACATGGAATAGGCGAGATAGGAGCGGCGCATCTCCTCTTCGATATTCATGGGGAGAAAATTGGTGCCGCTGTTGGGCGGTATGCCGCCTTCGAGGGGGAGTTGGGGATTCTGATCGTCTGGCATAGTGGTCTTTTCAAGCCCGCCGGAAGGCGTCGGAAAAGGTCCGGAAAAGCGGGGCCGGCCTGGCGTGGGCTATGCTTTATTTTACCTCTCCAAAGTGGGTTTCAGCAAGGCCCATAAGAATAAATAAGTCCTTATTTTGCTTGATTTTATGAGCCTTCAATAACCCTTTCGAGGGGCGTCTACTCTTGTAGCCTTTGCACCTAGCGCCAGCCATGAAATCGATTGCAATTATGACTCGGTTTTTGTTCGTTTTTGATGGGCACAGAGCTGGGGAAACCTTCCCGCATACGATGCATTTTGCCCTACAGCAGTTTTGGCAGGCTCAGCACGCAGACGACCGCCTGCAGCAGCAGAATCGCGCCGGCAGCGCCCAGCGCCAGCCGTCCCCTTGGCCCTTCGTAGGCGTCTGCGAAGACTCCACCGATAAAGGTGAGCAGAAATGGCAGAGCCCACAGCAACGGGGCGCCTGGAGCACCTGTCATGACAAGAAGGATCAAAATCAGGGCGTATAAGAACGGAAGCGTATTGCCGAAGTAGCGCGACTTGCTTAGCACTACAAACAACGCCACGGCGGCAGCGGAAGCTACCGTTATCCCAGCATTGGGCAGCGCGGAAAAGAACCGCCGCGCCGGGTCCAGAGAAACCCACAGGAGCGCGACATTTGAGCGCAAGAGGTAGCTGAAGGCGTGCGGCGAGAAACCATAGCAGGCAAAGACGAAGACCAGCGCCCCAACTGTTGCAATGAGCACTACCGGCAACGTCTGGCTTCTGCGGCCCTCGGCTACCCACAGCATGGCAGCCAGGCCAAGCAGAACAACAACCAGCAGCGCGGCTATGTGCGAGGCTGCCGCCAGCCCGAAGGCCGCCGTCAGCAGCACGATGCGCGGTTGCCATTTCCGCCGCGGCCCCTGCATGGCATGCGCCACGCCGATGCAGGTGTAGACGCCGCCATAGACCCCCAGCGCGGCGAGTACCTCGGTGTTGGGCGTGACGCAGGCACGCAGTATCGCGGGAGAAAAGCAGTAAAGCCCGAGCGCCGTGTAGCCGCCCAGGTTGCCGTAGAGCCGCCGCGTCACCCACCACAGACCCGCGCCCAGCAGGCATCCGGCGGCAAGAAACGGCAGGCGGAGGAGCAGCAGCGTGTGTGTGAGTTGGTGTCGCAGCTCCCAGGTGCTCAACCAGCCGTCCACTTGCGCCACACGCTCTTCAGGCTTACGGAAGTGGTCCAGCACGCGCTCGGCCAACAGATTCAGCGTCAGCGGCAGCCCGGCGAGCCGGTAGGCAAGAACGCCATCGTGAATGTTGCCGCAACTGGTAAAGTTGCCGGCCAACGACGATGGCCGTTCCCACATCTCGCGTCCGCAATCCGCAAACTGGTAATCAACCTGGGAAAGCGTCTGGTGGGTGGTAAGCCACAATCCCTGGACAAGAAAGACGGCCAGAAGCCCCGCGGCAATGCGCTGCGGCAGGTTGAATTGAAAGCGGCGAATCCGTGCAAAGCGGCGGGTCATCATGCTCCGGCAACCTTACCAGTCTAAACGGCGGTCCCTGATTGGCGGCTCAATCGCTGTACTCCACCATCCCTGCGACGTTACACTGACTCTGCCATGTTGACCCGCCGCCGTTTTGTCCTGAACTCCGCCGCCTGCGCCGCCCTCGCCCACACCTTTAAATCCCGTTTCGCCCTGGCGCAAAGCGCGAACGTTTATCGTAATCCCATCCTGGGCGGAGACCATCCTGACGCCAGCCCTATTCGTGTTGGAGACGACTTCTATCTCACCCACTCCAGCTTCGATTACGCTCCCGGGCTGCTCATCTGGCACTCCCGCGACCTAGTCAACTGGCTTCCGGTTGCCGCCGCGCTGCATCGCTATTACGGCACGGTCTGGGCTCCCTACCTCTGTGAATATCAGGGCCACTTTTACATCTACTTTCCCGCCGACGGCAGTCTGCGCGTGGTTCACGCCGACCACCCTACCGGTCCCTGGAGCGAACCCATCAATCTCGGCATCAATGCTATTGACCCCGCCCACATTGGCGAGAATGGCCGCCGTTTTCTGTACATGGACGGCGGACGCATGGCAGAGCTTACGCCGGACGGCCTGGCGGTCAAGACACCACCCCGCAAGGTCTTCGACGCCTGGCCCATGCCCGCCTCGATTCGCATGGAATGTACCTGCCTGGAAGGTCCCAAGCTGCTGGAGCGCAAAGGCTGGTTCTACCTCAATGTGGCCGAAGGCGGCACCGCAGGCCCGGGCACCAGCCACGGCGTTGTCTCCGCGCGCAGCCGCCATGCCGATGGACCCTGGGAGTACTCACCCTACAACCCAATCATCCACACGCCCTCGCGCGAAGACCGCTGGCTCTCGCTTGGTCATGGCCGCCTCGTCGATACTCCGGACGACAAGTGGTTCATCACCGTCCACTCCTATGAAAACGGCTACCGCTCGCTGGGCCGCCAGCTTATGCTGCTGCCCATCGAGTGGACCGCCGACGGCTGGTTCCGCGTTCCCGCGGGCATTACGGCGGATGCGGCGATTCCCATGCCGGTTCCCGGCACGAGCCAGCAGCCCTTTCTTGATCCATCCGACAACTTCACCAGCCCCGAACTCGGCCTTCAGTGGGGCTTCTGGCACGAGTTTGATCCTACCCGCTTCACCACCGGCAACGGCGCCCTCACTCTGGCAGCCAAAGGCAGCTCCCTGGCCGACACTTCCGCTCTGACTACACCTGTCGGCGGTCACTCGTACACCGTCGAGATTGACGTTGAAGTTTCGCCCGGCTGCGAGGCTGGCCTGATGCTCTTTTACAATCCCCAGCACGCTGCCGGCATTGTTATCTCGCCTGAAGGGATCGGCGCGCGCAACGCCAATGGCTTCATCCCTAGCCGCCAGCAACAAGGCGCAATCAGAGCCACCCTCCGCGCCGTCAATGACCGCCAGGAAGTCGATTTCTATTGCCGCCTCCCCGGCCAGAGCTGGAAGCGCACCCCGGAATCGGCCGAAATCTCCGGTTTGCACCACAATGTTCTCGACGGCTTCCTGGATGTGCGCCCAGCGGTTTACGCCTGCGGCCAGGGCCAGGCCATCTTCCGCAGCTTCCGCTACTGGCCTGAGGTCAACGCGCCCGTGTAGGGCAGCAAGCCAAAAATTACTGCCAAACGCAACAAAGCCGCCCCGAAGAGCGGCTTTGCCGGCAAGAAATGCCTATCAGTTGAAGATCGCTCCCACGGTTTCGTTGCTGTCGAGCGTAATCGTGCAGGTTGGTGATGTGTCGGGCGTATAGACCATTGTAATTGGATTATAGCCACCGCAGTTCTCTGACCAGCCACCAAAGGAACTCCCCGGCGCCGTTTCCGTCAGCGTTACCGTAGAGCCAATGGGGTAAGTCCCGATGCAAACAGAGGCACCCAGACCGTCGCCGGGCGATGCTGGACCGCAATGAATCAGCGAATATGCCGGGTTTGTGTTGGAGGGCGCCGTAACCAGCCATGTGGTGCTGTTCTGACCTGCGTTATAGACGGTCAGCGTCGCCAGTTGTGCTGCTACGGGCAGACCGCATTGACCTATGGGACAAGAAAACGTCGCGGTCTGGGTCACTACTGTGCCATCCGGGTTGCTGTCCAGACATACGGACGGGGTGGGGATGGGATTTGTCGCGCAAATCGCCGGACGCACCATTTCAGCGATGATGGTGACGCTGCCTTCACCATAGGCCGTGGCAACACCGGCCTGTGCTCCCGGAACTCCCGCAGACTCAATGGGGAAAACATCCGGGGCGGAGGAGATCCAGACCACCTCGTTGGTGATATCGCGGACGGTTGGAGTCGTCGAGTAGTTTCCGAAGGCCAGAAAATTACCGGAATCTAGAATCTGACCAACGGTGATACCGCCCGGAATAATCGTGATCGAAAGCAAAGGCTCAGGCGCCGCTCCGATAGAAACCGAGTAACTTGCAGTCGCAATCACTTGGCTGTGGTCAGGGTTCGTATATGTCGCGGTGATCGTGGTAGCTCCCGAGAACAATGCTGTGACCAGGCCGGGCGTTGTTCCGGTGGTATTCGCGCAGGTTGCTGAACCGGGAAGCGTGCTGACAATGCTGGCAATTGTCGCGTTGCTGGAACACCACTGAACCAGGTTGGTCACGTCGTACTGAAGGTCGGAGGTGCCCGAAGTGCCCATCACAATAAACTGGCTCTGTTGAGAGACCGCTGAAGCTGCCTGCGAGCCTGGATAAATGGTCAACGCGGAGAACTGCTCCGAGGTTCCTCCCACCACCGTGAAAGGCACCGTGGAAGTCACCAGCGTGCCGTCGGGGTTGGACGCAACGGCAGTGATGGCTGCCGTTCCCTGGCCAACCGACGACACCAGCCCGGGTGATATGTGCCCAGTAGCTGGGCAGACAACGCCAGTGGTGCAAACCGTGGCCACTGCTGGGTTGCTGGAACTCCAACTAATCGTAATCGGGTAGGAGCTGATGCCCTTGGTTACGTCTTGCGTAATGGGAGCTGACGAAAATGTACCGATCGCAATCAACTGAGTACTTAGGCCCGGCGATGCCAGTGATTGAGATGGAGGCAGGATTGAAATCGAAAGCAGAGGCTCCGCCACCACATTCGCAACTGTCAGGGTTGCCGTCGCCGTCACAATGGTGTGATCCGGGTTGGTTGCGACAGCCGTGATGGTAGTCGAGCCCTGGCTTAGCGCCGTGGCAACTCCGGCAGAATTGATGGTGGCCACCAGCGGATTTGTGGAGCTCCAGTTGACCAGGGATGTCACGCTCTCCTGCGGCCCACCGCTGCCAATGGTTCCGATCGCGATAAACTGGGCGGTCTGAAGCGGTGATCCGGGCAGCGGCAACGTAATCGACTGTGCGCTGGGGAAGATGGTCAGTGCAGAGATCGGCTCTGAGGCTGGACCGGTCACTGTAAAAGTCGCCGTGGCAGTCGTCCCGCTATGGTCGGTATTGTTGGTGGCGACAGCCGTGATGACAGACGTGCCCTGACCTTCTGCGGTAACTACCCCGGATGAGTTGACCGCAGCTACCTGCGGGTTGCTCGAAAACCAGGCGACGGTATAGTCGGTAGACATGGGAGAGACCGCCATATTCTGTTCGCCCGGATTCGAGTATGAGTTAGAGAAGTCTCCGATGGCCAGGAACTGGGCCTGTTGACCAACCGCCGCAACCGATTGCGCGCTGGGAAGAATCAACATCGAAATCAATTTTTCAGGCGAGCCTGCGATGGCCACGTTCAAGACCGCGGTTGCCGTCACTACGGTTCCGTCTGGTGTGTGGGTAGTGGGGTTGAGATTAGCGTACTCGGCGGTGATAGCCGAGGCGCCGGAAGTAGTTCCCGCAGTGGCCTGCCCGGGAGCAGTTATAGTGGCCACGGAGAGGACGCTGGAACTCCAGGTTGCCTGAGTCGTCAAGTCCACGGTTGTGCCAGAGCCGGTAGTGCCGAGAGCAATGTACTGGGCTTGTTGCCCGGCTGCCGAAACCGACTGCGATGCCGGAATAATAGCCAGCGATACATAGGGCTCCGTGACGGTAGGAACCGTTACCGTGTAGGCCGCGCTGGCTGTCACCACTGAGCCGTCGGGATTACCGACCATGGCGATGATGGCGGTTGCGCCGGCGCCCAATGGCGTTGCTACCCCGTTCGTCGAACTCGTGCACGGAGCTGGAGAACCAATAGTGCATATCGTGGCTACCGCCGGGTTGCTGGAACTCCAGGCTGCCGCGCTCGTCACATTTACCGTTTCGCCCGCTGCGTTTGTTCCGATGGCGATGAAGTTGACATTGGCGGTTGTTCCGGTTGTCAGGGAGGTCTGCGAGGCCGGAACGATGACCAGCGACACCCAAGGCTCCACAGCGGCAGTCACCGTCAAGACTGCGCTTCCCGTTACCACGGTTCCGTCGTTGGGATTGGTGGCGATGGCGGTGATTGCAGTTGCGCCGACGGCCTTCGCATTGATGATTCCTAAAGCTGGATCAATGGTGGCCACTGCCGGGTTGCTGGAACTCCAGACCGCAGCTGCAATCGTCTCCGCCGGCGATGTTCCCGGAAGGGTATACGACTTATTGGTCAGGTTGACCGTACCGCCACTTCCCAGCGTGCCGATGGCGATGAAATTAGCAGTCTGATTACCTACCTGAACCGTCTGCGAGGATGGCGAGATGGCCAACGATACCAATGGCTCCGGCGAGCCTGTAATGTTGACGGTCAGTGTCGCGACTCCTGTCACCACAGTGCCGTCAGGATTCTTGGCAATTGCCGTGATCGCCGTCGTGCCAGCCGCAACGGATGTGGCAACTCCAGTGGTTGGATTGACCGTGGCCACCGAGGGAACGCTGGAACTCCAGGCTGCAGGCTGGATGGTTGCCGTGCCGATTGTGGCTGTCTGGTTGGTCAGGTTCACCGTTGTGCCAGAGGACGTAGTGCCGATGGCGATCAGCCCGACGATCTGATTACCCTGCGTAACCGTCTGCGAAGAAGGAACAATGGCCAGCGAGACCAGAGGTTCTATCGAGGAGGTGATATTCACGGTCAGCGTTGCGACTCCCGTCACCACCGTGCCATCGGGATTTGTGGCCATCGCCGTAATCGCAGTTACGCCGTTCACATGTGCCGTAACAACTCCAGTGGCTGCATTGATCGTGGCCACCGAGGGGATGCTTGAACTCCACGTTGCCGCCTGGATGGTTGCTGTGCCGATTGTTGCCGTCGTATTGGTCAGGTTCACCGTCGTGCCGTATGTTGTTGTGCCGATAGCGATAAACCCCGCGGTCTGATTGGCTGCCGTCAGCGTCTGTGAGCCAGGAACAATAGCCAGCGAGGCCAGAGGCTCCGGTGAGCCGGGAATGCTCACGGTCAGGGTCGCGACTCCCGTTACCACTGTTCCGTCGGGATTTGATGCGGTAGCCGTTATCGCCGTCGTGCCGTTCGTAACGGATGTGGCTACTCCGGTAGCTGCGTTGACAGTAGCCACCGAGGGAACACTGGACTTCCAGGATGCCGCCTGGATGGTTGCCGTGCCGATTGTGGCTGTATGGTTAGTCAGATTCACCGTTGTGCCGGAAGACGTAGTTCCGATGGCGATGAAATTGGCGGTTTGGCCAGCCGCCGTAAGCGTCTGCGAGCCCGGAACAATGGCCAGCGAGACCAGGGGCTCTATTGAGGAAGTGATGTTCACAGTCAGTATTGCCGTTCCCGTCACCACCGTGCCGTCCGGATTCGTGGCGACGGCCGTAATCGCCGTTGTGCCGCTGGTCACGGACGTGGCCACTCCGGTAGCTGCGTTGATAGTAGCCACCGAGGGAACACTGGACTTCCAGGATGCCGCCTGGATGGTTGCCGTGCCGATTGTGGCTGTCTGGTTGGTCAGGTTTACCGTCGAGCCGTTGGACGTGCTGCCGATGGCGATAAATCCGGCGGTCTGGCCGGCTGCCGTGAGCGTCTGCGAAGCCGGAACAATGGCCAGCGAAACCAGAGGTTCAGGCGAGCCGGATGGGGCCACTGTCAGGGTTGCGCTTCCGGCCGCGCCGGAGCCGTCGGTATTGGTGAAGGTGGCCGTAATGGTGGTTGTGCCCGATCCGACTGAGGTGGCCACCCCCGTAGTCGCGTTGATCGAGGCAATAGATGGGACACTGGAAGTCCACTTAATTCCTGCCGTATTTGACAGTGGCACCGAGGCGCCACTGATTGTTAAACCGATCGCTTCAAACTGTATGGGAACACCCACTGTAGCAACAGTCTGTGAAGCCGGTATGACGATGACCGAGGAGACATCGGTGTCTACGCAAGCCGTGCATGCTGTCACGGTGAAGGTCGCGGAATTGCTGAGAATTATTCCGTTGTATCCCTTCGCGCTGGCGGTGATATTCGTAAATCCTGTCCACTCCTCGCCGGTAGCCGGATTGAAGCCTGTAGCCGTGGCTAATCCTGAACTATTGATCGTTGCCACCTGGGTAAGGCTGGAAGACCAAGTGACCTGGTCGGTGATATCCACGGTTGTCTGGTGGCCTGCGTGGCCATAGTATCCGATAGCCGTGAATTGGCCATGCCCCTGCGGAGCACCCGGCGGCATCAACGTCACCGTAACCGTGTTGGGTGAAATCGTAATGGAGTCCAGCCCAGAAGAGATGTTGCAACTGGTAAAGGTCAACGTAAGGCCGGCAAGCAATAACGCTCCGAGGCAGAAGCGATTGAACATTTTGGTCTCCTGGCGTTTTCAACAACCACGGCTCCGCCATCCCCTGGCGAAACCGGAGATTATCTTCCACATTCGACTATAGGCCCTTCGATAACCCCATGCCGAACCCATTAAAGAGTCCCTATACATACGGAATCAAAACAGTTAATAAGCATTTCGCTGACTGCTCACGCGCTTTTCATTGACCGCGTTTAGGGCGCTGTTTGGTCCGCTGAACAGCAAGCATAACAGCCAACTGCTCTTTGCCCGGCGCACCCTGCACCGGCTACACTTCTCCTCAGGATGGCCATCGCCCGCGACAACACGCCTGAACGGCTGGTCAGCGCCACGCGCGCCGACGAAGAACAGGGCTTTGAACTCAAACTGCGCCCTCGATGGCTGGGCGAATTCATCGGCCAATCGAAGGCAAAAGAACAACTTACCATCGCTCTGGAAGCCGCCAAGTCCCGCGGCGAGGCGCTGGATCACGTGCTGCTTTCCGGCCCTCCGGGACTGGGCAAGACCACCCTGGCCACCATCATTGCCAATGAACTCGACGTAGGCTTCCAGCAGACCTCCGGCCCGGCCCTGCAAATCCAGGGCGACCTTACTGCCATTCTCACCAACCTGCGCGAGCGCCAGGTGCTCTTCCTCGACGAGATTCACCGCATGCAGCCGCTGCTGGAAGAAAAACTCTACACCGCCCTCGAGGACTACAAGCTGGACATCATCATCGGCCAGGGTCCGGCAGCGCGCACCCACGTGATGGAGATTCGCCCCTTCACCTTCATCGGCGCCACCACAAGGCCCGGCCTGCTCAGCTCACCGCTACGCTCGCGTTTCGGCATTTTGCTGCGCCTGGAATTTTATACCGAGGAAGAGTTGTGCGTCATTGTCAAGCGCTCAGCCGAGGTGTTGCAGATTCCCATCGATCAGGACGGCGCTGCGGAGATCGCTCTGCGTTCACGCGGAACGCCGAGGATTGCAAATCGACTGCTGCGCCGTGTCCGCGACTACGCCCAGGTGCGCGGCTCAGGCGTGATTGATCACCCCACCGCCAAGGCCGCCCTTACCATGCTGGAAGTGGACGCCCACGGCTTTGATGAGATCGACCGCCGCCTGCTGCTCACCATCATGCAGAAATACGACGGCGGCCCGGTAGGCCTGGGCACGCTGGCCGCAACCCTGGCCGAAGAGGAAGACGCGCTCGAAGAGGTCTACGAGCCGTTTCTCATCCAGATCGGATTTCTCGACCGCACGCCGCGCGGCCGCGTCGCCACGCACCTGGCCTATGAGCACTTCGGCCTGACGATGCCGGGAAGACAGACGCCGCTGTTTTGAAGTACGTCAAATGGAGAGGAGGGATCTCTACAATGAGAAAATTGCTGTTGGCCGCAATCATTGCCATGCCGATGCTAGGTACGTGTGCTGCGTATTCAGAAAACGGCAAATGCAACGATGAAACGCAGTTTCCGGGCGCATATTTGAAGTGGGTAAAAATTGCGGAGCCCGTATTTCAAAAGGAACATTTGAACTTGGACAAATACAACATCGTAATCTTTGACGAGCCTGACTCCATAACGGTGCTTCTCAGGTCAACAGATGCCACATGTGAAGGAATGGGAAGCACTGGTTCTCGCCCAGATTTCGCAGTGGAAATCAGCAAAAAAGATAAGAAAATTATGAACTATAATTACCAACGATAATGTAGTTACATTCTGTAATGTGTTTTCAAGTTTTTGTTTTCAGAACTTGTGAAATGTTTAATCTGCACTAACCGATTGATTGAGGAGAATACCATGGCACTCACCGAATCCACCATGCTGGAACTGGGCACCACCGCCCCCGACTTTGCACTCACTTGCGTAGTAACCGGCAAGACAGTCCGCCGCGATGACTTTCGCGGGCAGAAGGCTTTGCTGGTAATGTTCATCTGCGCCCACTGCCCTTATGTAAAGCACATCGAGAAGGGGCTGGCTGCACTGGGCAAGGACTATGCCGGCAAGCCCATCGGCATCGTCGCCATCAGCAGCAACGATGTAACCACACACCCCGCCGACTCACCCGCCGGGCTCAAGCAACAGGCTCTAACTCTCGGCTTCAATTTTCCCTATCTGTACGACGAGACGCAGGCAGTCGCGCGCGCTTACAAGGCCACCTGCACGCCTGATTTCTTTCTCTTCGACGGCAATCTCCACCTGGTCTATCGCGGCCAGTTCGACGCAAGCCGTCCCGGCAACGGCATTCCCGTCACCGGCAAAGACCTGCGCGCCGCCATCGACTTAGTGCTCGCCGGCAAGCCGGCGCCCACGGACCAGCGCCCGTCTATCGGCTGCAACATCAAGTGGAAGGCGTGAGAAAGCGGAGTTAGACTCTCATGTGCTCCCCACCAAAGCCGGAGCCAGTTCAGAAAGCAATTCGTGAATTTCCAGCAGAACTTCATCGGATCGCGCAGCCACCAAAGGATACTTCAGCAGGCCTTGCGGCGTGAACTGAGCGCCCCGTTTCGCATTGCGCTCCACCAGCTGCATCAGGCGTTGCGGGTCGATGTCCGCATCCTCCCTGAAGCGGATGTGCAGCTCGGCGCGCCTGCGATCCACCTGTGCAATGCCAATCAGCTCGCATTCCAGCCTGATCAGCGCCGCCTCCAACAAGTACACTGTCGCATCCGGCAGCGCGCCATAGCGGTCTTCCATCTCGGCGCGCACCTCGCTGACCGCCGCCTCACTCGCCGAGCCTGCGATCTTCTTGTAGAGCCGCAGCCGCTGGTTCTCCTCCGGCACATAACTTTCGTCGATGCGCAGCGCAATACCCAGGTTCAGTTGCATCGCCGGCCGCTCCTCGCTCGTCTTGCCTTTCATCGCCTTTACAGTAGCTTCAAGCATCGATGTATATAACTCAAATCCCACCGCCTCGATGTGTCCACTCTGCTCGCCGCCCAGCATGTTGCCCGCGCCGCGCAGCTCCAGGTCAAGAGCCGCAATCTTGAAGCCCGCGCCCAGGTCGCTGAACTCCTTCAGCGCCGCCAGCCGCCGTCGCGCAATCTCCGTCAACTCATTCTCCGGAGGAATCATCAGGTAGGCATAAGCCCGCCGGTTCGAGCGGCCCACGCGCCCGCGCAGCTGATATAACTCGCTCAGTCCGTGCTTGTCAGCGCGATTAATCAGCATGGTATTCGCCAGCGGAATATCCAGCCCGTTCTCGATGATGGTCGTCGCCACCAGCACGTCGTACTCGTGGCGCATGAAGGCCAACATTACGCGCTCCAGCTCCGTCTCGCTCATCTGCCCGTGGCCCACGGCGACCCGCGCCGCCGGCACTAATTCTTGTATCCGCGCGGCGATTTCGTAGATTGATTCCACGCGGTTATGCACAAAGTACACCTGCCCGCCGCGCTCCAACTCCATCTCGATGGCCGAGCGAATAATCTTCTCGTCGTACTTTGCGACAACCGTTTGGATCGCCATGCGATCCTTGGGCGGCGTCTCGATCACGCTCATGTCGCGCAAGCCCACCAGAGACATATGCAGCGTGCGCGGTATCGGCGTTGCACTCATGGCCAGCACATCGATCTCCTTGCGCAGTTGCTTCAGCCGCTCCTTGTGGCGCACGCCAAAGCGCTGCTCCTCATCCACCACCAGCAGGCCAAGATCCTGAAACTTGATGTCCTTCGACAACAGCCGGTGCGTGCCAATCAGGATATCAACCTTGCCCGTCGCGACTCGCTCGACAATATCTTTTTGTTCTTTCTTCGTTCTGAAGCGCGAGATCATCTCTACGTTGATGGGAAACTGCGCAAACCGCTTCTTGAAGGTCTCGAAATGTTGAAAGCTCAGAACCGTGGTCGGGGTCAGCACCGCCACTTGCTTACCGTCCTGCACCGCCTTGAAAGCCGCCCGCATGGCCACTTCGGTTTTGCCGTAGCCCACATCGCCGCACAGCAGCCGGTCCATCGGCGTGGTCGATTCCATGTCGTACTTGATGGCCCGAATCGCCGTAATCTGGTCGTCAGTCTCGCTGTAGTCGAACGAGTCCTCGAATTCCTTTTGAAATTCGTTGTCTTTGGAGAATGCGGTTCCCTGCGCCGTAGCCCGCTGGGCGTATAACTTCAACAACTCTTCGGCCATATCCTGCATGGCCTTGCGCACCCGCGCCTTGGTCTTGCTCCACTGTTGCGAGCCCAGCCTGTTCAACGCCGGCGCCGGGCCCGCATCCGTCGAACGATACTTCTGGATCAGGTCGAGCCGAGTTAACGGCACATACAACTTGGCTTGTTCGGCAAACTCAAGAACCATGAACTCAATCGGCAGCCCGTCCTGCACAATTTCCTTGAGCCCCTGATATTGAGCGATGCCGTGCTCCACGTGCACCACGTAATCGCCGATTCCAAGGTCGCGGAAGTCCGAGACAAACGCCGCCGTCTTCGACCGCCTCGGCTCCGGCCGCGCTGCAACATCGGCTTCGTCGGATAGATCGTTGGCCCCGAACAAAATCAGATTCGAGTCGAGAAAACTAACTCCCGAGGCCACTGGCGTGCGCACAATCACCGGTACGCGCAGGTCACCGGCCAGGTAACTCGACTCGTCCAGCATCGTTTCGCCGGGATGAGGGTTGCGGCTGCCGAGGCGATAAGGAATCTGGTATTCGCGCAGCACCGTGGCCAGCCGTTCCACATCGCCATGGTGCGGCGCGGCCAGCACAATCCGCGTCTCGCCGGCCATCAGTGTCCGCAAATGCTCGGTAAGCGCCGGAATCGATCCATGAAACCTCAGCGTAGGCCGCGTGTTTAGCTCGATCTCGCCCAGCGTCGTGTCCGTATCCAACACATCCACCACGCCCAGTTGATCCAGGTCCAACCCCATGTGCGCGTCTAACTGCGCCGTCAACATCTCTGGCCGCAGATAGATGTCCTCTGGCCGGATCAGCGAGCCTATTCCGGATCTTTCATGCCGCTGCTCGACCTTGTTCCACCAGCGATCGATCTGGTTGCGCACCATCGCCGGCTCTTCAATAAACAACGCGCACCTGGGCAGCAGGGCGAGTAGCGATTTATCCGCACCGGCCACCGCCGAAAAAAACTCCCAACCTGGAAATACGCTCACTCCGCCGGCAGAGGCCAGCTCCGCGGCCATCTCCTCGTCTTCCGCGACTACACGCTGCCGGCTTAGCCGCCCATGCACCGCGGCCAGCAGCCGCTCGGTCACCGGCGTCTCGGTCAGCGGCAATAGCAGCGCCTCATCTAACGATGTTTGAGAACGCTGTGTCTCCGGATCAAATTTTCGTATTGTCTCAATCTCGTCGCCGAAGAACTCGATGCGCACCGGGCGGTCTGCCTCCGGAGAGTACACATCCAGAATCCCGCCCCGCCGCGTGAACTGCCCCGGCATCTCCACCAGGTCCATCTGCGTGTAGCCCACCGAGGCCAGGTGCGCGGTCAGCGCCTCCACATCCACCTCTTCGCCGCGCTTTAACATCATCGCGAGGCCAGCGTAGTAATCACGGTCAAAGAGCTTCAGCGCCGCCGACTCCACCGGCGCAATCAAAATCGACACTGTCCCGGTGGCCAGCTTCCACAGCGCGGCCGCCCGCTGCTCCTGCACATCGGGATGAGGAGATAAATTTTCGAAGGGAAGCACATCGTGAGCCGGCAGCCGCACCACGAGCGCCGGGTCCACCGCGCCGGTCAGCTCGCACCCCGCGCGAACCATCGGCTCCAGCGCCTCGGCAGCCTTGTTGTCGGCCACCACCACAATCACCGGCTGCCGCGCGGCCCGCGCCATCTGCGGCAGATAGATGGCCCGCGCGGTAGACGTCAGCCCGGACACACGCCTCCGCCCCGCACCCTGGCTCAGATGCCTGCGTACGCGCTCAAATCCCGGCGAGTGCTCCAGCTCCGCGAAGATCTCACGGACGAACGGGAGGATCATGTGACGCTAGTTTAGCATCGAGGGATGCGCGCGACAGGTTAACAATTGGCGCCGGAGCGACAGCCCTTTAGGCACCCATGCGCCGGCGAATATCTTTCAGCAGCACCAGCAGATGGAGCGGGTCTGCCGGTGAAGCGGCAAAATCGAATTGCTCATAATACCGCCGCGCCTGCTCATCCTTTGCATGGACGGCAAGCGCGCGAATCCCGGCGATATCGGCTGCCTGCATGGTTCTGAGCACGGCATCCCGCAGCAACGCGCGTCCCACGCCTTTCTTCTGCCAGTTCTTGTCGACAGCCAGGCGGGCCAGCAGCATGATCGGAACTGGATGCCGGGCGAGTCCCTTGCGCAAGCGTTCCGGCGCATCGTTGTACTCGATCTGTCCAACGGCCAGGCTGTAATAGCCAATCACAACTTCGCCAACCAGGCCGACATAAGTCTGCGCCGCACCCGCGCCCTGATTCTGCAGCGCGTGCTTTCGCAGCCATTGATTCAAATCCTCTTGTCCGCAGTCAAAGGCGTCGATGGGATGATCGCGCCGGAGCTTCTCAATCCTGTGAGTCTCCATCATTTTGCCGCGTCGGAGTCGAAGAATCCCGGTTCATCAAGCAGAGCTTGCAGACGAGGCAATGGTCTTGCGGGCGCATCGAGAGCCGCTTGAAACGCGGCCCACTTCTCCGCATCCAGGCCGAAGACCCGGCGCTCGGCCAAGGTCTCCTCGGCGCGGGAGAGAGCGCTCTCCATCACAAAATCGCTCATCGAACGATGAACGGCCGATGCGGCCGCCTGCAGCTTGGCCTTTGCCGCGGGCGACACCCGCACATCCAGCTTTTCAGTGCGCCGTTCGGTCAGGATGGATTGAGTGGCCATGAGAATCTCCGTAGATACTTTAATTATGATCGATTGTCAGGACAATGTCAAGACCTTTCAAGGTGTGGGGTCAGTTTGGTGTTGCTTGTCTCGCCTTTTGACCTCGGGATCCATAATCTACCGCTAATCGCGATGCAGGTTTAAGCTGCTTCAGCTCCTTGCCGCTGGCCGCATCCCATAGCCGGGCTGTGCCATCCACGCTGCCGGTCAGGACGTAACGGCCATCGGGAGAGAAGGCAACCGACTCTATGCTGTCAGTATGCCCTTCAAACCGCCGCACCTCCTGTCCCGTAGCCGCATCCCGGAGATGCGCCTTGGCGTCGCGTTCACCCGTCAGCATGTAGCGGCCATCGGGTGAAAAGGCAGCCGATTCCACGTTGGCGTCGAACACAAGCAGTTCCTTGCCTTTGGCCGCGTCCCATATTTGCACTTCGATCAGGGTGGCAACCATCACGCGCCGTCCATCGGGCGAGAAGGCAACGGATTTGACATCGTAAGGAAGGTGGCGACTCGTGTAGTGTTCTTTGTTTTCCGGATGGGCTTCGAACATCCGCAACTGCTTGCCGGTAGCGGCATCCCAAAGGAGCGCGGTCTCGTCCTGGCTTCCGGTCAGCACATACCGGCCATCGGGAGAGAAGGCCACCGACTCGACGTTGCCTGTGTGTCCTTTCAGCAGCCGCAACTCAAGTCCCGTGGCCGCGTCCCACAGCCGCACCGTCGTGTCCCAACCACCTGTCAGCAGTTGCCGTCCATCGGGCGAAAAGGCGACCGCATTGACTGCAACCTCGTGCCCTTCCAATCGCCGCAACTCCCGTCCCGTAGCCGCATCCCAGAGCCGCGCTGTCGCATCGCGGCCGCCTGTCAGCACGAAGCGGCCATCGGGCGAGAAGGCCACGGAAATCACTCCGTCGGAATGCCCCACGAACCGCCGCAACAGCTTGCCGCTGGCCGCATCGTACAAACGCGCGAAGTGGTCCTCGCTGCCGGTCAGCACCATACGCCCATCGTGAGAAAAAACCACGGAGTTCACCATGGAGTTGGCCGATTGCGTGTTCCCCGCGTTTGCTCCAAGTCCGAGTAACAGGAAAACGCAAACCAGAGAAGTCTTTGCCGAAAGCCTCACATCCCACCTCCATTGCTCACAGAGAAACTGCTAATAAGCCGCGGAAAAGTAAGTAGCAATGCCCCCGCATGATCCCACATTCCGTCCGTCATTGAACGAATGGCAGTTTTTCGCCGCCGAGAATGCGCTTGAGCAGGCCCGGCGTGTAAAAACGGTCCTTGAAAGCCGCCAGCGGCAAGGTTCGCATCGGGTTGCCGGTTGCAATCCAATGCAAGGGCGCGCCGGCACCCAGGTTTCCGGTATCGAAACGGCCATCGGGATCGACCACCGCCCAGCCGCCGTCTTTGAAGCCGATGAGCACGGCCACTTCCTTTCCGGTTTTGCTCTCCCACAGGCGCGCCGTCCCGTCCATGCTTCCTGTCAGCACGTACCGGCCATCGGGCGAAAAGACCGCCAACCAGATCTGGCCCAGATGTCCGCGGTACTCGCGCACCAGCTTGCCGCTGGCCGCCTCCCACAGCCGCGCCGTATTGTCATAGCTGCCGGTCAGTACGTAGTGGCCATCGGGGGAGAAGGCCACCGAAGAGACCCAATCCGCATGCCCCTCGAAGCGCCGCAGTTCCTTGCCTGTTGCCGTGTCCCATATCCGCGCTGTCTTGTCGAAGCTGCCGGTCAATATGGTCTGGCCATCGGGCGAAAAGGCCACCGTCTCGATCTCTCCGGAATGTCCCGCGAAGAGCCGCAGCAGCTTGCCGTTGGTCGCATCCAGCAACCGCGCCTTTTCGTCCGAGCTTCCCGTCGCCACGTACCGGCCATCGGGCGAGAAGGCCACTGCATTAACAGGTTGGGAACGGTATCCATGACCGTCGAAAAACTGCTCGCCTTTGAAGCGCCAGATTTCCTTCCCGCTTTGCGCGTCCCATAGCCGCGTTGTACCGTCCGAGTCCCCGGTCAGCACGGATCGGCTATCGCGCGAGAACGCCACCGCATCGACGGAACCTGAGTTACCTTCGAACCGTCGTATCTCCCGGCCGCTGGCCAGATCCCACATCTGCGCAGTCCCCACGTCTGCCGTGAGCGCGGTTCGGCCATCGCCTGAAAATGCCACCGATCTGATCCAGGTAGTTTCTCCTTCGTAGTCTGCTTTAACGACGAACCGCTGTACCTGCCGTCCACTTCCGATGTCCCACAGCCGCGCCGCGCTGTCGGCCTGGCCTGCAAGAATGAAACGCGCATCAGGAGAGAAGGCCACCGAAATGACCCAGGCGGACCGCCCCTCGAATCGCCGAATCTCCTTGCCGCTGCGCACATCCCACAGCCGCGCGCCGTCGTTCTCCGGGCTCCCGGTCAACGCCGTCCGGCCATCCGGCGCAAAGGCCACCGAGTTGACAGGCGCTGTAAATCCGACAAACCGCATTAGCTCCTTGCCGCTGGCCGCGTCCCACACACAGGCGGTGTGGTTTCCGCCGTTCGCCAACACGGTGCGTCCATCATGGGAAAACGCTGCATCAAAGATGAAGTCGGAGGTGGTTTCCAGCCCCAGCGACTCCTTGCCGCTGGTTGCATCCCACAACCGCACTGTACCGTCCCAACTGGCAGTGAGAATCCTGCGACCATCCGGAGAAAAGGCGACCGAGGCCACTACATTGGAATGACCTTCAAGCCGGCGCAGTTCCTTGCCCGTGGCCGCGTCCCAAAGGCGGGCCGTATCGTCATAGCTTCCCGTCAGCACCAACCGGCCGTCGTGCGAGAAAGCCACCGCGTCAACATAGCCGGTGTGGCCCAGGAACCGGTGCAGTTCCTTGCCGCTAGCCGCATCCCACAACCGCGCCGTATTGTCTTCGCTTCCCGTCAGCACCTTGCGGCCATCGGGCGAAAAGGCCACGGAGGTAATTCTGTTGGTATGGCCTGCAAACCGGCGTAGTTCTCTGCCGCTGGACGCATTCCACAGCCGCGCTGTCTCGTCGTCGCTTCCCGTCAAAACGGTGCGGCCGTCCGGCGAAAACACAGCCGAGTTGACCCAGCCGGTGTGGCCCAGGAACCGGCGCAGTTCCCTGCCGCTGGACGCATCCCAAAGCCGCGCCGTCTTGTCATAGCTTGCCGTCAGGACAGTGCGGCCATCGGGCGAGAAGGTCACGGAAGTGACCCAGTTCGAGTGCCCCAGTTGAACCATCAACTGCGGGCGGTGGGCCGTCTGCGCGCCAGCTGTAAATACACCAAGCACCATCAGCGCCGGCATGCAGAGACACAGATATCTTGCCAGAAGCCGCATAACGCGCCTCCATCGTTACCCAAAAAGCAGCCCGAATTCTGCGCACCAAGTATACTGGCTCACTGCTACGCCGCGGAGCTCAAGCTGCATACAACTCCCAATCAAGAAGCTCTATTGAGCGGGCGCCAGCTTCTCGCCGCTGAGAATGCGCTTGAGCAGGCCCGGCGTGTAAAAACGAGCCTTGAAGGCAGCCAGCGGCAAGACCCGCATCGGATCACCGTCAATCACCCAGTGCAGCGCAATGTTGCCTTCAATTTTGTCGGTGTCGAAGCGGCCTTGGGGATCGACCACCGCCCAACTGCCGTCCTGAAAACCGTACAGGCTGGCGAGTTCATTGCCGGTGTCCACGTCCAACAGCTTCGTCGTGCCGTCGCCGCTGCCAATCAGCACTCTGCGCCCATCCGGGGACAGCGTTCCAAACGGCTCAGTGCCAAAGGGCGCCGCGAAGCGCCGCAGCTCCTTGCCCGTCGCCACATCCCACACCGAAAGGCCTAGCAGCACCCTGCTGCCATCCGCGGAAAATGATGGACTGGAAGCTGTCCCAAAGTGCTGAAGCTCATTTCCCGTCTTCACATCCAGCAACGTGGCCGACTTGTCCGCATTCTCCGTGATTATCTTCAGCGAATCCGGAGAAAAGCCGACGGCCAGAAGATTTAAAGTGTGCACCTTGATAACCCGCTGTTGCGAGCCCGTCTTCACATTCCACAGCCGGGTCGATCCTTCCCAGTCTGATGTGAGCGCCCATCGGCCATTCGGAGACAAGGCCAGATTCGCTACCGTGTCGCGGTTATCCCCCTCGGGGTAAAGTAAACGTGGACGCCATCCTGGATTTACCGTGAAGTGCTGAACTTCCTTTCCTGTCTGAACATCCCACAGCGAGGCCTCTGGCCCGTCGTTCGAGGTCAGCAGCAGGCGTCCATCCGGAGAAAAATTCGCGGCAAAGATAGAGCCGGAAACATGCTGATCGAAACATTGAATCTGTTTGCCCGTTTCTACATCCCATACACCCTGCTCGCCGTGAAAATATCCCATGAAGACCCGGCGGCCGTCCGCAGAAAGGGTCACGACGGACACATACCTCCCATCGCCGCTTTTTACTGGCAGCGGAATCGTGGATTCGCTCATGGAGGCTGCCGCAGGCGGCGCATTTTCCTTCTTTGCCGCCACGGGTGATGTCGGTACCTTACCGCTCTCCGCACCCATCCTCCAGGCCATTCCGGTTCTGCTTACCATCAGAATCCCGGGCCTATCGGCAGCGAAAGCCAGGGAAGCGACCGGGGCAGCCACCCCCACCAGACGGTGGAGCTCTTTGCCTGTTTCCACATCCCACAGCCGGGCTGTCTGGTCATCGGCGGCGGTGAGCATCTGGCGCCCGTCCGGAGAATAGTCCGCGCAGTTCACCGATTCGTTAATGCGGTCATCGGAAGCCTGAATGCGCTTGAGTTCATTTCCCGTTTCCACGTCCCAAACCCTGACCTGATCGTCATTGGTCGCCGTCAGCACGCGGTGCCCATCCGGAGAAAGGGCTACGGACAGCACCGTCCCGATGTAATTATTGATTCCAGTCCCGGAAAAGTGCTGGACTTGCTTGCCCGTTTCCACGTCCCACAGCCAGACATTACCTTGGATCGTGCCCCAGACCACCCTGCGCCCATCGGCGGAAAAAGCAGCGGCGCTCACGACTTCAGAGTTGTTAGGGTACTGGCGCAGCAGCTTGCCGGACTCAACATCCCATAGCCGGGGCCCGTCGAAATCTCCCGTGAACAGCTTGTTGCCGTCCGGAGACAGGACGGAACGCACCCCGCCGGCATCCGCGCCGGGCACCAGGAAATGCTTGAGTTCCTGGCCTGTCAGCAGATTCCAAAACTGGATCCTGGTTGCGCCCGGAGCCGGCAACTTTTCCCCTTGCTCGCCGGTTGACACCTGACTCACCGTGGCCACCGTACTGCTATCGAGAGAAGCGAGCCCTAAGATCAGCTTGCCCGCCGGCGGCGAGATCCGCCCCAGTTCCTTGCCGGTCGCCACATCCCACAACTGCACCGCGACCTTGTTATCGACGCCGCTGACGGTGAGCACTCTCCGGTGGTCTAAGGAGAAGGCCACACGCCTGATCCACGCTTCTCCCTGGAAGGATTGAAGCTCCTCACCGGTCGCCGCATCCCAGAGCCGCGCCATGCCTTCCCTGCCGCCGGTCATTACCGAGCGGCCATCCGGAGAATATGCGCAGGCGATCACCTGGCCGGAAGCCACCTGCGCCATCAACCGTGGATGATCCGCGGTTTGCGCACACGCCGCAAATACGCCAGGCACAGTTACCGCCAACACACAGAACCAAACACATCTTGCCGGTAATCTCATCGCGCCCCCGCTCAGAAAAACATCTTTTGGAAACTACACAAGAGTATACGTGCGGATGGGGGATGGACCGCATCGTGAGGTTACATCCGGAAATAGAAGGTCTGTCGCCCTTACTCCGCTGCGCTCGCCTGCTTGACCAACACCTGCTTCGGAGCCGTCACTTCAACCGCTAACCCGTCTAACTTTACCTTCAAGGTTTCGGCGGCCGGTTTGCCGTTTAGGCTGGTGGAAAAGTCCAACTCGTACTGATTTTCCAGGCGGCGGGCGAGCTCCTCAAAAAACGGCTGCAGGGAAACGGGGTTGCCCATTCCCGTCCATAAGTTCTTGCCGCCTGTCTCCTCGGTCACTTCAATCAAAAGGCTCTGACCGGTATTTTCACCGTAAGAGGTAAGTGCAGGGCCTTGATTTTGCCAGTAGATCGAGTAGACCACCAGGCCCGCGCGGACCGAGTCGTCAATTGCGGCCAAGACATAAGGATCATCGAGGTTGAGCTCCGGCAGATAGTTATCCACGCCATTGGTCACCATTACTACCTCGCGCCGTGCTCCGCGATCACCCGAAGGCCAGTGTTTGGCAAGCTCGGAGAGGCAGAAGTAGGGACTGGCGCTCGAGCCTGGTGAGCCTCCAGGCAGGTGAAGCGCGCGCAGCACCTCGGCGTGATCCGCGGTCAGAGGACCGGCAAAAACTGCACTCCCATTCCGCATATACGCGATAGCGGCCTTCGTGTTCGGCGGCAGGCCGTTGATGAAATGCTCAATGTCACCGAACTGGGATCCCAGGCTGCTAATTCCTGAACTGTCAATCAGCAGCACCAGTTCCAGCCTGGCATCCGGCCCGCGCAGCGGCGCCCAACGAGTGACCAGTGCGGGTTTTCCATTCACCTTGATGCTCACGTCCTTCTGGGAGATTTCTGTGGTTGCCGCACCATGCTGTTTGGCGAGAACCGTCACTACCGCCCGTCCCTTTCCATTAGCTTGTTCACTCTGTGAAAACGCCTGCGCCGCCAGCAGCAGCGCTCCGGCGGTCATCCATATCGCCATTTTCCGATTATTCATGCGAATTCCTCCTTCGAGGTACAATCGCTGCCCACAGTCTAATACGGATCGCCTCTTCTGAGTTAGACGCTCAGCAATCGAGTATAGCCCCTTGGAATACCTGTCCGTAGCGGGACTAGAAGAAGATATTGTGAGAATCACGCCAATACTGGGAGGAGCCCTCGACTTGCGGCGAATCCATCTTGAATTTCCCTCGCCCAATTCAAAGCAGTTGTAGCCGGAGCAACGGGGTTGCTGATTCTCACTGGGAAGCCATCATACGTTTGCCCGTCTAGTGCCCGGCCTGCGCGCTTTTTCTGGACTCCGCCCCATTGTTTGAAAAAGAAAGGGATTCCAGCATCATTACACTGATCGCGAATGGAAGTAACCCATTCCTTTTTCAATAGTCTGGCACCGTGGCCGCTTTCACCACCCACGATGACCCAGTGAATTCCGCTCAAATTCATGCGCCCCAAGTCTTCAAGAAGAGGCTCAATGGACAGGAACCTGACTGTAGCAGGTGACTTTTGCAAATCGCTGAGGCGCGGAAGGCCATGCTCCTTGTTTTCTACGCTCACTCCCCACCAGATGTGCGGAGCCGAGGCAGCAAAGCGTAAACGACCACACAACATATTCGCCATGCGGGCAGAACGTTTTGTCAGAATCTGGTAGGTGTGCCACTTGGCTCTGACCATCACCGTGGCAACCGCTTCAATGTACTCGTCCGGAACTCCCTGATGAAAGAGGTCGCTCATGGAGTTCACAAAGATCATTTTTGGAGTCTGCCAGCGCAAAGGATCGCCGAGCTTCTCCGGAACCAGGCGCAGATCGAAGCCCTGCTCGTAAGGATGGCCCGGCACGCCGCGAAACCGCTCCGCAAAGACCTCTGCGTAACAGTGTTTACATCCGGGACTGATCTTTGTGCAACCACGCACCGGGTTCCAGGTCGCGTCTGTCCATTCAATTGTGGAATGCTCAGCCATTCGGAATCTCTCCGTAGTGTGCGTACTTGGCGAAAATATCTTTGACAATCTTATCAGCGGCTGGCTGTTGGGCAGCAAAGAACAGGAAGTAGACGACGGCCCCTTTGCTATTGCGCATCGGCATCGGCGAAGGAACATGTTGAAATCCTGCTGTCTTCTTCAGTCGGCTCCGGAAAGCTTCAACAACATCATCGATCGGATTCTTCTCTTGCATCTCCTCGAAGAGCCCTTGTGTGGTTGTGTAGGCTGCGTCTTTCCAAGAATCGTCGCCCCAGAATCGTGTCATGCGTTCTTGATTTGATGAAGAAACACGATCATAGTTGCGCCAGAAGACATTTCGATTCATGTCCATAACAGGGAAGTTCAAGAATATCTCGGTTACTTTGGACTTACCTGCTACCTGAATGACCTGCCAATCGAGATCGAGTCCATAAGGGTCAAGGATGCAAAGTGCTCGCTGACGGTTTGCATAGCTGATCTTCGGAAAAACCTCGCTGATGAGAACTTTGTTGCAATCCCCGTGATGTACGTGGACATTTGACCTGCCTATCGACAACTTCTGCAATTCCGAAACTCGTCCCTCGTCACTGTCCACAAAGTAAAACGAATCAAAAGAAGGGTCAACGTTCAAGGCCCGTGTAGGGCTGCCGTCGATGACTCGTTCAGACCCTTTTGCCTTGTGGTGTCCGGCTCCGGCAAACCCATCGACATAATTTGGATGCAGGTTGTGCGACCTGAGAATTTGATTGTAAGGCTTGGCGTATTCCTCAAGAATAGAGAGTTTTATCTCCGACCAGTAGCCGATTTCGTCGATCTTCAAATCTGTGCTCATGATGCCCCCGATTTTCGCTCTTTATTCACTATAGAGTCAAGCGTATTGTTCATATTCCAGAGCCAGTAATCTGTGTGAACAACAAGCCAATCGCATAACACCATTAGAATGAAATATGAAATGGCAAAAAAGCTGCGAGTTGGGATTCTGTTTGGCGGACGGAGCGGGGAGCACGAGGTTTCGCTGCTCTCGGCAGCTTCGATTTTGCAATCGATTGATCACACTAAGTTTGACGTAGTGCCGATCGGCATCAACAAGGCCGGTCACTGGCTGACCTCAGGGGCGGCGCAGGGGCTGCTGGAGGGGGCCGGGGCCGATGCAGCAGTGCCAACTAAGCTGCGGGCAGGCGATCCGGCGGCCACGCCGGGAGCGCGTGTGCTGGCTGAGGGGCAGCCTGCGCTGTTGGCGCCAGAACCGGAGACGGCGCTGGCTCGGGGCGGAACGGCGGCTTTGGATAGCCATGCGGCGCTGGGCGGCCAAACCCTTGACGTGGTCTTTCCCGTGCTCCACGGAACCTTTGGCGAGGATGGGACTATTCAGGGACTTTTCGAGCTGGCGGGGATTGCCTATGTCGGCTCAGGCGTGCTGGGCTCGGCGGCGGGCATGGACAAGGACGTGATGAAACGGCTTTTTGCCCAGGCCAAGCTGCCTATCGTCAGGCACGTTACCGTGCTCCGGGCGGAGTGGGAAGAGGCACCGCGCAAGGTCATCGCGCAGGTTGAAGCGGCACTCCAGTACCCGGTGTTTGTGAAGCCGGCGAACCTAGGCTCATCGGTGGGCATCTCCAAGGCCCACAACCGTAAGGAGTTGGGGCCGGCACTGGACCTGGCCGCCATATATGACCGCAAGCTGATCGTAGAGCAGGGCGTGGGCGGCAAAAAGGCCAAGGCACGGGAGTTCGAGGTTGCTGTGCTGGGCAACGACGACCCACAGGCTAGCGTAGTCGGCGAGATCATCCCCTGCAAGGAGTTTTACGATTACGAGGCCAAGTACCTCTCCGAAGGCTCGACAGCGGTAATTCCCGCGCGGTTAAACAAAGCGCAGACAAAGCAGCTACGGGAGCTGGCCGTGGCAGCCTTTCGCGCCTGTGATCTGGCAGGCCTGGCGCGGGTGGACTTCCTGATGGAGCCGGAGGGCAAGCGGCGCATCTTTTTGAACGAAGTGAACACCATGCCCGGTTTTACCAGCATCAGCATGTTCCCCAAGCTGTGGGAGGCATCGGGGCTCAGCTACAAGGAACTGATCACCCGGCTGATTGAGCTGGCCCTGGAGCGGCAGGCAGAGAAGAACCGGACGGTGTACAGCAGGGACTGAGGGACTAAGGGACTGAGGGAACAGAAAGCTGGCTGGTGGTGTCTAACTAATAAATGCAGGAAGGACAAGGACTCTTTGCGTTGGCTTTGGTTCAGATGCTAGAAGCCATCTCATAAATGGCATTCGGTCCGTGCAAAACGTCCCTCGGGGGCTAAAGCCCTCGGTTTTATTGGACATTTTGCGGCACGGCTAAAGCCATGCCCTTTCAAAACTGTTTATGAGATGACTTCTAGTCCCTGGTCCCTTAGTCCCTTTCGTGCCGTATTCTGAATTTGAGGAAGAAACGCTATGACCCTACTTGACGCTCCCGCGTATAACGAAGCCCGCGAACGCCGCCGCGTTGTGATCCTGTACAGCGCGGTGGGGCTGCTTTTTGTGCTGTTTGTTGGCTTTTGGCTTGCGGCCGGACGCCCGGTAGACTGGCCCTGGAATTGGAACAACCACCTGCAGGGAAGAATGACGGTAAACGCGTTCTTCAAGGCTCTTGAAAAGAACGACCTTCCCGCTGCCTATGGCATCTGGACCCATGACAAGGACTGGCAGAAGCATCCGGAGAAGCACCACAATTACACATTCGAGCGTTTCGAAACAGCCTGGAGTCCGGACAGCCCGGATAACGATTACGGCCAGATTCGCAGCCACAGGATTGCCGCCGCGCGCATGATCGGCAACATGCTCCAGACCGGAACCTTTGTTAACGAGCGAAAAAGCAAGGCGATCAATCTGGACTATGACCCGAATGACCACACCTTGACCTTTTCACCGGAAGATGTGCAGTTTTTGGAGGGGCCTGGAGGGATTTCGTAGGGGCTTGTCGTCTCCCAGGTCCCCAAATGCGAGGGACCTGGGGCACCCGGCAGACAGCGCGAAATAGAAACGCTTTCGAAGTGCAGGCGCCATCTTCATTGTGGAAATGCGGCGAGGACGGAGCATGCGCACTTTATGCCGTCATCGCAATAACATACCGGCGTCTTTACCTGTCGTTTTGCATCGAACCTACAAGGAGAACGTCATGTCCCAGAGCACACACGATCGAGCCGCGGAACTTCACAACCTGGCAGCCCACGCCCACGCCGTCGCCGCTGAATCCCACGGCAAAGCAGATCATCCTACCGCTCACGAACTCAGCCGGCAGGCTCACGAACACTCGCAAAACGCTTATAAGTATTCCGAACAACTCGCCGAGGAAGCGGAAAAGTCCACTAAAAAATAGGCCGGAATCTGGAGCCTTTGGGCTTTATGCGCCAGACTATGCGGCCATCACCTCTGTCAGCGTCTTCTCCAGGCTGGCGGCATTTTCCACATTCAGCGCCTTTTGTTCGGGGTCGATCTGCTTGAGCAGCCCGCAGAGCACTGTGCCGGGGGCGAGTTCGATGAAGACTTGAGTTCCTGCGCCAATCATCGATTTCATGCAATCCACCCAACGCACCGCACCGGTTACCTGGCGGATGAGGCAGTCGCGGACCTCGTTAGAAGTCGTGACCAGGTTGCCGATAACGTTGGCGGCCACCGGGAAGCGGGGATCGGCCAGCGTCAGCTCGCCCAGCACTCGCGCTACTTCCTCCTGGGCAGGCTGCATCAGGGCGCAATGGAAGGGAGCGCTGACGGGGAGCATGATGGCGCGGCGGGCGCCTTTGGCCTTGGCCAGCTCGGAGGCCTTCTCCACCGCCGCCAGGGCGCCAGAGATCACCGTCTGGCCGGGGGAGTTGAAGTTGGCGGCGGAGACCGTAAGGCCCGTCTCCCGTGTGGCATCAGTGCAGATCTCGGTCACCTGTTCCGGGCTGAGAGAGAGGATGGCGGCCATGGCGCCCTGGCCGGCGGGCACCGCCAGTTGCATGGCCCGTCCGCGCACCTTGACGGAGCGCACGGCGTCGGCAAAGGAGTATGTCCCGGCGGCCACATGGGCGCTCCACTCACCCAGAGAGTGGCCAGCGGCCAGCGCCGGCTCAATCCCGTGCAGGGCCAGCACGCGCATTGTGGCAATGCTCGTGGTGAGAATGGCGGGCTGAGTGTTTTCCGTCAGCCTGAGGTCTCCCCCCGGCCCCTCAAAGATCAACTTCGAAATCGGAAAGCCCAGGGCCTCGTCTGCCTCGGCGAAGGTATCGCGGGCAACGGGAAAGCGCTCGGCAAGCTCGCGGCCCATGCCAACTGTCTGCGAACCTTGCCCCGGAAAAAGAAAGGCTATTTTGAAGGCCATGTAACGATAATTTTACCGGATATTGGCGAAAGTGTGCTGATTCAGTTCCAATGCTTCTTGTCGTCCGGGTCGTCGTCGATGGGACGGCCATAGCCGTCAACGTGAATGGAGCGCCCCTGGGAACGCATATAGACCTCAAACTTGCGTGCGGCGCGGCGGCGCTTCCAGCGGTAGTAGCGATTGCGCAGGGCATACCACATTTCGCTCAATCCCAACGATAGGCCGTGGCGCGGAGCCAGGAGTAAGTAGAGCAGGCCGGCCAGAGCACCGCCCAGCTGGGCAAAGGCATACATTTGCTGAACGCCATAAAACAGCATGGCGATGGCGACCAGCGCATAGATGGCCACCAGGTAGCGAGCTTTGATGCCGATGGGCAGGGGAAAAAGCATAAACTGTGTGTCGCCGTAAAGCACGCCGATAGCCACCAAAAGGCCAAAAATGCCCCCGAAGCATCCGTAAAGCGTAACCGTGCCTGCGGAAAAGCCCAGCGCGTGGCTGCACGCGTAAATCGCGGTTGCGGCAGCGGCTGTTCCCAGCACGGATATGGCGTAGAGGCTGGTGACCCATCCCGGCGTGTGATAGCTCTCAAGAAAGCCAGCAAGGAACCACAGCGAGAGCAGCTCGAAGAGCGTGCCCAACAATGTCGGATGGACAAGGCTGTAGGTGAAGGGCTGCCAGAACCAGCCGTGCTGCAGGAACGCGCTGGGAATAAAGCCGAAACGGTCAAAGAATGGAATTGCTTGGTGTGGAAATGCCAGCCCCGCGAGCTTCAACGCAAAGTAGGCAGCCAGGTTCAAGAGAACCAGGCTGCGGGTAGCGCCTCGGAACTCGGGAAATGCAAACGGGGTGGAACCAAGCCTGGGCATGATGGTCATTTAAGGGTAAACCGAAAAGCGGGTGAATGTACTAATAAATGACAGCCGGCTTTAACTCTCCGCATATCATCGCGGTTCTGCCCGTAACACCTCCGCAGACCAGGCGCTCCTCTTATCGGCCGGTCTCATGGCGTATTCTTCCTCTTGGGGGGCCCAGAGCCGTTCAGGCTTTGGCCTCTTGACCGGAGGCCGGTCTTTCTGCAAAATAACGGAGTCGCATCTCAATTATCCGTCATCATGGAATACGGATATCAGAAGAGAGGAGGCTGCCATGGCCAATTGCACTGAATGCGAGAATATTCTAGATATTGAATTGGACGAGGTGGCAGAAGGCGATGTGATCGTCTGCGATGAATGTGGGACCGAGTATGAGGTCGTTGGCGTTGATCCGCTGGAGTTGACGCGGGTGAGCAGTGGCCTGGACGAGGATGATGTGGATTTACTCGACGAGGAAGAGGAGGAAGAGTGAGGTTGAATCGCACGAGTTTGGCAGCCGGGGCAGCATTTGCCCTTCTGGCGGCAGGTTTGGTTCCCCTGGGCTTGCAGGACGGCTATAACGGATTTGGTATGGGGCCGGTTACGGCCGTGGCGCAGAACCTGGGAAATCGCGTGGTCTTTGGCAACGTGGTAGACGGCAATTCCAACCCGGTGGTCGGCGCCACCGTCTTTCTAAAGGACTTGAAATCGAAGGCTATTCGCAGCTACACATCATCTGAGATGGGCCGGTTCCGGTTTGCCGGGGTGAATATGGCCCAGGAACATGAGCTCTGGGCGGAGCTGAACGGCAAAAAATCCGCCGTAAAAACCGTCAGTTCCTGGGATGCGCGCAAGGAGTTCGAGGTCGAGCTGAAGCTAAAGTAGAATGAAGGGCCGCGACATTTGTGGAATGCCGCGGTCTTCACCCGTCCAGCTTTTTCGTCACCAGCTCGTTGAGCAGCGCTGGGTTGGCCTGGCCCTTCGTGGCCTTCATCACCTGGCCCACAAAGAAGGCCGCCAGGGTCTTCTTGCCGCCGCGATACTGCTCCACCTGCCTGGGGTTGACTGCGATGACCTCATCAATCAGTGACTCGATTGCCCCGGTATCGGTAATCTGCTCCGGCTTCTCGCGCTCGTAAACCATCGCAAAATCCTCGCCTTTGTCAAAGCACACATCGAAGAGCTGTTTGAGCTGCCTGGAGCTGATCTTGCCCTCATCGAGCAGATCGGCAGCCTGAACCACGCCCGCCATCGAGACCGGCGACTGTTCCTGCTCCAGTCCCCGGGCCTTCAGGCGTCCGCCCAGCTCGCTAAGCAGCAGATTGGCCACGCGGCGCGGGTTGCGCGCGGTTTTGGCCGCGGCTTCAAAGCGGTTCGCACCTTCTTTTGTCGCAGTAAGCGTGGCAGCATCCTTAGGAGTCAGCTCGTACTCGGCAATCATGCGTTTACGGCGCGCTTCGGGCAATTCGGGTAGTCTTTTCTTCGTCGCAGCCAGAAATTCCGGAGAAACAACCAGCGGCGGCAGGTCCGGCTCGGGAAAGTAGCGGTAGTCGTGTGCCTGCTCCTTCGATCTCATCGAATAGGTGCGTCCCTCGTCCGCGTTCCACAGCCGGGTCTCCTGCGAGATGCGTCCTCCGGTCTCGATAACCTCGATCTGGCGCTCAATCTCGTACTCCAGAGCGGTGCGGATGAAGCGAAAGCTGTTGACGTTCTTGATTTCGACCTTGGCGCCGAATTTTTCCTGTCCCTTGGGGCGCACACTTACATTGGCATCGCAACGCAGTGAACCCTCCTCCATGTTGCAGTCGGAGACGGCGCAGTAGAGCAGGATTTCCTTCAAGCGGGTGAGGTACTCGAAGGCCTCGTCCGGAGTGCGGATATCGGGATCGGAGACGATCTCGGCCAGCGGCGTGCCGCAGCGGTTCAGGTCCAGATAGGTGCGCGTGGCAGAGTCGGCAAAGCCGTCATGGAGGCTCTTGCCGGCGTCCTCTTCCATGTGCAGACGAGTGATGCCGATGCGTTTTGTGCTCCCGTCGGCTGTGGGCACATCGATCCAACCGTGCTCGGCCAGGGGCCTGTCGAACTGCGAAATCTGGTAGCCCTTGGGCAGGTCTGGGTAGAAGTAGTTCTTGCGCGCGAAGATGGAGCGCTCCCTCACCTGGCAATTGAGGGCCAGCGAGGCCAGCGTAGCGAAGTCGACAGCCTGGGAATTGAGCACCGGCAATGCCCCCGGCAGCCCCAGGCATACCGGGCAGATGTTGGTGTTGGGCTCCGAGCCGAAATGATTCTGGCAACCGCAGAAGGCCTTAGTGCGGGTGAGCAGTTGCACGTGGACCTCGAGACCGATGACGGGCTCGTACTTGGCCAGGACTTGAGGCGAAAGCGCGACGGCAGGCATATGTGAATTTTAGCGTGAATAAACGGTGAGGCACCGTGACTTTTTGCCCGTCACAGAATCTTCTTCCCAAATGCCGAGCAGGCCAGCTCCACCGCCAGGTCCGCCGTGCGGTTGTGCTCGTCGATTACCGGGTTGACCTCGACGATCTCAAAGCTCAGCAGCCGCCCGTGGTCGGCAATGATCTCCATGGCCAGGTGGGCCTCGCGGTAGGTTGCTCCGCCGCGTACCGGCGTGCCCACGCCCGGCGCGTCCTCGGGATCGATCCAATCCATGTCCATCGAGACGTGATACCCGGCCGTCCCGCCTCCGGCGGCGCGCAGGGCTTCTTCCATCACCGCTCTCATGCCTCGCTCGTCAATGTCGCGCATGGTATACACGGCCACTCCGGCACGGCGAATAGTTTCCCGCTCAGCGGCGTCGATCTCGCGCACTCCGATCAGCGCCGTGTTTTCCGCCGCGATCTTGGGCGCGTAGCCGAAGATCTTCGTCAGCGCCTCCGGCCCCATCCCCAGCAGCGCGGCCAGCGGCATCCCGTGCACGTTGCCCGAAGGCGATGTCTCCGGAGTGTTGATGTCCGAATGAGCGTCGATCCAAACCACTCCGATCTTCTCTCCCTTGCGTCGATAGAACTCCGCCACTCCGGAGACCGACCCAACGGCCAGCGAGTGGTCTCCGCCTAGCACCAGCGGCGTTATTCCCTCCTCCAGGGTCTTCACCACGGCCTCGGCGGTGCGCGTGCAGGTCTGGGCAATCTGTTTCAGATAGTGCGCGTTTTCCTTGCCTGCCGTCTGCGTCTCAGCGATCTCTACGCGAATATTGCCCCCATCGGTCACCTCGTGGCCCAGCGCCTCCAGCCGCGCCTCCAGCCCGGCTACGCGCACCGCCGAAGGCCCCATATCTACCCCGCGGCGGCTGGCGCCCAGGTCAAGCGGAACGCCGATCACCCGGATGCGCCGGGGAGGCTGTGCCTGCGCACCGTAATGCGGGAAGGCCGGTGCATGGTCGGTCATATCAGCGGAATTTGACATATAAACATCTCCCCCAAGGGTCATTAAATCAGATTTCCTTAAGTAAGGTGAAAACTCGTTAATAATCCATGTCTTTGGTCACGCTCTGGCTCCCGGCTGTTACCAGTGGCAGTAATTAGTTCAGTGTTTTCTGCCGATAAGAACTCGCAGGGCCAGACATCACAATAACGGTGTAATCCGACTCTTTCTGATGAAGAGACCGCTTCCCACGTTCGCTATCCTCTTCGCCTGCGCATCGATTGCCTGGGCCGCGCCACCAGCCTCGCTGACCACGCTGCGCGCCATCCACGCCCTCAGCAATGCCGAGGCCAGTAAGGGGATGCCGGTCGCCTTTGAGGCCACGGTTACTTACTACCGCGGTTATGAGAGCACATTGTTTGTGCAGGACGGCGACACGGCCATCTATGTTTATTATCCTACCGATCTCCATCTGGTTCCCGGCGACCGTGTTCTGGTGCGGGGAAAGACGCAGGGCAGCTTCAATCCTATTGTGGTTGCCGATAGTGTCACTGTGCTGCGCCACGGCGCCTTGCCGGCGCCGCAGCTGGTCACCTTTGATCAGATGATTCGCACCGAAACCGATTGCAAGCTGGTTACCGTGCGTGCCGTGGTCCACGCAGCGGACCTTCTGTTGAGCGCGGTAGCCGATGAGCATTTCATCCGCTTGGAGTTGCTCATGGATGGAGGCTATTTTAATGCAAATGTGGACAGCGACAATGCAGGCGCTCCGGAAAGCCTACTGGATGCCGAAGTGGAACTCACCGGGGTCGCCTCGGAAGAATTCGACAGCAAGATGCACGAGACCGGGATTCTGATGCACATTCAATCACTTTCGTATGTGAAGATTATCCAACGCGCTAACTCCGATCCATGGTCCCTTCCCGTCACCCCGATGGATCGGGCGATTACCGTCTACCATTTGCGCAATTCCACGCCGAGGATCCGGGTCCATGGAACAATCACCTATTACCAGCCCGGTTCAGCTGTTGTATTGCAAGACGGCAACAAGAGCATTTGGATCGCAACCGAGACTCACAAACCCTTGCGGATTGGCGATGCGGCGGACGCAACCGGCTTTCCCGATGTCCACGATGGCTTTATCAATCTGACGCATGGTGAAATCCGGGACAGCATGATGCCTGCGCCCATCACGCCGCTGCCGGCAACCTGGCAGACGCTCACCCCGCGAGGCTATGACTCTCCTGGCCATCACCTCGACCTGGTTTCCATTGAAGGCCAGGTGGTAACGGAAGTCAGGGAAGCTTCACAAGATGAGTTGGTGCTGGCCGCCGACGGCAAACAATTCTCAGCCATCTTGCGCCACCCGAACGGCCCGCTTACGGCCGCCAGGGAAATTCCTGTGGGCACGAGGGTCCGGGTCACGGGCATCTGTGTCCTGGAACTCTCCAACCCATTCATCGCCCAGGTGCCCTTCAATATTCTGCTGCGCTCCAACGACGATATTACGGTCGTCGCCAAGCCGTCCCTGCTGAACGTTCGCAATCTGACCATAGTGGTCTGCGCTCTGATTCTGATTGTTTTCGCCGTTATCGCCAGGGGATGGGCCTTGGAGCATAATGTGCGCCGTCAAACGTCTGCATTAGCCCAGCTAGAACAGCGGCGTGGCCACATCCTGGAGGACATTAACGGCTCCCGTCCACTAGCTGAGATTCTCGAGCAAATCACGGACTTGGTCGCTTTTCAGCTCCAGGGCGCTCCCTGCTGGTGCGAAGTAACCGATGGCGCCCGATTGGGAAAGTGCCCGCCGCAGCTTGCAACTCAGCGCGTAGCCCAGGAAAAGATTCCTGCACGCGCCGGACCGCCGCTTGGCGCCATTTATGTCGCATTCGACTCGACTACCAAACCCTCCACCACTGAGTCGGAAGCCCTTTCCATGGCGGCTGGCCTTGCCACACTGGCCATCGAGACACGCCGTCTTTATTCCGACCTACTCCATCGCTCGGAATTCGACCAGCTTACCGACATCCACAACCGCTTTTCCCTAGAAAAACTGCTGGACGCCCAGATCGACGCAGCGCGTTTCAAGGCGACCATTTTCGGATTGATCTACATCGACCTCGACAACTTCAAACTGGTGAACGATTCTCATGGGCATCAGGCTGGCGACCAGTATCTGCAGCAGGTAGCCTTGCGTCTGAAACGCCAACTGCGCCCCCACGATAGGCTGGCCAGGCTGGGCGGCGATGAATTCGCCGCTCTGGTCCCCTTGGTGCGCAGCCGCGCCGAGGTCGAGGAGATTGCGCAGCGCGTGGAGCGCTGCTTAGACGATCCGTTTGATGTAGATGGTCTGGAATTAACCGGTTCGGCGAGCGTGGGCATCGCCCTCTATCCCGAAGACGGCGTAACCAGAGATGAACTTCTCAACGTCGCGGATGTCGCCATGTATTCTGCTAAGAACGCCAAGCGCCAAATCGAAAAGAGTCTATCTCAAAGCCTGCATTCAGAACTCACTGCAGAGGTCCGCGCATAACAAAGGCCCGGCTTGCACCGGGCCTGTTGCTCACTGATTATTATGGACGCTCGAACCTCGCGCGTATTCTGCCGAAGGCCGCTGGCCACAACGCAGGTGGCTACTCGGCCGCCATCTCCTCGGCTTCGCCCTCCTGGCGCATCAACTCCAGTTCGCGCTCAGCGGCTTCGATCTCCGCCGTAACCTCCTGCTGCACGCGGGCCGCTGCTTCCTCCAGCTCCGGTGAGAGCTGAACGTTGCGGTAGTACTCCAGGCCCGTGCCGGCGGGAATCAGCCGTCCGACAATGACGTTCTCCTTCAAACCGCGCAAATTATCAATTGCGCCGTTGATGCTGGCCTCGGTAAGCACGCGCGTCGTCTCCTGGAAGCTGGCCGCGGAGATGAAGCTCTCGGTCGACAGAGACGCCTTGGTAATGCCCAGCAACAGCGGTCGACCGGTCGCCGGACGGCCTCCGTTGGCCAGCACTCGCTCGTTTTCCTCTCGGAAGCGGAAGCGGTCCACCTGCTGCTCCAGCAGGAAGTTGCTTTCGCCCACATCGTCGATCCGCACCCAGCGCAGCATCTGCCGCACGATCACTTCAATGTGCTTGTCGCTGATGGCCACGCCCTGCAGCCTGTAGACTTCCTGAATTTCGTTTACCAGGTAAGACTGCAGCGCCTTCTCACCCAGCACATCCAGAATGTCGTGCGGATTAAGCGGGCCGTCCATCAGCGGATCGCCCGCGCCCAGCCGCTCGCCTTCCTGCACGTTCACGTGGATGCCGCGCGGCACCAGGTACTCCTTCTCGTCGCCGTTGTCTGCAGTCACGTAGATCTTGCGCTGTCCCTTGGCAATCTCGCCGAAGCGCACCACGCCGTCGATCTCGCTGATGATGGCCGTCTCTCGCGGTTTGCGCGCTTCAAACAGCTCCACCACGCGAGGCAAGCCGCCTGTGATGTCCTTGGTGCGCGTACTCTCCTTGGGAATCTTCGCCAGCACATCGCCCGGTCCCACATCTTCGCCATCCTGCACCATGAGGTGAGCGCCGCGCGGCAACAAGTACCGCTTGTGGCCCTTGGAGTTCTTCACCACAAAGGCCGGCTGCCGCTTCTCATCCGGAGAGTCGGCCACCACCAAGCGGGAAAGGCCGGTCACTTCGTCCACCTCTTCGTTCAGCGTGATGCCTTCCTGCAAATCCTTGAACTGCACCGCACCGCCAATCTCGGTCAGAATGGCGTAGGTGTACGGGTCCCACTCGGCCAGCAACTGGCCCAGCTTCACCTGCTCGCCGTCCTTCACCTTGAGGCGCGCGCCGTAGACCACCTGATAGCGCTCCTTTTCGCGGCCGCGCTCATCCTGAATGGCGATCGAACCGTTGCGGTTCATGGCCACCAGCGTGCCGTCCCTGCTCTCTACATAATTCAGATTGATAAAACGCACCATGCCATTGTTCTTGGCGTCCAGGCGCGACTTATCCTGCACGCGGCTGGCAGTGCCGCCTACGTGGAAGGTACGCATGGTGAGCTGCGTGCCTGGCTCGCCGATAGATTGCGCCGCGATCACTCCCACCGTCTCGCCCAACTCCACCATGCGTCCTGTACCCAGGTTGCGTCCGTAGCACAGCGCGCAGACGCCGCGGCGCGATTCGCATGTCAGCACCGAGCGGATCTTCACCTTCTCCACGCCCGCGCCTTGGATTGCCGAGGAGATATCCTCGTCAATCGGCTGGTTCACATCCACTATCACGTTGCCGTCGTAGTCCTTGATCCGCTCCAGCGAAACGCGGCCGATGACGCGGTCCCTCAACTCCTCGATAATTTCGCCCGACTCGACGATCGAGCCCACGTAAATCCCTTCGACCGTGCCGCAGTCGTACTCCGTCACAATCACGTCCTGGGCTACGTCCACCAGACGCCGCGTCAGGTAACCGGAATCGGCCGTCTTCAGCGCCGTATCCGCCAGCCCCTTGCGCGCGCCGTGCGTGGAGATGAAGTACTCCAGCACCGTCAACCCTTCGCGGAAGTTCGCCGTGATGGGCGTCTCAATCACCTCGCCGGAAGGCTTGGCCATCAGTCCGCGCATTCCCGAAAGCTGACGAATCTGCTGCTTCGATCCGCGCGCGCCCGAGTCAGCCATGATGTAGATCGGGTTCATGGCTCCCTCTTCGTCCGCCTTCTTCATGTTGTCGAACATCTCGTCGGCCACCTCTTCGGTCACCGCCGACCACATCTGAATCACCTTGTTGGAGCGTTCGCCGTTGGTGATGGCGCCGTCCATGTACTGCTTCTGGACCTCGACCACCTTCAGGTCGGCATCGCGCACCACCGAGTATTTTCTTTCCGGAATCACCATGTCATCCAGGCCCACGGAAAGCCCGGAGCGCGTGGCGTACTGGAAGCCCAGGTCCTTGATACGATCCAGCATCCCCACCGTCACCTCAAGGCCCAGGTTCTGGTTGCAATAGTTCACCAGTTGCCCGATTCCCTTCTTCTTCAGCAGGCCGTTGATGTAAGGCATCCCCTCCGGCAGCGCGTCGTTCAGAATCACGCGGCCCACCGTGGTCGAGATGTACTGGCTCTTGAATTCCACCGGCTCGATGTGCGTCAGGTCCTGGTCGTCATAGGCCGTGGTCAGGTCCATCACTCTACCCGTGTAGCGCAGGCGGATGGGCGACAACGTCTCCACTTCCCTGGCCTCCAGCGCCATCAGAACCTCTTCCGTATTGGCGAAGACCCGGCCCTCGCCACGCGCGTTCTTCTTGGCCTTGGTCAGGTAGTAAAGGCCCAGCACCATGTCCTGCGAGGGCACGGTGATCGGCTGTCCCGAGGCCGGCGAAAGAATGTTGTGCGTAGCCAGCATCAGCACGCTGGCTTCGATCTGTGCCTCCGGCGACAGCGGAATATGCACTGCCATCTGGTCGCCGTCGAAGTCGGCGTTGAAGGCCGTGCAAACCAGCGGGTGGATCTTGATTGCCTTGCCTTCAACCAGCACCGGCTCAAAGGCCTGAATGCCCAGCCGATGCAGCGTGGGCGCGCGGTTCAGCAGCACCGGGTGGTCCTTGATGACCTCTTCAAGAATGTCCCACACCACCGATTCCTGCATCTCCACCATCTCCTTGGCCTGCTTGATGGTGGTGCAGTGGCCCGTCTGTTCCAGGCGATGATAGATGAATGGCTTGAAGAGCTCCAGCGCCATCTTCTTGGGCAATCCGCACTGATGCAGCTTCAACTCCGGGCCCACCACGATTACCGAGCGACCCGAGTAATCCACGCGCTTGCCCAGCAGATTCTGCCGGAAGCGTCCCTGCTTGCCCTTCAGCGTGTCGGAGAGCGACTTCAGCGGGCGGTTGTTGGCGCCGCGCAGCACGCGGCCGCGGCGGCCGTTGTCGAACAGCGCGTCCACTGCTTCCTGCAACATGCGCTTCTCGTTGCGCACGATCACTTCCGGCGCATGCAGGTCCATCAGCTTCTTCAACCGGTTGTTGCGGTTGATCACGCGGCGATAGAGATCGTTCAAATCGGAGGTGGCAAAGCGCCCGCCATCCAGCGGCACCAGCGGACGCAGCTCCGGAGGAATCACCGGCAGCACGTCCAGAATCATCCAGTGCGGCTTGTTGTCGCTCTTACGGAAGGCCTCGACCACCTTCAGGCGCTTGGCATACTTCAGCTTCTTCTGCGCTGACGTCTCCGTCTTCATTCTTTCGCGCAGTTCTATGCCCAGCTCGTCGATGCTGACTCGCTTGAGCAATTCCTTGATGGCCTCGGCGCCCATCATCGCCTTGAATCCCGAGGGACGGAACCTGGTATCCAGGTCGCGGTATCTGGCTTCGTCTTTGATAATCTCGCGTTCCTTGACTTCTGACGCGTCGCCAGTATCGACCACCACGTAGGCCTCGAAGTAAAGAATTGCTTCCAGATCGCGAAGTGAAATGTCCAGCAGGTGCCCGATGCGCGAAGGAAGCCCCTTGAAGAACCAAACATGAGAACAAGGAGAGGCCAGCTCGATGTGGCCCATCCGCTCGCGGCGCACCTTGCTCACCGTCACCTCAACACCGCATTTGTCGCAGATCACGCCGCGGTGCTTCATGCGCTTGTACTTGCCGCACAGGCACTCCCAGTCCGTCACCGGCCCGAAGATGCGCGCGCAAAAAAGGCCGTCGCGCTCCGGCTTGAAGGTGCGGTAGTTGATCGTCTCCGGCTTGGTGACCTCGCCATGCGACCAACTGCGGATCTTCTCCGGCGATGCCAGCATGATGCGGATTGCGTCAAAATCGGTGATGGGACCTGAAAGCTCAAATGGGTTCGAACGGAACAAGGCAACCCTCCTTGGCGGGCCTCATCGGTGCTCGCCGCGGCTTTTCCCGGGATTCTTTATGGATCCTTCCTTCCCGGGAAGCGGCGTTTACCGCTTTCAAGAAGAACCCTTAAATCAGCTATTAATCGGCCACTGCCGCCACTTCCGGCGTGGGCAACTTCTTGACGAGGTCCGCGCGCTTGATCAACTCCACGTCCAGGCAAAGCGACTGCAACTCGCGAATCAACACGTTGAACGACTCCGGAACGCCCGGCTCAATGGCCGCCTCGCCCTTTACGATGGCCTCATAAATCTTGGTTCGGCCATACACATCGTCAGACTTCGCGGTCAGCAATTCCTGCAGGATGTAAGCCGCGCCATAGGCCTCCAGCGCCCACACTTCCATCTCGCCAAATCGCTGCCCGCCAAACTGCGCCTTGCCGCCCAACGGCTGTTGCGTAATCAGCGAGTACGGCCCGATGGAACGCGCGTGAATCTTGTCGTCCACCAGGTGCGAAAGCTTGAGCATGTAGATGTAGCCCACCGTCACCGGCTGCTCGAACTGCTCGCCCGTCAAACCATCGTAGAGGGTCGTCTTGCCCGATGAAGGCAAACCGGCTGAGGCCAGCAGTGTCTTGATCTCGCCCTCCCTCGCTCCGTCAAAGACCGCCGTCCCGAACCAGATGCCGCGCTCCATTCCTGCGCCCACGCGTACCAGCATCTCGTCATCCAACTCCAGCAATTGGCGCAACACTGCGGTTCCGGCAAACTCTTTCTTCATCAGTTCGCGCGTGTACTTGGCGTCGTTGTTGTCGCGAATCAGATCGGCTATCTTCTTGCCCAGCACATGCGCGGCCCAGCCCAGATGCGTCTCCAGAATCTGGCCCACGTTCATGCGCGAAGGCACGCCCAGCGGGTTGAGAATGATCTCCACCGGCGTTCCATCGGGCAGATACGGCATGTCTTCCTCGGGAAGAATGCGCGCGATTACGCCCTTGTTGCCGTGCCGGCCGGCCATTTTGTCGCCCACCGAGAGCTTGCGCTTCATGGCCACATAAACTTTCACCAGCTTGATTACGCCCGGAGGCAGCTCATCGCCCTTCTGCAGCTTGATCACCTTCTCATTGGTGATTTTGCGCAGCACTTCGATCTGCCGCGAGGTCATCTCCTCGATCTCGTCGATCTGCTCGTTGACTCGCGGGTCCTTGTCCGTGTAGCGAATGCGCTTCAGATTTTTGGTCGAAATGCGCTCGATCGTTTCGCGATCCAGAATCGCTCCCTTGGTCAGCAGGCGCTTGTTGGTCCGCTCGTCATGCAGATCTGCCAGCACTTCTTTGCTGCCCAGGATCGCGTCCAGGCGCTTCAGACGCTCGTCGGTCAGAATGCGGATCTCGTCGCCCAGGTTCTTTTCCAGCTTGGAAACATACTCGGCCTCGATCTGCCTCGCCCTCTCGTCCTTGTCCTGGCCCTTGCGGCTGAAGATGCGCACATCGACAATCGTGCCCTCAATCCCCGGAGGACAGGTCAACGACGCGTCGCGCACATCACCGGCCTTCTCGCCGAAGATGGCGCGGAGCAGCTTTTCCTCTGGGGTGAGTTGCGTCTCGCCCTTGGGTGTAACTTTGCCCACCAGGATGTCGCCATGCTTGATTTGCGCGCCAATGCGGATTACGCCGCTTTCGTCCAGGTCGCGCAGCGCATGTTCGCTTACGTTGGGAATATCGCGCGTAATTTCCTCCGGACCCAGCTTGGTGTCGCGCGCCTCGATCTCGAACTCCTCGATGTGCACCGAGGTGTAGTAGTCGTCCCGAACCAGCTTCTCGCTGATCAGAATCGCGTCCTCGAAGTTGTAGCCGCGCCATGGCATGAAGCCCACCAGCACGTTGCGTCCCAGCGCTAACTCGCCGCGCTCCGTGCACGGACCGTCGGCAATCACCTGCCCCTTCACCACACGATCGCCTTCGCGGACAACCGGCTTTTGATTGATGCAGGTGTTCTGATTCGAGCGCTTGAATTTGATCAGCGTATAGATGTCCGAACCCACCTCGCGCGAAAGCTGCGTGGGGTGATGCTCGCCCTCCACGCGCACGATGATGCGCTGCGAGTCCACCGAATCAACAATGCCGTTGCGCTTTGCCAGAATCACTGCGCCCGAATCGCGCGCTGTCACGCCTTCCATCCCCGTGCCCACCAGCGGCGCCTCGGCCGCCAGCAGCGGCACGCTCTGGCGCTGCATATTGGCGCCCATCAGCGCGCGGTTAGCGTCATCGTGCTCCAGAAACGGCACCAGCGATGCGGCCACCGAGACAAGCTGCTTTGGCGAGACGTCGATGTAGTCCACCTCAGCGCGGTTCACCAGCACAAAGTTCCCCATGCGGCGCGCGTTCACCAGGTCTTCGGTGATCTGCCCCTCTTCGTTGAACTCGATGTTGGCCTGCGCGATGGTGTGCCGGTCCTCTTCCCATGCTGAGAGATAGAAGCTGTACGGAATATGCTCGATCTGCCGCTTACCCGACTTCTTCAGCCCAGCGTTGAGCCGCGCAGCCTCTTCCTTTTCGATGTGGTCGCCCACTCTCAGGCCGCTGTCGCCGGCGTTGACAATCTCCACGAAATCCAGAATCCGCGAATCCTTCACCTTGCGGTAGGGCGACTCGATAAACCCGTACTCATTAATGCGCGCAAAGCAGCTCAGCGAGCTGATCAGGCCGATGTTCGGGCCTTCCGGCGTCTCGATGGGGCAGATGCGCCCGTAGTGCGTCGGATGCACGTCGCGCACCTCGAAGCCCGCCCGCTCGCGGCTCAATCCGCCCGGTCCCAGTGCGGAAAGGCGGCGCTTGTGCGTAATCTCCGACAGCGGATTGGTCTGGTCCATAAACTGCGAAAGCTGCGACGAGCCGAAAAACTCCCGAATCGCTGCCATCACCGGCTTGGCGTTGATCAGGTCGTGCGGCATGGCCGTCGTAAGCTCCTGATAGACGCTCATCTTTTCTTTGATGGCCCGCTCCATGCGCACCAGCCCGATGCGGAACTGATTCTCCATCAGCTCGCCCACGGCCCTCACGCGGCGGTTGCCCAGGTGATCGATGTCGTCCACCATGCCGATGTTCTTGCGCAGCTTCAACAGGTAGCGGATGGTCGCGTAGAAGTCCTCCGGCGTCAGCGTGCGGTTGTTCAGCTTGGTGGCGTCCTGGTTCTCATACAGCTTGATGTTGAACTTCAAACGGCCCACGCGCGAAAAATCGTATTTGCGGGGATCGAAGAACATGCCTTCAAACAGCGCCGTCGCCGTATCCAGCGTGGGCGGGTCGCCCGGGCGCAGCTTGCGGTAGATTTCGATGAGCGCCTCTTCCGGCTTGTGGATGGTGTCGCGCTTGAGCGTGTTGGCGATGATATTGCCCGCGTCGTCGCGCTCCGGGAAAAACACCTCGAAGACCGTTGCGCCGCTGGAAAGGATTTTGTGCAGCCGGTCCGCCGTCAGCTCGACGTTGGCCTCCACCACCACTTCGCCGGTATTCAGGTCCACCACGTCGGCTGCGGTGTGAGCCCCGTCCAGCTCGGCTGCCTCCACCTCGATACGGTCGATAGCCGCCGCGCGCAGCGCCTTGAGCGAGTGCGGCGTAATCTTGCGCCCTGAGTGCGCAAGCTCCTCGCCGTTATGCATGATCGCGTGCGCTGGCTTGGCTCCCACCAGGTGGGTGTTGGCGTGCGCGTCCTCGGGCATCGCCCAGAGCAGCTTGCCCTCGGAAATGTGCGCCCGGTCCACCGTGTAAAAAGTCTTCAGAATATCTTCGTCAGAGCGCAGTCCCAGCGCGCGCAGGAAGATCGTTCCCAAGAATTTGCGCTTACGGTCGATGCGCACATAGAGCGTGTTCTTCTGGTCGTATTCGAATTCCACCCACGAGCCGCGATAGGGAATTATCTTGCCTAGAAAATAAGTGCGATTATTGGCCGTCTCAAAAAACACGCCTGGCGAGCGGTGCAACTGCGACACAATCACCCGCTCCGTGCCGTTTACGATAAACGTCCCGTTCGGCGTCATCAGCGGAATGTCGCCGAAAAACACTTCCTGTTCTTTGATGTCGCGAACCGTCTTGTTGCCCGTCTCCGCGTCCTTCTCATAAATCGTCAACCGCACCGTCACCTTCAACGGCGCCGAGAAGGTCATCCCCCGCTCCTCGCACTCCTGCTGGTCATATTTCAGTTGCAGGCTCACCGGGTCGCCGCACTTGTTGCAGAAGTCAGGCGAATTCTTGTTATATGTGCCGCACTTCTGACAAAGCACATCCCCGGGATGAAACGGATCCGTAATCACCATCGATCCGCAATGCACGCAAGCTGTCCTCAGGTGATGGAGCCCCTTCAAGTGGCCGCACTTGCACTCCCAGTTGCCAATCGAGTAATCCACAAAGTCCAGTTGCGAGATCCCGCGAAAGTCGGTGATCGGAAATACCGACACGAACACCGACTGCAAGCCGGAGTCATCGCGCTCGTTGGGCAGCTTGTCCATCTGCAGAAACCGCTCATATGAGCGGCGCTGCACTTCAATCAGGTTCGGTATCTGTGTCGCGGTGGGAATCTTTGAAAAATCGAGTCGGCTGCGAATCGCGCGCTTCTCGTTCGGCATGCTTCACTCCTGAGCCTCGTCGCTCCGGCGCCGCTGCTGGGCCGGGCCAGCGCCTGAGTCTCGTTGGCGCCCGCTGATAACGGTTTACGGTAAGTAAGTCGAATAAATGGACTGGCACGCTGCTAGTTTCCAGTCCCCGCCTCTGCAAGCCCCTCCAGAAACAACTTGCAGCCAGGCCGCAAACACACTGGGAAATTCCCAGGGCTATGCACGTTCCATGAAAAGTCGGTCAAAAACGCATTATGGGCATTGCCGCACATCCGGCAAGTGCGCAAAAAAGCGCACGATCGAGGAAATGTAGCAACCGTGAATCCTGTTTACAAATCTGGTGCGCCCCGTGCAGATTTACCTTCAAATGCACCCTCTGCCTAAGTCGAAATACACGAAAAGCCCGCAAGGCACAACACCTCGCGAGCGCGGCTCATCGCCTGTGCCCCCATCCGAATTCTCTTGTTTTGCTCTCGCCGATCCCAAAGCTCGCTTCTGCCGCTCGCTCGCCAGCCGCTCACAACGTCAACGGATTCCCTGCCTGATCCAGAGTAAACCGCTGACTCTAAGGCACTTAACCACACGCGATCCTCGCCGCCATGGGCTTGGCTCTGCCCCGGCCTGCGGACGCTTGCGTGCCCTTCCACAACCCTCAATACGCGCCAGCCAAACCAGCCTCATTCCCTGAAAAAAGACGGAATAAGCCAAAAAGACGCGCACTTTTTATTGTAGCGCGTCCCCGCCAGCCCTGCAAGCTGCCCGGCCGCGAGGCCAGGCAGCCTGATCGAGCCTACTTGACCTCGATGGTCGCGATGCCTTCGAACTTCTTCCGGATCGCTTCAGCCTCGTCCTTGGTCGCGTTCTCCTTCAACGACTTGGGTGCGCCATCAACTAAGTCCTTGGCTTCCTTCAGACCGAGCGACGTAATTTCGCGCACTGCCTTGATGGTGCTGATCTTGTTCGCGCCGGCGTCCTTCAGAATCACCTGGAACTCCGTCTGCTCCTCAGCTGCTGGAGCCGCCGCCCCGCCACCGGCCGCAACCGCCACCGGAGCCGCCGCTGCCGCCGAAACCCCTAGCCGCTCTTCCAGCTTCTTCACCAGAGCCGAGGCTTCCAGCAGGCTTAGCGACACTATTTGTTCTTCCAACTTTTCCAGATCCGCCATTTTCTTCTCCATTCAAAACCGAATTGTTGTTCCCGGCCGCAAACCCAGATTGGAAGTTTCCGATGCGCCAGACCCGCGCACTTCCCGCCTGTTTCCCAGCCAAAACTCTTAAAGCAGCTTCTAGCTGCTAGCTTCTAGCCTCTAGCTCGTCCCCAAGGGAGCCAACAGCCTCAACTTCTGCAAGAAAAGCTAGAGACTAGGAGCTAGAAGCTTGCGGCGTTAAGCCGCACTGGCAAACTTTTCCTTCTCCACGCCCTGGCCCAGAACCACCGCCACGTCGCGTCCCGCTGCGTTGATCACCGTCGCCAGACGCTGCGCCGGCGCATTAATCAGGTACAGCAGCTTCGAGAACAGCTCATTCTTGCCCGGCATTGTCGCCAGGGCCTTGATCTCGGCTACCGTCAGCAGCTTGCCATCCACAATGCCCAGCTTGAACTGAAACTCCGCGTTCTCGCTCGCCCACTTGGCAAACACCTTGGCCAGCGCCACCGGGTCGCCCTTGGTGAACGCTACCGAGTTCACGCCCCTGAGCCCCTTGAGCGCAGCCTCCACGGGAGTGCCCTTGCCGGATACCGCCGCCAGCGTGTTCTTCACTACGCGATACTTGCCGCCCGCCTCGCGGATGACTTTGCGCAGTTGATAATCCTTGGCTACCGTCAACTTGGAAAAGGTGCCGATAATCGCCGTCGTCGAGCTCTCCAGCTCCTTAGCCAACGCCTGAACCTTCTCCGTCTTCTTCGCCCTTGTAATCGCCATGTCTTCGCTCCGCTCCGACAGGGACTAGGGAATAGGGACTAGGGACTAGAGTCCCCGGTTCACGCCTATCCTCTTGTCTCCACCTCGCTCTACCACGCGCCACCCGGCGCTCATCTTGAAAATCTTTGCCACGAAACTCTCGGGACCAGAACATCGCTCGCAGTACCACCGGACCGGCTATTCCCTAGTCCCTACTCCCTAGTCCCTAGTCCCTGCTTTAATGCTTTCCCGCTGCGTCCGCAACCGCCGAATCCAGCGGCACTCCGGGGCCCATCGTCGAGCTCAGCGTAGTGCTCTTGATGTACTTGCCTTTGGCCGCCGAAGGCTTGGCGCGCACAATCGCGGTAATCACCGTGGTCGCGTTTTCCACCAGCTTCTGCGGCTCAAAGCTCAGCTTGCCCACCGGCACATGCACCAGGCTGGTCTTATCGGCGCGAAACTCCACCTTGCCGGCCTTGATCTCTTTCACCGCCGCCGCCACGTCCATGGTCACGGTTCCGGTCTTGGGGTTGGGCATCAGACCCTTGGGTCCCAGCACCTTGCCCAGCCGTCCCACCACCTTCATCATGTCCGGCGTGGCGATCAGCGCGTCGAAGGCGGTCCAGTTTTCCTTCTGGATCTTCTCCACCATCTCCTCGCCGCCCACAAAGTCCGCCCCGGCGTCCTTGGCTTCCTTCTGGCGGTCGCCGGCGGCAATCACGGCCACCGTCTTGGTCTTGCCCAGCCCATGCGGCAACACTACCGTCCCGCGCACCATCTGGTCTGCGTGGCGCGTGTCCACGCCCAATCTCATGGTTAGGTCGACGGTCTCGTCAAACTTGGCGTACTTCACCTGCTTCAGTAGGCCAACCGCCTCAGGCAGCGGATACACGGGCTTGACCACGGCCGCGCGCGCCTTCGTAATGTTTTTGCTGGATTTAGCCATTCATCCCTCGTCTCCCACCGCCTCTGCCAGCCCGCCTGTTGCGGGAGCCTGCTGCTGGCCTGCGGGCAACGCTATTTCAGTCGCCCTGCCCTTGCCAGCCCATGAATCAGGCCCAGAAACCGTGGTGCTATTGACGGCCCAGGGATCTCCCTGGACAGTTATTAGAATCATAACCAAACGGCACGGGAATTGCAAACAGACCTATCTTCGCTTTACGCTGCGCGAGGCATGAGCTTGATGCCCAGCGCCTTCATCACGCCGAGAAAGGTCGATAGCCTTGGATCGCCGGTGGGCGAGAGAGCCTTATAGAGCGCCTCGCGGGTGACGCCGGCCTTGCCGGCAAGCTGTGTCATTCCCATGGCTCGCGCCACATCGCCCAGAGCCGCCGCGATCAATGCCGGATCACCGTCCTCAAACGCCGCTTCGAGATACTCCGCAATGGCCTTCGGGTTATCGAGGTACTCTGCTGCATCCCACAGTGTCGTTTTTAGAGCCATTCGCCCACTCCTTTGCCAGCTTCTTTGCCTTGGCTATATCGGCCGGTTGCGTCTTCTTGCTGCCTCCGGCGAGCAGCAGAACCAGCACGCTTCCGCGTTGCTGAAGGTAGACCCTGTAACCCGGTCCATAGTCGATCCGTAGTTCGTTGACGCCATTGCCGACGGGCTTTATGTCTCCGAAGTTGCCCAGCGACAGGCGGCGAATCCGAATCAGGATGCGAGACCGCGCCTTCCCGTCGCGTAATTTGCGAAGCCAGTCGGAAAAGACGCCGGTCTGACGAACCTCAATCACCTGTTAACTATAATTCACAATCTTGATTTCTTCAAGAGCAAGTCAGGTAGAAATCACAGCCCGCCTTCCCCTGTGATAATCTGAAAAACCTACCACTGCGAGGCACATTCCAGTATGTCGTCTTCCGCTTCCGCCCACGCCCCCCTCCACATGATCGACCTGATCCGCAAGAAGCGCGACGGTGGCGCGCTGGACGCCCGCGAGATCGGCTTCCTTGTCACAGGTGCGGCCAACGAATTGATCCCCCACGAACAGCTCGCCGCATGGCTGATGGCCGCCTGGATTCGCGGCCTCTCGCTCGACGAAGCGCGCACTCTGACCTTGGCCATGCGCGACTCCGGTGAAAAGTTCTCCCCCGCACGCCTCGGCAAAGTAGCCGTCGACAAGCACTCCACCGGTGGCGTGGGCGACAAGACCAGCTTCCTCGTCGCGCCCCTGGCCGCGGCCTGTGGTGTCGCCGTCCCTATGATCAGCGGACGCGCCTTGGGCCATACAGGGGGAACGCTCGACAAGCTGGAATCCATCCCCGGCTTCCGCACAGCCCTCTCGCTCAAGGAATTTGAAGCAGTGCTGATGAAGTGCGGCGCCTCCATCATCAGCCAGACCAAATCGCTGGTTCCCGCCGACCGCGTTCTCTATGCCCTGCGCGACCGCACCGCCACCGTCGAAAGCCCGGGGCTCATCTGCGCCTCGATTCTCAGCAAAAAGCTCGCCGCAGGTCTCGACGCCCTGGTTCTCGACGTCAAAACCGGCTCCGGCGCATTCCTGCGCAAACCGGAGGACTCCGCCTATCTAGCCGCCCTGATGGTGGCCACCGCCGAAGCCGCCGGAACCCGCACCGTGGCTCTGATGACCGACATGAACCAGCCGCTTGGCCACATGGCCGGCAATTGGATCGAGTTGGTCGAGGCGGTCGAGCTGTTGCGCGACCATCGCCCTGCCCAAAGTGAGGACCTGCGCGAGCTTTCGCTGATTCTTGCCGGCTGGATGATCCATCTCGGCAGTCAGGCCTCCACGCCCGAGCTTGGTTACGCCCGCGCCGAGAAAGCCCTTGCCGACGGCTCCGCGCTGCGCGCCTTCTTTGCCATGATCGAGGCCCAGGGCGGCGACATTTCGGTCTTTGAGAAACCCGGCTTCCATAAGCCCGGTGCAACCAAGGTGGTCCCGGCATGGGAGAGCGGCTTCATCTCTGCCATGGATACCACCGCCCTCGGTTGGGCCGTGCAACGCACCGGCGCGGGCCGCGAAAAGGAAGGTGAACCAGTTGATCCCCACGCCGGCATCGACTTCCATGCCCGCCTTGGCGCGCGCCTCGATAAAGGCCAGCCGCTGGCCACCCTCTACGCCACCAGCCCCGTGCTTCTCGCCGAGCCGGAGGAGATTCTCAGGCAGGCCATTCACTTCTCCCCAACTCCCCCGCAGAAAGTGCCATTGGTCAGCCGCATCTTTACCCGTGAATCGGCGGAAGCCCATCTGCGCGATGTTGAAAATGCAGCTTCCAGCCATTAGCTTCTAGCTGTTAGCCTTACCGTTGGCACACGCGTAGTGCCGGGGAAGCGCCAACGCTTTGAGCCTGCGAAAATAAGGCTAGAAGCTGGAAGCTAGCAGCTAGAAGCTGTTCTTAAGGAGTGACCACCGTGTATCGATACACCGGAGTGCTGGGCATTCTCGCGGTCCTATTGACGGCTTACTTGTTCTCCACCGACCGCAAGCGCATCCGCTGGCGCACCGTCGCCTGGGGCCTCGGCCTGCAACTCACCTTTGCCTTCCTGGTGCTGCGCTTCGACTACGGACAGCGCGCCATGACCTGGGCCGGCGGCGTAGTCAACTCCATGCTCGCATGTACCTTCGCCGGGACCAAAATGCTCTTTGGCCAGTTAGGCCTGCCCAACTCCGGAGCCTACGGCAATCTGCTGCCGCCCAACGCCGGCGCCATCTTCGCCTTCCAGGTTCTGCCCACCATCATCTTCATCTCCGCCTTCTTCGCACTGCTCTATCACGTCGGCGTCATGCAACTCGTCATCCGCGGCTTTGCCTGGGTCATGCTCAAGACCATGCGCATCTCCGGCGCGGAAAGCCTCAACGTGGCCGCCTCCGTCTTCATGGGACAAACCGAGGCCCCGCTCACTATCCGCCCGTTCCTCGCCAAGGCCACGCGCAGCGAGCTGATGACCATCATGACCAGCGGCATGGCTCATGTCTCCGGCGGCATTATGGCGGCCTACATCGCCTATGGCGTCGAGGCCCGGCATCTGCTGGCCGCCGTCATCATGACCTCGCCCGGCACTATCTTGCTCTCCAAGATTCTGGTCCCTGAAACCGAAGTCCCCGCCACCGAAGGCAAGGTCGTTATCCCTCAGGACGAGACGCACAAGGATGAAAACTTCATCGGCGCCATCGCCCGCGGCACCATCGACGGCGGCAAGCTGGCCATGAACGTGGCCATCATGCTCATCAGCTTCATCGCCCTCGTCGCCCTGCTCGACAGCCTCCTCGGCTGGACGCACTCGCTCGCCTACATGCACTGGGTTCCCAGTTCGCTTGGCCAGATTCTCGGCTTCCTCTTCGCACCCATTGCCTGGCTCATCGGCGTTCCCTGGCAAGACTGCGGCGCCATCGGCAATCTGCTGGGCATGCGTATGGCGCTCAATGAATTGCTCGCCTACGTCTCGCTGGGCGCGCAAAAGGCCACGTTGTTGCCGCGCTCCTTCACCATCGCCACCTATGCCCTCTGCGGTTTCGCCAACCTGGGCTCCATCGGCATGCAGATCGGCGGCATCGGCGCACTGGTCCCCGAGCGCCGCAACGACTTGGCCAGGCTCGGCTTCCGCGCCATGTTCGCCGGCACCATGGCCAACCTCATCTCCGCGTCGATTGCCGGAATTTTTTTAGGGTAGCAACTTAGGATTCATTCAACAATCTGGGTGCCCCACCTTCGCCGATTTACGTTCTTTGTAAATCGGTTAAGGTGGGATAGCTCCACCTATATTGCCGGATGCCGGTGTGCGCAGCATGGCGATTCATCATGGCGCGCCGGTGCGCATTGTACTAACGGGCGATTCGACGGTCGCCCTCGGCGGAGGCTGGGGTTCGGCCTTCTGCGGCATGATGACGCCCAATGTAGAGTGCGTTAATCTGGCATAAAATAGACGCAGTTCAAAGAGCTACTACGACGAAGGCCTTTGGAAGGATGCGCTGAGCCGGAAACCGGATTACATCCTGATTCAGTTCGGGCATAATGATATGCCCGGCAAAAGCCCCCTGCGCGAGACCGCCCCGGATACAACCTACGCGGTGAATATGCGCCGTTACATTGAAGAGGCGCGAACCATCAACGTCAAGGCAATGTGCGAGTCTGGAAAGCTGTCGGCTGAGTTGAAAGCGAAGTATTGCGTCATGGAACCATCGAAATAACGCTGCACCACCTGCCGCGAACCTGTGATACTATAGTGCGCATGAAACCCATACTCGTACTTCAGGCCGTCATTATTCTGATGGTCACGCTCCTTTGTGCTTCAGCGTCGGCGCAGCAGAAGAACCTCACTTGTTTGTACATCTTTGTAGATGGTAATTTGCCCGGTAACAGTGGTCAAGAAATACATATCACACTTGATGAGGCCAACAGCCAAGCCAAATCTGACGAACCGGGCCACGACGACGGGAACTTTCATCCAGCAAGGTTCACCCCTAATACGGTTACGTGGACAGGAGGACAAATCGTGATCAGAGGAAGGCTTTTTGGACCTTTAAGATACGAACTCAGTCGCACGACTGGGAAAATGGTGGTTAATGACAACGTCCACTTCCAATGCGAAGTTGCCCAACAGAAATTCTAAAAGCAAAGAAGAAACACGTGAAAACGATTCGATGGTTAAAATTAACTCTGATGGTTACGCTTCTTTGTGCTTCTGCGTCGGCACAACAGAAGATTCTCTCTTGTGCATTCATCTCTCTCGATGAGTTTCCGCAAGTTAGGGAGCCAGAAATACATATCACACTTGATGAGGCTAATAGCCAAGCCAAGTCTGATTATTTAGACCATGACGACGGAAACTTCCATCCGGCGGTATTTACTTCTACAATGGTTAAGTGGAGTGGGGGACGTATTCTGCTGCATTCGCAGCACGGCGATTTCTGGTCTAGCCCACTAACATATGACCTCAGCCGCACAAGCGGAGCAATGACAATTAATGACACTCACCATTTCAAATGTGAAGTAGCCCAACAGAAATTCTAAAAACAAAGGAGAAAACACGTGAAAACGATTCTCATGATTCTCGTAATCCTCATGATTCCTATCAGCCTGTTCGCAGTCCCATCCTGCACCGATTGGATGCAACAAACTGACGGAACTTACTGGCGCACTTGCGTTGACGATCAGGGCCGTCAATACTGCGAGCAGACGGTGGACAAAAAGACCATAACTCGCGTGAAATGTCAGTAGGGGAACGAAATGAAGACCAGATTCAAGTTGGTTCTAATCCCTGCTGCCGTCCTGCTTACGGGAATCGCGGTGACACAGACGGTTGATGTGTCTGGCAAATGGGTTCTCACAGGGCTAGACCCCGAAGGACCGGGCATTGCCAGGATAACGACCTCTGCCAGCGGCGGGTTCCGGGGAGTGTACACCGCTGGTCTGACGGAGGATGGTTATCATTGCGACATCAGGGACGGCAAAGTAAGCAAGTCGGAGAAAGTCAGTTTCACCCTCGTATGCGGTTCAGATGAAATAGAAACGAAAGTGTCGGGACACATTACCAAGAACGGGAGCATCAAGGGTAAGTACATCACAATGACAAAGAGCGCGAAATAACGCCGCCCACCCGCAGCGAACCTTTGCAACAATGGTGACATGGACAACGACCGCATATAGGTTCATTTCTTCAGCTTTTTATCGATAGTTCTTTACAACTCACTCCCAAATCTCTTCTTCACTCCGCCTTTGTTATCCTGTCCGTGTGGAGTACTCGCGCTATACCTATCCGCCCTATGATGCGCCCCTCGCGGACGCCTACGGTGGCCGTTACGAATCCGTCTTCATCATCCTTCATCCCTTTATCAGCGTCCCGGAACACCTCGCCTGGAAGACGACCAATCAGTATCCCAGCAACGAGCAGATTCTGAGCCAGGGAGCAAAATGTCCGTGGGCCAGCGTTGCCGCTCAAACAGGCTTGAACACCTGCGCAAAACTGAATCTAGCGCTGCTCACCTCAACAAGATCGATCGCCCCCGAGCTGTCTGATTTCCCTGCCGGCAGTGCGCTCCAGAGCTTTCTGCAATCTGAGTCCGTCTGGATGCCTGTGCAGGGCCGCTTCGAACCCTTGCTGCAAATGGATTTCCTCGAAGCATTCAAAGCTGCCGGCCAGGAAGAACTGATCTTCGTGCCTGAGTTTCCCCATACCGATCCCATCCAACTCCTCAATGCCTCCCGGCTTAGGAATCGCCAGAACCCATTCCCCTCCCGCGGAACTCTGCTGGCCCCGGACGAATCATTTCTGCTTACGATGGATTGGGATAGTTTTTTCACCCTCTTCTACGGCCCGCGTGCGTACGTGACCGAAGTGGCTCGTCAACAGAATCTCGAAGGCTTTTTCGCCACCCCCACCACCGAGCACTTCTGGTTCAATTACACGCTGGGATGCTGCATGGTCACGCTGGCGCCGGAGGTCTGGCCGGCTGCCTGAAAACTTGTTTTCTCTGTTAGTGATTTACTCTTCAATCTATCCTTTACAATTCTCACGAACACATTTCATGCTCTTGAAAGGGACCGAAATGCCAAAAGCCCCGCTCGCGACACCAACATCAGCTCAGCCCCAGCCAGATTCCGCCGCTGTCGCCCCGGTCTGGCACACGGCCGTTGTTCTTCTGTTTCTTCTCGCCATGGTCACGCTGACCAAATATTGGGTAGCCAGCGGCCATTTCGAGCAAGCGCACAGCCGGCTTCCGGGCTACATCGTGACCATGATCATGGAATGGCTCATCGTGGCGTTCATCGCATTGGGGCCGCGTTGGCGCGGCGCATCGCTGCGTACCCTAACCGGAAAAAATCCTCTAGGCTGGCGTTCTATCGCCCGCGATCTCGGGCTGGCCGCCGCTTACCTCCTTGCGGCAAACATCGTTTTGGCAATCCTTGGATACATCCTGGCGCACTTCGGCCCCGCCTCTGACAATGCCGCCCTGAAGAATCTTCTTCCCCATACCCTTCTGGAGAACGCAACCTTTTTGCTTCTGGCTCTTACCGCCGGCATCTGCGAGGAAATGATCTTTCGCGGCTATCTGCAACACCAGCTCACCGCATGGACCAGAAACGCCGCGGCAGGAATCGTGCTGCAAGGCATCATCTTCGGGGTCGCCCACGCCTACCAGGGCTCAACCCAGATCCTGGTCATCGCCGTCTATGGCTGCATGTTTGGATCCCTTGCCTACTGGCGCAAGAGCCTTCGGCCCGGCATGTTGGCCCACTTCCTCCAGGACAGCGTCGGTGGCATTGTACTGTCAAGATTCATGCCGAAATAACCGCCCACCGAATTTCCGGTGCCACACCTTCACCGCGTTCTTGTTTTTCCGGCTTCGGGGTCCCCAACGACTCGGGGTCCCCGGCAAGCGATCTTTGCTTGCTGGGGTGAAGGGACAGGTCTTCGTCGTTGGGGTGATCTAAGGGAGGGAAATCACAAGCCTCAATCCGCCGCTCTCTCCGCCCTCATCCTCTTCAATCTGTAATAAATCGTCAGCGCAGTCACGCTTCCACATGTCAGCAAGCTCGCCGCCATTCCCAGAATCAGTGACAGATCCTGCTGATAAGCCCCATGCACAATCCCAACCATCTGCAGCACGCTGAAGCCGCCAAAGGTCAATAGGGAAATCCCGATATCGCTCTTCTTCCGCCACAAGGCCACAATCTGCGGCACGAACAGCAGCGCATTGCACCCCAGCCCCAGCCCGAAAATCACCGCTACAAGCTCCTTCATCTCCGCTCTCCCACACCTGAATCGCTATTCCTTCTATCCTCATTATTCACATCAAGCCGGCTCTGCACCCCGCCTGTAGAATGTCTAAAGCGCACAAACGGCCATCTACAATGTCCTACTACGACCAGGTCTCTGAAGCCGCCTCATTCCTCCATAGCAAGCTGGGCCTGCTCCGCCCCCGCATCGGTATCGTCCTCGGCTCCGGGCTGGGCGCCGTGGCTGACGTGGTCGCCGAATCGATAGCTGTCCCCTACGCACAGATTCCGCATTTTCCCCAATCCACTGTCGAGGGCCACTCGGGGCGCATTGTCGCCGGTCTGCTCGGTGGCATTCCCGTCGTCGTCATGCAGGGGCGGGTCCACTACTACGAAGGTTACTCGCCACAGCAGGTCACCTTCCCCATGCGCGTGCTGGGAGCGCTCGGCCTCCAGGCGGTCATCCTCACCAACGCCGCCGGCGGAATTCAGGAAGGCTACCGCGTAGGTCAGTTGGTTGCCCTTCGCGACCACATCAACTTCATGGGCTGGAACCCGCTAATTGGGCCAAATGAGCCTCGCTTCGCCGTGCGGCCCGGCGCTGGATTGCGTTTTTTTGACATGACCGAGGCCTACTCGAAACCCCTCCGCGCCCTGGCGCAGAAGGCCGCAAAGGAAGAAAAGTTCGAGCTGGACGAGGGAGTCTATCTGGCCGTCAGCGGACCCAGCTACGAGACTCCCGCAGAGATTCGCGCCTTTCGCGCGCTGGGCGCAACCCTGGTCGGCATGTCTACCGTGCCCGAAACCATCGTCGCCCGCCACATGGGAATCGAGGTGCTGGGCATCTCCTGTGTTACCAACCTCGCTGCAGGGCTGGGCGCAAAGCCTCTCGATCACGCGGAGGTCGCAGAAATCGGCCGCCAGGTCGAGCACCGCTTCGCCCGCCTGCTCCAGCGTCTCATGCCCAAAATTGACGCCCGGATATCAAAACTCCATACAGGAGCGAAACTGCCGTGAATCAGCAAGCCGAGCGCAGTGCGCGTCTTCCTTTTCCGCCTGTTGTGCTGGGAATTGCCGGCTGCTCCGGCTCCGGCAAAACCACGTTGGCCGCCGCGTTGGCTCGCACTCTCGATGGCATCCACTTTCATACCGACACGTACTATCGCGATCTGGCCCATCTGCCGCTGGAAGAGCGCGCCCGCCAGAACTTCGACCACCCTTCGCTGATCGAGAGCCCGCTGCTGGTGGCCCACATTGCCGCGCTCGCCCGTGGTGAATCCATTGAGCGCCCTCTCTACGACTTTGCCTCCTATACCCGCGTCCTCGGCCCTGACGGAATCGGCCTTACGGAGACCGTCCGCCCCAGCGCCTATCTGTTGATCGAGGGCATCTTCGCACTCCACTTCACCGAACTGCTGCCCTACTATAGTTTGCGCATCTATATTGATACCCCGGACGAACTCTGCTTCGAACGCCGGCTCAAACGCGACATTGCGGAGCGTGGCCGCACACCCGAACTGGTCCGCCATCAATATGAGTCCACCGTCCGTCCCTCTAGCCTGGCATTTGTGCGCCCCTCTGCCGCTAACGCTGACCTCTCGGTCGACGGCACCGGTGCCCTCGACTGGAAGGTCGAGGAGATTCTGGCTCAGATGGGCCACCGCGGCCTTTTGCACTTCCCGTCTTGAATTTCGCCAATCTATGCTGACTATTTAGGTTTTCTTACCATAGTTTCATTAAAAAACTATCATTTATTGAACTTCATACCGATATGTTGGCTATGAAGATGAATAAATCCTTAGAAATCTTGAAGCAGAACGTGGCCATGTGGCTGCGCCTGGACATCTCGCCTCAAAGGCTGGCGCTCACACTGGCCCTCGGGTTTGCTATCGGCTGCATTCCCGTGCTTGGCGTGACCACCGCCCTGTGTATCGTAGCGGCGTTCGCCCTGCGGCTCAACTTTCCTATCATTCAAGCAGCAAACTGGCTTGCTGCGCCGCTGCAGTTGCTGCTGATTGTGCCCTTTGTGCGCCTCGGAGGGCGCCTGTTTGCCTTCGGCTCTGTTCGCGCCGTCGAAATTAGCTCTCTGCTACATGCTTCGCCCCTGGTGATGATTTTGCAAGTGGGCAGCATAGTCGGCCAGGCGCTGCTGGCTTGGCTATTGATCGCCGTCCCTGCCGTGGCTCTTCTGACCGTGATGCTGACTATTCTGCTGCGCCGGGTTCCAGCCATCGCCCAGGCAGATTCCTGCGACTGACGCAGGACTTTAGCTTCGATATGCATGTAAAATGCGTTTTGGACGACTCGATTTGCCCACTTTTGCGACAAAAAAGCTTCATGTCGAGCCACAGGCGAAAAGCTGAGTCTGCTCGGCTCTACTTTGGCGCGTAAGGGTCGTTCACTGGCTTGGCGCTTTCCAGCCAGGCGGTGTAGATCATATCCCGCAGCATGCTGGCGCCGGCCGCCAACCGCTCGGCGGTAAACTCCCGCGACTCGGCCGTTCCCGCTCCCGTAAACCCGCCTATCTTGTCCAGTTGGTAGACCCTTTCCACAAACGTCTTCGAGAGGCGCAGATAAGCGACATAGGCGTCAAACAGATCGCCTTCGACGACCTTGACCGGAGTCATCTTGGCCCGCACGTCGGCTACTTGGATGTTGGCTTCAACAAACGGTCCCTCAAACTGCCAGTGAATCTTGTGATCGGTGGTGTATCCATTGGGGTTAGGCCCAGTCCAGCCGTTGTACTGGATGGTAGTGTGCAGCGGCTGTGAGCCATCGCCCACGTAGTGGCCCAGCCAGCCGGCATAAAACAGAATCGCCTGCTCCACTGGGTGGGTATCCTGCTTTTCCGCGGCCAGCCTGCGGTATTCGCGCATGGCGCACTTCAGCCGCTCCCATACTTCGTCCGTTTCCCAGGGTTGCAGGCCGATCTTTTCCGGACGCTGACCGGCGGCAAAGACCTTCGCTTCGAAGTCCAGGCGTCGATGCGGCAGGGGTCCCAGCGCGTCGGCCAGCTCCATGTCGATGAAGTGCTCGGGAGCCTGCGCGGCCACCAGTTCCGGCTCGGCAGGCGACCGCCAGCGATCCGGCTCGGGGCCTAGGTATTCGATCTCGGAAATCGCCTCCGGTGAGCGCAGGAAAGCCGGAACATCGTCCGGCAGCGAACTGACCGCCAGCTTGTTGATCAGGCGATGGCCGCCGTTGCCCCATGCGCAGGCCATGGGCGGTTGAACGAGAATGCAAGCCAGTCCGGCAGCAGTGAAAGCTGACAAAAACAGACGGTACGACGCAGAGGTAGAGAACATGAAGGCAGTATATCGCCGCCCTGCCTCTCTGGCGGATCAGAACCTGTACCCACGATTGGGATCGTAGTCGAACTTCACCAAACCGTCCCGGTAGTCGATATGGATGGTCAACAAATTGAGCGTGTTCGCCCCAAGGAATCCCGATATCTCCATCCCCACGTGCTTTGAGATCTTTGAAGTATCGAAGGCAACGACACCATGCACCTTCTGGGATAGATGCGCAAAGTTGAAGGTGACTTCGTCAGCGGAATAGACCTTCTCCACTTCTCCGCTGATACCCTTCACATGTTGGCGATCATCTGAGTAAACCTTGGTCACCTCTCGCGCGGCCTGTGGCGAGATGGTTGTAGCAAATGCGCCCGTATCCAAGATGAATAGTTTGATTTCTTTACCGTTGATTGCCGCGGGCAGAATGAGATTATGACCGACGCGATAGACGGGCGTGTAATCCTTCATCTCCGGAGCGATATAGCGGTCATAGGGCCCGTGAGAGGGTGTTTTTTGAACAGCAGCATTTTGAGCTGGAGCCGAAGTGCTGGAGCCGGCAACGGGAGCTTTCAAGCCAGAGTCTGTTCCTTGAGCAGCTGGCTTGTCTTCCCCTGCCTCTTTCGCGGGCTCATCCGATACGCCGGATTCGTCCTGATCCGCATTGCTCGTATTCAGCGAGGGTGCTGCAACGGCTGTCTCTCCAGGCCGCGGCGGCAAGGGGCCAAGCAGAAGCTTGCGCATCGGGTAATCCAGAGTAACCAAAAACTGCGAAAACACATCCATCCCAATCAGGCCATCGACATCCTCCACGACGTTCCGGCTGTCGATCACTTCAATCGAGCAATCCTGAAACTCCAGGTTCCCGATGCGTATGGAATCGGCATAGGCGGTATAACCGGGCATAAAGCCCTTATCGCCGATGCCGCCCATCTCCGTTTGCGAAAAAGCCTTTAGGCCCGCACGCTGGGCAACAGAACGAGACACCAGTAGTCCACCGGCGCCAGTATCGATTTGTAACCGGAAAGTGCGCCCGTTCAACTTCACTTCCAGCCTGAAAGCGCGTATGTGCGTCGCATCACGCATGAGCACGTCAAACGGAATCTCGGCGGTTGCTGTCGGGGAAACCAAATGGCAGGCCTTGTGCGGCTCGGCCTCCATCTTCTTCAGGCTCTCCAGGTACATCCGCCAGTGGCGCAAATCTTCCTCGTCGTCGCCCCTGGGAGCTGACAGGTACGCTTCCGTCTCAGCGATCCTCTGCTTCAAAGAAAGCGTGTGAATCCACTCTCCGCGAATCTCCGGGTCCTCTGGATCGAGTAGATGTGCGAATCCAAGCTGTTTGCGGCTTGTAGCATACTGTGAACTAAGACGCTCCAGATCAGCCAGCAGCAGATGGTTGCGCGGGTTGCACAGGTCCAGCTTGTCGGATTCAAGGGCCGTTTGTCCGGCCAGCCACGGTATTCCCTGGCGAAGCTCAACCTCGCCGCGTAACGTAATCAATGCCGCTGAGTTAGGCGCGAGGGCCAGCGACGTCTTCACTGCGTCCGCCGCCTCCTGCACCTTCTGCTGGTGGAGAAGAGAATGAACCAGCCCGATCGTCAGTTCCGCGTCGCCCGGATGGCTGGCCAGTCCGGCTCGGTAAAGGTCGGCGGCCTTCACATAATCGGCCGCTAGCAGAGCCTTGTCGGCCTCGCTAGGTGCGGGATGCTTGACCACGCTGCAACTGGCCCCCAGCAGACACTTCACGGGAAGGCACAGCACAACAATCAACAACACCGCCCGCAAGAATAGGCTTGTTGAAAAAACTTTCCCCGGCATTCTTGCTCCATTTTCCTACGGTCAACAGCTTACCATTGAATCGCCGGCTGCTGGGATATTCGCCTCGCTGGGTGTGCAGGTATCACATATGAGGCCTACGCTCCCCTTCAGTTCTCGTCGCTGAAGATGGCTTCGATGGTGGTCTCAAACAGGCGCGCCAGTTTGAAGGCCAGCGGAAGGCTGGGGTCGAACTTGCCCGTCTCGATGGCGTTGACCGACTGGCGCGAGACCTCCAGACGTTGGGCCAGATCGGCCTGCGACCAATCGCGCTCCGCGCGCAGCACTCGCAGCCGGTTTTTCATCTGTACCTCGCTTGATTCAGCGCATGAGCGATGCCGAAAAAGATGCAAAAGATCGGATAGACCCACGTCAGGTCCAAGTGGCGCAGATGAACGAAATTTTCCAGCGAACCCCACACCACCGTCACCGAAAGCGTTGCCCCGATCCCCCAGAGCAACGCCAGCACTCCGGAATGCCGCTGGAACTCGTCCTTCTCTTCCGCCAGATACATACCGAAGGCCGCAATTTGCCCGACGATGGCGAGCGCCGGAAGAACGGCCAGCAGCCAAGCTACAGGGCCGGTTGGGCGGAAATGGATAAAGATCCAGACCGCCAGGACAAGAAACACTGCGTACAGCACCATCGATACAACGAAGCGAAAAAAGTAACGACGGACCGCTGGACTATTGGATTTGCATGGCATGATTGGTCTCCTTTACTTAATGACAACTATACTTTACATAATTGACCAAAAGATGTCAAGTGTCATTGACAAATAATTTTTGAATGATCCTAAACCCTGTAGGTAACCAGCTTTGCAAGAGCATTTACGCCGGGTAATGCCGCCTTCTCCAGAGAAAAGGCGGCATTGTTTTCCGGGCTCTATATTCCATGGAAATGGACGGCTGATTAGCTTGCCGCGCCGGCCTTTGTGGCTGCTTCCACCTCGATCAGCTTGCCGCTTTTCACGTCATAGACGTAGCCATAGATGGGGATCGAGCGGGGAATCAGTGGATGGTTTCGAATGTGAAGCACATCATCGACAACCGCCTGCTTCTGGTCCGGAATGGTGAGCCACTCGATAAATTCGCCGGCCCGCGAGCCGGGCCCTTTGCCCACGTCCCGGAAACCGGACGAGGTTAGCTCCGCGGTCTCCAGGCTGTTGCTGAGCAAGCCGCGCATCACTTCGTTGGTGAAGAATTCCATGCCGCAATTGGTGTGATGGATGACGAAAAACTCGCGCGTGCCGAGCAGTTTGTAGCTGATGACCAGCGAGCGGATGGCGTCATCGCTGGCCCGGCCGCCGGCATTGCGGATGACGTGCGCGGAGCCTTCGGACAGGCCGGCGAATTTGGCCGGATCGAGCCGGGCGTCCATGCAGGTGAGCACGGCAAAACGCCGGGCGGGAGGCATCGATAGATTGGCCTTCTCGCCAAATGATGCGCTGTACTTCTGGTTCGCGGTTAAGACCTCGCTGAGGACACTACTCATTGGTTTCTCCTTTAGGGTTGAATGAATCTGCCGCGCCAGTCCCGGCCTGTTGAAGGGGACAACGGTTGGCCAACGACTCTTTGCGGCGGTTATCTTCCCCGGTATTGCCTGCTCGATTGGGAAAGGGCTGCATTGGGAAGCTCAGTGAAAAAAACACCGCGTTAAGATACGCGGACAGCCTGAGAAAGATACTGCTTACGATTGAGCTATGGAGATGATGCGGCTTGCGTTGGATTCTCTTCTAAGGACGTGCGGTCGCTCAACCAGCTTATGCGCGGGAGCGACAACAACAGCGAAGAGGGGCAATCAACATAAAATCAGGTTACCCGAGGGCGTCCGCTGCGTCAACTGCATCTTTACTAGTCACGCCTTGCCTCCCACTCGACAGCCCGCGGCAGATGCTCTACGCTCAACCCATGGGCTTTCAGGATTTTCTCGGCAATGCGGCGACGGTGACCCGGCTCAGGGAGAGCATCGGCGCGGGGCGATTTCCCCAGTCGCTCATCCTGGCCGGCCCGCGCGGTGCGGGCAAGTACACCCTGGCCCTGATGCTGGCCAAAGCCGTCAACTGCCTTCAGCCCACCGAATCGGACGGCCTTCCTGACTTCTGCGGTGACTGCGCAAACTGCACCGGTATCGGCGGCTCCGCTGATCTTGAAGCTCTGGTAGCAGAAGCCGTCGCCGCTCGCGAAGAGATGCGCGACACCGACAAAAAAGAGACCCGCATCCTCATCCAGACCCACCCGGACGTGCTCATCATCCCGCCTGACCCGCCGCAGTTGCTCATTAAAGTAGGCCAGGTCCGTCAGGCTATCCACGTGGCCTACTATCGCCCGCCGGTCGAGGCCAAGCGCACCTTCACCATCTTCACCTCGTCAGCGTTTATGAAGGAGGCGGCCAACTCCCTGCTCAAGCTGCTCGAAGAGCCCCCCGCGCACAGCTCGCTGATTCTGCTCACCGAGAATCCGCAGGAGCTGCTGCCCACCATCCGCTCCCGCGCCGTAGTTCATCGCTTGAGCACGATCCTCTACTCCGAGATAGAGGTTCTGCTCGCGCGGCGGCGTCCGCTTCTCAAGCAGAAGGACCGCGCCCTCGCCGCGCGGCTGGCTGAGGGAGCCGTGGGACGCGCTCTCAACCTTGACCTCGAAGTGTATCTGTCCAGCCGCCAGGACGCACTGGTCTTGCTCCGCAATGCCTTACGCGAGCCAGACTACTCCGCGCTCTTTCACGCGACCGAGAGCTACCGCGCCGGCGCCGATGGACAGGAGAAGACCGTTAACCTGCTGCGCGCCCTCGGCAGCCTCATCGAGGACCTGCTGCTCATCGTGGCAGGAACGCCCCAGCTCATCCGCAACCTGGACATCGAAGCCGAACTCACCCAGCTTGGCCAGGGTCTCAGCGTCGATTGGATTGATAATGCCGCCCGCGCTCTCGTCCAGGTCGAGCAGGGCATGCGCCGCAACCTGCTCCGTTCTCTCTCGATCGACGCCATGGCGGTCAGCCTTGAGCCCAGCTAACTCCCAATTAGCCAATGACTTCCCCCAGGAGGAGTTTTTCATGAATACGGAATCCAATCGGCCCCACTATCAGGCATATACACGCAAACGGCCGGCCTCGCTCGCTCCCTTCCGCCTGCCGGGCTATGGCTACGGCCAGAAACAGGAGCAGGAGACTCCCCAGCGCAACGCCGAACTCTTCTACCTGCAAAAGCAGATACAGACGCAGACGCCCATGGTGATTGTGCTGGAAGGCGGCGATCAGGTCGAAGGCTGCATCGAGTGGTACGACCGAAACGCCCTCAAGGTCCGCGGCCGCCATAGGACCATGGTTTACAAGTCCGCCATCAAATATATGTACAAAGTGGGCGATCAGGGGTAGTGATCGAGTGCGAGTGTGAGTGTGAGTGCGAGTGTGTGCTGCAAATTTCTGACTAAGAACACCAGGCGAATATTGCGCATAAACGCGAAAAAATAACCTCTACTTCGAGATAGAGGTTTTTTGCGCAAAATTGGGTTATTTGGGAAGCGGAAATCTATGAATAATTCCCTGTTTCTTCGCTTATCTGGTGCTTCCCGCCTTGAGCAGCCGGTCTCGGATAGCCGCGCCGATTCCCTCGGCCGGCGGCATCGGGCACAGAATCACCGTGCAGCCCGCGCCATCCAGAGACCGCAATCCGGAGTACAGCTCCCGCGCCAGCTCCTCTGGCGCAGCCCAGCGGCCCCAGGCATACACCGCCGCTGCCCCGGCCGGAGCAGACACCTCGGCAGGCAGCATTACGCCTACCTGGGCTGAGAGTTCGGAGGGAAGGTCCAGCACTGCACCTTCCAGACGAGATCCCAACTCGGCCAGAGCGCCTTCAATGAGCACCAGCCGCGCCCGGGGCGCATAATGCCGCAGCCCCACGCCCGGCGAGGGCAGCGCATCTTGTAACTCGATTTCAGACACCCCGCCGTCGCGGAATACCTCGACTGCCCCGGCAGTGTCTCGAATCTGGATGGTCGTCACAGCTCCCGGCCGGTATATCTTCATCGGGCTCTGGCAGGGGTCCAGAACCGTGGACTCGACTCCGTGCTCGGTTGGTCCCGCATCCACGACCGCATCGATCAGGCCGTCCAGGTCGGCGAGTACGTGCTCGGCAGTGGTCGGGCTGATGCGGCCAAAAAGATTTGCGCTGGGCGCGGCCACCGGAACACCGGCCCGTCGAATCAACTCCAGCGCCACCGGATGCGCCGGCATGCGCACGCCGACGAGAGGGCGGCCAGCGGTCACTGCATCGGGCACCGCCGCCGTGCGCGGCAGCAGCAAAGTCAGCGGCCCCGGCCAGAAGGCCGCAATCAGCTTGCGCGCCGTTTCCGGAACATCGCGGACGAGTCCGTCGAGCATTTTTTCATCTGCCACATGCACAATCACCGGATCCCACGCCGGCCTTTGCTTGGCCGTAAAGATCCGCTCGACCGCCGCAGCATCCAGCGCGTTTGCGCCCAGGCCATAGACGGTTTCGGTGGGCAGCGCCACCAATCCGCCAGCGCGTAAAATCTCCGCTCCGCGGCGCAGCGCCTCCTGAGCATCCGCAGTATTGAGACGCGCCGGGTCCACAACCAATCGCAAGGTCTTCACATTTTCATTGTCGCCTGTTGCAGGCAAACACCGCCACTTGACCTTCTGATTCACGCTTGACGCCACGCCATTAGCAGGCATATTCTCGTTGGAAAATCAAAAAGGCTATTGTCACCACTCATGCTGGACCCTCCAACTCGTGAAAGTTGACCGCCCGCCAGACTGTGACAAAAGTCTCCAAGTCAGGAGATTCTCATGCGCCGATTTTCAATGTTCCTCGCACTGGCTGGCATCCTTCTCTGGCCGTTGGCTCTAGCCGCACAGAATGTAAAGCCTTTGTCAAAACCTGATGCCACGTCCATCGAAGTTAAACATTTCACCAATGCCAGCGGAGTCCAGCTTTCTCCCGATTTCCTGAAGCATTTCTACTCGAGTTTCCTCGCCGAAATGCAGAGACTCAATATTGGCGAGCAAACCGTCGAAGAGGGAACGCCGGTAAACGACACCCAGGGCTCCCATGGCATGATTCCCCATTTCTTTATTTTGGAAGGCACGTTCGTGAAAGTTCAGGAAGGCCGCGAGAATGGCGGCGCCTTTGAGGCCGGATCAGCGAACATCGAGATCTACTTTTTCCGGAGAAGCAATCACAAGGACAGCAAGTACAAGGTGAAGATTGCGCTCAAGGGATCGCTTCAGAGTGACGAACAGAAGGTAGCCGAATTGGCCGGAGTCGAGGCTGCCGACGCACTCCTGAAGTCCATGCATCCTGGATTCAAGATGTCGGATTTGTGTTGCTGATTCAGCATCCCGCCCGCCGCGCCACTGCTTTTGAAGGAGATCGTATGATTCCGTTGAAAGTTCACCGCTTCGAGCAAACCAGATTGTTGTTTACCTTGAGGATCTTGGGGATATTGTTGTGTGTCTGCGTCCTTGTGTTCGGGGCAGTCGAGGCGTGGCGTTTCATTTATGTGAGACAACTTATCGGTAAACTGAGTAACTCGGATGTTGCCGTCCGACGGAGCGCGGTCAATGCGTTGGGCGAAACCAAAGCCCCCGCGCGGTCGAACCCCCTGTTCGCCGCCCTGTGGGATTGGGAATATGACATCCGAGACAGCGCGGCCAGGGAGCTGGGCATAATCGGAATGCCACCGGTCGAGCCATTGATCGCCGCCCTGAAGGACTCGGATGCTCAGGTCCGATGGCTAGCGGCCGATGCATTAGGCAGAACCTACGACCCCCGCGCGGTCGAGCCCCTAATCGCCGCCTTGAAGGATTCGGATTCTCACGTCCGATGGCTAGCTGCCGTTGCGTTGGGCCAAATCGGCGACCCCCGCGCGGTCGAACCGCTGAGCACCGCCTTGAAGGATGCTGAAGTCCGAGTATGGGCTGCCTATGCGTTGGGCCAAATCGGCAGCCCTCGCGCGGTCGAGCCCCTGATCAGCGCTTTGAAGGACAAGGATTCTTGGTTCCAAGAAAAGGTGGCTGAGGCATTGGGCGGAATCAAAGACCCTCGCGCGGTCGAGGTCGTGATCGCCGCACTGAAGGATAAGGATGCTCGCGTCCGGTGGGGTGTGTCCAAGGCGTTAATCTGGATTAAAGACCCGCGTGCCGTCGAGCCTCTAATCGCAATACTGAAGGATCCGGACTCCGCCACCCGAGGGAATGCGATGACAGCGTTGCGCGAAATCAACAACCCGCGTGCGGTCGAGCCCCTGATCGCCGCCCTGAAGGACACTGATGCTGACGTCCGAAGGACTGCGGCCGGGGCGTTGGGCAATATCAGAGACCCCCGCGCGGTCGAACCCCTGATCGCCGCCCTGAAGGAGGACACGGATGCTGACGTCCGAAGCAGTGCAGCCGGGGCGTTGGGCGATATCAAAGACACCCGCGCGATCGAGCCTTTGATTGCCGCCCTCAAGGACACGGATGCGGGCGTCAGGGGGAGTTCGGCCTATGCATTGGGCGACATCAAAGACCCCCGCGTGGTCGAGTCCCTGATCGCCGCCCTGAAGGAGGACACGGATGTTGGCGTCAAACGGCGGGCGGCCGAGGCTTTGATCCACAAGGGTGAGCCGGGTTCCGAAGACATGTTGATCGAAGCGCTCGATAAGTATGGGGACGTGCGCTGGGCTGAGTATTTTCTCAACTGCGGGAATGCGAAGTTGGAAGATGCTGCGCGTTCATGGGCAGGAAGGCACGGTTATCAGGAAGTTCCGTCAACATCCTTCGGGGGACATGTCGGGTGGTGGGGCAGCGCGCGGTAGGCAATGCTGCCCGGATCGATGTGAGTAGGCAGTCGTGTTCAACCTGTTTGTCATCCCCTGCCGTATACTCACTGCTGACGATGCCCATCGAGACCGAGATCAAATTTCGCGTGGACGACGTGGCTGGACTGAGCCAGCGGCTTGAAGCCGCCGGCTTCCACCTGCAGACTCCACGCGCCTTTGAGAGCAACGTCCTCTACGACACGCCGGACCGGCAGATGCGCGCACGAACGGAGATTCTGCGCATTCGCAGCTATGCCGGACGTTGCACCGTGACCCACAAGCGCCTGCCCGATGACAGGCCCGGCGAAGACACTCACAAGCACCGCATCGAGAACGAGACCGAGGTGGCCGACGGAGCGGCACTGGAGCAGATCTTTCTCTCCCTCGGCCTGGTTGCCGCCTTCCGCTACGAAAAATGGCGCACGGAGTGGACCGACGGCGAGGGCCACTGCGTAGTGGATGAGACCCCCATCGGCAACTATGCAGAGCTGGAAGGCACCGCCGAGTGGATTGATCGCGCCGCCGCCCGCCTGTGCATCGATCCGGCACAGTACATTACCCTCAGCTATGGCCGCCTCTTCGACCTGTGGCGCGCCGAGCATCACTCCACCGCCGAAGACCTAACCTTTGAAGCTATAAAAGCAGCTAATAGCTGCTAGAGAAGGCCCATGCCTGAAGGCCGCGCATATCCACTCTCTATCAGGGGGCTGAAGCCCCCTGCTCCCTCCGTTGAGCCACTATATTCATGGCCTGAAGGGCTTCTGCTCCCTCCGAAACCGATGATTCGCAATCGTTGTGATCCGCTAATTTACACAACCCCATATTTCGAGCTAAGAGCTAACAGCTAAAGCTAGAAGCTGTACTCCCCACCCCCCGGTAATCAAATCCTAATAATCCATTAACGAAGGCTTCTCCAGTCGCCGATAACTCCATCAATGAGTGAAGAACTGCGAGGCGCCCATTGAACAACAATCACTTTGAGCCTCTTCTCAACCGGTTGCGGCGTGCCGGAGCCCGGCTGATGCAGGCAACCGCTTTGGCGCTCATGGTGACGCTGGCCATGCCTGCCCGGGCGGCGGATGAACGCGCCGTTAAAACTCGGGTTCCGCCTGTTTATCCCGAAATTGCCCGGCGCATGAGGATAACCGGACAGGTCAAGCTCTCGGTCACCGTGGACGCGCAAGGCAAGGTAACCGATGTGCAACCTCTAAGCGGAAATCACACGCTCTCGACCGCTGCCGATGATGCCGTGCGTAAATGGAGATTCGAGGCCGGCAACGGCAACGCTACAGTGGAGGTAATGGTCAACTTCGCTCTTTAACAGCCGGAATTGCGAAGGGTACGCAGCATAGGTTAGTTTGCCGTTGCGAGCATCATCAGAAGGCATGATTATCGTTCACGAGCGCTAAATCTTATTCCCGGAATCTCTCCTCGCTCATCCGGGCTCAAAGCAGCCTGTATCGATGCAGGCAGACGGAAGCAAACGATGCCATGCCGATCCTCGACCTGATTTCCGATGCTCCGGGCTCGATCTCCATCGCGCTCATCGATCCGGATAATCTGCGCCGCGAAGAGGTAGCCGGGGTTCTGGCCGGATTCCCCGGAACGGCAATCCATGAACATGCTACCTTCCCTGCCGATCTCGACGACCTGCCACTGATGCTGGAACATCACTATGATGTCATCCTCATTGGACTGGACAGCGACCCGGTCTGCGCCTTCGATGTGGTTGAAAGCCTCTGCGCCAACAATTCCACCACTGTGATGGTCTACACAACGCAGACCTCTCTGGAACTGGCCATCCGCTTCATGCACGCCGGCGCCCGCGAATTCCTTACCCTGCCCCTCCTCCGCGAGGAAATTGCGGACGCCCTGGACCGGGTTTTGTCCCGCCGTGTTACTACACCCCAGGGCAGAAGCACATCCAAAAAGCTCTTCGTCTTTCTGGGCGCCAAAGGCGGTTGCGGAGTCACCACCATCGCATCCAACTTTGCCGTCGCGCTGGCGCAGGAGTCCGGCGAGAAAACCCTCTTGATTGACTTCGGAGTTCCGCTGGGGGACGCGGCAATCAACCTGGGAATGGCCGCCGAATACTCCACCGCCAACGCACTTCAGGATTCCAGCCGGCTGGATGCCAATTTCTTACGCTCGCTGCTGGCAAGGCACGGCTCGGGATTATCCGTGCTCCCCGCGCCAAGTGAGTTCTCTCCCCTGCAGGCTACCAATGAGGCAATCGACAAACTGCTCACCATCGCGCGGCAGAGCTTTGTTTACGTGGTCGTTGACGCCGGATCAAGAGTTGACTTGATGAGAACATCGCTCTTTGGAGAATCCGCCGTTCTCTATCTGATCACCCAGGTCGGCGTTTCAGAATTGCGCAACTCCAATCGCCTTATCACACAATTCTTCTCCGCGCGCGGGCGCAAGCTGCAGATCGTGCTCAACCGCTATACGCCTCATGCTCTGATCTTCGATGACCAGCAGATTACCAAGGCTCTCACCAGGCCCGCCCAGTGGAAAGTTCCCGACGATTATGCCTCTGCCCGACGCACCCGCAGCACGGCTGCTCCGATTGCGCTGGAAGATTCGCCCATCTCCAACGTGATCCGGCAGATGGCCAGAACCGCCTGCGGCATGTCAGCGAATCCGGATAAGAAAAAGGGATTCTCCCTCTTCGGAAGAAAAAAAGACCCATGGCCCGAAAACAGAACATTGCTGGCAGCCGCCGAGTCGGAATAAGAATAAATCAGACTGCTCCGAACTATAGAAAAAGAGTTCCGAAGAATTGGCGATTCTGGGATAAACTATGCATTGTTGCAGGCAACTTGGAGTTGCAATCGCATTATGCCAAAGTTGCACGAAGTTCATGGCGCCCTTGGCACTGGCGTCTTATCCGTGGCACTGATCGGACCGGATGAACCGCGCCGCAAGGCAATAGCCAGTGTTCTTGCCGAATGCCCGGGGGTGCACGTTCAGGAGATTTCTTCCTACCCTGCCGACCTCGACGATATACCCAAGATGCTGCAAGAGCATCACGATGTGGTCATCGTCGACCTGGACGGCGATCCGAAACTCGCCCTCAATATAGTGGAGAGTATCTGCGACGATGGCTCCCGGACCGTGATGGTCTTTTCGGAGAAGGCAGATCATGAACTGGTGATGCGGTGCATGCGCGCTGGCGCCCGCGAGCTTCTCGTTCTGCCCATCACCACCACCGATATGGCTGCTGCTCTGGCTCGCATCACAGTCCGTCTTCCTAGGTCTCGACACGCCAAAAGGAAAGCCGGCCATTTATTAGTGTTTCTCGGCGCCAAAGGCGGCTGCGGAGTCACCACCATCGCCTCCAATTTCGCGGTATCGTTGGCCAAGGAGTCTGGCAAAAGAACGTTATTGATCGACCTTGGTATTCCATTGGGAGACGTGGCGATCAATCTCGGGATCGCCGCTAAGTTTTCGACAGATAGCGCTTTTCAGAATTCCAGCCGGCTGGATACGAATTTTCTCTCTTCGCTGCTGACCATGCATTCCTCGGGATTATTCGTCCTTGCGGCTCCAGGGGCGTTCCCCCAGAGCAAGATCACCGCGGACGTTGTCGATAAACTGCTGGCAGTCGCCCGCCAGAGCTTCGATTACGTGGTGGTGGATGCCGGATATAGACCTGACTTGAAGGATTCGGCACTCGGTGACAGTTCCGCTACCATCTACCTGGTCACTCGGGTCGACATTTCCGAACTGCGAAACGCAAATCGCCTGATCTCTCAGTTCTTCGCCACCAGAGGCCGTAAACTCCATATCATCCTCAACCGGTATACACCTAAAAATATGCTCTTCAACGAAGAGCATGTTACCAAGGCGCTCACCAGGCCGGCCCAGTGGAGGATTCCCAACGATCCTGTCTCTGCCAGGCGAGCCCGGCACGCCGCCGTTCCCCTCGCACTGGAAAACTCGCCCATTTCGAACGTAATCCGGCAGATGGCCCGTAAAGCCTGCGGATTGCACGAAAAGGATGAGAAGAAAAAAGGCTTCAGTCTCTTCGGAAGAGCGCGCTAACCGTTTCCCAGGCAGCGCGCAGCTACTTCCCGGCCCCGTGGCACTTCTTGTACTTTTTCCCGCTCCCGCAGGGGCAGGGATCGTTGCGCCCCACCTTCTCGCCTGTTCTCCGCTGCACTGTCTGGCTGGAGTCTCCAGCGCCGGCCATACTAGCCGCCTCCAGCTCGCGTTGTTTCTTGCGCTGAAACTCCTTCTCCAGCGAGTCGATGGTCGTGGAGGGCTGGCGCGTTGAAATCCCAATCTCCCTCGGCTCCGCGTCCATCGTCAGAGGCCGGGCTGCGCTGGCCACCGGCGGCGCAGAAGGAACCGTTCGGCTGATGCGCGGAGCCGCATCCATTGGTTGTCCATCCGGACCGAGAATCTGCATGCGGAAGAGGAAGCGGACGGTGTCCTCCTGGAACTTGAGCATCATAGCCTCGAACATGTCGAAGGACTCTCGCTTGTATTCCACCAGCGGATCCCGCTGCGCATAGCCGCGCAATCCGATTCCTTCTTTCAGGTGGTCCATGGAGAGCAGATGGTCCTTCCACAACCCGTCGATAACGCTCAACATCACCATTCGCTCGTGGTAGCGCATGGTGGCCGGCGAGAGAATCTTTTCCTTGGCCTCGTACTGCTCCTTCAGCTTGGCGAAGATGGCGTCGCCCAGCTCGTGCCGGCTGAGCGCGTGCGGATTGATTCCCGTAGCGCAGATATTCAGCGATGCGAGTTTCAGCCCGAAGTGGTCAACGAGCTTCTCGTCCAGACCCTTCATATCCCACTGATCCGGATGCATCTTCTCCGGGGCAAACTCGTCCAGAATGTTGCTCAGGATTCCGCCGACATAATCCTCCAGAATCAGCTCCCGCTGCTCCACTCCCTCCAGCAGTTGACGCCGCAGCCCGTAAACCGCCTCGCGCTGCTTGTTCATCACGTCGTCGTATTCCAGCAAATGCTTGCGCGATTCGAAGTTCTGCGCTTCAACCGCCTTCTGCGCTCCTTCGATGCGCTTGGTGATCATCTTCGACTCGATGGGCTCATCCTCTTTCATGCCCATCCGCTGCATCATGGTGCTCATCCACTGCTTGGCGAAGATGCGGATCAGGTCGTCTTCCAGCGAGAGAAAGAATCTTGACTCGCCGGGATCACCCTGACGGCCGGCGCGCCCGCGCAACTGGTTGTCGACGCGCCGCGACTCGTGCCGCTCAGTGCCCAGAATGAACAGCCCGCCCGCCTCGATCACCTGCTCGTGCTCTTGCTGCGCCGCCTCGGCGTGAACCTTGAAGACCTCCGCCCACTCGGGCTCGGCGATCTCAAACTCCTGTCCCTGGTAGTAGTAGCGCAGAAATCCCGGCGGGGCCATGGGATTGATGGCGCCCTCGGCCACGCTGATGGCCCGCGCCTTGTTCTTCTTCACCAGCTCCTGGCGGGCCATGAAATCCGGGTTGCCGCCCAGCAGAATATCCGTGCCGCGGCCGGCCATGTTAGTGGAGATGGTCACTGCCGCCAGCCGTCCGGCCTGGGCCACTATCTCCGCCTCGCGCTCGTGGAACTTGGCGTTCAGCACCACGTGCTTGACGCCCTTGCGCGCCAGAATCCCCGATAGCCGCTCACTCTTCTCAATCGACGTGGTGCCCACCAGCACCGGCTGCTTATTTTCGTGCAGCCGCGCAATGTCCTCGGCCACAGCCTTGTACTTCGCCTTTTCCACCAGGTAGACCACGTCCGGATTTTCAAGCCGCAGCAACGGCTTGTTGGTGGGAATTACTACGATCTCCAGCTTGTAAATCTTCTCGAACTCCGCCGCTTCCGTCTCCGCCGTGCCGGTCATGCCGCTCAGCTTCTTGTACAGGCGGAAGTAGTTCTGGAAGGTGATGGTGGCCAGCGTCTGGTCTTCCTTACGGATGCTCACACCCTCCTTTGCCTCGATGGACTGGTGCAGCCCATCCGACCAGCGGCGCCCCGGCATCAGGCGGCCGGTGAAGGTATCGACGATGATCACCTCGCCGTCCTTGACCACGTACTCCACGTCCCGCTTGTAGAGCGCGTGCGCCTTGATGGCCGTTTCGACGTAGTGCTTCATCTCCCAGTTTTCCGCATCGGCGATGTTGTTGATGCCCAGCAACTTCTCGATGGTCACCCAGCCCTCGTCGGTGACGCCGATAGTGCGCTGCTTTTCATCTACGATGTAGTCGCCGGTCAGGTACTTTTCACCCTCCCTGAGTTCCAGGCCCAACTCCGCGACGCGCTTGGTGTCGCTGGCTTCGATCTCCTCGCCCAGCACCAGCCTGGGAACAATCTGCCGCGCCTTGGCGTACTTGTCGGTGGTTTGCTCGGTCGGCCCGGAGATAATCAGAGGCGTCCGCGCCTCGTCGATCAGAATCGAGTCCACTTCGTCCACGATGGCGTAGTAGTGCCCGCGTTGCACGCAATCTGTTAACTCAAATTTCATGTTGTCGCGCAGGTAGTCGAAGCCGAATTCATTATTTGTCCCGTAGGTGATGTCGGCCAGGTAGGCGGCGCGTCGCTCGTCGTCGTCCAAATCGTGAACGATGACGCCGACGGTAAGCCCCAGAAACTCATATATCTTGCCCATCCACTCGGCGTCGCGCTTGGCCAGGTAGTCGTTCACCGTGACCACGTGCACGCCGTGTCCGACCAGCGCATTCAGATAGCTGGCCAGCGTGGCCACCAGCGTTTTGCCTTCGCCGGTCTTCATCTCGGCGATCTTGCCCTGGTGCAGCACCATGCCGCCGATCAGCTGCACGTCGAAGTGGCGCATCTGCACGGCCCGCCAGCCCGCCTCGCGCACCACCGCAAAGGCCTCGGGCAGAATCTCATCCATCGCCTCCCGCTCGGCCTTGTCCTGCTCCGCAGCCCGCTTTTCGGCAGCCTCCCGCGCCTCCGCTTCGCGTCCCTCCGCCCTCAACTCGTCGGGGTTTTCAAACCCCTTTAGCCGCTCCGTCACCCGCTCGGCAATCCTCGCACGGAACTCCGCCGTCTTGGCCCGCAACTGCTCATCAGACATTTGCTTCGTGTCCGCTTCCAGAGCGCCCATCGCCGCCACCATCGGCATCAACCGCTTGATCAGGCGTTCGTTCGCCGTGCCAAATATTTTGGTTAAAACCTTATCGAAAAACACAGGATTCTCCGCTTACCAGTGTAAATGGTGGAGGTTATGAGCGGTCCCACAATGACCGTTCCGAAAAAACTGCGTGCCCCATCTTCGCGAAGTATTTGTTTTTGCGGCCAGGATGGGATACCACTGCCACCATTGATCTCAAATCCGCAAGACCAGCCTGTCGACCGGCTCGCCGCGCCGAATCCGCTTGTATTGCCGGTTCAGTTGTTTCTTGAGATTTTCCGGATCGCCTTCATCGTCCTCGTCGGCATCCTCGTCCTGCTTTATCTCCACGACATTGGCAACGCTGGGCCGGTAAAAGACCTGTAAGAAGAGAAGTGCAATTCCCAGTGCCGATGAAGACGGACAAAATCCGGAGTTCTTTCTTCCCAGCCGTTGGTTCAACCGCCAACGGGCGCGCAAAAAGCAGTAGCGAACAAGAATAGCGCAAATCGCCAGAAATGGCGCGCTCATGACAAAGAAACCCAATACAGAAGGATCGACGTGCATCAGCACCCTCGCAAATCGCAGGCAGAACTTCTCGAAGGAAAAGTCGTTGGCCGCAGAACAGCTAAAGCTGCTCTGCAAAGCCGGACCAATTCTGAGGGAATTAAGCGATTCGGAAGGGAGGCGGACGCTGGAAGAGCGCGGGAAGCGCCGGAGCATCGGGCACGCGGCCAACATATTCATAGGCCAGCGGCGCGAAGAGGCTCAGAGGCGAGATGACTCCAACAACGAGAAGCGGCAGAATAGCAACCCCATCCGAGCCGCCGGAGTGACCTTGCGGGATCAGCATGCACAGGAGGGCGAATCCGATTGCGATTGCCGCAATCAGGAGCCATCCCCGCCGCTGCTGGTTCTGCATCATCGTGGAGCTTCTCTTATCTTGAAGTATATCGGATCACGGTCAGGCCCCTCAAGCCTACCTTTCACCCCGCCCCGTACAATGAGAATGTAAGCAGTCCCCGCTCAGCCCATGGCCGACGAAGAACAGAAGAAACCCAACAAGCCCGATGAAGAACCAACCGGGAAGGTCTACGACTCCCGGCTCATGCTGAGACTCGGCCACTATCTGCGCCCCTATTGGTGGCAGGCTTCCGTCTCCGCCCTCGCCGTCTCGCTCAAATCCCTTTGCGATGTAGCCGGCCCCTACCTGATCATGGTGGGCATCGACCGTTACTTCCCTAAAGACTCCGGTTCCTCACTCTCCACCAACCTCCTTGCCAGCGTCCTGGGCTCAACCGACTGGCTCGCCCGCCGCCTCCCCGACAATCCCTACCAGGGCATCACCCGCCTGGCCGCTATTTACTTCTGCGTCGTGCTCAGCGCCTACCTCTTCGAGTTCGTCCAGATTTATCTCATGCAGTGGACCGGCCAGAAGCTCATCTTCGACTTGCGCCGCGACATTTTTCGGCACATGCAGCGCATGCACATCGGTTTTTTCGACACTCACCCCGTCGGCCGCCTGGTCACGCGCATCACCTCCGACGTGGACGCCATCAACGAGATGTTCACCGCCGGCGTGCTGGCCATCATCGATGACTTTCTCAACCTCACCATCATGGCCGCCCTCATGCTCACCATCAACTGGCGTCTGGCGCTGCTGGCCTTCTCTGTGCTGCCGCTTATTCTTATCGTCACGCGCCTCTTCCGCGATTCTGTACGGGAGAGTTACAGGCGAGTGCGCACCGCCATTGGGCGCATCAACAGCTTTACGCAGGAGCACATCTCGGGGATGAGCGTGGTGCAGCTTTTCAACCGCGAGCAGCGGGCATTTGACGATTTTGAAGACGTCAATCGCCAGCACATGATCGCCTTCAAAGACACCATCTTCGCCTATGCGCTCTTTTACCCGGCGGTGGATCTGCTCTCCATGGTGGCCATTGCCCTGGTCTTATGGCGGGGCGGCTTCGGAGTGCTGAGCATTCCACCCGTGGTCACCATCGGCGTGCTGAACATGTTCATCCAGTACTCGCTGCGCTTCTGGCGGCCCATTCAGGACATGAGCGACAAGTACAACATCCTGCAATCGGCCATGGCCGCCGGCGAGCGCATCTTCCGGCTGCTGGACACCAAGCCGGAGATCGTCAGCCCCGCCAATCCGCTTCTCGGCGACGGCAGCAATCGCATCGAGTTCCGCCACGTCTGGTTCACCTATCAGAAACTGACGGAAGAGCAACAGGCCGCCGTGGACATGGCCTCCGAAGCCGCCGCCCTTGCCGCCATCGACGGCATCGAGTGGATTCTCAAAGACGTCTCCTTCACCGTGGAGCCCAGCGAGACCGTGGCTATTGTCGGCCATACCGGAGCCGGAAAAACCACCCTCACCAGCCTGATGATGCGCTTCTACGAGGTGACCGCCGGGCAAATTCTTTTGGACGGCATCGACCTGCGCCAGCACGATTTAACCGCGCTACGGCAGCACTTCGCCGTCGTCCTGCAGGACCCGTTCCTCTTCACCGGCACGCTGGCGGAGAACATCCGATTCGGTAACGAAGCGATCACCGACGCCGATCTCCGCCGGGCCGCGCGCGACGTCAACGTGCTGGACTTCATCGAGAGCCTGCCGCGCCAATTCGACGAGCCGGTGCAGGAGCGCGGCAACTCGCTCTCCACAGGCCAGAAACAGCTCATCAACTTCGCCCGCGCGCTGGCCTTCAACCCGCGCATTCTCATCCTCGACGAGGCCACATCGAGCGTGGACACGGACACCGAGCTGCGCATTCGCGGAGCGTTGGAGCGGATGGTCGAGGGCCGGACCAGCGTTCTGATTGCCCACCGCCTCTCCACCGTGCAGCGGGCAGAGACGATTCTGGTGATACACAAGGGCCAGTTGCGCGAGATGGGGACGCACCAGGAATTATTGGCCCATCGCGGCCTCTACTGGAAGCTCTACCAACTGCAGTACAAGGATCAGGAGCAGCTGACAGCTATCAGCAATCAGCTTTCAGTTGCCGGTGGACCGTTGACCGTTGGAGCTTGAGATCAGTCGCTCTGGAAGGCAACAAATGGCAGTGGCGCTCGCCACTCTCACAAAAAGTAGCCTTGCCGGGTGGGTTGAAAAAACCTAAAAGCTGACCTAGGCATCGTAGAGAGTTGACGAGACGGTGTCTGATAAGTGCTTCAAAATGAAACAAATATTGGCTTTAGTCCGGGCAAATGCCTTGGCCGACACGCCCGACTTTTTTACCCTTGAAATTGATGAAAAAAGATTAGCTGTAGAGGGAACTTCAGGTATATTGAATATATCCCCATCCCCAGGGGTCCCCAAAAATGGGAGTTCTGAATTAGTAGGGAGAGCTGAATCTCTCAGAGGAGACCTCAAATGTGCAGGAAATATTCCCCTGTAGTTTTTCTAGTCGTGGCAGTGTTCTGCCTCGCTGTAAGCCCTAGAGCTTTTGCGAATACGGTTGTTAATATCAACTTCGCTTGCAGTGGGAGCATCACTGGGGCCAATGCCACTGGATTGTACGCCACAACTCCTAGCGGTAATCTCTGCACTACCTCGGCCATTAGTGGAGATAGTAACGAAGACAAATATGGACCAGGCCATAACCTGCCCACTGTCAGCCCAGTATACGGCAACTTCTCCAAATGGACCCAAGCCGTAGGCAACGTCACAGTTACCGCCACCAGTGGCAACAACGGGTGGAATCAAAACCAGGGCGAGGCGAATAATGCCAATTCGGCAGGCGTAGTGGGGGATACGAGCATTGACGGCGGAACTGGTGTTGGTAGTGGTTTCGTCAAAACCGGCCAGATCACGGTTACAGATGGCGGTGCATGGTTTACTTTTAACAGCGTCGATCTTAAGACCATTGCCAATGATTTTTCTTATACGATCCAAGGCTATCTGGGTAGCACTTTGGAATATACCATCAGCTGTGGAAATGAGGTTACCGCCTCCACCCCTTGTGCCGCATTCAATACAAACCTCAATGTCTACCAAACCATAAACGGAAATTCGATTCCCGTCAATGAACTTGTGTTTACCCTAACTGACAACGGCAGTGTCGATTATCTCGACAATATAGATATCACCGATGTTCCAGAGCCGACCAGCCTGATTCTGCTGGGAACCGGCCTGCTTGGACTGACCAGGGTATTGCGGCGCAAGCTGGCCCGATAAGAAATTATTGATGCATAAAACCTCACAGGGCGGGGAGTGTCAAACTCTCCGCTCTTTCTTTTGCCTGTGGCGCTTTCTGAGTCAACCTGCTTGTTGAGCCGTAACCTGAAGTAAAAAACCATTTGACCATTCTGAAGCGAATTCGTGGATAATCGTGTTCATTAGACGCATAATCGCCAATTCACTTTTTGAGGACTAATCGGACCCAAAAAGTCGGCATATCGGAATTTGCTGATAGTGGCTGGTGCAGTTCAGAGGCGCGGGCCTGGGCGCGACTTAGTCGCGTTGATTGATTACCAAGAATGGGCGGATGGGTTGTGCGGAGGTTGAAATTCCACCCCAGTCACGAAGACCTGTCCCTTCACCCCAGCGAGCAAAAATTATTCACTGGGGACCCCGAGTCGCTGGGTACAGCGATGCACAAAAACAAAAACGTGCCGAAGGTGTGGCACACGCTTCGGTGGTAACTGTGGCTGATTCAATCCTTCTAGGCGACATCGATCACGATGAGCGTGATATCGTCCTGCTGGACCATGGAAGATGGTTGCCAATGGCGAATCTCGGAAAGCAGTTGCTCCACCAACTCAGACTGAGGGCGCGACTTATTCTGGCGGACAACCTGCTCGAGCTTGTAGTCGCCAAAGGGCTCACCGCCGGTATTCTCGGGTTCGGTCACGCCATCGGTATAAAGCAGAAAGCGGTCGCCTGGATTGATGGTCATTTCAAAAACGGGGTAGTCGGGCTCGGCTACCACCCCGAAAAGCAGGCCGTTGCTTTCGATGCGCTCCAGTTTGTCTCCGCGCCACCACAGCAGCGGCGGATGCCCCGCGGCTGAGTAGCGCGCTATGCGATTCTCCGTATCAATCCACAAATAGGACGCGGTGACGAACTGATCGTGGAGTTGCCCGGAAAGAACACGATTCAACCCGCGCATGACCTCCCGCGGGTCATGGGCGCAGGCCTGGATGGATTGCAGCGCGATCTTGATCATGCCGGCGACGAGCGCCGCCGGGACGCCATGTCCGGAGACATCAGCAACGAGAACGCCAACCCGGTTCTCATCGACAGGAATGAAATCGTAAAAATCGCCGGCCACGGCGGTCATGGGGCGATAGGCAGCAGAGATGCGAAGGTTGCTGAGTTCGGGACTGGCGCCGGGGAGAATCGAGGTCTGTATTCTGTGGGCGATGGCAAGTTCATTTTCTATCGACAGTAGACGGCGTTCATTGGCAAAGACTCTCTGCATGGCGACATAGCCTAAAGAGAAGAGCAGAGCCGCAAAGCCCAGGTCATCCAAGATTTGGGGAAGCTTGTAACCCAGAGGGCGCACCACGTTGACACACAGAGCCTCCACAGTGAAAAACAGCGTACCAGCAGCCAGAACGCCGCGATTGGGCAGAACGAAATACTTGCGAGAGAGCCGGGGCAGCAGAAGCACAGTCACCAGGACAAGAAGAAGGCAGGTAGCGAGGAGCTCGTTGTAGAGGATCAATTTATTTCTCGAGCCGGTAAAGACGAAGAAGCCAATCCCGGCCACGCCAATGGCCAACCCCACGAGAATCACTACCTTTAGAAAGGTCTTTATTTTGCCGGCAGTCAGTTCCAGAAACGCAAGCGAAGCAACCACCAAGACGAAGTAGGCACTGACCGTGTCTACGTATGGCACAGTGGCCAGAAACCAGCGCGGCACGCGCGCCACATCTGCCAGCGAATTTGCCAGGGGCCGAGCCCCGTAGAGGGCGCTCCAAAGGCCCAACCACAGGATGGCGCGCACGCCGCTCCGCCGGCGAATCGCCGCAATCGAGCAGGCAGCCAAACCCATAAACACGAAAACCGTTCCCTGGATGAGGCCATGGAGGTCACCGCCGGGTATTATCAAAGGCTGGCCTTGCATACGCGCACCTCGCAGACACAGCAAAGATAGCAGAGTGGGGGTTGCTACTTACAGGGCGGCGCATGGACATCTGCGCGGCTTCGTTGTGTTGATTGGTTTTCACAGTGGGGTGGATGGGTTGTACTGGGGTTGAAATTCCCGCTTCCCTCCAATATAAGACCGTAGATATAGATATCCCACCTTAGGCACAAAGACAAAAACGTGCCGAAGGTGGGGCACCCGCATATATAAAAACAAAGGCGCCAGAGACTCCGGAATCTCTGACGCCTCGATCGCGATGAACTCACAAGTTACTCGGATCAAACATCGTCCCGTTCAGTTTCCCAATGCTTCCGCGAGTTGCCCCGCGTCGTGCATCTTTCCGCTGTACCGGCGATGGAGTTTCGAGTTGCCTCGAATCTCCTATCCTTCAGCGCCGCAGTTTGTGAATCTCCGGGTTGCCCCGCATTTTCTCTTCTGCGACGCCTCTGATGCGTCCGCGAGTTGCCCCGCACAGCGCATCTTCCGATATTTCCGACGGTGAGTTCGCGGGTTGCCCCGCTCACTCGCTCCCTCGGCTGCCGCTGGCGGATGGCTCCGCGAGTTTCCTCGCACAGCGCTCGTGGCAGCGACGCCATCGCTGCGTCTGCGGACTACCCTGCGGGTTGCCCCGCGGCGTGTCTCACATCCTGCAGCTACGGCTGGGCCGATGTGACTCCCCGGCTGGATTCAAACCTTGCATCCCCGGCCAGGCCGAGGATGAATCTTTGCTTCCTGCCGGCTCCTGCACATTCCCCACTGGCTCTGGATGCAATCTCGATTGAACCTCACACTGCACAACTGGCGCCCGCTGTGGAGCTCCGCGCCCAATCGGATTCTGCATCGTCCTGCCAGCAGTGAACTGCGTTTCCAATTCCCTGGAGGTCACCAACTGAGAAGGAGCGTAGGCTGGTCAAATCTGTGGAAGCAAGTGCAAAAAAGGAATTAATCTGTGGATTTCACCAGTTGTGGTGCATAAATCGGCGTGGAGATCAGTGCCGGGCTGAAAAACAGCATTGTGCCGATGGCTCGTGCCATGATTGTACAATTCTGGCATGCAACGAAAAGCCTCCTCCTTGCTTCTTCCCACGCTTGTCTTTGCCGCCTGCACGGGCTCGGCTCTGTTTGCGCAGAGCCCGCTGCCGGCCACCTCAGCGGAAGACCGTGCCCTGGCACGTGAGATTTTCAAGGAGCTGATCGAGATCAACACCACGGACACGCCGCTGGGAAACGTGTCCACTGCAACCGCGGCCATGCAGAGGCGCTTTCTAGAGGCGGGATTTCCCGCCGAGGACGTTCGTTTGTTGGGCCCGAATGCACGCAAACAAAATCTAGTCGTCAGGCTGCGGGCAGCTGATCCCACAACGCAGAAGCCAGTTCTCTTCCTCTGCCACATGGACGTGGTCCAAGCTCTACGCTCCGACTGGTCCACCGAACCCTTCCAGTTTGTGGAGAAGGGCGGCTACTACTACGGGCGCGGCACGCAGGACATGAAGGAATCTGACGCGGCGCTGGTGGCTACCTTCCTGCGCCTGCACCGGGAGGGCTATAGGCCCCGTCGCGACCTGATTCTGGCGCTGACAGCTGACGAGGAGGGCGGTCAGTTCAACGGAGCCAGGTGGCTTGTGCAGCAGCATCGAGAACTGGTGGACGCGGCCTACGTGATCAATCCAGACGCGGGCGGCGTGGAACTGGACCACGGGCGCGTGGTGGTAGCCGACGTGGAGGCTACGGAGAAGGTCTACTCGGATTTCCAAATCACGGCAACGAATCGCGGGGGACATAGCTCGCTGCCGCGGCCTGATAACGCGATCTATGAGCTGACTGCGGCATTGAACAAACTCGCAGCGTACTCTTTTCCATTTGAGATGAACGAAGTAACACGCACCTACTTCAAGAACCTTGCCGGACAGGAGGAGGGCCAAACTGCCACCGATATTCGAGCGATTCTGGCCTCGCCGCCCGATTTGTCCGCAGCCGAGCGGCTCAGCACCGATCCCAGCTTCAACTCGAACCTCCGTACCACATGCGTTGCGACGCGGCTCAACGCCGGGCACGCCAACAACGCCTTGCCGCAGACGGCCCAGGCCATCGTGAATTGCCGCATTTTTCCCGGCCATTCACCGGAGGAGATCAGGCAGCAGTTGATTGGTCTTTTCAGCGACGCAAAGTTGAGCGTGAAGTACGTCTCTGGCGCTGGCGAGATCTCCGACACTGCCCCGGACCGCAAGGCCATGGTCCCGCCTGCTCCGATCGCGGAGGTGTTCGAACCTCTGACGCGGCTGACACAGACGATATGGCCGGGAACGTCCGTGACTCCAGAAATGGAAAACGGGGCCAGCGACTCGATCTACTTCGCCCAAGCTGGAATTCCATGTTACGGCTACTCAGCGATTGCGTTAGAGCGCGACGACATCCGCGCTCACGGACGAGACGAACGGTTGCCTGTCGATTCCTTCTGGAAGTCGCTGGACTTTTTCTATTCGTTTGCCAAGGCTCTCGGAGGAGAGTAAGAACTCTCACAAGTTCTGGTTAAATTACCGCTTACGTCCAGGAGATTTCTATGCCATGCGGAGTGGCGCGGATGTTGGGCGGCTTGTGGTGGGTGAGAATGCGGATGGCGGAGAAGCCTCCGCCGAGCACGCAAACCGCTCCGCCTCCCACCAGCAGGCCCAGCTTGCTGGTCGGCTCCGGATCGAGGAATGCCAGGACCACCATGGTGACGCCGACCGTGCTCATGCCGAGCGCGACAGAGACGCCCGCAATCTCGCGCCGGGATAGGCCGGAGATGCGCGCCATCTGCAACAGAGTCTGATCTTCCGGATTGATGCCGAGGCCAGCATCGTCGATGAGCACCCCGGCCTGGCGGGCGCGATAGAGGAGCGCCAGGGTTCGCAGCCAGTTGGGATCAGAGGTTCTGACAATCTTCTCGCGGGAATCGTCCATGGGAACGAGTCTATACCCTAGAGGAGCGCGGACGATGTCCGGGCGATCAGACCAAAAATCTCTCCTAACCACACCCGTAAAAATCCTGTCTAATGTACTGCATGGGCAAGAACGACCATGAGGCGATCTCGGCAATCCTCGCAGGAGATAAAGAGGCCTATGGAGAACTGGTGATGCACCATAGCCAGAGCCTCTTCCGGGTGGCCTTTCGCATCACCGGCAATGAAGCCGATGCGGAAGACATAGTGCAGGAAGCGTTCCTGCGCGGCTATCGCAAGCTGGAGAGCTTTGAATCCCGGTCGGACTTCGGCACGTGGATCTATCGGATCGCAGTCCGTTGCGCGCTGGATAAGATTGGCGGCCATCCGGCAGATGAAGCCAGCCGCGTGGCCGGGGCCGATGATCCGGAGCAGGACGAAGTACAGGTGGCGGATGGCGCCGCCGGTCCTGACCGGCTGCTGCTGAGCGGCGAGATCGCGGCCCTGCAGGAGAGGGCCATGCACTGCCTTACGCCGGCCGAACGAACCGCGTTCGTGCTGCGGCACATGGAAGACCGCGACATCGCGGAGATTGCCGCGGCTCTTGGCATTGAGCCGAACACGGCCAAACAAACGGTATTTCGCGCCGTACAAAAACTGCGGCGTTGCCTAGCGCCACTCAGGGTGAAGATATGAAACATTTGACTGAAGAGGAACTGATCGAGTGCTTTTACAACAAGAACAAGGCCGCCAACCCGGCGAGCCGGCATCTTGAACATTGTGTTGCATGCGCTGAAGCCTACGCCGCGCTGCAGAGCGATCTTGCTCTGTTTACGCCGGCGGAGCCTCCTGCCCGCGATGCCGACTATGGCGCGCGCGTCTGGGCATCGATCTCCGGCTCGCTGCCCCGGTTTGAAGCGAGCAAGCGGCGCTGGCCGCGCATCAGCATTTGGAGCGGCCTGAGTTACGCCGCTGCCTGCGCCCTGCTGATTGCCTGCGCCTTCTATGCTGGCCGGTTGTGGGAGCATCGGCAACCGCAAATCACTACGGCCAAACAATCTCCGTCAGAAGCAAAGCAGCGCGTGGTCCTGGTGCTTCTCGGCGATCATCTGGACCGCTCGGAGCGGCTGCTGGTCGAGTTAAAGCACGCCAATGCAGATAGCGCGGAGGTGGTCTCCCCATTGCGCGATGAGGCCCGCAGCCTGCTGACGGCCAATCGCATCTGCCGCCAGGAGGTAAAACAGCAGGACGATCCGGCGCTGGCCGAGGCCCTGGATCGCCTCGAGCCTCTGCTCACCGAATTAGCCAATCCGCAGGGTGGACTGAACGCCGCGGCTTTAGCCCGGCTGCAAAACGAAATGAACTCCAGTGGCCTGCTCTTTGAAGTGCGCGTCTTGCGCTCCAGAATCCCGGATCAACAGCCGACCGAGAACTCACGGTCAAAAGGAGGCACAATATGAAAACCAAAATCATGTTTTGTTCCGCATTTCTCATCGCACGTCTTTGCGCGCCAATCGCTGGACATGCCCAGTTCACGCAAGAACAAAGTTTTTTGGGCGGCCTTCCGCCGGTTGGCATGGAGTATACTCTCGCAGCAGCCGACGCGCCGGATAGCAAAGCCTTCGCCGACGGCACACGAGCCATTAATGAAGGCCGCTGGGCCGATGCAGTGGCCATTTTCTCCAATGTTGTTCAGCAACGAAGTGCGAACGCCGACGGCGCGCTCTACTGGAAGGCCTATGCCGAGAACAAACTGGGAGAGGCTCAGCCCGCGCTGGATACCTGCGGCGAGTTGCGCCGCGATTATCCCAGGAGCCGCTGGATCGATGATTGTGGCGCGCTGGAGATTGAGATTCATTCGAAGAGCAATCAGCCCGTCCAGCCGAATGCCGAGCCGGACGAGAATCTGAAACTGCTGGCGCTGAGCGCGATGATGCAGAAGGATGAATCGCGCGCCGTGGGCGAGATACAGAAGATTTTGGAGAGCGGTTCGTCAGAGAATCTAAAAGAGAAGGCGGTTTTCATTCTGGCGCAGGGGCGCTCGAATCAGGCGCAGGATCTGCTGGGGCAAATTGCCAAGGGGAAGATTAACCCCGCTAATCCTAACCCGGTTTTGCAGGCCAAAGCGGCTCGATTGCTTCGCAACCTGGGTGGCAAGCCAGCCGGCTCACCCTATCCCGCACCGGGGAACGGGAACCGGACAATGACGCTCGACGTTGTGGTCACGGATAAATCCGACGCTCCCGTAAGCGGCCTGCAACTGTCGGACTTTAAATTGTTTGACAATATGCAACCGCAGAATCTCGTTTCTGTCCAGGCGGCCAGCGCGATGAGCCCGAATGCCGATCCTCCAGTCGAGGTTTTCCTGGTTTACGACGCGATCAACATGCCCTTTATAGCCCGAGCCAACCAGCGGCAATTGCTAGTGGACTACTTCAATCAGAACGGCAAGGTGCTTGACCTGCCCACTTCTCTGCTCGTCCTCACCGATAACGGCATCTCGGAACAGAATCGGCCCACGCGCGATGGCGCCGCACTGCTCCGCGTGCTTGACGCCAGCTACTCGGGATTCATGCAAATCAAGAGATACGAAGGCCTTGAAGGCGCGCTTTTGCGCGAGGAGGACTCGCTCAAGGCCCTCAATCTCTTTGCCGTGCAACAGAGCAAGAGACCCGGCAGAAAGCTCTTCATTTGGCTCGGTGAAGGTTGGGGCGTCGCCTCCAAGCCAAATTCGATTGGAGGGCCAAAGAGGCGACAAAGCATCTACGATTATATCGCTACGCTGTCTACGGCTCTGCGCGAGGCGCGTATCACTCTCTACGAAATCATCCCCGTCAGCGGCATCGGCAGAGGGGACATCTATATGCAATACGTCAAGGGCGTACGCGATATTAACCACGCTGACCTGGGAGATCTCTCTCTCCCGGTCCTCGCCACTCAGACCGGCGGGCAGGTTCTCATGGGCATCCGCGACCTGGCCAGCCTGATCGACCGCTGCGTTACGGACGCGAAGACCTACTATGTGCTCACTTACAACCCGCCTCCGGCCGCTCATCCCAACGAGTATCACGACATTGTGATCAAAGTCGACAGGCCCGGCCTGACGGCGCGCACACGGATCGGCTACTACTCGCAACCGTAATGGCGGCTTGCACTACAAGAATCACAAAGGGCCACTCCGCAGATGCGGAGTGGCCCTTATATTTCACGCGCGAATGCGCCGCCGGATTCCGGAGTTACCTGGCGGCCACCAGCGGCTTGGTGCTAAGAGCGCCGCTTTTGTAGCCCTTGGCAATCTCGGCGATGGAGACGGCCTGGTAGTCGCCGGCGTGTCCGGCCTGGCCGAACTGCGTCATGCGCTGGGCAACGACCTTCTGCATGGCCTCGCGGGCCGGCTTGAGGTAGTCGCGCGGATCGAACTTCTCCGGCTGGGTCCACAGCACCTTGCGAATGGCGCCGGTCATGGCCAGGCGGTTGTCGGTGTCCACATTGACCTTGCGCACGCCGTTGCGGATGCCGAGCTGAATCTCCTCGACGGGCACGCCCCAGGTCTCCTTGAGCTTGCCGCCGTACTGGTTGATGATGTCCTGCAAATCCTTGGGCACCGAGGAGCTGCCGTGCATCACCAGGTGAGTGTTGGGCAGGCGCTTGTGGATGGCGATGAGGATGTCCATCTTGAGGACCGAGCCGTCGGGCTTTTTGGAGAATTTGTAAGCGCCGTGGCTGGTGCCGATGGCGATGGCCAGCGCGTCGACGCCAGTCTTCTCGGCAAACTCGACTGCCTGGTCGGGGTCGGTGACGTGCTCCAGGCCCGTGCCGCCCGCGCCGTGGCCGTCTTCAATGCCGCCCAGCACGCCGATCTCGCCCTCGACGGTGACGCCGCGCTCATGCGCAAAATCGACCACGCGCTTGGTGACGGCAACGTTCTCCTCGAAGCTGGCCGGGGTCTTGCCGTCCTCTTTGAGCGAGCCATCCATCATGACAGAGGTATAGCCCAGCTCGATGGCGCTCTTGCAGGTCTCGAAGCTGTTGCCGTGATCCTGGTGCATGGCGATGGGGATTTCGGGATTCAACTCGGCCGCCGCCAGAATGAGGTGAAAGAGATACTTGTCCTGGGCAAACTGGCGCGCGCCGCGGCTGGCCTGGATGATGACCGGCGAGCGAGTTTCCTTGGCCGCGCCCATGATGGCCTGAATCTGTTCCATATCGTTGACGTTGAATGCGCCGACGCCGTAACCGCCCTTGGCGGCCTCGTCGAGCAGTTGCCGCATGGAGACTAGAGGCATGTGAGTTTCTCCTGTGCCGGGAAATCCGGCAAGTTAGGTTTGGGTCCGCCGCGCGCGTGTTCGCGTGCTTCCATGCAGGCTTGTCAGCCCGGTGGCCGGCGGAACCGCGATCATCTTTATGGTAGCAGGGACGCGCAAGGGGAAAGTGTGCGGGGGAACACAGGCGAAAAAGGGCGTTGGGGAGGACCGATTCAGGAGGGGCGTTCCGGAACGGGTGGCATCGCTGATAGCGGGACCTTCGCTGCAGGGCTGGGGATGACACTGCTGCTGGCGGCGGTGCTGGAGTAAAAATGAGCTAAATCGACTTGCCGAGAAGGTCTTTTGGTTAGTTCCCGATTGGCTTTGGAAGATCCATGAGTGCATTGGCGATATTACGACAGTTACACGAGGCGGCCTACTGCCTTACTTGTATGTCGGAAGCATTTTTTCCAGGTCGTCCCGAGTTAGGTAGCGGCCATTCAAGACCACCGCATGCACCTTCTCTACATTGTGAATGTCGTCCAACGGGTTGGCGTCGAGGACGACGAGATCCGCATACTTCCCATATTCTACGGAACCGAGCACCTTGTCGCGATCAAGATATCGGGCGGGGTTGATGGTTGCTGTGCGCAAAGCGTCTAGCGGCGAAAGGCCTGCCTCGACAAACAGTTCCAACTCTTTGGTGATTTCGCCGGGAAATACATAGGGGCTACCTAAATCGGTGCCAGCCAGGAGTGGGATACCGTTCTGATAGAGCATTTTCACATTGTCCATTCGCCATTTCAGCATCTGCAGTGCGAAGGACTGATTTCGTTTCTGTCCAACAACCGGATCCCACTGCTCTTCACGCAATGAGGGAACGACATATTTCAAACGAGGGTCATCCTTGGCTGCGATCAACTCATCCAGGTGTGCCCGGGTCCAATATGGCACCAGCGTGGGATCGACCCAGGTGCCGTTACGAAGCAGCGTCGGAATCAGCTGTGGATCCATGGACTCAAACGGGAAGGGAATCCCATGCAGGTGCTCGAAACATTTCTGGCCGGCATTCGATGCTTCCACGCCGCTCACCTTGAATCCAGTGCCATCATCGTTGACTGGCAGATGCCCGGCCAGAGGGAGGCCTACTTTTGATGCTTCGTCGGCAACGGCAAAGTAAGTATCGCGGTCGAATGTCTGGCCCACTTTAATGAAGTCAACGCCAATCCCCGCCAAATAGTCGACCTCTCTTCTCGCGTCCTCCGGATTGTGGACTTGCACGTTCCAAAAGTAGGGAGGCGACATCCCAAGCATCGGTCCTGGCGCCACAATACGCGGCCCCACCCGCTTTCCCGATAGAGCTTCGGCGTTCCACTGGCGCAGCGTCTCGAAGCTCGGCGATCCCATGTCGCGCACGCTAGTTATGCCGAAATAGACGAGTACTGGCAGTACCGTTTCGGTAGCATTGCCAAGGTGCACGTGCATGTCCCACAGGCCCGGGATCAGGAACTTACCGCGGGCGTCGATTACCTGCGCGGCCACAGGCGGCGTCACCGCAGACGCTGCCCCTATATCAACAATCCGGTTGCCTCGGATTACGACCGTGACATCGGGCTTGGATACTCCGTGAATGACATCAATCATGTTCACATGGGTGATTGCGGTGATATGCTCCTGCCCTTGTGCGAACCAGGGCAAGAATCCGAGTAGCAGGCCGAGAAAGAATCCGCTTCGTACCATCAGTCCCCCTTTTGTCTAGACTTCGGGGATGCTCATCTGTTAGCGGGGTCGGCCCGAAGCGCTCGATGCTTTTCAGATGATTGACGATAACAGGCCAACCCATTCAGCCAACGCCCGTATAGTCGGCAATCCGGAAGGAATCGGTCAACCGTATAATTGAAGACCCTACCGCCCCAGCACCGCCCGCTGCGCGGCAAAGATTTCCTTGAGGCCCGACTCGGCCAGATCGATGAGAGCGTTGAGCTGAGTACGGGTGAAGCTGCCCTTCTCCGCCGTGGCCTGCGTCTCGATGAGGCCGCCGCCGGCGGTCATCACTACGTTCATGTCCACCTCGGCCTGCGAATCCTCCTCGTAGCAGAGGTCGAGCACGGCCGTTCCTCCAACCATGCCCACCGAGGTGGCGGCGACCAATTGAGTCAGAGGAGATTGCTTGAGCGTTCCCGCCTTGACCAGCGCGTTGAGGGCCAGCGCCAGAGCGACCGCCGCGCCGGTGATGGCCGCGGTGCGCGTGCCACCGTCGGCCTGAATCACGTCGCAGTCGAGAATTACGGTCCGCTCGCCCAGGGCCTTCATGTCCACCACAGAGCGCAGGCTGCGGCCGATGAGCCGCTGAATCTCGTGCGTCCGGCCGCCGATCTTGCCCCGCTCGCTCTCCCGCGGCGTGCGCGTGACGGTGGAGCGGGGCAGCATGGCGTACTCCGCCGTCACCCAGCCACGGCCGGTGTTACGCAGCCAGCCGGGAACTCCCTGCTCGATGGTGGCGCACGTCAGAACCCGCGTGTTGCCCAGCGAGACCAGAACGGAGCCCTCGGCGGTCTGCACATAACCGGGAGTAAGGGTGAGGGGGCGAAGCTCCAGCGGGCTGCGGCCGCCGGGACGATAAAAGGTGGAGGCGCCTGGCATGGAGAGATTGTACGGGAAATGGCATGGTGCGAGGGCGAGAGCCGGGCGTGTCCCAGGATGGGAAACGGATGATTTCCATGCCCGGAAGAGGAATCTCAGCGTAACCCCAGGAAACAACTGCATTTGTTGCCTTTTTGCCGCATCCACCATTCCCGTTTTGGGAGAAGCCGCCGCTTAGGCCTCTGCCGCAGCTTTCCGGGAATTGGTAGCTAAACTCCTCCCTTATCAGGAACTTAATACGTGTGTTCTAGTTTGGCACGCCACGTGTATTGGAAGAGGACAGTTCCTCAGCTTGAAAAGCAGGAATGGGAAGACCAGGGAATAGGGAGTAGGGATTAGGGATTAGGGGTCGGTAGGGGGTTGCGAGTATTTGAACTGACCACTAATCACTGTCCACCGAAGAAGAAGGAGCGGGTGATGCAGCAGACAGGACAGTCAGCGGACTCAAAAAAAATAGGTGTGGCTGAAACCGGGCTAATGGCGACCGGGCTTGCGGAAGCGGGCCTGGCGGGAATCTCCGCGACGAAGCGCAAGCGGGTGGAGACGGTGGTCGAGACACTGGCCAACCTGCGCAGCAAGGGCGAGAGCCTGGCCGAGGTGGCCCACGATACCCGCAACATGGTCACCGCGCTGGGGCTCTATTGCGACCTGCTGGAAGAGCCGGGTGTGCTCACCCCTGGGTTCCATCACTACGCCGGCGAACTGCGGCTGGTAGCTACGGCCAGCCGCCGTTTGGTGGAGAAGATGCTGGCGCTCGATGCCCGCCTGGGACCGGATACCGGCCGCTTGAGCGACCTCGGCGCGGCCCGGACGGGGGCCGAAGCTCACAGCACCAGATGGCTGGAGCAGGCGCGCCACTGGGATCTGCTGCCCCCCGAGCTCATCGACAACCTGGCCGCGGAGCTCGTGGCCAACCGCAATCTGCTCTCCGCACTGGCCGGACCCTCCATCGCCCTCACCGTGGACGTGGAGGGTGGCGCGCTGCCGGTGCCGCTGACCGGCGAGGATCTGACCCGGATTCTGGTCAACCTGGTCAAGAATGCCGCCGAGGCCATGCCTGCCTCGGGGAGAATCGCGATCAGCCTGCATGAGTTTCATGCCGGAGCGGCAGATCCTCCCTGGCTTCTGCTCTCTGTTGAAGATAACGGGCCGGGCATCCCCGCCGGGGCGCTGGAAAAGATCTTCGACGCCGGTTACACCACCCGCGGCGGCGGCGCGGCTGCTTCGGGCGCTTCGGGTACAGGCAGCCCCGGCAACTGGCCGGCCTCCCACCGCGGGCTGGGGCTATCCATCACCCGCTCTATTGTCGAGGGGGCCGGAGGTAGCATTCATGCCTCCAACCGCGCCCCGGCCGGAGCCTGCTTCCAGATCGAGTTGCCCGTCCGCTCTCTCTGACCTCCGGCAGGTGGACGGCGACCGCGGCAAGTGGACGAAAACGGTGGCAGGCAGACGAAAACGTCGTTAGGCAGACGAATACGACGGGGAACAGAACACGGCGGCGGGAGAACAGAACACGGCGGCAGGCGGACGAAAACAGCGGCAGGCAGACGAATACGACGGGGAACAGAACACGGCGGCAGGCAGACGATAACGGCGGCAGGCGGACGAAAACGGCGGCAGGCAGACGAAAACGGTGGCAGGTAGACGAACACGGCGGCAGGCAGACGAAGAACCGCTACGCGAGGAGCAAAAAAGACTCCCCGGCGCGACGGCGGCAAAAAAACTAGTTAACCATTGATGCGTGAGGCGAATACAATGCTCGAGACAGTATTAACCACGAGAGCCATGGAGTTTATCCCCCAACTTGCGGAGCCGCCGGTGCGCTTGCACCTGCTGGTGGTCGATGCCGACGCCGCCATGCGCTCGGCCTGCGCCGAGATCGCCAGTAGCCTGGGCTACGCGGTGGAGAGCACCGGCGACCTGGGCCAGGCGCGCAGCCTGCTGCGCGGCTCGACCGCCGACATCCTGCTGGTGAACCTTCCGGCAGGCTCCAACCAGGGACTGGAGCTGGTCAGCGAGGTCAAGCTGCTCTACCCCCAGACGGCGATCATCGCCATGACTGCCTCGGGATCGGTGAACGCCGCCGTCGAGGCCATGCGCTGCGGCGCCTCGGATTACCTGGCCAAGCCCTTCGCCATGGACGAGTTGTCTACGGTCCTGGATCGCGCCGCGGCCTCGCTGGCCACCGACACCGCCACCCGCCAGTTGCGCGAGCGGCTCAGGCTTTCGCAGGGGCTGGGCTCCATGATCGGCCGCTCCGGGGAGATGGAAAAGCTCTACCGCATCCTCTCCAAGGTCGCGCAGAGCACCCATCCCGTGCTGATCCTGGGCGAGAGCGGCACCGGAAAGGAGCTGGTGGCGCGCACCATTCACGCCTACGGGCCGAATTCGCAAAAGCCCTTCCTCCCGGTCGACTGCGGCTCACTGGTCCCCACGCTGATCGAGAGCGAGCTCTTCGGCTACGTCAAGGGCGCCTTCACCGGGGCCAATCGCAGTAAAGACGGGTTGCTGGTTTCGGCCGAGGGGGGCACGGTTTTTCTGGATGAAATCGGCGAGCTCTCCCTCGACCTGCAGGCCAAGCTGCTGCGCGCCCTTCAGGAAAAGGAGGTCCGCCCGGTGGGCGCCACCCACCGCGTCCCCATCAAGGCGCGCATCGTTGCCGCCACCAACCGGGATCTGGCAGTGATGGTGGAAAAAGGCGCCTTCCGCAAGGACCTCTTCTACCGGCTCAACGTGGTCAACCTGCGCCTGCCCCCGCTGCGCGACCGGCGCGAGGACATTCCTCTCCTGGCGGCGCATTTTCTCGACCGCATCAGCCGCGAGCATGGCTCCAAGTTCACCCTGAGCGACGAGGCCCTGCGCACCATGATGCGCTACGATTGGCCGGGCAACGTGCGGGAATTGGAAAATTCCATAGAACGCGCCTGCGCGCTTTCCAGCGGACCCGTCCTGCAACTGGGCGACCTGCCCACGCAACTGCAACAGCAGGGTCTGGAGGCGCGGCGCTCAGCCGCCATGGCCGGCGTGCCGGAGGCCGAGGGAAGCCAGCCGCAGTTGACCACCCTGGCCGATATGGAACGCCAGGCCATCCTGGGAGCCATACGCGCCCTCAACGGCGACAAGCTGCAGGCCGCCAAGCTTTTAGGCATCGGCAAAACCACTCTTTACCGCAAGCTGAAGGAGTACGGCATCGCCGACCCGCTTCGGGAAGAGTAGGCGGCCAGGACTAAAGCCGGAACCGATCGCGCCGATAGGACAGTTACGGAACTTCACAGGCCCCAGGCGGGAAACTTACCAGACCCAGATGGGAAACTTGACAGGCCCAGGTAGACAACATCACAGACCCCGGCAAGAAACTTTGCAGGCTCCAGGCGGGTAATTTCACTTATCACTAGACGGAAATTAATCTGCGCGGAGCGCAAACGGCCCCAGAGAGAAGTTGGCCGGGTGAGCCATCAGAGTCAAAGAGGAGCTGGATATGAGCATTCTAATCGTGACCGGAATTGAAGGCGCCCGCAATTGCGCCGCCGTGGTAGCCGCGCAACTGGGCATGGAAGTGGAAGTGGCCGACGGGCGCAAGGCCGCGCTGGCCGCGATGCGCCACCACGAGTTTGCCGCTGTGGCCGTGGACGAGACCATGGCGGAGTGCGATCCGGCATCCGCCGAGGCCGTCTGGGAGCACGCCGGCCTGGCCATCCCCCTGCAGATCAATTTTGCTCTGAGCGGAGCCGCGCGGCTGATACGCGAGATTCGCTCCGCGCTGCACCGCCGCGAGCGCGAGCAGACGCTGGCCCGCCGCGCCGCCACCGCGGCCATCGAATCCGAGCTCAAATCCACGGTCGCCGGCCTCTTGCTTCACTCCCAGCTGGCGCTGAACGTAAACGAGATGCCTCCTCCGATGGCTGAGAAGCTGCGCGTGGTGGCCGATCTGGCCGGCAGCCTCCGCCAGCAACTGAACGCTCCGCCGCAGGTCCGCGCCGACACCGCCGCCTGAGGCACTTGCAGTGCGGCAGACGGCGCTTGCGCGCCGTGAGATTCATGCCACTTGCGATGGGTGCAGGCCGCCCGCCTGGACGGCAAGTCCCCCCGCCGCAGGTGGCCAGGACGGCAAGTCCCCCCGCCACGGGAAACCACAGACCCCATGGCGCGCAAGCGCCGTCTGCCTGGACGGTCAGTCCTGAATTAAACTGAAGGCAGCATGAAAGACTCTGCCGTACTGCTGATTGACTGTCCGGATCAAAAAGGCCTCGTCGCGCGCGTCTCCTCGCTGCTCTACCGGCACGGAGCCAACATCCTGCACGCCGACCAGCACCAGGACCACGAGCTGGGCCTCTTCTTCATGCGCGTGGAGTGGGCTCTGAACGGGGCGAGCAATGATTCATCCGCCCCGGCAGCCGGTTCCAAGCCCTTTGATTTGAAGGCTTTCGAGGCGGAGTTTGCGCCGCTGGCCGCCGAACTCAAGATGCGCTGGCAGTTGACGTCGAGCGACCGGCTGCCGCGCGTGGCGCTCTTCTGCTCCCAGTACCTGCACTGCATGGCCGACCTGCTCTACCGCTGGCGGACGGGCGAGCTGGAGTGCGAGATTCCGCTGATTGTCACCAATCACCACGAAGTTGAAAGTCTGGCCGCCTTTTACGGCATTCCCTTCGAGCATGTCGACGTCACCGCAGCCACACGCGACGCGGCCGAAGATCGGCAGCTCGAATTGCTCTCGCGAAACAAAATCGATTTGGTGGTGCTGGCGCGCTACATGCAGGTGCTGTCGCCGGCCTTTGTCGCCCGCTACCCGGCGGCGATTATCAACGTGCACCACTCGTTTCTGCCCGCCTTTACCGGGGCCCGGCCCTACCATGCCGCCCATGCCCGCGGCGTCAAGCTGATCGGGGCCACCAGCCACTATGTCACCGAGGCCCTGGACGACGGGCCCATCATCGAGCAGGACGTGGCTCGCGTCTCGCACCGCGACCAGGTAGAGGACCTGGTGGCCCGGGGGCGCGACCTGGAACGCATGGTCCTGTCGCGCGCCGTGCGCTGGCATCTGGACCGGCGGATTCTCTGCTACGGCAACAAGACGGTGGTCTTCGACTAGAAGCTAGAGATCAAGGGTCAGGAGTTAGAACTCAAGTCGGATATTGCCGGTCTCAACTTTGAGTCCTGGGAGTATATCCTGCTTCCCAACCGCATCCTCGCCCGGTTATGATGTCCCTCCATGTTCCCCTATGATCCCAACATTCTCGCTGCCGTCCAAACCACCCCGCAGACCATTGCGGATGTGGTCCAGATCCTCGAAGCCATCCAGAGTGTCAGCGACGATGGCGACGGACTGAAGTGGTTTAACGGACTTTATCTTCAAGTGACCCAGGCGGTCGAAGCGCGAGTCAATGCGGGAGAGTTTGAAGATCCCGCCTGGATCGCCGCCCTCGACGTGCGCTTTGCCCGCTTCTACTTCGCTGCTATACAGGCCTCATTCTCCGGCGGAGCGCAAGGGCAGACGCCCGGCTGTTGGCAGGCGCTCTTCGACCAGCGTAGCCAAGTTTCCCTTGCGCGTATCCAGTTTGCCCTGGCCGGAATGAACGCCCACATCAACCACGACCTGCCCCAAGCCGTCCTTGATCTCTGCCAAACCACAGCGGTCGCGCCGCAGCACGGTACCGTGCCCTATAACGATTTCACCGCGCTCAACGGCACTCTCGACAGTCTCATTAATAAAGCTCGAATTACCCTCCACGTGCGCTTGCTAGGCGACGCCCTGCCGCCTGTCTCTCATTTGGAAGACACACTGGCGGCATGGAGTCTGGCCGACGCCCGGGAAGCAGCCTGGAATAACGCCGAGCTGCTCTGGCATTTGAGAGATGCTCCGCTAGCCGCCTCAGCCTTGCTCACCACCGTGGACGGCCTCACCGCCATCGTCAGTAAAACGCTACTTGTTCCCGCGCCATGATCTCTGATCCCTGTTCCCAGCCTCTTCCATGCCGTAGAATCGGCATGTATGAAATGTCCTTATTGCGGCTTCGGGCAGGATCGGGTGGTGGACTCGCGGGAGAGCAAAGATGCTGACTCCATCCGGCGGCGGCGGGAGTGTGAGAAGTGCAATCGCCGCTTTACCACCTACGAGCGAATCGACGAAATTCCCTACATGATGATCAAGAAGGACGGGCGCCGCGAGCGCTTCGACCGGCAGAAGATTCTGAACGGCCTGTTGCGCGCCTGCGAGAAACGGCCCGTGGCAGCGAGCAGCCTGGAGGATATCGTAAACGCCGCCGAGGCTTTTCTGGCCGAAGCCCCGGAGCGGGAGCGCACCACGGCGGAGATTGGCGAACTGATCATGGAGCGCCTCAGGGGAATCGACACGGTAGCCTACATCCGCTTCGCCTCGGTCTATCGCGACTTCAAAGATGTGAGCGAATTCAAGCAAGAGCTGGAAGGGCTGCTAGGCAGCCGCACCGGCGGCAAGGGAAAGAAGTAGAGAACTGGGACTAGGGAATAGGAAATAGGGAATAGGAAAACGCAGTGGCCGAACAAAAGACGCACAAGGTAACGCTGATTCCCGGCGACGGCATTGGGCCGGAGGTGACGCAGGCCGTGGTGCGCATTCTGGAGGCCACCGGCGTGCGCTTCGAGTGGGAGCGCTTTGCCGCCGGCGCTGAAGCCTTTGAAATCTTCGGCGAGTACATCCCCGCCGCGCTGTATCAATCCATTGAGCGCAACGGCGTGGTGCTGAAGGGGCCTGTCGCGACGCCCATCGGCGGAGGCTTCAAGAGCATCAACGTCACGCTGAGAAAGCGATTTGACCTCTTTGCCAACTTCCGCCCCATCAAGAATCTTCCCGGCCTGGAGACGCACTGGCCGGGCGTGGACCTGATCATCGTGCGGGAAAACACCGAGGGCGAGTACCTGGGCTTGGAGCACGAAGTCGTCCCCGGCGTCGTCGAGGCCATCAAGGTCATCACCGAGAAAGGCTCCACGCGCATCGCCAAATTCGCATTTGAATATGCGCGCAAGCATGGCCGCAAAAAGATTCACTCCATTCATAAAGCCAACATCATGAAGCTGTCGGACGGGCTTTTTCTGCGCTGTGCACGCCAGGTGGCCGAAGGGTTTCCTGACATCTTCTATGGCGAGCACATCATTGACAACACCTGCATGCAGCTGGTGATGAACCCCTATCAGTACGACACGTTGCTGCTGGAAAACCTCTATGGCGACATTGTCAGCGATCTGTGCGCGGGGCTGGTGGGCGGGCTGGGGCTGGTTCCCGGCGCCAACCTGGGCTTGAACTGCGCCATCTTCGAAGCGGTCCACGGCTCGGCGCCGGACATCGCCGGCAAGGATATCGCCAACCCCACCGCGCTTTTGCAATCCGCCGTTCTGATGTTGCGCCACCTGAACGAAGAGGCCGCGGCAGACAGGGTACACAAGGCTCTGGAGACCGTCTACGCCGAGCGCAAGACGCTTACCCGCGACGTGGGCGGAACGGCCGGGACCAGCCAATTCGCCGACGCCGTGCTCAAGGCCATGGGATAAAGCTAGAGCGAAACCAGAGTAAACGTGCCCTTGTCGATAGTATTCAAGGTGGCTTTTTCTTGAGGAAAAAGCCACTTGGCGAAGTTGCTTTCGGGATACAGCTACTCTGGTTTCGCTATGCGCCAGAAGCAGCACAAAGAAGCTGGGCTTCTTGCCCAGCCTTTTTGCTTGCCTCGCCAACCGGGCGCGACTACGGAACTTCTGTTCAATGAACTTACATTTTGGCTGCACGCACCGGGGATAGTTTGTTGAGATCCTCGGCGCTATTCAATGTGCCAATGGAGATCATGTCGAATTCCAGCGGAATGCGCAGCATGACAGTGCGGCCCCCAATCTGGATGGAGATATCGCGATTGTTGTCGACAATGCGCCGCATGGCTGCACTCAGTATGTGCTCCGTAGACGGGGTTTGGAGAACGGCAAGCAGAGAGGAGTCGCTCCAGTGGTAGATGGCATCGTCGTTGCGCAGGCTGGAGGTAAGAAAAGCCGCAACCGCCATCAGGCTATCCTGAATAGCCTCCATGCCAAACCGTTCGCCGATCACGTCCAGTAAGCCGAGCTGGAAAAGAACAACAAAACCCTGACCGCCCTGGTCTATGATCTTTTTGACATGCTCCACAGCCGCTCCGCCGCCGCGCAGCCCGGAGGCGTTGTCATTGGCCATGGTTCGATCTGCCACTTTGTGCGGCGAGGACCTGACCGCCTGGCCATCGACCTTGCTAACGCGCAGGAAGTCGGCCAGCAGCACGAGAAAAGCATGAATCTCCTCGCCGGTCAGCAGGCTTGCGACCCTCCGCGTCATCTGAGCGGCATCGGCCGAGGCTGGGTCAATGCCCAGCCTGACCAGCAGCTCAGCCAGCAACTTCGAGGTCAGCGTGCGCCAGGCAGACAGGCGCTCCCGGAGAGCAATCTCCGAGAAGCTGTGATAGCGCTCGAATTCGCGAAGGATGCCTCGAATCAGCTCCTGCTTTTCTTCATCCTGCAAGCGGTCCGGAATCTTCAGCGCCAGCCCTTCCATATTCCCGCAGAACTCCTTGTAGCTGATGGTATCGATCTCCGGCATTTGCAGGGTTATTCCTTCGATCAGCTGGGCAAGAATCCGTTCAAACGCCGGAGACAGCAATTTTCCCTTCGCCGAAGAAGGCGAATGGCTAAGCCCGGCCATCTGCCGCAGACCCATCGAAAATACTCCCTTTGAATCCATCGGCAGAAAGCCTGGTTTCAACAGGCATTTGGCGGCTTTGCCTCCTGTTTCGGTGCTACCACTCTCCAGGAGCTTGCTACAGGTTTCGTTTCAATTCTGTCCGAGTTACCCTCAACTGTCTCCCTGCAAACGTTCAAATTATTCCAATCATCCTGTACACTGAGTGTTCAAGGCCATGAAAAACAGACATCCAATCGGCATCCTGGGCGCTACCGGAATGGTGGGTCAGCGCTATATTCAACTCCTGGAGCGCCATCCGTGGTTTGAGATCACGTGGCTGGCGGCCAGCGACCGCTCCAGCGGCAAAACGTATGGGGAGGCCGCCAAGTGGCGTCTGGACACTCCCCTGCCCGAGCGCATCGCTCAAATGACCGTTTCGCCGGCGGAGCCGGAAGGCGCCCCGAAGATCATCTTTTCTTCCATCGATGCGCCCATCGCCCGCGAGCTGGAGCCCCGCTTCGCCGCTGCCGGCTGCGCCGTAATCTCCAATTCCAGCGCCTTCCGCATGGCTCCCAACGTGCCCCTGGTGCTGCCTGAGGTGAACGCCGACCACCTGCACCTGATCGAGGAACAATCCTGGCGCAAGGAGTCGGGCGGCTACATTGTCACCAACTCCAACTGCACGGTGATGGGCCCTGTGTTGGCTCTCAAGCCGATCGTCGACCGCTTCGGAGTCGAGCAGATCATCGCCACCTCCATGCAGGCCGTCAGCGGCGCGGGATACCCCGGCGTGGCCTCCATGGACATTCTCGACAACGTCGTCCCCTACATCCCCAACGAAGAAGAAAAGATGGAGGAAGAGCTGCTCAAGCTGCTGGGCTCACTCGATGGCCATGTGGTCAAGCCGCTGGCCGCGCGAATGAGCGCCAGTTGCAACCGCGTCCCGGTCGTCGACGGCCACACGGTCAGCGTCTCCATCAAGCTCGGCAAGCCGGCCACCAGCGAAGAGATTCTGGCGGCATGGGCGGAGTTTCGCCCTCTGGCCGGAAAGGGATTGCCGACCGCTCCCGAGCAGCCCGTGGAATGGGCGCCGCAGCCGGATCGCCCGCAACCGCGCCTGGACCGCAATCGCGGCAACGGCATGGCCGTCACTGTAGGCCGCCTGCGCCCCTGCGGCGTGCTCGACTGGAAGTTTACCGTGCTCTCGCACAATACGATTCGCGGAGCCGCGGGAGCCACCATCCTCAACGCCGAACTGCTGGCAAGCCTGGGGAAATTGGGGCCCTCCGCCCCACCCGACCGGTCTGGATCGCTCCAGCGGAAAAAGGCAATCGAGGTTGGAGATGCCATTGCTGCTGGTATTAGTGCAATTGTGCGCTAATTCGGCACTTGAACAATAGGAAGACACGAATGAGCCTGGTAGTGATGAAATTTGGCGGCACCTCGGTCGAGGACCCGGCAGCCATCCGCCGCACGGCGGAGATTGTTGCCGGGCGCGTGGCCCTGGGCAAGCAGCCGGTGGTGGTGGTCAGCGCTATGGCCAAGGTCACCGACCAGCTGCTGCGCTCCGCCGAAACCGCCGTGCAGGGAGATCGCGCTGGAGCACTGGCCATCAGTTCGCGCCTGCGCGCGCTGCACCGCGACACGGCCGCGGCCCTGGTCAAGGACTCTGCCGCGCTGGTCGGCGAGATTGACCAGAAGTTTGACACCCTGGATGAAATCCTGCGCGGGCTGGCGGCGCTGCTGGAACTGACCCCGCGCATCTCCGACCTGATCGTCAGCTACGGCGAAATTCTATCCAGTCGCATTGTCGTTGCCGCGTTCCGCGAACAGGGCATCGACGCCGCCCATGTTGACGCGCGCCAGGTCATCATCACCGATTCGCAATTCCAGAAGGCCATTCCGCAGGACGCGCTCATCGAAAAACGCTCTCAAGACAAGCTGCTCCCGCTGCTGGCGGAGAATCGTGTGCCCGTCATAGGAGGCTTCATCGCCTCCAACGAAGCCGGTATCACCACTACCCTGGGCCGCGGCGGCTCCGACTTCACCGCCGCCCTCATCGGCGGCGCGCTGCAGGCCGAGACCATCGAAATCTGGACCGACGTGGACGGCATCATGACGGCCGACCCGCGCGTTTGTCCTGATGCTTATCGCGTGAAGGTCATCAGCTTTGAAGAGGCAGCCGAGCTGGCCTACTTCGGCGCCAAGGTGCTGCACCCGGCCACCATTCTGCCCGCGGTCAAGAAAAACATACCGGTCCTGGTGCTCAACAGCCGCAATGCCAGTTGCGAAGGCACGCGCATCATCTCGCTGCCTCCGCACTGCAAGAGCCCCTTCAAATCCATCGCTGTCAAAAAGAAGCTGAGCATCATCGACGTGGTGGCCAGCCGCATGTTGATGACCCACGGCTACATGAAGTCCATCTTCGACATCTTCGACAAACACCGCTGCCCGGTTGACATGGTCTGCACCAGCGAGGTCTCCGTATCGCTCACCGTGGACTCCAACGAAAAGCTGCCCGACATTGCCGCTGACCTGGGCAAGCTGGCGGACGTGAAGTATGAGGGGAAAAAAGCTTTACTCTGCCTGGTGGGCGACGACATCCGCGGCCACAGCGGCATCGCCGCCCAGGTCTTCACCGCCATGCGCAACATCAACGTGAGGATGATCTCCCAGGGCGCCAGCGAGATCAACATGAGCTTCATGATCGAAGAGGACGACGCCGACGAGGCCGTCCGCCTGCTGCACGCGGCATTCTTCAAGAATCCCGACCCGACGATTTTTGATGTGGCGGCGCGCAAATAATCAAGTCAGAAGTTAATAAACACTTTGGGTGCCCCACCCTCGCCGCGTAGTTGTTTTTGCGGCTAGGGTGGGCCGCCACGAGCCTCAATACACCCTGATCGATCTCAACTCCCCAACAATCTGTCATCTTGAGCGGAGCGTAGCGCAGTCAAAGGACCTGCTCCTGTTTGTCATTCGGGTGCCCTATCCTTCACAACTCGGGTATATACTCGGGTGTGCATGAGGAGGGTTGAATGGTCCGGTTGCGAATTGTTTTTACGCCTATATTCCTTCTTCTCTTCCTGAGCGGACTTGCCGCACAAACCAATGCTTCGCCTGCTACGGACGACGACCGCAAGCACGCCCTCGAACTTTACGATCAGAACAAGTACACAGAGGCCCTCCCCCTGCTGGAAAAGCTTGCCGTCGAGTTTCCCAAGGATTTGGTGATTCAGGAACGGCTGGCATGCACAGTCTTCGTTACCTCGAACGGCATTGAAGATCCCGAACAGCGCAAGCAACAAGTGTTGCGGGCCCGCGCGCTGCTGCTGCACGCCAAGGAACTGGGAGACAATAGCAACCTGCTCCAGATTCTTCTGGATGCGATTCCGCCGGACGGAAGAGATTCCTCCTTCTCCCCGGATACTAAGGTCGAGCAGGTCATGCGTAAGGCCGAGTCCGCATTCGAAGCAGGCGACCTCGGCAAGGCTCTCGAAGGCTACACTCAAGCGCTGGTACTGGACCCCAAGCTCTATATAGCGGCCCTGTACGGCGGCGATACGCTGTTCAAGATGAAGCAGTACGACAAGGCCGGCCCCTGGTTTGCTCGGGCGATACAGATCGATCCCAACCGAGAGACCGCGTATCGTTACTGGGGCGACTCGCTTATGGCCGAAGGCAAGATGAGCGAAGCGCGAGCAAAGTTCATCGATGCGCTCGTGGCCGAGCCATACACGAAGAAATCGAACATCGGTATCCAGCAGTGGGCGGAACGGAATAAAGTGCGCTTCACCGTGCCGCGCATTCAATCGCCGAATTCGGTTAAGCCAAATGAGAAAGGCATGACGTTGACTGTGGACTCCACTGCTCTGGACAGGAACGATGGCAGCGACGCTTGGATGATCGCCGACATGAGCCATATGCTATGGCAAAGCGAGAAGTTCAAGAAGGAGTACCCCAACGAAAAGGAATACCGCCATTCTCTGAAAGAAGAGACGGAGAGGCTCGATCTCGTGGCGGAAGCTTTACAGCAGTTGCTCAAAGATAAGAAGGTCAAGAATCTCGACCCCAATCTTGCCATGCTGCTGAAATTAAAGGAGTCCGGATTGGTCGAGGCATACATCCTGATATCTGCCGCCGACCAGGGGATCGCCCAGGACTATGCAGCCTATCGTGAGCAACACCGTGATAAACTGCGCCAATATCTTGACGAGATTGTCGTGCCCAAACTGTAGAGGCTCCGGATGCCCCAGGTCGGGGTCCCCACGGACAGGTCTTCGTCCGTGGGGTGGAGCTCCGGCTTCTCGGACATGGGAACCCACGAACCTCAGTTGGTGTGATTCACGGCGCCTGCACGAATCGCTCTCCCTTGTGCTGCGCGCTGAAATCTTTTGTCAGCTTGCAGGTTTTGAGTATCCCGTTCTCGTAAAGATGGCTCCGCCGGCGCATACCGTCGTGTCAAAACTGAGGCACTCATCGAAAAACTGTGGAAAAACCGGCAAAACTGTGGAAAAGTAGGTAGGAAAGATAGGGGTTTCGGCGCAGGAGTAACTAACTCTAATACGCAATCGTTTTAGCAAAGCATTACTAAAATAACATTTTTTCTTGACAGGGGGCATGAAATTACTGAAAATTGCATCGTGTTCGACAAACGACGACCCTTGGTCTTGAACCCCGCTAACTCGTGCAGAGTTCAAGCCCATAAGAGGCAGTGTGCAGTTCAGGATTCGGTTTGTGCACACGCTCGTTTCTTTTTTGGCATTCCCCAATATGCGGCATAGCGTTGCGATCCATACCTGTCTCCCTGTTCCCATGTTGGCCGGTTCTCGGAACGACCGGGGGGTGACGGCTGCGGTAATCGCGCCAGTATGGCATCCAAAAACCAAAACCCGAAATCAACAAAACGAAAAGGAGATCAGTATGCACTCAATGCGGTTCGTTTCGTCAGTAATCCTCTGCGTTCTCGTCGCAGCGGGTTGCATAACCATGGCGGCCAACGCCCAGACGGTATACAACAATGGAACCGGTACCAATTGCGGCTACTGGTATTCGTTGTATTCCAGCGGCGGGTCGGCAACCATGACATTCAATTCTTCATGCCCGTACGGCGGCGGCAATTACGCCATTTCCTGGTCTCACGTCAATGACGTGGTCGGCGGCAAAGGCTGGAGCACCGGCAGTTATTCTCAGTCGGTAGGCTACAATGTCGGCTCCGCCAGCGGCTACAACAACATTTCCGTCTATGGGTGGCTGACAAACCCGCTCGTCGAATATTACGTCTGCGAGCTTGGTTCGCTGTATACCGGGAATGCGACGTATAAGGGCAGTGTTTCCAGCGATGGGCACTCCTACAGCACATACGAGCATCAGCAAGTCAACCAGCCTTCCATTCAAGGCACTGCAACTTTCGAGCAGTACCTGGATCAATGGGGCGGGGCTGGGACTGGATCGAACCACACCGTCACCATGAGCAACCACTTCAACCACTGGAGAAATCTTGGAATGACGGTGGGTTCTCAAAACTATCAAATCCTCGGGACAGAAGCATATAACGGCGCAAGCGGGTACGTTAACGCAACAGTGTGGTAACGAATTCCCCTGCAAATCGTTCGCTATCGCCAGGGCCGGCCGGTCTCACAGCCGCCGGCCCGGCGTTATACATTTCAAAAAACATTCGGAAAAGTTAAGGTGCGCGGGCGGAACGCCTTCGCGGCGAGCAGATTTTGAGCTTATCTGAATATCTGCAACCCTAAGTATGGGATTCTTTGATCTGGATAAACGAGGCATTTCAATGAGAAAGCTATTCATTTTAACGGTAATAATGGTTTTTGTCAGCGCCTGTTGGGGAAAAGTGCCCGATAATTTTGTTTTTGTCAAAGGCGGAAGTTTCATAAACACAAAATCCAACTACTATGGAAAAGGTGTAACCGTATCGGACTTCTATATCGGTAAATACGACGTAACTCAAAAAGAGTGGATTGAAGTAATGGGAACCAATCCCTCAAAATTCAAAGGCGATAATTTGCCGGTGGAAATGGTCAGTTGGTATGACAGTATCGAGTACTGCAACCAAAGGAGTATCAAAGAAGGCCTGAAGCCGTATTACAACATCGACAAGAATAAGAAAGATCCGAATAATCTACCCGACCCGAAATTTGGCGATCTCGACGAAATCAAATGGACGGTAACGATCAATGCGGGAGCCAATGGATACCGGCTGCCGACGGAAGCGGAGTGGGAATATGCCGCGGGCGGAGGCCAGTTAAGCAAGAGTTACACCTATAGCGGAAGCGATGATGTGGAAGAGGTTGCATGGTATTGGAGAAACTCTGGAGATAATCCCTTATCCGGGTTTTGGAACTGGCCCGCCATAGAACAAAATCATGATCAAACGAAACCTGTCGGCAGCAAGAAACCCAATGAGTTGGGACTCTACGATATGTCGGGCAATGTCCGGCAATGGTGCTGGGACTGGCACGGGGACTTGGAGACCAATGTAACTGACCCTAAAGGAAGTCAGAGCGGCTTTCGCCGGATTTGGAAGGGGGGCGGTTGGATGGGCGCCGCATACTGTACCGAGACGGCTTTCCGGAGCAGCCTGGCCGCCAATGGCAAGGGCCCCGACCAGGGTTTTCGTGTTTGCCGCAACAAGTAAACCGGAACAAGACAAGCCTGACATGATCGAAAACATCTATTTCAATGGATTGCAGCTCACAAATTCGCGCTCCGGGTTTGTCCTGAAGCCATCGTTTCCGATCGGATGGAAGAAGCTCAGATCTCATCATTGCAGGGAAAACAACAACCAAAGAACAGTGCATAAGGGGCCCGGCCCCGCCGTTGCAGCAAAGTAGCTTCAAAAGTGGGTCAGCCGGGAGATTTCAGGTCAGGAGGTTTCCAATGCGGCGAACAGTAATTCTCGTCCTCGCAGTTTTCGGATTATCAGCAACCGCTTTTGGCCAGGCGGCGCCAAACGACCCGCAGACACTGCAGGCTCTATTAACGGAAGTCCGCGGGCTTCGTCAGGAATTGCGGTTTTCGTTGGCAAGAATTCAAACTGCCCAGATTTTGCTCTCTCGCCTGCAAACTCAGCAAACAGTCGTTACGCACGCGTTAGACCGTTTGGACGATGCCCGGTCGAAGTTAGATGTTGCGCAAGACCGCCGGCAGCATGAGGCAGTCGAGTTTAAGCGGCTGGAAGATTCGCTAAGCAGCGAAGAGAATCCGGTGCAACAGAAAATAATCCAGGATGAAATCGTCCACTTTAAATCCGAACTTGATGCGTCGACGGCCGCGGAGCAGCAAGCTCAGACGACAGAAAATGAGTGCGAACAGCAACTGCGAAATGAACAGGACAAACTCGACGCGATCAATGCTCAGCTGGACGAGGTTCTCAAAAGCATGGGCAGATCCAACGAACAGGGGATTGGCGCTCCGCGTTAATTCTGTGGTAAGGCCAATCCTGGACCTGGTTCTCACGGGTGACCGGGTGCACCATCCTTGCGCTCATTGCGGAAGGGTGGGAGACTAAGAAACTCAACCAGCCTAATCCTTCGCGCTCGCACTCTCGTTCTTGCGCCCGTAAATGAGGAGCAGCGCCGCGAGTAATAGAAGAATCACGCCCAGCACCAGCAGGCTTCCTTCGGGGCCGTCCGCCTGCTTCACGCGGCATTCTTCCAGGACCCAGACCCGGCGATCTTTGACGTGGGGGTACGCAAGACGTAGGATGCGAAAATCACAGGTCCAACGATCCGGACCCATTCGACACGTCAGGGCAAGCTCTGCGGCACCCCTTACCAATCAGTTGGTTTGGTCATCATTATTACCAAATGAGGATTAGTCACATTAAGCGAAGTACCATTTTTGGTAAACTTCACTTCCACAATATACTTCTTCCCAGATTCGCCCTTAAAACCACCAACGTTTATGAGAATATAGTGATTTAAGTATTCAGGACTTCTATCCATCGAACCTTTAGCTATGATATGCCCATCATTCAACACTGTCCAGTCGGCCTGGAGTAAGGGTTCTTTATCACAGTTATATGGGTCTAACGGCCCATCAGATAAACCTAACAGGCACATCATATCTGAAAATGGAAGTCGTTTTTCTACTTGAATAATGATGAGATAGTAGTGATTCTGGGCAATGAACTCAGGCGTTCGTACTGTACCTACTGCAAGTGACACCGGCATATCAATTTCGGGACGTCTATACGTTTGATACTTGCGACTTCCAGCCGAAGTCCCCGATCCAAATAAGAATACTCCCAGCGTTACAGCTATGATGCAGACTAACTCGCGTCTGGACATCCATTTCATGAATCACCCCCAGAAAATCAGACCAAGCACATTTGTTTTGTGGCTTCACGTACTATAGCATTATCAAAGTTACGGCCCCTGTACGAAGCGATCTCCCTTGTGCTGTGCGCCGAAATCCCTGGTCAGCTTCCAAGATTCTAGCTTGCCGTTCTCGTGAAAGATGGCCCCGCCGCCGCGGCTATCGCCGAAGAAGACGACGCTGATGAGACGGTTCACTTGCTGCACGCGGCGTTTTTCAAAGACCCCGACCCGGAGATTTTTGACGTGGGGGCGCGGAAGACGTAGCTGCGGAAATCCCAGGTCTCAGAATCGAGACCTGAGGTACCCATTCATTTTTAGATGGTCAGAACTGTGTCACCCGCCAAACTCCACTGCCATTGCGGAATCAAGGAATCAGGTGAAAGCGATCCTTTTGTTCGCGTGGGACAAATTGAATCAACGTCAACTATGGAATGTGAAGGCTGAATTTGGGTCGGAACGGCAAGGTTGATGCGAACCTTCTTCGTCGTGGTGCTCCACCATTGCCAGCAGAGCGGCAGTATTTCGTCGTTTCCCGGCTCGGGAGCGCGGTGCCTCTCCTTAGCCATGTCACTAAACACGAATGGTAATGCGGCTATAAACAGCACCACGCCCGAGATACCCTCGGCTTCTGGATCCGAATAAGGGGCTTCGCGTAGCGGTACTGAAGACCCATCAAAGAAGGTGAGGCTGACTGGCTGAACCCCGACCCTTCCGTTGCGTTGCCCACAGATCGCTTTGCTCACGTAGGTGACGACGCCCGATGCCGGTGCACCTTTTGGAATGACGATTATTCCATCGACTTTTACATCCGTCGATACGGCAAATCTCACTATCTGCCCCACTTGTGCTGTCGCGGAGGAAACGGTTTCCAATGGAAACAAAGGCACTATGGTTCCACGGCGAAGAGTGATTGTTGCGCTCTTCGATTGTGCGGTGGGAAGAGATTCACGCGCAGCTGGACTCTGCTCGCGGCTGGTAACCTGCTGCGCGACCAGCAGCGGGCAAAGGATAAGGCAAAGGGCGGATTGCAAAAGTTTTCGCATCATAGCGTTTCCTTATTGAAGTTGCATTGAAGTATTTGAAGTGGTCAGACGGTCCGCGTGAATCTTTACCGCGCGCCGAAAGTAGTAGTTGAAACGATGGCCCACTTCATACTCCCTATCGCATGGCTTCCAATTCTTTGGAGTCACCACAACTCGCTTCGCTTTGGCTTGCTGAAGTAACATCGACGGCAGGAAAAACGGAAGAGCAATCAACAGTAAGATCGCCTCTGGGTCTGAAATTCCATCGCTGTTATTATGCCGCTCTGCATAGGTGGTACCTGTCAAACGAACTTTCTGCCCGTGTCCCAGATCGAGTTCGGGAGCGGTGAAAGCGATTCCTCCGACGAGATCTGGATCCTTAGGTGTGGCACGCCAAACTTTGTCGATGGTTAAGTAGTAGGATGTACCGGCCGGAATCACTACACGGCCATCGACAGCCAGATTGTTCACCAGCGTGAAGTGAACCTTGTCACCCTGCTTGGCATCCGCGGTGCTGAGTCTCTGTTCCAGGCGGAGAACCACCAGCGTGTCCATCGGGATGCTAACTGTTCGGGATGACGAGTTAGCTGCTGGAAGCGGGAGTGGCAATTGGCCCATTGATTTTGACGCTGGAGTCGCAACCTGTTGCGCCGCCAGCAGCGGGCATAGGATGAGGCAAAGCATAGATTGAAGCAATCTCTTCATCATGGCGATTCCTTTTTCAGTATGCCAATGAGTTCGGATTATCTGTTGCGACTGCAGCTTGGGGCGTCACCACGAAGGCCTTCACGGATTTCGGAGGCAATTTGCATGGAACGGCATTTTCAGTTGCGGGTTTGAGGGCTGGCAGATCGATTGACTGAATTTTGGTTCTATTTGTTGTATACCCAATCCAAATCAGACTTTCGCAAACATGGATTACATAGTTTTCGCCAAGAGATTTTTCATTTTTGCGGGAATTGTGGACTTTATCGACGGCCACTCCAATCCAGATCATCAACATGAGTGGTGCGAGGAAGGTATACGCAAACCAGCTAGGGCCAATGTCGCTGCCATAAATAGTGTCCTGCACCTTGATGGTTTTTCCGTTATTGAGGAATATGATGTGCGGCACCACCCGAAGGGAACCGTCCTGCTTCCCCGGCACGCCTTTGGTCACGTATGAAACTACACCCGAAGCGAGCGTGCCTTTCGGAATCACAACCAAACCTTTAACCAATACATCTTTTGCCACGGCAAGCCGGACCAATTGACCTTTGGTTGCTGTAGCAGAGGAGACTGCCTCCAATGAAATCAATTCGATTTCCGTGTCCTTGGGTATCGTGACGAACTTCGGCAAGGCACGAGGCATGGCAGCTGCTGGAGCGGGAACTGAGCTTTGCGGCGCACCATCGTTCATAGCCAGTGGCGCGACCTTTTGCGCCGCCAGCAGCGGGCAAAGGATGAGGCAGAGAGCGGAATGAAGCAGTTTTCGGATCATGACGGTTCCTTTTTCTGAGTACCCGTTGGCTTGTGCAAGCTTGCGTATGTGGCTCCCAGGTCCCCAAATGCGAGGGACCTGGGGCACCCATTCATTTTTGGATGGTCAGAACTGCGCCATCCGCCATGTGCGCAGAACTTTTAATCACAGCCCGCTGGCCGGCGCTTGCAGCCGCGCCGCGGAGAGAATCTTCACGATCTGCTCGGCCATGGGACCGGCAGCAACGACTCCGTCAAAGGCTCTGACCCTGCCCGAAGCGAGCACGATGCCCGTCGCCTTGTCGGTGAGGAGGTAGGTGTGAATATGCGTGAAGACAACCCGGTTGACCTGGATTTCCAAATCGCCCGTACGCAATTTACTGATGTTCGGATTGCTGTAGCACTGACCATCGACAATGGACAGGCCCAGCTTCTCCCAGTCCTTTTGCTGCATCAGGGCGCGGTCCAGTGTGGCGGCTGATAGGAAATCCGTCTGGGAGTTGATGCAGATGGTGCGGGCGTTCTTGAGAATCTGGCTGCGGTCGAGTTCGGCGGCGGTGGTTGAGGCATCTTGCGCCGGCTGCTGCGCCATGAGCAGCGGGCAAAGGACGAGGCATAAAACAACGAGAAGCATTTTTCTGTTCATCGGAACTCCTTTTGGGTACTACAAGGACCGATGTTAGGCGGGATGCACACGTGTGTGTAGGCGATTGGGACACTTTCGCAAGTGTCCTAATCGCTATTCAGATTCCAGGAGCGGCTCTTCCTGCTTGCTCAATGCAGTCAGGGTCGTAGCGTCGAGCAACGTAAAGCGCAGCGGGTGGACTCCCGGCGGCAACTCCAGCGCGGTGACCGCATCGCAGACTACGCCCACCGTTGCATCCAGGCCGCGCTTCCAGCCAGACTCGGCAGCATCACGCACCAGCAGGCTCTCTGGCGATAGGCCGGCGGCGATCAGCATCGTCTGCGCGATGCGCTGAAAATCCTTCCAGCGCGAGGCAATGCCTACCAGTTCGCCTGCATGCTCGGGCATATAGCGCTGCATGTGCGCCAGAAGCTCGGGCGAGACCGGATGCACTTGGAGTACTGTCAGATTGGTTCCAACAGGCAGCAACTTGCGTACCAGATCGGCCTTGCTGGGCGCCACTATAGGAATCGAGCCCTCCAGCCTGCTGGGCTGGGCACATTCTTCTGGAGTGCATCCTGCCACCGGCAGCTTCAATGCCTGCCGCATCTCGTGCATCAGGATGCGGCGCAGTTCCGCGTCCGGCTCAATCACCAGCCAGCGAGAGGGTGGCGCAAGCGTGAGCCAGCGGCGCAAACGCTCCCGCAACAAAGAGTCCGCCACACCCAGTTTGTGCGCACTGGCCATCAGGTCGCCGATCAACTGATCAAGCGCAAATTCAGTGGCCAACTCCGGCGATAATGGCGTAGTGGGGCGCTTGGCGCGCACAAACACTCCGCTGCCGTGGCGGAATTCAAGCCAGCCTTCACTTTCCAATTGCTTGTAGGCGGCGCTGGCCGTGTTGGCATGAATGCCATAGCGGCGCGCCAACTCGCGTGTGCTGGGCAGCCTCTGGCCGGGTACAAGTTCGTGACAGAGAATGCCCAAAGTCACCTGCGTAACCAACTGCTCGCGCAACGAGACCTCGCCGGCACGGTTGAGCCAGATCCGCATGAGATTATCCAGAAACCTCTTCCGCGCAAGGCACGACCAGCGCCGCCCTCTTGCGCCCATAGATCACCAGCAGCGCCGCCAGCAGCAGCAGAATCACGCCTAGGACCAGCAGGCTGCCCTCGGGACCGTCCGCGCCGCCGCTCCACAGCGTGTTGCCTGACGGGGTGGCGGTCAGGTAGTGGCCGGGAGCAACCATGCCGCTGTCAGCTGTGCCGTAGAAGAAGGTCTCCGCCCAGTCCCAGGCCGCATGGCAGCCGATGGCCCACCATGCCGTGCCGGTGACCCGCACGCTCACGCAAAAGACAAAGCCGATGAACGCCGCGGCAAAGATGCCAACCCAGTTTTCGCCGGGGTTGCCGAGATGGATGTAGCCGAAGAACGTTGATGTGACCCAGGCCGCCTGCCAGAACCCGCTCCGCGGGGTTTTGTGAATGTGCAGCATCAGGCATGGAAAAAGCCCCAGCAGAACGATCGCATAAACGCCCCAGGCGCTGATGCCCAAGGCTCTGGCGTACAAACTCACGCAGAGCAGCGCATTGGTCCCCAGCGCCCACCAGAAGTTGATGCCGCGGGTGAGGGTGAATTGGAGGTAGCCGCGGAACATGCCCTCCTCCACGCAGCCCACTAGCAGAAAGGCGGCTGCCCAGAGCGCACCAAACCTGAATATCTCCGCGCCAGAGAGCGCGGCGGGGCCAAAATGAAGCCAGCCGCCCCATTTCAAAGCCCCCACCAATGCCGAAAGAGCCAGGAATCCCGCCGCCAGGCCGCTGAGAAAGTGAGGAATGCATCGCGGGCCAGTCAGGTTGTAGGCCAGAAGGCTGCGGCGGCGCTCGAACCACGCCATAATTGAGGCTGCCCCAACCAGCGCCAAAAAGGCAATCAACTCGTTGAAGAACGCCGAGGGGGCGGTAGGGGCGCTCTGCTTGCTGAAATCGACAAGATGGAATGAAACAAATGCAAACCCGACGGCGGCGCCAATAAGACCGAGCAGGATAAAAAAGATCAGCACCGACCATCCGGCGCGCAGGCCCTGACTGCCGTAGAAGGTCCAGTTCATCCAGTCAAAGATCCGCTCTCCTAAAGAAGGGGCAGCGGTTGCAGGCGCATGGGCTGCCGCGGCGTCTGTCCCGTCAAGCGGCGCTTCCGGCTGTGCAGGCTGAATCTCCGGCTCCATCGAGCCTCCTTAAAAGACAGATTTATCAGATGAATTGTCCTGAGGACACGATACTCTACGCAATCACCGTCAGGGCAGTTCCTCGGCTACAAGGAACCCGGCCATTCTTGCGCTCCGTGAAGAATGGCGAGCACATGAATCATGTTATCCACGATCTTGTATGCGACCAGATATGACGTACTGGAAACTGTGAGTTCGCGAGTTCCTTCCACGCGGCCAATCCTGCCGGAATAGGGCATTGGGGCAGTGAGAAGAATCGCCTCGCGAATCCGCCGAACCGTACGGTACGCCGCCGCTCGATTATTAGCGGCGATGTATTCGAAGATGCTCTGGAGTTGGTTGAACGCGGGTATCGTCCAGCGAACTTTCACGCTGTTGCCCCGGCTTTCTGCTGCTCCGCATCCTGTTCTCGCATCTCATTTCGATTCCAGGATTCAATCATCCGGCCGACTTCCTCGTCGTCAATCAGATCTCCCTTGCGGGAGGCTTCCAGTCCCTCTTCAATCATGGCGGCAAAGCGCTGCTGCTCGCTCAGGTAGTTCTCCACCGCTTCATTGAGCAGGTAGCTGCGGTCGCGGTCCATGGCCTTGGCAATCAGGTCCAGTTGGGCCACTTTCTCGGGGGCGATGCGGAAACTGATGGTGCGCGGGGTAGTCATAATACGAAATAATACATCATATTACGCCGTATTACAACCGACTCAAGCTCGATCATTATCTTTCGGATGAAGACTGATTGGGAATCGACCAAGCCCATTTCATCAGATCACCGCCTTGACATAATGGGCCATTCCCTTGATGCTAAACAGTTCCGGTTATTCTTTTTTTTCCGCGCACGGAGGGGCTCAGGTCTTGCAGGTTCGCGTTTTTTACCATGACAAATGCTTCGACGGAGCCTGCTCAGCCTCGCTCTTCACGCGCTTCCACCGCGAGTGCATCGCGCGCAACGCAAGCTACGAGTACCACGGCCTCGTCCACCGCGCCGGCGCGCTGTTCGACGAGGATGAATTCACCGGCGATGAGAATGCCATAGTCGACTTCAAGTACTCGGCCTCGCCGCGGATTACCTGGTGGTTTGACCACCACCTCTCGGCCTTTCTCACGCCCCAGGACCAGGAGCATTACCTTGCCTGCAAGCAGGACCCGTCCTGCGGCGGCCGCAAGTTTTACGACCCCGACTACACCTCCTGCACAAGCTATCTTGCCTACGTCGCCTCTACTCACTTCGACTTTGACACAACGCCGGTCGCCGAGCTGATTTACTGGGCCGATGTCGTGGACGGCGCCAAATACGAGAGCCCTGACGCCGCCGTGGAGATGGCCGCCCCGGCCATGAAACTCACCCTCATCATCGAGTCCACCCAGGATGACGCCTTCATCCCGCGCCTCATCCCGCTGCTCACCGAGATGCCCATGGCCGAGGTGCTCAGCCAGCCCTTCGTGGCCGGATTGTTGCCACCCCTGCTGGAGCGCCACGAGAGATCCATGACCCTGATTCGCGAACGCGCCGAGGAGCGCAACGGCACCATCTTCTTCGACCTCACCGACCAGCCGCTCGAGGGCTATAACAAATTCATCCCCTACTATCTATATCCCCAGGCCACCTACTCCATCGGCCTGTCCAGCTCCAGCTTCCGCACCAAGGTCTCGGTCGGCTCCAACCCCTGGACCATGGCTGACCCGTCGAAGATGACCAATCTGGCGTCCATCTGCGAGCGCTACGGCGGCGGCGGCCATGCCCGCGTGGGCGCCATCAGTTTTCCGCCCGGCCAGGCAAGCGAAGCGCGCAAAGCGGCGGAGGAGATTGTGGCCGAGTTGAGGACGAAGAACCCGTTGGAGTGAGTCGAGATCGAGAAAGCTCGGCAGGGGCTATTTTTTTTGAATGGGCACGACATCCGTTGTGACGCCGGTTTTCTGAGTCAATTGACCCCGCCCGATGGAGCATACTAGAGCCATTATGCTGATCGAGATTTGGGAGCGCCTGCGCGGTTACGACAAGTGGATTTAGACGGAAGCGACGATCCAGTCGTCCGAACTGGCGGGGCTGAGGACCGGATAATTCCGCATAGTCAGGACCACGCTGTATGGCGGGCAAGCGGTAAAATCGAATTCACATTCTGAGAGCGAAGCTTCATGGTCCCGGTTGCAGAATGGCAGTACCCAAAGATGTTCCGTCATAATATAAGACGTCGAACTTGTTGACGGCTTGGGGAATATCGGGGAAGGCCAGAAAGACTTTGAAATGAGTTTGGGCTGGTATCGATAAATACTCAAGACTCCCCTTACTATCCCATCCGCAGGGTGCCCAACTAACTTTGCCCTCCACTTCCTGCCCGACCGCATTTGGTTGCAGTTTAGCATTGTTAAAAGCAGCAAAGAAGGAGATGTTTATCATCCCAAAATCCATCTTATCCATCTTCGTAAGGGCGAATCCAGATAACTCTACTACGACCAATTTGCTACCTTTCCACGGGGAAAGGGTTCCACCAAACTGGCAGTTCTCTATCGAAGGCACCGTGTAGGCCTTCGTGACCTTAAGATCAAGATGAGGATCATGATGTTGTTTCTCCTGGGCTTGCACGGCAAAACAGATCAAAGTCAAAAGGACCGGGAGAAGCGCGACCCTGAGTGCGAGCTTACTAGTCTTCACCTGCAATCTCCTTCTTGAACGCGATTGCCAGCACGGCTTCCTGGCAGCGTTCACTATACGTCCGCCAGCCACCTTTTGCCTACCCATGTGCTGTCGACTGCCTTTCACAGCCCCAACTCGCCCGCCCGCTTCTTCATTGCCTCAATGCAAAATCCAATGTGCGCGTCCAACTCCACGCCCAGTTCCGCCGCGCCCTGCACAATGTCTTCACGGTTCACGCCGCGGGCAAAGGCCTTGTCCTTCATCTTCTTGCGCACACTGGCCACTTCCACCTCGGCAATGGCTTTGGTCGGCTTGACCAGCGCGCAGGCGGTCAAAAACCCGGCCAGCTCGTCGCAGGCAAACAGCGACTTGGCCAGATGCGAGACGCGCGGCACTTGGGTGTATTTAGCGTGGCCCAGAATGGCGGTGCGCAGCTCCTCGGGCCAGCCGAGCCGCTCCAGCTCGCGGACACCAACATACGGATGCTCCTCAGCCGTGGGGTGGCGCTCGTAGTCGAAGTCGTGCAGCAGGGCCGTGGCCGTATACAGCTCGATAAACGCAGCGCGCTCTTCCCCCGCCAGTCCCAGCCGAACGGCTTCCGCCTCGCCCATGACCGAAACGCAGGCCTCGACCGCCAGCGCGTGCTTGCGCAGATTTTCGCTCTGGGTCCACTCGGTCAGCAGTTGCCAGGCCTGCGTGCGTCCGTAACTGGAACTGCTTTCTTTTGCATCATTTCCGGTGCAGTTATTCATGATTTCCTTGACCTCGAAGTTTACTAACTTGATTCGTGGTTTATCAGGTTTTTCAGGACATAATCGGGTATGATCCCTGAAAGTTGGGTTTGCATCCAAGTTTTCACTTGACAGTTATGGTACGCTTCCCCGAAAGTATCCCATAAGTGGTGCAGCAATGCACTGCGGGGTTCCTGCTCTGGCACTCCGCACACCGCACATGGCAACTACGCTGGCTAGCGTGGAAACACGCGAAGTTGTCCACTGCAGATTCTGCAAGCTGGTTCAGTTCAGACCAAGCAATTCCCATTGCGTAAGATGTCACAGGCCCTTGGATATCGAGGAGCCGGCCCGGCCTGGGCCTGTCCCGGTTGACCATCATTCCGAGGATCCTGCCGCCGAAGCCGGCATGAGGGTAGCCGGCCTGGTGAAGGAAATCCGCCGGGCGCGCCACCTCAGCCAGCGCCAACTGGCCGGGCGCATGCTGGTGCCTCGCACATACATCTCCAAGATCGAGAACGGCAAGGCCATTCCGACCCTCAGCTCTTTGCAGAGGCTGGCAGACGCCCTGGGCGTGAATGTGCGCCAGCTGGTTCGCGACGCCCGCAGCCTCCGCGAGGAGGAGGAAGCGGCCATCCTTGCCGATCCGTATCTGGCAGAGATTGCGGCTATGCTGCCTGGCCTGTCCCCACTGCACCGCTCGCTCGTAGCCAGTGCGGCGCACGATATGTATCTGGGGCACCGGCGCATCGCGTAGAGGGCTTCCGGCCTGGAACTTTTCGTTTCCGGTTTTGGGCCGGATAGCGCCACGCTCTCCGCCGGGAGGCTGTCGCACGGCGTGCGCCTTCAGTCCCGGTTGCCGAGGCGATTGCAGCCCATGGGCGCTTGTGCTACGGTCAGGATGAAACGCCTCGGCTCTCGGCGCCGGCAGGATGGCGTGCCGGCCCGATAGCTCGAATGAATTTGATGAGGCAAATCCCTTGTTTCCTGCTGCCAAGCTGCGCATTGAAGACCTGAGTGCCGAGGAGCGCGCCGTCTACGCGACTCTCAAGCCCGAGCGCCTGCCTCAGCATGTGGCCATCATCATGGACGGCAATGGACGCTGGGCGGGCCATCGCTCGCAGAAGCGCTTCTTCGGCCACCAGCAGGGCGCCAGCACCGTGCAACTGGTCATGGAAACCGCCGCGCGCATCGGCCTTCCCTGGCTCACCCTCTACGCCTTTTCCCTGGAAAATAACCTCCGCCGCCCCCGCGCCGAGGTCAACTTCCTCATGCGCCTGCTCAAAACTTACCTCGATGCCAACGTGCAGCGCATGATGGACAACAACGTCCGCCTGCGCTCCATTGGCCGCACTCATGAGCTGCCCGACGACGTCCAGGAGAAATTGCGCTGGGTGGAGCAGGCCACCGCCGGCAACACCGGAACCACCCTCACCCTGGCCCTCAACTACGGCAGCCGCTCCGAGCTGGTGGATGCCTTTCGCAGCCTTGCGGCCGAGATGAAACAAAATCTCCAGAGCGCGGAGCGCATTACAGAAGAAGATATACACCGCCACCTCTACACCGCTGATATGCCCGACCCCGATCTGCTGATCCGCTCCTCGGGCGAGATGCGCCTGTCGAATTTTTTACTCTGGCAGATCGCCTATACCGAGATCTATGTCACCGAGCGGTTGTGGCCGGATTTCACCGGCGTTCATCTGCTGGAGGCCATCGCCGACTACCAGCAGCGCGAGCGTCGCTATGGCGGCCTGAGCGATAACGTCGGCGAAGTGGAAGAGGACGCCGAGCAAATTAAGATCGTGGCCAGCTGAAGTCTGGTGGCCCCGCCAATCTTTTCTTTTGCACCGATTTAAACTTCACAAACTGTAGCCTTTGTCGTACCCACCGCATCAGACGTATAGAGGAAAGGCACGGTTAATCTAGCACTGACATCTGGAAACCCGCACGCTGCCGCTCCAGACGGCTCATCCCCGATCAAAAATTATGTCCACATCCCGTGGCAGACCCAGCCGTTCATGAACCCTTTATTCCCATAGGGTTCAGAGAGAATTGGAAGGCTAGTCCCCTTCCCAAGGAGAAAACGATGAAGAAAGTTCTGTTAAGCATCTTGTTTCTGGCCACTGTTTTGTCGTTGAGTCATCTGGCAGCAGCCCAGGCCGGCTCCAACAGCCTGAATGACCAATTGATGGAAGCCGCCAAGACCGGCGATACGGTAACTGTGCGGCAATTGCTGGATCGGGGCGCGAAGATCGATGCCAAGGACTTCATGGGTTGCACGGCATTGATCTGGGCAGCCGGTGCGGGCAAGATTGACACAGTAAGGCTGTTGCTGGAGAAGGGCGCGAACATCGAGGCCAAGGACCACGACGGTTGGACGGCGCTGTTCCGTGCAGCCGGCGAGGGCGAGACTGAGGTTGTGAAGCTGCTGCTGGAGAAGGGCGCGAACATCGAGGCCAGAAGCATTCTAGGCAAAACGGCTCTAATACATGCAGCTGGCAAGGGTGAGACTGAGGTTGTAAGACTGCTGCTGGACAAGGGTGCCAACATTAATGCCAAGGACAGCGATGGCAACACTGCGCTGATGGATGCAGAAAATATGTTCAATCCCGAGACCGCAAAGCTGCTGCGAGCGTATGGCGCTCATTGAAACTTGTAAGGATGGATAACAGCTTCTCAAGGAGGAAGCGATGAAGAAAGTTTTAGTAAGCATTTTTTCGTTAGCCATTGTTTTGTCGTTGAGTCATCCGGCAGCGGGCCAGGCCGCTCCCGGCAGCTTGGATGACCAACTGATCCAAGCCGCCGAAGACGGCGATACAGCAGCGGTGCAGCGATCCCTGGACAAGGGCGCGAATATTGAGGCCAGAAACGGCTTCCATCGGACGGCACTGATCAGTGCGGCAGCCGCAGGAAATACCGAAGTTGTGAAGCTGCTGTTGGCGAAGGGCGCCAACGTCGAGGCCAAAACTAATAGCGGCTATACGGCGCTGATTTCGGCGGCCGGAGATGGCAATACTGACGTGGTCAAGGTATTGCTGGCAAAGGGCGCCAACATCGAGGCCAGGGACAACAATGGCTATACGGCGCTGATGGAGGCCGCCGAGTCGGGTAAGACTGAGGTTGTGAGGCTTCTGCTGGAGAAGGGCGCCAACATTGAGGCAAAGGACAACGTCTTTGGTGATACGGTTCTGATTAAGGCGGCCGCCGCAGGCAATACTGACGTGGTCAAGGTGTTGCTGGCAAAGGGCGCCAACATCGATGCCAGGGACAACGATGGTGACACGGCACTGAAGGCGGCAGAAAAAAAGGGGAATACCGAGATTGTGAAACTGATGCGGGATCACGGCGCTCACTGAATTTCGGCCTGAATGATGCCGTTGATCCACTCATAAACGCTCTGCGCTAAGATACGTCTAGCGATGCGGCCCGCTGGTACATGCATGGTGGTGGGTTAATGTCTTTCAATGAGAAAGCGATGAAGAAATTTCTGGTCAGTCTCTGTTTGTTTGCCGCCGTTTTTTCACTGGGCCGCACGGCCACGGCCCAGGCCAGCTCCAACAGCCTGGATATCGAACTGAGCGCCAACGCCATCCTCGGCGACACGGCAGCGGTTCAGCATTCGCTGGACAAGGGCGCCAACATTGAAGCCCGGAACGATGACGGCAACACGGCGCTGATTCTCGCGGCCTTCTCCGGCAATACAGATGTGGTGAAGCTGCTCCTGGAGAAGGGCGCGCAAATCGAGGCCAAAAACGATGCCGACGGGACGGCGCTGATGGTGGCGACGATCAACGGCAAGACCGAGGTTGTCAGGCTGCTTGTAGAGAAAGGCGCCAACCTCGAGGCCAAGGACAACTCCGGCGACACCGCGCTGATTATGGCGGCTAACAATGACACGAGCGAGATTGTGAAGCTGCTGTTGGCCAAGGGCGCCAACATCGAGGCCCGGGACAATGATGGCGAAACGGCGCTGATCATGGCGGCCAACAACGACACCAGCGAAGTGGTGAGCCTGCTTCTGGAGAAGGGCGCGCAAATCGAGGCCAAGGACAACATGGGCCGCACGGCGCTGATTATGGCCACCGACAAAGGCAGGATTGAGGTGGTGAAGCTGCTCCTGGCAAAGGGCGCCAACATCAATGCCCGGGGCAACTACGGCTTATCGGCGCTGCTGATGGCGACCGTGGCAGGCAATACCGAGGAAGTGAAGCTGCTTTTGGAAAAGGGCGCCAACATCGAGATCCGGGATGACCATGGCAATACAGCGCTGCTGGCGGCGGCGATCATGGGCAAGACCGAGATGGTGAAGCTGCTGCTGGAAAAGGGCGCTGACATCAATGCCAAGGACGTAAACGGAGACACGGCGCTGCAGCTGGCTGCCAAGAACGGAAATACCGAGGTAGTGAAGCTGTTGCAGGAGAAAGGCGCACACTGAGCTTCGGTTCCCGGTTCTTCTCGTCCAAATTCGAGCGATAAACGCCTGCCGGTACACACCCAGCCCCGGCAGTGTATTCTCATCCCTAATGAAACGTGTATATACGGCCCTCATCCTTATCCCCCTGGTTCTGGTCCTTGTCTTTTTGGGGCCGTGGTGGCAATGGCTGTTTACCCTGGCGGTTGCGGGGGTTGCCGCGTTGGCCGCATGGGAGTTTATGGGCCTGGCGGAGAAGGCCGGCGCCACACCGCCGCGTATCGCGGTGCTGGTAGCTGTTCTGATTCTCTTTGCCTGCAACTTAAAATGGCCTATCCAAAATCCGGCAATGTTCGGCATATTTGGCATCTTGAGCCTGGGCCTGCTGGTCTGTTGCACTTTTTTCAGTCCTGTCGAGCAGATTATGGCCGATGCCTCGTCCTCCATCTTCTGCTTGTTCTACATAGGATTCACCCTGCTTGTTCTGCCCGCACTGCGCGATAACCCCGAGGGCAACGGTCCCTCGCTGGTCGCCTTTCTGCTGTGCGCGGTCTGGGCAGGAGACACGGCCGCCCTTTATGTGGGCCGCGCCTGGGGACGGCACAAGATGGCCCCCACGCTCAGCCCCGGCAAAACCTGGGAGGGCGCGATCGGCTCGATGGCAGGCAGCCTGTTGTCCACCGGCATCCTGCTCGGCCTCGCGCAACTGATGCAGATGCCGATGTGGAATGTGAGCTGGCGGCTCTCCTACTCCGGCGGGGCCTGGTGGTACTGGCTAGGGTTGACCGTGGTGGTCAATGTAGCTGCCCAGGTGGGCGATCTGGCGGAGTCTGCCCTCAAGCGCTCGGCCGGCGTCAAGGACTCCGGCTCGCTGCTTCCCGGCCATGGCGGCGTTCTGGACCGCATCGACGCCCTGCTGATCGCTGCCCCCGTGCTGTGGTACGCCCAGATTATTCATCAGTGGTTCTGAGCGGAATTGGGAAGGAAGAAAATATAACGAATTGGGTGCATAATAACTGAAGAGAGAGTCTCATGTCTCAAACATCGATTCTTGTTCAACTCGACCCTGCAGTACAGGCTCGTCTGGCAGCTCTCGCTGACGATCGCCAGCAGCCTGTCTCCGACTTGGCAGCCGAGGTGATCTCCATGTACGTTGCGCCCAATAGCTGGGAACACAAGCACATTCGCGCAGGAATGGCTGAGTTGGAAGCTGGCCAGGGCATCTCGAATGAGCGCGTGATGGAGTGGCTGGATAGCTGGGGTACGGAAAAAGAGTTGCCTGCACCAAAATGATCATTCGCTGGTCGCCTACAGCCGTCTCCGACCTTGAGGCCATCCGCGACTACATTGCGCATGATAGTCCCTCGGCTGCGCGTAAGGTAGCGAATCGAATCAAGGTATCCGTCAACCGTCTCATCGACTTTTCTTTATCCGGCAGAGCTGGACGTGTACCGGGAACACGTGAACTGGTCATCCCTGGAACCTCTTACATCGCCGCCTACACAATTCAAGGCGACGAGGTGCGGATTGCCGCCGTGCTCCATGGAAGACAGCGCTGGCCAGAGTCTTTTATTGACCCTGCCCCTGGCAACTGAGACCTGCAAGTTCTTCCGGGATCATTCGAGCGATAATTAAAGCACGAGGGAAAATACAATCGCCTTGAAAAAACTCGCCATCCTCGGCTCCACTGGCTCCATCGGACAGAGCACCCTCTCCATCGTCGAGCAGTTTCCTGAGCGCTACTCGGTCGCCTCGCTAGCCGCCGGTCGCAACCTCGACGAGGCCTTTGCGCAGGCCCTTCGCTGGCGGCCTAAGCTTATCTCGCTGGCCACCGAAGAACTGGCCGCGAAGCTATCTGCCAAGCTCAAAGAGGCCGGCATCAGTGGCATTGAAGTGGTCTCCGGAACCCAGGGCACCGTCGCCTGCTCCACATATCCCGAGGCGGATTTCGTTGTTTCGGCCATCGTCGGCGTGGCAGGCCTTGAAGCCACGCACGCCGCCATCCTGGCCGGCAAACCGGTCGGGCTGGCTAACAAGGAGTGCATGGTGGCCGCCGGCGAAATTCTCACAAAGGCCGCTCGCGAGCGCAACGTCCCCATTCTTCCCATCGACAGCGAGCACAACGCCGTTCATCAGTGCATGCGCGTCGGCGCGCATAACGAGGTCAAGACCATCTGGCTGACGGCCTCCGGCGGCCCCTTCCGCAAGCTGCCGCTGGAACAATTTGCGAGCATCACTCCCGAGCAGGCACTCAAGCACCCCACATGGGTGATGGGTCGGCGAATCACCATCGACTCCGCGACAATGTTGAACAAAGGCCTGGAAATTATCGAGGCCTGCCGCCTCTTCGACGTAACGCCCGCGCAGGTCCGCGTCACGGTCCATCCGCAGTCTACGGTCCACTCGCTGGTGGAGTACGTGGACGGCTCCATCCTGGCGCAGATCTCCGTCACCGACATGCGCCTGCCGATTCTCTATGCGCTGGCCTGGCCGGAGCGGCCCGCCTCCGCGCTCACCTTCGACATGGCCGCATTAAGCCACCTGGACTTTGAGCAGCCCGACATGCAGCGTTTCCCTTGCCTGCGTCTGGCCTTCGAAGCCGCCGAAAAAGGAGGAGCCCATTGCATCGCCCTCAATGCAGCCGACGAGGTCGCCGTCGAGGCCTTCCTGGAGCGCCGCATCCCCTTCACCGGCATCCCGCGTACAATTGAAAGAGTGCTTGCTGCCACGCCTGAAGCGCACCCCTTCACCATCGCCGATGTGCTCTTATCGGACCAGGAGGCGCGTCAAACAGCGCGTGCGCTGCTGGCAAAGTAGTTTTCAGTTTTCAGTTTTCGAACCAATACAGTGGCACGCACAAACCGCCGATCACTGACAACTGTTTAATCGAGGTTAAAACCGTACATCTATGCACGAATTTCTGGTTTCTGTTGTCGCCTTTATCGTCCTCGTCGGCGTTATGGTCGTGGTCCACGAGTTTGGCCACTTTGTCGTCGCCAAGCTCTGCCGGGTCCGCGTCGAGGCCTTTTCCATTGGCTTCGGGCCGCGTCTCTTCGGCTACAAATACGGCGACACTGACTACAAGGTCTGCGCGCTGCCGCTGGGCGGATATGTCAAGATGGCCGGCGAGAACTTCGCCGAAATTAGCGACGCCGCCACCGGAACGGCCACTGTCGCCCCGCCGGATGACCCCGGCGCCCTCACCTCCCATCCCCGCTGGCAGCGCATGTTGATCGGCGTGGCCGGTCCCGTCGCCAACTTCGTCCTGGCCTTTGTGCTGATGTTGGGCTACTACGGCTGGATCAACGAAGTCCCCGCCACCGAAGTCAAAACCACCACTGTCGAATGGATCACTCCAGGCTCTGCGGCTGCCCAGGCCGGCATTGAGCCGGGCGACATTTTTCGCAGCTTTGCCGGCGACAACAATCCCGACTGGGAAAAAATCTTCTATCGCCTCAAGCTGAACGCCAACCAAAATGTGCCGGTTACGTTAGAGCGAGGCGGCAAAACCCTGCAACTAAGCCTCCACGTGCCCGCCACAGCCAAAGACGATGACTTTGACTTGAACGAAGAGGGACTTCTGCCTCAGTTTCTGGCCGGTCCCATCGGCATCAAGGAAGTACAGGCGGGTACGCCAGCCGATCATGCCGGCCTGCGCGCCGGCGACGCCATCCAGTCCGTCGACGGATACCCCTTCCATACCGTGACCTCGCTGTTGGCCTACATGCAGGCCGGCCAGGGCAAACCTATCTCGCTCGTCATCCTGCGCAACGGTGCGGCTCTCGGGCCCATCGTCGCCCATCCCGCCAAGCTTGAGGGAGGCTGGAAGCTGGGCTTTTTAACCGTGCCCTTTCCTACTCACAATGATCCGCTTCCCTTGGGCAAGGCAGTCACCAAATCCAGGCAGTTCTGCGCGGAAAAATCATTTTTTATCTTCGAAGTGCTGCGCGGGCTCATCACGCGCAAGGTCGCCGTCTCCCAGCTTGCCGGGCCGGTGGGCATCGCGCGTGTGGCCGGCGATGCGGCGGAGACGATGAAGTTGGGGCCGATGCTCATACTAGCCGGCTTGATCAGCCTTAACCTCGGCATTCTCAACCTGCTGCCCTTCCCTATCCTGGACGGGGGAATGATTCTGATTCTGCTGATCGAAGGCGCCCTCCGCCGCGACATCAGCATCAACATCAAGGAGCGCATCTACCAGGGCGCTTTTGTCTTGCTCGTTTCGTTTTTTGTTTTCATCACCTTCAACGACATCGCCAAGCTGCCCATCTTCACGCACTTGAAGCCGTGAGGCGGGCTGTATTGAAAGTGCACCAAGGTTTGCAGATAATTACCTTGCTCTGGCGCACAATCTCAATAAGTGGTCAGAGCAGGCAATGAGGAAATGTGGTCAAGAACCGAAAAAGGCAGGGATGGAGCGAATCAGTTCAGGCTTATCGCCCGGTCTGTACCGGAAGCACCTCCCACCCCCTCCCCCCGGTGGTCGATTCACCTTTTCTTCTCCCTAAACTATGAGACTGTGAACTTTCACCGCGACCTCAGGGTGAAGGGGGTAAGGGAGAAAACCCGGCGAAACCCGAAGAAATGTGGATAACTTCGCGTTCCACGTGGAAAACCGGGGTCGAAATTCAATCATTATCAGACACTGGGAGAGATCGTTTCATGCCTGTGATCACCGAAGTTCGAGTCCGCTACGCTGAAACCGACCAGATGGGCATCGTCTATTACGCCAACTACCTGGTCTGGTTCGAAGTTGGCCGTGTGGAGCTGCTCCGCTCCCTGGGCTTTTCCTACAGCATGCTGGAGACCGAACACGAGTGCATCCTGCCGGTGGTCGAGGCCTCCTGCCGCTACCGCTCCCCCGCGCGCTACGACGACCGGATCCTCATCGAAACCCGCCCTGCCCTGCTGCGCGGCTCTGTGCTGCGATTCGCCTACCGGATTCTTCGCAAAGCGAAAGAAGGTAAGGAGCCGGAGCTTCTGGCCGAGGGCGAGACCACCCACGTGGTCTGCGACGACCAGATGATTAAAAAGCCCCTGCCGGCGCACTACGCTGCCGCGCTGCGCGCGATGATGGATCCGAAGCAGAAAGAGCAATAATCAGAACGTGCCCGACTTTCCGTGGATCTTCGAGAAATAAAGAGAAAATTGTAGAAACTCCGCTATGCTTTTGCCATGGAACTAATTTTTGAGGTACGCGAGGCGGAAGAGGGTGGATACACAGCGCGAGCGCCGGGTCACTCGATTGTGGCGCAAGCCGCCACATGGAATGAGTTGCGCGAAAATGCACGTAGAGCGGCGGCCCGGCACTTTGAAAATGCGCCCGAGCAGCCCGAATTCATTTGGCTGCACCTGGTCAAAGACGACGTGATCGACGCCCGTTCCGGCGAGCCGGTCCACGCGAAGGTGCAGGAATCATGGATTCAAAAGCTGGAACCCACTCTCACGACCTCACCTGAACTGCAAGGCGTGCTCGCCGAGCTCTCCCGCCGCGAGCCGATCTTTCATCACCCCGAATTCGGAACCACACGTGCCGACTTCGAGCGCATGACGGCGGAGGATTACTGGGAGACCGGCGCGAGCGGCCGCCGCTACTCCCGGCAGTCTGTGCTGGACGGTTTGGAAGAGCGTTTTTCCGTTCCCCACGCTGACGTCTGGGAGACGCGCGACATTCATTGCCACAGATTGAGCGAGGACACCTATCTGCTGACTTACACGCTGCTCCAGGACCACCAGCGGCTGACACGCCGGGCCACGATCTGGCGCAGCACGGCGGAAGGATGGAAGATTGTCTACCACCAGGGAACGATTATGCAGGACGCGTAAGAAAAACTGCCCGTCGCTAAGCCGCTACTTCTCCCGCGCGACGACGAAATCCGGCACCCAGAGCAAGGCGCGCTTATACTCGGAGTCCGGCAACGAAGCCAGAGCCTGGCGGCTCTGCTCGGCGTAGCGGTCGGCGACGCTCATGGCGTACTCCACCGAGCCGTTGCGCGCCAGAATCGCCTGAATCCGCTCGCGGCTGACGCGCTCGAAGCTGCGGTCCTCTAAAACTCTCTGGATGGTCTGGCGGTCGGCGGCCGTGCCGTGGTCGATGGAGTGGATCACGGCCAGCGTTGCCTTGCCCTCGCGCAGGTCGCTGGCCACGGGCTTGCCCAGAACCTCTTCGGTAGCTGTCAGGTCGAGCACGTCGTCCACAATCTGAAAGGCCAGACCGACAGCGCGGCCATAGGCGGCCAAGCTCGTCTCCAGGGTCTCGGGGGCATCGGCCAGCAACGCGCCCAGGCGCATGGAGACCGAGAAGAGGCAGGCGGTCTTGCGATAGATGAGGTCGTAGTACTCGGCCTCGCTGACGGCGCGGCCCAGCTTTTGGATCTGCAGCAGCTCGCCCTCGACCATCTGTTGAGTCAGGGCGATCAGCTGGTCGAGCACGCGCAGGCTCTTTTCATCCAGAGCCACCTTGAAGGCCTGCATGTAGAGCCAGTCGCCGGCCAGGACGCATTTTTCGTTGCCCCATGTAGTATTCGCGGAAGGCCGGCCGCGGCGGGTGTCGGCGCCGTCGATGATGTCGTCGTGAACCAGCGTGGCGGTGTGAACCATTTCCACCACCGCGCCCAGGCGAATGGCGGCCTGGCCGAAGTAGCCGAGCGCGTGCGCAGAGAGCAGCAGCAGGGATGGACGGATGCGCTTGCCGCCGCCGCTTCTGAGGTATTCGGCAATCTCCGTGATGGTGCTGACGCCGGAGGCGGAGTCGCGGCTAAGCTCCTGCTCGATGGCCACAAGGTCATCCCTCAGCAGCTCGAAAACCTCTTTTGTCGTCGCTATCGCCAGTGTGCTCAAAAGTTCTCCGAATCGTGCCGCTCACTAATCTCTGAAAAGAATACCTCAAGAGATCGATGGATGGGTTGAAAACCCGCCTTGTCCATCCTGGAACAACGCTAATTCGTGCGGTAATTGGTGAACTGCAACTCCAGCCCCATCTCTTTGCCGCGCAGCAGCGCGATGATGGCCTGCAGCTCGTCGCGGTTTTTGCTTGATACTCTGACTGTATCGCCCATGATGGTGACTTGCGCCTTCTTTTTTGCGTCCTTCACCAGGCGAACGATCTCCTTGGCCTTTTCCACGGGAATGCCCTGCTGCAGGCTGATCTTTTGGCGGACGCTCTTGCCCAGCGCGGGCTCCAGTTTGCCATAGGTCAGATTCTTCAGCGGGACGCCTCGCTTGACCAGTTTCTGGCAGAGGATATCCTTGACCGCTTCCAGGTGATACTCGCCGTCGGATGCCAACTGGATGGCGTCATTGCCCTCCAGCTTGACCTCCGAGTGGGAGTCCTTCAGGTCGAATCGCTGGCGAATCTCCTTCAGCGCCTGGTCGATGGCGTTGCGGACCTCCTGAATATCCACCTTGCTGACGATGTCGAATGAATTGTCCAGGGCCATGGTTCTCACCCCCAAAAATCGTTCTGCCGCTACTGCACGGAGGGCGAACGTTGCTGCAATTGTTCCCTGCACAGTACCAATATCAGTTTCCCACGTCCGGCTTGAGGTCAAACAGCCGATTGAAGTTTTTCGTCGTAACCCGGGCGATTTCCTCTTCTGAAACGTCGTGCAGCCCAGCCAAAGTTTGCGCCGTAAGGCTCACCCAGGCCGGCTCGTTGCGCTTGCCTCGATAGGGCGCTGGAGCGAGCCAAGGCGCGTCGGTTTCGACTAACAGCCCGTCCAACGGCAGCCGCGCGGCCACGTCGCGGAGCGGCTGGGCCTTGGGATAGGTCAGATTGCCGGCGAAGGAAACGAGGAAACCCAGATCACGCGAGCGGGCGGCCTGTTCGTAGTTGCCGCCGAAGCAGTGCATGATGCCGCCGAGGCCGATGGGCCGCCAGTGGGCCTCAAGAATCTCAAAGAGATCGTCCCAGGCGTTGGTGGTGTTGTCCTTCGGCCGGCAATGAATGAGGATGGGGCGCTTGCGAGCGGCGGCTATTTCCAGCAGGCGGATGAGGCCCTTGCGCTGGGTCGCATGCGGCGCGCCTTCGTGGTAGTAGTCCAGTCCGATTTCGCCGCAGGCGATGACCTCCGGCTCGGCCAGCAGGCTGTCGAGTTTGGCGAGAATGCCGTCGTTAATTTCTGGGGTGTAGTGCGGATAGACGCCCGCGCTGGCATAGAGCTTCGGAATGCCCGGTTGGCCGTTGAACTGGCGGCAAATATCGTACGCCTGGTGCATCTGGGATGGCTCTTCGCCGATGCCGATAGCAAGCACCGCTCCCACGCCCGCCTGCCAAGCGCGGCGCAACATTGCCTCGCGGTCGATGGAGTAGCGCGGGCTGTCCAGGTGGGCGTGAGAATCAATCAGCACTGTGTGGGCCTCCAGCGGGTTCATTGCACGATTGCCATTATGTTCCGGCGGCCGAAGGCGTCTGCCCCTCCGCAGGCGCTTTTCGAGAGTCGCACCGCAGGTGCCTACTTCAGCCGCGCGCCGAGCGGAACTTCTTCGAGGAATCCGGCCAGTATCGGCGCGCCATCGGGCAAGGATGCGGCCAGCAGCATGCCGTTTGACTCCAGGCCACGCATCATGCGCGGTGCGAGGTTGGCGACGATGACGATCTTGCGGCCAACGAGCTTTTCCGGCTCGTAATACTGGGCGATGCCGGCGAGAATCTGCCGCTTCTCGTAGCCCAGATCGACCTCCAGGCGGAGCAGCTTATCGGCCTTGGGAACGCGCTCGGCGACAAGGATTTGCGCCACGCGCAGATCAACCTTGAGCACATCGTCGATGCTGATCTTTTGCGGCTCCTGTGGTGGGGCCAACTGCTGCTCCGCCGCTGCCAGCATCGGCGCCAAGTGCTGCTCGCCGGCGGGCGTGGTATCGGTTTTAGGCGCCTGCAACGAGGCGGGAGCTGTCGGTGTGTTCTCCAAAGTGCTTACCTCAGGGGCTAAAGCCCCCGTCGATTTAACTGGATGCTTGTCAGGGCTGAAGCTCTGACCTACCGCTCCGGAAGCTGCGATGGGAGCCACAGGAGCTTTGGCCTTTGCTGCTTTCGCAGGAGCCGGAGCAGGAGCAGTGGTTGCGCTCGCATTGGGAGCGTCAACAGCTTTGGCAGCAATCTTTTGCTGGCTTGTAGCTTCCACTGCGCTCGAGCTGTTTTGATCTTCGATGTTTTGCATACGGTCGATGGCACCCTTTTCCGCGCGGGGAAATAGCGGCGCGGGCTCGGCAAACCGAGTCCCTGCCTTCAACCCGCCCCAGGTGAGATTTGTTAAAAATGATTTCTTTGCGGCGATGGCAATCTCGCCCTGGCCAAGCTGCCGCCAGACCTTGGCGGCAGAATCCGGCATGATGGGATAGACCAGCGCAGTGATGATGCGAATGGCTTCGGCGGCGGTGGCCAAAACGCGGGCTTGCAGAGCAGCGTGGTCGGCTTCGGAGCGGTCGGCGGGCTTCTTCCAGGGCGCGTTGGTGGTCAGGTAGCCATCGGTTTCTGCTACTAAAACCCACAGAGACTTGAGTGCATCAGAGAAGTTCAGTTCGTCGAAGTCTGGACCGAAGGCGGAGATGGTACGCTCCGCACACTCGCGCAAAGAGATTTCCGCGGAAGTTTCCGCGCCGGTCTTGGGCACCACTCCAGCGAAGTACTTGTGCACCATGTTAACCACGCGGCTGACCAGGTTGCCATAGCCGTTGGCGAGATCGCCATTATAACGCTGGACCAGGGCATCAAAGGAAAAGCCACCGTCCTGGCCGAAGGGAATTTCCCTGAGTAGGAAGTAGCGTAGTGCATCCGCGCCGAGGACTTCCTGCACCGTCTCTGCGCGAACGATGTTGCCGCGCGACTTGGACATCTTGCCCTGGTCGAAGAGCAGCCAGCCATTGGCCATCACCGAACGCGGCAGCGGAATGCCGGCAGCCATCAAGAACGCAGGCCAATAAACACAGTGGAAGCGGCTGATCTCCTTGCCGATGAGGTGCAGATCCGCCGGCCAGAATTTTTCAAAGCGCGCCTTGTCGGCAGGATCGTCGGAGCCATAGCCGAGAGCCGTGATGTAGTTTGCCAGCGCGTCGAGCCATACGTAAATTACATGCTTTTCGTCGCCGGGAACCGGAATTCCCCAGGTAAAACTCGTCCGGCTCACGGATAAATCACGGAGACCGCCGCGCACAAAGGAGATCACCTCGCGGCGCGTCGACTCTGGGCCCATGAAACCGGGGTTGGCCTCGTAAAACTCCAGCAGCTTGCGTTCGAAGGCCGAGAGCTTGAAGAAATAATTCTCCTCGCTGACGGTTTCCGTCACGCGGCCGCAGTCGGGGCAGACTGTGCCGGCGGGGCCGTCAACATACAGCTCATCGCTCACGCAGTACTGACCGGTGTAGGAGCCTTTGTAGATGAAGCCACGGTCGCGCAGCGTGGCAAACAACTTTTGCACACCGCGCTTGTGGCGCTCCTCGGTGGTGCGGATGAAATCGTCGTAGCTCAGGCCCAAAGAGTCCCACAGACCACGAAACCTGCCTGCGATCGCGGCGGTAAACTCCTGGGGCGTGCGTCCTGAGATCGCCGCGGAGCGCTCAATTTTCTGCCCGTGCTCATCGGTGCCGGTGAGGAAAAACGTGTCGATACCCAAGGCACGCTTTCGCCGCGCAATGGCGTCGCAGACGATGGTCGTGTAGGCGTGGCCCAGGTGTGGCCGCGCGTTCACATAGTAGATGGGCGTGGTCAGGTAATAGCGGGATGAATTGGATGCAGAATTTGTCATAGGCTTGTGTGCTACCGCACTTTCACCCGCGAAAACATCCCGGGTGCAAGTCGCATTACTCTCCATCTTACGGCATTTATCCTCAAATATGAGCCGGGTGGCCAAGGGACGACGAATCTCGATCAACTTCTGCTATAAGGCGACGAAGCCGCATCAGCTCCACCGCAGGTGCTTTTCGAGAGCCCCGCTGCAGGTGGTAAAATCACCTAGAAAATCAAGGATTTCTGAGGCCCAACAACGTGTACCTGGAATTGCAAAAACGGCTCGCGGAGCATCTTCGCGCGGTTCTTGCAGCAAAATACGATTTGCAGCTTGAGACGATTCCCCTGGAGATTCCGCCGGAGTTGAAGTTCGGCGAACTGGCCACGCCCATTGCGTTTGAGCTGGCCCGCAAGCTGCGCAAGGCGCCCAAGGTGATTGCGCAGGAGATTGTGGCCGCGCTGGGCCCGCTCCGCGGTTTTACCTCTTTTGAGATTGCTGGTGCGGGATATATCAATGCACGGCTGGATCGGGCCGCCGGCGTGCGCATGACGGCCGCGATGGAGGCCGGATCGCAGGAGGCGTCGGGGATTCACTCGCTCGTCGAACACACCAGCATCAACCCCAACAAGGCCGCGCATATCGGCCACCTGCGCAATGCGATTCTGGGCGACACGTTTGTCCGCCTGCTGCGTGCCGCTGGGCAGAAAGTAGACGTGCAGAACTACATCGACAACACCGGCGTGCAGGTGGCCGATGTGGTGGTTGGATTTTTGCACCTCGAAGGAAAATCGCTGGCTGAGGTCAGGCAACTACTTTCAGAACTGAAGGATGAGGGACGGCGGATTGATTATTACTGTTGGGATCTCTACGCGAAGACCTCGCAGTGGTACACCAGCGGGACAGCGGAAGAGAATGAAGCTCGAAAGAAGTTGCGCTATGCGAATCTGCACGAGCTGGAGCGCGGCGGCAACGAGACGGCTGAGGTTGCTGAGCTGATTTCGACGGCGGTGTTGCGGCGGCACCTGGAAACCATGCAGCGGCTGGGCATCGAGTACGACTTTTTGCCTCGCGAGAGCGAGATTCTGCACCTGAAGTTCTGGGAAGCGGCCTTCGAGCAGCTCAAGAAGACTGGCGTGCTCTACTTTGAGACCGAAGGCAAGAACAAGGGCTGCTGGGTGATGACGCGCCCCGGCGCGGAGACGACCGAAGACGAAACAGATGAAGATGCAAAAGTGATTGTTCGCTCGAATGGAACAGTCACTTACGTAGGCAAGGATATTGCCTATCACTTATGGAAGTTTGGCCTGCTGGGCAAGGATTTTGGTTACAAGCCGTTCTTTTCCTACCCTGGCCACGAATGTTGGATTTCAACAGAAAAGGGCGCGCAGCCCCATCCGCACTTTGGCGGAGCGCAGGCGATTTATAACGTTATCGACGCGCGACAGAGCGATCCGCAGGCTAACGTGATTCAGGCGCTGCGCGGCATGGGACACACGGAGCAGGCCGACCGCTATACGCATTTCAGTTACGAGATGGTGGCACTAACGCCGCGCTGCGCAGTGGAGTTGGGCTACGAGGTTTCCGCGGAGGATATGGCGCGGCCGTACATCGAGATCAAGGGGCGGAAGGGCTTCGGCGTCAAGGCAGATGATTTAATTGACAAGTTGATTGCCGCAGCGCGTGCCGAGGTGGACGCGCGGCAGACCGGGCGCGACGAAGCGGAACGCCAGCAGATTGCCGAGCAAATTGCGATTGGCGCGTTGCGCTACTTCATGCTCAAGTTCACGCGCAACTCGGTGATTGCTTTTGATTTCAAGGAGGCGCTGAGCTTCGAGGGCGAGACTGGACCATATATACAGTACGCCGTGGTACGAGCGAGGAACATCTTCCGCAAGGGTGGGACAACGCCGGAAGCGGAGTTAGCGAAGATAGCAGGAAAAGCGGAGTTAGCGGGGTTATCGGAATTAGGTTCCTATCTCGAAGGCGAGGCCGCGGAAGATATCTGGGCGTTGTGGCTGCGGGCCGCGCGGCGGACGCTGGTGCTGGAGCAGTGCATTGCGACATCAGAGCCGGCTTACTTAGCCAAGCATGCATTCCAGTTAGCACAGGAGTTTAATAACTTCTATCACAAGCACCACATTCTGACCGAGGAAGACCCGAGCCGGAAGATATTCTTGTTGGCGACAGCGGCGATGGCGCTGCGCGAGCTGGTGCTTGCGCTGAGCTGGCTGGGGATTGAAAGCCCGGAGGCGATGTGAGGAAGGCTGTAAGTCAGGGCCTTCTCATAGAAGGACCAAGCGCGGCACTTTAACCATTCTTTACATTTGGCGACCTTCGTCAGGATTACTCCGGCTTATAACTGACGACATAAGTATGGTAATGACGCAAGCGCCTGACTGCCTCGCTTGCAGTAAGTAGGAGTAAATCGGCGTTGCTCTGCAGAGCGTTTACTCGATAACACAATTGATATCAATCGACATACTTTCGGTTCTTCGGATTCTCAGTGGAGTTTCAATTATGACCCATAGATGGAAAGGTGGTTGCCGTCAGGGTCATCGAAGTTAGCAACCCTCATAGTGGGCGTGATGTTTCGCGGTTCGTGGGTGAACTGGACGCCCTTATCGCGCAACGTTTGATAGGCGGCGGTTACATCCTCAACAGAGAAGACGACCTCGCCGGCGCCGGCAACCTGGCCACGGACTTTGGCCGCAGGTTCGCTGAGGCACAAGGTGACCGCGCCAGCGTTCAGGAATGCGAAACCAGGAATCTCACGCTGAACCTCCATGCCCAGCTTGTCGCGATAGAACGCCAGAGCGCGCGTCACATCGTGAACCCCCAGCATAACAACGCTAACTTGAGAGAGCTTGTAATCCGCTTGTTTCATCCTTGATCATCCTTTCTGCAAACTGATAAATGGCGATGAACTCCTGAGGACAGACTAACGTCAACCGCCGGTTGCCGGCGTTAGTTTGTTCGTCCAGTGAACATCCGAGAAGTTATGCTTCCCGAAAGTTCAGACGTCCTAAAGGAACAGTTCTTGCTATCGCGTCCAGTGATGATCGTGCCAACCAGATACACACTGTCCATAGTCAGAGTCTCGTTAAACATATCTTTAGTATTATATCACACGCATAACCTGCCGTCAATCTCAATAACGCTGGTCGCGAATGTGTAAAGCTATTTACGACGCAATACACTAGAGCATCTTTCATAAATGGCAGCCATGTATTGTTTGCATTCCCTCAGGGGTTAAAACCCTTTGTTTTGATGCCCCTTTTGGCACGACTGAAGTCGTGCCCTGATACAAAGCGAGTTTATGAAACACACTCTAGTATGACCTCACCCATTCCAGAATCGAGCGCACTCCAACGCCGCTGGGACCTTTGGCGATGTAGGGCTTAGACTCTTCCGACCATGCCAGGCCGGCGATGTCGAGGTGAATCCAGGGAGTGTCTTCGACGAAAACCTTTAGGAACTCGGCTGCTGTGCAAGCGCCGCCCCAGCGTCCGCCGGTGTTCTTGATGTCGCCGATGTCGGATTTGATCATTTCGGCGTACTCCTCGCCCAGCGGCAAGCGCCAGAACTTTTCGCCGGAAATGGCGAGTGCCGCGTCGAACTTGGCCCAGGCGTCGTCGTCGTTGGAAAAAGCGCCGGCGTTGACGTGGCCGAGAGCGACGACGCATGCGCCGGTGAGGGTGGCGGCGTCGATCAGGTGGGTTGCGCCGAGCTGGCGCGCGTAGGTGAGGCCGTCGGCCAGGACCAGGCGGCCTTCCGCGTCAGTGTTGATGATCTCGATGGATTTTCCGGGTTTATCCGGAGAAAATGGCATCGCCGTCTGCACGTCGCCGGGTTTTTGCGCGGTTCCGGAGGGCATATTTTCCGCGGCGCAGATGACGGCGATGACGCGCACCTTTGGCTTGAGCAGGGCGATGGCGCGCATGGCTCCGAGCATGGCCGCGCCGCCGGCCATGTCGGTTTTCATCTCTTCCATTTTGTCGGAGGGCTTGATGGAGATGCCGCCGGAGTCGAAGGTGATGCCCTTGCCGACGAGACCGAGAACCGGGCCGCTGGTCACACCTATGGGTTCGTAGCGCAGGACGATGAGGGCGGGCGGTTCCGCGGAGCCCTGCGCCACGCTCAGGAATGCGCCCATCTTCAGCTCGCGCAGCTTTTCGGTGGAGTGGACCTCCCAGCCGAGGCCGGCTTCGGCGGCCATCTGCGCGGCGCGTGCCCCAAGCAGCGTGGGGGTGAGCTTGTTGCCCGGCTCGTTGACCAGCGAACGGGCGAAGTTCTGGCTCTCGCCGATGATGATGGCTTCAGCAAAGGCGGTCTCTATCGCGATTTTGTCGGCTTTGGCAGGCACGGCCAGGGTGAACGACTCCACGCTCTGGTCCTTGCGCTCGCTGCGATAGGTGTCGGAATCGAAGTCGCCTACTAACGCCCCCTCGACGGCGGCTCTCACACTCGCTGTGTGGGGCAACGTCTTGGAGTCGCTTTCAGGCAGGGCAAGAACCAGCTCGCGAATGCCGCGCGGCTTGATGAAGCGGACGGCGGTTCCGGCGGCGGAGCGTACGGAGTTGGCGTTGGCTTTGGCCTGCTTACCCAGGCCAACGAGGAGGAGGCGCTTGGCGGCCAGGCCCGCGGGGGTATGCAGCAGCGCCGTCTCGTTGGCGCCTGCCTTAAACTCGCCGCTGGCCAGAACAGCGGCAGCGGCAGTCTGTACGGCCTGATCGGCGGTCAGAATAACGGACTGGGGCTTAGCATCAGCAGCTTTGTCGGTCTGAGTGTCGAAGGCCAGAACGGCCAGGAGTTCGGTTTCGATTTGGGAGGGGGGAGTAATAGACAGTTGGGTCCGCATATTTTTCATTATTTCATTAATGTAGGGGTCAGGTATCAAAAGCTCACGAACGGACGGGAGCCCACACGCCTGCACGCTTCTGAACGTATCTCTCTAGTGATCGAAATTGAAGTGATCCGCTGAGTTTCCATTGAATCGTCCAGTGATTTTCCGCGGGAATCCAGCAGACTATAGGCCGGGGTCGATCTTGTTTTGGATCCAACCTACAGCTTTGGCGTACCAGTCAGGATGCGCTGCGGCGTTAATGTAACGCTCGAAGGCGTAGATCCCCGACTCCTTTGCCAGGCGCTCGAACTGCATGGTGAGAATGGCCGACGCGAGGATGACGCAACTGCGCTCCATGCCAGAATTCTTATAGAGTCCTTGTCCTTCCACCATCACCTTCTGCACATCGGGCTGGAGAAGCCTCAGAGTCCGCATATCGATCAGAACGCCGAAGGGTTTATACGCCCCGGCCAGAGCTTTCTTGGACTCTTCCAGCCAGAGGTTCATCTCCTCAAGGCTGATGATGTTTCCAAATGTGAGTTGAAATCCGAATTTTTCCTTGGTAATTTTGTACATTTCGTCTCTCCTCGAGGTGGGCGTAAGAGGAGAATAGCAATGCTACGACCGCAAGGTTGGGTGAGAGCCCGTTTTCTGAGGGTGAGCGTTTTAATTTGGAACGGCTTAATATATTGGGAACTGCTCTACCGTCCCATCTTATGCTTGCTGGCGTTAACGGCGGCGCGGGCATCGCGGTCGGCCTCGCGGCGCTTTTCGGTCTCCCGCTTGTCCCAGTCCTGCTTGCCCTTAGCCACGGCCAGTTCGCATTTGACCCGGCCATTGCGGAAGTAGAGTCGGGTGGGGATGAGCGTGTGGCCCTTGATCTGCGTCTTGGAGAGTAGCTTGCGAAGTTCTGTCTTGTGCAGGAGCAGCTTGCGGGTGCGGGTGGCATCGTGGTTGGAGATGTTGCCGTGGGAGTAGGGGCCAATATGCAGGTTGAGGAGGAAGGCCTCGCCGTTCTGGATGAGGCCGTAGGAGTCCTTGAGATTGGCCTTGCCCTCGCGGATGGACTTGACCTCGGTGCCGCGGAGGCTGACGCCGGCCTCGAACTTTTCGAGGAGAAAGTAGTTGTGGCTGGCCTGGCGATTGTGCGCGGCGTCCCGCTCGCCCGAGGCTACCGGGTCGCGAGGCTTGGCAGTCTTTTGCGGGCCGGGGCTGGCCGGCCGGGCGATCACATGGCTGGATTGGCGGGCCATCGGCAAGCCTCCTCGAATCTCAATCCTAGCATTGGCACGGTTTTGTTAGAATGAGGCATTGTTGAATGAATAGATTCACCCATCGAAGTTGCGTCAAGATGCGCGTCTGGGGCAGCCAAGGCAGCCCCCATGAGCCCTATGAGCAGTGTGGTCCAGTGAAGACGCCGGGGAGTTCGATGAAAAGCCGCATACAAGCACAGGCCGCCTCCAGATCCGTTTATTCAGGAACCATTTTCCGGATAGAGCTTCTTGCCGTTTTGGCGATCTTCAGCCTGTCCTGCGTAGCCCTGCACGCTCAGTCGGCCAACACTTTTTTCAAGCGCGGCCAGACCGCCGAGGCGCGCGAGGACTACGACGCAGCCCTTGACAACTACCAGAAAGCCTACGCCAAGGCTCCCAAGGACGTGCAATACCGAGCCGCCATGTATCGCGTGCGGATTACCGCTTCGGCCGCGCACGTTACCAAGGGACAGAAGCTGTTGGATGCGGGCAACGAGCAGGGAGCGCTGTCAGAGTTTCTGCACGCCACCGAGATCGACCCCAGCAACGAGGCCGCGCAGCAGGCCATCGCCCGGGTGCGAAAGAAGCATGGAGAGACAGCCCCAGTCTCCGAGACCAGCCTTATCCAGCCCGAGGGCAAAGAGGAGAACCTGGAAACCATGGCTCCCCCGGCTGTCCTGCGACCGGTCTCCAACGAGCCGCTCACCCTGCACATCCAGGAAGACTCCAAGATGGTCTACCAGGCTATCGGCAAAGCCGCCGGCGTCAATGTCATGTTTGACCCGGATTACACCTCCAAGCGCATCCAGGTGGATTTGAACAACGTCTCACTGCTCGATGCGCTGCGCATTGTGGGCACCATCTCCAATACTTTCTGGAGGCCGGTCACCGAAAACACGCTTTTTGTTGCTGCCAACACCCGCGCCCGCCACACCGAGCTCGATGAGCAGGCTGTTCAGACCTTCTATCTGTCGAATGCGTGGCAGCAGAGCGACCTGACCGATGTCAATACCGCCATTCGCAATCTGATGCCCAACGTGAAGGCCTTCGGCGTGCCCAGCCAAAATGCCATTGTGGTTCGCGGAACTCCAGACGAGTTGCTGCTGGTGCAAAAACTCATCAACGACCTGGATAAGGCGCGCCCGGAGGTGGTGGTGGACATCGCCGTCCTGGAGGTGAGCAAGAACTGGGAGAGAACCCTGGGCATCGCCTGGCCCAGCAGCGTGGGAGTCTCGCTGCAGCAGCCCTCCACCAGCACCAGCTCAACCAGCACAACCACCTCGACGACCAGCGTGGCATCAGCCGCGGCGGGCCTGACGCTCTACAATCTGGCCCACCTGAAGGCAACGGATTTTGCTGTAACCGTGGGTTCGGCCACGGCCAACCTGCTGCTCACCGACACCAATACGAAAATTCTGCAGAATCCCCGCATCCGGGCCACCGACGGGCAGAAAGCGACCATGAAGATCGGCTCCAAGATCCCCATCGCCACCGGCTCCTACCAGACCGGCGCCGCCACCGCGTTGGTCAGCTCTCTGGTCAACACGCAGTTCCAGTACCAGGACGTAGGCGTGAATATCGAGATGACGCCGACTGTTCATTTCGATCGCGATGTCACGCTCAAAATCAAGATCGAGGTCACCTCGCAGAGCGGCTCGGTGACCATCAGCGGCGTTACCGAGCCCATCATCTCGCAGCGCGTGGTAGACCAGGTAATCCGGCTGCGCGAGGGCGAGGCCAGCATCCTGGGCGGCATTCAGAACAAACAGGAGTCGACGAACTCAACCGGCATCCCCGGCCTGGGTTCGATTCCCATTCTCAAGTACATCTTCGGCTCCAAGGATCACACTATCTCCGACGACGAACTGGTCTTCCTGGTGGTGCCGCACGTGGTTCGTTCGCAATCTCTGGAGCAGTTGAACCTGCGCACTGTCGACACCGGCTCGGGTACATCGATCGAGTTACGCCACACTCCGGCTGAAGGCGCCAGTCCTAATCCAGAAGCGAAGCCTGCGACCACTCCGGCGACCCCGGCGCCTCCGACTTCCAGCATCAAGCCCAGCGTGGGCACGGTTCCCGGACAAAGCGCTCTGGCCGCAGCCCCGGCCGCGCTGGACCAGTTGCGCCAGGCCGCGGAGACCACCGGAAACCCCGCTCCGGCCAACCCGCCAGCATCCACGCCTTCACAGTCCAACGTGAAATTCGCGTTGATTCAGCAGCCCGCGCAGGTGGCCCCCGGCGCCACCTTCCAGATCTCCGTGGTGCTGACCGGAGGAATTGATATCGCTTCTGTTCCCTTGCAGATTACCTATAATCCAACCGCACTTTCATTGCTCAACGTTGACAATGGTGATTTTCTGGGCCGCAACGGGCAAGCGGTAGCGCTGGTGCACCGCGATGACGGGCCCGGCACTATCAACATCAACGCTTCCCTTCCACCGGGAGCGGCAGGCGTAAACGGAGCAGGGGTGGTCTGCGTGCTCACTTTCCAGGCCAAGTCAGCCGGAGAGAGCGTTGTCGTCATTACCCGGCCCAGCGCGGTCAACAGCACTCAGCAGTACCTAACAGCCGAGGGAGCGCGCATCAACATTCAGGTGAAGTAGGCCAATGAGGCTCGTAGCGATAAAGGAAGTCCGGCTAATCCGCACTGTCCGTCCCGGCGAGCGCGGACTTACGCTGGTCGAGCTGATTGTGACCGTGGCGATTCTCGCCATCCTCGCCTCAGTCGCCTTGCCCGTCGCCCGCTTCCAGGTAAAGCGCCAGAACGAGCGCTACCTGCGCTACGACCTGTGGATGATGCGTGACGCAATCGACAAATATAAAGACGCAGCCGACAGAAACGCATTCCAGGTGAAGCTCGACAGCCAGGGCTATCCACCCGACCTGGAGACGTTAGTCAATGGCGTCGATATACAGGGGAAAAAGGTGAAGTTCCTGCGCCGCATTCCCGTAGATCCCATGACCGGCAAGGCGGAGTGGGGATTGCGCTCCATGCAGGACGATCCAACTTCGACCTCCTTTGGCGGGCAAAGCGTCTTTGACGTGTACTCCAAGTCCACGGGCACGGCCCTGGATGGAACAAAGTATTCTGACTGGTAGGATGGAAACGGAGCTAGCGGGCTATCCCGCTGAAACAGAGGATTCAGTGAGCAGGATTCGCAAACATGACGCGGGCTTTACGCTGATCGAACTGATCATCGTGATGGCGATTATATCTACGCTCATCATGATCGCTGTGCCTCTTTATATCAGCGCCATCAAGCAAGCCAGGGAAGCGGTACTCAAGGAAGACCTGCACGTGATGCGAGCGGCGATCGACTCCTACACCATGGACAAGCAGAAGGCGCCGCAGTCGCTTGAAGACCTTATCACGGACGGCTACCTCAAGGCTGTCCCCGAGGATCCTTTTACTCACTCCAAGGACACATGGGTTACGGATTCGAATGGAGCGCTGTACTCGGTGGACCAGACCGAACCCGGCATCGACGACGTGCACTCCGGCTCGCAGGAGCTGAGCACAGGCGGTCAACCCTACTCCACCTGGTGAATGCTGCGATAGTTTTACCGGATGCCCTATCATGATTTCCACGTTGCATTGCAAGCCCCACCCGCGCGAGTTCGTCCGTATTGTTGAGAGCTTCTATGCCGGCCTTATCCTGGCCGCAGGCCCCAGCCTGGCCGCGGAACCCAGCCTGGGCGGGAAACTGTTGTACGCTGGCCAACTCGACGCCAAAGCGCGCGCCCTACTGGTGGCGGCCAACATCGCCGGCGCAGCTTCGCTGGCTGTTTCGGCAGATGCAGCAGCCGGCAAGCAGGCCATTCGCGACGGCGTCATAGACTTTCTCGTCACCTCGCTCGACGAGGCATTGCGCATTCTTAAGAACGAGATTCGCAAACAAACTACGGCTGCTGTCTGCTTGGCCTTGGAATCCAAACTTAATGAAGCGGATTTCACCTGTCTACTGCTCGAGCGCGGCGTGCTGCCCGATCTGCTGCCGACGCGCTCCGCGCCCGCTGCGGAGTTCGCCGCCTTCCTCAGCCAGGTCGCGCGGCCGGTTGTGGCTATCCATCCCGATGATCACCAGGTGCTGCTTGACTGGAGCGCCACATCCGCACCGGCACAATGGATGCCCAAACTCGATGCTCTCGCTTACGATTGCCTCTGTTCTGATCCGAATCCAGCAGTCGTCGCGCCAGGCAGCCGATGGCTCCGCCTGGCCTCGCGTTACCTAGGACGGATGGCGCCGGGTTCTCGCCTGCTGCGCTGCGATGAAAGCACTGCAGAGAGATTTCAGAAGCGGGTTTGGGAGCAGGTGGCCAGCGGTGAGATCGGCGTTAACGTAGAGGTATCTCAAATCCGCGCGATGACTTCGCAGTGGTACTTAATCTCGCCGCCGAAGCCTCTCTGAATCAGTTCTTCAACTAAATCAGCAGTCCCTTAACCGCCCGCCACCTCAATCCTCGCCCACAGTTCCTTCAACCCATAACCGGTTTTGGCCGAGACAGGCAGAATTGCGTCCAGTTCCAAACCCTGTTTCAGCGCCAGCAGGTTGCGCGTGCGCTGGTTGCCGCTGAGGCGGTCAATCTTGGTGGCCACCACGACAAACTCGCGTCCCGCGGCCCGCAGCCAGTCGATCAACTGCCGGTCACTCTGTTGCGCGGGCACGTTCGAGTCCACCAGGCAGACACACAGCTTCAGCGTCGAACGCATCGCCAAGTAAGGCTCAATGAACGACGGCCAGGTCACAGTGATCGACCTGGAGATCTTTGCATAGCCGTAGCCGGGAAGGTCGGCAAAGACTAGCTTCGTCCGGCGGCCCGAGTCCAATAACGTAAAAAAGTTGATGGCCCGCGTCCGGCCCGGCGTCTGCGAAACTTTAGCCGCCTTTTCACCCACCAGCTTGTTCAGCAGGCTTGATTTGCCCACATTGGAGCGGCCCAGAAACGCGACCTCCGGCGCATCCGTCGCGGGAAACTGCGCCGCTGCCAGAGCCGAAAGCAGATATTGTGTCGTGTAGCGCATCGCGTGGACAAAAGAATCGAACTGCTTCGAGCATACAGCCTGATCCCGCCGCACATTCCGCCGCCCTACACATCGTCTCAGCAGCGGCATTGCGGGCAAAAGGAACCCGTGCCGCAGGTGCGACACGGGCGTATGAATTGGGTTATTTGGGTTTAGTGCCAGCAACCTTATTGGTGATGGTGACGATGGTCTGTGTAGAGAGGTCGCCTGCAACAACATCCACCTTCACGGTCCAAGGCCCGGTTACTTGACAGGGGCCATTGCTTGCTGGAAAGGCGGTGCAGGATGCCAATTGGATGCCAGGCATCGAAGTTTCTGTGATGATCACTGGACCGGCCGGCACTTCGATTGGCGGCGAGCAGTAGCCTGCCGGAACAACAATAGTTCCCATAACTCCCTGGATTGTGAAGGCGAAGTTGCCAGTCATTGGCGCGGTGGCTGCCACCCCCTGCTTGCAGATCTCAAGATAGCCGCTCTTGAGTGAATGGTTGGTATACGTCACCTCGGTGACGCCGGGACCGATTTTGACCGTGACCGTGCCGGCGCTCAGGTTCATGCTAACCAGTTGAGAAGCCGGTGTTACAGTGATGTTCGACACAGAGAGGCCTGCCGGGATAGGCGTCTCTTTGATCACCATATTTGTGCCTATGGGGAGAGGATCGCCATGCTTGCAGTAGCCGCCGGGCGCGGGGCCCGCGAGAAGCGTGTCCGTGCCGGATGTGTATGGATCGGAGTGGGTAAATGTGAATGGCGTGCCCACTGCAACTCCGTGGCCAGCCACCTTGCAGCCCTTGATAATGCCGCATTTCTGATCGTTAGCTTCTTTGCATGGGTTTTTGTTCTGAGCGAAGACTGGGATTGTCAGCATTACGAGAATACAGCCCAGGATTCCCACACATATGAAGCCGCGATCCGACAGCGGCGCAAACCAGCGCCGTGTTAGTTTGAATTCCTTGTTTCCACCACAATTGACCTTCATGACTTTCTCCTTCCGGTACTGTGACCGCGTGATTCATCGGTCGTCGAGAATATATGCTTTCTCCGCTGCTCACGCAAGCATATTTTGCACACTCCTGTAAGCCGGACGCGGTTACCCCGTTCGTTATACACTCATTTCTTATGGAAACCACAGGTTGCGGTACAGCAATCGTTACGCCCTTCCGGGCGGATGGATCGATTGACGAAGCGGCGCTGAAGGCGCTGGTGAACTGGCAGATTGAGTCGGGCATCGACTTTCTGGTGGCCTGCGGGTCAACCGGCGAGGCGGCCACGCTGGACGAGGACGAGTGGCTGAGGACGGTCACCCTGGTGGCGGAGACGGCTGGCGGCCGCGTGCCGGTGTGGGCAGGGTGCACGCAGAACAACACTCGTACGTTGGTGCGAATGGCCGGCAAGCTCAAGCAGGTTCGCGGTGTGGCCGCGGTGCTGTCGGCCAATCCCTACTACAACAAGCCTTCGCAGGAGGGCCAGTTCCAGCACTTCCTAGCCCTGGCCAAGGCTGTCGAGCCGCTGCCCGTGGTGATTTATAACATCCCCGGACGCACCGGCGTGAACCTCGATCCGGCGACGGTCGTCCGGCTGGCCGAGGCTGCGCCCAACATCCAGGCCGTCAAGGAGTCCAGCGGCAAGCTGCCGCAGGTCGCCGAGTTGGTGCATCTGCTGCCCAGCGGCTTCAAGGTCTTCAGCGGCGATGACAACATGGCGCTGGGCTCCATCGGCGTGGGCGCGAAAGGACTGATCAGCGTGGCCTCCAACGAGATTCCTGCCGAGATGAGCCGCATGATCCACGCCGCGCTCAGCAACAACTGGGCCGAGGCGCAGGAGCTGGAGCGCCGCTACATTCGACTGATTGACGCCAACTTCTGGGATTCGAATCCCTGCCCGGTAAAGACGGTGCTCTCGCTGATGGGCCGCTGCACGGACCATGTCCGGCTACCGCTGGTTCCGCCCCCGGCCGCCACGCGGCAGAAGCTCGAGCAGGTGGCCAGTGAATATGGACTGCTCAAGAAATGAGCCTTTTCAGAGCGGCCTTCGGCACGGGGACTGGCCGTCCCGGCATACGCCTCCCGTTGGTCGGCCATCTTTCGACAAAAAGTGGTGTTCGAAGGCCACTTTATTGACATTTTTCGGGATTAAAAACGCAGGAAACGTGTGCTTCTAAGGACACCTATTTCTGGCAAGAACGGGTACATGAAGGCGGTTTTTGACGACAAAATAACGGTTTTTAGGGGATGAGAAGACGAAAAAACCTGGTCTTGACCTAGTCATGACCTAGGTCAAGTTGGGGTGGACTGACCCCTTCGACAGGCTCAAGGCAGGCTTCCGAATCATCCCTGTAGCATCGAATTATGAGCAGCCCATGGCTTGAGGTTCCGCTGGAAGATTACGAAGGCCACATGCTCTCACCGGAAGTGGCTCAGTTGCCGGTTCTGGCCGATCTCTTTGCGGAGGCATTGGCCTCGCGACGGCCTGCCTCCGTAGCGGTTCTGGGCGTGGCGGGCGGCAATGGGCTTGACCGCATCGACCCAGCGCTGACCAAGCGCGTCGTGGGCATTGACTGCAATCCCATTTTTCTCGGAGCCGTACGCGGGCGCTACGCCGGCCTGGCCGGCCTTGAAGTGCATTGTGTCGATCTCGCCAGGGAGATGGTCGAGGCCGAGCCGGTGAATCTGGTGCACGCCGCGCTGGTTTTCGAACATGCGGGCACCGGCCTCTGTCTTGAAAATGCGGTCAGGATGGTCGACGCGGGCGGCGCGCTCTCCGTGGTGTTGCAACTGCCATCCGAGCAGGCTGTTTCGCCTTCAGCTTACGCCTCAATCCAGATGCTCCGTTCCAACTTTGTTTATGTGGAGCCGGGAGAGCTGCGTGCAGCGCTCGAATTGCGCGGCCTCTTGCTCGAACGCGAGAGCCGCCGCGACCTGCCGGAGGGCAAGGCGTTTTGGGCGGGGATTTTTACGCGTTTCGGCCATGGTAACGCATAAGTTTCTGTGTTCTGTTGAGTTTTGATGAAGGTCGCCGCTTCCTGGGGGCCCCACCCCAGCGACGGAGACCTGTCATTGGAGTCTCCGACGGCACAAAAACAAGGACGCGGCGAGGGTGAGGTACCCGGCTGTCGTAGCCGGTCCGAAGATACGGTCTTTCAGAAAAGCTCGGCGATAGGAGGAAATGTTAGCAACAGGCTCAGGCCGAGCAGTACCAGAGCTACGGCGTTGATTCGGGCCAGAGCAACGGTCCGGTTCCGCCAACGACCCTCCAGGATTCCCCAGGCAATCAGCCATACAAGAATGGCCGACGTAGTTACGCCGGAGAGAGGACCGGTTGGCTTGTAGAAGATGAACAGATTTTTGAGGAAAGCGGATTTGTCCGCCGCGACGGCCAGGAATCCAACCATGAACGCGCCGATGCCGGCGGAGAGAATGGCAGCCGCGCCGGAGCCATTGGGCAGGACGGCTGAGATTGCGGGGACCAGGGGATCTTGTTTCTTCACAATTATTCTCCGTCCATGAGATGAAGGTTTCGCCCGCCCTCAACGGGCGCGTGTTTCACTAGCATAGCGCCGAAGAAACCAGCTATGCCGGCGGCTAGAAACGAAACCAGCGTAAAGGACAGGACCGCAGCGCGAAGCTGGGGATGATTTCTGAGGTCACGGCCGTATCGGATGACAACGGCGGCCGCCATGGTAATGGAGATAGGCGCGAGCCAAGCGACATGCTCTTTCCACTCCATGCCGAGAGAGTGCCAGCCGCTGATGGCCGGGTTCGATTGGAGCAACCTCTGGGGGAATGCGGCAAGATTGACGGCTCCCGCCGGAGCAGCGGCGCGATACCAGGGATAGATGATGTAAGCGCCAGTAAGGACCGTCAGCCAGGCAAGCACAGACATGGCGACAAGATAGACCTTGAGAAAGTTATCGTCCCCCGGAGCGATGGGATTTGCCGCTCCTGGGCAGTAACGGCGGTATAGTTCAACCAGCGCGCCTGAACAGGCCAGCAGATAGAGCGCGCCGAATCCCATTCCGTGGATGAGTGTCCACAGACTGCGTTCCGTGATTTCCATGGATTAACCTCCTGTGCTGGTGAGCTGCGGGATAACTTGCACACCGCGAAATCTCAATATCCGTTCAATTTTGGCCGCCCGGATAACAAGGCATTTTCGACGGCCTTCTTCCTTTCCTCTTTTCCCCAGGTCCAGTACATCCCGAGATAAGCGTAGTTCTCTGTCTGCCCTGCGATGGAGTGGCCGTATGCGAAGAGCAATTGATGGTCGGGATTTTTGAAGTGGTAGTAGCCGCCAGCGTCGATCATGGTGGAAGCTTGTGTCTGCGCCGCGGCAAAACCCTCCCGCCCATGGGCGAAGACTTCGGCACCCAGCTCCAGCCTCTTGTTAAACTCACGTTTCACGAGCCATGCGGTGTAAGGAAAATCGCGGTATTGCGTTTGCGGGACGACCTGATAGCCGCCGCCGCCGCAAACGGTCCAGCGCTCCCAATCTTTTTCCATCCACAGGGGAAGCTTGTACCAGACCTTCCCGACGCCGAGCCCTCGAGTGGAACTGCCGGTGGGCATCTCGAACATGGTGAAGGTGCCGATCTGCGGAATTTTTTTTGTTTGCTTGATGATGGCGATCTTCGCGCCCAATTCCATATCCGTGAGCCCAAATGCGCTGGGACCGGCACCACCGGGTAGATAGACGGGATTGTTGGATGGAACGACCGCTCCCCAAGGCAGAATGGCGTGAAGCTGCACCCTGGGAATGGCTCCCCAGTTAAACTCAAAGGCCGGACCCGAGGAGTCGAGCTCCGCCGGAGTGCCATCCATTGCGCCAAAGATATAGAACTCATAATGATGCAGGTCAACCGGCACCGGGTCGTCGGTTTGAAAAGGCGGACCCTGCGCCCACAGCCTAGGGACGGCAAGCAGGAAGAGCAGAAACAGAGTCAGCCTAGTGTAATTGCCGGGATAAGACATCGACACTCCTTGATCGGAACCGGAATCATGGTGCAGGAATGTTGGCGCCGGGGGCTGCGGAAAAAACAATCTATATTTGAGCCAGCCTGGGGAAGGCGCGCAACGACTGCTCCTGCTTAATCAAGGATGTTTCCGATCAATCGATTGATGCAAATTGTATCCGTTGAAACAGCCTGCCGGCATCCATCGGGAGCTTTCTGCTGAAATCGTCCACCTCTTTCAGAAAAATTCATCGCCTATTAACATGCCAGTTGCTTTTTCACCATTTCGCTGACCACGCGGCCTTCGGCGCGGAGGCTTTTTGCCTGGAGTTTGGCTTGCACGGCCTTCATGACCGCGCCCATCTCTTTGGGGGTGGGTTTCTGTCCGGTGGAGGCGGCGACTTCGGCGACGGCTTCGGAGACCAGCGCACTGAGGGCGGCTTCGTCGAGGGCCTTGGGCAGGAACTCCTCGATGACCACTATCTCGGCGGCTTCTTTGGCGGCCAGCTCGGGGCGGTTGCCCTTGGTGAACTGCTCGATGGAGTCGCGGCGCTGCTTGATCATGGTGGCCAGGGCCTGCTGCTCCTCGGCCGTGGTGAGAGCTTCACGCTTTTCGATGGCCTTGTTTTTGAGGGCGTTTTTGATGAGGCGCAGGGTAGTGGTGCGGACCGCATCGTGGGCCTTCATGGCGATGATGACCTGCTGGTTGACCTGGGCTTCGATGGCTCCTGCTTCGGGCATGGGGTTCCTTTCGTTACAGCTTTCAGCTTTCAGCTTTCAGCTTTCAGCTTTCAGCTTTCAGCTTTCAGCTATCAGCTTTTAGCTCTTAGCTATTAGCTGGTTGAGGGAGATCATGGGTTTGTGGTTTCCCACCCTTTTCTGCCGTCCCAAAGGAAAATTGTACCGATTTTGGGGCAAACGTGGGAAATTTGGGGCTACGGCGAGAATTCCACAGATAATATAATCACAATTATCACAATTTTGTGTATTCTGTGATTGACGGACGGCCGTGGGGAGGCTGGGGCGGTTTGGGTTGCGACGAACCTGCCCGACACTGGTTAGGCTTCGGCATCTCCATCAGGCCCCGTCGAAAACGAGGAGAGAGCCATGATCCGCAAGACACGCCTGTTCACACCCGGCCCGACACCGCTGTTGCCGGCAGCCCAGTTTGCCATGGCGGCTGCTGATATTCACCACCGCACGCCGGAGTTTCGCGCGCTGTTTCAGAAGGTGCTCGCCCAGTTGAAGGTTTTTGTGGGAACGCAGAATGATGTGCTGCTGCTGGCGAGTTCAGGGACGGGGGCGATGGAGGCATCGGTCTCGAATCTGACGTCGCCGGGCGACCGGGTTCTGGTGCTGACGGCGGGCAAGTTTGGCGAGCGCTGGGTGGAGCTGGCCAAGGCCTTTGGCTGCGTGGTGGACGTGGTGGAGAAGCCCTATGGCCAAACATTCGACATCGCCGAGATCAAGGCGGCTCTTATGCCGCAACACAAGGCCGTGTATATGCAGGCTTCGGAGACCTCGACGGGTGTGAGTCACGATGTAGAGGCGGTAGCCGGACTGGTCAAGGGAACTGACACGCTGCTTGTCGTGGACGGCATCACCGGGTTGGGGACGCAGAGCTTTGATGTGGACGGCTGGGGAATCGACGTGCTGATTGGCGGCTCGCAGAAGGCGGTGATGATTCCTCCCGGCCTCGCTTACCTGAGCGTGAGCGAGCGGGCGTGGAAGGCGATGGAGGGGGCGAAGAACCCGCGCTACTACTTTGATCTGCGCAAGGAACGCAAAAACGCAGTAAAGGGCGAGAGCGCGTACACGCCGGCGGTGGCGCTGATTGCCGGGCTGGGCGCGGCTCTGGATTATATTGCCGGGCAGGCCGGAGGCGATTTGGAAAAGGGCCGCATCGCGCTCATCGACAACGCGCAAGTGAATGCGGCGGCCACACGCGCCGGACTGGTGGCGCTGGGCTTCACGCTCTTTGCGCCGGCGTCGCCATCAGCCGCGGCAACGGCAGTGCTGGTGCCGGAGGGGATGGATTCGAGCGTGGTGGTAAAGGCGCTCAAAGTAAAGTTCAGCCTGGTGACAGCCAATGGACAAGGCTCGATGCAAGGCAAGATCTTCCGCGTGGCGCATCTGGGTTTCTTCGACTACCTGGACACGGTGGCTTTTCTGGGCGCGATGGAGCACATTGCGAAAGATGTACTGGGATTGCAGGTGAAGTTTGGGCAGGCGGTGGCGGCAGCGCAGGAAGTGTATGCCAAGGCAGCGAACAGCTAACAGCAGACAGCAGACAGTTTTTTCATTGCTGACCGATGTCTATTAGTTGTTTGCTGCTAGCTGTTAGCTGTTAGCTGGGAGCTGATTTATGGCTGAGTTGAGTTTTGGGGAGAAGCTGCTGATCGCGCGCAAGCAGCTTGATCTCTATCAATACGAGATGGCGGAGCGGCTGGGTGTTCATGCCAATTCGCTGACGAAGTACGAGCGGGGCGAGGGCAAGCCGCACGCAGCGGTGGTGCGGATCTTCGAGATGCTGTGCGAGCAGCATGGCATTCGCTTCGACGAGTATGAGGCAACACGCAAAGGCCAGGGAGGCAAGATGAAGATCGTTTTGGCGGAAAAGGTTTCAGCGGCGACGCTGGCGGTGTTTGCGGCCGAGCCGGGGTGGGAGGTTGTGACGCACGATCAGTTGCCGCAGGGGTTGGCGGCGGCGCTGGCCGATGCCGATGCGCTGGTGGTGCGCTCCGCGGTGCAGGTGGACGATGCGCTGATGGAGCGCGCGCCCAAGCTGCGGGTGATTGGCCGCGCAGGGGTGGGCGTGGACAACATCAACGCCGAAGCGGCCACGCGTCGGGGCATTGTGGTGATGAATACGCCGGGGGCGAATGCGGTGGCGGTGGCCGAGCTGACCGTGGGGCTGATGCTGGCGCTGGCGCGCAAGCTGCCGGCGGCAAATACGACCATGCATGCCGGCAAGTGGGAGAAGAAGAGCTTGCAGGGAGCGGAGCTGCGCGGCAAGACACTGGGCATTATGGGGCTAGGGCGAATTGGGCTGGAGGTGGCCAGGAGGGCCCGCGGCTTTGGCCTGGAGATCCTCGGCAGCGATCCGTTTGTCTCTGCCGCCGTGGCGCGCGAAAACGGTATTTTTCTTGTCTCTTTGGACGAGCTTTTTGCCAAGGCCGACTATCTGACGCTGCATGTGGGGCTGACACCGCAGACGACGGGCGTGATCAATGCAAAAACATTAGCCGCGATGAAGAAGGGTGTGCGGATTATCAACTGCGCGCGCGGGGAGCTGATTGATGACGCGGCGCTGGTGGCCGCGCTGAAGAGCGGACAGGTGGCGGGCGCGGCACTGGACGTTTTCTGCGAAGAGCCGCCGAAGAACTCACCTTATGCCGAGTTGGAGAACGTGATTCTTACGCCGCACATCGCCGGCTCGACGGCCGAGGCGCAGGAGGCGGTGGGCGTGCAGATCGCCATGCAAGTACGTGATTATCTCAAGCTCGGTGTGGCGCAGAATGCAGTGAATCTGCCGTCGCTGAGCCACGAGGAGTACGTGGCGCTGGCGCCGTACATCGACCTGGCCGAGCGGCTGGGCAGCTTTCTGGCGCAGGCGGGCAAAGGCGGCATTGAGGCTATTGATCTGTCCTACGGCGGCATGCTAACCGAGGCCAAGACGGAACTGGTGCGCAATGCGGCCATCGCGGGACTGCTGGCGGGCTCTGAGAATGTGAACCGCATCAACGCGGCGTCGGTGGCCGAGGAGCGCGGCATTCGCGTACATGAGGACAAGCAGGAGTCGCATCGCGGCGGCGCGGCCACGGTGCTGACCATCGAGCTGCATACCAGCACAGGAATAACCCGCGCCAGCGCAACCGTGATTCATGGCGAGCAGCCGCGACTGCTGGAGTTTGACGGCATCGACATTGAGACACCGCTCGAAGGCAACCTGCTGGTCTGCCGCAACCTGGATGTACCGGGCGTGATCGGGCGGATCGGCACCATCCTGGGCGAGAAGGGCGTGAATATCGGCAACTTCGCGCTGGGCCGCGAGCGGAGTGGGCCGAAGCCGGTGAAGGCGCTCTCCGTGGTGCAGGTGGATGCGCCGGTCTCAACCGCAGTGCTGGAGGCGCTGATGAGCATCGAGGCGCTGCTGGAGGCGCGACTGGTGAAGCTGCCGGAGGCAGGGTACTAGAGCGAAACCAGAGTAAACGTGCCCATGCCTAGAGTATTTGAGGTGGCTTTTTCTTAAGGAAAAAGCCACTTGGCGAAGTTGCTCCGGGGTACAGGTACTCTGGCTTCGCTGTAGCTCACTTCGTTGGATCGGTCACGCGTCCCATGAATAAGATTCCGCCCGAACGATTGTCGCGGATGAGGAAGACGAAGGGATGATCCGCGCGGAAAACAATTGGCGGTGGTTCCTGCCTTGGCGGCATCGCCGTGGGTCTCGCCATAACCACTGCCGTCGCCGCCGCTGCTTCGGTTCCCTCCTCATTGACATCGATAAAAGCTTTATGGATCACCGCAGAAATAAATAATTCCCGTTTGCCGGTCATTCCTGAAAAATCGGCAGTGTCCGGATTAAACGCCCGCGGCATCCCCATTGCGCCAAGCGTGCCCGCAAGTCCGAATTGACGCGTCATCTTAAACTTCGGCATCGTCAGGATCACTTTGGGAAACCAATGTAACTGATCAAGCCATTGCTTCATGTTGGACGCTGTCATCGACTCTTCCAAAGCAGGCAGACCGCCTATTTCCTTTGGCAGGAAGACGATCATAGACAAATCACCGCTCTCATAGGGAATTGCCACGGCCTGAAATGTTCCGCCGTCTAAATAGTCGAAACCTTTGGTGAGGTGCATCAGGGGCGCTTTAACATTCCGCGCCGCGGATAGATGGAAGTCCTCATCCTCCGTGTATGCCTTGAGGAATGGCGTCCGCCAGTCGCCCTTGAAGTAGATGGCGTTGGTCAGCACCATCTTTGTCAGCGGGTCAAGCACTCCCGGTTGCAGCAGGTCTTTGATCTTGTTATCGGTTTTCTGCTCGACCCATTGATTGATGGTCAGGCGCGCTGCCTCGGTTGCGCCTTTGAAATTCACTTGATTGAATCCCGCGCCGTAATCGCTCTTGGTCAGCTTGAGAAAATCACCGAGAAACACATAGTCCCGTTGCGCCCAAAGAGCGTCGGCGACGCGAAGCTGGTATCCGTTATGCACGGCGTTGAGATCGCTCAGTAGGGCGCCCATCGCCGGATGCAACCGTTCCGGCGGCAGCGTGAAATGCAGCGTTTTAGCCATCTCCGCAGCGGTGTCGCCGCGCGCCCCGGCATAGGTCATGGCCAGCGCGGTGGAAATGCTCTCGGGCGAGAAAAATAGATTGCCGTCTTGCGAGCGCAACTGGCCATAGAGCGCTATGGCGAAGGCGTTGTTACCCTCGACGACCGCCGTTTGATCGGCCGTGGCCGATGGGGAGGTCTGCGCCACCAGTCCTGTCAGCGGTACTACAAGGCAAGCGATAATCAATGATAGAAGAGGTTTCATTCAGATCACCATCCAGTCAGGCGCGATCGTAGCCGGTTATTGGCTATTTCCCCGTCGAGTGTACGCGCGCAGCCCATCTTCTTATCTTAGGCCCTTCCCGTTCCATGTCGCACAAAGGGTGGTCTTATCATCTGCGCGGTGGAGCATCCTACGCCCAGCTCAGACATGCCCTTTGCTGGCGTCGACGCAGATTATTTCACTTTCGTTGATGAAGGTGGGCACTGAACGACAAGGCCGATCCAAGTATTATTTGGTTGGGTCGGTCACGCGGCCCATGAATAGGATGCCTCCCGAACGGTTGTCTCGAATCAGGAAGACAAACGGGTGATCCGCGCTGAAGACAATTGGTGGCGGCCGGTCCGGCTCATACCTTGCCGTTGTCACCATAGTTATTGCTGTGGCCGCCGCCGCTTCGGTTCCTTCCTCATTGACATCGATAAAAGCCTTGTGGATGACCGCGGAAATCCACAAATCACGGCTTCCGGTCATACCTGAAAAATCCGCGCTCGCTCCAAACGCCTGCGGCATCCCCATCGCGCCAAGCGAGCCTTGAAGCTCAAATTGTTGCGTCGTTTTAAATCTGGGCATGGTCAGGATGACCGTGGAAACGGGCTGTAACTGGCTGAGCCATTGCTGCATTTTGGACGCGGTCAGCGATTGCTCCAAAGCAGGAAGACCGCCTATGTCCTTAGGCAGGAAGACGATCATGGACAATTCATCGCTTTTATAAGGAATTCCCAGGGCCTGAAACTTTCCGCCGTCGAAATAGTTGTAAGCGTCCACTTGGTGCATCATGGGCACTTTAACTGACTGCGCCTTGGATAGATGGAAATCCTCATCCTCAGTTTGCATCAAGTGGAATGGCCTCTGCCAAGTTCCTTTGAAGTAGATGGCGTTGGTCAGCACGAGTCTTGTGGTGGAGTTGAGCACTCCCGGTTGCAGCAGGTCTTTGATCTTGTAATCGGTTTTCTGCTCGACCCATTGGTTGATGGTCAACCGCGCCGTCTCTGTTGCGCCTTTGAAATCCACCTGATTGAATCCCGCGCCGTAATCGCTGGCGGTCAGCTTGATAAAATCGTCGAGGAACGTGTACCCTTGTTGCGCCCAAAGAGCGTTGGCGACGCGAAGCTGGTATCCAGAGTGCGCGACGTTGAGATCACCAAGCAACGCGCCCACTGCCGGATGAAACCGATCCGGGGGCAGCGTGAAATGCAGCGTTTTCGCCATCTCCGAAGCGGTGTCGCCGCGCGCCCCGGCATAGCTCATGGCCAGCGCTGTGGAAATGCTCTCGGGAGAGAAAAAGAGATTGCCGTCTTGCGAGCGCAACTGGCCGTAGAGTTCAACGGCGAAGGCATTGTTACCTTTGACGACCGCCGCTTGATCGGCCGCAGCCGATGGGGAGGTCTCCGCTGCATATACGGCCTGCGGTACAACAAGGCAAGCGAAAAGTAATAATAGATGGCGCTTCATGGGTTTCTCCTTCAAGACAGCCCGGGAACACGACGGTAATTGTACATCTGCATGGCAAACTTATGCGCGGCTGAGGTATGCCCCCTCGCTGGTGTCAACGCGGATTTTTTCGCCTTCATTGATGAAGGCGGGGACCTGGACAACGAGACCGGTCTCGGTTCTGGCGGGCTTGGTGACGCTGGAGGCGGTGGCCGACTTGAGGCCCGGCTCAGTCTGGACGACGGTCAACTCAACCGCCGCGGGAAGGTCGATGCCCACGGCCTGGCCGTCGTGGTAGCTGACCTTGATTTGCAGATTGGGAGTAAGGTACTCGACCGCGTCGCCCAGCGTTGAGCCCTTGAGAACGGTCTGCTCGTAGTCGACCGGGTTCATGAAGTAGTAGTCGTCGCCGTCATTGTAGAGAAAATCCATGGAAATCGAGTCCACGACTACCTTTTCGATGGCGTCGGCGGAGCGGAAGCGGTGCTCGAACATGGCGCCGGTGCGCAGGTTGCGCAGCTTGGCCTGGATGAAGGCGCGCAGGTTGCCGGGGGTGCGGTGCTCGACTTTGAAGACCAGGTGCAGTTGGTCGTTGTGTTTGATGATCATGCCGGGACGCAGTTGCGTGGCGGGAATCGCCATAGGGTTTGAAGCTCCTTGCTGTATATGCGGAGTGTCCGCGAAAAGATTTGGCTTTGGCCTGTCTTCATTGTAGCCTAGGGGCGGAAAAGCCATCCCAGCGTAGCTGCTGGCGTGGTATTCTTTCGCCAGCTAATTGTCAGTTCAAGGCAGGGCGCAGAGATGAAAACCTGTCCCGTTTGCGATACCGATTACCCGGATCAGCACGCCACATGTCCCAGCGATGGGGCGGTGTTGATCGTCTCCCACGAGCTGGCGGCCGGCTCCCTGGTGCGCGGCAAATACCGCATTGTCAGCAAGCTGGGGCAGGGCGGGATGGGGGTGGTCTACCTAGCCGAGCACATTCTGCTGGGCGGCAATGTAGCGCTGAAGTTTCTGGCCAGCGACCTGGGCAAGGACCCCAAGTTCATCAAGCGCTTTCGCATGGAGGCGCGCGCCGCCCACCAGTTGCGCCACCCCAACATCGTGGAAGTGACCGATCTGGACCAGAGCGAGGACGGCAGCCTGTTTATCGCTATGGAGTATGTGGCGGGCAAGAGTCTGCGGGGGGCGATAGATGAGGAGCGCAGCGGATTCGGCGTCCCGCGGGCTCTGGAGATGGCGCGCGGCATCGTGAGCGGGCTGGCTGCGGCCCACGCGCACGGGACAGTTCACCGCGACGTCAAGCCGGAAAACGTCCTGCTGGCGCATACTGCCGACGGGCGGGAGATACCCAAAGTTCTGGACTTCGGCATAGCGGCCATGGCCGAGAGCGCGACCCAGTCGAACATGACGCGCGGGCTGTTGCTGACGCCCGGCTATGCCGCTCCGGAACAGTGGATGGAGATGCCCGCCGCCGAGATGGATGGCCGGACGGATCTTTATGCGATGGGTTGCGTCTTCTACGAGATGCTGACCGGTCACACGCCGTTTCACGCGCACAACATGGAGGGCTGCAGGCGCCAGCACATGGAGGAGACGCCCCGGCTGCCCAGCGAGATGCGGCCAGATCTAGCCGATTGGACAGGGTTGGATGGCCTGGTGATGCGGATGCTGGCCAAGAATCGCAACGACCGCCCGCAGGACGCGGAGGTGATCAGCCTGCTTGACGCCGTGCGGAGCGGTCAAGTCCAGCAGTGGCAGAAGACGGTTGCCGCAGATGCCTGGGTGCGCCCGCAGACGGTCAGCGAGGAGAGCATGGAGCGCTATGAACCGGTACAGGCGCCGGTTCAGACGCCAGTTCAAATGCCGGCTCCGCAACCGGTTCCTCAGCCGGTGATTCCTGCGCGGAGACCCGCATCGGGGAAAATTCCCATTTGGGTATGGGCAGTTGTCGTGATTGCGGTGCTGGCTGCGGGATTAGCAGCAGCATTGATCTTTGCGCCCAAGCCGCAGCCCCAACAAACGCAGGAGACTCAGCCCGCTGTCATACCACCTCTTCAGGCGGGCTCGAATACCAGTACAACCCTTACAAAGCCGGGTCAGATTTCCAATCCAACCTATACGGCTTCCCCCATTTCACAAAAGCCGTCGCCTGGGTCCAAGGCGGATATCAAGCCGGTCAATGAAGTCCCTTCAAGTTCCCAGAACCAGAAGCCCGCGCAAGCGAACAATACCAAACCTTCAATTGTTCTACCGACAGTTGTCATGCCGAAGCAGATTGTCCTACCTCCGATTGTCCAACCGCCGGCCGCCAAACCGCCGGTTCAGCAGCCAAGTAATGCCGATATCGCGCAGCAGGCTCTTTCACTCTACGGTCAGAAGCGCTTCTCCGAGGCCAGTCCTCTGCTGGACAAAGCCTGCACTGGCGGCAGTGCTGAGGCGTGCAAGGACCTGGGCAACCTGTACCACGATGGAAACACCGTGCCAAAGGACAGCTCGCGTGCAGCGGCACTCTATACCAAGGCCTGCAATGCGCACATTGGCGTGAGTTGCACCAACCTCGGCGCGATGTATCACAATGGCGATGGCGTGGCGCAAAACGATGTCCGTGCAGCGGATTTGTATTCCCAGGGTTGCGATGCGGGCGATGCTATCGGCTGCACCAATCTTGGCAACAGCTATTGGAACGGGCGCGGCGTGCCCCAGGACGACTCCCGGGCAGCGGCTCTTTACGCACAAGCCTGCAACACCGGCAATGGCGCCGGTTGCAGCAGCCTGGGGAATTGCTATTGGTTCGGGCGTGGCGAGGCAAAGAATCCTGACATGGCCAGGCAGATGTTCATCAAGGGCTGCGGCCTGGGCAACCAGTGGGGCTGCGACCGGTTGAAACAGATGAAATAGAGCGTAAAATGCAGGAATTTCATGCTTTTGCAGCCGGTGGGGCAATTCCATCAAGAACAACCGGGGGCGTGGTATTCTTTCGCCAGCAACTCTCTCAGCTTGAGGGTAGGCGCCAGCGATGAAGACCTGTCCCGTTTGTGACACGCCTTATCCGGACCAGCACACCAACTGCCCCACGGACGGGGCGGTGCTGATTGTCTCGCATGAGCTGGCTGTGGGCTCTATGGTCCGCGGCAAATATCGCATCATCGACAAGCTGGGCCAGGGCGGGATGGGAGTGGTCTACCTGGCTGAAGACATCATGCTGGGCGTGCGGGTGGCGCTGAAGTTTCTGTCCGTAGAGCTGAGCAAGGATCCCAAGTTCATCAAGAGATTTCGCAACGAGGCGCGCGCCGCCTACCAGTTGCGCCATCCCAACATAGTGGAAGTGACCGCGCTGGACCAGGCCGAGGACGGCAGCCTATTCATCGCCATGGAGTATGTGGAGGGCGTGCCCCTGAATGCCTACCATGGCGATCCGGAGTTCGCAGATATACCGCATCCCGTGGAGCGGGCGCTGGGACTTGCGCGCGAGATTGCCTCGGGGCTGGCCGCGGCCCACGCGCAGGGAACCGTGCATCGCGACATCAAGCCGGATAATATCCGGCTGACGCGCAGCAAGGATGGGCAGGAACACGCCAAGATACTCGACTTCGGCATTGCGGCCATGGCCGAGAGCGTGACCCGAGTAAGCATGACGCACGGTATTCTGCTGACGCCGGAGTACGCTGCGCCGGAGCAGTGGCTGGAGATGCCGGCGGCGGAGATAGACGGGCGGACGGATACGTATGCATTGGGCTGCGTGCTCTACTGGATGCTGACGCGGCAAACGCCCTTTCACGCTCACAACACTGCAGGCTGGATGAAGCAGCACCTGGAGGAGGCGCCCAAGCCGCCCAGCCAGTTGCGGCCGGATTTGGTTGACTGGGTTGGATTGGACGAGCTGTTACTGCGGATGCTGGCCAAGAACCGCGAAGACCGCCCCTGGGACGCGGAGCTGCTCAGCCTGCTCGATGCCGTACATTATGAGTCCCGCGAGCAGCGGCAGGAAATAGTGGTTGAAGAGGCACAGAAGCGGCCGGAGACGATAGTCGAAGAGATCAGGATGCGGCCGAAAACGATTCCTGTGGAGACGCCGGCGCCAGCACCGCCGCCCCCAACCCCTCATCCGCTTACAACGCCGCCGAAACCGTGGCCGGAGATGGCGGAGGCAGAGCCCGCCGGAAAGGTGGAGGTTGATGAAAGAGAGTGGCAGGACCAGAGCTCCGTGGCGTCAGCTCCAAGGCGCCGCCTTCGCAACTGGTTTGCCACACTGGCCGCCGCGCAACCCGGCGCGGAGCTGGGCAGGCTGTACGTTGCCGGCTGGCTTTTACTAGCCGTTTGTCTGATTGCGCGCGGCGCGATATGGCTGGCTGCAAGCCGTGGTTCGGACGTTTTGATGGTCTTGCACGGTGCGCCTTTTTTCGTTTTTTATTTCTATTTCCTCAAATTCGCCGGCCTCACAGCGATTGCCTCGGGCTTATGCATTGCGATCAGCAGGAAAACCCGCGCCGCGGGAGCGATGCTGGGCGCGATCATCCTCGCGCTCGTCTTTCTTTGCCTCTCGTACTTTTTTGCATTCTTCATTGGGAAAGGGTATTGGTATCCGACATGGATGAACGCATGCGAGGGGTTAGAGACTCTGGGTTGGTGCGGGGCTGCACTGATGATCTCCGGGCTCGAAGGGTTACGCATAGGCAAGTCGATACGCTGGTTTTCCATCGGGCGTTTTCTTTTTGCGGCTGCCACGTTGGCTTTCATCGCGGCTCGATTCAGGATCGACCTTATTGCGTTCGGCTTCAGCACTTACAATCCGCTTGATTACTACCACCATGGCTTTTATCTCTCGATATGGTGGGGAAGCTGGCTGGCCTGGCTCTATGTTCCGGCAGCGGCGCTGGCCTGCATATGTATTTTCTTCCGACGTCCGGCGCGTCCGGCGGCGCTGTTTCTGGGATTTGCCACGCTGCTGTATATCCCGCTGCTCGTTGCCTTACGGTTTGGCGTTCTCTTCCATATCTACACAGCGCGGGCGCTTCTGCCGGCGTGGCTGCTGGATATGGGAGTTGCCGGAGGCGCACTGGTTATGGCTGCGGCGCTCGGTGAGAGGAGCGAGAGCGGCATTGTCTCCGCTCCAACGCCATCGATAAGCAGCCGCATTGGCAATCTCTTTCGGCGGCGCTGGGTCCGCTGGAGCGCATTGGCTGCTGGAATTCTGGTGATTGCCCTGATCGTCCTGCGCGCAATCGCTCCCATGCTCTTCAATGAGGCAATCATGGGGGAGAATGCCGCGTGGGTCGATGCCACCGGGTGGCTGTATATTGCGACCGGCGCCAACGGCCGGCAGCCTGCCTACATGGTCCACACCGTAGTGAACCAGGCCCATGCCTGTGCGGAGGGCAACATGGATGGATGCCTGGAGCTCGGCAACTACTACCAATACTCAGATATGTCCACGTCGAGTACCGAACGGGCCGGCCATTTTTATGCCAAGGCAGTATCGGCGTACAGCGCTCGCTGCAATGGCGGCGATGGGGGCGGATGCTACGCCCTGGGCACGCTGTACCAAGCGGGGCATGGCGTCACTGAGAATGATGCGTATGCCGCTATTCTTTTTAATCAATCCTGTGACGCTAACAATACCTATGGCTGCAGGGCCCTGGCTAACGCCTACCGCGACGGCAAGGGAGTGAGCCGCGATCTCAGCAGGGCCGAAGCGCTCTTTACCAAAACGTGCAAGGGCGGCCAGGATTATGACTGCTCGAACTTCTTTGACAGCCTCGGCAACGCTTACAAGCAAGGTAATGGCGTGGCGCGCAACTACGACCGTGCAGGCGCGCTCTTTAAGAAGGCCTGCGCCTTTAGCAACTCCTATTACTATGGCTGCTCCGATCTCTTCGACATCGCATACGCTATCGATATGGGAAGCGGAGTAAAAATCGATCATGCCAAGGCAGCAGACCTTTACGCCACCGCATGTGACAGCGGCATAGCGATGGCATGCACTGATCTCGGAATCGATTACCACAAAGGCGAGGGTGTCGCACAGAATTACGCCCGGGCGGCGGCTCTCTATTCCAAGGCATGCAATGGAGGCGATGCTTCAGGTTGCAGCAATCTGGGGAACCTTTACCGGTTTGGCGCTGGGGTTGAACAGGATGTCGAGAAAGCCAAACAGTTCCTTACCAAAGGCTGCAACCTGGGCAATAAGTGGGGCTGTGACCAACTGAAAGAGTTGAAATAGCCGTAGAGTTGCGGCTTGATCTGCCAGTAAGGCGGCGGGATGGATGGTATCCAGAGCCTGAGCTGGAAAGAAATCGAAGGGTTTTTCTGAAATCGAAGAAGCAGCCTGCGCGGACCCGGCTCGATGGTTCGAAAATGGCCAGGAGATTGAATGGACCACAAGGAATTTCGCGAGCGGTACCAGTACGATGCGGAGAAAGATTTACTGGGGGCCGGCGGATTTGGCCGCGTTTATAAGGCGCACGACTCGCTGCTCGATCGCTGGGTAGCGCTGAAGATTTTTTCCCGCGATGTGCCGGATCGCTACGACCTGATCAACGAGATCAGAAGGGCAATCGATCTCAACCACCCCAATATCTGCCGCTATCACGGCGCGGAGGTGCTTAAAGGCGTCAATCCCCTGGGCGAAGCGCAGACGATTCAGGTGGGAATCATGGAGTTTGTCGAGGGTGGAACGATCGATAAATTTCTGGTGAAACGTCCCGAATTCCGCCAGAAGCTGCTGGCCGACGTGCTGCGCGGCTTGAGCTACCTGCATCGCCATCATCCGCCCATCATCCACCGCGACCTGAAGCCGTCGAATGTGCTGGTGAGCTTCCAGGACGGGACGCCCGTAGCCAGGATTACGGACTTCGGCATCTCAAAATCTATCAGCGAATCGGGCGCCCAGGTTTCTGTCATGGGGCTGGGAACCTATGCCTACATGGCTCCGGAACAACTGAATCCGGTCCGCTACGGGGTCAATGAAAAGGTGCAATGCAACCTCGATCTGTGGAGCTACGGGGCGATGATGATCGAGCTGCTCACCGGTGTCTTGCCCTTCGGCGCCGGACAGGCAGGGGCCAGCACCGGCCAGATCCTTGAGGCGATCACCCGTGGGATTTCTTCGCAAGAGCTGAACAGCTTCGAGGAGCCGTATCGCAGTGTGCTCGCCCGGTGCATGGTGCAGGATGCCGGCAAGCGCGCGCAGAGCGCCGAGGAGTTGCTCAGCCTGCTTGAAGCCGTACATTATGGTCCCGGCGAACAACGGCAGGAGACAGTTGTCGAAAAGGCCAGGGTGCGGCCGAGGACGGTGGTTGAAGATGCCGGTGCAAGGCCGGAGACGATTTGGGAAACGCCGGCGATTCGGCCAATGCCGGAAGCGTCCGTGCGCCTGGCTATCCCGGAGGTTGCGGAAGATGAGGTGAGCGCCGCGGTTCCGGTCAGCGAAGAGCAACAACCACCGCGCAAACGGGACCTTCGCAAAATAGCTATGATTGTGACGGCGGTTGCGGTCATTCTCTTAGTTCTCGAGATTCTCTATTTGTACGTGAAGTTAAATCCCTTCTCCTCTATGAATCCCTCGCGCATTGAAGCCGATGAAGCAGCCGCGATTCAGTCTATGCGCGTGATTCATGAGGCAGAGGCGAAATACCAGGCAGCTTATCCGGACAAGGGCTACGCTTGTGACCTCGCGAAGCTGGGAGGACACGGGATCTTCGGCCATCCTACGGCGGATGCAGCGCAGCTTCTGCCAAACGATCTGGCTGCAGGCGCCAGCAAAGGTTACATTTTCGTAACGGGGTGCATGTCTGAGGGCTATATAGGAGGCCGCGTGGTTGGCTACAATCTCTATGCAAATCCGCAGATTGTGGGCAAGACCGGCAACCGCGGCTTCTGCAATTACTGGTTTTCCGACGACATTTGGGTGGACCCGAAGGTGAACCCTGCACGCGGCGCGGATTGTTCACAGCGTCTGAAGTAATGGAACATCTTTAGCGGCCTTGAGAAGAATTCCGGAGTTGAATGCATGATCAGGATTGCGCTGTTGTGGCGGCTGTTGGATGAAAGTGTTTTCATGGAGGACTTGCAATGACCGTATGGAGCAGGCGGGAGTGCTTATCTAAGGCTGGGATGAGTTTACTGGCGCTTTCCCTGGCGCCGGAGTTGCTCTGCGAAGAGCCGCATATTCACATCTCTCCGCTGAACCTGCTGAGCGATGAAAATGAGATCGCGCTGGGGCGGCAGTTTGCCGCTGAGTTCGAAAAAGAGGAGGCGATAGTCAGCAATACGCTCATTGACCGCTACATAGGCGGAATTGTCACAGCCTTGGCCGCCCAGAGCCAGCGGCCCAGCCTTCCCTTCTCGATCAAGCTGGTGAACTCGCATGTTCCCAATGCGTTTTCGCTGCCTGGCGGGTTTCTTTACATAAACCGCGGTCTGATAGAGCTGATCGCCAGCGAGGACGAGCTGGCTGCCGCGCTCTCCCACGAGATTGGACACGTGGTGGCGCGCCACGTGGTGAACCAGTTGCTGATCTTATTCGCGGCACAGTCCCTGCTTAAACCAGTACTGGACAACCTGGATAAACAAAATAGCGTGATCAAACAGATCATCGTTAAATTTGGCGGAGCGGCAGTCATGCTTGCTAAGCTGCACTTCAACCGCCGCGACGAAGCGGAGGCCGACCTGCTGGGTTTCTACGAAATGCTGCGCGCCGGCTGGGACCCAAATGGATTCCTCAAGCTGTTTGCGCGTCTGGATACACTGGAGAAGTCACAGACCGGAACGCCAATTCCGTTCCTGTCAGACCATCCACCAACGCCGGAACGGGAGGCGGCTATTAGGAGCGAAATGAAACTGGTGAACATACCGGCAGGCGCAGCCACGGATTCGGTGAAGTTCCAGATATTCAAGTCGGCAATGGGACTTTTGCCCGAGCCGCCCAAACCAGCGAATAACAGTCAGCCTTAAAGTCTAAAATAAGAAAAGCCATCACAAGGAGAAACAAGATGCGGAAGCCATATGCTGGAATCGCTGTTGTGCTTTTGGGTTGCAGTTTGGCGTGGGCAGGTTTGACGGAACGCAGCCGGGCCCAGGACGCCGCGCTTTATGGAGCCCACGGGATTAGTCCACAAGCGGTTCGCCAGGGCCATTTGGGCAGTTGTTATTTTCATGCGACGATTGCGGCGCTGGCCAAAACCGCGCCCGGAACCTTGCGCAACGCTATCCGCCGGAATCCCAACGGAGGCTACAAGGTTCACTTCTATAGCGGGCCGGATGAGACGGTGTCCTCCAGCGACGTGACATATGGACGGGAACATGGCTACGACCGCTCGGAGGGCACGTGGGTCGCGGTGTTGATGCGAGCCTACGCGCAGCGTACCCTGCGGAAGAGCCTGGTTCAGGCCATTCAGAAATCGGATGTGATTCCTGGATTTATCCAGCCCACGGCAATTTCCTGGCTGGATGGGTCGGACTCGCTGCTGGTGGCGTATGACCGGGCAGTCCGTTCGGTGGTGAGCCAGGATGGATCGATGGATCAGTATGCGCTCAAGCAAAGCCTGGCTACGGAGCTTCATACAGAAGGCATACCTTCATCCGAAGCGCAGGCATTAGTGGGATTTCTCGATGAAAAAGGATTTTTTGCCTTGCTGGCGCAGACCGTGCAAGAGAATGGCGAGGTCTTCGGGGCATACAAGAGCCTGAGCCAGGGAGGGATTCCGGTGCGGGTGATGGAAGCATTCCTGGGCAAGGCCTACGCGGGCTTTACGAATGACTCCCAGCAAACGATGGCGCAATTGCGGCGCTTCCGCGCGGGCGGAGTGGCAATGGTGGCCGGAACCAAGGACATGGCGCCCAACGAGCAATTCGCCAGCGCGAGCTGGTGGGTTGCGGCGCACTGTTACACAGTGATGAGTTACGACGAATCCGCGCAGACGGTAACCCTGCGCAACCCATGGGGATCGCACCCCGGCCCGGATGGGACTTTTACACTTCCGTTATCGGCCTATCTTGCAGGCTATGAATCCTTCACCTACTCCCAATAGAGCGAAGCTGGATCTTTGAGGATCATATGACGTCGAGTTTTGCTCGCAAGTTTGCTGTTGCTGGAATCATTATTGGCACTGCCGCAGCGCTTTTGTGGTGGTATGTCCGAATCTTCAATCCGTTCCACCTTCCGACTTTGGCGCAGGCCCCGCTAAATTATAGGGCGCCCTTTCTGTACTGGTTTGTTAATGACAGTGTTGTCGTGCTTTGTCCTGGTACCTTTCTCCATATATTTACCTTGGAAATGCGGGGTTGGTTCTCGTGGTTCATGTGGATATTGGCGGTATTCCTTAATGGCCCGATCTATTATGCGATCGGGCTCGTCATCGAGACAGTGATGAAACGAATACATGGCGGAAGTGCAACCGCGAAATGAAATTGCGGATCGAGGTCGATGGGACCTTGCCGGCGCTCCATCTATTCGCACGCGTGGCGAATAGACGGGGCGTCCGTATTCCAATCAGTGTGAAGATGCTCAGCGCTTGAGCTCCGTCATCTTGTCGGCGATATATTTGTCCAGCAAGGCTGGAATCGCAGCGTTCATGCGCGCCACCATGCGATCCTCTGCGCGCTTAGTCTCGGCATCCATGGTTTTAACCAGGCGGTCCTGGGCGTCGGCCATCTTTGCATCCATGCCGTCGAGGCGATCATCTAGAGCTTTCAGCCTGATATCGAGTGCGGGCGTGAACTGGCCGACAGCGTTCTGCGCCTGAGTGCGCAACTGCTGCACATCATCCCTGGTCTGGGAAAGCTCCCAGCACTGCCAGATGTTGCAACCCAGCAGGACAAGGATGATTAACAGATTTACCACCAGAATGCTTTGCAACGACTTCATCTTGCTTTCAAGAATTTGCATGTCTTCACCTTCTGCCGCGCTGGGCGCTGATTGCATGACAGCAGTCCGGGGAGCAGCGGGAACTCCGCGGTCGGCTTCGGCTGTGTAGCCCTGCCTTCCCACTGCCGCAGGCGCAACAGGCGGCGGAGAAGGATAAGGCGCGGATGCCTGGCTGGTGATAACGCGTGTGGGTTCGTGATTCTGAACACTCGTTGGCTCATGTTGGGCGAGCGGCGCATAGGTCTCCCGCTCCAGCAGGCGAATGCGGAGCTCCGGCCCTCCGGCGCCCAGACGAAGGATATCGCCGGAGCGAATCGCGGCGCCGGCGCTGGCAGGATGGCCATTCAAGTAGGTATCGCCGCCCGGAGGCGTATCCCTGGCCAGGCTGACCGCGCCGCCTACCATCTCAAGCACCAGATGCTCGCCTGCCACCGAAGGGTATCTCCCGGGCGGCAGGTTAACTTCACAATTCGGGTCCACCCCGATGCGGATGCGGGGATAGTTCAAAACCCACTTCCCCGACTCCCCGATAACAATGATTTCAATGTCCATAACTTACCCCAAAGCTCATAGTCTCAGTAGCATCGGCCGGCAGCGAAGGCCAGGACGCGCTCATTTAGGAAGACGCGCGAGGCCGGCGCAGCGGCCGCCATGAATCCCGCTCCATGAGAGCGCAATCCACGCAAGCAGAGTACCACCGCGCATGTTGTTCTGAGAATTTTCTTTTGCAGTTTCTCCTTCATCGGCGGGCAAGGCTGGCGCATTTCTCGCGCTCCGCTTCGCCTGTTGCTAAAGCGCATGGCTGAACTTTGGCTTTACGCTGGCGTCAGGTGCCGGTATGATAGGAGCGAGGTTGGTTTGCGAACCTGCGATGCGGATGTGAGCCGTGCTGGAGGCGATAGAAAAAAGGCTGTGCCAGCAAGGGCGAAGATGTCCGCATGTTGATAATTATAAACAGGATGCGGGAGTAGTTCAGTGGCAGAACATCAGCTTCCCAAAGTAGTTAAGTGTATAATTTTCAATAATTTACAATAGCAATAAATAGCCAAATGCAATCCTAAACAATCAAAAACAATATTTACGATGGTGCCGAGTATGGTGTTTCCCCTTTATTCATGCGGGGGAATCAGCGTCTTCAACTCAACACCATTCTCAATACCATGGTAAGAACACGTTGACGTTCTGGTGCTGTTTTTTTTGAATTCCTTGGAGAACTATTGAGGAAGAGGATTTAAAACAGCCTGACCGGCTGACGTTCTCAAATGCTGTGCAGTTTGCAAATCAATTAAAGTCCAGAACGTAAAGATTACTGCTGAATGCCGTGACCCAGTCCACGCTGGTACTGGACACGGCGTTGTTAAACATCTTGGATGTGGGAACAAATCGGAGTGCCGTTTCGCCACAACCTCTGCCTCTTACGCCGGAGTTGAAGGATTTCATTCAGCGGATTCTTGCGCCCATTCTCGTTGACCGCTACCTTGAAGGCAGGAAGAGGGACGTACCAAAGCGACTGCGAGAGTAAACAGTGCTGAACAGTCCAATCATCGCCAACAAAGCTCCTATTGAGCCGTGACGGTGCTTCGAGCAAATGCTTTGCCGAGTTCCCGAGCTCGCCATCGAATGGAGGCACACTTCGTTCGACCGAACATCTCTGAGGCGTGCTTCCAGTTGCCAGTGCAATGAAATGCTTCCAACGCAACCTGAAGACCGGGGATGCTGGCCTCTCCAAAACGCACAAACTCATCAAGACGGAATCTTTGCTTTTCGCGTTCCCGACTCTGGCATCCAGCTTGCCGAAGGTACTCTGAGTTTGAATGACAGAACTCGTCGGAAGCCCCGTGTTCTGCGTCGACGTCGAACTGGAGGTTTCTGGGATTTGAGAGCGGTTGTGTTCGCCACGTTGCGTAAAGAGTATTGAACCTGTTGGTGAGGCATTGGTTGATAAAACTGCGGAATCTCGCTTCGTATGCCCCGTTCATCCGCTCTGGAACAAATGTCTGAATCACATCCTCCTTGCCTCTGCTCCGGTGTACCGAGCCAATGGCAATGCCGCCAGATGCAAGAGAAGCTCTTGCGTCCAGTCTTCAGCCTCGGTCGCCGATTCGCATCCTCGAACCTGCTTTCCCACCCAGTCCGCAACATAAGTATCGTAATCCCCAGAAGAGACTCCTGCCCCTCCTCACCCAGCTCGCCGAGCGCAGTCTTGTCACTTGCCGCCAACCATGAAGCTGCCATCGCTCCCAATGGCCCCTCTTGGAGCGCCTACATTTCCCTGTATTGTCGCTTTGAGCCGCGATGCCCCCAAGCACAGAAGCGCGCCACGTCCATAATGCTTCATGAAGGTTTCTAATGTTTTAACATGCCCTTAAAATGATATTTTGGTTTTCCTATAGTTCAAGGAGTCGTATGTTGGCGCAAAATTATCACGTTGTAAGATCAGAATTCGAGGTGCAATGCGAATTGAATCTGACGCGGCGTACCTGTTCCCACGGGGCCTGTATTCACAGTGGTAATGATCTCACCGAAGGTCGATGCGGATAAGTCCGCGAGCGGCTGGCCATATTGGGCGCGGTTGAAGATGTTGAAGAATTCACCGCGAAAGAGCAGATGGGCGCGCCCGGTCAGAGGGAAGTCTTTGGCCAGGCCAATATCGGTTTGCAATAGACTGGGGCCGCGCGCGATATTGCGAGGGGCATTGCCGTAGTCCGAGTTAGTCACTAGAGAGAAGGCCGCTGGATTGATCCATCGATTTATCGTTCTTCCGCCGGGAGGCGTCAGGTAAACTCCAGGCACACGATTAGGGCGCTGGTTGGTGGTGTATCCGGTGGCCACCGAAGTGCTGGAGCGATCTTCGGTAACATTGACCGGCAGGCCGCTGCGCGCCGTATCGATCGCGGTTAACCTCCAATTGCCGAAAACCGCACTTGCCAATCCGGGCTGATTGAAGAACTTCTTCCCAGGACCGAAGGGGAGAAGATAGACGGCGTTGGCTGTAAAGACATGGCGAACATCGTAGTCGCCCGAGGCGCGTTCGCAGGAGAGGCAGGCCGGGTTCTCGGGAAAGTCGGAGTCGCCGCCACCGGCCGAGCCCTGGTCGATCTCATGCGAGTAAACGTAGTTAGCGGAAAGCAAAAAACCACGCGTAAAGCTGCGCTGCAAGCTGGCGACAAATCCCTCATAGGAACTGCTATTGGTGTTTCCTCGCCACTGCACCTGGCTAAAGGCTGGATATTGGCGCAGGCCGGTGGCAGGATTGATCAGGTTGACGTATGAGGTCGTCAGAATATTGGCGCCTTTGCTGCCCACATACGAAAGAGTGCCGATCAGTTCGTGCGCCAGAGCCTGCTGAACCGAGAATCCCCACTGGCTGACATACATATCTTTGCGGCGGCGATCATCGTCCCTCGCCGAGACCGTTCCGGGGCCGTTCAGAAAAGGCGTCACGGGATAGGAGAGCGTGGGAATGATCTTCGAACTGAGCGAGTACTGACCAACCTCGTTGTTGATGGGCAGGTTCTGGTCGTCGAGCTGGCCGTCGCCATGATAGAGTCCGAAGCCGCTGCGGACAACGGTCTTGCCGCCCAGAGCGGCGGGCGCCCACGTGATCGAGATGCGCGGGTCGATGTCGAGCGTGTTGGGATTGCCGAAGCTTGCTCCGGCGCCGCAGAAGCCAACCGCTCCACAGGTCGCAAAGTCGAAGGGGATGGCCTTGCCGTGCACCTCGTAAAAGAGGTTATAGAAGGTGTAACGGACGCCCAGATTGAGGGTGATATTCGGCCTCGCTTTCCATTCGTCCTCCACGTACGAGTAAACCTCCGTCTTGCGCAGGCCGTTAACCGGCAGCGCCTGGGCATAGGTTGCGGAACTGACTGAGTTGACCAGAAAATTAGCTGCCGATGAGAAAGTGATGGTTCCGTTGGACGTGTTTCCCTGGTTGAGCTGAATACGGCGAACTTCCACGCCGAGCTTCAGCGTCTGGTTGCCGCGCACCTCGGTCAGATTGTCGATGTAGGAATACGAGTTGCCCACGCCGGTTTTGAACTCATTGTTAGCCAGCGTAGTAAAACCGGAGACAGCGATCGTGTAAGGAAGGTTCGCAACTCCCTGATTGGTGGTGTAGACATTGCCGCGATTGAATCCGAACTTCAACTCATTCACCAGCCTGGGCGAAAAGATATGGATCGACTCCAGTTCGCCGTTGACCGGCCTAGATGTGACCTGCTGCCTGTCCTTCAGATAGCTTCCGCCCTCAACCAGCGGCGCATCGCTGAATGCGGCATCAAAGTTGAATCGCAGGTAGGCAGTGTTGGCGGCCGAAAAGTGTTGGTCCAGCCGCAGCATCGCTGAGTTTTCGCGGTCGAGTTGGCGTCCGGAGCCGGTAAATTCGTCTTCATTCGGGTTTCCTGCAACTGGCGACAGCCCGGTGGTGGGATAGGCGCTGATGATCGCAGCCAGCGCGGGATTGGCGGCGGCCACCTGGGCGCCGAATGCCGGGGTGGGGACATAACCCAGCAGCGGCTGGCCATAACTCTGGCGCAGTCCCTCGTATGTGAGGAAGAAGAAGCTGCGGTCACGGATGATCCGCCCGCCGAGGTCGCCGCCAAACTGGTTGAGGCGAAAGGGAAGCCTGCTAGCAAGAATGGGCTCGCGTGCGTCGAAGATGTCGTTGCGGAGAAACTCAAATGCGCTTCCATGAAAGGTGTTCGAGCCGGACTTTGAGACCACGGCCACCTGCCCGCCGGGCGTGCTTCCATCCTCCGCCGTGAAGAGCATGGTGCTGATGCGGAACTCCGCAATGGCGTTGGTGGGGATGGCCAGCCGCACAAAGGGCTGCTGCGCCTGGTTCACGATGTTAGTGGCGTCAATGCCGTCAAAGGTGAAGTTATTGTCGTCCAGGCCGCGGCCGGCAAAGCGGATGCTGCGCTGGTTGCTGCCTCCGGTGTCAACCGCTCCCGGCACCAGCGCCGTCAGCGTCGACCAGTTTCTTCCGTTCAGCGGCAGATCCGTCACCTGCACCAGCTCGATGCGGGCGCTTAGCGCCGCCGTGGTCACGTCCAGTTGCGCAGTCAGGCCAAAGACCTTGACCTGTTGCGTCACTCTGTCCACCGCAAGCGTGAAATCAAGGGTTCGCGTGAGGCCGACGGTCTGCACAATACTGTCAAAGACTGCCTGCTGAAAGCCAGGCGCCAGGCAGGTCACGCGGTAACTCCCGATGGGCAGCTCGGGAATCGCATAAGTTCCGCTGGACGAGGAAACAGCCTCGCGGACGAGCCCCGTAGTGGTTTGGACGGCGCGAATCGTTGCGCCGGGAACGCGCCTCCCTTCACTGTCGCGAACCGTTCCATTCAAGCTGGAGCGATCAATCTGCGCGGTGCAGTATGCAGGAAAAATCAGCAGAATAAGAATGCGGAGGATGAGCTGTGCCGGATGATATTTCATCGCTAATCCCCCTTGAATCGTAGTAAATTCACCTATTGCCGACACGAAACATTAAGAAAGTGAAGATGCAAGCAGCCGGAAGAGCGCGGTTGGACCTGCACATCGTATCGGGCCATTCGCGCCGGAGCTCCTGAGTTGTACGCAAGAGCCCCGGTGCGATAGTCACTTTGTTTTCAGTTTTCTGCCGGTCTTGGCGCACGAGCAGTTTTATGTGAGAGGGAGCGCCGGTAATCCGCCAGCAGCTTTTCGCGGTTCTGGCGCAAATCCTTGCCGGTCGGCCGGGAGGGATAAGGCCGGTTACCCATCATTCCCCTCCAGAGAACGCGGTTGAAGGTGTCGTCATCGACGCGATCCGCATCCCTGAAGTCCATTCCCTTGGTGACTCTCGCCCAGTATCGTGCGTCGTTTGCCGTCGGGTTCAAGCAGGGCAGTGCCGGACCCGGCAGCGGCAGGCTCGTGCAGTAGAGGATCGCTGAGGGTATGGCAGTAAAGCTCCATGCGCTTGGCGTGGTGTTGAAGATGTCGCTCATGGGCGTGGCCAGCGCGTCATTCAAATTCATCGGCGGCAGGCCCATGACCTCTTCCATCGTGCGAATGAAGTCAAGCGTGGTATACGCAGTGGATACGATTCCATTCTTTACATAGGCGCCCGCGACGAAGGCCGTGGTGCGGTGGGAGTCGACGTGATCGCCGCCATCCTGCGAGTCGTCTTCGACGATAAAGATCAGGGTGTTGTTCTTGTAGATGGGGCTGTTGGCGATCTTCTGCACCACCAGTCCGACTGCGTAGTCGTTGTCGGCCACATCGCGTTCCGGCGTATTCACGCCGTCGATGGCAGTCGCGAAGTTTCCGGTATGATCGTGCATGAAACGAATCAGAGTCAGATTCGGCAGCCCGCCTTTTGCGTAGTTGGCGTCGAAGTCCCGCTCCCACTCCTTGAAGCGATAGAAATCCGGAAAGCCGGGATCGAAGCCGCGGAAGTACGGATCGGTGAACGGCGTCAGAGCAACGTTCGTAGAAGGCGCCACGATGGTACCGGTAGAGAACGGATCATGGATCAAAGGAATCTGGCAACTGGGCTCGTTATAGCAGGTTGTGTCAATGAAGAAGCCATAGTCGTGCACCGTGAGACCTGCACGCAGCGCGTTGTTCCACAGGTAGCCTGTATTGATCTCATCATCTGGTCCGTCGGGCGCGGCGGTGTCAGCCTGGCCCGGAAGCAGATCCGCGCCGTCCGGTACGTTGGGCGCCAGCGTCCCGCCCGGCATCAGCGGGTCAGAGGCCTGACGCTGAGCCAGAGTCGGCAGCGCGACATTGACGCTGCGATTCAAGCCCTCGGTGTCCAGGCTGAGTCCTCGTTGCGCGTAGTTCACCGGGAACTGGTGCTCCACGACATCGGGGGCGCGTGCTGATGTGCTCCACGGCCAGCCGTCGTTGCTGGTTTCGGCGGTGGCGAGAAAGTTGTCGAGGGTAACGAATTGCTGCGCGAGATTATGCTCATTCGGCGTAATCGCCTGGCCAAACAACGTCAGGGCGGGATCGCCGTTACCGCGTCCCAGATCGCCCAGAATCTGATCGTAGGTCCGGTTCTCCTTGAGAATGTAGATCACGTGCTGAATGCCGCTATGCACAGCCGCCATGGTGGCGGCAGCGTCGGGGCTCTCCACGGTGGCGAAGTGGTTATTCTGCACTACAGCCGCCGTAAGCGCCGGAAGCTGTGTCGTGAGGCCGGCTAGCGGGAAACTCAGTAGTCCGGCTTTGGTCATCTGAGGATTGTACTCATTCGCGGGCATGCAGGTTGGGTATCCGGTAGGCCCGTAGACATAGCACCAATTGATATTCGGGCCGGTCGGCGACTTGGAATTGGCCACATACGCCCATGTTCCATCGCCGCTGATGCTAATCGAGTTCGGATACCATCCGGTCGGAATCAAGCCGATTACATGGTCGCCCTGATTGGTTTTGTTCAGCGACACCACCGCGACGTTGTTCAGATTGCCATTGGTCACATAGAGAGTCTTCTCGTCCGGCGAAAGCGTCACGCTGTTGGTGTTAGCGCCGGTATATGGCATCAGCGAGTAAGCGGACATAGTCGCCGGCGGAGCGATGACCGGAATGGTTTCAATCACTTTGTACTGCGTGGCGGGCTGGCTCTGGGTTGGAGGGCCGGCATCTAGCGGGTTGAGGTCAATCACGTCCACTGTGTCCGACTCGTCTTCGGCAACATAGAGCAGCGTGCCGGTCTTGTTAATCGCCATCTTGTTGGGCTGGCCTTTGACCAGAATCCGGGCTGTTACCGAGGGATGAATGATGCAAGCCAAGGGACAACCTGCATACAAACTCACCACGTCGATTTCGCGGTCGCGCAGGCTCGACACATATGCTGTTGCGCCCGGTCCGCTGTTGCCCGCCAGCACCACCCAGAAGGGGTATTCGCCCCCTGGCGTGCCGGTAGCAGGCGAACTGGCGGCCTTGCCGGGGCGGAGATCTAGTTCTGTTCCTTGCAGTACCCCTTGCATCCCTTGCATCGAATCCGGGTCCACCAACCACTGGCTGAGCCAGACAGTCAAGCCTCCGGTAAAGACCGTGATCGAGTCATTGAAATAATTCGCCACCACCAGCGTCTGGCCATCACTGGAAATCGCCAGGCCGGCCGCCATCGGCGCCACGTACACCGCGGCGTTGACGGAGGCAAATGAGTTGTTGGGCACTGGAAGGCCGTTGCCCGAAGGGTGGCCCTCAACAACTGTCTGAGGTGGACTATTGCCGGGCAGATTCTGGCCAAGGTCAAGTTCGGCCGCTGGCGCCCAGACACCGTTGGTTTGCGTGATAATGTGCACATTGTCGCCATTATTGTTGGCAAGAGCTCCAGTCCATGGCGAGTAGTACGGAATCGGATCGGTGCCGAAGGGAGCATCGCCCATGCCGCCGGAGACGTAGAATGCTGTACTACTAGGATCCCAGACAATGCCGTGGTAGGCGTTGGGAATTGGAACCGCTTGCTTAAAGACGGGCGAGTGATTCGTGATGTCGAAGATGAAGATGTACTCACTTGAGTAAAGCGGGTCAAATATTGGAAACGCGCCCTGAAAGACGCGGTTGTACCCGCTGGTCAGAACCAGCAGGGTACTGCCATCGGGACTCACAGCTGTGCTGACCGCTTGCCCCGCCAGCCATTCCACCGGGAGTACCGATGGGTCGATCGTATCGGTCACCACCATGCCGGTGTCCAGAAATTGGAAGCTCGAACCTCTGGTTGCCAGCGGTGTAAGCGATTGGGACATATTCGGAACGGCTTGGGGCATGTTATAGACCGTGATGGTGACCGGCGCGGAGACAGTGCCCGTCCCGTTGGAGGCGGTTACCGTGTAAGTCGCAGTAACAGCCGGCGGTGGAATAATCGCGGATGGCACAGCCACGGCAGTCCCGGTGATGATGCCGGTCTGTGGATCCAGGCTTAGGCCGATCGGGGTGAGATCGGGGCTCACGCTATAAGTAAGCTGCGCTCCTCCGGGGTTGCTGATGGTTGGCATGTTCGCTGTAATCGGCACCCCGGCGACATAGACCGGAGCGGGGGCGCTATATGCCAGGCCTGACAGAGTCGTTGAGTTATTTACCGTGAGAGTAAAGGTGGCCGTTGCTGTTCCAGATGAATTGGAAGCGGTAACCGTATAAGTGGTAGGACCGGAAGCAGCCGTTGGCGTCCCACTAATGATACCGGTGGCATCAATACCGAGGGCGGGCGGCGGTGGCGGCACGGAGCTTATAGTCAGGCCATTCGGAAGCGGCGGGTTGATGCTATATGCCGGAATCGTGACACCATTCGCATTCACATAAGTTGTGGGAGCTCCGCCAGTGCTGGTTGGAACATTATCCTGTATCGGAATGCCTACTGTGTAGACCGCATTGCCGGGAGTATAGACCAGACCCGCCGGGGCTACCAGAGCCGTCGAGGGAGCGTTATTCACCGCGATCGTCAGAGTCGTCGTCGCATTGCCGCCCGTGTTGGTCGCCGTCACCACATAGCTGGCCGAGCCGGTTATAGCTGATGGCGTTCCGCTGATGATGCCCGTGGTTGTACTAAAGCTCAGGCCGGATGGAAGGGCCGGATTCACGCTGTAGGAGATTACCGTTCCGCCCGTATTGGTCGGAAAGTTATTCGTGATCGGCGAATTGACGACGTAGGTCGCCACGTTGGTGGCATAGCTGAGGGCCGTGGGCTTCTGATCGTTCACCGTGATGGAGAGAGAGGCCGTTGCGCTGCTGCCCGAGCCGTAGGCGGTAACCACGTAGGTGGTATTGCCGGCCACAACCGTAGGGGTTCCACTGATGACACCCGTCGAGGCATTCAGGATCAGGCCCGCGGGAAGCGGCGGACTTACGCTGTAGTAGGTCAACGTTCCGCCGCTGCTGGTTGGATTGTCGGGGGTGATGGCCACACCCTTGACGAAAACCGCCGTTGGCTGCGAGTAGCCAAGTGTGATCGACGCCGGTCCACTGCCGCCGCCATGCCCGCATCCGCAAAGAGAAACCAGAACTGCCGTCAGAGAAAACCCAAGTCTACGCATCAACTGCATGGAACCTATCCTTTCGCTTATAGCACTGGACTTGGCCGGTTTGTGTCCGTGCAAAAAGACGGAGCCAAAGAGGCTGCACAGTCAGAATTCCATCGTCTGGTTGCGGTTCTTAGAAAAAGCGCATGATTTTTTTCGAGGAGATAAGAAGATGGAACGCAGTGCCAGATTGGGAATTCAAAATGAGCAATTAGGCCCCATCATTCGCCGAACCCGGTTCTATGCCTCATCGTAAAAACAGCGGCTCAAGCTGCTGATGCACAAGCCTCATGTGCCGAAGAACCCGTCTAACGAACATTTCAGCGTTTGTACTATGCAGAAGGAGAAGTAATCATGCCCATACTTTCGCGCCGCACATTTCTTGAGCTGGCAGGCTTGGCAAGCGCCGGCCTTCTCGGCGGATGCAGCGGAGGCAACGGGATTACCGGCTCAGATGACTTCCCGGTGCTGGTGTTCTCCGATGTGCATTTCCAGCCATTTATCGATCCGTTTCTGCCAAATGGCACATATCCGAATCCTGCAACAACGGATGCTAATCAGTTGCTTGTGGCGCAGCTTGATGCGGCGGATCCCTCCGATTGGCCGGCAATCTTCAAGGGCTCGTTAAATGCATTGAACAATCCACCTTCCCCGCTTAGCACCGACACCAACTATACGCTGCTGAAAATGGCGCTCGAAAGCATCACGTCGAACCTGGGGGCGGCTCCGGCGGTCCTGTTTACAGGTGACTTTCTCGGACACGGCATTGACCAGCTTTACCCGTTTTATTCGTTGAACCCTACCGCTGCGTTTGTCGATAAGACTCTCACCTTTGTCCTGCAGCAGATCCGAGCGGCAGTAGGCACGATCCCCGTCTACTTCGCGCTGGGCAACTGCGATTCTTATACCGGTGATGGGCCGGACAGCACCTTTCTTGCCAGTAACGCACAGCAGTTATATACGCTGGCATTGAATGGCGCGGGAAATCAGCAGGATGTTATCAGCAGTCTTAAGAATGGCGGATATTACTCGATAGAGCCCGCGGGAATGAATCTGATGATCATCACGCTCAACACGTTCGCGCTTTCCCCAGGTATTACTGTCGAGCAGACCATGATTCCAGATCAATTTGCGTGGTTTGATGCCAAACTTGCAAAAGCCGAAGCAGCCGGCAAGAAGGTGTGGCTGCTGATGCATGCGCCACCTGGCGCGGTTGAGAGTACAACCGGCAATCCGACCAATGACAATGGCCAGATCACGGTAGCCACGATGATGTGGGCTGACAGCAATCAGGAAAAGTTCATGAATATCATTAAAAAGTATCCCGACGTCATTGCTATGTCTTTTGCGGGTCACACACACATGGACGAATTCCGGCTGATGTCGCCGGGCAATGCGCTGGCAATTACCGCGGGCATCAGTCCGTTCTTTGGCAATTACCCCGCCTACAAAATCTTTACTTTAGATGGCGCGAGCCTTGCGCCGATCGACTATTCCGCTGTGAACTGCAACCTACTGGTGACGTCCCCCGCGTTCAACAGCTATTACACATTTTCACAAGCCTATGAACTCGAAGGCCCTCTCGCCGCTTCGTTCGCGGAGCTGTTTCCCGCGCTGATCGCATCAAACGCGGCAAAGATGCAATACCAGGGCGCATTCTACTCCGGCAATAACACGGATATTCCTAACACCACAACGAAATGGAATCCTATCACCAGTACGAACTGGCCAGTGTACTGGTGCGGCATCGGATACATGGATGAACAGGAGTTCTACACGGCCGTGAACGCTTTCTGACATTTGCCGGCGCACGCCGCTTTTTCTCTGTTCCCTGTGCGTTCTTCCCGGAGTTGGCATCCGCTTGAATTCCAGTGAAGAACAAAGAGTAGAAGCGATTTGGCCCGTGAATACCTTTCTCGCGGGAGGATATTACTCTCTCGATCTATTTGGCGGCCACCTGAAGGTGAGCGGGCTGAATACGATTATGTGCGTGGCCTGCTCTTCTGCAATGCCCCAGCGCAGGTCCACCTCGCCCCAGGTGACGCCGCGACTCTCGCACAGACGGCGCAGTTGCGGGAAGATCTGCTTGACCAGTTCCTCGCGCTCCTACTGCATATCGCGAAAGGCGGAAGAGATGAAGACGCGTATTTCGCGCCGGTCGGCAGCGGGCCGCTTCGCTTGGGCTTTCTCGGACATGAGGAACCACCTTCATCGGCCCAGTAAGTCGCATGGGCCACTCAACAAGCGAATGAAAAACACCATCACCATGGATTGGAAAACGATCAGAAGAGTGGGTTCAGTATAGCGCCAGGAATGCCAGAGGACAACATCCGGCGCCTCGTGGCAGGTCATCTCGCAGCGTCGTCAGTGTCGGCACCGCCTGTCGAGCGCTCCAACCCCCTTCCAAATACCCCTTGGAATCCTCACATCCTGCCACCGTGGCCTGATGTGCAGATCGATGAGGCTCTTGTTCGTGGTCTGCGTGGAGTGGCGAAGGGAAGGAAACTCTTCCTTTATGTAGCGGTCGATGACGGTGCCCATTGTTGCGGCAACCTTGCCCCCGAGTGTACCCGCATTGAGAGCAGAGCTGACCCTCTACCGATTTGCGTACATCACGCTCGGTTTGGTACTTCGCGGAGTCGAACGTCGACTCTGAGTTTACGAGACCTGTCTTTCGTTGTATCGTAATATCTGAACTCCCAAGCAAACCCTTGGGAGCGGGGAACTCTACGGACACTGCCATGTTGATATCGCTCACGACTGGCTTTCATCTCGCCACCCTCCCCAGAGTTGAAGATGCAGCCACTATCTCGATGGTATTTTGTTGTGTTCATGAGCTCTCAAATACGCTGTATGTTGTTTATTACAAATAGGATGCGGGAGTAGTTCAGTGGCAGAACGTCAGCTTCCCAAGCTGAATGTCGCCGGTTCGATCCCGGTCTCCCGCTCCAACAATCAAAGGCATAATGCCTGCGGCAGCAAGCCGAGTTCCAACTCCGCCTCAATCCACCCGATTCATCTTTCCTGCCAGCATCAAGAGCGGTGCTCATCGTAGGCCTGCAACAGAATCTCCGCGGGATGGATGGCTTTGAACGCTGTCCCGTGTTCGATCTGCAACTGGCAGGTGGCGCACTCCGTGGCTACCATTTGCGGCTGAGCAGCGCTGATGCTTGTGAATAGCTCCTTGCCTATCTCCATGGAGACCGCGTACTTCTCCTGCTTGAAGCCATAGGTGCCCGACATGCCGCAACATCCTGCATCCAGATCCTCGACGGCAACGCCGGGCATCATGCGCAACAAGTGATACCACGGGCGCCCGATGCCCTGTGACCTCTGGTGGCAGGGCGCGTGGTAAGCCAGCCGCAGATTGGCGGGCCGGAAGTTGATGTTGAGTTTTCCCGCATCCGCTTGTTCCATCAGCAACTCAGCAAGGTCGAAGGTATGTCTCGCTATTTGTTGCACCGCTCCGGCAAACTCCCTGTCGTCTTCGAGGATGCCGCCAAATCCGGTCTTGAGCATATGTCCGCAACTGGAGCAGGCGGTCACGATGCGCATCCCCGAATCAACCTGGTTGGCCAGGGTTTTGATGTTGGCTCGCGCCACCGCACGCGCCTCCGCCGCAGCGCCATTGGCCAAGGCAGGAACCCCGCAGCACTCTGATGAGGCAACTTCAACGGCCATGCCGTTCCGCTCGAGCAGATCGATCACCACTCGCCCCAGAGCAGGCCGGTTGTAGCGAATAAAGCAGCCGGGAAAGAAGACTACCCGCTGCTTCTCCTTTCTGCTGATTGCTGGCGAGAGCAAATTCGGCCATGTATAGCTGGGAAATCTGCGTTGCGGCGTGATCTGCATCAGCTTTGACATGAGAAAGCGCACCGGTTTCATGGAAAGCGCAAAGTTGGAAAGCGCGGGCAACATTGTTGTCAGCCTGCCCAGCAGGCCGGGACGCGCAAACCACCAGTCACGCAGATTGCGGATAAGCGGCTTGCGGTGCTCCGCCTTGGCGCGCGCAATCATCTCTGAAACGTGTACCTGATGGGGACACGCCAGATCGCAGCGATGACATCCCAGGCAGTATTCCACCCACTCCGTGTCGGTGGAGATTCCTTCGCGGCGCATGCGCTCCAGCTCCGGCCCCAGGCGCTTGGGACCCGGATATTGGGTATGAACGGCCAGCACCGGACACACAGTATTGCACAGCGAACACTTCAGGCAGTTATCGAGCGCAAGGTCATCAAGCCGCATGGTTCCCTCTTGTGGACGCAGCGAGACTTCCCGCGCGGTAACCGGTGAGGATGTGCATAACGTTGCCGTGATCGCCAGCGCTGGAATGCGGAAGCGGCCCCGCAACAAAGAGATTGCGCGCCATCACGGAGCCTGTCGAAGTGAGCGGCCGCATCTGCAGATCGCAGCCGGCAAATTCCCCTCCCAGAGGATTGGCAGTTCGCCGGCCAGTGGCCAGCACCACGCTCCGGCAGTGCAGATTCAGCGGGTGGCCGGGACTGTCAACCTGTATCCCGGTGCATAAATCGTCTTGTATCTCCACCTTGTTGACGGGAAATCCACGATAGAGTTCCACGCCGATCCTGTGAAGGCAACTCTCCAGGTGATGATAGACACGCAAGCCGGGAATGGATGGAGGCAGAGTGGGGATTTCGCCCACTTGGCAACCGAGCTCGCGTTCAAATTCTGCAATCTGCTCCGCAGAGGTCTCCAGCCCCAGGATGCCGGGCACCAGGATGCGCTTGAATCCGGAGGCCGCTGCCCGCAAAGCGCTCATAAGTTCCTCTCGGAAGGCTGGATCGCGATCAAAGCACTGCGCGATGCGCAATGTAGTTACGGGAACTCCCATGTCGCGCGAAAGAGAGATTTGCCGCGCCGTGTACGTGCAGCCGGAAGTTATCAGGCGCGCCTGCTCCGTTAGCCTTTCAGCCATGAAGTTTTCATCGAAGCTGGATAGTCCGCAAATGCCTACAATCGCGGTGGAGATTCCTATGCGAAGCTCGGCATTCCACAGCGTGAGGGGCGCGAGTGCAACGCTGTGAAAGTCACCAAGAATGGACGGCAGAAAGCGTGTAACCGAGATATCTCCCGCATACGGGCAGCCGGCAAGGCTCGCCAATTCGCAAAAGTACTCAATGGCCTCTCCCAGATCAGGTGCCGCGGATGCTTGCTGTATCTCCTTCGCCTTCAACCATGCAGGCCCGGTGACAAAGGAACCCGCCCCGGTGGCAACCAGCGCGACATTCAGGTTGCGATGAGCAGCCACGCCCGCCGCGACAAGGCCTGAGAGCCCCGCGCCCACAACAACAACGTCGTAGCGATTAGTTCCCATCTTGCACGCCCGACTTCGCGCAGAACGGCTGCTCCGCGCCGTAGAGATCGTGGTTAAGTTCCAGTTGCTCGAGCTGCTTGCCTTGGTGGATGAAGGACTGCCCTTTGGAGCGCTCGTGAATATATGCGGAAAATATGTTGGCGGCTTTCGCTGCTGTCCAACGATGAGTCTGATAGCCGGCAAGCATCGCTTTGTATCCGCAAAATGTTCCCTGGCAAGGCCCGAAGCCGAGGCGCGTCCGCCGGCTTACATCGCTGATGGTATAAGCTGGCGCCGGAGTAGTGCCGCCGAGGACATGTTCCAATTCCCCGCGAGTTACTAACTCACATTCGCAAACTAACTCAGCCAGTTCGGGCCGTGCTTCGATTGCCTGAATGACGCGAAGCACTTCAGGGCCCAGGCGGCGTTCCATCTTGTCCGCAACCGGATGCGGCAGCAATTGTAGTGCGCGTAGATGCGTCTTGCGATCGATGGCAGGCCGCAGAGGCGTCTTGTCCGTTGCACATACCGCATCGACTCCGAGTTTATTTTGAACGCAATCACAAACCTCGGCAGCCATCAATCGATAGGTGGTGAGCTTGCCGCCGACTATGGAAACAAAGCCGCCCACTCCGTCACGTGTCTCGTGATCGAGCAGCGCAGAGCCGCGGCTGATATCGCGGCCTTTTGCAGCCTCCGCGGTCTTGGGCGCATACAACGGCCGAACGCCGCAGAAGATGCGCAGAATGCGCACGCCGGCCAATCCGGGAATCATCTCCTCGCCCAGCCGCAGCAAACGATCAACCTCCTCGGGCGAAGCGGACAATCCATCCGGGCCGGGCACGCGAATCGAAGATGTGCCCAGAATGCACACCGGTCCGGCGGGCACCAGGATGTCGGCATCGCTGGACTTGCGGCAGCGGTTGATAACGCGGCGATTCAGCCGGTGATTGAGCACCAGAAGCGTGCCTTTGTCGCAGTAAATGGGCACCTCGACGCCAGCCAGTGCTGCAATGCTCTGCGCCCACCCACCAGCCGCGTTGATCACCATCTCGCAGCGAATCTCGTGTTCCTCACCGCTCAGCGTGTTGCGATAGCGGACTCCGCGCACGCGGCCATTGGCCGTGTGTATGTTAGTTACCTTGCTGTAGGTTTTGAAGTGTCCACCGCGCGCCACCGCAGCCTCTAGATTTGCCAGCACTAGCCGGAAGACATCGACATGCGCATCGGGGCAGGTAAATGCGCCAAGAATATTTATCGCCAGGCTCGGCTCCAGCTCGCGCGCTTCATCCGCGCTCAGACGACGGCTGCGAATTCCGGCAGCCGCGGCGGCGCGCCACCACTGGTCGAAGAATGCAGGATCATCCTGGGCGCACTGAACGAACAGACCCCCTACGTCATCCACGCAATGAGGCGCAATAGCTTTGATGATGCGGCTCTCGGCAAGACACTCACGCGCCGTGTCAGTATCCTTAACGGCGTAACGCCCACCGGAATGCAGCAGACCATGACAACGCCCGGTAGCGCCGTTAGCAATGTCTCCCTGCTCCAGCAGCGTGGCGGAGATGCCGCGTAGGCTCAGATCCCACAGGATTCCAGCCCCCGTAGCTCCTCCGCCGATTATGACGACCTGCGCCGGTTCCATGCCTTGCCCTTCGAGTTGTCCGCGACCACACCACATTGTAAAGCCCGCTGCTCAGCGGGAGTATCTTTCACCGGACTTATTTATGGCAGGGCGTCGAGGTAGACCGGGGGTTCAATCTCCCCGGCCCTCCGTGTGGAAAAAGAAATTCTGCCTTGCATGGGCACATCCACGGAGAGCGCGCTGCGCAGCCGTGAATAGCTGCGCTTCATGGAAAAGTATTATGCCCGGGCCGTCTCCATGGCATGCCGCAGGAAAGTGTATGCTGTAGTTTGCTTTTCGCCGCAGGCCAAAGAAGGGTTTTTAGCGCAACCAGATTCCAGAAAAGTACCAGGGGGACACATTGAGCATGCAAAAGTTGCATATCGGAATCATCGGCGCTGGACGCATCGGCAAAGTCCACGCGGAGACGCTGGCCTTCCGCCTGCCGGAGGCACAGATCGCCGCCATCACGGACGTCAACCGCGAGGCCGCCGAAGCGCTGGCTGCACGCTGCAATATCCCCAGGGTGGCCGCATCGAGCGCTGAAATCCTCGCCGACAAGCAGATCGATGCGGTGCTCATCTGCTCGCCGACCGGCACCCACGCCGAGCTGATTGTGCAGGCCGCCAAGGCCGGCAAGCACATCTTCTGCGAAAAGCCCATCGCCTTCAGCCTGGAGCAGATTGACCACGCTCTGGCCGCGGTGAAAGCCGCTGGAGTGCAATTGCAGATCGGCTTCAACCGGCGCTTTGACGCGAACTTCATGCGCGTCCGCCATGCTGTAGCCAGCGGCGAAATCGGCACGCCCAGCTTGATGCACCTTGTCAGCCGCGATCCCGCGCCGCCTCCGCTTTCATACATCAAAGCCTCCGGCGGCATCTTCCTAGACATGACCATTCACGACTTCGACATGGCCCGCTTCCTCATCGGCGACGAGGTAGAAGAAATCTACACGGTGGCCGGAGTCCGAGTTGATCCGGAGATCGGCAAGGCCGGCGATCTGGACACCGTGCTGATCGTGATGCGCTTCCGCAACGGCGTCATCGGGACCATCGATAACTGCCGCAAGGCCCCTTACGGATACGATCAGCGCGTGGAGATTCTGGGCAGCGAGGGAAAGATCGCAACGGAAAACTGCTATCCCAACCAGGCCGTGGTCAGCGATGGAAAATCCGTGCGCCAGGACCTGCCGCTCTACTTCTTCATGGAGCGCTACACGGAGAGCTTTGCCAGTGAGCTCAAATCCTTTGTTACCGCCATCCGCGAGAAGCGGGCAACCGCGGTGACCGGCATCGACGGGCGGATTCCCGTGGCCATGGCGCTGGCTGCGCGTAAATCCTATGACGAGCACCGGCCGGTGCGTTTGGAAGAGGTGGGCGGATGAAAAAATCCTGGCTGATTTCCATCCTTACCGACGTGCACCTCTGGGTTCCGGTCGGTGTTTTGATTCTGGGAATAATCCTACTGATGAGCCTGAGGTGAATTCTTGAGCGAACCTGTGACCGCCTCGCGAGTGCGTTCGACCCTCTCCCTGCATAAACTCGGCGTCTTTTGCGGTTTGACCGCGGCCGTCTGGCTGGGCACCGCCGAAGCGCCCACCAAGCTGGTCAACGCCGGCTTCTCACCCTTCCTCATCTCCATGGGCATGGTGATGGGCGCTTTCGTAGCCCGCTGGACCGTTCCCACGCTGCTCAAGGGCACGGGCTTTATCTTCGCCGACCTGCGTGAAAAACCCCACCTGATTGTCTGGGCGCTGCTGGCCGGAATGTTGTGGGCCGTAGCCAACACGCTCACCATCTTCGGGGTGCGTAATGTGGGCTTATCCATCGCCTTTCCGCTGTGGAACATCAACAGCCTGGTCGGCCTCTTCTGGGGCTGGCTGCTCTTCAAGGAGCTGCGCGGTTCCGGCGTTAAAGAATGGTCGAAGGTGCTGGGAGGCGCATTCGCCATCGTCGGTGGCGCTGCGGTTCTCGCCCTAGCCACGGCCAGCCAATCCGCAACGCCGGGCAAGGCTCTGCTGGGCATCGCGGCAGCGCTCGGCGCGGGCGTCCTGCTGGGCACCATGTATATTCCCTACCGCAAGGCTTACATCAGCGGCATGAACCCGCTCTCCTTCATCACCATCTTCACCTTCGGCGAGTTGGGCACAGTCACCATTCTGGCAGCCATCTTTCATGGCGGCGCGGCAAATCTTCTCAGCGAATTGCATCGCGCCCGTCCCATGCTCTTCTGGCCCTTTCTGGGAGGCTTCTGCTGGGTAATCGGCGACCTCTTTCAGAACTTTGCGGCCAAGTACATCGGCATCGGGCGCGGCATTCCGCTTTCCAACACCAACCAGCTGTGGGGATTGGCGTGGGGCGCTCTGGTCTTTGCCGAGTTTTCCGGATTGAGCATTTCGAGTAAGGTGCTGATCCTCACCGGATCGCTGGTAATGATTGCGGGCGCAGTATCCATCAGCATGGCCAACCCCGGCGCTTCGGAGCTGGTGAGCTGGAAGCAGGCCCGGGAACGGGAGTGCGACCGCTACGGCCTGGATGCGGAAAAGGTGAGCGCGGTAGTCGCCGGCAATGACCCGCTGGCCGAGCATCCGCCCGTGCGCCATTGGTGGGAAGCGGTGGTGATGATCGTCGCAGTGGGAATCTTCGTCTGGCTTGGCATCGGCACTGTCAGCCAGCACCTCTCCCTCAACATGCCCTGGATGATCGTCCTGGTGGTGGGCACCATCGTGCCTCTGGGCCTCTGCGGGACGCTGCTGTGGCGGCGAACCCGCTTCTCGTAGATTGAAAGCGCCGGGTAGTGTACGAAGAGTGCGTTGCTTGGCGATCTACGATTACGCAGGATCTTTTATGGCAGGTCAAGTGTGATCTTCAGCGCGGCTTCAATGCTTGCCATTTCAGCGCGGTTTAATTTCCCCAACAAAGACTTCAGTCGGCTTTTGCTGATTGCCCGCACTTGCTCGCATATGGCAATTGAATCCAGGGTTAGCCCTGCCGTTCCTGCCTTAAATCGGACATGGCTAGGATACGTTCTTGTCTTATTAGCCGCTTCCGTTAATGGAACGATTACCACAACCGGACTACTCCGATTGATAGCGTCTCTGCTGATTACAACGACAGGGCGAATACCGTCTTGCTCTGATCCTTCAGGAGGATTGAGATTAGCTCGAAGAACATCACCGCGTTCAACCGGCATTAGCAAGGTAGGACTCCTCGTCAGTTAGGTGATCTTCACCTAACCGTAAAGCATCCCAATCACTTATCTCAAATTCTTCTTCAAGAAGACTTGCCTCTTTTTGATAATCGGCATCTTCCGCCATCATTGCGAATGCAGCATCAATTTGACGGCGACGATACAGTTTTACATATGCCTGTATCGCCTTCACGAAGAAGTCGTTGAGACTAAGAACTGTTGTAGTATTCCGTTGTTCACAATCAACGAATCGCTTGGCCTGATCGTACACCGGAAGAGGAAGGCGCACAGTAGTTGCACGGGTAGCAACTGCGGGAGCCATGATTTTTCTCCTTTTTGGGGTAAAAGGCCATTATCGGCCAAAATGGTACAACGTTTAGACACAAAATGATGACAAAGGATGCCTCGTTATCCACATCGTTTCTGGAATCACAATGCGCACCAAAAATCGAATCTTTTTGAACTCGTAGATTAATCTCATGGAAAAATATTGTCAAGATAATAATTATCTCTTTTGTAGACTAGCATTTTGAGGGGTAATAATATGCAACGCATCCCCTTTACGAACTGTATTCAGCCAAGTACATTCGCGCTGCGCTAAGTTATTGAAATGGCAGGACTAAACCATGATTTATCATTCTCTCCCGCGTATATGCTGGCTTTGTATATGCTTCGTCTCTACCCGCTCAGCTCGTCCTCACCCGCGCCGTTGACTCCCGCACAATCAGCTCGGCATCGACCTTGATGCGTATCTCCGATTCGTCCCCGGACATCAGCTTGAAGAGGCTCTCCATTGCCAGCTTCCCCATGCACCGCATCGGCTGGCGAACCGTGGTCAGCGGCGGATCGGTATAAGAGGCGAAAAACAAATCGTCGAAGCCCACCACGGAGATATCCTCCGGCACGCGCAGCCCATGCAGGCGAATCGCCCGCATCGCTCCCAACGCAGTCATATCGTTGTAACAGCATACCGCGGTCGGCGGGTTGCGCAGCGCCAGCAGCTGATTCATGGCGCGCTGGCCGCCCTCCGGTTTGCCGTCGCCCTGAACTACCAGCTCCGGAGTGAACACGATCCCGGCTGCTTCCAGAGCCTCCCGGTAGCCAGCACAGCGTTCCGCATCCGATTGATAGCCCGTCTGGTCGCCCAGGTAGGCAATTCGCCGATGCCCCAGCCCGATCAGGTGGCTGGCCGCCGCTCGGCTGCCTTCCTGGTTGCGAATCATCACCGAGTGAACAAACGCCCCCGGATACTGGTCATTCAACAGAACGATGGGCACCATCATCTCCGAGAGCAGGGGAAGATACAGCGCGCCCACGCGCGATGATGTAACGATGATTCCGTCCACCCGCCGCTCCGCGAAGGTCCTCACCACTTCTTTCTCGCGCTGGGGATCGGCGTTCGATTCGGCCAGAAACACGCAATACCCGCGGTCGTGGGCCTCCTGCTCAATTCCGCTGAAGACTTCGCTGATAAACGGGTCGGCGACGGTGGTAACAACCAGCCCGATGGTCTTCGTCCGCCGGGTTACCAGCCCGCGCGCCACGGCGCTGGGGCGATATCCCGCCTGCTCGGCGATCCTGCGGATCTTCTCGGCGGTTTTGGGATTAACCAGGGGGCTGTTTTGCAGGGCGCGGGAGACCGTAGGGTGCGATACGTGGGCCAGCCGCGCAATGTCTTTGATCGACACCTGGCGAGCGGCTCGCATGGGGCCGTCAGGAGGTGAACCTCCCAATACCTTGCCGGCATCTTCGTCAGACATATGCAAATATCTTACATCGCTTGAGTTTACGGCGTATTCCGCCGCCAGCCGGAGCCGGAACAACCGCGAGTGTCCCTATCCGCATAAAAATCTACCGTGATTTCCACAGGATTGTAGGAATCTACTGATAATAATCCCCGCCGGTCGTGAACCCTTTTCCATCCCTCCGCATCTATAATGACAATTAGCAGAGGCTTCCCCGAAACACCACCCACCAAGAAAGGAATTCCCTCCTTCTTGAAGGTTCTGTAAGGACCTCTTCCCCATAAACCCCTAGGACCCCCCCTCAATGCCTCTCAAGCGGGCCTGCCGGAAGGCAGGCCCAATGCTTGTGTGCCGCTCTAGAATGGAAGCCTGATGCACCCTCCCACTCCAGAGGATTCTCCTAAGCCGGAACTTCAGCAGATCGATGCGCTGATTGAGCGTGCGGGCCTCAAGCGCAACCTGCGTGGAAAAGCCTCCACGATGGACGCCCGGATGCGCCTGAAGCGCTCGACACGGCAGGAGTTGATTTCCGCCGCCCCGCTTCCCCGCACAGCCCCCAACGGTGTCCCGTTGCTGGTGGTCCCTGCATGGGAAAAGATGAGCTGGCTCTGGCATGGCTTCAGCACCCGTCGCGGCGGCCTCAGCCGGATCTACTGCGCTGACGATGCTCCAGGCGAGTTGAATCTTGGTTTTACGGCCGAGGATGATCGTAATCTGGTTGCCCAAAATCGCCGGCTTTTTGCCGAGGCGGTCAGCGGAGATCCATCCACTCCTGTGGTCGATCTCCACCAGATTCATTCCAACCTGGTGATCCATGTACACACAACAGGCGCCAGCCGCAAGCAACGTATGAATGCTGACGGCCTGATGACCGGCGAGCCCGGCCTGCTGCTGGGCATACGGACCGCCGACTGCATCCCCATCCTGGTGGCCGACCGCAAGCGTCACGCGGTGGCCGCCTTCCATGCCGGATGGCGGGGAACGGTCGAGCGCATCGTCGAGTCCGGCATTGGCCACATGAGGCTCCAGTTCGGCTCCCGGCCTGAGGATCTGGTGGCCGCCATCGGTCCCGGCATCGGCCCCTGCTGTTACGCCGTGGGGGAAGAAGTCTTCTCCAGCTTCGAATCGCAATTCGCTTACGCCCGCGAGCTTTTCCGCGAGGTCTACGACTCCGATCCGGTCAGGACCAGGTACCCTCTGCTCTTCATGACGCAGCGCGCGCCGGGCCACTCGGCCCTCGGCCCCAGCCTGCACCTGAATCTGGCCGAAGCCAACCGCCGCCAGTTGCTCGCCGCCGGCCTCAAGCCTCGGGCCATTCATCTTGTTTGCGGCTGCACAAGCTGCCACCGGGAGCTGTTTTTCTCCCATCGAGGCTCGCAGGGCCATGCCGGGCGCATGATGAGCGTCATCGGCATCCGGCCCGATGCGCACCGGGGAGCGACTATAAGTTAATCAAGAATTAAACCCTGCCGGGTGATACGATGGGTGCGTTCTCCATCACTCTGCGGTGAAGGCTCCATTCCATGACAGTTGCCAGGGCTGAGGGACAAGAACTCGCGCGGAACGGGAAAGGCTCGTCTTTCGCCTGGCGCGGCGGAGCGGTCTTGCTGGGCGCGCTCATGTTGGCATGGCCCGCCTTCATGAACGGCTTTCCGCTGATTTATCCGGATTCAATGACCTATCTCGGCGATGGCCGCGTTGTGGCGCGGGCGTTGTTCCTGCATCAGCTTTCGGATTACTACGGAGTGCGTTCCTTCTTCTATAGCCTGGGCATCCTTCCCTTTCACTGGAATATCTCTCCCTGGCCCGTCGTCGGCCTGCAATGCCTGCTGGTGGCCTGGATCGTCTGGCTGGCAGTCCGTTCCGTCGCCCCGCGGCGCACAGTGGCGTCGTATCTTATTCTCGTTCTCTTTCTCAGCCTGTTGACCAGCGCCGGCTGGTATGCCTCCTTCATCATGCCCGACATTCTGGGCCCGCTCGTATATCTCTCCTTCTACCTGTTGGCCTTCGCGCGCGACACGCTCAGCCGCGCCGAGCGGCTGGCCCTCTACCTCATCGCCGGGTGGGGCATCACCGCCCACGCCTCGCACTATTTGCTGGCGGCCGGTTTATTTGTGCTGCTGGTTCTCTTTGCCGCCTTCGAGCGGACTCCGTTTCTGCGCCGCCTGCGGAGCCTGGGTGAGGTGGCGGCGATTCTTGTGGTGGCGGCGGCAGCCCAGATGGCGCTGCACGGCTATCTCTACGGCAAGCCCAGCTTGAACGGCAATCGGCCGCCCTATCTGATGGCGCGCATCGTCGCTGACGGCCCCGGTCGCTGGTACCTGGAGAAAAACTGCCCCCGGCTGCAATGGGCAGTCTGCAACCATATCAGCCAGTTCACCGGCAATCCGGACGATTTTATCTGGGAGCCGAATGGAGCCTACGACGGCGCATCCGACGAAGAAAGAACACAGATTGATCAGGAGGAGATGCCCCTGGTTATGGGCACAATTCGCGCCTATCCCCTGCAGCAGCTCTCCCGCTCAGCCGCCAACTTCTGGGACCAGTTTCTGCACTTCGGTTCGTACGGTTTCAACCCGAACGACTGGATGCTGGGGCAATTCGATGAAACAATGCCCCGGGCGCGAGCGAGTTACCTTGTCAGCCGGCAGGCGCGCGATGCCCTGCCGCTCGACCTGTTCTCTGACATTCAGTGGTGGACGATTGTAGCCTCGCTGGCGGCGATGGCCGTCCTGATTCCCTTCCTTTGGCGCCGCCACTCCCCCCGGCTTGCCGGCCTCAGCCTTGTCATTGTTGCCACGGTCGTCGCTAACGCAGTGGTCACCGGCGCCTTGTCGGTCGTCGATGATCGCTATCAATGCCGCGTGATCTGGCTGGTCCCGCTTTTGGCGGGAATCTTCTTCCTGGACTGGCTCCAGCAGCGGGGAAAGGCCAGGCTGGAGGCTCGAGAGCCGGGTCCTGCTTAGGAGGCCTTGGCTTCCTGGGGATTGACCAGGTCGCGTAACTCCTTGGAAGGCTTGAAGTAGGGAACCTTCTTGGCCGGAACTTCGACGCGCTCCCCGGTCTTGGGGTTGCGCCCAATGCGGGAATTGCGCTGGCGGGTGCGGAAGGACCCGAAGCCGCGAATCTCAATCTTGTCTCCGCTCTTAAGAGCCCCGATTACCGCATCAAAGATGGTTTCGACGATGACTTCGCCGTCGCGTCGCGTCAGGTCACCCACCGCTGTCACCTTTTCCACCAGGTCTGCCTTAGTCATGTTCTCTAGCCTCCCCTCACAGAATAAACGGATTCTACCCATTCTGACAGGAAAAACAAGGCCCCCCTGTGAATTTGAGCGTTTCCTCTCAACAGTTTGCCAGAAAAACCCTTCCCCGGGCGCTTCCCGGCCAAATCTGCCCCGTGGCGTTTATGATGTCCTGTGACATTCTCTGGGCTTTTCCGACCCTGTTGGAACAATGGTGTCATCAGAGCAATGTACGGCGGCTGGGGCCAAAATCGGAAATCCTGGCAGAAACGAGTGTTCCATGATTATCCCGCGAATCATACTCAAGGCAACCCTGCTTTCATCGATCCTGGTCGTGTCATTTTCCGCCATGGCGCTTAAGGCTAACGATCTGGTGACTTCCTCGGGAAAAGGAAACATTGAAGAAGTGAAGAGCCAGCTTGCGGCCGGCGCCGATGTGAACGCGAAAGATGATCAAGGCTATACCGCCCTCGCTAAGGCATCAGATGTTGGCCAGATTGAAGTCGTGAAGCTGCTGCTGGTTGCCAAGGCGGATGTCAACGAGATGACCACAAACGGTATGACCGCCCTTATGCTGGCATCCAAGAACGGCCACAGTGAGGTGGTGAAACTGTTGTTGGCTGCGAAGGCGGATGTGAACGTTAAGAATGAGAACGGGGCAAACGCCCTGGGGTGGGCATGTGGCGGTGGTTATAGTGAAGTGGTGAAGCTGCTGCTGGCGGCCAAGGCGGATGTGAATGCATCCGAACTCTTCGTAATTCGCGTCGGGTCAAGTTTCGTTATCGCAGAGGGTCATACACCCCTTATGGCGGCCTCGGCGGGAGGCTACACGGATGTTGTGAAGCTGCTGCTGGCGGCAAATGCGGATGTGAATGCGAAAATGAAGCTGCAGGGAACCTCAAATGGCGTGACAGTTGTGAAATTTCCTGATACCGCTCTGAAGCTGGCGAATTTGCATGGCTACAGTGATATTGTGGCTCTTCTGCGTGCGGCAGGGGCAAAAGAATAGACGCGGGGAGGGGGCGGAGACGTGAAAGACGATTCCAAGCGCAACAGCGCCCGGCCAATGTACAGCATCGTGATTCCGGTTTACAACGAGGGCGCCCGTGTCCTGAGGACACTCACCTCGGTGGTGGGCTGCATACGTGCGCGCGGCTGGAATGCCGAGGTTCTGGTGGTCAACGACGGCTCAACCGACTCGACCGCCGACGTGGTGCGCGCCTATGCTCAAACCGAGCCCGAGGTCCGGCTGCTTGAGAATCCCGGCAACTGCGGCAAAGGCTACAGCGTGCGCTCCGGAATGCTTCAGGCTCAGGGCAATGTGGCGCTCTTCACCGACGCCGACCTTTCGGCGCCCATCGAGGAGGCGGAACGCCTCTTTGCCGCCATCCAGCAGGGCGCGGACATCGCCATCGGCTCCCGATGGCTCGAGAGCGACCGCCAGACCCAGCGCCAGCCTCTCTATCGCCAGTTCTTCGGCCGCTGCTTCAACATGGTCACCCGCTTTATAATGCGCCTTCCCTTTGCCGACACCCAGTGTGGCTTCAAGGCATTCACCCGCGAGGCCGCTCAGACCGTCTTCCAGCTCCAGACAATCGAGCGCTGGGGATTCGACCCGGAGATTCTCTTCATCGCCATGAAACGCGACTTCTGGATCATCGAGGTGCCGGTCAGCTGGGCCCACGACGAGCGCTCCCGCATGAGCTACCTGAAAGACGGCTTCAAGATGCTTCAGGAGATTATTATCGTTCGCTGGAAAGCCTTCCGCGGCCGCTATGACAAGCCTGTGGATGCGCCTCCTCGCGTTCCGAGAGTCAGTTAGCAAGGCCGCTTTCCGCTCCGCCGCCGATTGAGACTTATCCGCCGTGCATCTCGTCCCTCATGACAGGCGGCGCATTTAGTCTCTCCGCCAAAATCTTTTTCCCGGAGGAAATCAATGGTTCGCAAGGCACTGCTTGCTGTACTCTTCTTCGCATTCGCTTCCGCCACCGTTCTGGCCGCGGACTTCAACGGCAAGTGGACCGCCGAGTTCGATACCCAGATCGGCGTACAGAAGTACACCTACGAATTCCATGTCGACGGCACGACCGTCACCGGCAAGGCCATCAACGAGCGCGGCGAAACCGCCATCACCGAGGGCAAGATCGACGGCGACACCATCACCTTCGTTGAGATGCTCAACTTCAACGGCATGGACATCAAGATCACCTACACCGGCAAGATCAACGGCGACGAGATCAAGTTCACCCGCCAGGTGGGCGACTTCGCCACCGAGGAACTGACCGCCAAACGGGTCAAGTAGCTCGCGTCTCTGCTTCACTCACTGGCCGGTTGAGGTTCGTGGTGCCCCAGGTTTCAAGAGCGGGAGCTGGGGCACCCATTCTTCTTGGGGTGGTCAAACACAGGGCACCTGGCAACCAAGATTTATTGAGGGTCATACATGCGCCACACGCTGGCCATGATACAATGTATCTACAGGAGGGAAATATGCAGGCTCAAGTACTGAAATGGGGTAACAGCCTGGCTGTGAGGATCCCGAAGCCCATCGCGGATGACGCTCGCTTGCAACTCGGCGACCCGCTGGAGATCGCGGTAGCTGCCGATGGGGTTGTGCAGATGCACCGGGCAGGAAAGATCCCCACCCTGGCCCAACTGGTGGCCCAAATTACCCCGGAAAATCGCTATGCAGAGATTTCACTCGGGCCGGAAGTCGGGAGGGAAGCCGTCGAATGGTGAGCCAGTACGTTCCCGATACCGGCGACATTGTCTTCCTGGACTTCGATCCCCAGGTGGGCCGGGAACAGGCCAAGCGAAGACCCGCGCTCGTCATGACCGATCTCCACTACAACCGCGCCAGCGGCTTGGCCGTCGTTTGTCCCCTGACCAGCAAGGTCAAACCGTACCCCTTCTCATTGCCGATCACCGTAGGGAATGTGGAAGGTGCTGTGCTCGTCGATCAATTGAAGAGTATGGATTGGGAGCGGCGCGGGGCTGAGTTTCATTCCAAAGCTCCGGCAAAGATGATCGCCAAGGTGCGCCAGTACATTGCGGTTCTGCTGCAAATTCCAGTCAGGTAATGGCAGGCGGTTGAGGTTCGTGGGCTTCCATATCTAAATATCGAGATGTAGGTCACCAATGAGCCTTGAGGCGCTCAGTTTATTCACTTTGATGTGGTGTGTGCGCCCTCGGTGACGTTGTCTGTTTTCTTGACGCGTGGGTCTAAACTCAAACTCTCGGGGTTGCCTTCACGCAAAGATGGAATAATCCCAATGATTTTGCTCAAAATCAGTAAAGCGAACATGACACTTACCCATCCTTGAATGAGCGCAATAGCCCGTCCGAAGTCAACGGGAAGAATGTCGCCGTATCCAATTGTCAACTGAGTTGTTCCGCTAAAGTAAAGTGCATCCCATGGACTTACTTGTATTTGCGGTTGACTAGCGTTTTTTAGCAGAGAGAGATTCGCGGCATAGATTGCGGAAAAGCATAGCCATAATTCACCGTAGTTGATCACGGTAAGAGTTAGAACCCGTACTGCAGATGCCACATGGAAGTTCTTCTTCCCACCGAAAATGGCGATATTAACATCCGTCACGAAAACCTCAAATATTCGAATACCGCAAAGCGCGCAAATTACAGCCCTTAAGATGAGATGATTCGGTGACAAGAAACATAGCGAAAGGCAAACTAATTCAATAAATATGCAGGAACAAACATATATATCAATCTGTACACTTCTTTTCTGAGTAAACGCGATTCGGCCAGACTCTGGAATCTCCAGGTTGCTCCTTTTCGTAATGAATAATCTGGAAGGGAATTCACTACATTTTGAGAAGAGCCGACCGAGAATCCTTACGATAAATCCATATTCCGGCTCGTTATTCATGGTGCTTTCTCCCTACTTGATCCTCGCCCGTCTTGTACATCTCACAGCTAGTGCATAGACACTCAAGCTTTCTGAATTCTACGCTTGCATGCTGGGACAGAACCAGCTTGCTCCTTTAAATCACGCCGTCGCTGCGTCCGCCACCGACTGCAATCCCCGTGCCTCGATCTCGAACTCGCGAATCTTGTACTTCTGTATCTTCCCGCTGAGTGTCGCCGGAAACTCGGTGACAAAGCGGACGTGTTCAGGAATCTTGTAGTAGGCGATCTGCCCTTTGCAGAATTCCTTGATCTCTTCTTCCGTAGCTTCGACGCCAGGCTTCAGCCGCACCCATGCCGCGACAATCTCGCCCAGCCGCGCATTGGGAATGCCCACCACCTGCGCCTCGCCGACCTTGGGGTGGGTAGATCGGGAGCAAAAGCCTATTGAGCGCCGTAACCGCTCAGTTTACGAATGTAGCCTCGACTCGCTTCGAATTAAGGAAGTAGGGAATCCAGATAGCTGCCCCGATGAAAGATCTGACTATCGCAATAACACTGGGAGACAGATCGGCGGACGGGAACACTGCCGTGGCAGCCAGGTGGTCTGCCAGCATCAGGAAGCATTGTGCAGCATAAAAGGCGATTATGCACTTGGGGAAAATCCTCTTCTTTGTATAGAAAAGTACGTTGAGGTAAATCACCGCAACCAGAAACGCCGTATTGATGAGGACTTCAAAGGTGAGAAGGCTGGTAAGCGAGGGATGATTCGCGAAGAGACTCGGGTGGTTGCCGGTCAGTAACATGATGTCGGTAACGATTCCAAACAGGCTCATGAACGGTGAAATCGCCAGACCAATGGCCGGCAGAATCAGCCATCCTCCAATGCCATTCAGGTCATTCCGGGCTTCAAAGGACTTGAAGATGGGCGCGTCCGTGGAGCCCGTTTCCGCAATTCCTGAATGAACCGCAACCGCGGTTCCGCATTGTGGGCAAAACAGGCTGCCTTCATCGAGCGCAGACGAACAATTGGCGCAAAGAGCGGTCATTGGGAATCCTCGGGACTTGAGCGGATGCTACACGTAGGTTTTAGCCCTGTCAACGAAAGTGTTACAGGCTTCAAGCTAGAGGCTGGCAGCTAAAAGCTGCCCCCGTGTAATCCCGCCAGCCTCTGCTGCCGTCCATCTACATAAGGGGAGCTGTGATGGCCAGTTTTCGTTGCCCATGCTGCGGATACAAGACTCTGGAGGCGCCCGAGGCTTTGGCCCTGTGCCCCATCTGCTGGTGGGAGGATGATGGCCAGGATGACGGCGACGCCTTTGATGTCCGGCTGACCGTGAACGGAACCCTCAGTCTGGCCGAAGCCCGCGCCCACTATGCCCAATGCGGAGCGGCCCATCCCCGATTCCTTCCCTACGTGCGCAAGCCTCAGTTCGCGGAGCAATAGTGCTTTTCCCCAAACTTTAACAAATAATCTCTCTGCAATCAGGCTGTCTGTGCATGGATAGCAAAACAAGCTGCCATGCCGGCACAGGAAGATTTCGCAGGTATTTGGGAGTTGGGGCCAAAGACAGCACCGCCCGCCATCCGAAATTCGGAGGGCGGGCGGTTGCAAGCAGGTATCAGCGGAGGAGGCCGATACAGCAGGTTCAGTTAGGCGCGCATTTTGCGGCGAACTATCGTACCAAGTCCAAGCAGGCCGGTTCCCAGCAAAAGCAGGCTGGTTGGCTCGGGCGCTTCATTGAGTTCGATCCAGTCGAGGCGGTCGGTACTGCCACTTATGGTGATCGAAAGGCTGGTAAGCGGATCTTTACTTTGAGCAAGGGTGGCAGGGATATTTGTGTACTGGCTGCTGCCGAGGGCCCCACCACTGATGGAGAATTCCTGGGTGCTCCCATCCATGCCGACGATCGAATACGACGACGTGCCAAAAAGGTCCACGCCGACAAAATAGAAAATGTTGCCTCCCGAATCGGTAATCGTGAGTACGCTCGGGCTGGTGCCTGCGGAACCATCGAAACTCTGCCCAGGGCCAGAGGTGAGGCTGGAATATTCGCCAGAGTGGCCCGAGGGGGAGGCGGCGTTTATAAGACTTTGAACGCTGCTTGTACCCTGATTGGGGTTCCAATCGACGTTGTTGCCTGAACCAGGGGTCACGGTGAATGTTGCGCCATACGGGCCAACCTGAGTCCAACTGGTTAGTTTTGTGTGTACTTGGGACCACGTTGGACTACCATTTAGGTCGCCGGTGCCTTGCTGGAAGTTGATGCTGACATTGCCGGCTGGGATCGTACTGGCAACAGCTATGGGGCTCACTACGAGGCAGAACGCTACGACGGCGAGAAACACAATTGGGGAAAGAACTTTCTTACTCATCTGACCTCCTCCTATAGATATACTACAGTATTCATATAATAAGCATCTTGATGGCCAAAGTCAATGTATGTGAACTCAACGACTTACGTATTTTCAAAGGGAATAAATGTGCAATAACTTGCACAACTATTGACAATTAACTTCACATCACAGGCCCGGCCTGTTGCCTGAGCTGGATTTCCCGCGAGAGCTGATTCGGGCTCCCGTAGCAGATTCCAGTAAATTGTCTTGCCGATGATGCGCCTGTTCCTGCAATGGTTGCTTTCAGGGTTCCTCACCTGCCAAAACCTGCCCAGCCGGTTTGACCCATCCAGAAAACCCTCATACCATGAATGAAGGGATTTCCCCCATCCTTGTGGGTGTTGTGTGCCCGCAGCGGAAATCCGTGACTGCAAGCCTGCCAAAATATCGGTTGCTTGCGGTTTTGAACGCTGTTTTGCGGACCGAAACAGGCAGTTTATCCCCAATTCTGGCATCATGTTCGGCGCGCGCAGCACATGGAAGGCAAAAACTTTGAGCTCTACCGGCACAGTTGAAGAGAAACCACAACCTGATGAGGCCCAGGCGCATGACGGCCCCGATCACACCCATGATCACGAAGGTCATGATCACGAAGGTCACGATCACCATCATGGGCCGGTGTTGAACCCGGATTGTACTCGTGAGCTGGTGCTGGACATCCCCGCCGAAGAGGTCTCCAGGGCCTATAAGAAGGTGACCGGAAACTATCAGAAATACGCCAAGATCCCCGGCTTCCGCGCCGGCAAGGTACCGGAATCTGTCGTTCGCCGCCGCTATGCCGACGGAATCCACAAAGACGTGATCGACGGCCTGCTGCCCGAGCGCTTCAACAAGGCAGTTCAGGAGCTGGACATCAAGCCCGTCGGCGAGCCTCGAACTACCGAGTTGACCGTTGAGGACGGCACTCCGCTTCATGCGAAGATAATCTTTGAGTTTGTGCCGAAGTTCTCTATCGAGGGCTATCAGAAGGTCACTGTTGATAAGCCGCCGGTCGAAGTCACTGAAGAAGAGTACCAGCGCGAAATGGAGCAGTTGCGCGAATCGCGCGCCACTATCGAGCCGGTGGAGGAAGACAGAGTTATCAAGGACGGCGACTGGGCGCAGATCACCTACAAGGGCATCATCGACGGCGAGCCGGAGGCTGCACCGGTTGCAGGCGAAGATACGCTGGTGGAGGTGGGCGGCAAGGACACCGTGGAGGCCTTCACCTCTGTCCTGCGCGGCGCCAAACCCGGCCAGGAGCTGAAGGCCGAGATTATCTATCCCGCCGATTATGCCGAACCCAAGCTGGCCGGCAAGACCGTGGCATACGAGGTCGAGGTCAAGGCCATCAAGAAGCGCACCGTGCCGGAGTTGAACGACGATTTCGCCAAGGAGCTAGGCAACTACGAAAATCTGGCGGAACTGGAAAACCGCGTCCGCGAGCACCTGGCCAGCCGCAAGCGCCGCAGCGTGGAAGGCGAGACCAAGGACCGTCTCCTCGCCGCGCTCGCCGAGCGTTTCCCCTTTGCGGTTCCCGAGTCGCTGGTGCAGGAGCAGATTGACACGCGCCTGGAGCGTGGCCTGCGTGCTTTGGCGGCCCAGGGCATGAATACCGAGCAGATGCGCAAGCTGGACTTTGCGCGCCTGCGCGCCGCCCAGCGCGACGGCGCCATAGCCGAGGTAAAGACCAACCTCCTGCTGGAGAGCATCGCTGCTGAGGAAAACATCAACATCAGCGACGAAGAACTGGACCACGAATTGCAACTGGCTGCTGTGCAGTCCAAAGAAACGGTTGAGGCATTGCGCAAGCGTTTGACGGCGGACGGCGGACTGGACAGAATCAGGGAGCAGATGCGACGCGAGAAAACCGCGTCTGTACTGTACGAACGGCTGCCCGCGTAGGGCGCAAAACGAAGAGGAGCGGGAAGAGGCTTTATGGCATTGGTTCCCATGGTGGTTGAGCAGACGAGCCGGGGCGAGCGCGCCTACGACATTTACTCCCGTCTGCTGCGCGACAACATCATCTTTCTGGGCACGCCCATCAGCGACGATATCGCCAATCTCGTCGTGGCGCAGTTGCTCTTCCTCTCCGGCGAGGATCCGGAAAAGGACGTGCATCTGTACATCAACTCCCCCGGCGGTTCCATCACCGCGGGCCTGGCCATCTACGACACCATGCAGTTCATCAAAAACAAGGTGGAGACTATCTGCATCGGCCAGGCGGCCAGCATGGGCGCGTTTCTGCTGCTGGCCGGCACCAAGGGCAAGCGCTTTGCCCTGCCCAATTCGCGCATTCTCATCCATCAGCCGACCATGGGTGGCCTCAGCGGCCAGGCCACCGACATCGACATTCATGCGCGCGAGATTCTCCGCATCCGCGAGATTACCAACAACCTTATCGCCAAACATACCGGCCAGCCCCTGGACCGCATCGAGCGCGACGTCGAGCGGGACTTCATCATGAACTCGGAGCAGGCCAAGGAATACGGCATCGTCGACGAAATCATCGACCGGCCGCGCACGTAACCCGTTGGCGGAGCCGCCAGTTGACTCCGCTGTTAACGCTAACTCGTCAATTCCGCTATACTCATCCAAGGGGAGCCGTCATGATGAAAATTCGCACGGGACCCGAAGAAGCGCTGCGCTGCTCGTTCTGTCACAAGTCACAGGACGCCGTGGCCAAGCTGATTTCGTCGCCCAGCGACTACCCTCGCGCCTACATCTGCGATGAGTGCGTGGCTGTATGCAATTCGATTCTCGAGGATGACCGCAGCGGCAGCGGAGATACCGCCAATCCGACCATCCCCGCCGGCCACCTGCCCAAGCCGCAGGAGGTGAAAAGCTTTCTTGACGACTATGTAATCGGCCAGGACCAGACCAAGAAGAAGCTCGCCGTGGCGGTTTACAACCACTACAAGCGCATCCAGATGAATAAAATGCGCAACAGCGATGTCGAGCTGACCAAGTCCAACATTCTGCTCATCGGCCCCACCGGATCGGGAAAAACTCTGCTCGCCCACACCCTGGCCAAGATGCTCGACGTGCCCTTCGCCATCGTAGACGCCACCACCCTCACCGAGGCCGGCTACGTCGGCGAGGATGTAGAGAACATCATCCTCAAGCTCCTGCAGGCCGCCGAAGGCGACGTGACCCGCGCCCAGCAGGGCATCATCTACATCGACGAGATCGACAAGATCGGCCGCAAGGACGAAAACCCCTCCATCACCCGCGATGTCAGCGGCGAAGGCGTTCAGCAAGCCCTGCTCAAGATTCTCGAAGGCACCGTGGCCAACGTGCCGCCGCAGGGCGGGCGCAAGCACCCCCACCAGGAGTTCACCGCAGTCGATACCACCAATATCCTGTTCATCTGCGGCGGGGCCTTCGTCGGCCTGGAGCGCGTTGTGGGCCGCCGCGTGGGCCAGAAGGCGATGGGCTTCAAGTCCGTCGACGCCGAAGCAGATGCCGCCACCACCCGTTCCCATCGCGACACCGAGTTATTGCGCAAGACCGAGCCCCAGGACCTGATCAAATACGGCCTGATTCCCGAGTTCGTCGGCCGCCTGCCCGTCGTGGGCATACTCGACGAGCTGGACGAGTCGGCGCTGATCGAGATTCTCACCAAGCCGCGCAACGCCATCCTCAAGCAGTATCAGAGGCTCTTCGAATTCGAGAACGTCCGCCTGCACTTTTCCATTGAAGCTGTCGCCGCCATCGCCCGCGAGGCCCTGTCCCGCAAGATCGGCGCGCGCGGTTTGCGCATGATCCTCGAAGAGCTGATGCTCGACTTGATGTTCCACCTGCCCAACAACAAGCGAGCCCGCGACCTGGAAATCACCAGCGACATGGTCGAGCGCCGCGATCTCTCCCTCTGCCTGCTGGAAAAAGCCGGCTGATGCCGCAGCTTCAATTGCGTACTCGATATATAAACTGAAAGTGTGCATAGAAAGTGGGTATCCCACCTTCACCGATTCGTGTCCTTTGCGATTCGGCTAAGGTGGGATATTTATAACTACAGTTCTTTATTGTTAAGGCGGGATACCAATAATCGCGGCAACCGCCGTTACGGATTCTCCTCGACCTTCAACACCAAACAGGTCACCGTCTGCTCGCCGGCCACCAGCATCTGATGCGGCAATCCCGCCGGCACATGCGCCACATCGCCCGCCCGCAGCTCCTGCCGCACTCCACCCTCTATTGAGGTTCCGCGCGTCTCGCCCGGCTTCGTAAATCGAGCGCCCACCACCGTGCCGCCGGTCACCAGCGTGGCCCGCCCCTCCAGCACGTAAAACACATCGGCGAAGTTTTCATGCGCCTCGGCCTCGCCGTCGCGGCTGCGAAACGACAGCATGGTGCAATGCCGCGGATACTCCTTCAGCGTCTCGCTCGCCGAGCCGTCGCCCTGCCTGGCCAGCTTGTGCAGATACGCCGCCCGCTCCAATAAAACGGCTGAAGTCCAGTGATCCAGATGCAACGCAGTCTTCTTTCCTCCGGCTCGCGCACTCGCCGCCCGCGGCGCAACGTCCTTCTCCGCCGGAAGCACTTCCTTCAGAATTGCTTTCGCGATCTTATCCATTACGCCTCCCAGTTTACGCCCAGCCTAGCTCAGCCCAACTCAGCCCAACTCACCCCAGCCCCGCCAGCTCCCGCGCCCGCATGAAAATCTCCAGCAGCATCGTCCGCGTCAGCTTGCCGGTATTGGTGTTTTGCAGCGAGGGATGATAACTGGCAATCACTGTCACTCCATTGGGCAAGGTAAACTCCGCGCCGTGTGCAAAGGCCATGCCGGAGCGCGTCGCCGACTGTCCGCTCCGCCGCGCGTGCGCCAGAAAACCATCGAAGGCGATTTTCCCCAGGCAAACCACCACGCGTAAATTCTTGAGCAGGCTAATCTCCTCGTCGAGGAAAGGCGCGCAGTTGCGCTGTTCCTCTGGCGTGGGTTTGTTGGCCGGAGGAGCGCATCGCACCACGGCGCTGATCCACAAATCGGTGAGCTTCATGCCGTCGTCGCGGCTCTCCGCCCTGGGCTGCGATGCAAAACCAGCTTCATGCAGCACCGGATAGAGAAAATATCCCGAGCCGTCGCCGGTGAAGATTCGCCCCGTCCGATTTGACCCGTGTGCGCCCGGTGCCAGTCCCAGAGCCAGCACCCGCGCCCGCGGGTCTCCGAATGAAGGCACGGGCTTGCCCCAGTACTCGCAATCCAGATAGGCGCGGCGGCGCACTCGCGCCACCTCGGCACAATACGCGCGCAGCCGTTTGCAGCGCTTGCAGGCAACGATGCGGGCATTCAAATCTTCCAGCGAGGAGCGGACAGCGGCCATAGCGGAATTCTAGGCTATTGCCGGAGAGAGTGGAATCCTGTTTCCTGTTCCCTGTTCCCTGATCTCTGTCTCATCTGTGTGCTATAGTTTACTTGCTTTAACGAACTCTGGAGTAAGTCTGCGATGCCTTCTCCGCCAAATCCCGAGTTTCTGCGCCGCGCAATCGCGCTGGCCACGGAAAATGTTCTCCGCGGCGTGGGCGGACCCTTCGGCGCTATCATCGTGCGCGACGGCCGCATCGTGGGCGAGGGTGTGAACACCGTGACCTCAGTGAATGACCCCACGGCTCACGCTGAAGTGAACGCCATTCGCGCGGCCTGCGCGGCTCTGAAAACTTTTTCCCTGGCCGGTTGCCAGCTCTACTCGAGTTGCGAGCCCTGTCCCATGTGCCTGTCCGCGGCCTATTGGGCGCGGATCGACTCCATCTGCTACGGGGCCAACGCTGCCGACGCAACCCGCGCCGGCTTCGACGATGCTTTCATATACCAGGAACTACAGAAAAATTCCGCAGAACGCAAGTTCCTTCCTGCCACGCAACTGCTGGGCGATGAAGCCTGGGCCAGCTTTGCCGCCTGGATCGCCTCGCCCAACAAAACCAAGTACTGAAGCCTTCTTTGCCAACCTCTTGCTGAGCGGCCACGTAGATTCTGCCTCGGCTGAGCAGCGTACATCATTGTTGCACCTGTTGGCCTGGCGGGTGTATTCTTAATCTTCCCCCGGAAAACTGATTGAGGAATCTTTTGAAGACTCTTGTGAAATATTGTGTCTTGCCGGCGATGCTTGCCGCGCTTGCGCCCCTGGCCTTCGCCGACGGCTTTGTCATCTACAACACCCTTCCCAGCCCTCTGCCGCCCAATATGGTTTCCGTGAATTACGAAGCAGATGAGGCTGCTGAATTCGGCGGCCTGATTCAATTTGCCGGTGGCGGTTCAAACTATTCGCTCATCAACGCTACCGTCGGCATGAGCGACTGGGCGTATGCCTCCGAATGGCAGAAGAGCGGCAGTTTCGATTGCCCGGCGGGTTCGAATTGTACGTCCAGCGGCTTCACTGTCCCGCTGACGCTGAATCTGTACAATGTCGGCGCTAACAACTCAGTGGGATCGCTGATCGCTGCCGAATCGGTCGATGCCTTCATTCCCTGGCGCCCCGAGCCTACCGCGGGTTGCGGCAGCAATTATCTGGGCTCGGATGGCAATTGTCACGGCGGATCGCTCTCCACCGTGACCTTCAACTTCACAGATGTCACCGTTCCTGGCGAGATCATCTGGGGCCTGTCGTTCAACACCACCAACTACGGCGTCAATCCCACCGGCGTCCTCGGGCCGTACGATAGTTTGAACATAGCGATGGCGCAGACATTGCCCACGACAGGCAGTAACCCGCTTCCCGACACCGTCTACTGGAATACGTTGTACGCCCCCTATTACGCTGACGGCGGTGCGGGAGGCACGGGCACATTCCGCCAGGACACGGGCTGGTACCCCCAGAGTGGCGCCATCGAGTTCACCTCGTCTCCCGAGCCATCTTCTCTGTTGCTGCTCGGCTCCGGGTTGCTCGGTCTGGCTGGCATGTTGCGCCGCAAGCTGAGCGCCTGACGCGCCCTATAGTTCGCCCCGGCAAACAAAGTGAAGTGCTAAAGCCTCTGGCGTCGCCATGGAGCGCGCGTCTATACTGCGTGCCATGCGAATGATGCGCCTGTCACTGCTACTGTCTCTTTCGACCTTCGCCTTCGGACAAACCCCCACCTCTTCGTCTGTGGTCTGGCAGATGCAGGACTCGGGCACCACCGCCAGCCTGCGCGGAATCTATTCCGTCGATGGCACCATTGCCTGGGCTAGCGGCACCGGTGGCACGGTCCTCAAGACCATCGACGGCGGCACGCACTGGCAGAAGTGCGCCATTCCCGATGCAGCCACCGACGGCGCAACCCTTGACTTTCGCGGCGTGCAAGCCTGGGATGCGCAGACGGCAATCGTGATGGCCTCCGGGCCGGGCGAAAAAAGCCGCCTCTTCAAAACGATGGACGGCTGTAAGACGTGGGCGCTGCTGTTAAAGAACGAGGAAAAAGACGGATTCTGGGACGGGGTGGTGTTTCAGCGGGCCGATTATGGCTACTTGAGTTTGCCAGATGATGGCGTGATGATCGGCGATCCATTGCACGAAAGATTCGAGACTCGCCAAGGCTATAAAAGGGACATTCAGTTCATCGACTCCGCAGGCTGCGCTGCTAAGGAAGGTGAATCTGCATTCGCTGCGAGCAACTCCTCCTTCATTGTGCTGGGGCTGGGAAGATATATTTTGGGCACGGGCGGCAAGAGCGGAGCACGCGTCTTGATCGCTCCAAAGCTGAATGGTGGGGTGAGCACAGATCCTTGCTTGGACGTAGATGTCCCAATCGCAGGGGGGAATGAGTCTTCCGGAGTCTTTTCGATAGCCATCCGGGATCTAAAGCACCTTATCATTGTCGGCGGCGACTACACGAAGCCGAATGAATCCAAAAGCACAGCGGCGCGGACTTCTGGCGATTGGAAGCACTGGACCGCCTCCACCACCCCGCCCCACGGCTTCCGCTCTGCCGTCCAATGGTCCGAAACCCTCAAACTCTGGATAACCGTCGGAACCAACGGCTCCGACATCAGCCGCGACGACGGCAAGACCTGGCAGCCGCTGGACAACGGCAACTGGAATGCTCTTTCGCTGCCCTTCGTCGTCGGCCCGAACGGCCGCATTGCCCGCCTCAACCCCGCAGCCCTCCCGCCCATTGCGCCTTAAAGACACACTACCGGCCTATTTTGCCCAATTTTGTGACATAATTATTCTCCTTCGATGCGCAGTCTTTTTTGCACGTTTTGTCACTCTAAATTCTGCCATTACCAACGGAACCTAACCAGCGCCAAATCCGTCCCCGGCACAGTAAAATAAGGCCAGCCGGATGATGATAACCTCTTCCACGGTCGCCAGCCAGCACCCCCGCTCTGCGCGGGAGACGGAGCCGCGTTCAAAACCCGTCAAGCCCCCCATCATTCAGGTCCGGAATCTGGAAAAAACCTACTCCACCGCGCGCGGCGCGCTTACCCTCTTCAAGGGCCTCAGCCTGGATGTCAAAGCCGGCGAGATGGTGGCCATTGTGGGCCAGTCCGGCGCGGGCAAGAGCACTCTGCTGCATATTCTGGGTGCGCTGGATGCGCCCACCGCGGGAACGGTCACTTGCGCCTCGGTCAACGTGTCCGAGCTCTCGCCGCAGGAGGCCGCGGCCTTTCGCAATCGCGAGATCGGCTACGTCTGGCAGTTTCATTACCTGCTGCCGGAGTTCTCAGCCCTCGAAAACGTAGCCATGCCGCTGCTGGCCCGCGGCGTGAGCAGGCGGACCGCGCTGAATACTGCGGCCAACTGGCTTCGGGAGGTGGACCTCGCGGATCGCGGCAGCCATCGTCCCGGCGAGCTCTCAGGCGGCGAACAGCAACGTGTTGCGCTGGCCCGCGCCCTAGTCAACAACCCCCGGCTGCTGCTGGCCGACGAGCCCACCGGCGACCTGGACGCAACCACCGCCGGCCGCGTCTTTGACCTCATCGAGCGGCTGCACAAGAGCCACGGCCTCACCTCGATCGTGGTGACTCACAACATGGAACTGGCCGCGCGCGCCCGGCGTATCCTGCGTCTGGAGGCGGGAAAACTGGCAAGCGTGCAATTGGCAGCTTTGACGGCGTATACTCCTCAAGCGGGAGCCCGCGCCCGAAAGAAATGAGCAAAAAATGCGCCGTTTCGGGCGGGATTTGAGTCTAATCGTCAAGCGGCAATTTTGAGCGCGTTTTCAGCAAGTTGGAGCAAGCGGAAACCAGGTTGAGCAAGTTGGAACAAGGGAGGCTCTGATGTTCGAACGCTATACGGAGAAGGCGCGGCGCGTAATCTTCTTTGCGCGCTATGAGGCCAGCCAGTTCGGTTCGCCCTATATCGAGACCGAGCACCTGCTGCTCGGCCTGCTGCGCGAAGACAAAGCGTTGACCAATCGCTTTCTGCGTTCTCACACTTCGGTAGATTCGATTCGCAAGCAGATTGAGGCGCACACCACCGTCCGCGAAAAGGTTTCCACCTCCGTCGACCTGCCGCTCTCCAACGAGTGCAAGCGGGTGCTGGCTTATGCCGCTGAAGAGGCCGAACGCCTCGGTCACAAGCACATCGGAACCGAACACCTTCTCCTCGGCCTGTTGCGCGAGGAAAAGTGCTTCGCCGCGGAGATTCTGATGGAGCGCGGACTGAAGCTGGCGCAGATTCGCGAGGATCTGGGCCGCGTTACCCAGGAAAAAATCCAGCCGCAGCAACGCCAGCGCGACACCAGCCTGCTGGGCGAGTTCAGCCGCGACCTTACCCAGGCAGCCATGGAAGGCCAGCTTGATCCCCTGGTGGGCCGCGAAGGCGAGTTGGAGCGCGTGGTGCAAATTCTCTGCCGCCGCACCAAGAACAATCCCGTGCTCATCGGCGAACCCGGTGTCGGCAAAACGGCCATCGTCGAGGGCCTTGCCCAGCGCATCGCCGACGGCGAAGTACCCAGCTTCCTTGCCGACAAGCGCATTTTGGGATTGGACCTCTCGCTCATTGTGGCCGGAACCAAGTATCGCGGCCAGTTTGAGGAGCGCCTCAAGAACATCATGAAAGAGCTGATGGAAAACCAGAACTCCATCATCTTCATCGACGAGTTGCACACCTTGGTCGGCGCCGGCTCCGCTGAGGGCTCGCTAGACGCGGCCAACATTCTCAAGCCCGCCCTCAGCCGCGGAGAAATTCAGTGCATCGGCGCTACCACGCCCGCCGAGTTCCGCAAATCCATTGAGAAGGACCGCTCCCTCGAGCGCCGCTTCCAGGCCGTCAAAGTGCCTCCACCCACAGAGGCCGAGGCCGTCAAGATCATCCACGGCATCAAGGACCGCTACGAAAAATTCCACGCCGTCAGCTACACCGACACTGCCGTTGAGTTTGCCGTCGCCCACGCCAGCCGCTACATCCCCGACCGCTTCCTCCCCGACAAGGCCATCGACCTCATCGACGAGGCCGGCGCCCGCGTCAAGCTCCGCCAGACCTCGCTCCCCGAGGAGATTACCGAGGTCCAGAAGCGCATCAAGTTCATCGTGCATCGCATGGACTCGGCCATCGCCAATCACGAATTCGAGAAGGCGCGCTTCTACTCCGACGAGGAGCGCAAGGAGCGCGAAACCCTGCGTGCCCTGCGCGACAAGTACCACCTCGACGACTCCGCCAGCGGCATCGTCGCCCGCGAAGACATCGAAGACGTAGTCAGCCGCTGGACGGGCGTGCCCATTAACAGCATCAAGGAAGAAGAAACTCAGAAGCTGCTGCGCGTTGAGGAAGAACTGCACAAGCGCATCATCTCCCAGGAGAAGGCCATCAACGCCCTGGCCCGCGCCATTCGCCGCTCCCGCGCCGGCCTCAAGTCGCCCAACCGCCCGATTGGGAGTTTCTTGTTTCTCGGCCCCACCGGCGTCGGCAAAACCGAGATGGCCCGCACCCTCGCCCACTTCCTCTTCGGCTCCGACAAAGCGCTCATCCGCTTCGATATGTCGGAGTTCATGGAGAAGCACTCCGTCTCCAAGCTCATCGGCTCGCCTCCGGGCTACGTGGGCTACGAGGAGGGCGGCCAGCTCACCGAACGCGTCAAGCGCTCGCCTTACTCCGTCGTCCTGCTCGACGAAATCGAGAAGGCCCACCCCGATGTCTTCAACATCCTCCTCCAGGTCTTCGAGGACGGCCAGTTGACCGACGGCCTGGGCAACACCGTCGATTTCAAGAACGTCATCGTCATCATGACCTCCAACATCGGCGCGCGCCACCTGCAAAAGAAGCAGGGCCTGGGCTTTGCCAGCGACCGCGACGACATCGTCAGCGACAAGGTCGAGGAGCTGGTCAAGGCCGAGGTCAAAAAGACCTTCAACCCCGAGTTCCTCAACCGTCTCGACGAGGTCATCATCTTCCAGGCGCTCAACGACGCCGACCTCATCCAGATTGTCGAGCTGATGGTTCAGCAGCTCAACGTCAATCTGGCGCAGAAGTCCATCACCATCTCGGTCACCGAGGAAGCCAAGAAGTGGATCCTCGAAAAGACGCTGGTGGACCGCAGCTACGGCGCTCGCCCCCTGCGCCGCGCCCTGCAACGCTACGTCGAGGACCCCTTGAGCGAAGCCATGATCGCCGGCCAGATCACCGAACGCCCCGCCTTCCTCGAGGTCTACCTCGACCAAAACCAGCTCTTCTATCGCCCGGTCAGCGCCGACGACTCCGCCAGCGAAGAAAAATCCGCCGGCGTCCTGCTCTTCAGCGCGTAACCGGCTGCCGCAGCTCTTCACAAATATGCCCCCTGCCGATTGGCAAGGGGCATATTTATTTGCAAAAAATCAGAACACAGTTTCTGTGTGTCAGGCGCGCAAAAAAGACTTTGCGTATAATTAGATCTTTTTTTGCGAAAATTTGGGTTATTCGGAACTGAACACAGCGATCAGAGATCAGGGATCAGTTACCCCAGCGAGCAAAAATCGCTCGCCAAGGACCCCGGAACAGTCCAGTTACTCAGAATTTCAGGTATGTATATGAAAGGAAGGGAGATAAATGCGGAAACAGGGTTGGGAAGAGCAGTTGCGGGAGCTGAATGATGCGGCAATGGCGTTCCACGCGGCGCGAGGGACGGCAAAGAACATACACGGATGGTTGCGTACGGTGCGGCAACTGGTGGGGATTCCAGCGGCGGAGGCAGCAGAGCGGATCGGGGTGACGAAGGGCGAGATATTCCGGGCGGAGTACACAGAGGGGCGGGGGGTAATCGAGTTGCAGACGCTGCGGCGGGCAGCCGAGGCGCTGGGTTGCGAGCTGGTGTACGGACTGGTTCCGAAGGAGGGGACGCTGGCGGCGTGGGCGGCGGGGATTGAGTCGCAACGGGAGCAAAGGCAGGCGGAGGGATGGGCGCGGAAACTTCAAAAGGCGAAGGATCAGCGGCTGGAGGCAGCGAGAGTGCGCTGGAAGGCACATGAGAAGGAACGGCTGGCGGCGCAATGGGAGGCATACTGGAAACGGTGGAATAGGAGTTCCCCCATTGCGCGACATAGGATACCGAAGCCTGGGTAAGAGGTAAAGTTCTGGAAGCATGCGATACGGAAGGCACTGGTACGGGTGATGCGGAAGGAAGGGATGAGGGTGAGGTGACGAAGAACAGGGAATAGGGAATAGGGAATAGGGTGGGCCGGGGGTTCAAGCCTGAGAGAAAAGCCTGCATTATGTTTTTGAAAATCAAGGAACGCGGCATAAGCCGCGCTCAGATTATCTCCCGGTTGCTCGTGAAGATACGCCGCTATCCAAAATCACGGATCATCGCCTTTACGCTCAGGGAGCGGTCAGAAACTCGGCGATGGCGCTGACCACCGTCTGCTGCTCGTCCTCGCGCAGCTCGGGGAAGATGGGCAGGGCCAGGACCTCACGGGCAGCTCGCTCGGCCTCGGGGAAGCTGCCCTCCTTATATCCGAGGCCCTTGAGAGCTGCTTGCAGATGTAGCGGGACGGGGTAGTAGATCTCCGAGCCGATCTTGCGCTCGGTAAGGAACTGACGTAGCCCGTCGCGGCGCGTGGTGCGGATAACATACTGATGCCAAACGTGATGCGTGCCGCGGACTTCCTGCGGCAGGACGATGCCGTGGATGGGATAAGGGCCGGCCTCGACCAATCCCGCGGCGTGAAAGAGGGCGTGATAGCGGCGGGCGACGGTGCGGCGAAGCTGATTCCAGCCGTCGATGTAGCGCAGCTTGACTTGGAGGATGGCGCCCTGGAAGCTGTCCATGCGCGCGTTCCAGCCGGTCTCGTCGTGGTAGTAGCGGCGCTTCATTCCGTGCTGGCGCAACATGCGGGCGCGCTCGGCAAGCTCGCCGGAGTTGGTCGTGACCATCCCCGCGTCGCCCGCCGCGCTGAGATTTTTTGTGGGATAGAAGCTGAAGGCCGCGGCATCGCCGAGGGCGCCTGCTTTCAATCCATTACACTCTGCACCCCAAGCCTGCGCGGCATCTTCGATGAGCTTTAGATTGCGCTCCTTAGCGATGCGGGCGAAGGCTGTCCAGTCGGCGCATTGGCCATAAAGGTGGACGGGAAGGATGGCCTCGACGGACGCGCCATGCGGGCCATTGAGGAGTGCTTCGACGGCTGAGGGGCTGAGGTTGAAGGTGGCGGGATCGATGTCAGCGAGCAGCGGCTGTGCACCGGCGCGGAGGATGGCGCTGACCGAGGCGAAGAAGCTGAAGGGGGTGGTGACGACGGCATGACCGGGGCCGATTTCGGCAGCGGCCAGGGCCAGCCAGAGAGCGTCAGTGCCCGAGGAGCAGCCGATGGCGTGGGCCACGCCCAACTGCCCGGCCGCGGCGCGCTCAAAGGCCGCAACCGATTCACCCAGAATGAATTGCTGCGTGGCCATGACTTGGCCGAGGGCCTCCATGAGTTCGCGGTAGAGGGGCTGGTACTGGCGCTTGAGGTCCAGCATGGGCACCGACTGGGTGGTTGCGGCAGGATTCTGAGGCAGATTCGGCTCGGTTTTCACAGAACTATGCTAGCAGCCGCGCGGACTGGCAGGTCCTAAATGCGGGACATTCAGCCCAGCGACAATGACCTGTCGCCCACCACAGCAAGCAAAAGACGATCGCCGGGAAATTTGTGGCGTTGAGGCCTCCGTGTGATATGGCACACACACTATCTAGCCAGATATTGGGCGGTAAGCCTGCTCGAAAAGAAAAATGAGCGAATTGAGGGTTGTAAGGGGAGGAAAAGCAGTCTAATGTTAAGTTATTGTGAAATTGGCGGCTGTGGAGTTCCGGTGAGACGTTTCCGCCGATTTGTACGCGTACATAGTAGTACGGTAGCGAGTAGACTTCCGACAGAAAGCAGGAGATCGGCATATGGACACCAAGCCGGCACAAAACATTCAGGACACGTACCTGAACACGGTCCGCAAGGACAAGACCCCCATCACGATTTATCTGGTCAGCGGAGTCAAGCTTACCGGGAAGATCCGGTCGTTTGATAAGTACTCCGTTCTTCTGGAGAACAACAGCCAGGAGCAGTTGATCTTCAAACATGCCATATCGACGGTGGTGAGCAACCGGGGCTCGCTGCACAGCGAACACCGTCCGGCTGGCGCGTTCCCCGATGCTGTTCCGGCCCCCTCCACACCTTCAGCCGCCGGGGAACAGCGATAGCAGGCAGGAAGCGGTCTCCTTTGGCCGTAGGCGCGAGCAGGACAGGCGCTCGGAGTTACCCCTCTGCGCCCGGTTCGGGACGCGAGAGCGAAGACTCGGAGCGAGCAGTATTAGTGGGAGTGGACATCGGGCTCCGCTCCCGCAGCAACCACGCAACCCAATCGGATGCGCGACGGGCTGTAGTGCGCGAGGAGCCGTCTGCGCCGGATTCCGGAGTCGGTGAGACAGAGCGCTTGGATACGGGCGATTCCCCGGCCAGAGCGGCGGTGCGTTCGCTAACTGAGCTGGATGCGGAAGAGTCTCTTGCCGAGTTTCGCGAGTTGGTGGCGAGCGCAGGCGGCACGGTGGCCGCGGAGATCCTGCAGCGGCGCGCCAAGCCCGATCCGGCAACGCTGATTGGCGCGGGCAAGGTGGAGGAGATTGCCGGGGTTGCCGCATCGGTTGATGCCGACCTGGTGCTCTTCGACCACGACCTGACGCCGACGCAGTTGCGCAACCTGGAGGCCGCGCTGCCCTGCCGCGTGCTGGACCGGACGCAGTTGATCCTGGACATTTTTGCCCGTCACGCACGCACTCGCGAAGGGCAATTGCAGGTGGAGCTGGCGCAACTGGAGTACCTGCTGCCGCGGCTGACCGGCAAGGGCAAGGCGATGTCGCAGCTGGGCGGCGGCATCGGCACGCGCGGACCGGGCGAAACCAAGCTGGAAACCGACCGGCGCGGGATCAAGCGCCGCATCGACCGGCTGAAGATTGATTTGGACGCGGTGCGCCGGGTGCGCAAGCAACAGCGGCAAAGGCGCGAGTCGGTTCCGGTGCCGACAGTGGCGCTGGTGGGCTACACCAACGCCGGCAAGAGCACTCTCTTCAACCAACTGACCGGGGCGCAGGTCTTGCAGTCACCAAAGATGTTTGCCACGCTGGACCCTAAACTGCGAGCAATAGAACTGCCCAGCCGCCGCAAGGTTCTGTTGTCGGACACAGTGGGCTTCATCCGCAACCTGCCGCACACGCTGGTGACCAGCTTTCGCGCGACTCTCGAAGAGGTGGCGCAGGCCGAGGTGCTGCTGCACGTGCGCGACGCGGCTTCGAGTTACGGCGAAGAACAAAAGACACAGGTGGAGCGGGTTCTGGGTGAACTGGAATCGCTGGGCAAGCCGCGCGTTGAAGTGCTGAACAAGATTGACCTGCTGGGCAAGCATGAGCGGGAAGGGCTGCTGGAGCGGGCGGAGTCCTCGGGCGAGGTAGCGGTGTCAGCGCGAACCGGCGAAGGGATGGAGGCGCTGCTCAGGGCCATCGATCGCGCGCTGCATTCCGATCCGATGATCGACGCGGAGTTATGCGTTCCACAGCAGGAGGGCGCGGTTCTGGCGGCCATCGAGGCGGGGATGGTCGTGCACAGCAGAGAGTACGAGGGCAATCTGGTTCGACTGACGGTGAGCGGTCCGGCATCGCTTATGGGGCGGCTGCGGCAGTACCGGTTGCGGGATGAAGCTGATTGAATGGGTTTTGAAAGGGCGCGGCTTTAGCTGCGCCGATTGATGGCCAAAAAATGCCGAGGCTTTAGCCCCCGAGGGAATGTATGATTCCAAAGCGAGAGGTTGCGACCAACAATGGGCAGACTTACTTTGTGACCTCGAACACTGCGGAACGCAGACCGTTCTTTCGCCACGAGCGATGGGCCAAACTATTCCTTGAGACGCTCTATGGGTATCGTCCGGAGCGCTATCTGCTTCACGCGTTTGTGTTGATGCCCGATCACTTTCATCTGATCATTACACCCCGCGCCAGTCTTGAATTGGCGATTCAATGCTTAAAGGGGGGTTATTCTTTTCGGGCCAAACGGGAGTTCAAGTGGATTGGTGGTGTTTGGGTAACGGGATATTCAGATCATCGGATACGCGATGACGAGGATTTTGAGATTCATCGTGCGTATATTGCAAACAATCCGGTCAAGGCACGATTAGTCGAACGTCCGGAGCAGTACGCATATTGCTCCGCGAATGGGTGTTTTGAGTTGGACACGTTCCCTCGGGGGCTAAAGCCCCACGACTCTCCATTCGCCTCTATTGGCGCAGCTAAAGCCGCGCCCTTTCAAAACAAAAACGATCGATCATTGCAGCATTGAGAAGCAAGGAAGCGCTATGAATTCAGACGGTTCCATCACCACGCTTGCCAGCCGCGAGGTCTATCGCAACCGATGGATGCGGGTGCGGGAGGATGAGATTCTGCGCTCGAATGGCGAGCGGGGTATTTATGGCGTGGTGGAGAAGCACGACGCTGCAATCATCCTGCCTATCGACCAGGGACGGGTATGGCTGGTGGAGCAGTTCCGCTACACCATTCAGGAGCTGGCGCTGGAGCTGCCGCAGGGCGGCTGGGAGATGGAGGTCGAGAATCCCGAAGAGCTGGCGCGCGGCGAATTGAAAGAGGAGACCGGCCTGGAAGCGGCGCAGATGGTTCACCTGGGTGAGCTGTGGATCGCATATGGCTTCACGCTCCAGAAGCAACATGTCTATCTGGCCACCGGTCTGACGCACGCGGAGAAGGAGCCTGACAGCGAGGAGCACGACATCGTGGTTCGCTCGTTGCCCATAGAAGAATTCGAGGAATTGATGCGCAACGGGGTGATCCGCGACGGCTGCACGCTGGCGGCATGGGGGCTATATCTGCTGTGGAAGGCGCGGCGGTAGCCGAAGAAATGTCGCCTTATCCCCGCTTGTCCATGGGAATGTAGGGCGCGGGGTAGGGCGGGCCGATGTATTCGGCGCGGGGACGGATGAGGCGGTTGTCGTCCAACTGCTCGATGACATGGGCGGCCCAACCGGCGATGCGGCTGATGGCGAAGATGGGCGTATAGAGATCGATGTCGATGCCCAGCGTGGCGTAGGTGGAGGCGGAGTAGAAGTCCACGTTGGCGTTGAGCTTCTTGTCGGCGTTGATGTAGAGCTCGATAGCACGGGACATCTCAAACCACTTGGACTTGCCTGCGTCCTTGCCGAGCTGCTCGCTCATCTTGCGCAGGTGGGTGGCGCGGGGATCCTCGGTTTTGTAAACGCGATGACCGAAGCCGGAGATCTTCTGCCGCGCGGCAAGCATTCCCTTGACGTATTCGACCGGGTCAGCGCCTTCCCTGTCGATCTCGTAGAGCATGCGCATGACGCCTTCGTTGGCGCCGCCGTGCAGCGGTCCCTTGAGGGCGCCGAGAGCGCCGGTGACGGCCGAGTGGACGTCGGAGAGAGTGGCGGCGATGACGCGGGCGGCGAAGGTGGAGGCGTTCAGTTCGTGCTCGGCGTGGAGGATGAGGGCGATGTCCAGCGTGCGGGTAGCTATCTCCGAGGGCTTGACGCCGTTAAGCATCCACAGAAAGTTGGCGGCGTGGTTCAGCGAGCGGTCGGGGGGCACAACCTCAAGGCCCTTGCGCAGCCGGTCGTAGATGGCCACGATCATGGCAAACTGCGCGGTCAGGTTGAAGCATTTGCGCACGTTGGCGTCGTGGGAGTTGTCCTTCTCGTCGGCGTCGTAGAAGCTGAGCGCCGAGACCGCTGTGCGAAGCACCTCCATGGGGGCGGCCGAGGCGGGAGCAGTGCGCAACAGGTCGATGATGCGAACATCGAGGCTCCGGGCCAATGTCAGCTGCGACTCGAACTCGCGCAACTCAAGCTCGCTGGGCAGAATGCCAGTCCACAGCAGGCTGGTGGTTTCCTCGAAGGTGGAGTTCAGGGCCAAATCATGAATGTCGATGCCTCGATAGGAGAGTACGCCGGCTTCTCCGTCGATCCAGCAGATCCCGGAGTTTGCCGCAACAACTCCTTCCAAACCCTTCCCAGCGACAGCAGTCGACATAAAATTCGGATTTCTCCCTTATCGTGATTACTTAGACGGATGCGGCAATTTTACCTGAGATTCAGATGCGTCTGCGCCTAAAAGTTCCCTAAAGATGTTTATATCGTAGCGCTTCGATGGTTGTCACGAATGGTGGGACGGCACCGTGGGAAATAGACTGCAAAGCCTGAACCAGGGCGTGTGCTGTACAAAACCGGGCAGCTTTCCCTGCACAATCGGGAATATTTCTATATTCTATAGATTCACCCCATGAATGCCCGAAGCGAGTGCTTCGACTAGAGCATTCCGGGTGGAATCCCGACAGAATATCGGGAATTTGGGAGATATCACCTTTTTTCGGCGTCTAACAGAGAGGAAGACGTCTAAACACGACAAACGGTCCGCGAGTCGGACACGAAAGAAAGGCAAATACATGAGTGAAGTTGATAAAGCACCAAGGAGCTACTCGGGCGCGTTTTTGGCGGCCGTCGCCGTGGCTCTGGTGATCGGGATTGGCGGCCTGCTTTGGAGCTGGTCTCTGAGCAGCCGCCTGAGCGGCCAGGAAGCAGCGCTGGCCGATGCCAGGGATCAGAACAAGAAGCTGGCGTCTGACCTGCGTGAAACCGACGCTCGGCTCAAAGTAGCAACCGAGGAGCTGGGCCAGTCGCTGGGGCTGACGCAGAAACAGATGGATGCCCGCGCCCAGGAGATCCTTCGCCGGGAGAAGGCCGTAGAGAGCGCCCAGCAGCAAACCGCGCAGGCGGTGAGCGGGCTTTCAACGGATGTTTCGGGCGTGAAGACCGACGTGGGCGGGGTCAAGACCGATTTGACCAAGACGCAGAGCGACCTGGCCACGGCGATCAGCCAGTTGCAGTCGATGAAGGGTGATCTGGACGGCCACAGCACGCTGATTGCCCGCAATCATGACGAGCTGGAAGTGCTAAAGCACAAGGGCGACCGGAACTACTACGAGTTCACGCTGACCAAGGGGCAGACGAAGCCGGTAGGCACAGTGAGCCTGCAACTGACCAAGGCTGATCCCAAGAAGTACACCTACAGCCTGACGGTAGTGTCGGATGACAAGCCCGTGCCGAAGAACAACAAAGGCATCAACGAGCCGCTTCAGTTTTATAGCGGCAAGGACCCGCAGCTCTTTGAGGTGGTGGTCAACACCGTCAGCTCCAAGAACCAGGTGAGCGGGTATCTGTCGACGCCCAAGAGTGCGCCGGCTCCGGCTAACGTTCCATAGAGCATTTCCCAAATTCACCTGGGATCACAAAGGGCTGTGAAAGGCGGCTTTTACTTCCACCTCACGGATGAGAACCCGTCCGTGGGGATCCCGGTTAATGAACAAGCCGCTTCTCAGTTGTAGCCACAATTAAATCTACTGGGGAAATGCTTTAACCGCGGTGTGGGGTGTGAGCACCAGGTTGTCCTGATATTGGAACTTGAAAGTGAAGTTCAAATCCTTACGCGCCTCCCACTCCTGCCGTGACAGGAGGAAGATCCAGAAGGCGGTGCCCTCCACATTCTGCTCCGGCTCAATGGTGGCGTGGGGCGATAGCGCGTTGGAGTGCAGCGCGGCCAGCTCGGGATAGGCGAGAAAGACCTCATCAAATTGACCTGTGCTTCCGGCGGAGATGGATAGAATGCCGTCTGACTGCTTGAGATTGGCCAGCACATCCTCAAGGACAAGCGGGATTTTGCTCTGGTTGCGCAGCTTGATGCGGGCAAAGACCAGCACCTGGTCGAAGCTCTTCCTGGGCATGGGCGCGCCGCTGGCGTCAAGGCCCGAGGTGACGACGTGGTTGGGGTAAGCCCAGACCTGAACAATCTCTCCGCTGGCTACGGGAGGCTTTTGAGTCAGCAGCACATATACGGCGACGGCGAAGACAACCAGAACGGTGGCGACTACGCTGGCCCAGCCCACATAGCCAGATCCCCTGGTGTACTCATCACCGCGGGCGGCATCGTCAATATCTCTCGAATTGTCCTGATGGAGTAAGCTCATAGCGCCCTTATCTTATCTTGACAGGCGCATATCAGGCTATGAATTCCTGCATTAATGGCAAAGCGGAGGCCGCGCTCAAGTTGGGAGGGTTGCTGCTGCTGGCGGAGCCCGCCGGCCACGTCAAGCCACTGAAATTTCGGCATGAACTGGAGGCGGCGCAGGCAGCCGGCTTTGAAGTGACTGAACATCCGGCAATTTGCAGGATCCTGGCGGTGGTTTTGCGCAAACGAGAGCAAATCTGGCCGGATTCGCAGGGGAGAGCAGCCGGGATAAGCCATAAGATACGCTATTGACGGTGTAACATTAAGAAGGTAAAGCACTTACAAAAATATTAGTGCGTTGTGACGAAGAGAATAGAACGGACACACCCTAATTATCCGCACCGTGACGGTCCTTCACTATCGCCCGGTCTTCAGCGCCTTTAGGTCTCGTTGGCGGTAGCGCTAGGTGTAGCGCTCGGGGTCGCGGTCGCGCCACGCAGCCGGATCACCGCATCCGCCTGGGCGCCTTTCTGGCCCTGGACGATATCAAACTCAACGTCATCGCCCTCTTTCAGCGTCTTGTACCCGTCCAACTGAATCGATGAATAGTGGACGAATACGTCCGGCCCATCTTCACGTCCGATGAAGCCGTAACCCTTGGCGTTGTTGAACCACTTGACCTTCCCTTTGTACTGAGCCACAGGGTCCTGCCTTCCTTACATCCTGTGATGTACGGTGGGTATTACTGGGGAATGCCCACCGGTATGCATTATGACGCAAAAAGCTCCTAAAAAGATGCAGAAATGTGATTAAAAACACAAAATACCATGGCCGGATTGTGGATTCCGGCCCTGGCTGGGATGGGTTGCCTGTACGGGGCCTATTTGCGGCCGTTATTTCTTGCTCTTACCGGCGAGCTTTCGGGCGAATAAGAGCACGGAGGAGAGCGTTTTGCCGTCCAGAATCGCGCCCAATTCGATCAGTTTGAGCAATTCGGAGAGCTTGACCAGGCGAAAGGCAATCTGCTCATCGTCTTCCGGATGGGAGTCGCCCGCCACCAGGCCCTCGGCCACAAAAACCTTCATCGATTCGCCCAGAAAGCCGGGGCTGGCGTAGTACTCGACCAGCGGCTTCCATTTTTTGGCGCGATAACCGGTCTCCTCGGCCAGTTCCCGCTGGGCGCCCAGCAGGGGGTCTTCACCGGGTTCCAGCTTGCCGGCCGGCAACTCCCAGAGAAAGCGATTGGCGGCATGGCGATACTGCCGCTCGACCACAATCCATGGGTCTTTTTTGCTTTTCGAGTTGTCGATGGCCAGAACGACCACGCTGCCGTTATGGCGGACGATATCGCGGGTTGCCAGCTTGCCTCCCGGCTCAATGAGGCGGTCGCGCAGCACCCGGAAGAGCGGCCCCTCGAAGACCGACTCGGAGCTGAGCAGTTCAGCCTTCTCCTCTTCAGCGGGCAGGAGCACCTTGAGAGCCTTCTTGGCCTTGGGTTTCTTTGCCTTTGCTTTCTTCCCCTTGGGCTTTTTCGCCTTGGCTTTCTTCCCTTTGGCCTTCTTTGCCTTGGGCTTCTTAACCTTGGCTTTCTTCCCCTTGGTCTTCTTCAGGGCTTTTGCTTTTTTACGGGCTTTCTTATCCTTTGGCTTGGCGGCTTTCTTTCCCTTGGATTTGGCGGCCTTCTTCTTCTTTGGCTTGGCGGCTTTCTTCTTCTTGGGCATCTGTTGTCTCCCCTTCACGGTTACGTTAGGAGCGCATTTGGACAACATGCGCAATCAGATACAGAGTATACGCACAGATTGGCCAAAATGCCGCAAACAAAACGCACGGGTGCATCAATTGGGTCTGGCGTGGCATCCTTAACAGGAGCCGAATCCCATTCAGCGCGCGCAAACCGGGTTCGCCCTGGGATTCCCTGGCCTAAAGAGAACGAGTTGCTGAACGCAAAGTGCCATCCCATCACCGTCGTGCCGGGGCTGAGCCGGCTGTATCTGGAGTACTGCTCCGGGGCGGCGGCTGCACGTGGGTACTATACCCCCGGCACCTGGAACGATAGCTGGCAGCAGCGTCCGGTGGCGCCCGCGCACTGGGCGGAGTTGGTAAGGCTGCTGGCAGGGCAGAATTCTACAGCGGCTGCCACGGCGGCCCTTGAGGGTTTACGCGGCGGCGGTGGAGTGGTAGTCACCGGGCAGCAGGTGGGGCTGTTCGGCGGGCCGCTGTTCACGCCCTTCAAGGCGGCTACGGCGCTGGCCCGCGCGCGAGAGGCCACGGCCGCGGGACGGCCGCACGCGGCAATCTTCTGGCTGGCCACGGAAGACCACGACTTTGCCGAGATCAACCATGTGGTCTTTCCAGCGCGGCGTGAGTTGCGCACGCTGGTTTATTCGGCAACGCCTGAATTTGCACGGCCGGTAGGCAGCGTGGAGTTGGACGACTCGATTACACCGCTAATCGATGAGGCACGGGTGCTACTGGGGGATTCCGATGCAACGGGGGCTTTGGCCGCGGCCTACAAGCCGGGGCGAACACTGGCCCAAGCCTTCGCAGAGTTTTATTCCCGGGCGTTTGCCGCGCAGGGGCTGCTGGTGCTGGACGCGAGCTGGCGTGAGGCGCACCTCATGGGCGCGCCTGTGCTGCGCGCAGCGCTGGAGCGCGCCGACGAACTGCATGCGGCGCTGCTCGAGCGGAATAAGCAGCTGGAAACGACCGGCTATCACGCGCAGGTGGCCGTGGGAGCGCAGTCCAGCCTGCTTTTTCTCATCGACGAACGGACAGGCGCGCGCGTGGCGCTCAAGCGGCTGCTGCCGAGCGCACAGGAGCCGAAGGGGATGTGGCAGGCGGGGCGGCAGAGCTTTTCGACGGCGGATTTAGTGGGGATTCTGGACGCAGAGCCGGAGCGCATCTCTCCCTCGGCGCTGCTGCGGCCGGTTTTCCAGGATTTTCTGCTCTCTACTTCGGCCATCGTCGGCGGGCCGGCGGAGATTGCCTACTTTGCCCAATCCGCCGTGTTATACGAGCGGATTCTGGGACGAGGGACACCGGCGCTGCCGCGTTTTTCCGCCACCCTGGTAGAGCCAAAGATCGGCGAGTTGCTCAACAAGCATGGGCTGACGCTGGAGCGGGTTTTTGGCGAGACACCGGCGTCAATGGCACAACTACTGGCCGCTCAAAACCTGCCAAAGGAGGGAAAGTTACGGCTGGCGGCGGCGGGGACGGCGCTGGAGACCGAGCTTGCGGCGCTGCTGGAGTGGATGCACACGCTGGATGCGGGGCTGAGCCGTTCGGCTGAAACCTCGGCCAGCAAGATGCGCTACCAGATGAGCCGCTTGCGGCGTTTGGCGGCCAACTTCCAGCTACAGCGCGAAGAGGCGCTCACGCGCCAGGCCAAGGTTGTCTGCCAGGCGCTATCTCCCGGAGGCGCGTTGCAGGAGCGGGTGCACGGCGCGGCCTATTACTTTGCCCGCTACGGGTTTGGGCTGGCGGAGGAGATGACCGCACAGGCCGCGAAGTGCTGCAATGGGCACGCGGAGATGTGGCTGTAAAAAAACAGGGAATAGTGAATAGGGAATAGAAAAACGAAATGTCCTGCTCTGATCGCACCGGAGAGTTCGAGGGCAAGACCTACACAATGCTAGACTGATTGAACCGTTCTGGAGGTTCTTCACACATGAAAACTGTACATCGGCTTGGCGTAGACCTGATGGTCGCATTGACTTTGTTCTTCCTCTTCCCTGCCCTGCGGGCGCAGGAGACACGGCCAGCCGCGCCTGCGCCGGCGGTGGGTGCGGAGACGCATAAAGACGCCGACAAGGAGTCGCCCATCCCGCCTGAGAAGACGGTAGCCACGCATCACGAATTGGCGCTGGGCGGCAAGACGCTGAAGTATACGGCGACGGCGGGCACGCTGCTAATCCGCGACGAAGAGGACAAGCCTTACGGAAGCATCTTCTACGTGGCCTACACGCTGGACGGAGTTGATGCGCAGACGCGGCCGGTGAGCTTTCTATATAACGGCGGGCCCGGCTCTGCCTCGCTGTGGCTGCACATGGGCTCCTTCGGGCCGGTGAGGATTGTGACCGACAGCCCCGACCCGACCGCAGGACCGCCCTTCAAGCTGGTGCCAAACGAGTATTCGCTGCTGGACAAGAGCGATCTGGTCTTCATCGATGCGCCGCTGACCGGCTACTCGCGCGCCGTAGGCAAGGGGACGGCCAAGGATTTCACCGGCGTGGATCAGGACCTGCGTGCCTTCGACCGCTTCATCCAGCGCTACCTGAATGTGAACCAACGCTGGAACTCGCCGAAGTTTCTTATCGGCGAATCCTACGGAACGACACGCTCAGCGGCACTGGCCGACATGCTGGGCAACGACGGGGTGCAGTTGAACGGGGTCATCCTGATCAGTTCGATTCTGAATTACGGAGTTCGCGCCGGGGGCTACGACACGACCTACATCTCCAACCTGCCCAGCTACGCGGCGGCTGCCTGGTACTTCAACAAGATTCCCAATAAACCGGCGGACCTGGCGGCATGGGTGGAGCAGGCGCGCGTCTTTGCCTCTGGGCCATACGCGCAGGCGCTGTTTGCGGGGCACAACCTGCCCGCGGCGCAACTGGACTCCGTGGCCAAGGAGGTGAGCCGGCTGACGGGCCTGAGCGTGGAGTACGTGAAGGAGGCCAACCTACGCATCTCTCCCAGCCGCTTCCGCAAGGAGGTACTGCGCGACGACCGCAAGACGCTGGGCCGCTACGATATGCGCTTTGAGGGCGTAGACGTGGACGCGGCCGGCGAAGCGCCGAGTTACGACCCCTCCGACGCGGGCATCATGGGCGCCTTTGTCGCCGCACTGCACGATTATCTTGAGCGGGAGCTGAAGTACGAATCGACCGACACCTACCATCCCAGCGCCGAAACAATTGGCCAGTGGGACTGGAAGCACCGGCCCACCAGCGCCGGACCGGGAATGGGGGGCTTAGGCCAGCCGCAGTCCGAGCCGTGGGTGGCCGCGGACCTGGCCAGCGCCATCCGCAAAAATCCTCACCTGAAGGTCTTTTCGGCCAACGGCTATTTCGACCTGGCGACGCCGTTCTTTGCCACCGAGTTTGACCTGGCACATATGAACCTGGAGCCGGCGCTGCGCGGCAACGTGCAGTTTGGCTACTACCCGTCAGGGCACATGATCTATCTCAACGTAGATGCCCTGCGCCAGTTGAAAGGCGATCTGGCTAAGTTCATTGGCAAGGCGGGAAATTGAAGAATCCCTGACTGGGGAGAGTTTTCCTTCAGGCTATATAATTTCCGCGAACCGTAATGAGGTTACCAATGAGACGATTTTTCGCGGCGCTGGTTGTGGTTTTGATGGCGTACGGATGGGCGCAGGCGCAAACAGAGCCTTGCGCAGTGGCGGATAACAACAATGCTTTTCTGGGCATCCAAACCATTCGCCTGTGGCCGGGGGACGCGCCCGAAGCCAAGGGCAAGGCCTGCGAAGACATCCCCACCCTGACTGTCTTTGAGCCTCATCATGGCACCGAGAACGGCTCGGCGGTGGTGATTCTTCCCGGCGGCGCTTACGCCCATCTGGCCGCCAACCTGGAAGGCCGGCAGTTCGCCGATTGGTTCACTGCGCGGGGCTTTCGCGCCTTTATTCTCAGTTACCGGCTCTCCTCGCACGGCTACTTGCTGCCGGTTCCGCTGCTGGACGCGCGGCGCGCCGTACAGACGGTACGTGCGAGGGCCAATGACTACCAGATCAACCCCAACCGTATCGTCATCATCGGGTTCTCCGCCGGCGGGCACTTGGCGGCGCTGGCTTCAACTCAGCCCGTCCCCGGCAATCCCGACGCCGAGGATCCCGTCGAAAGAGTCTCCAGCCGGCCTGATTACCTGGTGCTCGGCTATCCATGGATCGGCGCCTTATCGCCGGACACATCGCACCTGAGCTACTGCAAGATGTTCAACGTAATGAACAAATGCGAGGAGATGAAGGCAGCATACTCCCCGGATTTATTTGTGACTAAAGATACGCCGCCGACCTTCTGGTACCACACCTTTAACGACAAGACGGTTCCATTGGAACAGGGATTGCGGTTTTACGAAGCATTGGTCAAGGCAGGCGTACCGGCCGAGGCGCACATCTTTGCCAACGGCCCGCACGGCACCGGCCTGGGCAAGGGCGATGCGGCTCTGGACCAGTGGCCCAATCTGCTGGAGATCTGGCTGCGCGCCCAAGGACTGCTGACGGCGGAGAAAAAATGATGTATCTCTGCGCCCAGCGCTGAAGGCGGTTTTCCGTCAGCTTTTTCGGGCGAGGAGGGATCTTGCAGCAATTGCTACTGGAATGCTCCCCACCGACCTGTTTGTTCCTTTCGTGCTGTTCTTCTTATCCGCCGAAGACTTTTCGTGGGGCTTGAGATGGAGCGTCAGCCGGTGAACCTCCTGGGAGTTGTAGTTGCCTCCAACCTCAATGGCGAAGATGTGGATATTCGCGCTGCCCTTTGCATTGCCCCCCTTGGTCACGCCAAAGGAAATCTCGATTTCGGCTGACTCCCAGTCGATGGCTGCCGGCTTGCCGGATTTGCGGAGGTTTTCCTGCGATTGGTCGATTTCCGCCCGCACCTGAGCCAGTAGCTCGGCCAAGCCTATGCTCTTTGTGGTTTCCATCTGATTCCCTCCTATAAGACGAAGCCATTCTAACGAAAGAAGACCGGCTTCGGGGCAGAATTCGCCCTATGGGGTTGTCGCATGCCCGAAACGGCCAAAAAAATCAGAAGCGGGCTGCCGACTCCGGGAGTGGAGTGACTTCCCGAAGCCGACCGCCCGCTGGACCCTGGACCGGGTCTAGGTGATAACCTCAGTCTAGGCTAGTTTTGGACAAAAGCAAGTTCTTTTTTGAACACTCGTCCCAAATAGTGACCGCCGTCACGGAAGTCCTGAAATAGGGGCCAGATTCGTTGACTTGACGGTTCGCTCTTGATACAAAAAAGTGTTCACCCGCGCGCGAGAGAACCATTAGACCGCCTGGACAATCTGAACAAGCTGAATCGGCATGCAAGTACTCATTCAACAACTCGGGACGCTTCTGCTTAGCTCCATACCCACAATATTGCTATTCACGGTGCTGGTTCTGGCCTACCAGTTTCTGGTTCAGGGACCACTGACGGCCACGCTCGAAGAGCGCCGCTCCCGCACCGAGGGCGCACAGGAGAAGGCGCACCAGGCCATTGCCCAGGCCGAAGAGCTGACAGCCGAGTATGCCGAGCGGCTGCGACAGGCCCGCGGCGAGGTTTACAAGGCGCGAGAGGCTCGCGTAAAGCAATGGAGTGCAGAGCGCGACGCGGCGCTGGATGCCGCACGCAAGGCAGCAGTGCAGAAGGTCAGCCAGGCCAAGGCGGCTCTGGAAGCCGAGGCCGCGCAGGCCAGAAAGGCAATCCAGGCCTCCGCCGGAGATCTGGCCCGCCAGGTGTTGCGCGCCATATTGCCCGTGGCCGCCGGGGGTTCCCGTTGAGAGATTGCATGCAGCTAGGGCGTTTTTTACCTCCTACCTTTCGCATGTTGTTTGTGGCGATGTTTGTCGCCGCCGCGCTGATTACTCCCATCCGCATATCGCCTCAGAGCTCCGCACCTGCTGCCCAGCCAATGACAACTACGGCAACCAGTGAAGCGGCCAGGCCCGAAGAAGCCAAACCTAAAGAGGCGACCAAGGCAGACCCGAATGACGTTTATCTGCACTCCCCAACGGTGCAGGCTATTGCCCGGATGATTCATCTGGATGTGGAGACCACGGCACGCATCTTCGAGGGCATCAACTTTGCCATCATCGTGTTGGCTGTAGGCTTTCTACTTTTCCGCATCCTGCCTAAAACGCTTCGCAATCGCACAGCGAAGGTTCGCACCAACATCGAGTCGGCCCGCAAGATGACCGAGGACGCCTATGCCCGGCTGAGCGCCATCGAGGCCAAGCTTTCGGGACTGGACAGCGATATTGCGCAGATTCGCGCGCAAGTTGAAGTGGAGAGCCGCGAGGATGAGAAGCGCATCAAGTCCTCGATCAAGGAAGAGAGCGCGCGCATCGTGGCCGCCGCCGCGCAGGAGATGGAAGCCGCGGCCGCGCTGGCGCGGCGCGAGTTGCGCCACTTTGCCGCGGATTTAGCCATCGAGGAGGCCGCGAAACAACTGGCGATTACGCCAGAGACTGACCGGGCGCTGATTGCCGAGTTTCTGGGCGACACGGCGGTGAAGACCGCGCCGAAGGGAGGGCGGAAGTAGATGGCAATTTTTGTCGCACGTTACGCCCGCGCCTTTGCCGATGTGGTGACCCAGGAAAAGCTGGACACAGCGGCGTTGGACCGGCAGCTGGACGATTTTCTTGCCACATGGGAGGCGAGCGCCGAATTGCGCGAGCTGTTTGTCAATCCGGCGGTATCCGTTCCGCAGAAGATCGAGGTTCTGGACAAGATGAACGCGAAGCTCAAGCTGCAAAAAGAGCTGCGCAACCTGCTGGCGGTGCTGATTAAGAACGATCGCATCGGCGAGGTAAAAGATGTGGCCGCGGCTTATCGCACGGAGATGCAGGAGCGGCAGGGAATTCGCCCGGTGGAGATTTTGACCGCACGGGCACTGGACAATAAGGGCCGCGCGGGCCTTGTGGCCGGGGTGGGCAAACTGGCGGGTGCGCAGATTCAGGCCAGCTTCAAGCTGGATAAATCGATCCTCGGAGGAACAGTGGTGCGCATCGGCTCCACGGTTTATGACGGTTCGGTGCGCGGACGGCTGGACAGATTGAAGGAAGCATTGATTGCCGGGTAGGCGACAGGGACGAGGGACTAGTCCCGCAAAGGAAGAAAATGGCTCAGATCAAAGCAGACGAGATTACGCAACTTCTTCGCGAGCAGATCGCGAACTACGACTCCAAGGTCCAGGTGGACGAGGTGGGGACCATCACGTCGCTGGGCGACGGCATTGCCCGGCTGCATGGACTGGACAAGGTGATGGCCGGCGAGCTGCTCAGCTTTCCGCATGGCATTGCCGGATTGGCTTTGAGCCTCGAAGAAGATTCGGTGGGCGCGGTGATTCTGGGTGACTACACCGAGCTGAACGAAGGCGACGAGGTAAAGCGCACGGGAACGATTTTGAGCGTACCGGTAGGCGAAGGCATGATTGGCCGCGTGGTGAACGCGCTTGGGCAACCGATCGACGACAAGGGCCCCATTGCGTCGAAGTCCTCACTGCCTATCGAGCGGCTGGCCCCTGGCATCATCGACCGCCAGCCGGTGCGCGAGCCGATGGCCACGGGACTCAAGGCCATCGACGCCATGATTCCCATCGGCCGCGGGCAGCGCGAGCTGATTATCGGCGACCGGCAGACCGGCAAAACCGCCGTGTTGCTGGACACGATTATCAACAACGCCAAGAACGATCTGATCTGCATCTACTGCGCCGTCGGCCAAAAGCGGTCGTCGATTGCTCAAGTGGTCCAGACGCTCACCGAAGCTGGTGCAATGGGGCACACGGTCGTCGTGGCCGCCTCGGCCTCGGAGCCCGCGCCGATGCTCTACATCGCGCCCTACTCGGCCTGCGCCATCGGCGAGTTCTTCCGCGACTCGAAACGCCACGCGCTGGTGATGTACGACGATCTCTCCAAGCACGCCATGGCTTACCGCGAGATTTCGCTGCTGCTGCGACGTCCTCCGGGCCGCGAGGCTTATCCGGGCGATGTCTTCTATCTGCACTCGCGGCTGCTGGAGCGCGCCTCCAAGCTGAGCGACAAGAAGGGCGGCGGTTCACTGACTGCGTTGCCGGTCATCGAGACGCAAGCCGGCGACGTCTCGGCTTACATCCCGACCAACGTCATCTCCATCACCGACGGACAGATTTTTCTTGAAACCGACCTCTTCAACTCCGGCGTTCGTCCCGCGGTGAACGTTGGGCTGTCGGTTTCGCGCGTGGGCTTCTCGGCGGCCATCAAGGCGGTGAAGCAGGTGGGCGCGACGCTCAAGCTCGATCTCGCGCAGTATCGCGAGCTGGCAGCCTTCGCGCAGTTCGGCTCGGACCTCGACCCGCTGACACAGAAGCAGCTCAACCGCGGCCAGCGGTTGACGGAACTGCTGAAGCAGCCGCAGTTTCATCCGTTGACATGGCAGCAGCAGACGGTGGTGCTATTCGCCGGAACGCAGGGCTACCTGGATGATTTGCAGGTAAGCGACATTCGCGCCTTTGAAGTTGGGCTCTACAAGTACTTCGAGAACGAGCAGACAGCGCTGCTCGCAGACCTGACCAAGAATAAGGCGCTCGACGACGATCTGCGCGGCAAGCTGCACGCCGCGCTGAAGGAATACTCGGCCAACTTCAAGGCGGAGCTAGCAACTACGAGTGGTCGGTAGTCAGTTATCAGTTGTCAGTAAATACCTCTAGGAACAGAATTGGAATTTACTGGTAACTGACAACTGAAAACTGAGAACTGAAAACTGACAATGGCAAACGTACTTGATCTACGGCGGCGGATTCGCAGCGTGAAGAACACGATGCAGATCACCAAGGCCATGAAGATGGTCTCGGCGGCCAAGCTGCGGCGCGCGCAGGAGCGGGCGCTCAGTGCGCGGCCCTACGCCCGGATGATCACCAGCGTCCTCGAATCGCTGACGCGGCGCGTTGATATTTTTGACGAGGTGACCGGCAACCTGCGCCATCCGCTCTTCATCACGCGCCCGGAGAAGCGCGTGCTGCTGATCATCATCACCGGAGACAAGGGTTTTGCCGGAGCCTTCAACGCCAACATCCTCAAGACCGCCTATCAGTTTTTCGGGGGCAACCCTGACAAGCAAATCGACATCGAGGCAGTGGGGCGCAAGGGCCGCGACCAGATGCGCAAGCACTACCCGGCAGCGGTTTATGCCGAGCAGACCGACGCGAATGGCAACACCGTCAAGGTGCGCGAGCGCAAGGCCCCGGTTGAAATCACAGGCGACCATCCGGGAATGCTGCTGAAGCTGGAGGTCAGCCGCGTCTTCGAGCTGGCGGAGAGCGTCATCGCCCGCTACGTGCGCGAGGAGATCGACGCCGCCTACATTGTCTACAACGAATTCAAATCGGTGATCGCGCAGCGGCTGGTGGTGGAGCGCCTGTTGCCCATCATGAAGATCGGCATTCCGCAGATTACCGGCGCCGTGGAGCCTACCGAAGAAGAGCGCGAACGCATGGCCGAGGCCGCACTATCGGCGGGCATCCTGCTGGAGCCGGTGGACACTGCAGAGGCTGACGATGAAGCGCGCAAGTTCGGCACCGCGCAGGTGGATTACATCTACGAGCAGCCGGCCGGGGAACTCTTCAACGGTCTGCTGCCGCAATACGTTTCTTCCATGCTGTATCACGCCATGACGGAGTCAGTGGCCGCCGAACACGCGGCGCGCATGACGGCTATGGATTCGGCAACCAACAACGCCTCGGATATGATTGACGCGCTCACGCTGCATATGAATCGCGTGCGCCAGGCGGCCATCACCAAGGAGATCATCGAGATTGTGAGTGGCGCGGCGGCGCAGTAATACGTGGCATCCCACCCTAGCCGCAAAAACAAAGACGCGGCGAGGGTGGGGCACCCAAAAGTTCGTATTGAAGAAGGCAGAAAAATGGCAGAGAATATCGGCAAGGTTATCAAGGTCTCGGGTCCCGCAGTGGACGTACAGTTTGAAGAAGCGACGATGCCGCCCATCTATCAGGCGCTGCGCGTCACCAGCGAGGGCTTCAAGGTGCCCACGCCCATCAACGTGATTCTCGAGGTGGAGCAGCACCTGGGCGAGGGGCGCGTCAGGACGGTGGCCATGGAAGCCACCGACGGCATGGTGCGCGGCATGAAGGCCATCGACACCGGCGGCCCTATAACCATGCCGGTGGGCAAGCAGACGCTGGGGCGCGTGATCAACGTGATCGGCAATCCGGTGGACGAGCTGGGTCCCATCGGCGAGAAATCGCGCATGCCCATTCACCGGCCCGCGCCGCTGTTTGACGAGCAGTCCACCCACGAGGAGATGTTCGAGACCGGCATCAAGGTCATCGACCTGATTCAGCCGTTTTTGAAGGGCGGCAAGATCGGCCTCTTCGGCGGCGCAGGCGTGGGCAAGACGGTCATCATTCAGGAACTGATCAACAACGTGGCTCAGCAACACGGCGGCTACTCGGTCTTTGGCGGCGTGGGCGAGCGCACCCGCGAGGGCAACGACCTGTGGCTGGAGATGACCGAGACGGGCGTGATCAAGCCGGGCGACTGGGCCAACTCCAAGTGCGCGCTGGTCTTTGGCCAGATGACTGAGCCACCCGGAGCGCGCCTGCGCGTGGCCCTGAGCGCGCTTACCGTCGCCGAGTACTTCCGCGACGTGGAAGGCTCGGACACGCTGCTGTTCATCGACAACATCTTCCGCTTTACGCAGGCAGGGTCTGAGGTTTCGACTTTGCTGGGCCGCATGCCTTCGGCCGTGGGCTATCAGCCGAATCTAGCTACGGAGATGGGCGAGTTGCAGGAACGCATTACTTCAACCAGCAAGGGATCTGTCACATCCGTGCAGGCCGTTTACGTTCCGGCTGACGATTTAACCGATCCGGCTCCGGCGACAACCTTCGCTCACCTGGACGCGACCACCGTGTTGAGCCGCCCTCTGTCTGAGCTGGGAATTTATCCGGCCGTCGATCCGCTGGCTTCGACCTCGCGCATCCTGAGCGCGCGCATCGTGGGCGACGAGCACTACGATGTGGCCCAGGGCGTGAAGAAGATTTTGCAGCGCTACAAGGACTTGCAGGACATCATTGCGATTCTGGGCATCGACGAGCTTTCCGACGATGACAAGCTTACGGTGGCGCGGGCGCGCAAGGTGCAGAAGTTCCTCTCGCAGCCCTTCCACGTGGCCGAGCAGTTTACCGGAATTCCCGGCGCGTATGTGAAGGTGGCCGACACGGTGCGCAGCTTCAAGGAGATTATCTCGGGCAAGTACGACGACATTCCCGAGCAAGCCTTCTACATGAAGGGCGCAATCGAAGAAGTGCTGGAAACCGCCGAGAAGCTGAAGGCGACGGTATAAAAACAGTTATCAGTTTTCAGTGTTCAGTTGTCAGTAAGTCCTGGAACTGCGATATTCGGCTTTAGCTGATAACTGATAACTAACAACTGATTACTGGCGACTGAAAGGAGCCCATGGCTGAGGAAACCAATCAACTGCGCGTGCGGCTGGTGACGCCGGAGAGAACGCTTTTCGAGCACCCGGTGACGGCCGTCGAGTTGCCCGCGAAGAACGGATACATGGAGGTGCTCTACGGCGCCGCGCCGCTGGTGGCCGAGTTGGGCGCTGGCGACGTGATCATACACGGCACGACAGACTCGAAAACCGGCGGCGCAACCGGCGGCGATCAGCGCTACAACGTCAGTTGGGGCTTTGCCGAGGTGCTGCCCGACCGGGTCACGATTCTGGCCAGTGACGCGCTCAAGCCTGAGGAGATCGACGTAGCACGTGCCCAGGAGCAGCTTGCCCGCGGCCACAAGGAATGGGACGAAGCCGGCGACCGCGAAGACGCCTATACCGAAGCCCTGCGCGTTATCGCCGAAGCCGAAGCCAAGATCGCCTCGGCGGCGGAGAAGTAATAAAGCCTCTTCACCGAATACTGTTTCAGACAGAACAGCCCTGCTCACACGAGCAGGGCCGTTCTCATTTATGCCGGCTCAGCGATACGAATTTCGGATTTCAATATTACAATGCAGGACTATCTTCAATTTCGCCGCGCCGTTCCAGTTGCTTGTAAATCACCAGCGAATAGACCACGGGCGCCAGGGCTCCAGCCAGCGGAACCAGGATCGCCCAGAGAAACAGGCCGGCAAACGAGAGCACCAGCCCAACCAGCCCGCTTGCTACCATGATCCAGGCCGCAAAGCGATGCGTCGCATTCCACACGCGCTCGCTGGCCAGAGTCCACGGTGTTCTCACCCCTACATAGAAGTTCCGGCGCAGCTTCCCCATCACGTTGCCGACAAGGACAAAGAAGACGCAGATTCCACAAGAGATTACCCGTCCCATATCGATCGTGCGCCCACAGTCCGTCCAAAGCATAACGGCATAGATATAGGCCATCATGCCGAAGATCAGCAGCATCACCAGGTGATAGGTTCGCCAGAAGCTGTCGATCTCGAAGCGTTTGGGCGAGAGCCATGGAAGCACCCATGTAAGCAGCATTACCGCAGCCATCAATCCTGGACCGAAGAGAAAGAGTACCCACTTGGGTTTGTAGTTATCAGGCTGCATCTGCAGGTTCCAATGCATTGCTACCCTGACCGGGAGATGTGGGTACAGGATTGCCGTGGCGACCAGCGCCGCCGCAATTAAGAGAATTTCAAAGAGAAAGATTTTGCGCGTCATGATTACTTCGCTCCTTTCCGTTTGCCGTCGCCGATCAGGTCCATAGCCCATGCCATCAGATCCTCAACTACGGTGGTATTCAGCCCATACCAGATTTGCTGACCCTCGCGGCGGCTGGTGATCAGATCAGCCTCCTTCAACACTGTGAAATGGTGCGACATGGAGGGCTTGGTCATGTCGAATCTTTCCGCCAATGCTCCAGCGGTCATTTCACCCCGGCGCAGCAGGGCGAGAATCTCCCGCCGGGTGGGGTCAGCCAGAGCTTTAAATGCCTCGTTGTTTCCCATATTTGTTAGCCTCCCACCTAATTAGATAACTATCTAAATATAAGTGAGGGCTAATTTTCTGTCAAGAGAAAAATTCGCGTAGTATTTTTTGGGGAGGAATCCGCGCATCTTGTTGCGGTTGCGGTATGCTCTGTATCAATGTATCTTCTTATGTGCGCGGGAAAGAAGCGTGCGGCGGCGCATCAGCGCGTTTTTTCATATGCATCTTGGGAGTTGAGAGATGGTGAATGCAGATAAAAAGCACGATTCAGCAATCAGCGAGGGCGTCGGCGAGTTGAGCAGCCTGTGCCGAATTGGCGGAATTGCCGCGCTGATTCTGATCGTCTACTCGCTGGCCACCATCGTTCAGATGGTGGTGCTGGGGGGCCAGCCCACAACCGCCGCTGAAGCCTTCAACCTGTTAGAGCACCACAGGGCCGTGGGCCTGTTGCGCCTTGACCTGCCTACCGTAGTCGTGATGCCACTCTACTACCTGCTGTTTCTGGGCCTCTACGCGGCATTGCGGCGGATCAACCCGGCATATGCCTTGCTCTCCACGGCTCTGGCCTTCGTTGGAGTGACGCTGTTGCTGGCGACACCGACGGCGCTGTCGATGGTCAGGTTGAGCGACAAGTATGCGGCGGCAACCAGCGATGCCATGAGGGCGCAGTTCCAGGCCGCCGGAGAAGCGATCCTGGCCACCGATATCTGGCATGGGACGGGCGCTATCCTGGGCGGAGTGCTCCTCCAGTGCGGCGCGGTACTGATCTGCTGCGTAATGTTGCGGGGCGGTGTCTTCAGCAAAGCAACGGCCTGGCTGGGCATCGCGATGCATGGCCTCGATCTGGCTCACATCGTTCTCGGATTGTTCGTGCCAGTGGCAGGCGTTGTGCTTATGGCCATTGCCGGTCCTCTATATCCGATATGGTTGTTCCTGGTTGGACACAAGTTGCTTCAATTGGCAGCCGGCAGAAACTAGACGCACTTTCTGCTTCACAGGGATACCCGTGCTTACCGCTCACGTTGCGGCGCTCTACGGATCGTTGTATCTTCGTAAGTGCGCAGGGAAAAATCGCAAACGCGCTTTCAACTGCGCGGGAGGAAGTTATTATGCTGTCTAATAGCCCGGTTCGCCGGGTTGATGCCGTTCGATGGCTGATGGCGCTGGCGGCCATCGCTTGCTTTGCTCAAACAGCCCTGGCGGCTACCAAAGTGATTACCGACGCGGACAAGGGCGGCGTGGTCCACATGAAGGTCGCTGACCAACTGGAGTTGCGGCTGAAATCGAATCCTACCACCGGGTATATGTGGTACGTGGAGAAGGACTCTACGCCGCTGTTGAAGTTGCATCACCAGTCGCAAACCGAGGTTCCGCTGCCCGTCGAGGAGCAGCCCAGCCTGGTCGGTCGGCCCGTCTTCCAGGTCTTTACCTTTGAGGCGCGGCATATCGGCACCGGGGAACTGAAGCTGCACTACGTGCGCAGTTGGGAGCCGCCCACGCCGGAGGATGAACAATTCGAGATTCGCGTGGTGATTGAGTAGGATACGCATGTACTGTATGTACGCCAGGCAATGTACATGGTGTACGTCTCGCGGGCATTGACCCCCTATGCAATGTGTCCGAAATGCGCTTACAATGCTGCTAGAACGACCATGGCCAAGGCGAAGGAAAAGATTTTCGAGGTTGCGTGTCCGGATTGCGGGGCAATGCTGAAAGTGGATGCGGCCACCGGGCTGGTGGTGAGTCATACCCCGGCTCCGCGCAAACGGATGTTCGAGGACCTGGAAACAGCGGCCCAGGCCATGCGCGAGCATGACGAGCGCAAGGAGTCGATCTTCCGCCAATCGGTGGAAGCCGAGAAGAATAAGGAAGATCTCTTCGAGAAGAAGTTTGCCGAGGCCCTGCGCAAGGCCAAAGACGCCCCCGAGGGCAAGCCGCTACGCGAGTTCGATCTGGATTGAAGAGCAGGCCGAAGCAGGTTAACTTTGGTTTTGAGCCGATTTGCGGCACTCTGTGCGCAAAAGGCAGTTTAGAGCGATACTGGATGCACCTTCCCGAGACCGTCATGACCGCGATCCGGGACGGAAGGAGAGAATATGGTGGTTGTGCCACTTTCCAAACCTGCGAACGATTCTGCAACGACACCGGAAACCGAGAAGTCTGAGCCCATTAACTGGATCGGATTTGCGGCAGGCGGAACCCTTGTGGCAGCCGGGTTGCTGCTGCTGGTGGGCGAGCGCCGCGCCGGAATGGTAGCCGCCGCTTCGGGGACTGCCCTGGCCCTGATTGAAGAGAAGGAATTGCTGCACACCTGGTGGAATGCGCTGCCCGGCTATATCGATCAGGTGCAAGGGGTGCTCAACCAGGTGCAGGCTACCGTGGATGAGGTAGACGCCAAACGCGAATCCCTGCGGCGGATTCTGGCCCGGTAAATAGAAAGCCGCCCTGATGGGGAGGCCAACGCCCTATCCCTGGAATCTGCCTTAGCGGAGGCTTGCCGGCGGCGACTTCACCTGTGACAATTCCCTGAACCACGCATCGGGCAACTCAAGCCCTGCCGCTCGAATGTTCTCTTCCGCGTGTGCCGGGGAGCATGTTCCGGGAATCGGCAGCATGACGCTGGAGCGCCTGAGCAGCCACGCCAAAGCAACCTGGAACGGGGTCCAGCCAAGTTCTTTGGCGACTCTTCTCAAAGCTTCGTTTTCCTGCCGATTTTGCCCCAGCGGCGCCCAGGGAATGAACGCAATTCCCTTCTGCTCGCAGTGGTTCAGTAAAAAGTCCCATTCCCGATCGGCAAAGCTGTAGCGATTCTGCACCGAGACGATAGGCACGATTTTGCGCGCCCGCTCCACATGCTCCAAGGTCACATTCGAGAGGCCAATGTGGCGGATCTTCCCCTGCTCACGCAGCCGGGCAAGCGTCTCCATGGAGGCGTCAAAGGATACGGCAGGATCGGGAATGTGCAACTGGAAGACGTCGATTCTGTGAAGGCGCAGTCTCTTCAAACAGCCCTCCACTGCGGCTCGCAAATGCTTTGGGCTGGCATTATGGATCCACTGCCCGGGGCCGACACGCTCCCATCCGCCCTTGGTGCCAATCACCAGGCCGGGCGGATAGGGCGCCAGAGCCTCGGCGATCAGTTCCTCTGAGACGTTGGGACCATAGGAGTCCGCCGTGTCAATGAAGTTTACGCCCAGTTCGACAATGCGCCGCAGTGTCTGCAGAGCCGCATTGCGATCCTCCGGTGGCCCCCAAACGCCTTTGCCGGTGATGCGCATGGCGCCGTATCCCAGGCGATTTACTGTGCAGTCTCCGAGGTGTACGGTTCCGGCGTTTGCGGCAGAGATGGTTGGATTGGTCTGGCTCATGCTCTGAATCCTCTCTTCTTTTGGCCGGCAGAAGCGCAGTGCGCGGCAGGTGGCGGAAAAACTACTTCTTGCGTTCTACCAGGTAGCGGGCAACGGCCTTCAATCCATCGGCCCGGCTGCCGTAATGCGCGATGGCGTCAAAGGCCTCTTCAATCAAGCGGGCGGCGTCGCGCTGGCTTTGCTCTACGCCATAGACGGCCGGCCAGGTAGCCTTTTCCGTGGCCTGGTCCTTGCCCGCGGTCTTGCCCAGGTGCGCGGAGTCCACCGTCACATCCAGCACATCATCGACGATCTGGAAGGCCAGTCCGGCCTTGCAGCCGAAGAGGGTGAGTCGGGCGACATCTTCCAGGGCTGCCCCGGCATAGACGCCGCCAGAGACGACGCTGACCCTGATGAGCGCGCCGGTTTTGGCGCGATGAATGGCCATCACCATATCCGGTGTGGGCTTCTGATGTTCGCTTTCCAGGTCCAGCACCTGGCCGCCTATCATGCCCTCGACGGTGCCGACGGCGTTGGCGATGAGGCCGATAATCTGTACGGTTGCCGCAGGCGGCGAATCGAGGCCGGAGAGCACCTCAAAGGCGCGGGTTTGCAGCGCGTCACCGGCCATGATGGCGATGGCTTCGCCAAAGGCCTTGTGGCAGGTGGGCTTGCCGCGGCGCAGGTCGTCGTTGTCCAACGCGGGCAGGTCGTCGTGAATAAGCGAGTATGTGTGGAGCATCTCCAGGGCCGCGCCCAGCCGGGCGATTCCCGCAGGCAGCGACCCGGCAATGGTGACAGCGGCCTGGTAAGCCAGCAACGGACGGAGCCGTTTGCCCCCGGCAAAGACAGAGTGGCGCATGGCGCCGTGAATGGAGGCGGGAACGGTGGTCACGCTGGGCAGCAACTCCTCCAGCGCCTGCTCGGTCAGCACAACGCCTTCCTGCAAGAGCGATTTCACATCAACGGGCATGGCCTCATGATAAATGAGAGCGGGCCGGTGAGGCGGGGCTAAAGAGTCGAATTCAGGCCGATCATTTAAAATCTACTCTAGCATTCAATGTCACCGTGAGGCCCTCATGCAGTTTCTCATTTTAGGCAAGGGAAAAACCGGCAGCCTGGTCGCCGAGGTGGCCCGCGAACGCGGCCACGCAGTGCGGGCGCTGGATATCAACGATAACCCGCATGCCTCCGCCCTCACCGCCGCCAATCTCAAGGACGTGGACGTGGTCATCGACTTCACGGCTCCCGAGGCGGCCGTGGAAAATATGCGCGCCGTGCTAGCTCTTGGCGGACGCATCGTGGTCGGCACCACCGGTTGGTACCTGCACCTGGACGAGATGAAGTCCCTGGCCGCGGAGCACGGCGGTGCGCTGCTCTATGGAACCAACTTTTCCATGGGAGTACAGAAACTCTTCCGGCTCACCGCCGACATGGCAAAGCTGGAAGGCTACAGCTTCTCCATCGCCGAAACCCACCACACCTCCAAGCTCGACGCGCCTTCCGGTACGGCCATCACGCTGCGCGAGATCATCCAGGCGGCTCGTCCGGGCATCGAGATCCCCATCACCTCCCACCGCGTGGGAGACGCCAAGGGGGAGCACGTGGTGACCGCAACCAGCGAGGTTGATACGCTTGAGATCCGTCACGACGCCCACAGCCGCCGCGGCTTTGCGCTGGGCGCGGTCCGCGGAGCCGAGTGGCTGGCCGGAAAATCCGGCGCATGGGACTTCCGCGAAATCTGCGACCAGTTGTGAATCCGGCTTCGGAGACTGGCATCGTTAGCTGCCACAGGCCGCTCAATCCTCAAACTCGACCACCACAAACGTAATGTCGTCCTGCTGGCTTTCCAACCCGCCGCCCAACCATGCGGTCACCGTGTCGAGCAAGGCGCTGCAAGCCGCGTTTGCCTCCAGTCCGGAATTTCGGGCCAGGAATTCGCTGAGCCGTTCCGCGCCAAACTCCTCGCCCTTGTGGTTCGAAACCTCGACCAATCCATCGGTATACAGCAGACAACGGTCGCCGGGCTCAAATGCCGTGCAAAGCGAAGCGTATTCCGCCTTGGGAAACGGTCCGAGAAAAAGCCCGTTTTCTTCCAGAGCTTCAACCCTTCTGGCCCCGGAGCGCCACAGCAGCACGGGTGGATGTCCCGCTCCAGCGTAGCGCAGTTCATGCCGCTCTGTGTTGCAATACACATAGGCGGCGGTGATGTATTGATCCTGGAGAGTCCCGCACAGGGTCTTGTTCAGACCGGCCAGAACCTCCTCGGGATGAGCCATCTGCCCGGCTTGCGCCCTCAGCGCAACCTTCATCATGGAGGCCGAGAGGGCGGCTGGCACGCCATGGCCGGAAACGTCTGCGATGAGCACGCCCAGTCCGTGCCCGTCGGAGAGCACGTCGTAGAAGTCGCCAGCCACTGACCCCGCGGGCGAGTAGCGGGAGTGGACCTCTACCCCGCCGATTGCCCCTTCCAGCCGGGGCAGCAGCGCCGACTGGATCTGGCGGGCTATGTCGAGCTCGTTGCGAATAGCAATAAGGCTGGACTCCATCCGCAAGCTGCGCGTGGCGCTCACGAAAAGGAACGTCCCCAGCAGGAAAACCATGGCCAGCGGCTCCAGGAAAGCAACCTTGGGCAAAATGCCTGTCACCGGCAGGTTCTGGTAGAGGGCTGAGAGCGCCAGAGCCAAAAGAGCGATTCTCAGAGCGCGCACCTCCCTGTCGACCGGGATTTTTGGAAAGACGCCGATGTAAACCCATCCGGTCAGGCTCGCGATGCTGAGGATCCGAGTCAGGAACGTGATGTGGTCCATGGGCGCCTGTTGCGCCAGTCTGACCGTGCCTACTATGGCCAGCAATACATTCGCGGCGACCACTCCCCGTATGAACCACGGGTAGGCACGACCGATCGTGCTGCCTATATACAGCACGAACGGCAGCCCGATCACTAGGGTGATCAAATACTCGAAAACGCGCCAGGGAACGAAAGGAAATGACGATTGCAGAGTTGTCAGCGCAAAAATTAGCCGCAGCCCATACAGCAGCGCACCGAGTCCGAAATAGAGCGTCGAGCGATCAGTTGTCCGGGAGCGGAACTGGTACAGAATCAGGGCAACTACACCGGCGCTTGCAATGAGTTCCCCTACGATGAGGCGGAAAGCATCGTCGCGCAGTGCGTCGAAAGAGATGGTTATCGGCACGCGCCCATTCTACACAAGAACGGGGCCCTGTGTGTTGATGGGACGTAAGCTCCGGCTACCGTGTCGGCCCGGTGCCCCGAATACAGCTTACGCATCCTGCGATTCCTTGAGTGTATCTTACTGCGGCGCTGGCAGGTTCGTCGCCATTTCCGAGGACTGTACGGCGGCCATCACCTCAACCGCAGCGGGCAGGCCCGCGGGCAGAGGCCCCTCCAGCGCCAGCGCCAGCACCTCGTCCATGTTGTCCACGAAGTGGAGCTTGATGGAGCTCTTGATGTTGTCGGGCAACTCGGCAATTTCTTTCTCGTTGGCGCGGGGCAGGATTACCTCAAAAATCCCTGCCCTGAGCGCGGCTAACAGCTTTTCTTTAATTCCGCCTATCGCCAGCACCTTGCCGCGAAGTGTGATTTCGCCGGTCATGGCGATGTCGCGCCGCACGGGAATCTTCGCCAGTGCGCTCGCGAGGGCCGTGGCCATGGTGATGCCGGCCGAGGGGCCGTCCTTGGGGATGGCGCCTTCAGGCACGTGCAGGTGCAGGTCCACATTGCGGTAGAACTCGCGGCTGAGGCCAAGGGCCTGCGCACGCCCGCGAATATAACTCAGAGCGGCTTGCGCCGACTCCTGCATCACGTCGCCCAACTGGCCGGTGATGGTCATTTTGCCCTTGCCATCGAGTACCTGCACTTCGGTGGTCAGGATGCTGCCGCCCACCTCTGTCCAGGCCAGGCCGGTGACCAGGCCGATCTCGCTCTTTTCATGCACCTCGGAGTCGCGGAACTTGGCCACGCCCAAAAACTCGCCGATGTTAGCGGCGGTGATCTCTTCCTTGTGCTTCTTGCCGCCTTTGACGACCTTGCGCGCTACCTTGCGGCAGATATTGCCGATCTCCCGCTCCAGATTTCTGACGCCGGCCTCGCGCGTGTAGCTGCGGATAATCTCGATAATTGCGTCATCCTTGAAGTCCAGGTTTTTTTCACTCAGGCCGGTCTGCTCGCGCTGCTTCTTCACCAGATACTGGCGGGCAATCTCCAGCTTTTCCTGCTCCGTGTAGCCTTGCAGGCGCAGAACTTCCATGCGGTCCTGCAGAGCTGGCGGAACGGTGTGCATCACGTTGGCGGTGGCCACAAACAGCACTTGCGAAAGGTCGTAGTCCACGTCCAGGTAGTGATCCTGGAAAGTGGAGTTCTGCTCCGGGTCCAGCACTTCAAGCAGTGCGGATGCCGGATCGCCGCGGAAGTCGGAGGCCATCTTGTCCACTTCGTCGAGCAGGAAGACGGGATTCTTGGTGCCGGCCCGCTTCATGTGCTGGATGATCTGGCCGGGCAGCGCGCCGATGTAAGTGCGGCGATGGCCGCGAATCTCTGCTTCGTCGCGTATTCCGCCCAAAGAGAGCCGCACAAATTTGCGGCCAGTCGCCTTGGCGATTGACATTCCCAGCGAGGTCTTGCCCACGCCCGGAGGGCCGGCGAAACAAAGAATCGAACCCTTGGGATTCTTGACCAACTGACGCACGGCGAGAAATTCGAGGATGCGCTCCTTGATTTTTTCCAAACCGTAGTGGTCCGTGTTGAGGACTTTTTCTGCGTACTCTATGGAACGGGTCTCCTTGGAACGCTTCTTCCAGGGCACGGCCAGCAGCCAGTCAATGTAGTTGCGGCTGACAGTGGACTCGGCCGACATGGGCGGCATGGCTTCGAACTTTTTAAGTTCCTGAATAGCTTTGTCGAGCACCTCCTTGGGCATTCCGGCGGTCTCGATTTTTTTGCGCAGCTCGTCGAATTCGCTTTTTTCGCCGCGGCCCAGTTCTTTTTGAATAGCCTTGATCTTTTCATTGAGGTAGTACTCTTTTTGCGCGCGCTCCATTTGCCGCTTGACGCGCGACTGAATGTTGCGGTCGAGGTCGAGTTTTTCTATCTCAATGTCGAGAACGTCGGCGATGCGCGCCAGGCGCTGCGCGGGGTCGAAGATGGCCAGCAGGTCCTGCTTCTCTTCAACGCCGAGTTGCAGGTTGGCGGCGATGGTGTCGCTCAGCTTGGCCGGTTCGTCCATGCGCACCGTGGCGATGATGGTCTCGTAGTTGAGCGATTGCTGGAGCTTGACATATTGCTCAAAGAGGCTTGTGACGCGCGTCATGAGCTGCTCGACTGCCGAAGTCATCTCAAACTGGCTCTTGCCCACGCGCACCGTGGCCACAAAAAAGCCGTCGCGGTCCGTAACCTCGATGGATTTGGCGCGCTCCACGCCCTCAACTAAAACTTTAATATTCCCGTCAGGCATCTTCAGGTTCTGCACAATGTTGCAGATGGAGCCGACCTGGTATATCTCCTTGGCCTTGGGCTCATCGACCGAGGCATCATGCTGGGTGGCAAGGAAGATCTGCCGGTCGCCGGTGAGCGCCTCCTCAAGGGCGCGCACGCTGGACTCGCGGCCCACCACGAAGGGCATCATCATGTAGGGGAAGATCACCATGTCCCGTAGGGGCATCATGGGCAGCTTGCGCGCTTCGGTTTTTTCGCGGGATGCGGTCATTGGAGCACCTTAAGAATTGGACGCGCAAACACAGCTTACGATTCATGAACCGGCTATAGCGAAACCAGAGTAGCTGTACCCCGGAAGCAACTACTCTAAGTGGCTTTTTCCTTAAGAAAAAGCCACCATTAACAATCTCGGTAAGGGCACGTTTACTCTGGTTTCGCTCTGAACCGGGCCTGATGGGATTGTACCGCGAAATGCACCGTCAAGGAGATGCGCGTGGCGGTTCCGGTGCGATGGGCCTATCCGGCTGGAAACTGTAGGGCGGTCGCGTGGCAGATTCTATCTCGTATCTCCGGCTGAGGTTTTCACGGCCGCGGATAATAACTCATCCAACTGCGCATCGCTCAACCGCACGTGATAGAAGGTTTCGTAGAAGCGCCGCGTCTCCTGGCGCATGTCGTAGCGAAAGATCTCCGGGTAAAAAAGATTTGCCAGCCACTTGATGCCGATGATGCGGTTGACCGAGGGAGGACGGTCGAGCCAACTGAAAGGATACTGCGGCGTTTCATAAACCTCGCGGTTACGCACCGCGGGTGCAAGCTGCCAGACGGAATCGGTCCAAATCGTTTTGTAGAACGCGCTCGCGGCAGTCGTATGGTCGCGCGCGCAGATGACGATCTCCGGGTTCCAGCGCAGCACCTGCTCCATCGAGACAGGCGAGCGGCCATAACCTGTCTGCCCTTGCATCCCGGCCGCAACATTGACGCCGCCGGCAAAGTTAATGGCTTCGACGTGCATGGAGCCGCCCGGCTCCGTCTCCAATCCCTTCGGACCTTCGGCATAGTAGTAACGTCTCCGCTTTTCATTCGGGATTGCAGCGACTTTTTGTTTGATCTCATTCAGCGTCCGGCGGCATTCGGCGGCAAGCTCAGCCGCGCGCGTCGCGTTTCCCAGCAGCTCCCCGGCTTTTTCATATGCCTCCGGAAGATGTTCGAGGCTGCCGTCGAGAATAAAAACCGGAATATGCGTCTGGCCCTGAACTCGCTCGGCCAGCGCAATGGCGAACGCATCGTCCATGGAGATGAGCACATCCGGACGAGCCTGCATGATTTTTTCCAGATTGCCTGTATTATCTCTGCCGTACCAGCCTCCCAGTGTCGGTAGGTCGCGATAAGGCTCCGCCAAGAAGGCGCGCTCATCGGCGTCGGGCGGGTAATTCCATCCCAGCAGGAGTGATGGATCCAGCGTATAGATCAGAACAGTGCCCATGGGAGTCATACAGAGCACCCTGTGAATGTGCGCGGGCACTTCGACCTGACGGCCAGCCATATCGGTCACAATGTGCGTTGCGGTCTTTTCGCCGGCTGGCTTTGCGGCACGGCACAGGCTTCCGCCGAGCAGCGTTGAGCACAAAATGAACAACAGAAATCTTTTCGACATACTTTTCCCTTATTTCTGATTTGGCACGACTATTTTAACTCCGGGCTTGATCCCCGGCTGAGCGCCAATTTCCACGATGCTGACCGGCACGCCATAGGCCTTTTTCAACAAGCGCGGGGTGAGAGCCTTAGCAGGAGTGTTTATAGCCAGAATGCGGCCCTCGCTCATCAGCACAACGCGCGATGCGTACATGAACGCTTGATCGGGCACATGCGTGGTCATGAGCACGCCCAGGCCGGTTTTGGCCAGCTCGCCGATGGCGCGGAAGACTTTGATCTGGTTCCCCAGGTCAAGATTCGCAGCGGGTTCGTCGAGGATAAGCCATTGCGCCTGTTGCGCCAGCGTGCGCGCAATCAGGACCAACTGGCGTTCGCCGCCGCTGATTTCGGTGTAGCGCGCGGAAGCCAGATGCAGAATGCCCATATAGTCGAGCGCCTCATCGGCGATGCGCCGGTCTACCTTGCCCGGCGAGGCAAAGGGAGCCAGGTGCGCGGCGCGCGCCATCAACACAATCTCGCGCACCTCGAAGGCAAAGGGCGGAATATGCATCTGGGGCACATAACCAAAGGAGCGCGCCAGGCGGCTGCGTGACCAAGAAGCAATGTTCTCCTCGCCAAGACGCACGCAACCGTGGCTGGGGCGCAGCAGGCACAATATCAACTTGAAGAGAGTAGTCTTGCCGCATCCGTTGGCGCCGAGCAGGCAGACCACCTCGCCGTGATGCAGCGTAAAGCTGACATCGTCCACCACGGTTCTGGAACCGTAGCCGCCGGTCACGTGCTCCAGGATAAGATTCATGATTTGTGCCTGCGCTCCCGCATGAGCAGGAAGAGAAAGAACGGAGCTCCGATCAACGCGGTGAGAATGCCGACGGGAATCTCCAGTGCGCCCGCTGTGCGCGCCACGTCATCCACCAGTAACAGAAAGCAACCGCCCATGATCGCCGCCGTGGGCAATAAAATTTTGTGATTCGGGCCGACTACCATGCGCGCCAGATGCGGCACCACCAGGCCGATCCAGCCCACCATGCCGCAGATGGATACCGAAGCGGCGGTAATGAGAGTGGCGCAGACGATCACGGTGAAACGCATGGCGCGCGTGTTCATTCCCAGGGTGCGCGCTTCCTGCTCTCCCATACACAGCACGTTGAGCCGCCAGCGCAACAGCAGCAGGGGAATGCCGCCCGCGGCAATAGGAATGCCCGCCGTCCACACATCCCTTGAAGTGATGGAAGCAAAACTGCCCAGCAGCCAGAAGGTGATGGCCGGCAGTTTGTTATATGGATCGGCGATGTACTTGGTGAGGGAGATGAGAGCGGTAAACATCGATCCGATGAGGATGCCGACCAGAATCAGCATGAGCACGGGATCTCCGCGGCGGCAAAGCCCAGAGGCCAGCGCCCATGCCAGCAGCACGGCCACGAGCCCGCCGGTAAAGGATATGGCTTGAATGGCTACGAAGTTGAAGCCCAGCAGAATGCCGATCGCCGCGCCCAGCCCCGCGCCGGCCGAGGCTCCCAGAATGTCGGGCGAGACCATGGGGTTGTTGAATAAGCCCTGGTAAGACGCGCCGGCCAGGGCGAGTCCGCTGCCCACCAGGATGCAGGCCAGCAGCCGTGGCAGGCGAATTTGCAGCAGCACGATCTCCGGCGTGCTGCCGGTTGACGGCGCGGTCAGCACACTCCACCAGTCATGCAGCGAGATCGGATAACTGCCGATGGCCGACGAGCCAAGCGCAACCACAACCAGCAACAGCGTCAAGAGAGCGAAGGTTTTACCGCTTTGCAGGCGATGCGGCATGCGATATTCCAGCGAATTATCCTGACTGGGCACAGTCGCCATGGACTTATAGCTTACCGCAGGCTGCGGGCCAGCTGCATGGCACCGTCTTCGCCGTTCGTCGTTATTGCTTCCCTTCCCCGCCTACGATGCTAGAAAGAGACGCTCCTATCTGCGTTTCGATAGCCAGAGCAACAGCATTAGCCGTAGCCATACGGCGATGAACGGCTTGAAGCGTATGCGAATCATCGCTGAACCGGGCGAGCGCAGGTTGGAATCGCTGTTCAAGTGTAACCAGGCTATCGCCGCGAACCAGCTTGTCCGCGAGATAAACAATCGCGCTTTCATCAAGGTGGCCGCCGGAGAAGTCCAATTCGGTGTGCGCACCGACAACCGCTGCGACCCGCGGAAAATCCATGCTGCGTAGGAGGTTTGCGCCAACTGCCGCATGGTCCGGCTGGCCCTTGGCCACATCGTGCAGCAGTGCCCCTGCCCGTATCAGTTCCAGGTTCAACGACAAGCCGCTGCGCGCCAGCGCCAAAGCGATGCGCTCAGCCACATCAGTCACCTTACGCGCGTGGCGAACCTGATACGACTCGACGGATTGCGCCGCGAGAATTGCCTCGCATTCGGCGCGGGTGGGGATATCGCGGCAAGCGGCCAGGGCGCGAAGAGAGTCATAATCGGCGGGAGTGTCCATGTCCATGTGGATGCCCTGATCCGCTACAGGCTGGTCAATGGCCTCGCTCTCATGCCGAGCAAGCAGATCGGAAAGCGGCCCCATAGCGCCCCCCTTAGCCGCCTCCATCAGAATCTTGCGCGCAATTAGAGGAGGATGTCCGCGACGTCCCTCGAAGACCGGGTACACAATACCGGCCTGCCGCGCGACAAAGGCCGCAGCCATTTGACGAATCGTGTGGGGCCGCACCAGCGGGATGTCCGCCGGCAACATAAACGCCGCCTCTACTCCGCCCGCCAGCGCTCGGCATCCTGCGACAACCGAAGAGAACATGCCCTGCTCATAGTGCGAATTGCAAACCCAACGCGCGCCGGCGCGTTCGGCTATAGGTTGCAACTCCTCCGCGCGGTGGCCTAGAACGGCAATCACCTCGGCGACGCCAGCATCGAGGAACAGGCCGATGCAACGCTCCAACGCGGTGCTTCCGGCGAGCGGAAGCAGCGGCTTGAACTCCGCCATGCGCGAGGAGCAGCCCGCGGCCAGGACAATAGCCGCCAGCCGGCTCTCGATGGCCTCAGCCGGAATGGGTTGGTTTGCCGAACTCATCGTTGTTCTCTGCCCACTGATTTATTGCTGTATACAACCTTTGTGTGTGAGCGATATCACACCCAAACGAGGGAAATGGAGCGATTGCTGCGCTCGAGACGACTCGAAATCTGACGCCTGCGCAGGGGGGTCTTGCATAAACCGCAGTGGGCGCCAAAGGGAGTATAGCTCAAGCCGTCCCTTAAACAGCTTAGGGAATCTGAATCCCGAAAGTGCTCTGCCTTTCCGCAAAATGGTTCATTTTGCACAGAATTCCAGCGTCCCGTATAACAAGCTATGTGAGAAGCAATGTGCCGTTGCGAATGCCACACGCCGGTTTTTTCCCGCGCTGAAAACCAGTTGCCGGAACCGGCGCAGCAATTCGTGTTCGCCAACCGCACTTCTTTCTCTGGAGGCGGCCGATGAACGCCTTGTTGATCTACCCGGAATTTCCCGACACTTATTGGAGCTTCAAGCATGCGCTCAAGTTCCAGGGCAAGCGGGCGGCGCAGCCTCCGCTGGGGCTGATGACGGTAGCCGCTCTGTTGCCTAAAGCATGGAAAAAGCGGCTGGTGGACGCCAACGTCGAGCGGTTGCGCGACCGCGACCTGGCTTGGGCGAACGTGGCGCTGATAAGCGCCATGCATATCCAGCACGAATCGCTGGCAGCCATCGTTGAGCGGTGTCGCGCGCGCGGGTTGCGGACGGTGGTGGGCGGACCCATCGCCAGCAGCATTTCCGCGGCAGAGTTGAAGGCGGACCACGTGGTTATCGGTGAAGCCGAGAGCCTGATTGAGGGTCTGGCGCAAGAGCTGGAGCAGGGGACGGCCCAGCCCGTCTATCAGGCCGGCGAAAGGCCGGCGATGGAGACGAGTCCCCTGCCCGACCTGAGCCTCATCAAGATGAACCGATACTCCACTATGGACGTGCAAACCTCGCGCGGCTGCCCCTTCAACTGCGAGTTCTGCGACATCATCGAAATCTACGGCCGGCGGCCCCGCGTCAAGGCCGTCTCGCAGGTGTTGGCCGAGCTGGACCAGTTGTACGCCGCCGGATGGCGTGATTCGGTCTTTATCGTGGACGACAACTTCATTGGCAACAAGGCGCGCGCCAAGGAAATCTGCGCGGCGCTTGCCCGGTGGCGCGCCCAACACAAAACCAGCTTCGACTTCATTACAGAAGCCTCGCTCAATCTGGCCGACGACGCGGAGTTGATGCAGCTGATGAAGGAGGCCGGATTCACCTCGGTCTTTCTGGGCATCGAGACTCCCGATGAATCGGCCCTCATTGCCTGCAACAAGACGCAAAACACGCGGCGCAGCCTGCTCGACAGTGTGGCCTTGATCCAGAGTTACGGCATGCAGGTAATGGGCGGCTTCATCCTGGGCTTCGACACCGACCGTGAGGACATCTTCGACCGCATGGTGGAGTTTATTCAGAAGAGCGGCATTCCCATCGCTATGGTCGGCCTGCTGCAAGCCATGCCCGGAACCCAGTTATTCCAGCGATTGTGGAAGGAAGGCCGGATTCTGCACGCGGGTGGCGGCGATAATACGGATGACAAGCTGAACTTTCTTCCCCGCATGGACTCGACCAAGCTGGTGGAAGGCTATCGCTCGGTGTTGAAGCAAATCTACTCCTGCGAGGCTTACTTTGAGCGCGTCAAGCTCTACCTGAGCCGCGCCCAGCCGAAACCCGGCAAGCAAAAATCCGGCGAGCGAATATCCCGGCAGCAGTGGCTGACCGTGGGCAATGCGCGCGCCTTTGTTACTTCGCTCGTCCGCCAGGGAGTCTTCGGTCCCCAGCGCTGGAGTTACTGGAAGTTTGTGCTGACCGTGGCCACGCGCTATCGCCATTGCATCGGCGCGGCCATGACTCTGGCGGTCATGGGTTATCACTTCCAGGTAATGACCAGAAGATTGTCCGAGGCAGCGAAAGCACCTTTCGCTCCGCCCGCGATGGAAAAGCGCATACCCGCCAAGACAGGCGGATAGACACGATAATGAGGCTCGTGTGATAGATTCTCCGTGTGTATTTCGCGGAGGGTCTATGCGAGCATTATGGTTCGTCGCGCTTATTGTTGGGCTGGGCGCCAGCTTTTCCAGCGGGCAGCAGACTATCCCTTCCACGCCGCCTCCCATACCAGATGCACAACCGGTTAAGGTGATGATTTATACGTTGGGTCCTGGAGTTGTGGCTCCAGAGCTGCTTCCTGGCACCCAGGTTCCAATCCTTGAGGGCGAATGCAAGATAAAGGTGAAGCGCATGATCCCGATTTCACTCTATGTCGATGCGGAAGGAGTGCCGCGCGATCTGACTATTCTATATCCAAAGGAGTCGAAACTGGATGAGTTGGCGCTCAAGACGGTTGCCGGCGACCGGTTCAAGCCGGGAACGTACAAAGGTCTGCCCGTCCCAGTTGCGGAGACCGTGGTGGTGACTTTGTACGCCTGCATGGCTGAGAAAAAAAATTCTTTTGGCCAGCAGACAGATCAGGTGCGTCTGTGGTCGCTGCCAGAGCAGAATGCGATTCCTCTCCAGAAACCGACGGAGACTGATGAAATAGCGCTCCTTGGCGCTCTTGAAAAAGTTGGAGGCAGAGTCAGCGTTCCAGTCATTGTGCACAGTGTTGTACCGGAATTCACTGATGAGGCGCGAAGGGCAAAATACTGGGGAGTAGTCCTCGTCTCCATTATTGTCGATGCACAGGGAATGCCGCGAGATCTGCATGTAGTGCACCCTATCGGCATGGGTTTGGACCAGAAGGCCATCGAAGCAGTCAAGAAATTCCGCTTCAAACCTGCCATGAAAGACGGTAAGCCTGTCCCAGTTAAAGTCACTATCGAGGTGAACTTCAGGCTCTACACACGCTAACTTCAATCTGTAACGAAAATCCCCAAACGCCCGCCGTAATAGACTGCAAACAAGGACGCAATCTTGAGCGGAGATCAGCAAGCAGGACAACAAAAGTCCCCTACCACCGGCATCTCCCACGCCTGGCGTGCCCTGCGCCATCGCAACTTTCGCCTCTTCTTCGGCGGACAGACCATCTCGCTCATCGGCACATGGATGACGCGCGTGGCCACCGGCTGGCTGGTCTACCGGCTCACCGGCTCGGCCCTGCTGCTGGGCACAGTCAGCTTTGCCGGGCAGATTCCCACCTTTCTGGTTGCGCCCTTCGCTGGCGTGTGGGTGGACCGGCTCGACCGCCGCCAGGTGCTGGTCTGGACCCAGACCCTCTCCATGCTCCAGTCACTCACCCTGGCCGCGCTGACGCTTTCCGGCCACATTACCATTCCCCTGCTCCTCACGCTCAGCGTGATGCAGGGTTGCATCAATGCCTTCGACATGCCCGGCCGCCAGTCTTTCATGGTCATGATGGTCGAGGACAAGCGCGATCTGCAGAACGCCATCGCCATCAACTCCTCCATGGTGAACGTGGCGCGCCTCATCGGCCCGTCGCTGGCCGGAATGTTGATCGCCGTCTCCAGCGAGGGCTGGTGTTTTCTCGTCGACGGCATCAGCTACATCGCTGTCATCGCGTCGCTGCTCATGATGCGCCTTCATGCGCCCGTCGTCCAGCGCAAGGCCTCGTCCACCTTCGCCGATTTGAAAGCCGGCTGGACCTATGTCTCCCGGTTCCTGCCCATTCGCACCATCCTGCTGCTCTTTGCATTGGTCAGCTTGATGGGCATGCCCTTCGTAGTGCTGATGCCCATCTTCGCCAAGGTGGTGTTGCACGGCGGGCCGCATACGCTCGGATTCCTGACCGGCGCGATGGGCCTGGGCGCGCTTGTCTCGGCGCTATCTCTCGCGGCGCGCAGGAACGTCCGCGGCCTGGTCAAGATGATTCCCATCGCGGCGGCGGTCTTCGGATTGGGGTTGATCGGCTTCGGCCTCTCGCGCGTCTTCTGGCTTTCCATGCTGATGGTCTTCATCGCGGGCATGGGCATGATGCAGGGCATGGCCGCCAGCAACACCGTTATTCAAACCATCGTCAGCGACGACAAGCGCGGCCGCGTGATGAGTTACTATACGATGGCCTTCATGGGCATGGCGCCCTTTGGCAGCCTTCTGGCCGGGACCATGGCGCACGTGGGCCTGACGCCGCTGAGCGGCTGGGTGGCCCGTATGTTGGCGCATATGGGCATGGCGAGATTCGGCAGCCTGCTATCCGGAATACTGGCCCATGCCGTGGGCGCTCCATGGACGGTGACTGTCAACGGCTCCGTGGTTCTTTTGGGTGCAGCCTGGTTTGCCACTAGACTGCCGGAACTGCGGCGCCAGATTCGACCTATCTATCGCGAAATGGGCATACTGCCGGCGGAGGGCCTGCAACTGGCGGAGGAGGAAATCCAGCAGTGAGCAACGAAATATCTGATCTTCAACTCGATGCGCGGCGCACGGCCATCGTGGTCATCGATCTGCAAAAGGGCATTGCGCAAATGCCCGGAGGCGCGCCGCACACAAAGCCTACCGTCATCGCCAACTGCGCGCGCCTGCTCACTGCTGCCCGCGCCGCCGGAGCACAGCCCATCCTGGTGCATGTGGGCGGCTCACCGGATGGCGCTGACCGCCTGAAACCCAACTCCGACCAGCCGATGCGCGCGACCGGCCCTCTGCCTCCCGATTGGAGCGAGCTGATTCCCGAACTCGACCGCCAGCCCGGTGACATTGTGATTCTCAAACGCCAGTGGGGCGCATTCTACGGCACCGATCTCGATCTGCAACTGCGCCGCCGCGGCCTCGCGACCATTGTGATCTGCGGCATCGCCACCGAGTTCGGCGTAGAGAGCACGGCCCGCAACGCCTATGAGCGCGGCTATGAGTTGATCTTTGCCGAGGATGCCATGACCGGCTCAACTGCAGAAAGCCACGCCAACAGCGTGGAACGAATCTTTCCCCGCATGGGCCGCGTGCGCTCCACCGGGCAGATTATCGCGGCGCTTAAGGGCTGAATCAGGCAGCCTGAGCAAGGATCGTATCGATGGCCGGCAGTTGCACACCGCTCCGGCCCGTGCGGCGGTGCTGCATACTGTCATAGCGATGTTCGTTCGCAATGCACAAAAAATACTCCTAAAAGATAAGCGCCGCGTTGCATGAAGCTCATCAATGCCCTAAGGTTGCAAGCATACCGTACATCAAGAACAACCCTATAAAAGGAAGAATTACGCCCGGAATGCTAATGACAACGATAATTTGTCTTGCGCGGCGAAAGTCTGGATCGATTGATTGAATCTTTCCGAATTTTATCCACCAGCGAACCAACATCACCGGGACTGCAAAAAGAAGAAAAAGTAATCCCCAATAGCCAAGATGACCTACGATAGGAGCAAGGCTTAGAACGACAAAGACCAGTATCGAGACGGCCATAATCCTCAGATAGCTGGCGTCGCTGCACGCCTGGTTCAATTTGACCATAGCCTCCGCGGCTTCCTCTGCCGCGCCGGCATCGACGGGAGTGCCGCAGAAACGGCAGAACTTTGCCGAGGTGTCAATTGTCTCCTGGCACCTTGGGCACGAAAAGACTCGCGCCGAAATGGTGATGCCCATGCTTTCAAACATCCTGGATCTCCTCTCCAAAACTCTCAAAACAGTCGTACGACCATGGCGAACGGCTCCAATTCCCAGAAAAAGAATACACTTTGCCCGCAACAAGTCTTGTATAGTAATGCTGATAATGAGTTTGGAATCTAGGCTCAAGCTATTCTTTGTTGTTGCATCCTGGCCAAAACCGCTATAAGATGCGTCAATTGATACCTATGCCCTTTTTTAGCTCCAGTCCGCCACCTCCTGTGCCCGCGCCCCCCACTCCGCGGATGCGCCTGATCAACCTGGGAAAGCTGTGCGTTGCCATTCAGGCCGCCTCGCCGGCGGAGCTGATCGAACGAGCCGAGGCTGCCCTGGTGGATTCCCGGTTTCTTGAGTTCCGTCTGGATTCGCTGTCCAAGCCGGCCTCCGCTTTGTCTAAAGTGAAGGAATTCCTTGCTAATCATCGTGATACAACGGTTTTGGCCACCTGCCGGCGCAAGCATTTTGGCGGCCTGTTTACCGGTTCCCTGAAAGCCGAGCTCGAGGTCCTTCTGGCGGCCGCCGAGGCTGGCTGCCAGATCGTCGATCTGGAGGTCGAATCGGCCGAGGAGGCCGCTCCCAAGCAGTTGGACCAGTTGCGCGACGGGTTGCGGGCAGCTGGCACGGCGCTGCTGATCAGCTTTCACGACTTTGCGCGCACCAGGAATCTTGACCAGGCGGCTCTGCGCATCTCGGTCTTCCAGCCGGATTTCATCAAAGTGGTTTCCACGGCCAAGTCGCTCTCCGACAACCTGGCCGTCCTCAAACTCATCCAGGAACACTCCCGCACCGCGGAGGTGATCGGCATGGCCATGGGAGAGGAGGGGCTGGTGAGCCGCGTGCTGGGCCTCCGGGCCGGCGCTCCCTTCACCTTTGCCTCATTCTCTGAAGGCCCCATCTCGGACAAACCAGTCACCATCTCCACTCAGGCCACCGCGCCCGGCCAGTTGACCGTCCGCGCAATGCGCGACCTCTACCGCGTCGAGCAGCTTGACCAGGCCACGCGCATCTTCGGCGTGGCCGGCGACCCCATCTCCCACTCGCTTTCGCCACTGATGCACAACGCCGCCTTCCGCCGCGAAAACGTGAACGCTATTCTGCTCCCGCTCATTACCCACAAGGTCGCCGATCTGCTCACTCTGGCGCGCGAGCTGCCGCTGGCCGGCTCGGCCATCACCATGCCGTTGAAGCAGGAGGTCCTGCCGCATCTGGCCAACTCCGACCCGCTCACCGCCCGCATCGGCGCCTGCAACACCCTGCGCACCGGGGCCGACGGCAAGCTCTACGGATTCAATACCGACGTGGCCGGCGTGGTTCGCCCGCTGGAAAGGCGTCTGAAGTTGCAGGGCGCGCGCATCGCCGTCATCGGTGCCGGTGGCGCGGCGCGGGCCGCCGTCTTCGGCCTCGTCGAACAGGGCGCGGAGGTCTCCATTGTCAACATCATCCATGAGGACGCCGTAAAGCTTGCCAAACAGGCCAAGGCCAAGGCGCTCAAGCGCGATCTCTTCGCCAAAGGCGCCTTCGACGTGCTCATCAACGCCACCCCCTGCGGTATGACTGGCTTCAAGCAGCCGATGCCCATCACGGATAAGGAACTGAACGCCAGCCTGGTCTTCGACATGGTCTATAACCCGATCGAAACGCCTCTCCTCAAGCTAGCCAAAGAGCGCGGCATCCCGGTCATCAGCGGCGTGGAGATGTTTGTCCAGCAGGGCGCCCGCCAGTTCGAAATCTGGACCGGCAAACCCGCTCCCGAAGCGGAGATGATGCGCGTAGTGGAGTTGGAGCTACGAAGGCGCGGGTGAGAACCGCAAGATCGTGCCTTCCCAGGTATCGACAATGACGCCTGGTGCACTCGCCTGACCAGATGAATGAGAGAAATGTCATACGGCTGGATTGCAATTTCGTTGTTTGGTATAAGTATGGCCTCGTCGTATGCAACGTGGATCATTACATCAATAATGGACCGTAAGGTCCAACGCAAGAAAGACGATCGTTTGAAAATTCCCTATTACAAATACGGTATAACCCATTTATATCGAGACTACAAAACTCTTTATCCGCAAGGAGCATACGCAAAGGCTTTGATTATTTCAATATGCCTAACAGGCCTCACTTCCCTGATTTTCGTGTATGTATTTTTTGTGTTGTTGCCCGGATCTGTTCACAAATGATATCAGGTCCATAGTTTGGAACCTTGAAACCACGAATCCTATGCGAGCGAATAGCGAGTGACTGGCCCCACCGCAGATGCTCACCGAGCGCTTTCAATCTGCCGGGAAATCCAACGGCTCAAACTCACGCCCTCAATGGCCGCATGCAGCGCCGCCTTGCGGTGCAACTCCGGCTCGGTGCGCACCAGAATCTTTCCGTTGAAGGGGCGGTCGGGCTGCTGGCCTCTCTCGGCGCAAAGCTCCAGATAGCTGTCGATGCTCTCGCGGAAGGCGCGCTGCAACTCCGTGGCCGTTCTTCCCTCAAAATGAATCACATCCCTAAGCCCTGCCACCGTGCCGGAAAATGTCTTATCCTCCGGATCGAAATCGATGGCTCCAGCGGCATAACCCTTGTATTCCATCATGGCTTCACCCCCGCATTTATAAGAAACTGGCGAACTGCTTCGACCGCGCCTTTTTTGGTTTCGGGCCGTGGGTGCGGACGGTGAAACACGGCGGTTACCCCGTTCAATCGTGCCGCAACTCTGCTTCCCGCGCGCTCCGTCACCTCGCCGCCCAATGCGCGAATCAGCGATTCAATCGCGGACCAGCGAATGTCCGCTTTCGTCGGACGGGCAAAGACGGCGTTCAATGTAGCCTGTCGCGCCTTGTTCATGGCAAAGGAAACCGCCCTTTCCGGCCCCAACGCACCGAGAATATGATAGCACATAGCGCTATCTCATTACCTGTGCGAGTGAGTCAGAACGCAGAGCGTCTTTCGAACTTCAAATGAAATAAGAACCAATGCCGATCGCGAAAAGTATACCGGGCCAGTATTTGACGGGAATGTATAGGAGAGAATCCTTATCACTGAGTATGGAAGATTTGTCCTCCATTTGAGGTGCGCATCCGATCACCTCATCCTGTCTTCCAGGCAGCATCCACTGCACGATGGCAGCAGCGATCCAAAAAGCAGTTAGCTTTGGCCACCAATGCTGGGAGTAGTAGTGACTATCATGAAAATGGCGATTTGTAATCAGCTCCATAAGGTAAAGAGAAAGAAATATGACAATCGCAACTAGAATTCCACGGCCACGAGAAGGAACGAACATGAACCACATTAAAACACGGTGCGCTACAGAATTCCTATGAATCGAGACCTGGGAAACCAGGAAACTCAATGGGCTAAGCCGGAAACGGACGCCGCCTTACGCCGCCACCACCTCCACGCGCTCGTCAGCGGCTTTGCTCTCCGGTCCCACCACAATTTTTACGGGGCGTCCCAGCCGCACCAGGCAATCCATCATCTTCATCTCGCTGATGCCGCGAAACTGCCCGCGCAGCATCTTCGAGAGCTTAGGTTGTGTCATCCCCAGCACCTTGGCCGCCTGCTGCTGGCTCCATCCCCGTTCGCGCAGAATCTGGGCAATCTGTATCACCAACTGCGCCTTCACCAGCATCTCGTCGGCGTCCTTGAAGCCAAGCTCCGCGTAAACATTCATCCCATCTTGAACCTTGCTCATCGCCTCACTCCTTTGGCCCTGCCCTCCCATTTGCAATTCCTCTTCAGCGTTGCGTCGGCTCATACGGAGCATCCGGATCTACAGCCCGCCGGATCATCAGAACTACCTCTCGCAGTTGCGTGGCAGTGAGCGTGCGCGGCATGCGATCCAGTAGTTTCTCTTTGGGCAAGACCTGAATGAAATGCGCCTTCAGGAAAGACGGCTCCGGCAAGCCGGTTTCGCCGGGTAGCATACGCAGCGCCGTTGGGCCTTCAGCGCCATAGCTGCCAAAGGGAACCACCAGCACGGAGGATGTCCGGTCGCTGAGATTCCTCTGGTCGAGCGAGACGACAACCACGGTGTGTTTCTTGCCGTCTCCGAGATCGGCGCGCCAGATCTCTCCGCGCTTGGGATTTGTATCAGGGCTCACGATCAAAATCCACGCTTCTGGCGCTCAGATGAAGCTGGCGCGCTAACGCCTGCTCTTCCGCCTGCGCCTTGGCGGGCAGGCCGTCAAAGTAATCGGTGGTCGCGCGCTCCAATCGGGAGCGGTTTTCCATCTGGCGAAGCCGTGCAATAGCCAGGTCCACGGCCTCCGCAATCGAATCGGAGCGGCCCGAGCTGACCATGGTTTCTAGAAAGGTGAAATTATCCGCCGCCACCGTGGTGGACAGCTTCGTTCGATTCCGCCCGCGCAAGGCTCTGCGCGGCGTCGCTACCTTTGCGGCTCTCTGGATTGGTTCTGCTCTTGAGGACATACCCGTGGCTCCGTCTCTATTGTATCTCCTGATTTATCATCCGTAAAGCGGGATAATTAATCCCCCAAATCAGGGGACGACCCTACCGCCGTTTCTTCTTCCCCGTCTTGGCCTTGGCTGATTTGGGTTTGGATTCGGGCTGATGGCTGAAGGGGATCGGCCCAATGTCAGGGCCTATGCGCACGGCTCGCGTGTCGTTCATCTCGTAGGTAATCGTCCGCGGCGAAACCGGACGCGTGATGCCGGTGGCCGGGTCCGTGGTAATGTTGGGGCCGTTGGCTATCTGGAAGCTGAAGGTCGGCGCGCTGCTGTTCGAGGCAGGCGTCACTCGCACCGGCAGATAGCCCTGAATGGGATGCAGCCTGAAGGCCGTCTCGTAGCGATGGTGCCGGGTATTCCACGTAAAGACGCGCACCTGGTCGAAGTCGAAGGGCAACCCGGCCTTGTTCGGCGCAAGCACGGTCACGTACTGCGGAACCTGGTGATCGGGCGTTGCGGCTCCTTTATCCACCACCTTGTCGAGCACGTAGGCGCCCACGTAGCGCTGTCCCTCGGCATAGGCGGCAATCTCATCAGGCACATCCACATCCATGCGGCTGGCGAGCATCCACCCGGTGTGGCCCTGATCGTCGCACACTAGCCACCAGTCCTCCATGATCGGCCCGGTATCGGGCTGGCCGGGAAGATGCGCCGCGCCTTCAGGGGCAGTCGATTTTGCCGCTGATTTTGATTTGGAGCGCGCGTTGGGAGTCTTTGCCGGCGGGCCAGGCACTGGCGCTATAGGATTTGGAACCTGCCCGGAGCCGGGCACAGCCCTGGTGACCGAGGCGCGCTCCAGAAGCTGAACCCTGGAGTTCGCGCCCAACAGGTAAAACCGCTCCGCATCCCGGCCGGGCATGAGATGCAGGTAGATCTCGTCGCGCAAAACGCCGCTGGCCACCACCGGGTCCTGCCGGTGTTGAACCCCCAGCTGGTCAAAGGCCTGGAAAGTCTTGGCGTCAATCACCGCCCGCTCTTCAATCCAGCCGACCTCGTTCTTTTCGGTCCTCACCCGGAGAAAGCGGCGATTCTGTTCCAGCACTTCCAGTCGCTGGCCGTTGCTTACCTCGGCCACGTGGTTAGAGACGGCGGCTATCCGGTCATGCAGGTACATCTGCCGCGCAGAAACATAAACCGTATCATGCCGTTCGTGGCGGAAGTGGCTGCACCCTGAAGAAAACGCAAGAATACACGCAAGGAGCACCGCAACCGCGGGAGCCTTCATGCGCCGCGCGCAACAGACAAGTGAGATGGAGGATTGTGTGAGCACTGCCAGTGGCTATCCCCTAGAGAATAGCACCTTTTCAAACAGGGCTCAGGAACCGCTGCTATCCCATGCGAAATTACGGGATACCGGTTAGATACCGGATATGCATATCACACGTTGAACTCCGAAATCTCAGTATTAGGATGGGAATGCAGCATATGGCGTGGCTTACTAATGCGTTCTCGAGGTAATAAGAAAACATGCAAGCCGCCTATTCTCTATGATTTGCGTTCTACAATTTATGCCGGACACAAAACCATGCAGGTGACTGCTGCAATAGAAGCAGGTACTGCAAGCCGTGTTTGGTCAATTATTGATCTTCTTATCAGTTGACGCCGAAGAATCCGCTAGGTATACCTATACGTCTAAGGCAAAGAGGTGTTTTATGTCTCCTGAAGCGGCACGTCGATTAAAGGCTCTCCAATCCGCTCCTCTGGACGCGTGGATTGCTCTTTCGGAAGATGAAGCACGCATCGTTGCAGTTGGACGCGACTACAGCGACGTTGCTGAAAAGGCGGATGCTGCGGGCGAGGCAGACGTGCTCATTCTAAAAACACCTTCTTCTTGGTCTCCATTCTCGGTTTAGCATTGTCCACAATTGTTCCATATCGGATATACCCAGACAGTCAGGGTGCCTATCTCTATTCGGCAGTACTACCTGTCCAAATAGCGCTGGCAAAACCGAACGCACCCCGTACAAAGAGATTTGAAGCGCTCATTGATTCCGGTGCTGGACGCTGTCTTTTTCATGCCGATCTAGCTGCGGCTATTGGGCTTGATCTGAGAGCTGGAGAAGTCGAGATGCTAAATGGAATTGGAGGGCTGGAAACAAGCTGGCTCCACGATATTATGCTTTATGTGTTTGGTGGCCCCATCAAAATCAGGGCCGGATTCAAAGAGAACTTCCCGATCACCGCCCTTCTTGGTATGAATGGCTTCTTCCAGCACTTCAACATTACCTTTGAAGGTGCAGCTCAGAGGTGCGTTTTAGATCGTATCCGCTTCAATTAACGCAGCAATGCGCTAACAGGACATTACTCAGGAACCGGCCTTTACCGCCGCCCTTGCTTCCCGAATCAATGCCGGCAGCACCGTGCCAAACTCGCCTTTTCCCGGCTCGCCGAAGGCAAAATAAAGCTGACGATAATACTTGTACAAGCTCTCATACACTTTCTGGGCAGATTTCTCCGGTTCGTAGACCTTGTGCGGCGGGCAGATCTTGTCCTGTGCCTCGCCGATGGTCTTGAAGGCGCCCGCGGCAAGGAACGCAAAGACCGCCGAACCGATTCCCGTCACCTTGCTCGCCGGCACCAGCACCGGCCTTCCCAGAACATTCGCGTAGACCTGGTTGAGCACCGGATTGCTTTGCGGGATGCCGCCTCCGTTGATAACCCTCAGCGTGGGCGCTCCGTATTCGCTCATCCGGTCGAGGATTACGCGAGTGTGAAACGCTGTTCCCTCGATGGCCGCGAAGAGCTCGTCCTGGGCGGTGTGTTGCAGATTCCATCCCAGCGTGATTCCGCCCAGGTTCGGATTCACCAGCACGGTGCGGTCGCCGTTGTCCCAGGTCATGCGCAGCAGTCCGGTCTGCCCCGCGCGATATGCCTCCAGCCCCTTGCTCAATTCGGCGACGGTGGTGTTGGCCCGGCGCGCGATGGCGCTGAAAATGTCTCCCGTGGCCGAGAGTCCGGCCTCGACTCCGGTGTACTCCGGGTGCACGCTGCCCTGAACCACTCCGCAGACGCCGGGAATCAGTTGCGCCGCTTTCACGTACGCAATGATGCACGTGGAGGTGCCGACCACGTTCACCACGTCGCCCTCCCTCGCGCCCGCCCCGATAGCGTCCCAATGCGCGTCGAAGGCTCCCACAGGAATAGGGATGCCCGCGCGAAGCCCAAGTTTTTCCGCCCACTGCGGCGCCAGTTTTCCGGCAATCTTGTCCGAGGTCGCGCACTCTCCCTCCAGCTTCGCTCGCACGCCGGCCAGCAACGGGTCCACTTTAACCAGAAATTCTTCCGGAGGCAGTCCGCCCAGGGCGGCGTTCCACAGCCACTTGTGGCCTATGGCGCAGACGCTGCGCTTCACCTGCGCCGGGCTCGTAATCCCGCACAGCGTGGCGGCGACCATGTCGCAATGCTCGAAGGCGCTGGCAAAATTCTTGCGCTTCTCCGGATTGTGGCGCAGCCAATGGAGCAGCTTCGCCCACCCCCACTCCGACGAATAGACTCCCCCGCACCACTGAATCGCTTCCAGCTTCTCTCGGTGCGCCGCCTCTGTGATTTCAGCAGCCTCCTGTTTTGCGCGATGATCGCACCACAGGTAGTAGTCGTCCAGCGGGGTCATATCAGCGGCTACGGGAATCACGCTCGATCCCGTGGTGTCCAGCGCAATCGCCTCCACCTTGTCGCCGCTGATCCCCGCCTCCTTCAGCGCCTGACGCGTGGCGGCGGCCAGCGCCTGCATGTGGTCGCTGTGCGATTGCGTGGCATACTCCGGATCCTCGCGCTTGCGATGCAGAGGATATTCGCTGATAGCCGAACCAATCAGCCCGCGCTCGCTGTCAACCAGCGATACGCGCACATTCAACGTGCCGAAATCAACTCCCGCAACAATGCTCATCGTTCTCTTCCGTCTCCCCGCCGCACATTGGCCGGCAGCTTTCATTCAAAATCCATTTGTTCGAATCTACAGCATAGCCTAAACCCGTTCACCCTTGCTCCGGTCCGTTTACTTTGACATTTGAAAATAAATCATTTCAGCGAACAAGATCGCGAAAAACAGAAACTTGAGCATCACGACTCTTCTGTATTTGACAAGCGCCTGCTTTGGCAAACTTCTTAAGTACTGCTCACGTTTCATCCGTTCCGTAAGATCATCTAAAACTCCCCGATCGACTACACTCTCCGGAAGTTGCGGGGCTTCGTCCGTCAATTGTTGCTTTATCCTAAGTTCCCAAAACCCAAAGAACATGAATGCTGCGATCGTTGCGGAATAAATAACAACTTTCAATATGAACACAGGCTGGTCATCTCCTTAAGCACAAAGCTGATTTGCTGCGTACATAATCGTTGTTATGGGATCAAAGCCCGCCTCATCCCGTCTTCGCCTGCCCGTAATAGGCATGGCTGCCGTGCTTGCGCAGAAAATGTTTGTCGAGCAACATCTGCAGCAGCGGCCGGGCTTCAGCATTGATCGACAGCGTGTGGCAGGCCATGCGCGCCACGTATTCCAGAAGCACGGCGTTGTGCGCCGCCTCCGTCGCGCTTGCCCCCCAGCAGAATGGTCCGTGCCCGGCCACCAGCGCCGCCGGAATCGAATTGGGATCAATCTCTGTAAATCGCCGGCAAATCGCTGCCCCGGTCTCCCGCTCGTAATCGCCCGTAATCGCCGTCTCGCTCAATCGCCTGGTGACGGGCACCGGCCCATGGAAATAATCCGCATGTGTGGTCCCTAGGCAGGGAATATCCATCTCCGCCTGCGCCCACGCAGTGGCATATTCCGAATGTGTATGAACAACTCCACCGATGGTCGCGAAGTGCTTGTACAGCTCAAGATGCGTGGCCAGGTCCGAAGATGGGCGCAGCGTTCCGTCCACGATCTTGCCCTCCAGATCGGTGACTACCATCGTCTCCGCCGTCAGTTCCTTGTAGTCGACGCCGCTGGGTTTAATGACCACCAGTCCCAATCCGCGGTCGATTCCGCTCACATTGCCAAAGGTGTATAGCACCAGGCCGCGGCGAACCAGCTCCAGGTTCGCCTCCAGCACTTCTTCACGCAGCTCCTGCAACAGCATATTCGCGGTCCCCTCTGTTCAGATGAATCGACTATCTACTTGAATACCACATCCGCATCCCGGTTCGCGATTCACGGCTCCGCCTCCAGCGCAGCCCGCTCTCCGTCTACGGCGCCGCCACGATAGCGATGGAGCCGGACGAGGTAGTTGACGTGATCTGCGAGTCCAATTGGCCGGCGGTGGTGGCGTCAAAGGTATAGGCGTCAAAGTAGGGGCTGCCCAGCGAGCCCACTGCGAAGACGAAGACGCCGGTCGAGTCCTCGGCCAGTCCAAGCGGCTGTACCCCGGCCACTGTAGTGTTGCCTGCCGAGATCGTATAAGGGGAAGCGCTCCCCGTAACCGCAAAGCCGGCGACATTGCCTGCCGACGTCGTCCCCGCTCCGTTGGCGACATATACATAAGTGCCGGATGCAATGGGCAGGATGTAATTAGGCGCAAGCCCGCCGCTGGCGATGGGTGAGCCGGTAGCCTGCACCAGCGAAGAAGTGCTCAAAGAAGCATACGTAAACGCGCGCAGCCCGCCGGAGTTGCCGGCGGAGTTGGCCAGGGTTTCGCCGATATAAAACAGTCGGACGCTGGGATCCACGGCCACCGAAAGCGCCGAGCCGCCGGAATTCACCACCGCAATTGTCTTGGCTGTTGTTCCGGATGGGAAAGGCGAACTCGAGCTGAATGGAACCACGATTGTGCCGCCTGCTCCCAGTGCAAGAAAAACGTTGCTGTTATCCGAAGATATGACCATTCTGTTCGGCTGAACAGCGGCGTTGGCCACGGAAAACGATACCGTCACCTCGCTGCCGGTGTTTGCGCCTGTGCTGGAATTGATGGGAACCGCGCCAAACGTTACTCCTCCGGTCGCGGGAATTGCCTCCACCAGCCATGAATCGGTCGTGTCGATCTGGATGGCATAGGCCTGATCCGTAGACACCTGCACGGCGGTACCCAACGCGCCGCTATTGATGGGGTAGGCGTATACACCGGCGGTGGTGCTGACGCACAGAAACTTGCCATTGGGAGCCATGGCCATGGCGTATGGCGCGCTGGGCACTGTCCAGGGACTGCCTGTGAACTTGGTCAGGGTGCCGGTGACAATGGACTCACCCACGATCTGCGGCGTCGTCCCACTGTTCAGGATATAGAAGTTCCCGCTGGTCGCGGTGGTGCAATTCGTTGTGCAGGTGCCGTTACCGCCATTGCCCGGCGGCTGCCAGAAATCTCCGCAGCCTGCCACCAGCGTTGCCGCCGCCATTAATCCTGCCCAACGTCCAATCTTCATCGCCGCTCCTCGTCCGTAGTATTCAGGCTACACCCTAACCCGCAGCCCAACATTATTCTAGACGCGATTTTGCGGAACTTCGCTTGCCATGGTCTTCCTTCCATCCCTTCGTCTTTGCCGGTTGTCCCTCCCTCAACTGATAGATTCATAACAAGGAAGCCCCCATGTTCCACACCACCGAAGATCTCCGCATCCAATGGACCAAAGTCGTCCTGCCCCCTGTCTTTCTCGAAGAGGAGCGGCCCGTCTCGGAAGCCGCCTCAGACACCATCTTCAACGCCCGCAATGAAATCTCCGCCATCCTCAACGGCCGCGACTCGCGCCTGCTCACCCTCGTCGGCCCCTGCTCCATTCACGACCCCAAGGCTGCCCGCGAATACGCCGCCCTGCTCAAAGCCGCCATCGAGGAGTTTTCCGCCGACCTGCGCATCGTCATGCGTGTCTACTTCGAGAAGCCCCGCACCACCATCGGATGGAAAGGCCTCATCAACGACCCCCATCTCGATCAGTCCTTCAAGATCAACGATGGCCTGCGCCTGGCTCGCCATCTGCTCCTCGACCTGGCCGAGATGGGCGTGCCCACCGGAACCGAATTCCTCGACGTAATCTCGCCCCAGTACATAGCCGGCCTCGTCAGTTGGGGAGCCATCGGCGCGCGCACCACCGAAAGCCAGGTTCACCGCCAACTGGTCAGCGGCGTCTCCTGCCCAGTGGGATTCAAAAACGGCACCTCCGGCAACGTGCAGATCGCCATCGACGCCATCCTCTCCGCCGCCCACTCCCACGCCTTCCTCGGCCTCACCAAAACCGGCCAATCGGCCATCCTCATCACCAAGGGAAACCCCGACACCCACATCATCCTGCGCGGCGGCCGGGGTACGGTCAACTACACGGCCGAGAGCGTTGCCGAGACCTCCGCGCAAATGGAGCAATCCTGCCTTCCCCCGCGCATCATGATCGACTTCTCCCACGCCAACTGCGGCAAGGATTACCGGCGTCAACCCATCGTCTGCCACGATGTCGCCGCCCAGATCGCCGGCTCTGGCGGCAAGCGCGGCGATACACGCATTCTGGGCGTCATGTTCGAGAGCAATCTCGTCGCCGGCGCGCAGAAACTTATTCCCGGCCAACCTCTGGTCTACGGCCAAAGCATCACCGACGGCTGCATCGACTGGAAGGAAACCCACTCCCTGCTCAAAGAACTCGCCGCCGCCGTCCGCGCCCGGCGCGCACTTTGAGCCAGCGCGGCGAATCGAGCCTGCGCGGTAAATCGAAGGAGAAGCAGCATGAAAGTTCTTTTCATCGGAGGCACCGGAAACATCAGCACCGCCGTCACGGAACTGGCCGCGGGGCAGGGATTTGATTTGATCCTGCTCAGGCGGGGACAACGGGCAACCGATCTGCCGGAGAATGTTCGCACCATCATGGCGGATATTCACGACGAGGCAGGCGTGACCCGGGCCCTTGGCAATCAAACCTTCGATGTGGTCGTCGATTGGATTGCCTTCACCACCGCCGACATTGACCGCGACATTCGCCTCTTTCGCGGCCGCGCCAATCAATTCATCTTCATCAGCTCGGCCAGCGCGTATCAGAAGCCGGTCGGCCACTATCTCATTACCGAATCCACCCCGCTCGCCAATCCCTTCTGGCAGTATTCGCGCGACAAAATCGCCTGTGAAGAGCGCTTGATGAAGGCCTATCGCGAAGAGGGTTTTCCCATCACCATCGTGCGCCCCTCCCTCACCTATAGCGATACGCAGATTGTGCTCGCCGTCAATAGTTGGCAGAAGTCCTGGACAGCGGTGGACCGCATGCGCCGCGGCAAAAAGCTCATCGTGCCCGGCGATGGCTCCTCGCTCTGGGTCGTCACTCACAACTCCGACTTTGCTCAGGGATTTGTCGGCTTGCTCGGCCATCGTCAGGCTATCGGCCACGCCTTCCACATCACCAGCGACGAGGTGATGACCTGGGACCAGTACTATCGCATCACCGCGCAGGCTGCCGGTGTCGAAGCCCGGCTCGTTCACATCCCCTCCGACTTTATCAGCGCCTGCATTCCCGATGAAGTAGGCAGCCTCACCGGCGACAAAGCCGCCAGCGTAGTCTTCGATAACGGCAAAATCAAGCGCTTTGTTCCCGGCTACTGCGCCAAAGTGCCATTCGCCGAAGGCATTCAGAAAACCATCGCCTGGTTCGATGCCGATCCTCGGCGTAAGCTGATCGATGACAACGACAATGCCGCCTGGGACAAGCTCATCGCCGCCTACGAAAGCGGCCTCGAGACAGCTCTGCGCAGCTTCCGGCCATAAATCCCGTCGAAGCTTCCGGTGGAACTATGGGGCTTCACCCCCCAGAAAAACTTGTTCGGGCGGAAACCCACACCCTGCTCACCGAGCTAGTCGCAGCCGTCCGCGCGCGGCGAAGGGGTTAGAAGATCACGGGGGATACTACAAACCGATTTGCCAGCCGTTTCTGGTCACTGCGTAAACTTGTTAGTTGTATTGGGTGAGCGCGGTCATAGGACTTATCAAATTTGAATTTGCTCCCGAAGAGACAGGCTTGCCAGCACAACGGAAAAATAGTCACAGTGTCTGGGTGGGATAAGAGTTCGTGGTTCATGGGCTGGCTTTGAATTGTCCCAATCACGAAAATCGCTTGGTCAGTGGTACAAAATGGGTCATTTTCGGTTTCGGTGTAGCGCATGCACCAGTCGAATCCGCTCATCCACGATGCACCCGCTTGTACGTCCTGCAGCATTCTTGAGATTGTGAAGTTTCTAACTGCGTGCTCTGGAAGTGGCCGTAATTCCATTGAATCGACTGTGACAGAGCGTCTATCGGGACTAACGCTTGTGATGGTGGCGGCACGAATTTTGCGAGCCTCTGCTTCCTGTTGTTGCATAGCAAGCGGTGATCTTGCCCGCATCATCTGCATGAAATCTAGCAAAAAGTCTTTATGCAGCTCCCAATTCTCAAAACGGTTGGCAGCCATTGCTTCGCGACGTTGCGGGAACTCGCGTTCCAATCGCTCAAACGCGGAATCGGGATGTGTGACCGCAGAGTAATCTGTCCCGCTCGCGTAGTCATAGAACCCCCTGCCGACAGCTATTTCTTTTGGGCTTACCTCCTCCCAAGCCTGCGTGTTCCTGGAGAAGCAGTACAACGGTTTGGGCATGGAGGTGCGGGACGGACCAATGAATCCGCGCAAGTAGCCCTGTGGTAACCAATGGTCCTTTCTACTCCGCAATTTTTTGGCTTTTTGGCGTTTGGACACAATTGGAATTGTAGCGGGTGCCCTAGCTCCGGATTCTCAGACTTGGGAATCCACGAATCCCATGGCGCGTAAGCGCCGTCTGCCGCACCGCAGGTGCCGCGCAAGCGCCGCCCGCCTGGACGGCCAGTCCTTGCAGATAATTACCCTCTGTTGGCGCACACTGGCAGAATGAACAAAAAATGGCCCAAAACCCTCTTCGATCTGTCAGCCATATCCCCGGTCTGTACCGGAAGGACCCCCCACCCCCACCCCCCTCCCCCCCCCCGGGGTGCGATTCTCCTTTTGTTCGCTTTTCCTGTGAAATCGGGTAATTACGGCCATAATGCAGAGCCGCTATGATGTCACCAGTACAGCCAAGGAAAAATGCCACCTAGCATCTTCATCTCGGCAGGCGAAGCCAGCGGCGAGCACTACGGCGCGCTGGTAATTTCCGCAATCCAACAACGGCTTAAGACCTCCGCGCAAGCGGCCAGCTTCTTCGGCATGGGCGGCGAACGCATGGCTGCCGCGGGCCTTGAGTGCATCGTCCGTTCTGAAGAGATGGCCGTTATGGGCCTCACCGAGGTCGTCCGCCACCTGCCGCGCATCTGGCGCGAGTTCCGCAAGCTCAAGAAATCTATCCGCGCGCGCCAGCCCAGCATGGCCATCCTCATCGACTTTCCCGAGATCCACTTTCGCCTTGCCAAAGAGCTGCACCGGCTCGGCGTTCCCGTCCTCTACTTCGTCAGCCCGCAGTTGTGGGCCTGGAAGAAGCACCGCATCAAGTTGGTCCGCAAGTACATCGACCGCATGCTGGTGATCTTCCCCTTCGAAGAGCCCTTCTACCGCAATCAGGGCGTCCAGGCCGAGTTTGTCGGCCATCCGCTGGCGGAGCTGCCGCCGCCCGCCGTCAGCCGCGCTCAATTCGCCGCCGAAAACGGCCTCGACCCCGCGAAGACCTGGATCGGCCTGCTCCCCGGAAGCCGTCCCCGTGAGATTCGCGTCCTTCTCCCGACGATCCTGCGGGCGGCGCAAATTCTGGCGGAGCGTTCAGCGGAGCACGCAACTGCCAGCTTGGAATTCGTCATCCCTCTCGCGCCGACCCTGAACGCCGAGCAGCGCGATGAGGTGCGTCGGCTCGTCGAAACGCATGGCTCCGGCCTTCCCGTCCGCCTCGTCAACGAGGCCCGCGCCACGCTCCATCACGCCCGCGCCTCCATCGTCGCCAGCGGCACAGCCACGGTGGAAGCGGCGCTCGCCGGAAATCCCTTTGTCGTCGTCTACCGGGTCTCGCCGCTCACCTACGCCATCGCCAGGCGGGTGGTCACCGTGCCTCACGTGGCCATGGCCAACCTGATTGCCGGCAAGCGCGTCGTCCCGGAGCTGATCCAAAGCGATTTCACGCCGGAAAACATCGTCCATGAGATCGAGCCTCTGCTCCACGACGGCCCGCCGCGCCAGTCCATGATGGAGGAGTTGGCCCAGATACGCGAATTACTGACACGCGGCCTGCTAAAGACCAGTCCAGCAGGCGGTGCAAGCGTAGCCGGTGGCGCTGGCGAAACCGGAAATGCCATCGACTGCGTAGCCTCTGTGGCGCTCGATCTGATGAAGATTAAATCTCGCTGATGACCCCGTTTTGAGTGCGGAGATCTTCCCTCATTTGACACTTCAATCAACTCATTCATTCCCGCTTTTAGACGCTTCTAATTCTGGACAAACGCTCCGGAAACCTCCACATCCGCACATGTCTTCGCGCTATAGCCCATAACGCAACCTGCCGATGATGTCAGCATGAGATTGCTGCGTTTCTTTATCCGTGTCATCTTGCTGGTTGCATTGAACCTGGCCGTCGCAGCCGCATTTGCCGCGCCGCGCAATCCAGTCTCAGCGGCCGGAGCATCCGTGGCAGCTCCGCGAGTTCAAGGCCCCGTTGAAACTGCCACGCGCGTGGTTCTCCACGGCAACACGCATCCGCTCATTCGAACTGTGGCTGGCCAGTCCGGAACTATCCAGGGCAATCCGTTACATTCCGGGATGAGTCAACCCGTAACCGACCTCGGCGTGGTTGAAGATTCTTTGCCCGTAGGCCGGATGCTGCTCTTGCTGCAGCGCTCCCCTGAGCAGGAGGCGGCGCTCAACGATTTCATTCAGGCCGCGCACTCTCCGGGCAATCCCTCCTATCACCAGTGGCTCACTCCGGAGGAGTTTGGCCGCCTCTACGGGCCTGCCGAGTCGGACGTGGCCGCCGTTACCGCCTGGCTTCAATCGCACGGCCTCACCATCAATCAAGTGCATGCCGGGCGGCTGGCCATCGAATTCTCTGGTACCGCAGGCCAGGTCAGCGAGGCCTTTCAGACGCAGATTCACAGCTATCAGGTGAACGGCGAAACGCACCTGGCCAACTCGACCGACCCTTCGGTTCCTGCCGCACTCGCTCCGGTCATCGCCGGCCTGGCGCAGTTGAACGACTTTCATCCGCAGCCTCGCCTGCAGGTTCTGGGGCGTGCCCAGTTCAATCGCAAAACTCACCAAACCACGCCGCTATGGTCGTATCCGGAGAGTAGCGGGGTCGTCTTCGTAGTTGCGCCAGGCGATTTTGCCAAGCAGTATGACATCACTCCGGTTTATGCGGCCGGAACCACCGGCACCGGGCAATCCATCGCCATCGTCAGCGCATCGAATGTGGACATGAGCCTGGTTCAGGCCTATCAAAGCCTTTTCGGCCTGACCGCCAACCTGCCAACAGTAATAGTCGACGGCACGGACCCCGGCCAGAACAGCGCGGCCATTGAGGCTTATCTGGACATCGAGCTTGCCGGCGCGGTTGCGCCCGGCGCCACGGTCCTGCTGTACACCTCGGGCGGCACGGCGCTCACCGACGGCCTCGCCCTGGCTGCGATGCGCGCCGTGGAGGACGATCAGGCCGGGGTCATCAGCGTAAGCTACGGCGAGTGCGAGATGGAGCTGGGCCAGAGCGGCAATGCATTCTGGAGCGCCCTCTGGCAGCAGGCAGCCGCGCAGGGCCAGACGGTCTTTGTTTCTTCCGGCGACGCCGGCTCGGCCGGCTGCGACAACTTCGACTCCCAGCAAGTCGCCTACGACGGACTCCAGGTCAACGGCATTGCCTCCACTCCTTACAACGTCGCCGTTGGCGGCACCGATTTCTACTACAGCAGCTATGCCGGAACGCCTTCAGCCATCAACACGCAGTTGAGCTCCTATTGGTCCTTGAGTTCCACCACCTCGCCCGCTGTCTCCCTCAAACAAACCATCCCCGAACAGGCCTGGAACAACTTCTTCGGCTTCAATATGTACGACAGCGGCAATCCCGCCAACCAGCCCATCGAGATTATCGTGGCTGGCGGCGGAGGAGCCAGCAGCGCCGCGCTCTATCCCAGCGGCGTCGCCACGGGCTACCCCAAGCCGGCCTGGCAAACCGGAACCGGCGTCCCCGCCGACCACGTGCGCGACCTTCCTGACCTCTCCCTCTTTGCCGCCAATGGCTACAACTACAGCTTCTATCCCATCTGCGCCAGCCCCGGCGACTGCACCAATCTCACCAGCAGCGGGACCGTGGTCATCACCGGCGTGGGCGGAACCTCCGTCAGCTCCCCGGCCATGGCCGCCATCCAGTCCCTGATTAACCAGAGCACCGGCACATGGGCCGGGCAGGCCGACTTCATCTACTATCCGCTCGCCTCCAGGCAGCCGACCGCCTTCCACGATGTGACCGTAGGCGGCAACCAGGTGCTCTGCTACTCCGGCACGGCCAACTGCGTGGCTGGCTCTTCGGCCACAAACTCCAGCGGCTTCTACGTCGAAAACGGCTACTCCGCCGGCGTCGGCTATGACCTGGCCACCGGATTAGGTTCGGTTGATGTCGCCAACCTGATCAAATACTGGAGCACGGTGACCTTCTCCGCCACCACAACCACTCTCAGCGTCAATCCCGCCACTCTTGTCCACGGCAAGACAGCCACCGTCAGCGGCACCGTGGCTCGCTCCTCGGGCTCTGGCACGCCCACCGGTTCAGTGAGCCTGACAGGCAACGACGGAATGCCTCACTACACGGCCATCGACGACATCGCACTTTCTGCGGGAAGCTTCTATGCTTCAGTGGACAACCTGCCCGGTGGAACCTACCAGCTCACCGCCGTCTATGGCGGCGACGGCACTTACGCCGCCAGCAAATCAGCGCCCGTCACCGTCACTGTCACTCCGGAGAACGATACGCTGGCAACCACCGGCTGGGCATGGAATCCCTACGATCTGAACCTCTACGCGCTCTCCTCCGGCATCACCGTACCCTACGGAGCGCAAATCTTTCTGGATGCGCAGCCAGTGAGTTCCAACGCCACCATCGCCACTGAACCCACACCAGCCACTGGAACCGTCACCTTCACTGACACACTGGGCTCGGCAACCGTCACTGCGACGCAGCCGCTCAACGCCGCCGGCGTAGCGGAGTGGTCCACAGGCGTCTTCGCGCCCGGCAATCACACGGTCAGCGAGTCTTACTCCGGTGACCCAAGCTATAATCCATCCACCGCCGCCGCAGCCGCCTTTACCGTAATTCCGGGCAGCACCAGCCTCACAATCAAGCCGCTAGTCTCCACGGTCGCTGCCGGAGCCAGCGTGTCCGTCGACGTCATTCTCAACACCGGCTATCTCTCCCTCTACGGAACTCTGCCCACCGGCAACGTAACCGTAACCCTGGGCAATCAATCGGTCTCCGCTCCCTGGCAACCCTATGGCACAACCGGCAACGCCAGCCTTGAGGCGGTGGTCGCCTTCAGCAACGTCCCGGCGGGAATTTTACCTCTCATCGCCTACTACCAAGGAGACAACAACTGGCTAGGCAGCGCCGCCAACGGCGGAACCATCATCTCGCTGGCCAGCAAACTCACTCCCTCAGTCGTGCTCACTACCAGTTCTGTCAGTCCTGCGCCCAGCCAGACCTTTACCCTGACGGCCACCGTCACCGGTGCCTCCGGCAAGCCATCTCCCACCGGCACAGTCGCCTTTCTCTCCGATGGCCAGAGCTTCAGCGCCTTCGTCAACCTGAGCAGCGGCACGGCTACTCTCGCCATTCCCGGCTACGCTGCCGCCAACGGAACCAACATCTTCACTGCCGTCTACCAGGGCGACACCAATTACAACGCCGCCGCCTCCAACGCGGTGAACGTCACGATTTCCCAATCGGATTTCTCCCTGAACGCTCTCAACCCCGAAATCTCCATCTCTCCCTCCGCGTCGGGAACCAGCACCCTTGCACTCGCGCCCATCAACGGCTTCAGCGGAACTGTCACGCTCTCCGTCAGCGCGCCCGCCGGCCTCACGGTGACTCCCGCCGCGGCCTCCCTGGCCCTCAGCGCGCCTGCTACGGATGTGCTCACGCTTAAAGTCGCTGCAGCTACTGTCTTGGGAATCTATCCGATTACCATCACCGCCAGCGGCGGCGGACACGTACACACTGCGCAGATCCTGGTCCGGGTTTTAGCGGTCGCCGCGCCCATCTTTTCTCCGGCGCCCGGAACCTTCGTCACCACACAGACGGTCACTTTGACCGATGCCACTGCCGGCGCAGCCATCTACTACACCACCAACGGCGCCACGCCGACTACCGGTTCCACCCTCTACTCCGGCGCCATTACCGTCTCCGCGACAGAAACCATCAAAGCCATTGCCTTTGTCAGCGGCTACGCGCCCTCTACAGTCGCCTCGGCGACTTATATCATCAGCTCGGCTATCTTCGGATGCCCCTCCGGAAGCGGCAGTTGCGTGGATAACTTTATCGGCGCTTCCGGAACTCTCCTGCCCACCTATAACTCCCGCTGGGTGCTCGCTGGAGGAACCAACTCCATCTACACCACCGGTTCCAACAGCGCGCAGATCTCCGCCTACAACAGCGCCGTCTACTACTACAACGGCTCCGTCTCCGACACCGCGCAAATCACCCTGGCTCCCTCCAGCACCGCCATCGGCTACGCTATGCTGGCCTGCGTCAGAGTCTCAAGCGGAATTCCCGGTTACTGCGTCGGCTTCAGCGCCGTATCCAGTGGAAACTACGCCGCCTGTTATGTGATGAAGAACTTCAGGTACCTGGGCGGAGGAAGTTGCGGCACGGTTTCGGCAACCACGGCTCACACCCTCAGGCTGGTCGCCTCGGGAACATCCACCGTCACCTTATCCATCTATGTCGATGGCGTCGCCAGCGGAACCGTCACCGACAGCTCCAGCCCATACACTATCGCAGGTTCCGGATTCGGATTGCAGGGCGACGGTACCCCAGCCGACAGCACCGTGAACGAATGGCAGGATTACAGCGGCGGTTCACCAGCAGCCACGCCCACCTTCAGCCCGGTAGCCGGACCCTACACTTCGGCCCAGTCGGTGACCATCTCCGACACCACCCCCGGCGCGGTCATCTACTACACCACCAACGGCGCCGCGCCAACCATAAGCTCCACCCTCTACACCGGAGCAATCACCATATCCTCCTCGGAAACCATCAAGGCCATCGCTACAGCCTCCGGTTATCTGCAAAGCGCCGTCGGTACCGCGACTTATACCATCAGCTCGGCTATCTTCGGATGCCCCTCCGGTAGCGGCAGTTGCGTGGATAACTTCACGGGCACTTCAGGAACGCTCTTACCCACATATAACTCCCTGTGGACCTTGGCTGCCGGCACAAACTCCATCTACACTACCGGCAACAACACCGCGCAGATTTCCGGCACGGCCAGCGCCGTGTATTACTACAACGGGTCTGTCTCAGACACTTCGCAAATTACCCTTGCTCCATCCAGCACCACCATCGGTTATGCAAAGCTGGCGTGCGTGAGAGTATCAAGCGGCATTGGCGGATACTGCATCGGCTTCAGTGCCGTATCCAGCGGGAATTACGCCGCATGTTATGTAATGAAGAACTTCAAATACCTGGGCACCGGAAGTTGCGGAACCGTTTCGGCAACCGCGGCTCACACCCTTGGCCTTGTCGCATCCGGCACATCCCCCGTCACTTTATCCATCTATGTCGACGGCGTAGCCAGGGGAACCGTCACCGACAGTTCCAGCCCTTATACCGTGGCCCGGTCAGGATTCGGATTGCAGGGAGAAGGAACGCCCGCCGACAGCGCCGTGAATGAATGGCAGGACTACCTCGGCGGTTTGCCCGCGGCTACGCCTGCCTTTAGCCCGACATCAGGCGTTTATACTTCGGCGCAGACGGTGACTATCTCCGATACCACTTCCGGTGCGGTCATCTACTACACCACCAACGGAACCGCGCCGACTACCGGTTCGACTGTCTATAGTGCGCCGATTACCGTCTCTGCCTCGGAAACAATAGAGGCTATTGCCACGGCCTCCGGCTACTTGCAAAGCGCGGTGGGCTCGGCCGCTTACATCATCAACAATGCCGTGAACGGGTGCCCCTCAGGGAGCGGCAGTTGCTTTGATGTTTTCGCGGGAGCCTCAGGCACGCCTCTGCCTACTTACAACTCCAAATGGGTGTTGGCGGGAGGCACAAACTCTATCTACACCACCGGCGTCGATAGTGCACAGATCTCCGGCTCCACCAGCGCCGTCTATTACTACTCCGCGTCCACGTCAAATACCGCCCAGATCACCCTTGCCCCATCCAGCACTACCATCGGCTACGAGAAGCTGGCCTGCGTGAGAGTGTCGAGCGGAATTCCAGGTTATTGCGTGGGCTTCAGCGCTGTATCGAACGGATATTACACTGCTTGTTATGTGATGAAAAATTTCAGGTACCTGGGCGGCGGAAGCTGCGGCACGGTCTCAGCCACCGCAACTCACACTTTGGGGCTGGTCGCATCAGGTACTTCCCCAGTCACCTTATCAATATATGTCGACGGCGTTGCCAGAGGAACTGTCACGGACAGCTCCAGCCCTTATACCGTGGCCGGGTCTGGATTCGGTTTGCAGGGAGATGGAATACCCGCCGACAGCACCGTGAACGAATGGCAGGATTACAGCGGTAGTTCACCAGCGCCCTCGCTCACCTTTAGCCCTAAAACCAATGTCAATAACCCGGTGCGAGTAAGACCAATACAATGAGCGCCGGAATCCCGGCTGCAAACGTTGAATAAGCCGACCACGGAATTCCTCCCCAAGCAACAACGGCCAGCCCGAGGGCTGGCCGTTGTTGCCTGTGAAATGCTGTTGATTGCTTGTTAGTTGTCGCTCTTGCTGGACTTTCCCCAGGAGAGAACCTCCAGATCAACCTGAGCAAGCCCGGACTTGATCATACCCAGTTTCTGGGCGGCGCCATACGACAGATCGAGGATGCGCCCGCTGTAAAGGTAACCGCGGTCGGTGATGCGTACCACCACCGAGTGCCCGTTTCTGCGATTCACCACCCGCACTGTCGTGCCAAATGGCAGGTTTGGATGGCAGGCTGTCATCGCGTACATATCGAAGCGTTCTCCACTGGCCGTTTTCCGGCCATTGAACACGCCTCCATACCAGGAGGCTATGCCGTGGAGCGCATAGGTTGTTGAGTTGTCCGCCGGTTTGCCCTGCGAAAGCAAGACAGGTGTCGTGCTCGCTATCGGAGCCACCGGAGGAGCCGTTACCGCCGGCAGGGAAAGCCGGGCATCCGCCTGCACCGTCCGCGGGTAGACTACCAACACTCCCGCGACCAGTAAAACAGAGGAAGACCCTGCCGCCAGCCAGACTCGTAGGGAAGTTTTCGAGTTTGTTTTGCTAGATTTTCGTCTTTTCTCCATCTGCCCATTTTACCAATTCGACACTATTTAATCTGCATGTTATCTAAATGAATACGAGGAAAACCTGCCCAAAATGGCACTATTTTTAGTGCATTTCCCATATAAGTTCTTGCCTCCCTATCACTTAAAAGTTGCACTAAAGTCAGTGCAAATTGGCGTATTTTTTTGCCCTTTTTGGCTGATTTAACGCCTTTTCTCCCCAAATCCCTTAATATGGCCTAAAAACCACATTTTGCCTTCTGGATAGGGGCGGCGGCGCAAACGCCCCTCCGCAATCTTCGTTGCCGCCATGGAGGCTGTATTTTCCGCTCCCCTGGAGCTGCCTAAAGGAGTGTATTTTGTTCTCAGGAGGTAATTCCAGATGAGCCGAATAGGCCTTGGATGCCGTCTTTTTGCCTGTTTTGCCTGTTTTGCCTTGTTTTTGGCTTTTTCCGGCTTCGCCCAGCAGCCGTCTACAACCCCTCCAGGCCCCGTTCCCCCTGCCATACTCACCGCGAAAAATATATTTATATCCAATTCTGGCGCCTCCTCCCCCCTATATAGCGGAGGGCAAAACAGAGCCTACAACCAGCTGTATGCGGCTCTTCTGGTCTCCGGCTCATTCGAGATGGTGAGCGATCCATCCGTTGCCGACCTGGTTCTGGAACTACAGATCTCCGACTCCGGCCCCGGATCTGCCACCTTCAAGCTCCTTATTTATGACCGTAAGAGCCATTTTCTGCTTTGGACGCTGCTGGAACCTATATCCAACTGCAGCCGGCAAAGGACCTGCGACAGCAATTTCGACGATGCTCTCGCCGTTCTGCTGCTGAATTTCGAGAAGCTTGCCGGTAAAACCCCCGGAGCGGCCCGGTAAGACCGGCCCCAAAGCTCGTTTAGAGCATTTAAATGGCAGGACCGCTCTGCCAGGCGCAGGTGTTTGCAGATTATTTCTCTCTTCCTGCTAGCGTGAAAGTGACGTTATCTCAAACAAAGAGCAGGGGGAAACATGAAATTCAGCGCCGCCGGAATGGAACTACTAAAAAGGTCTGAGGGTTTTCGCGATCGTGTTTATCTGGATGTAGCTGGCATTTCCACCATCGGCTACGGCCACCGGCTGCTGCACTCCGATTCTTTTCCTAATGGAATCAACGAGTTACAGGCTGCCAATCTTCTGGCTTGCGACGTGCGCGATGCCGAGCAGGCCATCCAGCGCCTGGTAACGGTTCCCCTCGCCCAGGGCCAGTTCGACGCTCTGGTGGACTTCACCTTCAACCTCGGCGCTGCCAGGCTGGCCGCTTCAACCCTGCTCAAATCACTCAATGCAGGCCGCTATGACGATGCCGCCGAGCAGTTGTTGCGCTGGGACCACGCCGGCGGGCGGGAATACGCAGCCCTCAAGGCCCGTCGCGAGGCCGAGGTTGAGCTTTGGCAGAATGCCCCGACGCGGCAAATGACCGCCGCTTAGAACCAGCACATCTACCCCTTCGCCTTCCGATGCACGTTCCGTTTGTGCTTGACGGCTGGCCGAACCTGAACCGCCGGCGCCGCTGCCGGGGCGGCCGTTGCTCCATTTGCCGGTTGTGCCGGCGGATCAAGCCACTTCAGCAGTACTGAGGTGAGCAGCCCAGCGCCCTCATCGGAGAGATGAATGCCGTCGCTCGAACGAATCTTGATAGTCTGGCCGTCGTCCAGCGTGACAAACTCCCTATACTTCCCCGCATCGTCGCCCACATAGGAGGCCGTATTCCACCAGGTGGCCTGCGGCGACTGACTCACAACCGTATAGGTGATGCGATTGAGGTCGGCGATCTTTTCGTCGTAGATATGCCCCCGCATGGGCGGAAGCCCAACCCACACCACGCGCGGTCCGCCTTCTTCCACCATAGCCAGGAATTCGGCAATCCTCTCCTGGTAGACCTTCCGCCATTCTTCGCTGCCGTAGGGCAATACCTTGCCGTCCACCACGAAGCCCTGTCCATCGTTGGCCCCAATGGCCACAATAACCACATCAGGCTTTACCTCGCCCAGCATCGCCGGATACTCATCCATCCAGTTGAAGACCTCCGGCCGCGCCAGGCCGGTGCCGGATCGAAAGGCCTTTACGATGCGCAGATTCTTGTCGCCCGCGGCCTCACGCATCAGTTCGGCGCTCAAGCCAACCGCCATCATGGAGTCGCCGGTCAGCACCACCACACGCGGCTTGCCAGCCTCGACCGGCGACAAAGGAGTTAAAACCGTGGTTTTTGGCACATCTCCAAGAAGCGGCGTCCGCGCGCCCGGAGCGTTGAGGAAAGAATTATGAGCGTTGTGATCTGGTGTATTCGCACCGGCACTCAAACCGGAAGTCGATGCCGGATTTGGGTTGTTTGCCGATGGTGAAGTTGCGCAGCCGGATGCTCCGGGCAGATCGCATGTACGGGGAGGGTTTGCGGCCTTCGCCAACAGGGCTGCGTCGTCGGTCCAGCCGACGCGTGCCAGAGCTTCAAGAGCACGATCGCGGATCGCTGCCACTCCCAGCGGATGCAGAGTCTTCTGTACCGCCGCGGTGACCGGAACGGCGACGGTGCGCAGCGGGCCGATCTCCAGGTGATTGGCCCAACTGGCCAGCCCATCGGATTCGAGCAGCACAATGGCCGCGAGAAATCCCAAGATGACCAGGGCCATTTTCCGGATTGGTTGGGTCAACGAAACGCTTCGCATGGCTCTCTAGAACTGGAAGTAGATGAACGGGGCCACTCCCGTCGGCCCCAGAATTTCGATGGTGGCGATGGCCACGGCCAAAACTGCCCCGCGCGCCAGGGCCGGCCAGCGGCCCAACTCAATCTCCAAGCCGTTGCGCCATCGCGGCGGCATGTACTGTCCGGCAAGCCCCAGAAACAGCACGATCAAGACGGGTCCCGTGGCCAGTGTCGCAACGCCTGGAACCGTCAGCCGGCCAAAGACCGTGAATGCGGTTGCAAATGAAGAGGCCCGGAAGAAGACCCATCCCGCGCAAACCGCATGGAACAGGAGAATGCGCGACGCCCACCGCCATGCCGCGGTTGCGCGCCAGCGAACCAGCGGATGCCAGCCGATGCGGGACCAGAGGCGATGGACAACCAGGTAGAAACCGTGCAGGCCTCCCCAAGCCACAAAAGTCCAGGCAGCGCCGTGCCACAGGCCCCCGAGCAGCATGGTCACCATCAGGTTGATATATGTCCGCACCTTGCCCTTGCGCGAGCCGCCTAGGGGAAAGTAGAGATAGTCGCGCAGCCAACTGGAGAGCGAGATATGCCAGCGTCGCCAGAAATCCTGCGGATCGGCGGCCGTGTAAGGCGCGTTGAAGTTGCGCGGAAACCGGTAGCCGAGCAGCAGGGCGCACCCGATGGCGATATCGGTGTAGCCCGAAAAATCGCAGTAGATCTGCGCCGCATAGCCGTAAACAGCAAGCAATGTATCCCATGCGCCAAAGCTCTGCGGCACCGCGAAAACCGGCTCCACCAGCCGCGTAGCCAGCATGTTCGAGATAACTACTTTCTTGAACAGGCCGCCGGCAATCAGCAGAAAAGCGCGGTTGACGCGGATGGAGTTGGGATTGCGCCGGATCGCCAATTGGGGAAGAAACCGCGATGCGCGCAGAATGGGACCGGCGATGAGCTGGGGAAAGAAGGCTACATATAAGAGTGCGTCGCCCAGGTTGACTGGCTCGCGAACCTTGCCACGGTAGCAATCGCACAGCAAGGATATGGCGTGAAAGATAAAAAAGGAGATGCCGAGAGGCAACAGGGGCGAATTGATCTGAATGTGCGGCGGAGGAGCGAAGCGGCCCCATGCCTGGAGCAGCGTCGTCAGCAGAAAGCCGGTGTACTTGAAATAACCCAGCGTGGCCAGGCAGACGGTGACGCCTGCGGCCAGCCAGCACTTTCTGGCTAATACCGTCCGGCTGCGCTGGATGCGCTGGGCGACTAATCCGCTGAAGAGAGAGATGCCGAATAATAGCGGAATATAGGCCCAGTTCCAGAAGCCGTAGAAGATATAACTGGCCAGCAGAAGAAAGCTCTTATGCGCCGTGGGGAAGCGGTACAGGCTCCAGGCAACGGCCAGCACCGCAAGAAAAAACAGCGCGTACTCGACCGTGGGAAAAAGCATGAAAGTAATAAGCCTTTGCTGGGAGCCTGGTGTTTCCTGTACGAGGTGCTTCTAGCCGCCGGTTTCAGGAATCTGTATGGCGAAGGAAGAATAACACAATCTCTTCCCCGTTCTTGCAATCCGCAGTTCGACTGGCGCGGGAAAAAAGCGCGGGCGTATCTCCTCCGTAACGGCCGTTGGCGTGGCAGCTGAGTTTGCCCGTTGATACAGAAGCGCCATCATGCGCCGGTTCGGGCTACGGTTTATTCTCCGGCACGACCTTGGCGCCCTTCCCCTGCTGAGCCTCCGCGTGGAAGCGCTTGTAGTCATAGCAGCGCTCGGTAAAGTGCTGATGGTAGCCTTTCACCAGCAACACGCGGGCCTGCACGGTTCCCTCGGCGCCGGTGGGAAGCCATATCTCGCCGTTTACCTGCGCCTGCTCGAAATGAAAATTGGAGCCTTTCTGAATAGTGGCCACAATTCCGCCGGCGACGCGAAAATTGTCATCGAAGGCTACGTCCAGATGGACGACCTGGCTATCTGCTTCATCGATCCATACCGTTCCCTTCAATTTCTTTGAAGCGTCCTCGGCCAGGCCGTGCGTTCTGGCGTCCTTGCGGCCCACGAAATCAAAGACAATCGTCGGCCGGCCGCGATAGCTCTCGCACCGCTCATGGCGCACATCCATGATCTCCAGCAAGCGGCTGATGGTGACAACGTGGCCTTCCAGCGGCTGACCCGGCGGCGTCCTTTCCGCCTTTTTCACCATCTTGGTCACGCGCTCGGTCTCCTTTTTCTGCTCCTCATCCGAAAGCGGTTTCCCCTCTTTCTTCACCAGTTGCGAAATCTCATGTCCGTTGACGAAAAAAACCTCGGTCTCCTCCGTCTCGGTTTTGCTCACCTTCCCTTTGGCGTCAATCTCCTGAACCTCCTGCGAGACGCTGAAGGTGTAATTTTCCCTCACTTTATTGAGTTCTGCCTGGTGTTTTTGTACCTCTTGCATCAGTTGGCGGATATCGGGCAGCGGAGGATTGGCCGCCTGCTGGGCCTGCGCCGGAAGCGCAAACAACAGAGGCAGAAGAATCGCCGCGAGCAATAACATACGCAAAGAACACATGAGGATAAATCCTTATTGCTGTGAACCGATCTCCGTCACCTCAAGCCGCTCGCCGGGCTTCAGGTAACCCTTGCGGCGGAACCAATCTTCCATGGCCGGCTGAAGGCGGTCGAGAGGCACGCGCACCCCTGCCTCCAGCACTCCATCGGCCACGGGCAGCGTGTCGTCGAAGACCGGGTCGTTGGTGAAGTTGCGCATGGCAAAGTTGTCGATCCAGCCAATCGGGCACGCCTGCCGCAGGCCGTTCAAATCCATGCGTTGAATCGAGATCCTGCGCGTGAACATGCTTCCAATGTAACGGATGCAGGCTGGCAGCCCGCACTCGTGCCGGCTATTACAACCAGCCGTTGCACCGGCGTCCTCTCTGGCTCGCGTGTTGACAGGGCCCCTCGCATATCCCTAGAATCAAGGGGTATGAGTCTGCTGTTTTTCTGGCATAACCGCTAGAAATATCAATGGTTTAGCGGACTTCATTCAGGTCCGGGCAGCAACCATTTATCAGCCGGATCGGAGAGCGGGAAAGATGCCTGATGCGCGCGTCAGTCCGCGGGAGCGGCTGGTGCTGATGGCTATCATCGAACAGTACATCGCCACCGGCGAGCCGGTAGCTTCGCAGGCTGTCGCCCGTCATTTTTCCAATCAGGAGGGTCTGAGCGCGGCCACCATCCGCAATGTTATGGCCACGCTGGGCGAGAGTGGCCTTTTGGAGCAACCGCACACCTCGGCTGGCCGCGTGCCCACCGCCGCTGCTTTTCGCTATTACGTCGAGCAGATTACTCAGCCCGGCCGCATGGCCGCGGGCGCGCAGTCAGCCGGCCTGAACGCGGCGCAGCCCTGCGCTACTCCCCTGAGCGAAGCCCGGCGCGAGCAGATTGAGGAGAGCTTCAGCGGCGTCACCAGCACCAACGACTACCTGGAGCGCACCTCGCACGTGTTGGCGCTTTTATCCAGCGGACTGGGCGTGGCACTGGCCAGCTCCACCGCCAGCCAGGTGCTGGAGCATATTCACTTTTCACGGCTTTCCACCGGCCGTGTCCTTGCCGTTCTGGTCACTCAGTCCGGAGCCGTGCAGGACCGCGTGCTGGCTCTGGATCGCGATCTGACCCACATCGAGCTGGAGACCGCCGCGCGCTACCTGAACGAGAACTTCCGCGGTTGGCACATCGAGCGCATCCGCGCCGAGGTAGCCCGGCGCGTGGAGATGGAGCAGGCCGCCTATCGCCAGATGCTTTCCTCAATCGAGGAGCTATGCCGCAAAGGAGCGCTGCAAGGCGGAGAAACCAACCCGGCAATTTATGTCGACGGCATGGCCAACCTCATTGCCGCTGAGGTGGACCGCGAGCGCCTGCGCCAGATGCTGCTGGCTCTGGAGGCCAAGCAGCGGCTGGTGGAGCTGCTCACAGCTTACGTAGACGGGCGTCAGCAGGAGGTACGCGTGGTAGTTGGCCTTGACCAGCTTGCCCAGGAGGGTCCTGAATCGGCCGGTCAGGCCGAGGTCTCGCAAGTAATGCAAAATCTTGTCCTCATCGGCGCTCCGGCCCGTTTGGGCGACTCCAACCTGGGCACTGTAGCCCTCATCGCGCCTACACGCATCCAATATCAGGAGATGATCCAGGCGGTGCGCTACATCGCCCGGCTCTCCGAGCGGTTGCTGGAAGTTCCCGCCGATTAGAGGTTGATAACGCGGATTGACCCGAATCGGAACCCGCATTGCCCCCGAGTTGAAAGTGTGAACACGGCGCCCGCCGTTGAAATTATCATGGAAACATATGACAAAGATTTTTCGGAAAACGCATAGAACGATGCCGGAACAGGATACAGAGTTGACCTTGTCGAAGGAGGCGTCTGCCGCGGCTGCTTCGCAGGCCGATAACTCCGCATCCGAAATGCCCGCGCAGGAGCCGAACCCCGTGCAGGAGCCGGACAAGACCGCGGAGGAGGCCCCGCCCGTTCCCCGCGCGGAATATGACCAGCTTAAGGCCGAGCGCGACCAACTGCTCGACCGGCTGGCCCGCCTGCAAGCCGAGTTTGAAAACGCCCGCAAGCGCGCCGAGCGCGAGCGAATCGCGGACCGTGACTACGCCGTTGTGAATGTGGTCGAAAAGTTTCTGCCGGTGCTCGACCATTTCGAGATGGCGCTCAAGTCGGCCGGTACGGTGGAACAACTGCGCTCCGGCGTCGAGTTGATTGTGAAACAAATGGAGGATGTTCTGCGCCAGTTGCAGGTGACGGCAATTCCGGCGGAGGGAGCAAAGTTTGACCCGCGCCACCATGAGGCGTTGGGCGCTGTCGAGCGCCTCGACATGCCCGACCAGCACGTCGCCGAGGAGATTCGCCGCGGTTACAAGCTGCGCGATAAGCTCCTGCGCCCGGCACTGGTCCGCGTCGCATCCAACCCCAAACAGACAAGCGAGTAATTTTGGATTCGTGACAATGTTCAGGTAGCCATCTCATATGAGGAAAAAGAAACATCTCGGTTTTTGGGTGGTTTTGGCAGCCTGGACACTGGGATTTTCCCTTTTATCTTCGCAGGCAAAGGCGTCCCCGGAAGTGCCCATAAAGACGGCAATATGCGAACTGGCGAAGCATCCAAAGCAGTTTCACGAGAAGGTAGTGGAGGTATTCGCATATTACGAGAATGACGGAGTCCGACACAATGAGATTACTGACCCTTCTTGTCCCAATGTGCGTGTGGTTTTGATACTCAATATGGCCTCAGACGGCTTGCCTTCACTTGCGTTGGCTCTTGCCAAGGGACAACAAGGTACCCAAGATAAGTCCATCTCAGGAACATTTCAGGGATGGTTGACTTGGAAGCCCAATGAGAAGCATTCACTTGTAATTTGGGTCACGAAAATCGAAGGGCTGACTGTAGTACCTAACAAGGCTAGCGTTTCTGCGGAGACAGGCGAACAGATTAGTACAAATGAGGCAAGTCTATTGGCTGATAATCTGCCCGAGAAAACAACTGTATGTGAAATCATGAAGAATACAGAGCAATATGACGGTAGGAGAGTTTTGGTTTCCGTATTCATCGAAAGCGACGCTATGCATGGATCGTTTCTGGTAGACGCATCGTGTCCTCATGTCGGGATTCCACTAGGCCCATCAATATCGAACAAGGGAATGGAGGAGTTGCATACGGCTATATGGAAGGGCCTTCCAGGAACGATAGACAAAACGATTACCGTGACTGTTAAAGGAATCTTTATGTGGGCGCCAGATTCATTTCCCACGCATGAGTTGATTATTGAAGAAATTCATGACATGAAGACCTGGCCAAAATCACCCGACGATCCTTGGAACCAAAAACTTTTTGAGCAGAACTGAAGAATAGGCAGGATTAATCAAAGAGTGGACAAGCAAGATTATTACGAGGTTCTGGGCGTCTCGCGCGACGCCAGCGAGCAGGAGCTGAAGAGCGCCTACCGCAGGATGGCGCGCGAGCACCATCCTGACCTCAATCCCGGAGACCATGCCGCCGAGGAGCGCTTCAAGCAGGCCAGCGAGGCCTACCAGGTCCTGAGCGATCCCGACAAGCGCGCCGCCTACGACCGCTTCGGCCATGCCGGCGTCAGCGGCGCCGGCCAGGGCTTCGGCGGGCCCTTCGGCGCAGGCGTAGACATCGGCGACCTCTTCGGCGACCTCTTCGGCGAGATGTTTTCCATGGGCGGCAGCCAGCGCCGCCCCACTCGCCAGCAGCGCGGCGACGACCTGCGCTTCAACCTGACTGTGGACTTCGAGGCCGCCATCTTCGGCGTCGAAACCGAGGTCAAGATTCGCCGCCTAGAGCCTTGCGACGCTTGCAAGGCCACCGGCAGCGCCTCCCGCCGTGGACCCACCACTTGCGGCCACTGCCAGGGCCGTGGACAGGTCCGCTTCCAGCAGGGCTTTTTCTCCGTGGCCCGCACCTGTTCAGCCTGCGGAGGCACGGGCCAGGTCATCGGCGACCCCTGTCCAACCTGCCGAGGCGAGACCCGCGTCAGCAAGGAAAACAAGCTCCACGTCAAGGTGCCGCCCGGCGTTGAGACCGGAACCCGCATCCGCTACGCCGGCGAAGGCGATGCCGGACGCGCCGGCGCGCCCAAGGGCGACCTCTACGTCGTCCTCTCCATCCGCTCCCACGAATACTTCCAGCGCGACGGCCACAACCTGCGCTGCGTCCTCCCCATCAGCTTTCCCCAGGCCGCTCTCGGCGCCGAAATCGAAATTCCCGCAATCGGCGGCAACGTCACCCTCAAAATCCCCGAGGGCACGCCCAGCGGCAAGGAGCTGCGCGTTCGCGGCAAGGGCGTCCCCTTCCTCAACGAGAGAGGCTCGGGCGACCTGATCGTCAAGGTACTGGTCGAGATTCCCCGCAAGCTCAACCGCGCCCAGCGTGAGCTAATCAATCAGCTCGCCGTGTCGCTGGCCGTCGAAAACAAGCCCGCCCCCACCAGCTTCCTCGAAAAAATGAAGGATTTGTTCAATTAGGGCGGAGCGTCGCCGCTGCTCTGACAACACAATAAAGCCATCAGGGCTAAAATAGTATTCAGTCTCGCCCTTGCGAAAGTGGCGGAATTGGCAGACGCACCAGACTTAGGATCTGGCGGAGCAATCCATGGGGGTTCGAGTCCCCCCTTTCGCACCATGACCCTCACCCGGCCAGACGGCCCTGCCCACCCCCGCCGGAGTAATCTGGAGAAACCATGAGTCCATCCGCGCAGCAACCTCAAATGAACCTCGTCCAGAGCCCCGACTACCGCGAGGCCTACGCCAACAGCGTCCAGATCCGGGCCAGCGTCTGGGACTTCCAATTGGTCTTCGGCTTGGCTTCTCCTGAGCCCCCCGACCAGATCACCATTCGCAACCACAGCGCGATCTTCCTCAGCCCGCAGCAGGCCAAGGCCCTGTGGAACATGCTGGGGCAGCATCTTGCGCAGTACGAGCAGGCCTTCGGCGCGCTCAACCTGGAGCCGCACGGCCACAACTTCCCGCAGGGGCCCGTCAACTAGCAGGAGTAATCCCTTTGCGCTGGAAAAATCTCATTCCACCGCGGTGGCTCGCCGCGCCCCTCCCCGCCTGGATGATCTTTCCTGTCATCTTCGCCGCGCTCTTCGCCAGCCACTTCACCTTGCTCCGCCTGCCCTACTACTGGGACGAGGCCGGCTACTACATCCCCGCGGCCTGGGATTTCTTCCGCACCGGCTCCCTGATTCCTCTCACCACCATGAACATCGCCCATCCGCCGCTGCCCAGCATCTATCTGGCGTCGTGGTGGAAGCTCTTCGGTTTCTGCCCCATAGTTACGCGCGTGGCTGTACTCGTCGTCGCTTCGCTCGGCCTCACGGCGGTTTGGCGTCTGGCCCTGCGCCTGACCGGTGTGTCCTCCGTCGCCTTCTGGACCGTCGTTCTCACCGCCGTTTACCCCATCTGGTTTGCCCAAAGCTCCCTGGCACACGCTGACATCTTCGCCGCCGCCTGCACTCTTTGGGGGTTTGTCTACACGTTGCCCGCGCGCAGTCTGGAGACGTCCGCCAAGCCATGGGCCGCCGCTCTCTTTTTTGCTCTCGCCACGCTCTCCAAAGAAACGGCCATCGTCATCCCGCTCACCTTGGCCGCCGTCAGCCTCGTTGAAAGCCTCCGCGCTTCCGGCATCACTCGCACCCGGCTCATGCGCGAGGCTGCCTGGCTCTCAAGCTGCATGCTTCCTCTGGCCGCCTGGTACGCATTCCACTACCTCAAGACCGGCTTCCTTTTCGGCAGTCCCGAGTGGCTGCGCTACAACGCCCAGTCCAACATCTCGTTCCCGCGCATCCTGGCCGCCTTCGAGCACCGTATCATCCACCTCACCGCGCACATGTACCTCTTTGTGCCGGTGGGCATGGCCATCGCCGCCCTGTTGCTCACGCCGCGTCTCGACACTGACAGCCAACCCCGTCCTGGCATCGCCCCCTCCGCCCTGCGCCGCATCTTTCTTCTGCTATTGGTCAATGCCGTGCTCTACAGCGTTCTGGGCGGCGCGCTGCTCACTCGCTACCTTTTGCCCCTCTACCCGCTGGTGCTGCTCCTCGCCGTCACCACTTTGTATCGCCGTGTTCCCTATTGGCACGCGCTGGCCGGCTTCTCCGCCGCAGTCTTCATCCTGGGGATTTTCATCAATCCTCCCTATGGCATCGCCCCGGAAGACAACCTCACCTACGCCCGAGTCATCCGCCTCTACCAGGCCGGTATCCGCCAGCTTGACGCTCGCTACCCCGGCTCCACCGTGCTCTCCACCTGGCCTCTCTCCGACGCGCTTTCCCGCCCCGAGCTGGGCTATCTCAGCCAGCCTTACGCCGTCTATCTTGTCCCCGATTTCACCGCCGCCGGAATCGCCCCCGCCGCCGAGGAGCCCGAAAAATACTCCACCGCACTGGTCTTCTCTACCAAGGTCGATGTGTATTCGCCGTTCTTCAATCTGGGCGCAAGAAGCCGCGCGGCCGATGAACGCTACTTCGGACTGCACCACGACCTTCTGCCGGAAGAGATCGCCCGCCAGCTCCACGGCGACCTGGTCTGGCAGCAGCAAGACCACGGCCAATGGATCGCCCTCATCCGCTTCAACCGTCAGTTTGACGTGTGGACGGAAGGCGGATACGAGTTACAGTTAGCGTGGAATAGCTACAGGTAAGCACTTTTGAAGCTGAGAAAAATCCAGGTTGGAGTTCTCCATCTACCGGCTCTGCATCGCCTTCCGAATCGTCCGCAGATCCAAAAACATCTTTTGTGGCCTCTCCTCGCTCGCGCCCTCAATCGGAACAAATCCGTATTTCGCGTACCATTCAATCTTGTCGCGGTAGGCGTCGGTGACCATCGAGCGGCAGCCAACCTCGTCCGCAACCCGCAGCGCAATCCGGAATGCCTCCGCAAGCAGCGCCCGTCCCAACCCCTTTCCTGTAAAGCGTTGATCCACAGCCAGCCGGGCCAGCAGAATCATCGGAAGGTCGTAAGGCGGAAGGCCGCGCGCCAGCTTCTTCGGCAAACGGCCGCGCGGAATGCTCGATGCCGCCAACGTGAAATAGCCCAGAACCACTCCCGGCGCAGCCTCGTCCACCGCGACATAGGTCACGCCAATCGAACTCTTCTGCTGATTGATCCATGCGTGACGGCGCAAGTAGTTGTTCAGCGGTTCATCGCCGCAGTCAAAGCCCTCTGTCTCATCGAATTCTTCCAGGCGTCGAATGTTGACAGCCAATTCAGCCTCTCATCGCCCGGATGAGCGCTTCCGTCGGCGCAGCCGGTTGCCGCTGCGCAAGCTCGGTCAGGCTCTCGATCTCCCGCTCGCTCCAGTGCAGATCGACACGCGGCAATTCCAGCTCGGGCGCCACGCGCTCCAGGCGCGGGAAGACCAGAATCTTCCTCTCCCCGCTGGCGCCTTCGCTCATAATGCGGTGGCCGCGCCTGCGCTCAGAGACCGCCCAGCGGAAGAGTGTCAGCGCATCCACCAGAAAGTCCGTATTGCTGGTCATCTGCAGTTCCGCCTTGAGCGCGCGCACCATGCGGTCTTCCGGTGGCGCAAGCTCGGCCTGAAACTTCGATTTCCGCGCCCGCTGCGGGGCTTCCTTCGTTTTCGATTGAGCCGTGAGCGCCATAAGATACTCCTGCATACAACTATACTCGATAATTAAGCATTTTGCGAGTTTTTTTCGAGTGTATTTTCGGTGAGTTGGACAGTCAAATCTGAATTTAAGCATTCCTTCCGCTGCAATCGCCGCCCACTTTCCTCAGCAGCGCCAGCAACCCAATCACTTCCACCCCGCGTTCCAGCCGCAAGAATCCTTCGTCCAGCCGGCCTACAACCAGCCCAGCCTTCGCCGCCACTTCGCGAACGTGTTCGGGATGATGCGTATATCTTCCGGAATCGGAGAGATGAAATGGATATTTCTCGCCGCGTTCCGTCGTGAAAGCAAAGCACCCGCCCGGCTTGAGCCGCCCTGCCGCCAATGCCGCCACCGGCTGAAGATCGCCAAAATAAACCAGGCAGTCGCATGCCACAATCAGATCGAATTGGCCTTCCGTTTGATCAAGCCACTCGGTGATCTCCGCAATCTCCAGTTGGTCATAGATATCGCGCTCCCGCGCAACGTCGATCATCTCAGGAGAGAGATCGATCCCCACCAGGCACGCCGCGCGCTCCTTCAACCCCACGCCCGACAGCCCGGTTCCGCAACCTATATCGAGAATCTCCAGGCCCGCGGCATCTCCCATCTCAGCTCGGATCAGCTCCTGAATGCGCTCCGGAGCCTGGTAACTCAGGTTGTCGCGCATCTTGGCGTCATAGTGCGAGGAGAAATCCTTGAAGATTTGCAGAATGCAATCGTCCGGAGCGCGCGGCGGCGGCGCTTCGTCTCTCAAAGCCGTCAGAACATGTCGAATCGAAGCATCTTCGGGATGGTATTCGAGATACTGCGCAAACGCATTCCGCGCGTCCTCGCGCCGTCCCACGGCCTGCGCCGCAAAACCCAGTGCATGCCACGTGTCCGAATTCTCCGGCGTCAGCTCCGTCACTCGCTTCAGGCATAGAAAGTAGGTCTCGCTCATGCCGCTTCCGCGGAGTTTGTCAGCCAGGCCGATTAACTCCTCGGCAGTCAGTTCGCGGGGCCGGGCTCGCGTGCCATCGCCCCAGACCAGCAGGCCGGCTTCAATCCCCGCGCTGATCCAGCCGTCGATCCCGGTTGTTTGGCCCTCGGGCATCAGCGGCCCGGCCAATGCCCGGATCTCTTCCACACTCAGGCTGCCATCGCACAATTCGGCGATCAGGGCGCCCATCGCGTTCAGTTCGTGCACATAGTCGCGGACGGAATCGTACGCCAGATAGCCGCCCTCGACCGGCGACAGCCCGACGTCGGGGTTGATGACAGGATTAGCCATGGATGCTACCGGGCATTATATGCGCAGACACCTGTATGCCATCCTGGGAGGATGGCATACAGATGCGGATCAATGCGGAGCTGGCTTTGTTTCGCCCTTGATCGCCGTGGTTTCGCCTTTGATCGCCGTGGTTTCGCCTTTGATCGCCCTGGTTTCACCTTTAATCGCCGTGGTTTCGCTCTTGGGCGGCTTGGATGTGTTCTTGAGCTGCGTATTGGCGTTGTTTAGCTTGATCGTGCTGTTGTTCTTAAGGTACTGGGCCTTGCTATCGCCACTTGTCTTATCCCAGTACTTGATATTCTGGGTTTTCTGGTCATTCGACTTGATCGTGTTGAACTTACCTTCCTTGATTGTCGTATTCCCTTTAACCGTTGTCGCGTTTTTGGGGAATACCTCCGTTTTATGGGCGCCGGTGTTTTCCTGTGCAACCAGAGACGCCGATGTCAGCAACGGAGCTGCCGCAACTCCTGCAAGCAATATCCCCAGGAACTTGCGCCGATCAGGATCAACATGCGCAAGCGCCGCATCAATCGCTGATGCCAATTCTTTTTCGCTCATATACACCTCTTACGAGTCTGAACAAATTACAGACTGCCAAAAAGCATAGCACAAATTGCCGGGATCAGGCATATCTTCGTGCTGCCAGGCAATCGCGGAAATCTGGCCGGTTGCCGGCATATTCCCTATTCCCGTGCCGGGCTCCCCAGCGCATGATTTTTATGCGCTGGGTGGCTATTCCCTGTTCCCTGGTCCCTGTCTTCTGTTACACTCGCTGCGAACATTCCCCATGCTTTTCAAGGCTCACAGCGCGGCTGTTTACGGAATTGACGCCAACCTCATCGATGTCGAGGTGGACTACAGCGGCGTTGTCGCCAACGAGGACCACTTCCACACCGTCGGCCTGCCTGACGCCGCTGTGCGCGAGAGCCGCGACCGCGTCCGCGCCGCCATTAAAAACTCCGGTTACCTGATACCGCCCACCCACATCACCATCAACCTGGCCCCCGCCGACCTGAAAAAGGAAGGCTCCGGCTTCGATCTGCCCATCGCCGTCGGCATCCTGGGCGCTTATGGCGCGTTGACCGCGACCGACCTGAGCCGCTTTCTTCTGGTCGGCGAACTGGGCCTTGACGGCAGCATGCGCGCGATTCCGGGAATGTTGCCGGTGGCTATTATGGCCCGCGAAAAAGGCATCGCCAACCTGATTCTCCCTGCCGCCAACGCCGCCGAGGCCGCCGTAGTCGAGGGCGTCAACGTCTTTCCTGCCTCCTCGCTGCTCGATGTGCTGGAGCTGCTCAACACCATGGTCGTGGGCGTCATTCAGCGCGAGCCCTATCGCGTCTCTACCGAGGCTCTGCTCGGCGAGCTGCAGCACTTCACCCTGGACTTCAAGGATGTGCGCGGCCAGCAGACGGCCAAGCGTGCCCTCGAGGTGGCTGCGGCAGGCAGCCATAACATTCTCATGATCGGACCGCCCGGTTCCGGCAAAACCATGCTGGCCAAGCGCCTGCCCTCCATCCTCGCCCCGCTCACCTTCGATGAGGCGTTGGAAACCACCAAGATTCACTCCGTCGCTGGCGTGCTCGACGCCGCCCAGGGCCTGGTCACCCAGCGGCCCTTCCGCTCGCCCCATCACACCATCTCCGACGCCGGACTCATCGGCGGCGGCATAATCCCCCGTCCCGGCGAGGTTTCGCTGGCTCACAATGGCCTGCTCTTTCTCGACGAGCTGCCGGAGTTTCCACGCAATGTCCTCGAGGTCCTGCGCCAGCCCCTTGAAGACCACACCGTCACCATTGCGCGCGCCTCCATGTCGCTCAGCTTCCCCGCGCGATTCATGCTGGCCGCGGCTATGAACCCCTGCCCCTGCGGCTTCTTTAACGACAAATCCCGCGAGTGCCAGTGCACCCCGCCCATGATTCAGCGCTACGTGGCCAAAATCTCCGGCCCGCTTCTCGACCGCATCGACATTCACATCGAGGTTCCTGCGGTCAAATACAAAGAGCTGCGCGGCTCGGCGGCCATCGAGGGCTCGGCCGAGATTCGCGCTCGCGTGCTGGCCGCCCGTGAACGCCAGCGGCAACGCTTCCGCAAGTTCGGCGAAAAGATCTACTCCAACGCGCAGATGACCACCCGCCAGATTCGCGCCTACTGCGAACTGGGCGCCGACGCCGAGCGCCTCCTCGAGCGCGCCATGCAGCAGCAGGGCCTCACCGCCCGCGCCCACGACCGCATCCTCAAGGTCGCCCGCACCATTGCCGACCTCGAAGGCGTCGAGAACCTCTCCGTAGCCCACCTCGCCGAGGCCATCCAATACCGCACCCTCGACCGCAGCTACTGGGCCTGACCGCCGCCGAACAACAGGTTTCAACCGGTTCCCGCCTCTCCGCGCGCCGCGACAGCTATAATTCTTCCGTGCTTCCCACGCAGGGAAAGTGAGCTGCAAATGAAGATCGCGTCCTCTGCTCCTGCCATCAAGCCGTTTCCAAATTGTCCTGCACTCGACGGTTGTCACTGCGTCACCACTTCGCTGATGAAGATTTATCGCCACGCCGGCCATCCCCTCTCCGAAGAAATGCTGCTCGGCCTCGGCGCGGGCATGGGGTTCATTTACTGGCAAATGAAGATGGGCGGCAGCGTTTCTGTCTTCGTCGGCGGCCGCGGCAATGGCAAGAACTTCTATGCCGACCTGGGAAAACGCACCGGTGTCGTTATCGAAGAAATCTGCACCTCCAGCTCGAAAAAGGCCGAGGTCGAGTTGCTCGGCGAGCTCGCGCAGCAGCGCCCCGTCATGCTGGGCGGCGATATGGCCTACCTACCCTGGTTCGACCTGCCCAAGAGCTACCATTTCGGCGGCCATGCTTTCGTCATCTGCGGCTACGACGGAGCGCGCACCCTGCTTGCCTCCGACATCGATCCCAAGATGTCCGGCGTGAAAAAAGGCATCTATTCGACGGTCGCGCTCGACCAGCTCGCCAAGGCGCGCTGCTCTCCGTTCAAGCCCTTCCCGCCGCGGAACCTCCGCATTGCATGCGACTTCGCGCGCTTCCACCAGCCCGGTCCCAAACAGATCGCCGCCTCCATCGCCCAAACCGTCGACGCGCATACTCATCCGCCGATCAAGAACTTCGGCCTTGCCGGACTGCGCCACACCGCCGCGATGCTCCCCAAATGGCCCCTGCTCTTCAAGAATGAGCGCGATCTGCGCATGAACCTCTTCAACTTTTACGTAATGATTGAGATCGGCGGGACCGGCGGCGGCTGTTTCCGGCCCATGTACGCGCGCTTCCTCGAACAGGCCGCGCCTCTCTGTGCGAAGAAGACCCTGGAGTCTGCCGCCAAACTTTTCCATGAGTCCGGCGCGAAGTTCACTCAGATCGCTTATCTCTTCCGGGACGCTGAAACATCCAAGGCCCTCGATGAGAAGATTCGCTCGGCCTCTAGGCTCTTCACTGATATTGCTGCAATTGAAGAAAAGGCTTGCCAACTCCTGCACAACGTCGCCTAAACCGGGCTCCTGCAGCCATGCAGGTATGGATTCCGTACCGCCGCGTTTAGCCGCAGGTGTGAAGGTATCGTAGTAACCAGTCAGGTTCCTGGAATGTCGAACAGAAAGCGAAAAGTCTCCTGTTTTCAGAGATATCTTTACTAAAGCGAAGAGTTTTCTGGATAAAAATACTCTTTATCTTGTAGATTTAAAGGCGGTTATCTCTCAAATGATGTATCTTTCTCCCCTCCCGGCCCAGAGCTGTCAACCTCCCCGGAAAAAACTGTTGACCTTGAAGCCCTCACAGTATAAAGTCATGATTGCTATCCATTATTAGGGCGGATTAGAGAATGTGTGTGCGCCCGTCCGTTTTTCCCGCATCATAATTGAGCTGCGGCTCATCTGTTGATGCCCCGGTGCGTTTGTTCTTGGCCGGAACGGGAATGCGGAATGGATAGTTCCCAAGGCTGCAACCTGTATCGCTGATACGGCATGATGCCTGTTCCACAAGCTGCGAAAGTGCGTCAGGATTTTGAACTATACGCTTCTTTCGTGCGTCTAAAACCTTGGGAGTGGGAATTAGGGGTAACCCTTATTGCAGGTATGCCCCAGTTGCGCCGCCGGCGTATGTTTTCTGCCGGTAGGAGCCACTTTTTTTGAAGGAGAATTTCTTATGCGTTCTGATTTAGTTTTTGGAGCCCTTTCTCATGTCTCCAATCGTTACCAGCTCTGCCAGTTGGCCAGCAAGGCAACCCGCAAGCTGCACAAGCCCAACACTCGTCTGCAGGACACCACCAATGAAGTCCTGGGCCGCTTTCAAACCACCAACCCCGGCTCCGCATTGCCCATCGTGGCCTCCGCGCAGCAGCCGGTCGAAACTCGTCGTGCTGCTTGACACCACCCCCGAAGGGTATAGTTAAGTCAGGCAGCTATTTCTGGCGGCATGCCGTTCAAGGCAACCGCGCTTCCCGGTAGTTGATGCTCCACTTCATTTCAGGAGTGCCTCCAAACACGGCGCTGGCCGGTTGCCGGCATTGAATTCAAGCCGTTTCATTTCCCGGAGTACTTCCCCCATCTGGCTTCTTCCGTTCCCAATTCCCACATATCGCAGGTAATCATGACCATCGCTGAACTCAAAGAAAAAAACATCACCGAACTGACCCGCATCGCCCGCTCCCTAGAAATCCCCGGCACCAGCGGCCTTCGCAAGCAGGACTTGATCTTCAAGATCCTCCAGGCGCAAAGCGAAAAGGAAGGCCACATCTTTGCCGAGGGCGTGCTGGAGATTCTGCCCGACGGCTACGGCTTCCTGCGCTCGCCGGATTACAACTATCTGCCCGGACCGGACGACATCTACGTCTCCCCCTCGCAGATTCGCAAGTTTGATCTCAAGACCGGCGACTCCATCAGCGGCAATGTACGTCCGCCCCACGAGGGCGAAAAGTATTTTGCCCTGGTCAAGATCGAGGCCATCAACTTCGAGTCGCCCGAGGAGACGCGCAACAAGATTCTCTTCGATAACCTCACCCCGCTCTATCCCCAGGAGCGTATCAGGCTGGAGACGGTGAAGGAAGCCATCAGCGGCCGAGTGATGGACCTGCTGACCCCGGTAGGCAGGGGACAGCGCGGCCTCATCGTCGCCCCGCCCCGCACCGGCAAAACCATGCTCCTGCAGGCGCTGGCCAACTCCATCACCACCAACCATCCCGAGGTGGTGCTCATCGTCCTGCTCATCGACGAGCGCCCTGAAGAAGTCACCGACATGCAGCGCTCCGTCAAGGGCGAGGTCATCAGCTCCACCTTTGACGAGCCGGCTGCACGCCACGTGCAGGTGGCCGAGATGGTCATCGAAAAAGCCAAGCGCCTGGTGGAGCACAAGCGCGACGTGGTCATTCTGCTGGATTCCATCACCCGTCTCGCCCGCGCCTACAACACCATCGTGCCTCCCTCGGGCAAGGTGCTCTCCGGCGGCGTGGACTCCAACGCCCTGCAGCGCCCCAAGCGCTTCTTCGGCGCCGCCCGCAATATCGAGGAAGGCGGTTCGCTGACCATCATCGCCACCGCGCTCATCGACACCGGCTCGCGCATGGACGAGGTCATCTTCGAGGAGTTCAAGGGCACCGGCAACATGGAAATCATCCTCGACCGCAAGCTCGTCGACAAGCGCGTCTTCCCGGCCATCGACATTCAGCGCTCCGGAACACGCAAGGAAGAGTTGCTCATCCCCAAGGAAGACTTGGCGCGCATCTGGATTCTCCGCAAGGTGCTCAACCCGCTCTCGCCGGTCGAAGCCATGGAGCTGCTCATCAGCCGGCTGGAGAAGGTCCGCAACAACGCCGAGTTCCTGGCCAACATGAATCAGCTGTAGCCTTGGTGATTCTCAGCATGAAGGGCCGGGGCGCAAATGCCCCGTGCCCCATCCATTCGCGTTACCGGGGTCCCCGGCGACAGGTCTTCGTCGCTGGGGTGGTTGGCGAATGGGTGGGATACCACAAACTGCATTCTGAACGCATTTGGGAGATGTAATGCGCATACGTGTGAGTCTCTTCGTGCTGGCTTTTACTCTCGCCTGCGTCACGAGCGCCGCCCAGGATCGCGGCAGTTGGATGGCGGCCAGCAGCAACGCCAATAGCATCACCGGCAGTATCGCCATCCGCGAGGCAAAGCTGACCATCGACTTCATCAATTATCCCCTCGCGCACATCCGCATCCTGCAGCCGGCCGAGGTAGCCGCGGTCTTTGACGCGGACGCGAACTCGGCTGGCAACGGCGCGCTCTACCGGCTCAACATTCCGGCTGCCCAGCGGTTTCTGAACAAGAACACGCTGTGCGGCTCCGAGCAGACCCAGTGGATGGCCACCTGGGTTTCCGGCAAAACTCTCTCGGTCGCCTTCTTCTCCGGCGACAACATGCCGGTCTTCAGCTTTGAAGCGATCAACAAATCGACGGACCTGTGCGGGATCTTTTTCTACAGCCGTTGAATGTGGGAAGCCTATTCCTGGTTGACTTCTCTGTGACACCAGGCTGTAGCCGGCTCTTTCCACAAAAGGCAGCCAATGGTAAGATAGAAAAGTCGTGGGGCTGTAGCTCAGCTGGGAGAGCGCCTCGTTCGCAACGAGGAGGCCAGCGGTTCGATCCCGCTCAGCTCCACCAAACCCACCTCTTGCTTCTCCTGCAATCGCGTTCCGTATAAACCCGCTTCGCCGCCCTTGCCCTCCCTGCAACCAAGTGCTAACCTTGCTGGCGAGGATTCCAGCCATGTTTTTACGCAATCTATCCGCCGCCCTCTTGGGTTGCGCGCTTCTTGCCGCGCCCGCTTCCGCCATCGCCGCCGGTCGCGGCCCTTCCACTCCCGAGGAGCGGAAACAGGCGCTCGATTACATTCAGCACTTCATGGCCGACCCGCTTGGACCGAATGCCCTCCACGAAAGACAATGGGTTATCGAATGGGTTATCGAGGTTCCTGACGTGCACGTCAGCTTCTGTAGCACAATCCTCGATAAGATGAACAAAAGCGACAAAAAAGATGGTCCGACATTGCTTGCTGCGATGCTTATGTCTCAAACTGAGTTCGCGCTACAGGACTCCGGCAAAAAAGGAGATGTTCTGGCGGAATACCAAGCCGGTGTTGAAGGTGTGCTGCGAGTGTACGAGGTTCTGTTGAAGTCCAACCCCAAAGACCGCCAGCCGCTTCTCGACGATCTGATTCAACGCCGCGACGCCGGCACACTTTCGCAGTGGGTCAAGGAGCGCGCAGCTGCCGAAGGCTGCCTAAAGTAATTGGCCGATCTATTTCGGTTTTTCGTGTTCACTCCAGCCGAGCGGCCTTTGCCGTTTCACCCGCGCTCATCTACCATCCCTCCAAGAGGTCTCATGGAACCGACTGAGATCGAACCAAATTCGCCAACGCCGCCCTTGCCGTCCGCGCCGTCAACCATTGCGCCCGTCTGGCACACCATCCTGCTGGTCGCTGCCATCATCGCGCTCTCCATTCACGGCGCCTCGCGCCTGTCGGCCATCCATGGCGATCTCGACCGGCTCGCCACCTACGGCTTCACGGCCGCCTCTGAAGCTGGCATGCTCGCTTGGGTCGTCTTGGGACTTCGCCTTAATAAAACCTCATTACTCTCGCTGCTCGGCTCGTGCCCCTGCACCATTCGCTCCATCGCCGCGGATATCGGCTTCGCTTTCCTTTTCTGGATCGCCTCCCTGATAGTGCTGGGCACGTTGAGCATTGCCTGGTCGGGCGCAGAAGCCGCGCTCACCCATCGCCCATCGCCAACGCACGCAGCCCCGCAATCCGGTCAAGCTCCGCTCTCGCCCGATCCCTCGCGACTCGAAGCGGCGCGCGAGCTCTCAAGGCTGGCGCCAGCCAATGGAAAAGAGATTGCTGTATGGGCATTACTCTGTCTTCTGGTCGGTTTCATCGAGGAGATTGTCTTTCGCGGTTACCTGCAGCGCCAGTTCACCGCCTGGGCGCGCGGCGGCATCGCTGTGGGCGTGCTCGCCTCCGCCGTGGTCTTCGGCAGCGCGCATGGGTATCAGGGCGCGCGCAGCATGGTCCTGCTCTCCGCCTTCGGCGTGCTCTTCAGTCTGCTCGCTCTCTACCGCCGCAGTCTTCGCGCGGGCATCTTCGCGCATGCCTGGCACGATTTTTTTGTCGGTTTGACCCTCTCTTGGCTCCGCTCGAGCCACATTTTCTGACTCGGACCCGAAAATTCTCCTTTCCGCGCTCAAAAAATAGTTGTCTCTTTTTCCACCGTCATGTCGTTTTTTTCTTGACATGTGCGCTTAGAGATTCTATACATTCAACATCTGCAAAAATCATTTGCAGGTCGATGCAAAATCATCGAAAGGGAGAATAACAACAATGGCAACCAAGAAAGCAGCAAAAAAGCCCGCGAAGAAAGCCGCAAAGAAGAAGAAGTAGCGGCACCTCCAACCAAAGGCAACACATCAGGGGAGCGCATCCAGCGTTCCCCTGATGTGTTTTTAGGGAAAGGAATAAACTAGAACACACGCAGTACCGGAGGGACCCATGACACGCCGCCGCTGGATTGCCGAGCATTGGGACGAAGCCACCGCCACCCTGGTGGGCGAGCAGGCCGAGCACATGGCCCGCGTCCTGCGCGCGCAGCCCGGCATGGAGGCCGATGTGGTGGCCGGCGGCCACGTCTATCATGCGCAGGTGGCCGCAGTCGCCCGCGGCGAGGTCCGCTTCAACCTGATCGCCGAGTTGGAGGCCGATCCCGCGCTGCCCGTTACTTTGGTGATGGCTGTCTACAAATTCGACCACATGGAGTGGGCCATCGAAAAAGCCACCGAGCTGGGAGTGGCCGCCGTGGCGCCGGTGATTGCCCGCAGAACGGAGAAGCACCTGGCCGAAGCCTCGGGCAAGCGCGCTGATCGCTGGCGGCGCATCGCGCATGAAGCGGCAAAGCAGGCGCGCCGCTCTGACGTGCCCATCATCTTCGAGCCAGCCCCTCTGGCCGTCCGCGTGCGTGCCGCCTCCGAGTCTCTGGAGGCTGCGCGCGCCGCTTCCGGCTCTGCGTATATTGTCCTCGCCGAGCAGGAGCGCACCACCACCCTCCGCCATGCTCTGGAAGAAGCCATGGCCACCGCCGGCTCCGAGATGCCCCGTCTGGAGCTTGCCATCGGTCCCGAGGGTGGATGGGCTCCCTCGGAAGAGGCTCTCTTCGACGCTAACGGCTGGCGCGCCGCATCCCTCGGCCCGCGCATCCTAAGAGCCGAGACCGCCGCCATCGCCGCCCTGGCCGTCGTGGCTTCCTACCTTGAGTGATTTTGAAATTCTTTCCGCTAACTAAGCTGCGATGCCTCATGCCTTCATGCTGCCCGGCTTGAGCGCGGCTCTCAAACTGAAGCCAGCCAGCACGAGGGCGGCAACCCAGTGCGTCATCGGTCTCGGGTCGAAGATGTTGTGGATCAGCACGCCCGCCGCAAAGGCCGCAACCGCCCACGACAGGCTTCCCGCAAAACTGATCCACGCCAGCGGACGGTCCCCGGGACGCTCCACGCGCAACAGGTTGACGGCCGCAATCAGCAGCGTCAGCAGAGTGGCGCAAAGCGACCACAGCATGGTCATGGGTTCACTCCTGTAAATGTGGCACGATCCCCACCCGTGCAATACTCCGCCGAGGACAAGTATCCATGCAAAGATGCGATCAATGATCTTCATGCAACCTCCTGTCGTTGAAATCTTTCCAAGCATTCGGTGCCCCACCTCTCACTTCTGAGATGTGTGATTCGCTCGATGCTTCGTGCCCCATCCATTCGCGTTCTTTGCGAATGGGTGGGAATCCACGAAATCCATGACGCATATCACAGATGCCCAAACCGCACCAGCACTCCCGCCAGCACCCCGCCCAGCAGTGGCCCCACGATGGGAACGTACGCATAGCTCCAGTTCGATCCGCCTTTGCCGGGAATCGGCAGCAGCCAGTGAACCAGCCGCGGACCCAGGTCGCGCGCCGGATTGATGGCATACCCCGTCGTCCCGCCCAGCGAGAGGCCGATGCCCCACACCACGCTGGCCACCAGCCACTGCCCCATTCCCGGCGCCACACCATTTGCTGCGACTCCGCGTGAGCCGATTGCAAAGGCCACCACCACCAGCACCGCCGTGCCCAGGGCCTCGTTCAGGATGTTGATCGGCGGATTGCGCACTGCAGCATTGGTGCTGAAGACGCCCAGCTTGGCCGCTGGGTCTGGCGTCAGCTTCCAGTGGCACGCAAAATGCAGCGCCACCAGCGCCGCGCCGCCCATGGCTCCCAGCAACTGCGCCGACCACATCAGCGCCAGTTGCGAATAATCTCCGCTCGTCACAGCGATGGCCAGTGTGATGGCCGGGTTCAGGTTCGCGCCTGAACTTCCGAAGGCCTGTGCCACCAGCACTCCGCACAGCACCCCCAGAGCCCACCCCGTGGTGATTACCATCCAGCCCGCGTCGGCTGCGTACGACTTGCGCAGCGCCACGTTGGCGCACACGCCGTTGCCCAGCAGAATCAGAACCAGCGTCCCCAGAAACTCGCCAAACCACACTGAGTGCATCTTATCTCTCCAAAATAATTGAATGTTTGTCCGAATCGGTCTCAGCCCATCCCTTGATTCAACCCCGGCTTACAGCGGTTCCACAATTGCTGTACTCCGAAATCACTGCCCTCAAGTGGCATTTTCCTCAAGAAAATGCCACTCTGCACGATATTGGAAAGGGCACGTGAATTGTGGAACCGCTCTAGAACCACGTCTTCTGTTTATACTCCACATACTCTGCGCCGAACTTTTCCTCCAGCACCCGTGCCTCGACCCGGCTGCGCCACACCTGCATGGGAATCAGCACCACAAAGATCAGCAGCAGCCAGGGCATATTGACCCATAGAAAAAATCCCGCGATCCCCAATCCGCCAAATACGTAGATCGGATTGCGGATGCGCGAGTAGAGTCCGGTGGTCACCAGCGTGCTCGCCTTGGCCTGCACACTGAAGGCCTGTCCCAGTTGAATGCGCGCCAACGCCAGCAGCAATAAACACGGAATGCCAATGGCGAGCCCGGCGATGCGCGCAACTGTCCAAGGTGGTTCCCAAAAGTACACGATAAAAAACAGCATAAAGACAAGCACGATTGTCAGCGTTACGATATTCAGTTTCATAAACAACCTCCATATGTGCTGAACCAAGCATTCTAATACGCGGAATGAAGGGAGCGCGAACAGAAAAGGCGCGGCCAAAGCCGCGCCCTTGTGGAAACCGTAGTTGTAATAGAGTAGTTACTGCCTCGGTTGCGTTGCCGGCTCTGGAGGCGCACTGGGCTCCGGCGCTGGCTCGGTCTTCTTCTTGTCAGACAGGCGTGTCTTGTCGCCCGTGGTGGTAGATGTCTTCTTCTTCTTGGACGTATCGCCGGCCAGGCCCAGCGGTCCAGCCTGCGTTTGTCGATCGGCAACCTCGGCGGCGTCTGGCGCGGCGGGAGCTAAAGCGTCAGCTGCCGGTCCTTGTCCTTTCACCTTCTGCTTCTTCGCCTCCCTGGCGCGATCACTGAAGCGCGTCTTCCTTGTCGGCGCGGCTGGTTCCAGCGGGTTCACCGGCTCCTGGCCGGAACTCGCTGTTTGCGTCCCCGCGCCTGCGTCTTCTATTGTGCTTGACGGCGCGCTGGGCAGCGTCTTGGTCGGCGCCTGGCCCAGGCGAATCTTTTCCTTCTTCCCCGGCTTCATCGAAGCCTGGTCAGCTCCCTTGCCCTTCTTGCTCTTTGTTGCCGGCGCGGGTGCTTTCTCGGCGGGCGACTCGGCAGCTGCTACCGGCTTATCCTTCTGCCTGAAGCCGTGTGTGTTCTCGCGGAAGCGGGTGCGCTCCACCTTCTTCTTTTTCTTTGGCGCGGGCGCCACATACGCGCTGAAGATCGGCTTGGTCTCCTTGGCGCTTGCGCCGGTATCCGTATAACCCGGCTTGATGTCGATGAAGGCCTGCTCGCGCAAGGTGGTCAGATAGGCGCGCATGGCCGGCTCCATCCGCGACATGAACAAGTTCTCATCCACCTGCTGCTCAACGTCCTTGTACTGCGGAATGCCGCCGGCAACGTGCTCCGTCACCTTCAGGATGACGTAGCCCTGCCGCGTGCGAATCGGCTCGGTGAATTGTCCCGCCTTCAGCTCAAAGGTCTTGTCCTCCAGCACCTTGGCCAGCGCGCCGCGGTGGAACTGCCCCAGGTCGCCTCCCGCTGCCGCCGTGGATCCGTCGCTGAAGCTGCGTGCCAATTGTTTGAAGTCGCCGCCGGCCTTGAGCTTGGCCTCTATGTCGTTGGCCTTCGCCTGCGCCGCCGCCAGCACTGCTGGGTCCTCCGGCTGCGCTCCGCCCGGCACCGTCGCCGATGGGGCTGGCGTGCCCGTGCTCACCAGAATCTCCGCCAGGCTCACGCTCTCCTGCTGCGCGTACTCCTGCTTGTGCTGCTCAAAGTAGCGCTGCGCCTCGCCCGGAGTGAACTGAATCCGCCTGCCAATCTCCTGCCGCATCACTAGTTGCGTAATAATCCCGTTGCGGATGTTGGCCTTGAAATCCTCAAACGAGACGCCCTGCTCCTTGGCCGCCTTTTCCAGGTCTTCGATGCTCTCCATGTTGTACTGCTTGCGAATCTCGTTCAGCCGGGTCACCAGCTCGGTTTCGCCCGTGATGCCCAGCTCCTTGCCCTTGGAGAGCCATAGTTGCTGATCTATAAGGTTGCGCAGCAGGTCCCTGTGCGCCGCCGAGATCTCCTGCATCGAGGCCCCGTGCTGCCGCGCATCGTTATCCAGCTCCTTCATAGACCGCTCGTAGTCCGAGCGCGTGATGACCTGGTCGTTGATGCGGGCAATCATCTCCTCGACCGTGACGCCGCCGTAGGGACTCTGAGGCGCTGCCGCATGGGTTTGTGCCAATAGGGTGCTTGCGAGCAGCAATGTGCCGAACACCATTGCCGCCGAATTGCGAATAAGTCGAAGATTCATAAGGTCAGAACACCGCAGGGCGCGACTACCCGCTCCCTCTTGCATAGACGTCATTGTAAATGCCTGGGCAGCAGCAATGCCATCTTCACCCCGTTTCCTGCCAAATCAACCAATTTTGCCGTAAATCGTTCAAATTCCAACAGGTTTCCGCCCGCCTTCAGACAACCGCCTCTCGCCTCTTGCAAAATCCGCCCTTCCGCCCCCAATCTTGTCGGCATTCAGGAACGGAGGGAGTAGGGGCCTTCAGGCCCCTGAAAGCGAGTCAATTTGATGGCGGCCTTCAGGCCCGGGCCGGGTTCGACATCTTCGGCACTGTATCAGGGCACGGCTTCAGCCGTGCCGATAAAGTCCTTCTATAAAAGGGGTTTTAACCCCTGAACGGAGGTAGGCCGGAATTTCATCCCGGGCAAATCCCCATCCATCGTTTTTTGAAAATCATTCTGCGCGCGTGAGCCGTGTTCAAACCACTGACCCCTGCTTCCTGCCGGGGTTCCCCATTCAGCGAGGACACTGGTTTGGATGAGTGAGTTGGACTCTTGACGTCAGGTGAGAATTATTTCCGGATTGACGGTCAACCAACCGGGATTCCTGTAAAGGAAGCTGTCGGGTGCGCGCAGCCTCGACCTGGCTCGGGATAACTCCCATGACCCATCGAGCCCCGCCGAGACTGCACTCTAAAGAACCTTCAGAACCTTTTTCCTCGAGCTCACGCAAGGTCGAAGCGATCCAGGTTCATTACCTTGCTCCAGGCCGCTACAAAGTCGCGCACGAACTTCTTCTGTCCGTCGCCGCACGCATACACTTCCGCGAGGGCGCGTAGCTGAGAGTTCGAACCGAAGACCAGATCAACTACGGTGCCCGTCCACTTGAGCTTGCCGCTCGCCCGATCGCGCCCTTCCAACACGCCTTCCGATGTCGCGGACTTCTGCCACTTGGTCTTCATGTCGAGCAGATTCACGAAGAAATCATTGGTCAAGATTCCTGGCCGCTTGGTGAAGACGCCATGCTTGGACTTCCCGAAGTTTGCATTCAGCGCGCGCATGCCGCCGACTAGAACCGTCATTTCGGGAGCGGTGAGCGTCAGCAGGTTTGCCTTGTCCACCAGCAGCTCCGCGGCCGATCCCTCCAGCCCCTTCCTAATGTAGTTGCGGAAGCCGTCCGCGGTTGGTTCCAGTACGGCAAACGAGTGCACATCGGTCTGCTTTTGTGACGCATCCGTGCGTCCCGGCGAGAAGCCCACCTTCACGTCGTGGCCGGCCTTCTTGGCAGCTTGCTCGACGGCTGCGCAGCCGCCCAGAACGATCAGGTCGGCCAGCGAGACCTTCTTCTTCCCTGCTTGCTTGCCGTTGAAATTCTTCTGGATCGCCTTCAGCTTCTGAAGAACATTCGCCAGTTCGGCCGGCTGGTTCACTTCCCAATCCTTTTGCGGCGCCAGGCGAATGCGCGCTCCGTTAGCCCCGCCGCGTTTGTCGGTGCCGCGGAAGGTCGCAGCCGAGGCCCAGGCCGTCGTGACCAGTTGGGAGATCGAGAGCCCGGACGCGAGGATCTTGGCCTTCAGAGCGGCAATCTTCTTCTCCCCGATCAATGGATGATCCACTGCGGGAACGGGATCCTGCCACAGCAAATGCTCCTTTGGAACCAGCGGGCCCAGATACCTCGATACAGGCCCCATGTCGCGGTGCGTCAGCTTGAACCACGCCTTGGCAAAGGCATCTGCGAGCTCCTGAGGATGATCGAGGAAGCGCCTGGAAATCTTCTCGTAGATCGGGTCCATCCGCAGAGAGAGGTCCGTTGTCAGCATGACGGGCGCGTGCTTCTTCTTGGAGTCGTGAGCATCCGGCACAGTACCAGCCCCGGCTCCACCTTTGGGTATCCATTGCTGCGCGCCGGCGGGGCTCTTCGTCAGTTCCCATTCATACTTGAAGAGATTCTCAAGGTAGTTGTTGTCCCACTTCGCCGGGTTTGTGGTCCATGCGCCCTCCAGCCCGCTGCTTATCGTATCGACGCCCTTGCCGCTGCCAAAGCTGTTCTTCCAGCCCAGGCCTTGTTCTTCGATTGGTGCGCCCTCGGGTTCGGGACCGACATACTTGTTCGGATCGGCAGCGCCATGCGTTTTGCCGAAAGTGTGTCCGCCGGCGATCAGGGCAACGGTCTCTTCGTCATTCATCGCCATGCGCGCGAAGGTTTCCCGGATGTCGATTGCCGCGGCGATAGGATCAGGCTTGCCATTGGGTCCTTCCGGGTTCACATAGATCAACCCCATCTGAACAGCGCCGAGAGGATTCTCCAGTTGACGCTCGCCGCTGTAGCGCTCGTCTCCCAGCCACTTGCCTTCAGGTCCCCAGTAAATGTATTCTTCCGGCTCCCAGATGTCCTCGCGCCCGCCGCCGAATCCGAAGGTCTTCAATCCCATCGACTCCAGCGCCACATTTCCGGCGAGAATGATCAGGTCGGCCCAGGAAATCTTCCGGCCATACTTCTGCTTGATTGGCCAGATCAGCCGGCGCGCCTTGTCGAGGCTCACGTTATCCGGCCAGCTGTTCAGGGGAGCAAAGCGTTGCGCTCCCGAGCCTGCGCCGCCGCGGCCATCGGCGATGCGGTAGGTGCCGGCGCTGTGCCACGCCATGCGGATGAAGAACGGACCATAGTGGCCATAATCCGCGGGCCACCACTCCTGCGAGTCCGTCATCAAGGCGCGCAGGTCCTTGATCACGGCCTCCAAATCGAGGCTCTTGAATTCCTTAGCGTAATTGAATGCCTCCCCCATGGGGTTGGAGAGTGGACAGTGTTTGTGCAGGATCTTCAGATTCAGTTGATTGGGCCACCAATCCGCGTTCGTTGGGGCTCCAGCCGTACTATGTTTCAGCGCGCCGCCCGTTACCGGGCACTTCGCTTCGTCTGACATGGTAACCTCCGTTGGCTGTTTGCAATTTACTCCCGGATTCAGTCTAGAATTTAACTGCCGGTCTGGCAACTAATGTATTGCTCACGGTAGCGTTGCGTCCGCGTATTCTGACAGAATGAGCGTGATTCAGCTCAGTACATCTGCTATAACTCAGGCAGTTGCGAGGTTCACTGATGCGATCGAGACTGATCTCCTCCCTGTTTCTCTGCCTGGCTATTCAACTTGCAGGAGCGCAGACGCGCGCATGGCTGGGCACAATCACGTTGCCCACCAGCGATGAGGGTGCGCCGGACGAGAATCCGCCCTACGACCTGTTCTCAAAAGCGCAGATAAATTATCCATACACCATGCGTGAAGCTGTGCGGCCGACGGAGACAGCACAGGCCTGGCGCGCGATTTTCCTTGAGAACGAGTACCTGAAGTGCTCGGTACTGCCGGATCTGGGCGGGCACATTTATACGTGCATAGACAAGGTGAACGGGCAACCGATGTTCTACGCGAATCCCTCGATTAAGAAGGCTCTGATCGGCTATCGGGGCGCGTGGGCTTCATTTGGCCAGGAGTTCAACTTCCCTGTTTCACATAACTGGGTGTCGCTCTCACCGGTGGACTATGCGTATGGGAACGATCCGGATGGCAGCGTCTGGGTGACGGTGGGCAATCGCGACCGCGTTTACGGGATGGAATGGACGGTGCGGATCGCGCTGAGGCCGGGAGAAAGCGTGGTGCAAGAAAGTGTAACGCTGGCGAATCGAAGCGACCTGCGGCGCCGCTACTACTGGTGGAGCAATGCGGGAATCCAAGTGTGGGACGATTCGCAAATCTGTTATCCCATGCAGTTCACAGCATCGCACGGCTTCAAAGACATAGACACATGGCCGGTGGACAGCTCCGGGCGGAACCTGAGCGTGATCGCGAATCAGACAGGAGGATATGTATCGCGTTTTGATTATGCGAGCCGGGAGCCGTTCATGGGGGTTTATCACCCGCACACGGATGCGGGGGTGGTGCACTACTCGGCGTACTCGGAGTTGCCGCACAAAAAAATCTGGAGTTGGGGTGTGGACCCCGACGGAATCAACTGGCGTGACGTGCTGAGCGACAACAAGAGCGCCTACGTGGAGGTGCAGGGCGGGCTCTTCCGCAACCAGGAGACCTATGAGTGGATGGAGCCGGACGAGCAGGTGCGGTTTACGGAGTACTGGATGCTGGCGCGGCAGACGGGGACGATCACGTACGCAAACTTGAATGGTGTGCTGGGTATGCGGCGCGTGCATGAGGTCGGCGGCAATTCAACGCTGCTGGTGGGCTTGAATGTGACGCATCGAGTGGAGGGGGCCAGGATCGCGGTGATCGAGGATGGCAAGAGCATCCTGAACTCTCAGGACACTCTCGATCCATCGATGACCTGGAAGCGGCAGGTCAAGATCCGGCCCGGAGAGAGAAAGTACGCGTTTGAGTTGAGCGATGCCCAAGGCGGAGCACTTCTGCGCTTCACCGAGGGCGGCTACGACTGGACGCCGCGAGACCAGGTGAAGGTGGGGCCGATTCCGGAGACCACGAAGCTCGACCAGACGAAGTGGACCGATAGCGACTACGTTGCGCATGGTGAAGAACAGGAATTGAACGGGCTGGGAGTTCGGGCCGGGGAGACGTATGCACAGGGATTGAAGATGTACCCCGCGAGCTTGAAGCTGCAAAAGGCGGCCGGGCGGCTGTATGTGCAACTGCTGCGCTTCCGCGAGGCAGAACAGCTGCTCCGCAAAGCCGAGGCGCAGGCCGGCGAGGACGCTGAAACGCACTACTACCGCGGGATTGCAATGGAGGGACTTGGGAACGAGGCTGAGGCCCGCATGGAGTTTGAGGCGGCCGGGAGAGATGCGAAATTCCGCAAGCCAGGCGGTCTGCTGATGGCGGAGTTGAAGGCGCGGCAGAACGATGTGGCGGGCTCTCTGGTCTCGCTTGAGGGTGCGTGCGCAGTAGAGGCCAATGTGCGGTGCGCCGAGGAGCATATTGCTCTGCTGCGCGCCGCAGGACGCGCTGAGGAGGCGCGCAAGCTGGCGGAGGATTCGTTGAAGTTAAGCCCGGCGAGCAGCTTCCTGCGCAATGAGCTGGTCAAGCTGGGCGGAGTGGATGAAGGACTGGACCGGCGCCTGGGCGCGGAAAGCAATCGCGTGCTTGATCTGCAGCTTGAGTATGTGCGGCTGGGCATGTGCAAGGACGCTGCGGAACTGGCGGTGCGCAAGTATCCCAAGGCGGCGAGTGGAGAGAGCGAGCCGGGGGCGATTGCGCCGGGGGATGATCCACTCGTCGGGTATGTGCGTGCCTATTGCCTGGAGAAGATGGGCCAGCCCGCGCGCCATGCGTATGCGGCGGCGGCGAGGATGGGATTGAAGTTCGTCTTCCCCAATGACCCGGGATTGTGGCCTGTGCTGAAGGCTGCGATTGCGGCCAACGGCAGGGATGGGTCGGCGCATTTCCTGTTGGGCGAACTCGAGTTCTCGCGGGGACAGGTGGATGCGGCGCTCGCGGAGTGGAAGAACTCTGAAAAGCTCAAGCCGGACATTCCGGCGCTGCACGCAAGCTGGGGGAAGGCATTGGCTGAGTTTCGCAATCAACCCAAAGAGGCAAGAAAGGTGTACAAACGCGGGATTGCCGTGGACCCGTTGAATGCGGAGCTTTACGTGGGTCTTGACAAGCTGATGAAGGCCGGCGGCGAGGATCCACAAAAGCGGGTTGCGATGCTCAAGCGCTACCCGCAGCAGACAGCGCTTCCGGCAACGGTGCTGCGAGCACTGGTGGATGCCTTGCGGGAGAACGGCAAGGATAAGGAAGCCGACGCGCTGATTAAAAGCCAGTTTGTGCCGCGCAAGGAGGGCGAGGCGCCGCTGCAGACAACCCGGAAATAGGGGAAATCCCCCTGCCGGGGTCCCCGGCGATTCGGGGTCCCCAACGAGTGATTTGTGTTCGTTGGGGTTAGGGAATCGATCTTTGCTTGCTGGCGTGGCTCGTCCCTGCCCTTCCGCTACCGGAAGGCTGTACCCGCCGTCAAACATCTCAGTGCTATACTTGACCCTTAAGGCTGCTCTTTTCAGGCGTTTTCCATGCTCCTGTAACACCGCACTCCGGAGGTTTTCCCGCCCATGACACCCCGCGCCCGCCGCGCCTTCTTCACCGCGGCCCTCTCTTTTGCCGTGGTTCTCTTTTTCGCCGTCTGCGCTGTTGCAGGCTGGTTCCTGCAAGACAAGGTATGGGCCCAGACCACAGCAGACGAAAGCCAGATCCGCGACAACCTCAAGACCTTCACCAATGTCTACGCGCTGGTGGAGCAGAACTACGCCGAGCCCATCGACAACGAAAAGGCTGACACAGCCATCTACGACGGGGCGATTCCCGGCATGTTGCGCGTGCTCGACCCGCACTCCAGCTTCTACGACCCCAAGGCCTACGCCCGTATGCGCGAGGAGCAGCACGGCCGCTATTACGGCGTGGGAATGACCATCCAGCAACAAAACAATAAGGTTTATGTCGTCTATCCCGCCGAGGGCGCGCCCGCCTACAAGGCCGGAATCCATCCCGGCGACGTCATCTACGCGGTGGATGGCAAGATCGTCACCATAGACGGCAAGATTCCCGGCGGACTGGCCTCATCCGACTTGGTTGCCAAGGCCCTGAAAGGTCCCCGGGGAACTCACGTTCAGGCCTCCATGCTCCGCGAAGGCCAGCCCAATCCGCTGGTCTTCGACCTGATCCGCGACGAAATTCCCCACCCCTCCGTGGACCTGGCCTATGAAATTCGTCCCGGCGTGGCCTACATCCACCTAACGCAGTTCCAGGAAACCACCGCCGAAGAGTTCGTCGCTGCCCTTAACGGCTTCAGTAATCTGAAGGGGCTGGTCTTTGACCTGCGCGGCAACCCAGGCGGCCTGCTCAGCCAGGCAGTGGAGGTCTGCGACCACCTCCTCGCCAAGGGCCAGGGCATCGTCAGCCAGCGCGGACGCGCCTACCCCGATCAGGTGTACTCCGCCACCCACGGCAACGGAGGCCGTACATTTCCTATCGTCGTTCTGGTCAACCGCGGCACAGCATCCGCCGCGGAGATCGTCTCCGGAGCTTTGCAGGATCATGACCGCGCCCTCATCGTCGGCGAAACCACCTTCGGCAAGGGCCTGGTGCAAACCGTCTACGATATGGCCGACCACACCATGGCTCTGGCGCTCACCACCTACCACTACTACACGCCCTCCGGCCGGCTCATCCAGCGCAACTACTCCGGCGTCTCGCTCTACGACTACTACACCCACAGCGGCGCGCAGCCGGCAGACACCGCCAACCGCGAGGTCAAGCTTACTGACGCTGGACGTACAGTCTACGGCGGCGGCGGCATCGCCCCGGATGAGAAGATTGAGAGTCCCAAAACCAGCCGCTTCCAGGAGACGCTGCTCTATCGCGATGTTTTCTTCCACTTCGCCCCGGTCTATCTGGCCAACCGCTCCGTGGACAGGAACTTCCAGGTGGACGCGGCGGTGCTCTCAGAGTTCAAAAAGTACCTCACGCGCGAAGAGATTCCCTGGACCGAGGCCGACCTCAACGGCGTGACGGACTGGCTCAAAATCAGCATCAAGGAAAAGATCTTCATCATTCAATTTGGCGAGACGCAAGGCCTGCGCACTCGCGCCGACTGGGACCCCATGATCCAGAAGGCGCTCACCTTCCTGCCCGAAGCCCAGGCTCTGCAAGACAACGCCCACAAGGTGCTGGCCCAGAAAGCTATGGCGCGCAGCGAGGCGCGGTAGGCAGCGGGCGGCCCTCCACAACTTCATTGCCCCACTTCCTGTAACCGTCGTCACAGCGCGCCCTCTTGCGCCGCTCGTAGCCTCTTGAACGGAGTTGGGGAGGATTTTTCATGTCAGGTATTACCGCGGAAAATGCAGTAACCATTCAGAACCTCATGGCCGCTTTTGAGGGTGAGTCGAACGCCTACGCCAGGTACACCGCCTTTGCAGCCAAGGCCGACGAGGAAGGCCTGCACGGCGCCGCCAGCCTTTTTCGCGCCGCCGCCCGCGCCGAGCAGATTCACGCCGGCAACCATGCCCATGTGATCAACCAGTGGAGCCTCCGCGCCGAGTGCGAAACCCACCCAATCGAAGTCAAGAGCACGCTCGAAAATCTCAAGACAGCTCTGAACGGCGAGCAATACGAGATCGACACCATGTATCCCGGCTTCCTCGAAGAGGCCACCGCGCGCAAGAACACCGGCGCCATCCGCACCTTCACCGGCGCGCTGGAAGCTGAGAAGACCCACGCGCGGCTCTACAGCGAGGCCATTGCCCTGCTCGTTGCCGGAAAGAAGGATTCCTGGATTGGCGAGGCCCGCGACTTCTACGTCTGCCCGGTCTGCGGCTACACCTCGGAGACCGAAGAGGAGCACGAACGCTGCCCGGTCTGCAACTGCCCCTGGGAAAAATTCGAGATCATCCGGTAAACAGTAATTGTTTTGACGTTCGACTGCCTTGCAATTCCAGGCTTCCGCTCGGGGGTAGTCCTTGCCCTAAGTCATACATGAGTCATGGCGCTATATATGTTTTCCAGAATATCGCTATCATAAGGATCACCCGAGATATAGTTGCGCATCTCAGCGATTGCCTTGTTGGTCATCACATCTTCTGGCGGGAGATTTACGCCCTGTGGTTCCGCTACCGCGAACCAAAAGAAAAAGGTAGCCATCTCGATAGTCCAGTGCTGCGTCAGTAGAACGTAGTTCTTTATCGCAAAAATGATCACTACCACGAGCAACTTCGTCGATAATGGCTCTATTTCTGCATCTGGATCAGTTTTGGCGTGCTTGAGGAAGTTTTGCAATTTGTTGTGGAGCTCTATAAAGCTCGTATAGAACTCGGGTTTGATGAAGGCCTCAAGATATTCCCAATACGAAAGGGGAACTTTCAGCGGATCACCTACTCGTGCAAACTCGCGCTGGTAGATTTCGCTACGCCGGCTCTTGATCACACCATCTGTGATCTCCCGAGAAGCGACGGCCAGCGCATACGAGGACAGATGATCCCTGTTCTCAAAAAATAGACGGATTGCTGTATTGAGTTGCCGTTCTGCGGCGTCTGTTTTGGTAATCATGATCGTCATCTAGTAATCTGATTGCGGCTTGCATCCGGGTTCATCTATTGAGCGCGGTCAGTAAACAGTCGACGGAACAGCTGCTTCCATCATTGTGGCTTCGCCTGATGCGCCTCAAACCACTTCCGCGCCCGTTCCTGTTCGCGGGATAGGTCGGCGGGTGTCAGGTGTGACGCGACTTCATCTCGCTCCTCCGCAGCGATTTCCCCCGGCGTGCCAGCAGCCGCTAGAACAAGCCAAAAGTAGGCTTCCGCGTAGTCTTGAGGAATACTTCGGCCTTTATCGTACAAATGCCCGAGATGGAATTGCGCGTAATCGTCTCCCTGTTCAGCCGCTTTACGATACCAAAACACCGCTTGGGTGTTGTCCTGGGTCACACCCTCGCCGTCGCTGTACATATGCCCCAGTATTGACTGCGCGCGCGCATTTCCCTGATCGGCTGCCTTGCGATACCAGAGCGCGGCTTGGGTCGAGTCCTGGGGCACACCCTTGCCGCTGGCGTACAAATCCCCAAGCATCCTCTGCGCGAAAGCGTCTCCCCGTTCAGCAGCCTTGCGATACCAGGTTGCGGCTTGACGATACCAGGTTGCGGCTTGAACGTGGTCCTGGGGCACACCCGCGCCGTCGCTGTACAAATCCCCAAGATTCTTCTGCGCGTCAGCGTCGCCTTGTTCAGCAGCCTTGCGATACCAGAGAGCAGCCTGAGCATAGTCTTGGGGCACACCGTCGCCCACGTAATACAAACCCCCGAGGCTGTCTTGCGCGTCAGCGTCGCCTTGCTCAGCCGCCTTGCGATACCAAGCTGCCGCTTGAGCGTAGTCCTGGGGCACACCTTTGCCGAATTCGTACATCACTCCCAGGCTACATTGCGCCGCAGCCTTGCCGTGGGCGGCTTGCTGTTTGAGGGTAGCGATATTCTGTGCCCCAGATACTGGGATACACTGTGCCCATGCGCCGGACGCTGCAATGAGTAGGGCCGAAACAATCAGCCAATGACAGGATCGAGAGTTCATGATGTCTCTCTTTCCGCGCTCGCCTACCGCGCAGCATTTTCAGCAGTCGAATTGATCTGCTACAAATTGTACGTCGGGTGCCCCGGGTCCCTTGCATTTGGGGACCCGGGAAATCACGAACTCCCATGGCGCGCAAGCGCCGTCCGCCCGGGCGGCAAGCCCTTGCAGATTATTTCCCCACTTCGTGCACACTGATTTCAGAAGTCTTCCTTCAAATCATCGTCCCGGCGGTCCTTTTCGCGCCGCCTGCTATTCGGAATCTGTCGGCAGAGGCCAAAACGGCCCGTAACTCCTTATCCTGGACGACTTTGCAGGCAACTCCTTTGTTTTGACGATTTTACAGCGCAACCCCGTCTGTAACCTCAACAAAACAACGACTTTGCGCCCAAAGTATGGGTGGGGGTACCCCATGGTCCAGCCGGGAACCCCAGCTCCCGTTTTTGGGAACCCGGGGATACCACAAACCCGCTGCGAGCGACAAGCGAGCGCCCGCTTGGACGGCCAGTCCCCCCACCGCAGGTGGTTACGGCTCGTCGCTATAAATCTTGATCTCCACCTGACCGCCTTCCGTCTGGCGCGCGCGAAACATGCCGGGTGTATTGAAGCTCCACACCATCTGCCCGTCGGGAGTGATGGCGATGACACCGCCGTCTCCGTGCAGCGCTTCCAGTTCCTGGTGAATCACCTGGTCGGCGGCCTGCTGCAAGCTCATGCCCTTGAAGGCCACCAGGTTGCAAATCTCACGCGCCACGCCCAGGCGGATGAAGTACTCGCCCGAGCCGGTGGCGGACACAGCGCACGATTGATTCGATGCGTAGGTGCCCGCTCCGATAATCGGTGAGTCGCCCACGCGGCCCGGCATCTTGGCCTGCATTCCGCCCGTCGAGGTGCCGGCGGCAATGTTGCCTGCCCGGTCCAGCGCCACCGCTCCCACCGTGCCGAAGCGGTGCGCCTCTGGAGATTCTTCAATCTGGGCCACCGGCGTGGCTTGTCCCGCGGGCGGAGGCGGCGCGCCGGCCGGACGCGGCGGAATGGGCAGGCCCTGCTTCTGCAACTGCTTCACCAGCGATTGCCAGCGCGCTTCGGTGAAAAAGAAGCTGGGGTCCACCTGCTCCAGCCCCACCCGCGCGCCAAAGGCGTCTGCTCCCGCGCCAATCAGCATCACGTGCGGAGACTTCTCCATCACCGCCCGCGCCAGGCTGATGGGATGCCGAGTTCGCGTCACCCCGGCCACCGCGCCCGCCTTCAGATTTGAGCCGTCCATAATGGATGAGTCCAGTTCGTTTTTGCCCTCAGCAGTGAAGACCGCACCCCGGCCCGCATTGAACAGCGGATCGTCTTCCAGAACCTTAATCACAGCCTCCACGGCGTCCAGCGCCGAGCCGCCCTGATCCAGCACCCTGGCCCCGGCAGCCTCGGCCTGGGCCAGAGAGGTGCGATAGGCCGCATCTCCGTTGGGGCCCAGCGCCGTCCGCGCGATTACTCCCGCGCCTCCATGCACTACGATGCTCCAATGGTGAACCGGCTGCTCAACTTGCCCAACTTGTCCAGCCGGCTGTGGCGCTTGTGCCACACACGTCAGGGCGGCCAGTGCAAAAACTCCCGCAAACACCCAACAAATCCTTTTCATTAGCAATTCCTTCCGCAAAAATCCCTGCCGTTAACCTAGCCGCCCTTCTTCTGAATCGTCAACTCCACATTCTGCCCTAACCGATTTATTCCCCAATCCCGCCCCAATGAATTAAGCTTCTCGGCAGAATGAAAGACATCTACATCGCCGATCTGGCCAACTTCGATGAAGGCCGGTCCTTCGACGGCTACTTCATCGTCCTGGCCAAGCAGCAACGCACCACCAAGAACAACAAGCCATACCTCAACCTCATCCTGGGCGACAAGACCGGCCAGCTCGAAGGCCGCGTCTGGGATCCTGGAGACCCGCGCATCGCCAAAGACTTCGAGCGCGGCGACGTGGTCAAGGCTCGCGGCTCGGCCTCCCGCTTCGATGACCGCCTGCAGATGAAGATCGACCAGATCCGCGTGGCGTTGCCCAATGAGGTGGACAAATCCGACCTGCTGCCCTCCACCACCTGCGATGTGGCCGAGCTCTGGCGTCAGCTTCTCGGCTTCGTCGACAGCCTCGTCAATCCCAACCTGAAGCGGCTGCTCACAGCGATGCTCGCCGACCCCGCCCTCGCAAAGGCCTATCGCGAAGCTCCCGCCGCCCGGCTGCTCCATCACGCCTGGCTCGGCGGCCTACTGGAGCACGTTATTAGTTTGTTGACGCTGGCCGACCGCGTCGCTTCTCACTACCCGCTCCTCGACCGCGACCTGCTGATGACCGGCGTCATCCTGCACGACATCGGCAAGCTATACGAACTCTCTTGGGAAACCGGCTTCGATTACACCGTCGAAGGCGTCCTGCTGGGCCACATCCACATCGGCACAGCGCTGGTCGAGCGCGCCATCGACAGCCTGCCCAACTTTCCGCCGCGCCTCAAAACTCTGGTCCTGCACATGATTTTGTCACATCACGGCAAACTGGAGTTCGGCTCGCCCAAGCTGCCCATGATCCCCGAAGCCCTGGCCCTCAGCTTCCTCGACGATCTCGACGCCAAGATGCAGGCCATGCAGGGCGAGTTCGACAAGTGCATCCGCGAAGGCAAAGGACCCGACGAACTGACCGGCAAGGTCTGGGCGCTCGACCAGCGGCAGTTGCTGAATACCAAGCTGTGGCTGGGTGAAGGCAGGGAATAAGGAGTAGGGAGCCGTGACCATGCGAGTACAAAAGGTTCATACTCAACTAGGCCGAGCCGCAGTCCAGATCTTTGTTGCTAATGATCACATCAACCAGCTTCTTATCGAAAATCTTGATCCTGCCGCCTGGAAAGCGAAACTGCCAGTCAAACCGCCCGGCAATGTTCGCACCATTGCGGCGATCTTCACGCACATGCACAATGTCCGCACCAAGTGGGTCAGGCTTACTGCTCCGCACCTGAAAGTTCCAACCCAGCTCAACAACGCGCACTGCACGCCGCAGCAGGCCCGTGAGGGATTAGCCGAGAGCGCCACTCGCTGCGCGGAGATGCTCGCTGAAGCGCTCGGCGGTGACGGGCGCCGCATCGAGAAATTCCGCAGAGACGGCTGGGGTCAGCTTTGGCCGGTTGGCCCGGAAATGCTGTGCTACATGATTTCTCATGAAGCCCACCATCGCGGGCAGGTGTGTATGCTCGCGCATCAGCTCGGATTTCCGTTACCAAACAAGGTGGAGGCAGGGATCTGGAATTGGGAAAAGCTGTGGAAAGAGTGTGGGGCGCCTCGTGGCCCCGGTTATGATTCTTAAGAAATCGCTCAAGGGCACAGGCTGACAGTTACCAAGCTCTGCAGTCATTGAAAATGGGCATCCCAGCTCTCGATTTTGAGACTTGGAAGTGTGTCATTGCAAAAATCGAACTATGGCTTCTCTTCGTCGCCGCAGACCATGCGCCAATATGCTTCCGGCGTCTCGATAAGAAACGCCGTCTGCCCAGCCAGCGCCAGCAGGTCACGGTCGCCTGTCACGAGAATGTCGGCCTTTCCGCTCTGCGCCAAGTCCAGCAGGGGTTGATCTTTCGCATCGCGGCACTGGATAGGGCAGATTTCCTTCACTTCGATGGTTTCGCAGTAGCTGAGGTAATCACTCAGCAACTCATATTGGTATTCGGCGCTCAACTTGAGCTTGCGGTAGCCGAGAACCCTCTTCAATTCCGCCACCGTCACATGGGATACAAGTGCTATCGAGCGTCGCTCACGCCAGTGCTCCCGCAACCAGACCAAGCGCCCAGCCGTGAAAACAAGCGCGGAAATAACGGTGTTCGTGTCGAAAACAACCCGCTGCCGCTTTGCGTCGGTCACTGGCTTTCGCGCGCCCATGCAATCGCATCGGTAACGTCCTGCTCGGTGATCCCCAGGTCGGCCAGGTACTGCCGCACTTCATCGGCCTTGCTCGGCCGCAGCGGCTTAAGTGTGATCGCAGAGCCATCCGTACTGACGTCGAAGTACTCCACCCCACTGAAACGGGTAATCACCGCCTTGGGGAGGGTGAGTTGATTTTTGACGGTCAATTTGGCCAGCATGATTTGCCTCTTTCAAGGAAACAAGGATATCTTACCACCTTTTACGCTGAAATCGCAACGAATATGTGCAATTTGCCTGCTGTACAGTGTTTTTGTTCCCTTAAGCCACAAACCACTCCCACTGCTCTTCGGTCAGCGGCACGACAGAAAGCCGTCCAATCAGCACCAGCGGCGATTTAGCAAAGAGCGGTTCGGCTTTGATGACCGCCAGGGTCTTGGGCCGCCTGAGCCGCTTGCCCACCTTGACGCGCACGATGGGAACCTTGGGGTTGCTGGGGTCCACACTGACCACGGTTCCGGTTCCCACGGCGGTACGCTCCTCGCCGGTGTGAGAAAAAATCCACTTCGTCCCTGCCTTCATCTCGCGCAGGTACTTCACTGCGGTGGGATTGGTCACGCCGTCCCAGACAGTTTCCTTGTCGCGCAGAAAATCATCGAATGAGTAGACATCAGGCTCGGTCTTGAAGAGGAAGTAGCTCATAGGCAGTTGTCAGCTCTCAGTGATCAGTTGGCCGTGAATCGCGCGGAACAGGGAAGTTCATCACCACGTAAGCAGAATACACGAAAGCTTCAAACAGGCGGGGAAGGCTCACCGGGCATTTTGACTGACCACTGTTCACTGACCACTGTCTCTCCGTTACAATCAAGAAGATATGATTCGTTTCTCAACCGCCGGCGAATCCCATGGAGAAGCCCTCATCGCCCTTATCTCCGGACTGCCCGCCGGCGTACCCATCGATCTCGAATTCGTCAACCGCGAGCTGTGGCGCCGCCAGCAGGGCTACGGCCGCGGCGGGCGCATGAAGATCGAGACCGACATGGCCCACGTGCTCTCCGGCGTCCGTCACGGCAAAACCATCGGATCGCCTATCGCGATTGAACTCGTCAACCGCGACTGGAAGAACTGGGAAGACAAGCTCCCTGTCGAGGCCGGCGACCCCGCCAAGCACCCGGCCGTCGCCTCGCCGCGTCCCGGCCATGCCGATCTCGCCGGCGCCCTCAAGTACAACTTCCCCGACGCCCGCTACGTACTGGAGCGCGCCTCAGCCCGCGAGTCTGCCGCACGCGTGGCTGCCGGAGCCTTTGCCAGGCTGATGCTGCGGATTCTCGGCATCGAGGTCGCCAGTCACACCATCCGCGTGGGCCGCGTGGCGCTCAACCGCGCCGCCAAATGGGAGGAGATCGCCACCCTCGCTGCCCGCGACGAGGTCGTCCTCGGCTGCGTCGATTCTGCCACCGAGGCCCGTATGAAGCAAGAGGTCGAGGAGGCTTCCCGCACCGGCGACACCGTCGGCGGCATCTTCGAAGTAGTGGCGCATGACGTTCCGCCCGGCCTCGGCACATACGCTAACTGGGACGAGCGCCTCGACTCCCAACTCGCCTCCGCGGTAATGAGCATCCAGGCCGTCAAGGCCGTCGAGATTGGCCGCGGCGTCGTGGCTGCCGAGTCCTTCGGCTCGCAGGTCCACGACCCCATTCAATACGCCGACAGAGACACCGGCAAACCAACACGCTTCACCCGCCCGCAAAACAACGCTGGCGGCATCGAGGGTGGCGTCTCCAACGGCGAAGATGTTGTCGTACGTGGCTACCTGAAGCCCATCTCCACCCTCCGCAAACCTCTCGAATCGGTCCGCTTTGACACTCGCCAGGCAACCAGCGCCAGCTACGAGCGCTCGGACATTTGTGTCGTCCCCGCAGCAGGCGTGGTCGGCGAAGCCATGGTCGCGCTCACCATCGTCCGCCTGGCCCAGGAAAAATTTGGCGGCGATTCCGTCCTGGAATTGCGACGAAATTACGACGGATACATCCAACAATTACGGAACTATTGAGAATTGAGCAGAGACGGAGCCATTCGCAGAAGCCGATGATTCTGAAGATTGTCAAATATCCTGATCCGGTGCTCGCGCGGCCCGGCGAGCCGGTTACCGAGTTCAATGCCGAACTGCGCAAGCTCATCGCCGACATGTTTGAGACCACCTACGCCGAGCAGGGCATTGGCCTGGCAGCCCCGCAGGTGGGCGTGTCCAAGCGCCTCACAACCATCGACCTGAGCGTAGGCAAGGACCCCAAAGACAAGCTTGTGCTCATCAATCCCGAGATCATCTTCAGCGAGGGTAAGGTCTACGAAGAGGAAGGCTGCCTCAGCTTTCCCGAGATTCGCGAGAAGGTGACGCGTCACGCCAAGGTGCGCATCCGCGCTCAAGACGAAAAGGGCAAGTGGTTCGAGATGGACGGCGAAGACGTGCTCTCGCGCTGCTTCCAGCATGAGATCGATCACCTAGACGGCATGTTGTTCATCTACCGCATGAGCGCCCTCAAGCGCGACCTGGCCCTGCGCAAGATTCGCAAGCTGCAACGCGAAGGCAAGTGGTAAACTCGCCCCGGGGACGAATATGACGAAACCCCTCAGGTTGATCTTCTGTGGTACTCCACAGTTTGCCGTGCCCACGCTTCAGGCGCTCCTGGCGGCTGGCTATGAAATCGTCCTGGTAGTTTCCCAACCCGACCGCCCCGCGGGCCGCGACCGGCAACTCACCGCTCCGCCCGTCAAGCTGGCCGCGCTCGCCGCCGGCCTCCCCGTCACGCAACCGGAAACAATTCGCAACAACTCCGAATTTCGCGCGCAACTCGAAGCCATCGCGCCCGACGCCATCGTCGTAGTCGCCTACGGCCGCCTCATTCCTCCCTGGATGCTCGCGCTGCCCCGTCTGTGCTGCATCAACCTGCACGCCAGCCTGCTTCCCCGCTATCGCGGCGCCGCTCCTATCCAGTGGGCTGTGGCCAAGGGCGAGACCGTCACCGGCAACACCACCATGCTGCTCGAAGAAGGCCTCGACACCGGCCCCATTCTTCTGCAGCAGGCTCTCGCCATCTTTCCCCATCAGACCGCGGTTGACCTCCTCGATGTTTTAGCCGTAGGTGGCGCGCCGCTGGTGGTCAAGACCCTGGCGGGTCTGGACGATGGAACCATCACGCCCAAGCCGCAAAATCATGCCGGAGCCTCCTTTGCCCCGTTGCTCACGCGCGAAGACGGCCGCATGGATTTTGCCGCGCGCACGGCAACGGAACTCCATAATCGCTGGCGCGGTTTTCAGCCCTGGCCCGGCGCATTCACCGCGCTCGACGGCAAAAAGCTCATCGTTCACCGCATGGAGGTGGTGGACGCGCCCAGTTCTCAGGAATCATCTCTTGCCGAACCCGCCTCCATCCTCCCCGGCCAGATTCGCATCCAGGACCATCGCCTGTTTGTCGCCTGCGCCGGAAACACCTGGTTGGAACTCGTCGAGGTGCAGCTTGAAGGCAAGAAGCGACTTGCAGCCGCCGAGTTTCTCCGCGGAATCAATCTTCCCGCCGACACTCGGCTCGGCTGAGGCTTATGGCGCAAATCTCTCCAGCGCGCAAGGTTGCCTTCCAGATTCTGATGGCTGTCGAGCGTGGCCATTCACACTCTGACGATCTTCTGCGCGGCAAAGCCGTCAACGCGCTCTCGGCCCCCGACCGCAACCTGGTCACGGCGCTGGTTCTTGGCGTGCTTCGCTGGCAGATTCAGCTTGACCACCAGATTCGCGCGCTGCTGGCCCGTCCCAACACCAAGCTCGATACAGAAATCCTGATCGCTCTCCGCCTGGGCGCATTTCAGTTGCTCCACATGGACCGCATCCCCGCCCGCGCCGTCCTCTCCGAAAGTGTCGAACTGGCCAAGCAATCCGGCCACAGCTTTGCCTCCGGCATGGTCAACGCCGTACTGCGCAAGCTTGCCAAGGCTCCGCCGTTTCACTTTTTAGAGGGGAGCATTGAGGATTTGGCCCTCGCCCAAGCCCACCCCTCCTGGCTGGTTGAGCGCTGGATCAACTTCTACGGCCTCGAAGCCGCCCGCGCAATCTGCCGCCACGGCCAGAGCCAACCTGTGCTCACGGTGCGTCTCGCCAGCCCCGCCGACGAGGCCGAACTCCGCGCAGCCGGAATCGTTTTCGAACCCGGCCAATTGCTGACCGTCGCGCGCACCGTCGTCACCGGTGACGTAACCACGACCGAAGCCTTCCACGAAGGCCGCGTGCGTCTCCAGGACGAGGGCTCGCAACTGGTTGCCGAGCTGGCCTCATGTGTCAGCGACAATCTCAACCAAGAAGAGAAAAGCGTCCTCGACGCTTGCGCGGCGCCCGGCGGAAAGACGCTCATCCTAGCCGAGCGCAACCCTCAAGCTCGCATCGTCGCCATGGAATCCAGCGCTCCACGGCTGGAACTGCTCCGCACGCGCCTCGCCCCTCACGCCGGCCGCATCGAATGTCGCCTGGCCGACGCAACCATGCTCACGGAAGACTCCGCCTTCGACCTCGTGCTGGCCGACGTGCCCTGCAGCGGAACCGGAACGCTGGGCCGCAACCCGGAGATTCGCCATCGCCTCAGCCCCAACGATCTCGTACGCCACGCCGAACGCCAGCGTGCGATTCTCACTGCCGCACTGCGCGCCGTTCGTCCCAGCGGCCTCGTTGTCTATTCGACTTGTTCGCTGGAGCCGGAAGAAAACGAGCAGGTCGTCGCCGCTGTTCTGGCCACAATACCGAACGCACACCAGCTATCGCTCAGCGCCAGAATCGATGCTCTCCTTGGCACGGGCATTCTCACGAATGACGGTGCGGAACGCCTGCACGCCCGCCTCACCCCCGAAGGCATGCTCCGCCTGCTCCCCGGCGCATTCCGCACCGACGGCTTCTATATTGCTTTGATCGAGAAAACCGCCTGAAAGCCCTCGCGGACAACTACTTCGCCACCGTAAGCTTCACCACATCGTCCTGCGCCACGCGCGCGCCGGCTGGGGGCTGTTGCGCAATCACCGAGCCCGGCTTTACCGGCATCACTGGCGCTGCGTTGCCCGTGCCCACAGGCGCTATTGGTACATCCATAAATATGGGCCGCGCTGGATGGATGCCTACCCGCGCCAGCTCCGCCTGCGCCGTCACCACTGGCAGGCCGGTCAGGTTGGGCATGACAAATCCGTCCGGCGTATTGTCTTCCGGCGCTGCTACTAGCAGGTCGATAGTAGGCCGCGCTATCCCTTGCGCATGTGCCTGTGGGTCCTGGGCTATCACCGTCCCCTCGGCCGCCCTGCCCCAGGGAAGCCGCGCCGTTATGCCCGCCTCCAAACCTACGCGCCGCAGCCGCAGTGCCGCCACCCGCTCATCCAGCCCCACCGTCTCCGGCACTTCCACCTTTTGCGGTCCCCGGCTCTCCGCCACCCGCACCCGCCACTCCCGCCGCACCACCGTTCCCGCCGCCGGCGACTGCGAAAGAATGTGTCCCGCGGCAACGTCTGACGAGTAGTAGAGATTGTCCACGTCCAGGTTCAGCCCCAGCCCCGAGGTCTGGCTGCGCGCCTCCGCCTCGGTCATCCCCTTGAGCGCCGGAACCTTCACCTCTACCCCGTGAATGGCGAATCGCATGGCGAAAACAGCTGATCCCAGCGCCACGGCCACCAGCAGCATCACCAGCGACGCTATCTGAAAAAAATTCACAACCGGACGTTGCATCATGGCTGAACTCTCCGATCTCCGACAATCCGCTCTTCGCGAGATGTGAAGCCATCCCGCCCTCACCGCAAATTATCCGTCACCGGCTCGGGATGAATCGTCACCCGGTAGACCTCCGGGCACTCCAGCTTGAAGCGGTCCTCCAGTTCGGTGATAGCGGTGTGAACCCGCTCCATCGTCAGATCGTCAGGCAGCGTGCAATGGCACGAAACCTGGATGTGCTCGGCCGAGCGGCTCACCAGAATCTCGTGCACGTCGATAATCTCCGGAATCTGCGCTGCTGCCGCTTTCATCGCCTGCTCGATACGGCGATCCGCAGCCACCCGCTCTCCCGGCGGTTCAATCGTCGCCGGCTCGCTCTCGATGTGCGTCAGAACCCCGTCGATCTCCGGAACCTTGCGCAAGATCTCCGCTTCGAGCGCGCAGACAAAATCGTGCGCCTTGAGCAGCGGCAGCGCTTCATCTAGCTCCAGGTGCTGCTCCACGCGCAGCCTCCCCTGGTGCGATTGCACGCTCAGCTCGTGCACGCTCACGTTGTTGCGCGCCGCCACCGCACGCACCCGGTCGAAGATACTCTCCGCCCGCGCCTGCCTCGGCACCGTGTGGATCACCACATCGGCCTCCGGCAGCGTGCGATGCACAGCCTCCGTGGCCGCTTGCACCAGCTCACCGGTGTGCTCAAAGGTGAACCGCCGCGGCAATGCTACCGTCAGGTCCGCGAAATAACCAGCCCCGGCCCTCCGCACCCGCGCCTGCTCCACGCTGAGTACTCCCGGCACCCGTGCCACATCTTCAATCAGCCGCCCTCGTGTCTCGGCGGGAATCTCATCCAGCAGCACACTGACCGCCTCGCGCCCCAGCCGCACGGTCAGCCGCATAATCAGCATCGAAACCACCACCGCCGCCAGCGGGTCCGCGTAGCGCAATACACCAATGCCGTACCTCGCTCCCAGCCAGCTTGCCCCCAGCCCGCACAGCACCGCCTGCGACGACCAGATGTCGCTCGCAAAGTGAAATGCGTCTGTAGCCAGCGCCGACGACCCGGTCTTCTCCGCCACCGCCCGCAGCCGCCGCGACCGCCAGTAGTCCACTCCAATCGACGCCGCCACCACCACGGCCGGCCAACCCAGATTTTGCAGCTCCCTCGTGGGGTGCAGAATCCGCTCAATCGCTTCCCATATGATCCACCCGCTGGAGACGGCCATCAGCAGAACCACTCCAAAAGACGAGAAGTTCTCAAACTTGCCGTGGCCGTAGGTGTGGTCCTCGTCGGCCGGCTTGTCGCTTACCCGCACGGAAAAAAAGGTGAGCGCCGAGCCCACCATGTCCAGCCCGGAGTGGGCCGCGTCCGACAGCACACCCAGCGAACCCGACAGCAACCCCGCGCCCAGCTTCAGCAGCGTCATCGCCGCCGCCGCCAGCATGGAGTGCAGCGCCACCCGCCGCTTCTCCGCGGAAAACCCAGCCACTTTGGAGGTTTCGTAAACCATCGCGTTTCTAGGCTACAGCGCCGCGCCGCGCCGTGTACAACCCCGCAATACCAAAAGTGTAGGGCTGCCACGCGCACTGCTCATAGCCCGCCTTGCGCATCAGCGCAAGCATCTCCTCTGGCGCGGGAAAATTGCCCACCGAAACCGGCAAGTAGCTGTATGCCCCGTCCTTGCCGCAAATCGCCCGCCCGATGGCCGGCAGCACCCGCCGGAAGTAAACCGCGTAGGCCTTGCCGATGAGCCCGCCCGGCTCGCTGAACTCCAGAATCCCCAATTGCCCTCCCGGCTTCAGCACGCGATGAAACTCCCTCAGGCCAGCCTCGTAGTTGGCCAGATTCCTGAAGCCGAATGCTGTCACAATCAGGTCCAGCGACTCCGGGCGCAGCGGCAAGTGCAGCGCGTCGGCCTCCAGAGGTACTGCGTACGGCCTTGCAATTGCCGCATACGGCTCGCCCGCATTCCGCGCGCCCACGCCAAACTTTCGCGTTCCGCGGCTCAGCATATTGCGCGCAAAATCCGCCGCAAGAATGGGTCGCGCGCCTCGTGGCCGCCGCTTCAGCAGCGCCATGGTCATATCGCCCGTGCCGCAGCAGATGTCCAGCACCGCCGCATCGGGATTAGCCAACACCGCCCGAAATCTCCGCGCCGTCTTCCGCCACCACAGCCGGTCGACATTCATTGACAGAACATGATTCAGCAGGTCGTATCGCGGCGCAATCGCATCGAACATCTCCCGCACAGCCCGCGCCGCGCTGGCTTCGTCGGTTGCTCCTTGCGGCTTGGCTCCGGTTGTGGGCATTCAGCGTTGCGGCCTTTCGTTTTCATTCTGTCAATCTCAAAAAGCTGGGTGCCCCATCCTTGCCGCGTTATTGTTTTTGCGGCAAGGGTGGGAAACCACAAACTCAATGTTTACTACTCTAATCGTTAGCATTTCTTCCATAACTTATACTCGATGACCATTTTTCCGCCCTCTCCTGGTCGGGCGTTGCCATGGAGAAACGCTATTCGCCCGCTCTTCCCTAGAGTCAAGCGCCAATCGAATGAGGACGGATTCTCTGTATGGAACTTCAATATGTTTCCATTCACCTCAGGATTTACTATTGGCAATTCATCTTGCGCGCCATTCGGCCGAACCCAAAGCATGGTTCCACTAAGTTTGTTTTCGATCACAACAATGTTAATCGTGATTGGCGGCTTACCTGTCACCGGAACGGCCTTCATTTGCCACTTTCCGGCAAACTGCGATTGGGCGAGAGCTGTTGCCGAAAGACAAATCAGTAGAAAGAAGTAGCTGATAAACCTCACCGTTTTCATGATTTTCCTTTCGCCTGCCCCACCACGTACCTCACCGCGGCCTCTAACTCCGCCGCCGTCACGTCCTCCACCACGCCCGCATCGCCAATTCCCAGCGGCAGCACGAACCGTCTCACCCCGCCCACATTCTTCTTGTCGCCGCCCGTAGCTCCCACCACCTTGCTCGCCTTCAGCTTCAACGCTGGCAGTGGCCCATACAGATGAATCAGATTTTCCAGCCGCTTGAACTGGCCTCTCGAAATCGTCCCCCGTTCGCGCGCCAGGTAGAGCGTGGCCACCATCCCCCACCCCACCGCCTCGCCGTGCAGCAGCGTCTTGTAGCCGGTTGCCTGCTCCAGCGCGTGCCCCACCGTGTGCCCAAAGTTCAGAATCATTCGCAGACCGCTCTCGCGCTCGTCCCGGTTCACCACCTCGGCCTTTATGCGAATCGACGCGGCAATCACTTTCTCCAACGCCTTCGCGTCGCGCCTCAGCACCGCGTCCGCGTGTTCTTCCATGAAGCGCACCAGAGACCGGTCGCGGATGATCCCCGCCTTCACGCTCTCCATCAGCCCGGCCCGCAGCTCGCGCTCCGGCAGCGTCTGCAGCACGACCATATCGGCGAAGACCGCCAGCGGCTGATGGAAGCTGCCCACCAGGTTCTTGCCCTCCGGCAGATTCACGCCCGTCTTGCCGCCCACCGACGAATCCACTTGCGCCAGCAACGTCGTCGGGACCTGAATGTATGGAATCCCGCGCATAAAAATCGAGGCCGCAAACCCGCCCACGTCGCCCACAATCCCGCCGCCAAAGGCAATCAGCAGGCTCCCGCGATCCCCGCCCGCCTGCGCCATCTCCCGCAACAGGCCTTCCACGCTCTTCATCGTCTTATGCTTCTCGCCGGGCTCCAGAAATAGGACAACAGGAGCCTCAGAAAAGGTCTGCTCCATGCAATGGCCCCACAGCCCCCAAACCGGCGCCGAAGTCAGCACAAAGACCCGTCGCGGCAGCCTGCCGCAGACCCGCTCGATGCGCCGCCCGAGCGACTGGACCAGCCCGCTGCCCGTAATCACGTCGTACTTCGCCGAAGTCGTCTTGACTCGTATCGTCTGCACAGTACTTTTATCCTAATGCACGCCTGGGCGAGTTACCCGATCGATTCGACCAGGCTGATTCGGAGCAGAATTGGCAATACAGCTTGAAGAATCATAGGATTAGCTCTTGTTAAGCGAAAGCAATTATCGGCTTGAAGAAGGGTTGAAATAACTCTTGCAAGTATCAGGCGCTGCTCTATACACTGGCGAACTGTCGGCAAACCCCACCGACATCCTGCACTACGGGGTCAAAGGAGAGAAAATGAAAGCAGTAAGGATCGTATGCATAGCTGGCATTTGTTTCTGTATGGCAATTGTCAGCCAGATTGCCCACTCCCAAGCTGTCCGGATCGGCGGATGGGCATTGACTAATAACGGCCAGATCGTCAAGAACTTTGTATACACCGGATCATGCCCGGTCCAGTTGCAATTCGCCTGGGGCGTCCTTTCCACGGCGCCTACCGAAATCAAATATCACTTTGAAAGAAGCGATGGCGCACAGGCGCCTCCAGGGCAAATGGGCTTGCCTAGAGCCAACACCTCGGAAGATGTAATCACGACTTGGGACTTGGGCGCGAACATACCGAGATTCGCTGACTTCACAGGCTGGGAAGAACTCGTCATCGATTCTCCCAACAGGGTCTCGCAAAAGATCAACTTCACCCTCCACTGCACTCCGGCGACTGTCCGGATCGGCGGATGGGCCTTGACTAATAACGGCCAGATCGTTAAGGACTTTGTTTACACAGGAGCATGCCCGGTGCAATTGCAATTCGCCTGGGGTGTTCTTGCCACGGCGCCCATGGAAATCAAGTATCACTTTGAAAGGAGCGATGGCGCTCAGGCTCCTCCGGGGCAAAAGGATTTGCCCAGAGCCAACACTTCGGAGGATGTAATAACGACTTGGGACTTAGGCGCGAACACACCAAGATTCGCTGATTTCAAGGGCTGGGAAGATCTCGTCATCGATTCTCCCAACAAGGCCGCGCAGAAGATCAACTTCACCCTCCACTGCAGGTAAGGCATAGGAATCGCCTTATATCGGGCGGGCAGGCTGACTGCCCGCCTGATACGAATGCTCCATGCCGAATGCCGATGAAAGCGAATTTGACCCTAGCAACAGGGACCGATTCTGGGCAATAAGAAACACTTCTGCACTCACCGCCATCCTGCTGATCCCCGCCCTCCAGTGATAGCCTTAACCCTGATGGCAGTCTCGTCGCAGGTTGATTTTCTGGTGATGGGGGCGGGCGTGGCCGGGTTGCGTGCGGCCGTCGAACTGGCCCGTCACGGCGAGGTCCTGGTCGTCACCAAGGAGTCCGTCGCCGAGTCCAACACCCACTATGCGCAGGGCGGCATCGCCGTGGCCATGGAAGGCGACCGGGACGTTGCGCTGCACCTCGATGACACCGTCAATGCCGGCGATGGGCTGGTTTACCGTCCCGCGGCCCAGGCGCTGGTAGCCGAGGGGCCGGTCCGCGTGGCCGAGCTGATGGAGTGGGGCGCGCGCTTTGATACCGAAGCCGGAGTACTGCAGCGCACCCGCGAAGGCGCTCACTCTATCGCCCGCATTCTGCACGCCAACGGCGACGCCACCGGCGCCGAGATCAGCCGCTCCCTGGCCGCCTTTGCGCGCGTCCACAAGCGCATCCGTTTCGCTGAGTGGACCACGGTCACCAACCTCATCGTCGCCGACGGCCGCGTTATTGGCGCCGACCTGCTCAGTTGCGACCGCCGTCCGCGGCTCCAGCAGCGCATCAACGCTCGCGCCGTCCTCGTGGCCGCCGGTGGAGCGGGCCAGGTCTACTCCGACACCACCAACCCCGCTGTGGCAACCGGCGACGGCATCGCCCTCTCTGCTCAAGCTGGCGCTGTTCTGGCCGACATGGAGTTCTATCAATTCCACCCCACTGCCCTCTCGCTCCCCGGCGCGCCGCGCTTCCTGCTCTCCGAGGCCCTGCGCGGCGAGGGCGCAATCCTGCTCAACGATCGCGGCGAGCGCTTCATGCAGCGCTATCATCCGTTGCTCGAGCTGGCGCCCCGCGACGTTGTGGCTCGCGCCATCGCGCGCGAGGGCATGGGCGCAACCGCCGCTAAATCCCGCGTCGTCCATCTCGACATGCGCCATGTCCAGGGCATCGACCTGCGCCACCGCTTTCCCGGCATCAGCGCCGTCCTGGCGCACTACTCGCTCAATCTCAGCCGCGACCTCATCCCCGTTCGCCCCGCCGCGCACTACCTCATGGGCGGCATCCGCACTGATCTCTACGGCCGCACCACCCTGCCCGGCCTTTACGCCGCTGGAGAGGCCGCCTGCACTGGCGTCCACGGCGCCAACCGCCTGGCATCCAACTCGCTGCTTGAAGGTCTCGTCTTCGGAGCCCGCGCGGCGCAATCGATGCTCAGCGACGGCCTGGTCTTGCGCACTGCAAACGCGCCCCACAGTACGGCTTCGCCCGATTCCATTCCCTTGACCTCTGCGAAGCAAGAGCATCTGGAAAAGATCATCGCCAGCCTGCAAACTTCCATGTGGGCCTACGCTGGATTGCTGCGCGAGGACTCTACCTTGCGCCTCGGCATCGCCGCTCAGCAGGCCTGCGCGGACGCTCTCTCTGAGTTGGCGGCGCAAAACAAGGGAAGCCGCCGCTTGACCGAGGCCCTGGCCATGAGCTGCGTGGCTCGCGTCATCCTGCTCTCCGCCCTGGCCCGCACCGAGAGCCGTGGCGCTCACTTCCGCAACGACTTTCCCCATCGCGATGACCAGAACTTCCTCAAGCACTCGCTCTTCACCAGACACGAGCCCATCGTCTTCGAAACCTGGAAGTAGAATCAGGCCTTCAAAACAAAAAATGCTGCGGAAGAGCAATCTCTACCGCAGCCTGGAATCTCTCGTTGTTGACGGAAATCCGGAACGCCGTGCTGCCTGATGTGTGCCCTACTCTCGCTGCGTATTTGTTTTTGCGGCTAGGGTGGGATAGTAGGATTGCCCGCCTGCATGCCCGCAGCAGTGCAGAAGAACCAGCTGCAAAGCAGAGTTCTCTCTTATAAGAAAGAATTTGCGAAGAAAAGCTGGGATTATTTTCCAGAATGTTATTCGGGACAAAACTAATAAGCGGTCCTATTCCCTACTCCCTACTCCCTACTCCCTACTCCCTATTCCCTATTCCCTATTCCCTGTTCCCTGTTTTTTCAATTCGGCCGGTTTCCCGAGGTGGAGCGGCGGTGAAAGCGTTCATCCACAGGCTGGCGGTCTTTGAAGCCGGAGTCCACCGGGTGCCAGTGCTCGATGGCCGGCTCGCCCATGCGCCAGCACAGCAGTACGACCTGATCTTCCAGTCGGCAGGGAAAATCCAGCAATCCGGTATCCAGATCCTTCACCTGCGCGCCGATGGCGTCGATCTCGGCAACGCTCTCGCGAACCTGCTGCACCTGCCCCTCCAGATCCGCACGCAGTTTGGCCACCTTGTCCGTGTCCACCCTCATGCCTCCGGAGAGATAGATGCGCCGGGCCAGCTCAGAGAGGCCGGACTCCGCCTGCTGGGCCAACTGCTTGCCCTCGATTGCGCGCTTCAACAGCGACTCCATCACCGGCAACAGAGATTGCGCTTCTTCGAGCGTGAAGGTCTTCATAATAGTTGCCCTGCCTCTAGGATACTCCAGAAGCAGGGCTCATGGGATGGTTACAACAGGCCATACGGCGTGATGGATTTTACTTTTTGGTGGCGGGATCGGCTTTGGGCAGTGTCACCGTGCCAGAGACTTTGATGGTGCTTGCGTCATCCTTGGCGGGGCTTGCGTCCTTTTTGGTAATCGTAACATTGCCCTCCGTCACACCGCCATCGAGCGGCTTGCAGGAGGCTCCAAGGCCCGGATCTTCCAGCTCATGATCATGGAGGTAAACCTCCGTCGAGGACGTGATCCGGTAAACCACATCCACGCTCGGAACGGGCCAGCCGGAGGACGGCGTGCAGTTCTCAATAGGTTCATTCCCCGTGGCTGCCGGTGCCGTGAACTTCGCGCTGGCGAAGGTAGTAAAGTCGCCCGCCAGCGCGTTGACGGTTCCCAGGATAGTGCTCCAGGTCTGATCGGTGACCTGCACATTCCCTTCGCTCAGGGTTCCATCCAAGTTCAGCTTGGTATCGACCGACGCGCTGCCGATCCAGGGCGTTCGGGTGTTCATGTAGTAGACGTGCTCATAGTCCACCTCCGCGACAATGCTTGCCGAATTGCTGACAAGCAGAATGTCGCCCGTCCTCTCCGCCGCCACCAGGGATTCGCACTCGTTAGACTGCTTTGACACTACATCGCACGGGCGTTTGGCTTGTTTAGCGGCCTCGGCCAGGGCTTTCCATTGGTTGGCGACATCGTTAACCGTTTGGCAGAGCTTGGCCGGATCGCTGTCCTTGGGCGGGACGGCAAGCAGATTCAGATTCTCAACCAATGTCTCCAGTTCGGAATTCTGCTGAAAGGAGTGCGGGTAGGTGATGCTGCGCGTTGCGGCGGGCTTGCCGTCCTGAAGAATCGCCAGTTGAAGAGTGTGCTTGGGCTCGGCCCAAATGGTTTCACGCTTGCACATTCCGCGCTTGATGTAAAAAGGAACGCCGGGCAGGTTTGTCGGGTGAGCGGTGTCAGTTGAACCTATGGCTGGAGGCGCTGTGGTGGCGCTGATGATCGCGGTTGGGTGGCCACAACCGGAAGTGAAGAGGCTAAGGCAAGCCGCCAGAAGGGCGACCGATTGAAGGCTGCGCATCGTGAGGGCGTTCATTGGGGGACTCCGTGCCACGGCAACCTTGTCCGGCGAGCGTCATCCGCCCAACTCAGATTTCGCGGTATTCTACGTCCTTCCACAAACGCACTCAGCAGGCAGCAGGGGAAACTTTGGGGAAGGTTCCGCGAACCGATTGCCTGGAAGGACAGGCTATCCCGATCCTGTCCACAAAAGCAAGTAAATTTTCATCCCACTTCCAGCATCCGGTCCAGCGCAACTTTCGCCCAGTGCTTGACGCTCGGCTTCACCTGGATGCGGTTGACCACGCGGCCCTCGACAAGATTTTCCAGAACCCAGGCCAGGTGCTGCGGGCTGATGCGATACATCGTCGTGCACAGGCAGCCGGTATCGTCCAGCGTGATAATCTTCTTGCCCTCGGCGGCAAATCTGCGCGCCATGCGGTTGACCAAATGAATTTCAGTCCCCACGGCAAAGATCTGTCCCGCTGGCGCCTGCTCCACCAGCGCAATCAGCCGTTCCGTTGAGCCCTGCGCGTCGGCCTTTTGGCAAACTTCGAAGCGGCACTCAGGATGCACAATCACCTTGATGCCGGGATATTTTGCGCGCACCGCATCCACGTGGCTGGGCAAAAAGCGCTGATGCACCGCGCAATGTCCCTTCCACAGCACCACGTGGCTCGCCGCCAGCTTTTCCTTCGTCTGTCCGCCCTGCAAACCCCACGGATCCCAAACCGCCATCTCCTCCAGCGGAATGCCCATGGCGTAGCCGGTATTGCGGCCCAGGTGCTGATCGGGCAAAAACAAAATCCGTTTGCCGCGCTTAAATGCCCACTCGAAAGCAGCTCGCGTGCTCGACGAAGTGCAGACCAGCCCGCCACGCTCGCCGCAGAAGGCTTTGATGGCCGCTGTCGAGTTGATATACGTCAGCGGCACAATCCCGTCCGCCAGCCCCAGCCGCTCCAGCGCCTCCCAGCAGGCCTCAACCTGCGAGATTTCGGCCATATCGGCCATCGAGCAGCCCGCGTTCAGGTCAGGCAAAATCACCTGCTGCCCTTCGCGCCCCAGCACGTCCGCGCTCTCCGCCATGAAGTGCACGCCGCAGAAAACAATGTATTTCGCGTCCGTTTCGGCGGCGATTCGGGAGAGTTTGTAGCTGTCGCCCGTCGCGTCGGCAAAGCGAATCACCTCGTCGCGCTGGTAGTGGTGGCCAAGAATCAGAGTTGTCGCGCCCAGCCGCGCGCGCGCTTCCGCAATGCGGCTGTCCATCGTATGGTCGGGGAGCGCCAGGTAATTTTCCAGGCTGCATGCACTGCCGGCCTCCGGCGAGGCCGCTGTGAGTTCGTCGATAACCAAGTTCACCGTATTCCGCCTTCAGTCCACTCGCCCCTTATCGGAGCAGCAGACGGGGATGTTGAAAGCAATTCACGGCTTGCAGTGGATGCGCTGACTCTGTTTGAAACTTGCCGGCTCTTGCTCCCGGCAGCTTCTCGAGCGCCCCCATCCACGGGGTTGTTGCAAGCCTTTAACAGTTAGACGCGGCACTCGGCCGTTGGATTCCGAAGAGAAATCCTGCCCGGCAAAGGCCGCTTCCACTTACCTATTAGTGTAACAAAAACGTGAATATATTATCTAACGGACTGAAAAACAAGGAGTAAGCTCGCCCCACCGCTTGGCGCACGCCCCTGCCCGGAATGCTATCTCCGGATTCACTCCCGCAGTTCAGTACAAGCTCAATCCGACGTGGACGGTCCGTTATCTTGCCCGCGCAGGCGACGGCTGCTTGAAGACTACCGTCGTGAAGAACTCGATCATCAACCCGAAGAGTCCATTAACCAGAAAATTCACCGGCGGCAGCAAACCCATTCCCACATTCATGAACATGAAATAGGAGAAGATCGATCCGACAATCAGCCCCATGACGATGCCGTTCCAGGCCCAATGCAGTTTCAGCCCCGAGGCGCCAATGGCAAAGCCCATCACCGCCCTGTTCAGCAGGACCCAAACCAAAGTGACAACCGAAAACTTCAGTATGCCGCCATAGAATAAACCAGATGCGCAAATCGCACCCGCAACCAGGCCAAAAAGAATCGCAATCGCAATCCGCTTCATTGTTACCTCATTCCGGGCAGGGCTATCCCGTGCTCCCGCTCCGATATGAATGATACGCCCAGGCGTAATCTTAAGTTCCGCAATTATTTGGGTGCATTGCGAGCCACTGCTCAGCAATCCTGAGACCGGGCAATGCCTCCGGTTGTTCGTCCCATGCGCGGGCAGGTATCATGAGTTTTCATGGTGATGCCGCCAACAATCCAAGTTGCCAGCCTGGGATTTGAAAACTCCATCATCCTCATGGTGCTGGCGCTGGTGGTCTTCGGCCCTCGCCGGCTGCCGGAGATCGGCCGCAGGATCGGCAAAATCATGTACGAGATCCGCAAGGCCTCCAACGATTTCAAGTTCCAGATGGAAGAGGAACTGCGCGTTGCCGAGGAGGCCGACCGCCGCAAGAAGGAAGAAGAGCGGCTGAGCGCGCTGGCCTCCTCCCCGCAGCCTGCCTCGGTTTCTCCTGCTCCGGAATCAGCCTCTGCAGCGCCCGCTGCAAGTCCCTACCCGGCTGAGATCCCTTACCCTCCCGCGACCGCAGCCGCTACAGATGCCCCGGCGGAAGAACCCTATCCGCGCATTCTCCCTCCCTCCACCGGTGAGCCGGTTCCGGCGGCGCGGCCAGGTAAAAAGTCAGCGCAAACCAAGCCTCCGGCAGCAAAGAAATCCGTCCGCACTGTTACGAGCAAAAAGGCTGCGACCAAGGCGCCAGCCCGGGCGAAAAAGGCCAGCAAGGCGCAGAGGAGACGCTCATGATTGATCCCGCGGAGGCCATCGGCAAAGCGCGCGAGGCTGTCGCCGAGCGAGCGGAACTGCCCGGCATGAGCCTGATGGAGCATCTCGACGAGTTGCGCAAGCGCATCATTCGCTCGGCCATCTTTCTGGTGCTGGGTTTCGCCGCGGCATGGAGCTTTCGTGACCAATTCGTCGCCTTCATCCAGGCCCCGCTCACCCACATCGGCAAGTCTCTGGTCTTCACCCACCCCATGGACCCCTTGAACTTGGACCTACAGGTTACGTTCATCGCCGGAGCGATTCTGGTCTCGCCCCTCATCCTCTATCAGGTCTGGATGTTCATCGCGCCGGGGCTCTACCAGAAAGAGCGGCGCTTTGTGGTTCCCTTCATGGCCGCCACCGTCAGCCTGTTTCTCGCCGGAGCCGCCTTCGGCTATTACTGGGTCCTGCCCGGCGCAATGCAAATCCTCATCGTGAACTTCGGCCACAACTTCACCTCTATGGTCACCATCGAGGAGTACTCCGGCTTCTTTCTCTCCATCATCCTCGGCCTGGGCATCAGCTTTGAGTTGCCGGTGCTCATCTTTTTCCTTGCGCTCTTCGGTATAGTCACCCCGCGCTTTTTGTGGCGCAACATTCGTTACGCCATTCTTGCCGTTTTTCTGGTGGCGGCCATCATCTGCCCCAGCCCTGACCCCTGGACCATGTGCATCTACGCCCTCCCCATGCTGGCGCTCTATCTGCTGGGCATCGGAATCGCATGGTGGGTACATCCCGCGCGTCGCAAAGCCAGGGAAGCCAAGGAGACCGCAAAATGAGTTTATTTTCGTTTTGGAAGAATGTAGCGGCACAATTGCTGGGTGCCCCATCCTTGCCGCGTGTTTGTTTTTGCGGCAAGGGTGGGATACCACGAATTACGATGCGCGGTATTTTTAAAAATATTCGGGTGCCCCAGGTCCCTCGCATTTGGGGACCTGGGAATCCTAAAATCTGGATGAGCGTCGTTCTTACTCTTCTCCTACTCGCCCCCCTCTTCGCCCCCGCCCAGCCGCACGTCAACGACGCAAAAGCTCCCGCCCAACCCCACTTCAACGGCGCCAAAGCTCTCGACTACGCTCGCCAGTTTGTCGCCATCGGCCCGCGCTGGCCCACCAGCCCCGGTCACGACAAAGCCGAAGTTTTCTTGCGCGCTCACTTTCAGCACGACCGGCTCGAAGAAGACGCCTTCACCGCCTCCACGCCCATCGGCCCGGTCCCCATGTGCAACTTCATCGTGCGCTTCCCCGGCAAAAAGGACGGCATCATCGTCCTGGCCACGCACTACGAGACCAATTACTGGCTCAAAAACATTAATTACGTCGGCGCCAACGACAGCGGCTCCACCACCGGCCTGTTGATGGCCATCGCCGATCAGTTGCGCGTCGAGACCGCGGGCGGAAAGAAGCTCGACGGCTACTCGGTCTGGCTGCTCTTCGACGATGGCGAAGAGGCCATCCAGAGTTGGACCGACTCCGATTCGCTCTACGGCACACGCCACCTGGCCGCAAAATGGGCGCGCGATGGAACCCTGGCCAAAATCAAAGCCTTCATCCTGGCCGACATGATCGGCGACAAGGATCTGGACATTCAACGCGATACCAACTCCACGGACTGGCTAGTTTCGCTGCTCCGGCAGGCAGCGAAGAAGTTCGGTTATGAGAAACACTTCTTCAAGATGGACGAGCCGATCAGCGACGACCACCTGCCCTTCGTCCAGCGCGGCGTCCCCTCCATCGACATCATCGACCTCGACTACGGCCCCAACAACAGCTATCACCACACCGCCCAGGACACCATGGACAAGATCAGCGCCCACAGCCTTACCATCGACGGCGACGTCTTTATGGAAACCATCCGGCTGATCAACCTGCGATAAACAAGAGGCAAACCAATGACAACCACGCCCGCAGACGTCGCACAGCTTTTTCTCGTGCATTCCCGCCAAAAGCTGCTTGAGCAATACTGGCCCCGGCTCAAGAATAGCGTCGAATCGCTCACCGAGGAACAACTCTGGTGGCGTCCCAGCGAAGCCTGCAACAGCATCGGCAATCTGCTCCTGCATCTCAACGGAAATGTGCGCCAGTGGCTGGTGGCTTCGTTCAACCGGCTGGAGGATCGCCGCAATCGTCCCGCGGAATTCAATCAGCGTGAATCGATTTCAGCATCCGCGCTTCTCAGCCAACTCGGCGCAACCATGCAACAAGCGTCGGAAGTCCTTGCGCGGCTCACCCCAGCCGATTTGACTGCTCCCTACGAAATTCAGGGTTACAAAGTCAGCGGCCTTGATGCTGTTTACCAGGTGGTGGAGCACTTCGCCATGCACTACGGGCAGGTTCTCTACATCGTCAAAACTCTCCACGGCGCGGATCTGGGCTTTTACAGCGAACTGAACAAGACCGGCCGCGCCTCCTGAGGTCCTCCCATGATGATTGCCGGTGTCTCCTGGATTTGGTGGCTCGGATTTCACGCTGTAGTGGCGGCTCTGCTTCTTGCTGACTCACTGCTGCCCGGCCGCCGAACTGAGAATCGCCGCGCCCAAACCCTCGTCTGGCTCTGGACCGCTCTGCTGGTCTTAGCCGCAGCCGGCTTCGCCGCCTGGATCGCCATCACCCGCGGCCATCAGACGGCGCTCGAATTCGTTGCTGGCTACTCCATTGAAGCCTCTCTCAGCGTCGACAATCTCCTTGTCTTCATGGTCCTCTTCCAGGGCTTCCGCATTTCGCCGCGCCGCCAGCACACCGCCCTGCTCTGGGGAGTAGCCGGAGCCGTCGTTCTGCGCGCGCTCTTCATCGCCGCGGGCATCACGCTGCTGCGCCGCTTTGACTGGATCACCTGGCTCTTCGGCCTGATTCTGCTCTATGCGGCCTGGCGGCTCATTCGCGGTGGCGTGTCCTACGCGGCAATTCCGGGGTGGATTCGCAAATTACAACCAGCTCACGGCTCACTGCTGCCCGTCATTCTCGCCGTCGAAGTTACCGACCTGCTCTTCGCCGTCGATTCCATCCCCGCCGTGCTGGCCGTCAGCCACAATCCCTTCGTGGTCTACACCTCAAACATCGCCGCCATTCTCGGCTTGCGCTCGCTCTACCTGGCCCTGGCCTCGCTGCTCAATCGCTTCCGCTACCTCCACTATGGCCTGGCCGTGCTACTGGTCTTTGTGGCGCTCAAAATGTTCGCCGCCCGCTGGATCGAAGTGCCCATCACGCTTTCGCTGGCGGTGATAGGTGCGATCCTGGCCGTCTACGCAGTAATCTCCTGGCTTGCAGGCAACAGGGGCTCGGCAGATTCCTGATTGATGGTTACGGCTTTTTTTGCAGCGCGTCAGCCGGAACCAGCGCCGTCGCTGCATCGTCATCCAGCATCACCGTGCCTTGCTCGAAGGTCTGCAGCGCGTCATCGTCGGCTGCCATCGTCATCCAGCAAACAACGCCCTTCTTGAGAACGCTGCAAACCGTCTCCATGGTTCGCTTGATCTCCGGGTGGCCGATCAGCGAGCCGGAGGCGTGTTCAATCCACATGCTGTGGCTGCCCAGCGTGTAGGTGTTATTAACCGGATTGACAACCTGGATGTTCTTCTTCAGGCCCTCAGATACGCCGGAAGCAATGCTCGGAAGATCCGTGGCCGTAAACGAGTGTCCCATGCAGTCAAAAGACAGCCCCACGATAGCAATGGCCGATGGCGGGTTGCCATGGTGGGCCATCAGCGGCAGTTGGACACAAGCAGCTATCTTTTCAGCCTCGCTTCCGTAATCCCTGGCCGCCTGCTGTATCACCGTCGGCAGCATCGGCGAGGTGTCCACAACCTCCCAGTCCGATGGAACGCTGTAGCTGAAACCGAGATCGCTGCTGTGCGCCAGTGCAACTGGAGGCGGAGGCGGAATGGGGGCAGTGTCAGGGGTGGCGGGCGCTTGCGCCGCAAGCGTAGCGGCGCAAAGGACGAGAAGCGCGGCAAAAAGGCGGGTTTTCATATGGCAACCAGTCTACCACCGTCCCCGCACAGCAAAACACAACGCCAGGTGCCCCTCTCGCCCGTCCATCCACCGTGCCTTATTACGGATTCTTTTGAAAAGCATTCGCCGGAACCAGCGCCGTCGCTGCATCGTCATCCAGAGCCACCGCACCGTGCTCGAAGGTCTGTAGCGCTGCATCGTCGGCGGCCATGGTCATCCAGCAGACAGCGCCCTTCTTAAGAATGCTGCAAACTGTCTCTACCGTGTACGTAGTATCGGCGTGGCCGATGATAGTGCCCCTGGCGCGTTCGATCCAAATGCTGTGGGTGCCCAGAGAGTAGGCGCCGCGGTGCGGGTTCGCGAGGTTAAAGCTCTTCTTGAGACCCTCTGAGGCGCCCGAGCCAAAGTCGGGAAGGTCCTTGTCGGTCATCTCCTGTCCGAAACAGGCAAACGGCAACGCCACAACGACTATCACGGAAACAGGAGCGCCGTGGCGGGCAGTCAGCGCTACCTGGGCACAGGCCGCGCCTTTCCTTTCGTCCTCGCTGGCGGCCTCATTTTCCACCTTTTGCCGCACAGCGGGGAGACTCGGATTAACGTCAACAACCTCCCAATCCGACGGGATGCTGTAGCTAAAGCCAAGATCGCTAGTGTGCGCCTGTGCAACAGGAGTGCCGGCAGGGGTGGCGGGCACTTGCGCCGCAAGCGTAGCGGCGCAAAGGATAAGAAGCGCGGCAAAGATGCGGGTTTTCATATGGCAACCAGTCTAACACCATTTTGATTCAGAAGACCGCCCGCTGTTTCAGGCATTATTTCAGCAGCACTCCCAGCGTCGCCGCCACAATCCCGATAACCGAAAAGCCCATCCCCACGTACCAGTAAATCCGCTTGTGGGTCAGCAGCGTGATCGAGGTAATCACCAGCCCTATCTCCAGCAGCGCCTCGCCGAAGTCGAAACGGTCGGCCTTCTTCTCGGCCAGTTCTACTGCTTCCTCCAGCCCCTTGGCCTTTTCCATATCTTCCTTAGTCTCTTCGGCCTTCCTATCCTTCTCTTCCGCGTAACCTTTGATCAGTTCGTGCGCACGATCCTGATTGGCGAGGGTCACTGTGCTGAGCAGTTCGGAAGTTAGTTTCGTCTCGTTGGCGCGAATCTTGTGCGCCTGGTACTCGCCCCACATATCGGTGGCCTGATCCTGTTTCAGAATCGCCTCCGTGTGGGTGCGATGCCCCAGCACCGTAACCACCGCTACCAGCACCGCCAAAAAAGTCATGGTCAACGCCACCGGCCGCATCATCCGATCATGCTCGGCATGCTCCGCGTGTTCCTCCAGCTCCTGCACTTCATTCGCTTCCATTCGTGATCCTCCAGTTTGCAATCGTTAATAGGTTGACTCATGCAGTAGGTTTGGGCGGCTGATCTCTGATCTCTGTTCTCTGACCACTATTACTTCCGCTTCCACCGCACTCCGTCCTTCGTATCCTCAATCACCACACCCTTCTCCGCCAGCTCCTTGCGAATCTCATCCGCCCGCGCAAAGTTCCGCTGCTTCTTTGCCAAACTCCGCTCCGCCACCAGCGCCTCAATCGCCGCATCCGTCAGCCCCTGCCGCGCCAGCAGCTCCTCGGCAACCTCGCTCATTCGGCCTTCCTTCTCCGCCCACTCCAGCGCCCGCCGCGTGGCCTCCGCGTCGCCGTCCTCCAGCACATCGAAGACCGCGTCAAAATCCTTCAGCACCACCAGAATCGCATCCCGGTCGCCGGCTTTCAACTCTCCCTGGTCCATCGCCGTATTCGCCGCCCGCAGCAGCTCGAAGATCGGCGCCCGCGCTTCGGCCGTATTCAAATCGTTGGCCAGCGCGGCCAAATACTCCGCTCGCGCATTTTTGGCGGCCGCTTGCAATAAAGAACTTTCGCCCTCCGCGAAGGACCCCGCCGTCAGCCGCTCCCGGAACGTTCTCAGCCGATCAATCGCCGCCGTCGCCTCCGCCAGCCCCTCAAACGTGAAGTTGTGCTGGTGCCGGTAGGGCACCGAAATCAGCGCCAGCCGTATCGCCGACGCCTTGTATCCCTTCAGCAGCAAATCGCGCAACGTAAAAAAGTTCCCCTCGCTCTTCGACATCTTCCTGCCGTCCACCAGCAGAAACCGCACATGCATCCAGATCCGCGCAAACTCCTTGTGCGTCACGCTCTCGCTCTGCGCAATCTCGTTCTCGTGGTGCGGAAAAATCAAATCCTCGCCGCCCGCGTGCAAATCGAAGCTCTCGCCCAGGTACTCCATCGCCATCGCCGAGCACTCGATGTGCCATCCCGGCCGCCCCCGCCCAATCGCCGTCTCCCACGAGGTCTCGCCCGGCTTCGCCGCCTTCCACAGTGCAAAATCCCGCGCCGAGTCCTTCTCGTACTCGTCCAGGTCCACCCGCGCCCCGTCTTCCATCCCGGACAAATCCTTTTTGCTCAGCTTGCCGTACTCCGGAAACGCCGCCAGCCTGAAGTACCAGCTCCCATCCTCTGCCTGGTAAGCCGCGCCCGCCTTGGCCAGCTTCTGCACCAGCTCCACCATCCGCGGAATGTGCTCCGTGGCCCGCGCCATCACCTCCGGCCGCTCCACCCTCAGCGTCTCCAGGTCATCAAAGAAAGCCTTCTCAAACCGCGCCGTGTACTCGCCGATGCTCACTCCCGCCGCCGCCGCGTTGCGGATAATCTTGTCGTCCACGTCGGTAATATTCATCACGTGGCGAAGCTTCATCCCCGTCAGCTTCAGAAACCGCCGCAGCACGTCCAACTGTAAAAACGTCCTGAAGTTGCCTATGTGCCCGTAGTCGTAGACCGTCGGACCGCAGGCGTACATCCGCAGAGTCTTGCCGTCCGCGGGCGTCACCGGGTCCATCTCTCCCGTCATCGTATTGAAGAGCCGTAGCGTCATCGCTCTCGCTTCTCGCTCATTTATCTTCAAAAAACAGTTGGAAGTAGCCATTTTTCAGCTTTTTCTGATTGTACCAGCGGGAATTCTTGCCGGGCAGGCTGGGGCTTCCGATAATGAGGAAGGCGAGCCGCAGGCTGGGCGAAGGCCTGCGTGGGCGGCCGGGGGAGGATGGCGATGCAGCGCGACCAAGCTGATCAAGTTCAAACGCAACCCAGCCCTCCCGATCCAGTCTGCGCCGCTCGCCTTCAGGCCTGTCGCAGCGCCTACGCTCAGCGCATCCTTGCCCAGGCCGGCCTCGCTCCCGGCGTCGGCCTCAATAGCGAGATTGCCGCGGCCCTCGAGTCCATTCCGCGTGAAAACTTTGTTGGCCCGCCGCCCTGGCGAATCATTGCGCCCGGCACACACACCCGGCAGACTACAGACGATCCCGCCGTTCTCTACCAGGACGTGCTGGTGCCGCTGGGCGCGGGCCGCGACCTCAACAATGGCCAGCCCAGTCTCCACGCCCTGTGCCTCAATGCTCTGGCCCCCAAAAAAGGCGAGTGCGCCGTCCACGTGGGCGCGGGCACCGGTTACTACACCGCCATGCTGGCCATGCTGGTGGGCTCCTCCGGCCATGTGGATGCTTATGAGATTGAGCCGGAGCTGGCTCGCCGCGCCGCCGCGCTTCTCGCCGGCCTTCCCCAGGTTGCGGTGCACTGCCGCTCCGGCGCTGAAGCGCCCTTGCCGGCCTGCGATCTGCTCTACGTGAACGCTGCCGCTGCCGAGCCCCTGGCCCTTTGGCTCGATGCGCTGCTCCCCCACGGGCGGTTGCTCTTTCCCCTCGAGCCGGAAAATCAGGACGGTAAGATGCTGCTCGTAACCCGCAATCCGGACGGCGCCTATCCCGCCCGATTCCTCTGCGGTGTGCAGTTTGTCCCCTGCGCCGGAGCCCAAAACGCGCAGGCCGCGCGCTCTCTCTCCGAGGCCTTGTGGAGAAGAAGTGGCAGCCAGGTCAAGTATCTTCACCGCAACAACCAGCCCGACGATAGTTGCTGGTGCGCCGGCCGCGATTGGTGGCTCTCTACACGCTAAGGACCATCGTCCCCTCACCGACACCCAGATTTGCCGCCTGGCCAGCCTCGTCCGTCTGGCTATGGGCTGTGTGGAGTAGGTCTTAGACACTCATCTTTGAAAGCGTCGGGACCACATGTCTCGATTTTCAAATTAAGAAATAACTTCTCACTGTCCCAATGCCAGCGACGGATCGGCCGACAACGACCCCGCCGCAAACTCCCCAGCCAAAAACCGCCCCCAAGCCGCGGCGGCAATCATCGCCGCATTGTCCGTCGACATCGCCAGCGTGGGAAAATCCACCCGCACTCCCCGCCGCGCGGCCTCGGCGCTGAAGCGCGCGCGCAGTTCGCGGTTGGCCGCCACACCGCCGGTCACCAGAATCCGCCGCGTGCCCAGCGATTCCGCCGCCGCAAAGCTCTTCTTCATCAGGTCGCCCACTACCGCGCACTGAAAGCTGGCCACCAAATCCAGCACCTGTTGCGGACACAGCGCCAGCGCTTCTTCCTTGCTCTGCGGCGGGCGCGCCTCAACTCCCGGCGCAAACAGCCGCGCCGCCCGCTGCCGCGCCTCGTCCCGCAGCCCGTGCAGCTCCACGTACCGCAGCACCGCCGTCTTGATCCCCGAAAACGAAAACATAAATCGCGGGTCGAGACCGGCAATAGGCGCCGTCTTGGCCGCTTTGGTCCTTGGTGTCTTCCCCGCCAAATGCGCCTTCACTTTGATCTGTGCGAAAGCGAACGGCACAGCCTTCGGGTTGCCGAATCGAGCCAGCGCATCGATCCACGGCCCTCCGGGATAGCCGAAGCCCAGCAGCTTGGCCACCTTGTCGAAGGCCTCTCCGGCCGCGTCGTCCACCGTCCGCCCCACCAGCCGGTAGCTCCACGCCCCCTTCTCCTGCCGCGCCAGATAAAGGTGCGTGTGTCCCCCGGAAACGACCAGTGCTAACGCCGCCTCATTTTGGGAAAAAAGTGGGTGCCCCACCCTCGCCGCGTCTTTGTTGTTGCGGTTAGGGTGGGAACCCTTACTCTCGACCTCTCCTTCCAAAAAATACCGCCCACTCGGCAAGGACTGCTCGCGCAGCATCACCGCATGAATATGCCCTTCCAGATGGTTGACGGCAATCAGCGGCAGCTCCAGCGCCGCGGCCAGTCCCTTGGCATACGCAATCCCCACCAGCAAAGCCCCGGCCAATCCTGGCCCGGCGGTCACAGCAATCGCGTCCAGGTCGCCCAGCGCCACTCCCGCCTCTGCCAGCGCCGCCCGCACCACCGGCACAATCGCCCGCAGATGCTCCCGGCTGGCCAGCTCCGGCACCACTCCGCCATAGCGCGCGTGCGTCTTGATCTGCGACGCCACCACCGACGAAAGCGTCCGCGCCCCCCGCTCCACGACAGCCGCCGCCGTCTCGTCGCACGAGGTTTCAATGCCTAGAATGAGGCCGCGTCCGCTCATGTGTTTAGTGTAGCGGGCTCCGCGAGCGGACAGCGGTTTCCTTCCAGGCATCAGTGGGGCGACAATGGATGCAGCACCTATGTTCGCCTCCACGCTCCAATTCGATGCGGCCCTCCGGATCATCGCCGCCCTGCGTGCCGCCGGCCACCAGGCCTATCTCGCCGGTGGCTGCGTCCGTGATCTGCTTCTCGGCCGCGAGCCCTCGGACTACGACGTAGCCACCAGCGCCACCCCCGACGTGGTCCTCCGTCTCTTCCCGCGCACCTTTGCCGTCGGAGCGCACTTTGGCGTCGTGCTGGTCGCCACCACCTGCGATTCGCCAGACGGCACCTGCGATGCGGCAGATGCGGCTTGCGCCGCAGGAGGGGAACTGGTAGAGCCAGGGTATGTTGTAACGGAGGTCGCCACCTTCCGCTCAGATGGCGCATACTCCGATGGCCGTCATCCCGACGTCGTCCGCTACACCACCAGCGTCGAAGACGACGTCCGCCGCCGCGATTTCACCATCAACGGCTTGCTCCTCGACCCCTCGCGTGTGCAAGGTTCCTTAACTGACCCACATGAAAAAACCTTCGCCGTCCGCGCAGGACTCCGCGCAGGACTCCGCTCCGCCGTGATTGACCACGCCAACGGTCTAGCCGACCTCGATGCCGGCATCATCCGCGCCATCGGCGAGCCCGGCGAGCGCTTTCAAGAGGACCATCTGCGCATGTTGCGCGCCGTCCGCTTCGCCGCCCGCTTCGGCTTCCAGATCGACCCCGCCACCGCCGCCGCCATGCGCCGCCTCGCCCCCAAAATCCACGCCGTCAGCCGCGAACGCGTCCGCGACGAGTTGACTAAAATGCTCACCGAGGGACGAGCCCGCCGCGCTTTTGAACTGCTCGATGAATCCGGCCTCCTCGCCGAACTCCTCCCCGAGGTCGCCCACATGAAGGGCGTCGCCCAGCCGCCGCAATTTCATCCCGAGGGAGACGTCTGGACGCACACCCTTCTGCTGCTCGAGCAACTCCCGCCCGGCTGCCCGCTCCCTCTCGCCTGGGGCGCGCTGCTCCACGATGTCGGTAAGCCGCCCACCTTCACGCGCGTCGACCGCATCCGCTTCAACGGCCATGTCGAGGTCGGCGTGGCCATCGCCGCCGGCGTCTGTCGCCGCTTCCGCTTCTCCAACGACGAAACCCGCCAGACCCTTTCGCTCGTCGAGAACCACATGCGCTTTGCCGACGCCCACCACATGAAAGCCTCCACACTCAAGCGCTTCTTCCGCCTGGAGAATTTCCCCCAGCACCTCGAGCTGCATCGCATGGATTGCCTGGCCTCCAGCGGCAACCTCGACCACTGGAACTTTGTCCGCGAGCGCTATGAATCCATACCTGAAGAAGCCGTCCGCCCCGCGCCGCTCGTCACCGGCCGCGAACTCATCGCCGCCGGCTACACTCCCGGCTCCGCCTTTAAGGAAATGCTCCGCGCTGTCGAGGACGCGCAACTGGAAGGCGCGATCGCCACGCCCGCCGAAGCGCTCGCCCTCCTCCGCGACCGTTTTCCACTGCCTTGACCGCTTCCGGTCTTCAAGCTCTGAAAGTTCAGGAGGAGCGGAGAGGTGTGGCCGTGCGCAACTGCGCAGCCTCATCCAGAATGCGATGCGCGAGGTCGGACTTTGATTGTGCCGGGAAGGCAACTTCGCGTGTCGCGGTGATGAATGTGGCGGCGTTGCATTCCGAGTCGAAGCCCAGGCCCGGTTGGGAGACATCGTTGGCGACGATGGCATCTGCGCCTTTGCGCTTCAGCTTCTCGCGAGCGTTGCGGATGAGCTCTTGTGTGTCTGCGACAGTCTCGGCGGCAAAGGCGATCAGCAATGTGCCGGGGTTGCGGTGGGCCGCGACGCCCTGCGCAATGTCTTCCGTGGGTTCAAGCGTGAGCGTGAGTGGTCCGGTGCGTTTCAGTTTCTGCTCGAAGGCGGCTGCGGGACGGAAGTCGGAGACGGCAGCGGCTTTGATGATCATGGTGGCTTGCGGCAGGTGGGCCATGACAGCGGCGTGCATCTGGCTCGCGGTGATCACGTCGATGCGTTCGCATCCGGCGGGCGTGGTCAGCGCCGTGGGCGCGGTGATAAGGATGACCTTTGCGCCGCGCGACCTGGCGGCTTCGGCCAGCGCATAGCCCATGCGGCCGCTGGAATGGTTACCGATAAAGCGTACCGGATCGATAGGCTCGCGCGTGCCCCCGGCGGTGATCAACACCGTTTCTCCGGCGAGATCGCGCGGAGAGTTTTCATCTATACGCTGAATCCTGGCGAGAACGGCGTGGACTATCTCGTCGATCTCGGCAAGGCGGCCGCTGCCGGTCATGCCACAGGCCAGGTAGCCGCTGCCGGGCTCGATGATTTCTACGCCGCGCTGGCGTAGCGTGGCGAGATTGGCTTGGGTAGCGGCGTGTTTCCACATGTTCACGTTCATCGCCGGGGCAACCATGACCGGCACGGTGGTAGCCAGATATAGGGTCGAGAGGAAATCGTCGGCCAGCCCGTGCGCGAATTTGGCCAGCGTGTGCGCGGTGGCCGGCGCAACCAGCAGCAGGTTGGTGGACTCAGCTTCTGAGATGTGTTCGATGGAGCCGCCTTCGTACGCATCCGTCTGCCACATTGAAGTGATGACCTTGTGCCCGGTGAGCGCGGCGAAGGTGAGCGGGCGGACAAACTCTTCGGCAGCGCGCGTCATCACCACGTGAACGTCGAGCGAGTGCTGCTGCAAGAGGCGAACCAATTCGGCGGATTTGTATGCGGCGATGCCGCCGGTGACTCCGAGCGTGATTTTGAAGGGAAGCGGGCTAGGCATGATCTGCTCCTATAAGGTAGTTGTCAATCAGGCGCGTTTCGCCCAAATGCGCGGCGACGGCGATGAGCGCGCCGTGTGTAATGTCTGAGAGTGGCAGTAGAGTGTCGGGATCAACGACGGCGGCGTATTCCACAATAACTGAGGGCTCGGTCACCAGCATCTGCTGCATGGCTTTAATCAGCGCCCCGGAACTGCGTTCGCCCTGCGCGTGGAGATCGGCGGCTGCGTCGAGCGCGCGGTGCAGAATGGTGGCGCGGATGCGCTGCTCCGCCGTCAGGTAGCGATTGCGCGAACTGAGAGCCAATCCGTCAAGTTCGCGCACAATGGGACAGGCGACAATTTCCACGGCAAAATTCAGATCGCGAACCATGGCGCGGAGCACAGCCAACTGCGCGGCATCCTTCTGTCCGAAGTAGGTGCGGTCGGGCGCGATAATGTTGAAGAGCTTGGCGACGATAGTCGCAACTCCGCGAAAGTGGCCGGGACGGTGTGCTCCATCCAGCCGGTCGCTGATGCCGGCGCCCTCAACAAATGTGGTTGCGCTGGCGGGGGTCAATGTCTCGGCGCTGGGAGCGAAGAGAATATCAACACCGGCGGCGGTAAACGCGGCACAGTCGGCCTCAAACGTGCGGGGGTAGCGGCTGAAGTCTTCGTTGGGGCCAAATTGCAAAGGATTCACGAAGATGGTGGCAATCACGTGCGTACATTCGCGCTTCGCAGCGGCGATAAGCGATAGATGGCCGGCGTGCAATGCGCCCATGGTGGGCGCCAGGCCGAGTGTGCCGCCGCGCCGGAGTTGACGGGCGGCAGTTTGCATCTCGGAAATGGAAGTTATGATTCGCATGGGATTAGTCAGTATGTACTCTTCGCTTGGTTGCAACAAACCGTCATCGCTGGCGGCCTTGTTGCGGCTCGCGCTTTAATAGGTCCGCGTGAGCATCGTCGGGAAGGTGGTAGCTCTCGGCATCGGCGGGGAAAACGCCGCCTTGAACATCGCTCGCATAATGCTGAACTGCTTCGCTGAAGAGCGTTGACGCGTCTGCATAGCGGCGGACAAACTTGGCCGGGGTTGCTCCGGTGAGATTGACAAGATCGTGGAAGACAAGAATCTGCCCGTCGCACTCCGGTCCCGCGCCGATGCCGATGGTAGGAATGGCGAGTGCGGCGGTAATGTGTCCGCCCACTTCGCGGGGAACACACTCCAGCACGATGGCGATGGCTCCGGCGGATTCGAGGGCCTGCGCGTCGGTGAGAAGGCCGTCGATCTCGGCTGCGGATTTGCCCTGCACGCGGTAGCCAAGGCGATGCACCGATTGCGGCGTGAGGCCGATGTGGCCGACCACGGCAATCTCCGCCTGGGTGAGCGCGGCAACCAGCGCTGCGCGATTGCGGCCGCCTTCAATCTTCACCGCCTCTGCGCCGGCCTCCTTGATGAAGCGCGTCGCGTTGCCGATGGCTTGCTCAGTGGAGGCGTGGTAGGAGCCGAATGGCATGTCGGCCACCAGCAGGGCGCGGCGGACACCGCGGCGCACGGCGCGCGTGTGGTGCAGCATATCGTCCATGGTGACGGGGAGTGTGCTCTCGAAGCCCAGCACAGCCATGCCCAGCGAGTCGCCGACAAGAATCACGTCAATGCCGGCCTGATCGACAACCAGCGCGGTGGGATAGTCGTAAGCGGTGAGCGCAGTGATGGGCTGATGAGATTGTTTTCTGTCAAGAAGGGTTTGCGCGGTGACTTTCTCCGCTGCGGAAGACGCTTCCCGGGCGGGAAGCTGGATAAGACTCATAACCATTCTCCAGTGCAGCTCCGCAAGCAGCGCGGATGCTACCTGATTCGTACAACTCCAGTATACGTCTTCCGCTCTCTTGCCCGTAGGCTCGAAACCGGTATACCCGGTCCTCGCCGCCTACACCGCCTTACCCATTTCATACGCTTGCTTCATGGCGCGGTTTTTCAGGATGTCGCCTATCTCCCATGCGCCAGTGCCGTACACGACGCCTTTCTCTTTTGCCCCCGGCAAACAGGATGTGAACGCCCGGAAGCCATCGATGGTTCGCTCCAGAGCTGCTTTGTTGCTGTCCGCCGCAGTCACGATGAAGTAGAACTCCTTCTTGGTGATCTTGGTGTACCGTGCCACCGTCCGGTCAATCACCGTCTTCATCTGGGCGCACATGGTGTAGAAGTAGACAGGCGTCGCCATGACAATCACATCAGCCGCCATCATGCTGTCGAGCACCTGCGCCATATCATCCTTCTGTGCGCATCGCCCGTTGCCCCTGCATGCATAACAACCCGTGCAGTAGTTGATTTTCTTTTCCGCCAGCACCACTTTTTCAACCTGATGTTTGGCTTCGATTGCGCCTTCCATAAACCGGTCGCACAAGGCGTTCGAGTTGCCCTTCTTCCTGGGACTCGAGGAAAGAATCAAAACTCTTTTGCTCATTTTTCTCTCTCCGGTTCTAGAGGCCGGTCATCTTCTCAATGTGTTCCGGATACCGGGCGCCTTGCACCTCGATCTTCGCCGCTGCGCTCTCGATCTCGCGCAGGTCATCGGTCGTGAGTTCGATCGCCGCGGCGCCAATGTTCTCTTCCAGCCGATGCAGCTTCGTCGTCCCCGGAATGGGCACAATCCACGGCTTCTGGGCCAGCAGCCAGGCCAGCGCGATTTGGGCGGGCGTCGCTTTCTTGTGCGCGGCAATCCGGCCCAGCAGATCGACAAGAGCCTGATTGACCTTCATTGCCTCCGGCGTAAAGCGGGGAATCGAGCTGCGAATATCGGTTTTTTCAAAGGTCCTGCTCTCGTTCATCTTGCCCGTAAGGAAGCCCTTGCCCAGCGGACTGTAGGGGACGAAGCCAATCCCCAGTTCATCCAGAGTCGGTAGCACTTCTGCTTCCGGGCCTCGTGTCCATAGCGAGTACTCGCTTTGCAGCGCCGTGACCGGTTGTACGGCGTGGGCGCGGCGAATAGTCTTTGCGCCTGCTTCGGAAAGCCCGAAGTGTTTCACCTTGCCCGCCTGAATCAGCTCCTTTACCGCTCCCGCCACGTCCTCGATGGGCACTTCGGGATCGACGCGGTGCTGATAGTAAAGGTCGATGACATCGATGCGAAGCCGCTTGAGCGAGCCTTCCACGGCCTGCTTGATATGCTCCGGCTGGCTGTTGACTGGCTTCGGGCCGCGGCTTCCGTCGGGATTGATATCAAATCCGAACTTGGTAGCAATTACCACCTTCCCGCGGAACGGTTCGAGAGCCTCGCCTACCAATTCTTCGTTGTTGAAAGGGCCGTAGACCTCAGCCGTGTCAAAGAATGTAACCCCGCGCTCGACGGCCGCGCGGATAAGTGCGATCGAATCCTTCATTTCCGGAAACGGAGCATAGGAAAATGTCATTCCCATGCAGCCCAGGCCGATTGCCGATACTTCCAGATTGCTTTTTCCCAATTTGCGCTTTTGCATTGTTCCTCCTGTTGCTTGTTATGAACCGAACCAGCTCGTGTCGAATCGCCGGCACAGGTTTCGGCGTTTACTCCGATTTAAGAGAAGCCATGTCGATGGAGAAGCGATACTTCACATCGGATTTCAGCATGCGCTCAAAGGCTTCGTTGACCTTTTGGATGGGTATAACCTCGACGTCGGAGGTGATCTTGTGCTGGCCGCAGAAGTCGAGCATTTCCTGGGTCTCCGCGATGCCGCCAATGAGCGATCCGGAGAGGCTGCGGCGTCCGAAAATCAGGCTGAAGGCATTCACGGCGTGCGGCTTCTCTGGCGCTCCGACAACGGTGAGGTTGCCATCCAGGCGCAGCAGGTTGATGTAGGCGTTGATGTCGTGCCCGGCGGCAGCGGCGTCGAGAATGAAGTCGAAGCTGCCGGCATGTTTCTGCATCTCATTGGCATTGCGCGAGAGGACAACCTCATCCGCTCCCAGGCGAAGCGCGTCTTCCTTTTTGCTGGGCGATGTCGTAAAGACCACCACGTGCGCGCCGAAGGCATGAGCGAACTTCACGCCCATATGGCCCAGCCCGCCCACACCAACCACGCCCACCTTCTTGCCCTTGGTCACACCCCAGTGGCGCAACGGCGAGTATGTGGTGATCCCCGCGCAAAGCAGGGGAGCGGCCCCGGCAAGATCAAGGTTCGCGGGCACGCGCAGCACAAACCGCTGGTCGACGACAATGCTCTCCGAGTAGCCGCCGTAGGTGACTCCTCCCAGGTGCTTGTCGGGTGAGTTGTAAGTGAAGACTCCCTTCGGACAGAACTGTTCAAGGTTGGCTTTGCACGTCGGGCAATCGCCGTCAGAGTCCACCAGGCAGCCAACCGCGGCAACGTCGCCGGGTTTGAACTTCGTGACCGCGGAGCCAACCTTGGTGACGCGTCCCACGATCTCATGGCCCGGAACGCACGGGTAGGTGGTGGCCATCACGGCGCTCCACTCGTTGCGCACCGTGTGAAGATCGGAGTGGCACATGCCGCAATATAAAATTTCAATCTGTACATCGGTTTCGGTCGGATCGCGTCGCACTATCTTGGCGGAAGCAAGCCGCGCTGTCGCGCTGGCGGCCGAATATGCTTTGGCGTTGTACATGGGAATACCTCCTCATTTCCTATTGAAGTTGATCATCCGAATTGTCATGTTGCATGCAAAGTGCCAACAATCTCAGCTACTAGCAATTGCAATTCGCGCCGCTGTATGCGCGATTCTCATTGTTCTTCACTAGAAGAACAATGTATAGCTTGCTGCAAAGGTGAGCGCATCGTCAACCCGCGGGGTGATCGCTGGCCCGTGGATGTAGCTCAGACCGATGCTCATGTATTGCCCGGAATGGACGCGAAGCGAGTAACTGCCGGTAACCGAGGCCGAGTTGCGCCAGACGGTCTTTCCGGCAGCAGCCAGCGAATCTGTGAAGTACCTGCTGTGACCCGTGTAGGAGGCAACCAGTGATGCCATATCAATTGGCCGGGAGCGGAAGGGCGCCTTCTGGTAGAGCCGCGCCTCGTAGTAGCGGTCGTAGGCGTTCAGGGAGGCGGCGGCGGTCATGGCGGTGCCTCCCAGGTAGAGGCCGTGCGCGGGCTGAACCGGATTGGGCTGGTGGATCTGCAAGTCGGCAAGAACAAATGCGAGGTGATTGCCGGTCTGCTGCTTGCCGTTGACGAGGCTGGTGAATGCAGTGCTGTTGTACGCGTAGCCGCCGCGGAGCCATACCTCTGGAGCGGAAGCGGCGGCAGCCCGCTGGAAACCTGCCTCCTCAATCAGGAGGAGACCGTCGCCATGAGGATCAAAACGAAAGCCGGTATGATTGCGGGCAACCTCAGCGGTGCCGCCATTGGGGTCAAGACTGCGCTGGAAGCCGGTCTTCAGGTACGTGTGTTGCGGACCACGTAGACGGATATTGGCGGATGGGGAGGTCAGTGGGAAGTAAGACATGCCGAGCTCATAGGGAAGGACAGCATAGACTCCCTGTGCAGCCGTGGCGGTAGAACCTCCGACGAAGAGACCAACGAAGTCGAGGTTGTTGGAAACGTAGCCGGCTTTCACTTCGACACGGTTTTTGCCGAATTCCTTGTAGATATATAGATCCCAAAGCTGCAGGGCCTTTGGATTGGCAGGGTTCCAGCTTGACCAGTTCCAGACACCGGCGAGATAAAACTGGGCGTGCTGAAGGTGCAGCTGGCGGAGGTCCGCAGTGAGGATGGGTTGCACCATGGCGCTCTCGAAGGGCCGCTGCCCAACATAGGCCTGGTCATCGGCAGGGACCGGGCGGTTGAGAACATTCTGGTTGTAGACTTCCGTGGAAATGACGCGCAGGGCGATCCCTTCGCTCAATAACGCTTGGCGGTACCGGGTATGCATATCGATGGGGCTCTCGGAAAAAGGAGGCATCACCGTGTCGCCGCCGACGTAATTCAGGTCCTCTATGGAGCGGCCAGCGGGCTGGGGGGCGTCAGGCGGATTCTGCGCCTCGGGCCTGCTTTGCGCCTGGGTTCTCATGGCTGCAAGTAGCAGAATAGTCGTGGCTAAGATTGTCCTTCGTGCTTTACGATGTCTATCGCTCACTGTCTTCTCCCGAGGTTTCTGCCTTCGTCCGGTGGCGTCAGCCGGAAAAGTTTGACTGTTATTTGATGCTACGGTGGAATGGATCCGGAGCGGTATACCAATCCTTCCTATTCATTGCCTATTTCTGTCGAGAGATGCTATTTTTGTGCATCGAAGGCCGGATTGGCGATAGGCTGGATTTGTAGGAGCCATCAGAGGTTAATATGCCGAAAACGAAGGTAACAAGCATAGACTCGCGGGCAAAAGTGGGGGAGATGCGGGCCGAACTGGCGCGCAAAATCGCCGCCCACACCCACGTGGAGGGTCCGATTACAACCGCTCTGCCCGGACTGTGTCTCTCCCGCAGAAGCGCGCCAACAGAATGCTACTCTGCCGCCTACGAGCCCGAACTGGTTGTCTTCGCTCAGGGAGAAAAGCATATCACCGTCGGCGGCACGACCCACATATGCGATGGTTCCACCTATCTATTGACCTCGGTTGATCTGCCGGTGGTGGGCCAGATTACAAAGGCATCAAAGAAAGAGCCATTCCTGGCTCTGGTCCTCAAGCTCGAAATGCCCATGGTTCGGGAGATCCTCAGCCAGGAGGAATTTCTCACACCCGGGGTCTCATTAGGCGCGCGCGGCATGGCGGTCGGCAAGACCCCTGTCGAGTTGCTAAGCGCCTGCTGCCGGCTGCTGGACCTTCTGGATAAGCCCGCAGACATTCCCTTCCTCGGAAGCCTAATGCAGAGGGAGATCATCTACCGGGTGCTGCGCTCGCGGCTGGGCAAGCATCTGCGCGCCATCGCCACACTGGGCGAACAGAGCAACCGCACCGCCAAAGCCGTCGCCTGGCTCAAGGCGAATTACGAAAAGCCACTGCGCGTCGAGGAACTCGCGTCGGTCGCGCAGATGGGCGTCTCTACGTTGCACCATCATTTCCGCTCGCTGACCGCGATGAGCCCGCTGCAATATCAGAAGCGGCTTCGGTTGCACACAGCGCGCGTACGCATGCTCACGGAAGGCCTGGATGCCGCCAGCGCCGCCTTCGAGGTTGGTTATGAAAGCCCCAGCCAGTTTAGCCGGGAGTACAGCCGGTTCTTCGGCCAGCCGCCAATGCGCGACATTAAAGCGCGCCGAATCGCAGGCGTCGCCAGCGAAAGCGATTCTCTGCAAGCGGTATGACCGCTGTCAAATCCCGCCCAAACAAAAAGGGCTCCTACCAGGCCAACTGCCTAATTGAAGCCCTCTCGTCTTTCCTTTACTTAATTAGCCTTCGGGTCAGCCGTCTTGATCGCCGTCGAAGTCTCAATTCGCGTTGCCTGCCCCGTTGCCGGCAGGTCGATAGTGTAAACCCGTTGGGTGGCCGTAAGCACCAGCAAGACTTTCTTATCCGCTATGAAGCGCACCGCCCGCGGCACGTGGTCCACGATCACACGTTTCACTTCCTTGCCTGTCGTCGCATCATAGATGATCACATCCTGATCGCGATTGGTCGCCGCAATCAGGCCCAGCTTCTCATCCCCGGCAATCGCCCGCCCAAAAAATGCGCCGGTGCGCTCTCCGTCCGAGACGCGATAGATCACGCTGTTGTTGTAGTTACCGTGCACCACCAGGTAGTTGCCATAAAGCGACGCCGAACGCCTGTCATGGTATTGGCCAGAATATCGAGTTTGAACTTGAGGCTCTGGAAGAGCAATTTGCCTTCTCACGTCCCCCGTTCGGCTATCAAGCACCTCAACCAGCAACCCCTGCGGAAGCCACTCGCCCTTCTTGTCCGTGGCTTTGATGAACTTGCTGCCGGTGTGCGCCGTCTCATCGGTTGCCGTCTGCCACCTCAGGTCGGAAATCAGCAGCAGCGCATCGCCGTCTGTATTGCGAAGAATAGGCGTCTCGTGAGGAAAGCGCTTGCTCCACAACTGCGCTCCGGTTGTCAGGTCGAAGACATCCATCTCCGTGTTCTCTGTATAGTATTCAAACTTATCCATCGGACGCGTGCTCACCAGAACGTTGCCGAACTGCCTCTGGAGCGCGTCATACTTGGCCTCCTCGGTAGTCTTGCCGGTCTTCAGGTCGATGTGAGAATTCTGCCCCGGCTTCAGGTGCGACTCCTGGTACTGCGCGAACATCTGATCCTGATCGTCAAAGCGAACCGCCCGGAAGGGGCGCATCAATGCCACCTGCTTTTGCGCATTCAGGTCCCAGATCGAACTGCGCGAGCGGTTAGAGAAGGCGAGATATCGCCCATCCGGACTGAACTCTGCCGCGGCTAGCTCCGGCATTGGACTCATTGGAAGATCGACAGCATCCATTTTCTGGCTGCCCAACTCGCCTACCGTTACGCCGCCACTCGCGGTTTCGCTGGCAATCGTCTGATCGTAGAGATCGAGGGCCTCCAGCTTGAAGGCGGCGCTAGCCTTGCCTGTGGAAGGATCTACCAGCACAGACGTACTGTCGCGCACAGGCCCGATCAACACGTGATTGCCATGCGCGACCGAATCCATCCATTGGTATCCAAGCCGGAAGTCATGAATCGGGGATCCGTCCGGGAAAGTAGTTTCGCACATCTTGAAAGTATCACTTATGTTGAACTTCTTGGTGTCAGTATCGCAAGAGAAGACCAGCTTGTCCGAGTCAACAAATGCCATCCTACCCTGCACAATGCCGGAGAGATCATTTCGCATGCTGATCGGCTTGTGCTCCACCAGATCGTATGCCATGGACTTGATTCCGGCAGCTACAATCATGGTGCGGCCGTCCTGGCTGTAGGCCACCGTCGCCACTTCAGGCGCCGCCACGTAGCGAACAATCGCCGCCCAGGGATGAACACCAAAAAGCGCCTCATAAAAGTTCTTGTTGTCGTAGAAGAGCTTGCCGGTATCCACATCCATGAGCTTGAGCCAGACGCCCCCTTTAGTCGTCGAAAGGCACACAAAGGTCTTGCCGTCCGGGGACAGGCTGGTCTGTGGACAGCCCTCATAATCCACCAGCTCAAAGTAGTTCTCGCGCTTTCCCGAGGCCACGTTCCACCGCTCCACGCGCATGGTCTGGTAGTGAAAGACAACCTGCATTGAGTCCGGCGTAAAATGCGCATCCTCCGCTCCCGGCGCAACAATCGAGAAGAGTAGCTTGAGCGGGGGACGGCTCAGCACATGGATTTTGGTTTCATCCTGCGCCAGCACATATTGGCCATTGGGGCTAAAGCGAACCTGGTCAAGCGCCGAACGCATGGGTGGATCCATTTTGAAAGATTGCAGGCCGGGCGTGGGATCGATGAGCCATTTCACCGGCGCTGACCGGATCTTCTGCTGGAACTCCTTGAACTCCGGACTCATGCCCGGAGCCATGTTCTTGCACTCCCCGGATAGCTCATTGGCCAGGGAACGTGCTGCCCGCACTCGCCTGTTGATAATGCTGTCGATATCGAGCATATCCAAAAGAAAATTGCCCACATGCCCCTTGTTGGCGGTGATGCGATCAAGACACTCGGCGAAGGTTCGTGGGGCATACCCGGCGCGAACCATCGCATACATCCCCACCCGGTCGGCCAGCAATTCGTCATCGTCTAACTGTTTGTCGCTCAGATTCTCGTTTTGCTTCATATGCACATTCAGCAGTTGTTGCAGCTTGTCATTGATATCCTCCTGGCTGCCCAGCGAAGTCAGATTCATGCGCGCTTTGAACAGACGCGAATACGCAATGGCAACCTGGTGCGTGTAGATATGGCCAATCTCATGCGCCAGCACGCCCGCAATTTCATCCTCACTGCGCGCATCAGTAATTAATTTGCGGCTCAGATACACATATCCGCTAGCGAGCGAAAAGGCGTCAGCCACCCCCGACTCATAGATACGGAAATGGTAATGAATGGGCGTGGGCGGCAACTGGGCCAGCAGCTTCTGTCCGATGCGCGTCAGCTCCTCCGAATCCTTCTCCGGCAGCAGATCGTACCCCGGCTCCTGTTGGTTGGCCTGTGCATCTCCCAGCCACTGCTCTTGCTGGTCGTTGAAGATATTCGGCCTGTTGAGCACAAACGGCGGCGTGGGCAGCGAACATCTAGCGCCCCCTGGCGCCTGCTGGCCCCAAAACGCAATCGGAAAAAGCACTAAAGCACAAAGGAGGGAAAAAGGCAGGAATCGTCTCATGGCAAACTTTCACCCCGTCAGATAAATTACTCCATCCTCGCAGAGACAGCAATGGTCAAGGATTCATGCCGCCTTGAATCTCGCTTGCGCAAGGGAAAAAGGGCTCCAACCAGGCAAACGCCTGATCGAAGCCCCTCTCGTTAAATGAACGGGTGCCCCACCCTCGCCGCGTTCTTGTTATTGTGATCTAGGGTGGGATCGTGCGCCCTTACTTCGCCTTCGGTCCAGCCGCCCTGATCGCCTCCGATGCATCGAATTGCTTGAAGTTCGCCTCGAAGCGCGCCGCCAGCTCGGCAGCCGTCTTGTCATAAGCCGCCTTGTCGGCCCACGCGTTGCGCGGATTCAAAATCTCCGCCGGTACATCCGGGCAACTCACCGGAATGCTCAGCCCAAAGGCCGGCTCGGTTTGAAACTCCACCTTGCTCAGCCGTCCATCCAGCGCCGCATTCACCAGCGCGCGCGTAATCTTCAGGCTCATGCGCTTGCCCACGCCAAACTTCCCGCCGCTCCAGCCGGTATTCACCAGCCAGCACGAAGCCTTGTGCTGCTTCAGCCGCTTGCCCAGCATCTCCGCATAAACCCGCGGCGCCAGCGGCAAAAACGGCGCGCCAAAGCAAGCCGAAAACTCCGGCTCCGGATCCTTGCCCATCCCCGCTTCGGTCCCCGCCAGCTTCGCCGTGTACCCCGACAAGAAGTGATACATCGCCTGCTCCGGCGTCAGTCGCGAAATCGGCGGCAGCACGCCAAACGCATCCGCCGCCAGGAACATCACATTCCGTGGATGCCCGCCCACTCCCGGAATCACCGCGTTCTCGATGAAGTCCACCGGGTAAGCCGCGCGCGTATTCTCCGTCAAATGTATGTCAAAATAATCCGGCTTCCGCTCCGCGTCCAGAATCACATTCTCCAGCACGCTCCCAAAGCGAATCGCCCTGTAAATCTGCGGCTCCTTCTCCTCGGTCAGGTCAACGCACTTGGCGTAGCAGCCGCCCTCAAAATTGAATATTCCTGTCGGCCCCCAGCCATGCTCGTCATCGCCGATCAGCCGCCGCGCCGGGTCCGCTGACAGCGTCGTCTTGCCCGTGCCGCTCAGCCCGAAGAACAGCGCCGTCACCCCGTCCGCGCCCACATTCGCCGAGCAATGCATCGGCAGCACGTCCTTGTCCGGCACGATGAAGTTCATCACGCCGAAGATCGACTTCTTCATCTCCCCGGCATACTTCGTCCCGCCAATCAAAATCATCTTGCGCGTAAAATCCGCCAGAATAAACGCGCTCGTCCCCGTCCCATCCCGCTCCGGCACCGCCTCAAACGTCGGCGCAGCCACCACCGTAAACTCCGGCGCGTGAGTCGCCAGCGCCGCCGCCTCCGGCCGCACAAACAGCTGCCGCACAAACAGCGCATGCCACGCATACTCGCTGATTACCCGAATCTGCAGCCGGTAAGCCGCATCGGCGCCGCAATACAAATCCTGCGTAAACAGCTCGCGCCCCCTTAGGTGCTCCACCACGCGCTCCAGCAGCGCCCCAAACTTCTCCGGCGCAAACGGCTTGTTCACCTTGCCCCAGTCCACCACGCCGTGCGTCACCGCGTCGTCCACGGTGAACTTGTCCTTGGGACTTCGCCCCGTCCGCGCCCCGGTCTCCGAGACCAGCGCGCCGTTGGCCGCCAGGATACCCTCGCCCCTAACCAGCGCCGTTTCAATCAGTTGCGCCGCACACAGGTTGGCATGAACCAGCGGTCCCGCTGCCAGAGCCTTCACCGCTTCTACTCCAGAAAGATGTGCCATCTACAGAACTCCTCCGCATGAAAAAGGCTTAAAAATGACTTGATAATCCATTGTGTCATCCGGACCGCATTGTGGGAAGGGGGGAAGAGACAGGGATGGCGTGGGGGGCAGGGGAAAGTAGTAAATCGACCGTTATGCGTAAATATGCGTACAGTTTTTGGGGTATTTATGCGTAGTTGTGCGTAATTTTCGGCGATTTTATGCGTAATTGCGCGTAAATTGAGGGGATTTCTATGCGTCAATATGGATGAGTTGCCGGGGAATCTATGCGTCATTATGGGTGGGGAAACAGCTAACAGCTGTCAGCTATCAGCTTTCAGCAAATAGAAAGGCACGAATCGGCCTGGTCAGCGCTCCATCAGGTATTTCAGCGCGGCGAAGCCGTCACCCAGTTCTCGTATGTGGAACCGGAGGAGAATAAGATAACGTATGGGCGTTTGCTGTTACTGATGCTTCTTTGTTATCGGCAATTGCGCGTAATAGGCCTGCGCGGATTTAAAATCTTGAAACTTTCTCTTTTGTCTTTCGGTCAGATGCATTTCACCGGCGGTGTTGCGATCAGTCCAGTAATGTCCATCGAGTATCTGCGTGGGTTTATCGATTACTCGTAGCCAGACGGCGCCGAAATGGATTTGGCTGTGGGCGCGATCCTGGTAGCGTGGCTCATTTTGATAAACTCCGCTCACGTAGTAGAGACCGTCCGCGGAGCAGACTATCTCGGTGCCGACCAGATGGGAGCTCGATTCATTCGTCATGAGCCGCAGGTTTAGGTTCAGAAGGGTCTGACCTATGACGACATAGCCCTCGATGGGTGGAATGTTAGCGCCAGTTGGATCTTTCCAGTTCGAACGAATTTCGGCGTACCAAGTCCCCTCAATGACAGGTCGTTTAACGAGCCACCCGTGAAAGAGTGGATTCTTCCAGAGCCAAAGTTCGAATGCAACACTTAACAGCACGACTGCGCTAGTGACGGTGGAGAGGGGACGGAGCAGGGCCGACGAAGGGTGTTGGCCACTGACCATCAAAATTATCGCCCATAGGGCTACGGTCGAGTAGATGATCGCCTTTACGTATTTAGTCATCTTATTCGAGTCCTATGTAGTTCCAGGCGGCGTATAGAAACTTGTTGACTTGGTCTCGGGTCCACGTTTGCCCTCCCCGGAAGAGGTACTTCCGGTCATTGATTTCGCGCTGCTCCTTACATGCTTCGTCGGTGAGGGTTTCCATCCAAAGATGGGCGATAGTGTCGCGCAAGTCGGTGCGGTATTCGTCATGTCCGAAGAAATGGTTGGGGACGTTCCAGACCAGGCATTCGATGAGATATGAGCGGATGGGCCCGGCTTCCACGTACCCGTTGGTAGCCATCTCGTTGCGCAGGCGCTTGAGGATGCGGACAACTGCTTTAAAACACCGCCTGGTTTCGCTGTTTTTAGCGACACCGTTCTCGTAGTTTTGTCGGGGCCAGTTGATGATCCTTCCGCTGTTATCCGAGCGGAGCTCTGTCCCGAAATCAATCCAGTTATTCTCAGGTGTCCCCATTAAGCGGCGGTGTTCAAAACATGGCACCACGTCTGCCTCCACGCGGTACGTATTGGCGTGGACATCGAAGGCTTTTGCCCCACGCGTCACATGGTCGGCGCCGAAGTAGGACGTCAAGGCTACTTCCAGATCGTTCTTGAATTCGGTGTATAGGTAACCGCCGATTCCATATCCAAAGATGGCATCGTTCAGTCCCTTGCTAAGCGTGTAGTCGGTGAAGAAAACGTCGTGGCAGACCACGCAGATGTCCACGTCGCTGTCCTGCAAGACGTTGGTACGATTGGCGTATGAACCTTGTGCGAAAACCTCAATGTTTCGGGTGTTAAGCTTCGCGCTGGTATCAATCGCCTTACGGATGGCGCGCTCAGCGTTTTCGCATTTCGTCTGCTCGGTCTCGCTCGGCGCTCCGCCCCAGGTGCATAAGACCTCTTCCCAGTTGCGGTTTAGAGAGGGTAGGCTGGCCATGTTTAGTTCCTCGCTATCGTAAGTCCCCACCATGCGAGACTTGTACCTTCCGTTACAAGGACGGAATTGGTCTTGCCGGTGGTATTTGCGACATTGTGTGCAATGTCTCGGATTTCGATGCTTGAAAGATTCGCCGTGCCATAGTATTCGGCCCAAGGGAGTTGATAGGCGCGGCCGTCGTCGCCGGTAATGAGCCGTGAAAAGCCCTGGCGCTCCATGGCGGCGTGCAGCGTGTTATAGTCGGCCCATTGGGCCTCGTGTAGTTCGATCCTAACCGTGAATTGATTCATAAAGAAGTCCTCATTGTAGTTTTCCCGTTATTGATTCTGCCCTTCATCCGACGCGCTACGCGACGGCTTCCGGAACAGGCAGATGATCGAGCTGGGCGTTTAGTGTCAACACTTTTTCCAAGATCTTCAACATCGCCTCGCGAGTTTGCCGGGCGTTCCGTAGCGTGAATGCCTTCTGGCCGCCTTTTTTCGTGGACGGTACCAAGATGCCGATATGCTCCCACACTGGGTTCTCCCGCGAGAATAGATCGACTTCCCGCTGCTCCTCGCCAGCGGCGGTTTTGATGGTCACACTGATTGGCTCGCCAAGTCGCTCCAGGCGAGAAAGATCGATTTGCTGGTCCTGCATTTTACGTGCGATTGCCACATAAGCGGAGATCGCCAAGGCGGAATCAACCAGTAGGGCTTCACGCACGCGCTTGCGGCGGGTAATATCCAGTTTCGCCAACTCCGGTCGTACGGAGGCTAGTTTATTCCAGAACTGAACCACATACTCAACAGATGCCTTGAACTCTTCTTCTTCTTCGGGATTGCAGTCTCCCCAGTAGGTTTCAAATGCGACGCTAAGTGTGTTAAAGGCGCACAGACGCGGATTCTTTTTGCTCAGGCGGTCACGGATGGTATCCACGTTGTCCTTGAGTGACGGGCATTGCTCTGCCAGCGCACCTGCGATCTTAGTGGCTCCCAGTCGGTGCAGCCATTTGGAGCGGGTAGGGTCGGACTTCTTGCCCTCCTGGTTCATGGCGTAGAAGATGCGGTTTTCTTCGCTGGCGGGCACGTTGTAGATCCGCACACTGACCTTGCGGTCCGGATTGAAGGAGCTGCCACGGCTGACGCTGTCAGAAGCCTTGAGTAGGGCCATGTGGCGATGGCCAGAATCAGGGATGGTTGCCGCGCCGGCACCGATCTTCAACGATCGCGTTACTTCGTTGTAGTCAAGCGAGGTTTCGTCTTTGCGAAAGTTCCAACTGAGTTGACCGAGATAAGCTTCACCCTTGACGAGCTGCTCAGCCCATCTCTCAACTTTTTCAATGTCCATGATGCGCTTTCCGGATACCGAATCAATGCCACGCTGGCGTTCGTCGTCCAACTTCAAGAATCCTGTCTTGTAGAGCTGTGATATGTCATGGGCCGTCATGACGGCGTCATAGCACGTATACGGCCCATCTTCGGTACGGGATACATTTTCGATTGATGTCTGCAAGCCCATGATGCTTCCCCCACGATAATTGACTGTACGACTTATTGTACGAGTCATATTGATCTTAGAAACAGCTTAACATACTCGTACTCACACTGTCAAGCCCCAACTGGTGGGAAGGGGCAGAAAAACCTCTGAAGAAAACGTGATTGGTACCCTGAACCGTACAACTGGCCGCCTTGGCCAGACAGGATGAAAAGGAACAATATTTGTTCCTTGGGAGTTGGCAGCTTGGGATCAATACCGGCGTTGTTTCGCCGCGCCGGTTGACCCTCAAGAGAATGGATACGGGCTGGCAGGTTTCAACCCCAACCTGCCAGCCCGTATCCTTCAAACCCCTGACCCCTATTCCCTAGTCCCTAGTCCCTGTCCCCTGTTCCCTGACCCCTGTTCTCTGATCTCTGACAGCTGATAGCTGTAAATGACCTAGGTCATGACTAGGTCAACTCCCCGAAATTTCCTGCAAATAATTGGCCTTAACCTATACATAAATAATAAGATAGCGCGTTTTAGGCGAACACATGGAAAAACATGGAGAAAAACTGCCCGCTGTACAGCTTTTCATGTCTCTATATGCACACCTTTTTCGCGCGTTTATGCCCGATTCCCTGACCCCTGATCTCTGATCTCTGATCTCTGATCCCTGTCCTTACACCAGCTCCGGCATGGCGCCCTGCGCCTTGGCCTCGGCGACCACAAGTTCAAGATGGGCAAGGACTTCGTCCACGGTCATGGTGTAGATTTCGCGCCGCGAGTCGAAGCCTTCTTCGATTAACTGCTTCAGATAACGGCCCGCAATCTGGGCGGCGAGCTGGTCGGTTATCACCTTTCCTGTCAACGACTTATGACGACCCCATGCCTCCAGCGGCAGGGCAATCCACATCGCCCTTCCATTCACGTCGTATCGGACATCGACGGCGTCGGCGTGGCGCGTGGCGATGGCCACCAGTGTGCCCTTCCAGCGGCATAGAAGCTCTTCGCCGCTCCAGCGCTCGGTTACGCGGAAGTCTTCATACATATAGACTTAGCCTACTGCCTCGCCCACTCCCCCGCAAGTGCCGGTGGACGCTCCGCTTCACGCGCTGATAGACTGAGGTGGTTGCAGTTAAAGGAAGAAAAGCTCTGTGGATACAAAAACTCGTCATTCCCTGAAACAAGATCGCTTTGCGCAGGCCACTAAAAGCAGCATGAGTTGGCTCAGCGGACATCGTTCCGGCGTGATGCGCTGGACCATCTCGGTAGCAGTGGTGATTGTAGTTGGCGCAATCGCGCTGGTTTACTCAAGTTGGAGCTCAGTCAATGCGGATGTCGCTTTGAACACGGCTCTGGACACCTACAACACTCCGCTGACGCCGCCCGGAGCACTGGCTGCAAGCAGTGGTGTTTACACAACAGCAGCCGATCGCGCCAAGGCCGCCAACCAGCAGTTTCTTGACGTTGCGCGGCAGTATGGCTGGCTGCCAGAAGGCGCCAAGGCGCACTACTTTGCCGGGATCACTTATCAGGAACTGGGAAATAACGTGTCGTCCGAGGCAGAGTTGAAGAAGGCGGCGGGGGCATGGAGTTGGGGGGACAGGAATCTGGCGAACCTGGCCAAGCTGGCATTGGCCGGCCTTTATCACCAGAATTACCGCGACCCTGAGGCCATTCAAATTTACAACGGGCTGGCTGCCAAGCCGTCGGAGACGGTGCCTGCCGCCGTGGCGCAACTCGATTTGGCTGACCTGTATGCGGAGGAGGGCAAGGTCGATCAGGCGCGCAAGCTGTGGGCTAATATCAAGGATACGGAAAAGGACAGCATAGCCGGCGCGATTGCAGCGCAAAAGCTGGGCGGCAAGCCGTAAGCCTGGCAGAACGGAGTGGAAGGCTCGCGGAGCGATGGGCTTCGCGGGCCTTTTTCATTTTGGGAGGCGCGGGGGACGGGGAGGCGCGGATTTCGAGCATTTTGACGCCGGATTGCGTCTGGTGGACTATGAGCGCCGGTCAGGCAGTATTCTCAGGTTGGATGGAGATTGCAGACAAGGCTATGCACGAAGAGGCCCGCCGGCGCGATGAAGAGGCAGCGGTTGCGGTCCTGGTGAGCGAGTATGCGGGGACGCTCTACCGGGTGGCGTATTCCGTTTTGCGCAACTCGGCCGACGCCGAAGATGCGGTGCAGGAGGCGTTTGTGCGCGTGCTGCGCCACCGCGACACGCTTGCGGAGGTGCGTGACCAGCGGGTTTGGCTGATTCGCATTGTGTGGAACGTGGTGCTGGACCGCAAGCGCCGCATGAAGACCCGGCCGGAGACAGACGACGTGGCCGAGCTCGAGCGCGTGCTGCCCGCCAAGGGTCTGAGCGCGGAGGAGCGCGTTGCCGCAGCTCAACACCACGCGCACGTGCTGGCCTGCGTGGAGAAACTGCCCGCCAAGGAGCGCCAGGTGCTGATGCTCTCCGCCTTCGAGGAGCTGAACAGCGTGGAGATCGCCGAAGTGCTGGGCATCAGCGAGTCCAGCGTGCGGTCAAGATTGTTTCGCGCGCGCAACCTGATGGCTGGATTGCTGGAGCACGTCAGGAGTATGCGAAGAACAGTGGACAGTGAACAGTGAACAGTGGACAGTTGCCCGGTTCTTTGAGGCAAGGAGTTTGCGATGAACGGACAGTGGACAGTAAACAGTGAACAGTGGTCAGTAACGCCGACTCCGGCGGATGAGACGCTGCGGCTGATCGCCAGAATTTCCGCGCCCGAGGGGCTGGAGGAGCGTGTGCAGGCAGGCCTGCGCGTGGAGGCTAGTACGGCTTCGGGAAAGGCACGGATTTTGCGCTGGCCTAAAGCGCTGCGACTGAAGAATGTATGGATGCAGAATCTGGCGCGCGCGGCGGCAGCGGCGGCGATTGTAGCCGTGGTGGTCGGCGGCGGATGGGGTATCTCTTCACGATTCCATCCGGCTATGCCGTCCAGCGCTGTTGCGGTTCCTCCGCATAGCGGCAACCAGGGCGGGTTTTCCAGCGCCGGAGCCATGCGCACTCCGCAGACGCTCAACGGGCCGGTCGTGGCGCATCCGGCGACGGTTGCGTTGAAGACGGCCAAGCCTGCCGTTAAGACGCCGACTCGGCACGGCAAGCCTGCGGTTGCAAAGAAAGCTGTAGCACAGACGGCTGCGTCAGCAGTAAAGTAACAATTCGGGCCACTAGATCATTTCAGATATTGAACGGAATTGACCGCCCATGGGCTTTGAGATTCCGGCGACTGTAAACCGCAAAGGTTCTCAAATGTTGGCCCCTGTTCGACTTCGCGGCGGAGTTGCCCGGAGAGTAGAACGACATGAAGGTCAGGTGAAGCCCCCACAATTCTGCTCATAAAATCGGCAAAATTCCCATAGGAAACCCCGGAGTCCGCAACAATATATAGTTTTTTGTAATATCTATTTTCCATTATGTCAGCAATAGTGCCTTTTAATTTATCGGGAGAAATCTCGGTTTCGTTGATCCACATCCTCCCATCCTGGGTCAGCCACAATACGATTTCTCTATAGTTGCAATAACCGGGAGGATTGGCTTCAGGATGAAGCGGCAACAGAGGAATCCGTATTCCTGTCGACTCTGGCCTTTGCACCACGAATGCGCACAGGCTCAACACCAGAAACAGGCTGGCCATTGCGGGAGCGATCAGCGCGCGGAAACGGAATGGGTCCATACAATCATCTGACACCGCCAAACGCGGTTTTGTTCCCGACGGGCGAACGAAGCGATTGGTGCGGGATGTGGACAATGGGAATATTGGACCATACGCAGGGCTCGTTTGTATGGTCAGGCCATTCGAGGCCGCAACTGCTTCCCTGTGGGCACTGCTGAAGTTCATTGTCTAACTGGCGTGTACTTAACACAACATGAAGGCCACTGATTGATGTTGAAGCTTTGTTGTAAATATCAGCGAAATCTCTAAAGGAAGCATCGGGATCTGGATGCATATAGACTATTCTTTCCTCGCGAGATTCGAAGATTTTCGCGAGTCTAGAGCTCAATTCATCGGGACTTACCCGTGTTTCATTGATCCAGATGCTACCGTTCTTGTGAAGTTGGACAACAATGCTTCTGTCGCTGAGGAAATCGCAATCTTTATAGGGATGTACCCAAACTTTCAGAATCGGAATGTTCATCCCCACCGGCTCCTGCCTTTGAACCACGAAGGCGCACAGGCTCAGCACCAGAAACAGGCTGGCCATTGCGGGAGCGATCAGCGCGCGAAAACGGAATGGGTCCATGACTTAGATAGACACCGGCTGGGGCGATATTGTTCCCTAAGCTCGCCTCCGCCTGTTCCCATTGGTGACTGCCTGGATGAGCATACCCAGCAGGGCCAGCACCACCGCTCCCCAGAAGGCCGGCCAGAATCCATCAACGCGGAAGCCATGCACCAGCTTGGACGCCAACAGGATCATCAATCCGTTGATGACCAGCAGGAAGAGGCCAAGGGTGAGGATGCTGATGGGGAAGGTGACAACTTTCAGGAAGTAGCCGAGCGTTGCATTGAGCAGGCCGATCACCAGAGCAGCTACCAGCGCCGGCCCCAATCCTTGCACATCAAACCCGGGTATCAGGTTGCGAACAACCAGCAGGGCAAAAGCGTACAAGAGCCATTGAGCCAGAAGTCTGAGCATGGAGTATGTTCTCCTTGTCGTTTAAATCCTAGCATCCGCAGATAACAGCGCGACATGTAGGTCAGGGCTTCATAGGTTGCGGAAAAAGGGCTGCTTCCAAGCAACAAGACCGAAAAACATACCGCAAGGGCTAAAGCCCGCAACCGAATTTAGAGTTTCTGTGGCACGGCTAAAGCCATGCCCTGATACAAAGCGGCCTAAATTCGAGTTTTTAAGCAGCCTAAAAACCCCGACCTACAAACCAGTACCTGTACAAAAATCTAGTGAGCCGTCAGTGCTTACTCCGCCAGCGGGGGCTCCAGTTCCTCGGCAAACCGGGAATCGCCGGACCGCGGCCGGTCTTTGGTTTTGATCTGCGCGGTGGTCATCACGAAGACGGCCACCACGATGGCCGCCATGCCGGCAAACTCGGCGCGCTCCGGCCTTTCGTGGAGCAGTACGATTCCCAGCAGAACCGCGACCACCGGGTTCACATAGCAATAGGAGGAGACCTTGGCCACGGGCACGTGCTCCAGCAGGTAGATGAAAGCGGAGTAGCCCACGAGCGAGCCGCCGGTGATGAGCCAGGCCTGCGATGCAATCGAAGCCAGATTCACGTGGAAGTCGGGCCACTGGCCCAGTACGGTGCCCAGCAGAGTGCAGAATGCGCCGGCGATCAGCATCTGCCAGGCCGCAGCCACAAAGCTGTTCACCGGCAGGCGCGCATGCCGCGAGAGGATGCTGCCCGCGGTCCAGGCAAAGGCTCCGAACAGCAGCGCGCCGATGGCCAGCAGTCGCGCAGAGTCCCCGGCAAAACCGGTGCGCAGCGAGGGCCATACCAATGCAGCCAGGCCGGCAAAGCCAAGCGCCATGCCCAACCATCCGCGCGCCGAAAGTGGTTCGCCGCCGGGAAGCAACATCTCAGCCAGCGCCACGAAGAGCGGAGTCACCGCCAGCACCAGCGAGGCCATTCCGCTGGGGACGGTCTTCTCCGCGTAGACCAGGGACACATTGCTGACGCTGAGCAGTAAAAACCCAACTACGCCGAGAATCAGCATGGTCTTTGGCGGCCACAGCAGGCGCAGCCCGCGCCAGCGGCACCAGGCAAGCAGAATGGCGCCGGCGATGAGAAACCGCGTGCCAGACAGCAGCAGCGCCGGCATCTGGGCCGCTCCAATGCTGATGGCCGTATAAGTGGAACCCCAGAAAAAGTACACGCAGGCAAAGGAGAGAACGATGGATGCCGTGGAGGCAGCCTTCCTTGCCGGGATGAGAGAAGAGTTCGCCATGGGTTGATTCCATGCTACATGGAGAGGTGCTCAGACACATCCTGAAACCTGCTGCATTCTCGTGGTTACGAGTCTTGTCCGGAGGCGCGTTGTGGGCTGGTTTCCGGCTTGTACGTCATACATCCCCCTCTGCTTTTTGATAAACTGAGTTGTATTGGTTGAGTGCGTAATCCGTGCCGGAGGTTCCCCAATGAATATCCCATCGTTGAAGCAGCCAAGCGCCTTTCTTCCCCTGGCCATGTCGCTTACCGCCCTGGTGATCGTGCTTGGTCACATTGCTATATACGGTACTGCCCGTGAGGCTGATGAAGGCACCGCTGCCCATCTTTGGCAGATCCTCATGGCAGGACAGATACCAGTGATTGCATTCTTTGCCATCAAGTGGTTGACGCGGGCGCCAAAGCAGGCGCTGTATATCCTTGGGCTGCAAGCCGTAGCTGTGCTCGCGGCCATGGCCCCCGTCTATTTTCTCCATTTGTGACCTGTTCCACAATTTCTGTCGCATGCTGGGCGCAACGGATTTGCTGTACAGAACCCGGCATGATGTTTTATCCTCATATCAGCGGGATTTCATGCACGAGCGCATTACACATCGACTGCTTGCACCGGCCACCAGGCGCTGGTCGCGGTCGCGCGCGCTCGGCCTCTGCCCACGACGCTACCTGCGCATACTCCCGCCCCTCACGCGACCTAGCCTCTTCGGCGGCGACTAGGTCAGCTCCGCCGAAGATACTCTCCTTCTCTACTTCGTCCTCAGGACGAGCAGAACTGGACGATCCCGCCCCTTTGGGATCCGCGGCTGACTATCTAACTGATGTCGCGGCCGCACAACCGAATCTGTCGAGGAGATAAAGAAATGACAAAGCATGAATTGCACGCAAAATACGGGCCAAAGATCGTCTGTCCTCTGCCCGGACCCAAAGCCCGCGCCGCCATCGCGGCCGACGACCGACTCATTTCGCCCAGCTACACGCGTTCCTATCCCCTGGTGGCCAAACGCGGGCGCGGCATACGCGTGGAAGATGTGGACGGCAACGAGTTTCTCGACTTTGCGGCGGGCATCGCCTCGGTCTCCACAGGCCACTGCCACCCTGAAGTGGTCGCCGCGATCCAGAAGCAGGCCGCCGAGCTGATTCACATCTCCGGAACCGACTTTTACAACGAGCCTCTTACGGAGTTGGCCGAACGGCTCTCGGCCATCGCCCCCATGCCCGGACCGCACAAGTTCTTCTACGGCAACTCCGGCACGGAGGCCATTGAGTGCGCCCTCAAGCTGGCTCGCTACCACACCGGCCGCCAGCACATCATCGCTTTTCTGGGCGCCTTTCATGGGCGCACCATGGGCGCGTTGTCGCTGACCGCATCCAAGCCGCAGCAGAAGAGGCGTTTCTCGCCATTGGTTCCCGGCATCACACACGTCCGCTATCCATACGCTTATCGAGGCTGCTCCGGCGGCGCGCAGGAAGAAGAAGCTTTCAGCATGGGGTGCGCGCGTTCCATCGAAGAAAAACTATTCAAGAGCGTTCTCCCGCCCGAGGAGGTGGCCGCCATCTTCATCGAGCCCATTCAGGGCGAGGGCGGCTACGTGGTGGCTCCTGACAACTTCATGCGCGAGCTGAGAGCCATTTGCGACCGGCATGGCATTCTGCTGGTAGTGGACGAGGTGCAATCCGGAATGGGCCGCACCGGCAAGTGGTGGGCTATCGAGCACTCCGGCGTGGAGCCGGACATTGTGTGCATGGCCAAGGGCATCGCCAGCGGCATGCCGCTGGGCATCTGCATGAGCCGGGCTGAGATTATGAGCTGGGTGCCGGGCTCGCATGCCTCCACCTTCGGCGGCAATCCTGTCTCCATTGCAGCCGCGCTGGCTACGCTGGATATCATCAAACGCGAGGGCATGGCCAACGCCGCCCGGGTGGGCGCGCTGATGTTGCAGCGGCTCGAGGGCTGGAAGAAATCGCATCCGATAGTGGGAGACGTGCGCGGACGCGGCCTGATGATCGGCATCGAGCTGGTGAAGGACAAGGCTACCCGCGAGCCCGCGCCCGCCCTGCGCAACCGCGTGGAAACCCTGGCATTCGAGCGCGGCCTGATGGTGCTGGGCTGCGGCGAAACCACGCTGCGGATTTGTCCACCGCTCATTGTCAGCGAGCAGGAAGCCACTGTCGCCCTCGATATTCTCGAGGAGGCGATCACGCTGGCGGAAAAGGAAAATCGAAAGGCCTGAGCGGACAGGCAACCGTGACAGGTATACAATAAGTCGTACTTTTAGAGGGCGGCTGGCGTCCGACGTCCGTCGCCTGATTCTTCTCCATCGGCCGTTCATTTCCGCCCACTATCACCTCCGGGGATGGGCGCTAAATATTATATCGCCAGATTGCACCGACCTTGCGCGATGCCCGAAAGGAGAAAAGGTGATGAGAACGCCAAGGGCCTTGATCCTATTTTCACTGCTACTTCCTGCCACCGGCTGGACCCAGACAACTCCGACTGCAAACGGGCAAAGAACCGTGTCCGAAAAGTTCATCTGTCGCCTCGACCCATCGACGATAGAGGAGCTTCCTATCTTCAGCCCGGACAACCGGCGGATGGCCTATGTGGCTAAAGTCGGCAACAAACTAGCTGTCGTGGTGGATGGCAAAGAAGAGAAATCCTACGATCTCATCGGCAAGGGGAGTCTCATCTTCAGCCCGGACAGCCGACATGTGACCTATGTGGCTCGATCAGGGGCTAATTGGTCTGTCGTGGTGGATGGCAAAGAGGAGAAACCCTGCGATGGCATCGGCGGCCCTTTCTTCAGCCCGGACAGCCGGCGGTTGGCCTATGCGGCCAATATTGGCGACAAGTGGGCTGTCGTGGTGGATGGCAAGGTGGAGAAATTCTACGATGAGATCGGTGAAGGGACTCCTATCTTCAGCCCGGACAGCCAGCGGGTAGCCTATTTGGCCAAAGTTGGCGCAAAGCAGATTGCCGTGGTCGACGGCAAAGAAGAGAAATCCTACGATGGCATCGGTGTAATTCCCATCTTCAGTACGGACAGCCGGCGAGTAGCCTATGCGGCGGGAGTTGGCGAAAAGCAAGTAGTCGTGGTGAATGGCAAAGAGGAGAAATCCTACGATGGCATTGGCGCGGGGACGCTCATCTTCAGCCCGGACAGCCAGCGGGTGTCCTATGTGGCCATAATTGGCGTAAAACGAGTTGTCGTGGTGGACGGCAAAGAAGAGAAAGCCTACAAAAGCATCCGGGTGAATCCCCTCTTCAGCCCAGACAGCCGGCGCGTGGCCTATGAGGCGGAAATTGGCGAAAAGCAGGTTGCTGTGGTGGATGGCAAAGAGGAGAAATTCTACGACGGCTTCGGTGACGGGAGTCTCATTTTCAGCCCGGACAGCCGACACGTGGCCTATGAGGCACAAGATGGGACAAAGCAGTTTGCCGTTGTGGATGGTAAAGAGGGCAGAGCTTACAACGGATTCCTGAAAGGGGCAAAAATTGTTTTCGATTCTGCCAATGCCCTGCATTACATCGTAGTTAAGCAGACAATAGGATTAATGGGTGAGATCTATCTTGTCGAGGAAACGATAGATTGAACGCTGAATACGATTTGCGCCTTTCGCTCATCCCGCGAGAGAATGGAATGCCATGGGATGGTTTACGCAGATGCGGATCGGCTGCGAGGAACGCGTGCTGGCCGGCATGGAATGGGCAGCGCGCCGGCGAGCAGGGGCCAAAGGCCTGCCCGTTCACCTGGCCACCGGCATTGAAGGCGAGAACGCGGCCTTTTTCTACCTGCGACGCAAGGGCTACACCGTTGTGGCGCGGCGCTGGTCGTCAGGCGACCTGCCCGGCGATGTGGACCTGATTGCCTGGCAGGGGCCGATGCTGTGTTTTGTCGAAGTGAAGACGCGCACAGCGCGCGACGAAGCTCCGGCAGAGATTGCCGTTGATGCCCACAAGCGAAATATCCTCCGCCGCCTTGCTCGCCAGTACGTTCGCCAGTTGCCCCAGGAGAGCGCCCCTCCGGTCCGCTTCGATGTGCTCAGCGTCTACCTTTTGCCCGGCAAAAAGAAGGAGTTTCAGCACATAGAATGCGCATTTGGCTGGAGCGAGCGGGAGCGGGATGAATGGCGCTGAACAAGCAGGCAGGATTGCAATTCTTGCCTTAAGAAGCTTCTAAGGAGCGAGGCCTGGCCAGCACACATTGCGTGGCCTGCGCGGCAGACGAGATGAAATGCTCGTCAATCTCCAGAAACACAGAAAGATAGGCGTGTAACTCCGCCATGCTCCACTCGCGCAGGTGGGTTGGATTCAACGGCGGGCCGTTGTGCGTTCCCAGGCGTAGCAGATTTCTGTCAGGCGTCGATAGAATCATAGAACGCGGGGCGATGCGGAGAATGTATTGGAGAAGCGCATCGGGATCAGGTACATGCTCAATCACATCGCTGGCAATGACCAGATCCGCCCTGGGCACCGTCGTGGCCGAAAAGTCTGAAACCGCCCACTGCCGGCTTGGGTAGCGTTTCTGGAGCACCGAACAGGTCTCGAGAACGTCAACACCGATGGTTGCATAATTGCGAAAATATTTCAGCAGCTTGTATCCAGAGCCGCACCCGATATCGATGACCGACCTGAGATTGAATTGATCCGCGATCTCCCTGGCAAATCGATAAACTTCATCCTGCCAGTCATCGGTGGAACTGGTAGCGTCGAAGTACTGCGGCTCGCGTCGATGCTCATAGCCATTATGAATACAATATGCGTCTCTGTTGCCGATTGTGTTGAACCTGTCGTACGGCGCAAACGACCCCAGTATGGAATTGCTTCCACCGACGATTGGTCCTTTGGTCAGATATAGTCCGAACTTTTCCATGATATGCTGGCCCGCGGCTTTCACAGTTGTGGCTACATTCATTCCTCACCTCCAACTCGATTGTCGATTCTTGCGGAAGATTTCTCCCGAAGATCGAACATCGGCTGTAGGAATCAAGGAGAAGGCTACACTGAATGCACGTCAGTAAATGGATGAATTGTGTATTTTCTAAAAATCTTTCCGCGACTTTGTCCCAAAATGAGCCGTTCCCGGAACTACTGTCTCAATTTTGCGCGTCTACATACTCCTCGTGCCAGGCCATTTGAATGGCCTCCAGCCGCGCCTCGTTCGACTTTGCCGGGTCATCGGCAAAACCTTCCAGCTCCGTCACGTAGCGATGCAGGTCGGTGAAGCGCACCGTCAACGGATCCACGGCGGGAAACTTCTCATGCAATAGAATGCCGATCTCCTCGGCGTCGGTCCAGTGAATCTCGCGCGGCATCGGGGATCTCCTTACTTCTCTTCGGCCAGGGCCAGAGGCTTGCCTTCGGAGACGTAGTTGCGGTTCCATTTGGGAATCTCAACCACATATTCGCCGGGACGAGTGATGACCGCCTGGCAGCCCAGCCGTGAATTCAACTGCTGGTCGGCGGCCATGTCCATCCGGTCCAATTCATCGTCATCCGCTTCGCTGATACCGGCTTGATCCTTGATCCACAGGTGGCAGGTGGTACAGGCGCAGACGCCGCCGCAGGCGTGATCCAGAAAAATGCCGAAGTTCTCCGCCACGTCGAGAAACGACATTGGCTTGCCATGATGCTCATAGGGCATCGTGCCAAACTCAAACTCCACCGTCCTTCCCTCAGGCAAAAAGGTGACGCGCACCAGCTTGTCTGCGGGTATGGTTTTTTCAGTTGGATTGCTCATACAATTCCGTCCTTCCGTGCTGGCCCACTGACCTGCTGACTCGCTTCACTTGAACTCCGCCGGGGCCATGGCGTGAGGCGCGGTGACGGTCTCGGCCAACTCTTCGCCGGCGGCGTTCATGGTTTTGCCGCGCAGAGCGCTGGAGACAGCGGCCTCCATCATCAACTCAGCGAAGCGGCGCGTCGCGTGGTCGAGAATCAGCGTGCCTTCGCGAATTGCGGCTGCATTGTCGCTGTGTTTAACTTTGTTCAGGTAGACGCCGGCCAGCTTGATGGCTGACTTCTCGTCGCTGGTCAACTGATTCCATGCCGGATTCTGCGGCGCGCGCTCGACTGCTGCCAGAATCGTCTCCGCCTCGTTGCGGGCCTCAATCAGCAGACGCTTGGCAAAATCCGCCTCGGCGTTGTCGAAGGAATCTAGAATCATGCTCTCGACCTGCTCGTCGGTCAAGCCATAGGTTGGCTTGACTTCAATCTGCGCCGCCGTTCCGCTGCGCTGCTCGCGCGCGGAGACGTGCAGAATGCCATCGGCGTCGATGAGGAATTTCACCTCGATACGCGGCAATCCGGCGCTCATCGGCGGAATGCCTTTGAGGTCAAAGCGCGCCAGAGAGCGGCAATCGGCGGCCAGTTCGCGCTCGCCCTGGACAACGTGAATGGCGACGTTGGTCTGGCCATCCACGCCGGTGGTGAAATGCTCGGTGGCCGAGGCGGGAATCGTCGAGTTGCGCTGGATGATGCGCGCCACCGTCCCGCCCAGCGCCTCAATGCCCAGCGAAAGAGGGGTTACGTCGAGCAGCAGCATCTCTTCAGTGGACTTGGATGTGCCGGCCAAAATGTTGGCCTGCACCGCCGCGCCTAGCGCGACAACTTCATCGGGATTAAGCTCCGTGTGCGGGCGTTTGCCACGAGCGGTGAGGTGGAAGAGTTCATCGACGAGTTTGCGGACCGCGGGGATCCGCGTGGAACCGCCTACCAGCACCACTTCGTCAATCTGCTCGGGGGTGATGCCGGCGTCTGCGAGCGCCTGCTTGCAGGGACCGACCGTGCGCTTGAGCACCGGCTCGATGAGCATCTCGAAGCCTTCGCGCGAGATCTCCCGCTGGTAGCGATCGCCGTTGGGCAGCTCGATGTCGAAGCGCGCCATCGGCTCGGTGGAAAGCTGTATCTTGGCCTCGATGGCGGCCTTGCGCACAGCCTGCACCGCGCCCGGATGCAGGCGAAGATCGATGCCGTGCTCGGAATGAATCTCGTTGAGCGCGATGGCCAGCAGCAGGTTGTCGATGTCGTCGCCGCCCAGGTGTGTGTCGCCGTTGGTGGACTGCACCTCGAAGATGCCCTCGCGCAGCTTGAGAATTGAAATGTCGAAAGTTCCGCCGCCCAGATCGTAGACGGCAATCGTGCCTGTCTTGGCGCGATCGAGACCGTAAGCAAGAGCTGCCGCCGTAGGCTCGTTGACCAGCCGCAGCACTTCGAGGCCGGCCATGCGGCCCGCGTCTTTCGTGGCCTGACGCTGTGCGTCGTTGAAGTAGGCGGGCACGGTGATGACTGCTTGCGTAACCGGCGCCGAAAAGAACCGCTCGGCGTTGCGCTTGAGCTGGCGCAGAATGTAGGCCGAAATCTCCGGCGGCGTGAAGCGAAGCTCGCCCAGCTGAATGCGCGGAACTTCACCGGCTTCAGTATCCCCGGCAAGGCGGAAGGGAAACAGCTTCAGCTCTTCCTGGATTTCTTCGAGGCCGCGTCCCATTAGCCGCTTGACGGAATAAATCACCCGCTCCGGCGTCTGGATAAGCGCCTTGCGCGCGCTGTTGCCCACGGTGACCGTGGGCCGATAGCCATCGGCAGGAATCGGAACCGGAATGGGATCGAGCGCCACCACCGACGGCACCAGATTCGAGCCGTCGACGCCGGGAATCACCACCGGCGTATCGCCCTCCATGTAAGCGACCAGGGAGTTCGTGGTTCCCAGATCGATTCCGACTACGCGTCCTTCCGCCATACTTTCTCAGACTCCCAAAACTTCGTTCACGTCGCGGACCAAATTGCTGAGGTAGCGCCGGCGGTCGAGCAGGGCTACCAGTTTTTTTTGCGCGGCTCCACGCGTGGCTCGGTCGCCCTCATCCCACTCTTTCCATTCGGCGTGCAAATCTTCGTCTACCGCCTCCAGCAGAACGTCGAATTTTCTCTTAGCCTGCTCCAGGCTAACGTGCAGCGTTGGATCTGCTTCGCCTGACTTGCGCGCCGCGCGCATCTCTTCTAACTGCATGTTCAGCTCGAAGACCTCTTCCAGCAGATCAGCAGGAACACGCGAAGGATCGATTCTGTCTTTGCCGCTATGCTCTTCACCAATCTCCGCGCCCAGCAGCTTGAGCAGGTACTCGGTGCGGCGGATAGGGTCTTTGAGTGTGCGATAGGCGTCATTGAGCAGCGCTGTGTCAGCCAGGCTCCACTGCTTCTCGTTCTCTTCGGCGCGGGCGAAGCGGTCAGGATGCAGCTTACGGCTGAGGCGATGAAACTCGTGCTCCAGCGCGGGCAAGTCCAGATTGAGCTTTGGCTCCAGGCTGAAGACAGAAAAATAATCGCCGCCGGGCGGAGGCTGAATCTTGCTGCAATGCGGGCAAAAGAGCGTGGAGTCGTTGTGGCCGATGGAGCACGACCAACATGCTATGGGAACCGCAGAATCAATAACCTTGAACATGGTTTCACACTTACTTAAACCTACGCAGAAAACGACGAGCCGCAGCCGCAGGAACGCGTAGAGTTGGGGTTGACGAAGTTGAACCCCTGGCGCATCAGCGTCTCTTCGTAGTCCAGCGTCATGCCGTGCAGGTAAAGGAACGACTTGGGATCGACGAAGACGCGGACGCCGTCGAACTCGTAAATACGGTCGCGCTCGCGGGGTTTGGTGTCGAATTTGATGGAGTAGGAAAGCCCCGAACATCCGCCACCCATCACGCCCAGGCGCAGTCCGCCTTCCGTGGGCGAGATGCCCTCCTTGGCCATGGCCGCACGAATGCGCTTGAGGGCTTTGTCGGTAACTTGCAAACCACCTACGGTGGGGCCAACTCCGCCTGCGGCGGGCGCTTGCGGTGCGGCAGCCTGTGGCTGCGCCGCCTGTGGTTCTTGCGATGGCTGTCTTTCGATCGTCACCATCTTCGACATAAATGCCTCTTCTTACTGTGTTACCGCGGCAGTTGCGGTTTCGGCCGCCGGCGCTGCGTTGCCGTTCTTCTTCTTCCAGTCACCGATGGCCGCGCGAATCGCATCCTCGGCCAGCACCGAACAGTGTATCTTGACAGGCGGCAGCGAGAGCTCCTTCACGATGTCGGTGTTCTTGATGCCCAACGCATCATCGACAGTCCGGCCCTTGATCCATTCGGTGGCCAGTGATGAACTGGCAATCGCCGAGCCACAGCCAAAGGTCTTGAACTTGGCCTCTTCGATGACCTGGGTTTCGGGGTTTACGCGGATTTGCAGCCGCATCACGTCGCCGCACTCCGGCGCACCCACCAGACCCGTGCCGACTTCCGTCGAGCTCTTATCCAGTTGGCCCACATTGCGCGGGTTGTTGTAGTGGTCAATTACCTTGTCGCTATATGCCATTTTCCTGCTCCTTTTTCGCGGGGGGAAAGCCGCTGAAATTCAGTGAACAGTGAACAGTGGTCAGTGGTCAGTGGTCAATCTCCTGAAGTCTGAACCCTGCTGTTGAAGCCCGAAATGTCTGTTCTCTATCCACCGTTTACTGTTCACTGTTCACTGTCCACTGTTTAATGCGCCGCCCACTGAATCTTGGTCAAATCAATTCCCTCTTGCACCATCTCGTAGAGTGGTGAAAGCTTGCGCAGATGCTTGACAACTTCGATGACCTTATCGGCCACATAATCCACCTCGGCCTGGGTGTTGAAACGGCCCAATCCAAATCTGATGGAGCTGTGCGCCACATCGTCGCCCAATCCCAGCGCTTTCAATACATACGAAGGCTCCAGCGTCGCAGAGGTGCAGGCTGAGCCGCTGGAAACCGCAACGTCGTTGATGCCCATCAGCAGCGATTCGCCCTCGACATACACAAAACTCATGTTCAGATTGCCGGGCAGCCGATGCTCCATGGAGCCGTTGACGTGAACGTAGTCGAGATTCGCTTCGAGCTTGTCCTTGAGCCGGTCGCGCAGATCTTGCAGACGGCGGCCCTCTTCCTTCATTTCTGCCTGGGCTAACTCGCAGGCCTTGCCCATGCCGACGATGCCGGGTACGTTCAGCGTGCCGGACCTCATGCCGCGCTCGTGGCCGCCACCGTCAATCTGCGCCGCAATCTGCACGCGCGGATTGCGCCGTCTGACATAGAGAGCGCCCACGCCCTTGGGCCCATAAAGCTTGTGCGCAGAGATCGACAGCACATCGATATTGTCGGCGATTACGTCCACAGGAACCTTGCCCACCGCCTGCACCGCGTCGGTGTGGAAGAGCACGCCCTTCTCGTGACAGAGCTTGCCGATTTCGGCAATGGGTTGCAGCACGCCGATTTCGTTGTTGGCTGCCATGATGGTGACCAGGATGGTTTTGTCGTCCATGGCGCGCCGCAGGTCGTCGAGGTCGATCAGCCCATCGGCCTTGACCGGAAGATAGGTGACGCGGTAACCCTGCTTCTCCAGCCGCTTGCAGGTGTCCAGGATGGCCTTGTGCTCGGTCACCTGGGTGATGATATGGTTGCCGCGCTCGCGGTACATCTCGGCGACGCCTTTGAGGGCCAGGTTGTCGCTCTCGGTGGCGCCCGAGGTGAAGATGATCTCCTTGGCGGTGGCGCCGATGAGCCGCGCAATCTGCTCGCGCGCCGTCTCCACGGCAGCTTCAGCCTCCCATCCAAAGGAGTGGTTGCGGCTGGCCGCGTTGCCAAACTTGGTGGTGAAGTAGGGCATCATCGCTTCCAGAACCCGCGGGTCCAGCGGGGTGGTGGCGTGGTTATCCATATAAATCGGCAGGTGTACGCCCTTCGGCACTTCTACCTGGCTGGTAAATGTACTCATATTCGTCTCCATCCTTCATTAGCGGTGTTAGCGGAGCCAGCGGAGTTAGCGAGTCTGACTAACGCCGCTAACAACGCTTCTTACCGCGTCAATGCAACCAACCCGCCGGCCTCTTGCGCTCTCGCCGCGGGCTGTTCGTGCTCCGCCAGATCCTGAATGCTGATGCTCTTCAGGACTCCGGCAATGGTCTCGTTTACCCGCGCCAGCGGCTCCTTGATGGTGCAGCTCGGCTCCAGCTCGCAGCCGGTCTTGCCCTTGGTGCAGGAGGTGATGAAAAACGGCCCGTCGATGGACAAAATGACCTCGTAGGCTGAAATTGAGCGCGCATCCCGGGCCAGCGCGTAGCCGCCGTTCATGCCAGCGTGGGAGCGCAGCAGGCCGGATTTGGTCAACTGCTGAAGAATCTTGGCCAACAGTTGTGCCGGAATCCCGTAGGCGTCAGCGACGTCTTTGGCGCTGAGCGCAGTAGCCTCCGGATGCTCGGCCAGGTACTTGAGGGCCATCAGGCCGTAATCCGCTTTTTTGGTCAATTTGAGCATTGAATATCCGACTTCTTAGGTCCGTATTTAGTATACGACCATTTCTGTCGGAATTACAAGCCCTACCTGAATTTCTTCGTACCACAGCCTGAAACAGCCCAAATAAATAAAAAGTTCATAAGATATGGTTTTCAAACAGGGTAAAATGCCGATACAATCTGGCGGGAAGAGTAGTTTTCCCACCGAACCCACGACCGATGGCAACCGTTTGTAAGCATCCCAGGGTACGAGTCGTTTCCCGGCACGATGACACCGAATACGTCGAGTGCCAGGATTGTGGCGAGGTCTTTGACTCCGAAGAGTTTCGCGATATGGAGATTGAAGAAAAAGCCGAACCAGAACCCAGCCTGGAAGACTCCTGAAGCAGAGCGCCGTCCCCCGGCTAACCGGGAACGGAAGAAGATACGTGCCCAGCCAGAGAGGCTGGAGACGCATAGGGGATTGGCCTGTTTATTTGTCGTTGTGGCTGTTGGTTCCGTGGCCGTTGGCGCCCAGAGCTCCCACGCGCCTTGCCGAGACCCAAGCGTAATGCAGCCCGGAGGCAATAGTGAGCGCCATGGTGGCCCAGAGCGCACCTTGCTCAAAGATCGCCACCCAGCGGACCACGAGATGATGTTCCAGCAACATGGCTTGAAACAGCACGGCAGCTATGGCGGCTATCTGCGCCAGGGTGTTGCCTTTGCCCAAGATGCTGGGACGGAACTCCCTCCGGCCGGCGGCTGCATACAGAAGCGCCGCCACCAGCAGGATTCCCACATCCCTGCCCAGAACCAGCGCTGTCACCCGCGCCGGAATCATCCCTTTGTATGTGAAAACCAGAAAGAGCGTGCTGAGCAGCAGTTTGTCGGCCACCGGGTCAAGGTACTGGCCCAGCATGGTGTACTGGTTCAGCAGGCGAGCCAGCAAGCCATCGATGGCATCGGTCAGGCCGGCGATCACGAATAGACAAAAACTAAGCGTATAGTGGTTGTCCAGGACAGCGGCCACCAGCAACGGCACCAGGCAGATGCGCGACAAGGTAAGCAGGTTGGGAGCGGTGCGGAACCGGTTCAGTCGTTGGTTAGCAGCATCTGGCATAAAGGCTTCAAGACAACAAAAAACGATGGTACAGCATGACGGGCACTGCCTGCCTGTCTTTTCGCGTTGCCCGGCTCCTGATAAACTATTTGAAGTCGCATTGCAGGCGCGTAGCTCAGTTGGTTAGAGCGCTTCCTTGACACGGAAGAGGTCGCTGGTTCGAGTCCAGTCGTGCCTACCATATTTATCAACAACATAGCTGGAAGGCCCTGAGTTTCTTACCTGTAACAACGTCACTTGCTTCCGTTTTTAGCAAGTCCTTTGCCTTTATTGATTGCTTGCGTCCCGGCAGAGTCTCCGTCATCCGATCCTCCACTGTGGATGCAGGCGCGAACACGGCCCGCTGTGACAATCTAGAAGTGTGGAGGAGTTAGAACGACATGCCGCCTGAGAATCCTGACGTTGTTGCCGCATCGCAAGAGCTTCACGCCTGGGAGGTGGGTGGGGCCGATTCCGCTGAGGCGCTTTCCGCCTGGGTCGACGCGCGGCTGAAGGCGCATGAGGCAGCGATGACTGCACTGTTGGCGGTCGAGGGCAAGCGCACGCCGGAAAACTCGTTGCGCCTCTACGACGAGGCCATTGAGCAGCTCGGACTAGCTGGCGCGCAAGCCGGCATCCTGAACTCCGTGGCCACTGACAAGGCAGTACGCGACCAGGCGCAACTGGAAGCGCAGCGGGTGGCGCAGGCTGCCAGCGCCCTGAGCCTGAATCGAGCCGTCTACGAAGCTCTCACGGCTATCGATCTGGGCGGGGCAAATCCTCCCATCAGCGCGGCTACAAAGCAATATGTTGAGCGAACGCTGCTCAGCTACCGGCTGGCCGGCGTAGATAAGGACCAAGCCACGCGTGACCGGCTGCAGAGCCTGCACGACAAGGCCACACAGCTCTCGCTCACATTCAGCCGCAACATTCAGGAGGGCGCGAAGACCATCGAAGCCACGCCAGCAGAGATGGACGGCCTGCCCGCCGACTATCTCGCGCGGCACCCGGCAGACGCCGACGGCCGCATCAAGCTCACCACCGACCCGCCCGATATGCAGCCGGTGATGACCTTTGCCTCGAACGCCGCGCTGCGCGAGCGGATGTTTTTTGCCTATAACACCCGCGCCTACCCAGCCAACCGGCAAATTCTTCTGGACCTGCTGGCCACGCGCCAGGAGATTGCCGGCATGCTCGGCTTCCGCAGTTGGGCCGATCTGGCCACTGCCGACCAGATGATAGCTTCAGCGGCCAACGTGCGCACGTTTCTGGCCAAGCTCAACGAGGCCAGCCTGGAGGGCGCGCGTCGCGAGCATGAACTGATTCTCGACTTCACACACCAGCGCCAGCCGGAGTTGACGGCCATCGACATCGCCAGCCGCGGCTACTGGTACGAGCAGTTCCGCCGCTCCGCCTTCGACTTCGATTCGCAGTCCGTGCGCCCGTACTTTCCTTACGCGCAGGTGGAGGCGGGCGTGCTGGAGACGGCGGCGCGCCTGTTCAAGATAGAGTTCCGCCGCTCGACCGCGCCGACGTGGCATCCAGATGTTTCGGTTTTCGAGGTCTTCGACGGCGGCCGGAATGTGGGCCGTTTCTATCTTGACATGCATCCCCGCGAGGGTAAGGACAAATGGTTCTCGGCCACGCCTGTGGTCACCGGCGTTCGTGGGCGCGCTCTGCCCGAGGCCGCGCTGATCTGCAACTTCCCCGGAGGACAGGATGGGGATCCCGGTTTGCTGCAATACAACGACGTAGTGACGTTCTTCCACGAGTTCGGCCACCTGATGCATGCCATCCTGGGCGGGCATACAGAGTGGGCGGGCATCTCTGGTTTCGCCACCGAGGGCGACTTCATCGAGGTGCCCTCGCAGATGCTGGAAGAATTCTTCCGCGACGAAAAGCTGCTCCAGGCCTTCGCCAGGCACTATCAAACCGGCGAAACTCTCCCCTCCGAGATCATTAAAAAAATGAAGCTGGCGGGTGCCTTCGGACGCGCCGACTGGGTTCGTTCGCAGCTCTACTACACCACGCTCTCGCTTGACCTACACGACCGCAATCCGGCGGGCCTGGACCTGGACCTTATCACCGGGCAGCTCTACCAGAGCCTGCAACCCTGGACGTGGCTGGAGGGCAATCGCATGTTCGCGAGCTTCGGCCATCTCACCAGCTACTCGTCGAACTACTATACCTACGCTTTTGATAAGGTCATAGCGCTGGACTTCTTTGCCCAGTTCGATCCCGCCAACCTGCTGGGCTGCGATGCCGGCAGCCGCTACCGCAAATTAGTGCTTGAGCAGGGCGGGTCAAAGCCGGGCCGCCAGATGGTGCGTGAGTTCCTTGGCCGCGATGAGGAGTTTTCCGCATTCAGTAAGTGGCTCAATGAGGAGTTTGAAGGTCAGTTACCGGAGGTCACGCGATGAACGCATCTGACTTTCGCCGTATAGCGCTAAGCTTCGAGGGCGCCGAAGAGGGCTCGCACATGGGCGCTGCTGATTTTCGCGTCGGCGGGCGAATCTTCGCCACACTCGCATCGGAGAGCCAGGGCTATGGCAACCTGATGCTCACTCCCAGGCAGCAGGCGGAGTTTGTTGCGGAGCGGCCCGACCTTTTCCTGCCAGTTGCGGGCGGGTGGGGCAAGAACGGCGCTACCCATGTCCGGCTGGCTTCGGCCAATGAAGACGTGCTCACCGGCTCACTGCAAACAGCATGGAAGCTGCGGACTGAAAAGAACAAAAATACAGGCATGAAGGGTCGTGCTCCCACAAAACGGTCGAGTAAAGCAAAGAAAGTAGACGCAAAGCTCCGTTAAACTTGCCCTCCCGGTCAATCTATTATGATTTCGTAATGGCAAACACACGGGATTTCGACGGAAAATGGGCGCTGGTGACCGGAGCCAGCGCGGGAATAGGCGCGGCACTGGCTCGGGAGCTGGCAACATACGGAGCCCGGCTGATTTTGACGGCGCGCAGGCGTGACCGTCTGGAGGCGCTGGCCAGCGAACTCAAAGTCAAAGGTACAGAGGTCCGCATCGTTGTGGCGGACTTGAACGACCCTGCTGCGCCGAAGAACATTTATGACGCCACTGAAGGCTCGGGCTTAACCGTCGACATTCTTATCAACAATGCCGGCCTCGGCCAGTATGGCGCCTTCGCCCAGAGCGAGATTACGCAGGAGCTGAGCCAGGTGCGCGTCAACTGCGAGGCCATGGTGCGGCTGTCCCGGCTGTTTGTTCCGCGCATGGTGGAGCGGCGCCGCGGCTGGGTGATGATGTTGGCCTCGACAGCCAGCTTTCAGCCCATGCCGTACCTCTCCACCTACGCGGCCACCAAGGCCTTCGCCCGCTTCTTTGCGCTGGGACTGGCCGCCGAAGTTGCACGCTTTGGCGTCAAGGTAACGGCGCTTTGCCCAGGGCGCACCGAAAGTGAATTCTTCGAGGTAGCTCACGCAGGCGCTTTTAAGGGCAATCATATGCCGACAGCCGAGGATGTGGCGCGGCTCGCGGTCGTGGCCCTCAAGCGCGGACAGCGCACCTTCATCCCCTACTTCCGCAGCAGATTCAGGGCCTTCCTTATTCGCTTCCTGCCGGTTGGGCTGATTACCCGCTATGTGGAGAAAGCCGCACGCCCTGTCTGATAAGTACGCTGGTATCGCCCGGTAATCCCTTCCATGAAACTGATCCAGCGTGCTACGCCGACGCCGCCTGTTTTCTGTGTGCACCGAGATGGGCTGCGAACTTCACCAGGGATTCATCGCGCCCGCGCGCTGCGGCCAGTTGCATTCCTCCTGCTGCGCAGGGAAGCGTGACCACAGGAACTCCCGCCAGGCTGAATGGCGTGGTGTAGCGCAACAGCCGGACGCGAGTCTTGCTGTGATCCGCGCCGGCCGCAAGGCGCGCGACAGGAGTCGCAGGCATCAGCAGCAGGCCATGCGCTGAAAAAACTACGTCCATGTGGGAAGTGAACTCTGCGTGGCGCTGGCGCAGCGCGGAGATTTCAGCGGGCGTGATGCGCGCGCCCCACTCCAGCCGCTCGCGGAGGCCTGGTTCGTAGCGGTCAAAGTGGCTGGCATGAATGCGCGCTGCCTCCCAGGCCTGGATTGGCGCATAGATCTCAAAGGCCTCGTTCCACCACGTTGCATCGATCTTGACCGCGCACAGGCCGAGGGCCTCCAACTCGGAGATAGTTGCGTGCAGACTGGCGAGTATCTCCGGCTCGCAATCGCCGTAAAAACTTTCATCGAGGACGGCAAAACGCGTGAAGGTCTGAGTCGAAACCTTCTCTGCAGGCGCAAAGAAGCCGACTAGCAGCGGCGCAGCTTCCAGATCGCGAAAGATCCACCCCATGGTGTCGAAGGATTGCGCCAGGTGCGCGCCGCCTTGCCAGTTGCCGCGGCCCAGCGAGGCGCGATACCCTGCCAGTCCGCACAGCGCGGCAGGCACGCGGATAGACCCGCCCGTGTCTGTGCCCATTGCGGCTACGGCCGAACCCTCCAGTACGCTGGCCGCCGCGCCCGAGGACGAGCCGCCCGTCAGCGCGCCTTCGTTGCCCGGCTGAAGGCAATCGCCAAAGTCCGGATTTTCGCCGGTGATGCCGTAGGCTAGCGGGTGCAGATGGGTCTTGCCGATGATGACCGCGCCGGCCGCGCGCAGCTTTTCCACCAGCCAGGAGTCTTGCGCGGCAATTCCGGCAAGCTCGCGATAAGCTCGCACGCCGCAACTGGTGGGCGCGCCGGCCAGGTCGAAGCAATCCTTCACCGAGATGGGCAGACCCCACAATGCACTGCGTCCATCGCCGAAGGAGCCTCCCTCACTGCTTGGCATGGCTCCTGCGCGCGCCGCTTCAGCCAGCGTCCATGCCGGGTTCAGCCACAGGTAGGTGTTGAGGCTTTGATTCCCGTTGGCGCGCACCAGAGCCGTCTCAGCCAGATCGACGGGCCATACCGATTCAGCGGCAAGAGCTTCACGCAGCCCGCGAATCGTCCAGGAGGCATCGGTCATAGTGAGATTCTAGGACAAGAGTGAGCTGGTTTGCGTCTTATTCGCCTTCTTCGGCGTGGTTATGTCGGACGCTAAAAAGTGTATTAAGTGCAGATATTTCGTTATGTGATGACGGGAAATCGAGTTGCGTCAGGGTCACTTTACAAGACGTACACAACGACAATAGAGAGCGAAGAAGTTCATGGTGCCAGTCTGCACTGCACCGTCATGGAAGCTGACTATGCCCGCCTCGTCCTTGTCGGTGTCCGGAAGAACTTTGCCCCCTCCTACGGTGGATGACCAGTACCCTGCAACAATGCCGGGATACAACTCAACATTTGTGATCATTCGTGGGAAGTATTTCTTTTGGACTTGTTCATCCGAGCTAATAACCTGAAATAGGTCAGTTAGGTTCTGTATAGACGGTAGTCGCCAGTCTTTATGCCCCGCAAGAGACAGGTTGCGACAGTAGTCTTGTGATTCGCTCCAGTTTCTTTGCTTCCGATCATCGTCTTGTTGCCACATCAGCCCCGTCTTTTTGTCCGTCACAGTGCCGTCGCCGTTGTCTTTGAGGCGTTCCCCTGTGGTAGTGACAGGCTTTGCCGGGGCCTTGGCTGGTGCCTTCGTCTGCCCGACAGCCATGACTGACATCACTATGGAGAGCAGGAGAAGAGCAGGCAGGATCGCCTTCACTTGCATCATCTGGATTTCCTTGCAGGCATCATAGCACATCGCAAACGATCGCCGGTTAACGTTTGGAAGATTCGTCAAGCCTTCGCAAAGTAAAACGGCCTTTGCTATAAAATTGCCCGATGGGTTGATTTTCTGAACCGCATTTCGATATAAGTTATTGATTTCATTGGCGTCCCCGACGGGATTTGAACCCGTGTTATCGCCGTGAAAGGGCGGTGTCCTAGGCCGGGCTAGACGACGGGGACGCTACGAGGGCGAGGAATTGGCCAGGATTGACCAGATGCGCCCTTATGAAGGCTACCAACTCAGAGGAGCCATGTCAAAGAATCCGGAGCCACTTCAAAGCGTCATCCAGGCAGGCTGGCCGTCGAGCAATCTTTGATTCTTTACATCCATGCCCACCCGCAGGCATCACATTACAATAGAGAAGGCAACATAGAGTGAGGTAGATCTCCTTGAAACGCATTTTAGGAATAGGTTGTTTTGTTCTTCTTGGGTTTATGGCTACGGGCTGCCAAGACAAGCCTCCGGCCCAGGCCGCGGCCGGGATGCAGGCAATGCCGGTGCAGACGGTGACGGTTACCCTTGCGCCGGTGCCACAGTCAAGCGAGTATGTAGCCACCATCAAATCGCGCCGCTCGGCCACTCTGCTGCCGCAGGTAAGCGGAAACCTGACGAAAATTCTCATTCACTCAGGCGACCATGTGAAGGCGGGCCAGGTGCTCATGGAGATTGATCCGCGGCTTCAGCTTGCCACCGTCGCATCGGCCCGCGCCACTGAGCGGCAGAAGAAGGCCCTCTACGATTACAACGCGGTCCAGGTCGAGCGGCAACGCAAACTCTTTGAGGCCGGCGTAACCAGCCGCGACGCTTACGACCAGGCGCAGCAGTCCTTCGGCAACACCAAGGCGGATTACGAGTCGGCGGTAGAACTGCGCAAGACGCAGGAGGAGCAACTGGCATACTACACCATTCGCGCTCCTTTTGATGGCGTGGTGGGCGATATCCCGGTGCATGTGGGCGACTACGTTTCGCCGATGAGCGCACCGGCGGCGGTGCTCACCACGGTCGATGAAAACAAGGATCTGGAAGCTTACATCTACGTTCCCTCGGAGCGCTCCAGCCAGGTGCGCCTGGGCCTGGATGTGGAGCTGATGGATAACGCGGGCAAGTTGATCGAGAAAACCAAGATCGACTTTCTCTCGCCACAGGTGGATAGCACGTTGCAGAGCATTCTGGTGAAAGCTCCGGTTCACGCCACTCCGGAAGTGCTGCGCAATGCGCAGATGATCAAGGCGCGTGTCATCTGGAGCACCACACCCATGGCTGTTGTGCCTGTGCTGGCGGTTACGCGCCAGGGTGGGCAGAGCTTCGTCTTCGTGGCCCAGGAGCAGAACGGCCGCTTTGCGGCACGTCAGGTCGCGGTCACGCTGGGCGATACCGTGGGCAACAACTACTCCATCTCATCGGGGCTGAATGCCGGCGACCGTGTCATCGTGTCGAGCACGCAATATCTGGTCAGCGGCATGCCGGTAATGCCCATGGGCGGCTGAGGGGTGCAGGGCGAATCAGCAAATTTTTGCGACAGAATTGGTGCCCGCGGCACGCGAACTACCTGAAAGGAACTAACCCTTGTTCGTAGATTTCTTTATTCATCGGCCAGTTTTTGCGACGGTCTGCGCCCTGCTGATCATTCTTGCGGGCGCAGTGTGCATCCCCACCCTGCCGGTCGCCATGTACCCCACGCTGGCGCCTCCTCAGGTGGAGGTGGCGTGCAACTATGTGGGCGCCAACGCTGACACCGTCGAGAAGGCCGTCACCATTCCGCTGGAAGAGGCCATCAACGGCGTTGAGGGAATGCGTTACATCAGTTCGTCGAGCACCAACAACGGCACCAGTTCCATCATTACTACATTCAAGACCGGTTACGATCTGGACATCGCCGCAGTCGACGTGCAGAACCGCGTGGCCAGCGTTACAGGCCGGCTGCCCGCGGCGGTCAACGCCACCGGCATCACCATCACCAAGGCTTCGTACAATTTTGTTTTCGGCGCCGGCTTCTTTACCCTCGACGGCCGCTACTCTCCAGAATTCATCTCCAACTACCTTGATGTTTATGTAAAGGACGCCCTCAAGCGCGTGCCCGGCGTGGGCGACGTAATGATCTTCGGCGAGCGCAAGTACGCTATGCGCGTTTGGCTTGATCCGGTTCGCCTGGCTGCGCGCAATCTCACGGCCACTGATGTGATCAACGCGCTGGTCGAGCAGAACGTCGAGATTCCGGCAGGCCAGCTTGGCCAGCCTCCCTCGGACGCGAAGCAGGCCTTCCAGGTGCCGGTGCGCGTCGTCGGCCGGCTCACCAGTCCCCAGGAGTTCGATAACATCATTGTCAAAAATAGCTCCAACGGCCTGGTGCTGCTCAAGGATGTGGGCCACTCCGAGGTGGGCGCTGAAGATTACAGCTCGATGTTGAAATACTCCGGGCATGAGGCGATGGGCATTGGCGTCATGCAGCTTTCCAATGCCAACTCCCTGGAAGTTGACCGCCAGGCCAAGGCCGTGCTGGAGCAACTTTCCAAGAGCTTTCCTCCCGGCCTGCAATACGCCGTCGCGTTTGATTCCACCACCGTGGTCGGCGACTCCATCCGCGAAGTGCTGGTCACTCTGGGCGTGGCCGTTTTCATCGTCATCACTGTTATCTTTCTGTTTCTGCTCGACTGGCGCGCCACTATCATTCCCGCCGTCACCATTCCGGTCTCGCTGATCGGAACCTTTGCCTTCATTAGGATCTTTGGCTTCTCCATCAACTCGCTCACCCTCTTCGGCATCACGCTGGCCACGGGACTTGTTGTGGATGACGCCATCGTAGTCATCGAAAACGTGCAGCGCCACATCCACCTGGAACACTCCGACCCCCACGCTGCCACCTCGCGCGCCATGGGCGAAGTCACCAGCGCCGTCATTGCGACCTCTCTGGTTTTGATCGCCGTCTTCGTGCCGGTTTCATTTTTTCCCGGAACCACCGGCATTCTCTATCGCCAGTTTTCGCTGACCATCGCCTTTGCCATCGCCATTTCGGCCTTCAATGCGCTCACGCTCTCGCCGGCTCTCTCGGCCATGTTCCTGCGTGGTGAAGAAGACCGTCCTAAGCAGTTGGACTTTCTGCGCATCGAGCCGGTATCGCGTCTTTTTGCGCGATTCATTCACTCCACCGACCGCCAGATCACTTGGCTGGGAGCCACCTACGCCAAAGCGATTCATGCCGCGCTCCGGATACGCAACGTGTTACTCGTACTCTTTTTCGCCGGACTGGGCGCAACCGTCTGGATCTATCAACACGTTCCTACCGGCTTTATTCCGCAGGAAGACCAGAGTTTTCTGATGGTGATTGTGCAGGCACCGCCGGGCTCGTCGCTGGCCTACACCAGCGCGCTGGCGGATCGTGCAACCCAAATTCTCCAGTCGAATTCCGATATTGCCGGTTCGTTCTCGGTTATCGGCTTCAATTTTTCAGGCAACGCCTCCAACGCGGGCATGATGTTCATCTCCACCAGGCCCAGCGATCAGCGACGCGGCAAGGGCCACTCTACCGCGGATATCGTCGCCGATCTTACTCCCAAACTGCAAAGCCTGATGTTTGCTCCCGATGGGGGCTACGTGGGCATCTTCGAGCCTCCCGCGGTCTCGGGCGTGGGCGCCTATGGAGGCTTTCAGTTCATGCTTCAGGACCAGGGCAGCAACACGCTCAGCGACCTGGACCGCGTCGCTCACCAGATTGTGGGCGCAAGCCGCCAGCGCAAGGACCTCAGCGGTTTGATCACCACTTACTCGGCCAACGATCCGCAAATGCTGGTTACCATCGATCGCGAGAAGGCCAAGGCTATGGATATTCCGCTCTCGCAGATCACCAACACGCTGAGCGTCTTCATGGGCTCGGAGTACATCAACGACTTTGACTTCAACAACCGCACCTATCGCGTCTTCGTGCAGGCCGACCAGCCCTTCCGCATGGCAGCCCGCGATCTGCACAACTACTACGTGCGCTCCAACTCCGGCCAGATGATTCCGCTCGACAACCTGGCCAGGGTGACCGAGAGCTCCGGCCCACCGGTCATCACCCACTACAACCTCTTCCGCGCGGTTGAAATCGACGGCTCGCCCGCGCCCGGCTACAGTTCCAGCCAGGGACGCGCCGCCATGGAAGATGTAGCTCACAAGACGATGATTCCCGGCATGGCCTTTCAGTGGACCGGTTTGACGCTCGATGAGATTGAATCCAGCGGCAAGGCGCTGCTCATCTTCGGCCTCGGCATCCTGGTCGTCTATCTCACCCTCTCGGCGCAATACGAGAGCTTCGCGTTGCCCTTTATTATTCTTCTGGCCGTGCCCATGGCAGTGCTGGGCGCGCTGGGCCTGGTCTCGCTGCGCGGCCTCTCCAACGATGTCTACTGCCAGATAGGCCTGGTCATGCTCATCGGCCTCTCGGCTAAAAACTCGATTCTGATTGTCGAGTTCGCCGAGCAGTTGCGCCGCAAGGGACGCTCCATCGCCGACGCCGCTGCTGAGGCCGGCGAGCTGCGCCTGCGGCCCATTCTGATGACCTCGTTCGCCTTCATCCTTGGTGTTCTGCCGCTGGTCTTCGCCACCGGCGCCGGCGCGCTCGGCCGCCGTTCCGTAGGCACCACCATCGTCGGCGGAATGCTGCTCTCCACCGTGCTCAACCTGTTCTTTATTCCGGTGCTCTATGTGATTCTGAGTAGGCTTCTCAGGCGCGGCGACGACGACACGCCGCAGCAACCCGCCGAAGTATAAGGATATTGGTGCCCCACCTTCGCCGCGTCTTTGTTTTTGCGGCTAGGGTGGGATCGTACGCTTTTATTGCGCCTTCTGGTGCGCAATCACGTAATCTTTAATCTGATCGTAGATCTGGCTGGTCACCACGCCGCGCTCCACCAGGTCCTGCTTGGTGCGATAGGGCCGGAAGCGAACGATGCGCCCCGCCCAACTGCGCGTCATGCCGGGAACTTTCAGCAGTTCCTCCACGCTGGCGTGGTTGATGTCCACTCGCATCTCCGCACGTGGGGCCGTTGCGGATGTTTTGGGGATGCCACGGGTGTCCCGATCTTGGCTCTGCGCCGTCCCGGCCAAGCAAAGGCCCAGCGTCACTACCGCTGCTGCCGTAAATCGTGTTCCAACTCGCACGGCTACATTCTCCGCCTCGCCGCCCTCCGTCCGCAAGAAAAAGATTTGACACAATGGCCGGCTTTCCCTTAATCTCTCAAATAGATGCAGAGCCACCGCCATCACGGTCACCACCATCATCATGGTACCCCCATGCCGGCGGACTGCCATGGCCTGATGTAATCGGCCAGAGAGATCAAAGAAACTTGAAGCCCGCCGGCGACTCAGCCCGCGGGCTTTTTCGTGTTTCCATGCAAAAACCAACCAAAACCAAGGAAAACAATGAGCCATACGAACCCCGCAATCGATTTTGACAAGATGGACGGCCTCGCGCCCGGCATTGTGCAGGATGCGCGCACCGGCGAGGTGCTGATGCTGGGCTTTCTCAACCCCGTCAGCTACGCAAAAACCCTGGAGACCGGCTTCGTTACCTTCTGGAGCCGCACCCGCCAAAAGCTGTGGATGAAGGGCGAAACCAGCGGCAACCGCCTGCGCGTCGTCTCCGCCGCAACCGACTGCGACAACGACGCGCTGCTCTTTCGCGTGGTCGTCGAGGGCGACGGACTTGTATGCCACGAGGGCACGGTCAGTTGCTTCACCAAGCCGCTGAGCGTAGACCTGAAACAATCAACCCTGGAAACAAGCAAGTCGGAGGTAAGTCGTGGCTAACAAGTTAAGACTCGGCATTCCCAAAGGCAGCCTTCAAGATGCCACTATCGCTCTCTTCAAGCGCGCCGGCTGGAACATCTATGCCGACGGCCGCTCCTACTTCCCCTCCATCGACGATCCGGAGATCGAGTGCATGTTAATCCGCGCGCAGGAGATGGCCCGCTACGTCGATCATGGCGTCCTTGACGCCGGCCTCACCGGCATCGACTGGGTTGTCGAGAGCGGCCTCGAGGTCACCAGCGTAACCACGCTCACCTATGCCAAGCAGAGCCGCCGCAAGGTGCGCTGGGTGCTGGCCGTCCCTGAAGGCAGCGGCTTCGAAAAGGCCGAGGACCTTGAAGGCAAAATCGTCGCCACCGAGTTGGTTGAAGTCAGCAAGCGCTACTTCGCCGCCAAGGGCGTCAACGTGAAGGTCGAATTCAGTTGGGGCGCAACGGAAGTAAAGCCGCCCATGCTAGCAGACGCCATTGTGGAGGTCACTGAGACCGGCAGCTCGCTCAAGGCCAACCATCTGAAGATTATCGACACCGTTATGGAGAGCGAAACGCATCTCATTGCCGGACAAAAAACTCTATCAGACCCGTGGAAGCGCGAGAAGCTCGACCAGATTGCGCTCATGCTGCGCGGCGCCATCGACGCGCAATCGCAGGTCGGCCTCATGCTCAATGTGCGGCGTGCCGACCTTGACGCGGTCCTCACCGTGCTGCCGGCTCTCAACTCGCCCACTATTTCCCAGCTCAGCAACTCCGACTGGGTCGCTGTCAACACTATCGTCGAAGAGCGCATAGCCCGCGACGTGATTCCCAAACTCAAAGCAGCCAAAGCAACGGGCATCGTCGAGTACCCGCTCAATAAGGTTGTGCTCTGAACACCAGTCAGTAGGAAGGAAGCTCGAAATGCAGTCGAAAGAGTCAAGAAAAGAATCTGCCCGGAAATTCAAGGAGCATAAGGTACTCCTCGGTGCATACGCCGTGCGATGCACCGCGACGGGACGAGTCTGGGTAGGCGTATCCCGGAACCTGGATGCTACTAAGAACGGATGCTGGTTTTGCCTTCGCGGTGGATTACATCAGGAAAAGTCACTCCAGGAAGAATGGGACACTCAGGGCGAGTCGACCTTTCAGTATGAAATTTTGGACGAGCTCGACAATGACGTGAATCCTTTGAATGTTGAGGATCTGCTTAAAGAAAAAAAGAACGAGTGGGTAGCACGATTGGGCGCACAACCACTCAGATAATTCGAATTGCCATGATTGCGCTGTTTTGAAAGATCGACTGAACAAGCAGGAGAAAGGGCATGAAACTGATCCGGACAACAGGAAGCGGCGCAAAGCAAACAGCAGAACTTCTTGCCGCGCTCGAAGATCGTGGCGGCGCGGCGCTCGACGCTGTGCTGCCCGCCGTCAGGCGTATCGTGGCCGATGTGCGAAGGCAGGGCGACCGCGCGCTGCTCCGCTACGCTGCCAAATTCGACGGCCTTGCTGGCGCGCGCGCTCTGCGCATCACGCCCAGTGAGATGGCCGCGGCGTGGGAATCCCTCAATCCAGCAATGCAGGAAGCTCTCACTACCGCCGCCAATCAGATTCGCGCCTTTGCCGTCTCCCAGCTGCCCGCCTCTTTTAGCGATGAACCCATCCCCGGCCTTACCACTGGCCAGCTTGTTCGTCCTCTCGGCTCGGTGGGCTGCTACGTGCCCAGTGGCCGCCATCCGCTGCCCTCTACACTGCTCATGACCGTCATTCCCGCGCAGGTGGCGGGCGTAGAGCGCATTGTGGTGGTCTCTCCCAAGCCCGCGCCGGAAACCCTCGCCGCCGCTCACCTGCTGGGCATCACGGAGTTCTATCGCCTGGGCGGCGCTCACGCCATCGCCGCGCTGGCCTATGGAACTAACTCCGTCTCGCGCGTGGACAAGATCGTCGGCCCCGGCAATCTCTACGTCACTGCCGCTAAACGTCTTGTAGCTTTCGACTGCGCTATCGACATGCTTGCCGGCCCCACGGAGATTGTCGTCACCAGCGAAAGCGGCAATGCGGCCGATATCGCCTCCGACCTGGTCGCGCAAGCCGAGCACGATCCCGAGGCGCTTGCCATCTTCATCACCACGCGCGCCGATCTCGCCAAAGAGGTCATCGCAGAAGCTAAGCTGCGCAGCCGCAACAACACCGTCGCGCGCCAGGCCCTTGATCGCAATGGCCTGGTCATTGTCACCGCAAATATCGACGAAGCGCGCGCCATCACCAATCGTCTCGCGCCCGAGCATCTCACTGTGGATGCCACCAGCGATCTCGACTGGGTGCAGAACGCAGGCTCGGTCTTCGTCGGCGGCTGGTCCTCGCAGCCCATGGGCGACTACATTTCCGGCCCCAATCACACGCTTCCCACCGGCGGCATGGCGCGTGTGCGCGGCGGCCTCAGCGTCAACGACTTCGTCAAGCTCATCACCGTGCAGCAATATTCGGAGCACGGTCTTCGCACACTCGGCCCACCCGCAATCCTGCTGGCCGAAGCCGAAGGTCTCACCGCCCACGCCGAAGCCATTCGCACACGCATTCAGAAAGGGAGGCCCCGTGGCTGAAGCCGTCAATGTACAGTATCCCGAGCCACGCGCCCGCGTGCAGGCTATGAAGGAGTATCACCCTCCGCTTGGCAACCGCGACGCGCTGCGCCTGGACTTCAACGAGAACACTGTAGCCTGCTCGCCCAAGGTGCGCGAGGTGTTGGGGCGCATCTCCGCCGGCAGCCTTACGCGTTATCCCGAGCGCCAGCCAGTGGAGGCCATCGTCGCCGCACATCTCGGCCTTGCGCCTGCGCAGGTTGCGCTCACCAACGGCGTCGACGAAGCCATTCACGTGCTCTTCGAAACCTTCCTTGATGACGGTGATGAACTGCTGCTGCCCGTGCCCACCTACACCATGTACGAGGTCTACGCATCTGCCACTGATGCGCGCGTGGTCACGGTTCTCGCCGGCAGCGATCTGCAGTTTCCCTTCGAGCGCCTGCTTGCAGCCATTACGCCACGCACAAAGATCATTGCTATCGCCAACCCCAACAGCCCTTCCGGCTCCGCGGCCACGCGCGCGCAGTTGCTTGAAATTGCCGCGCGCGCGCCGCATGCCGTTTTGCTGGTCGACGAAGCTTATTTCCACTTTCACGGCGAGACGGTCATCGATCAAATCGGAGTGGTCCCCAATCTTATTGTCGCGCGCACATTTTCCAAAGCCTATGGCCTTGCCGGGCTGCGTCTTGGCCTGCTCGCCGGTTCCGAGGAGCTGATGCGCTGGGTTAAGCGCGTTCTCTCTCCCTACAGCGTGAACTCGCTGGCGCTGGCCTGTCTTCCGCCCGCGCTCGAAGACACCGCCTATCTCGACTGGTACGTCGGTGAAGTGCTCGCTGCGCGTACGGAGTTCGAAGCCGTACTCGACAAGGCTGGCATCCGACGCTGGCCTAGTCACGCCAATTTCGTCCTTGTCGAAATCGGCGCACAGCACAAGGAGTTCACGCGCTTGATGAGCGCCGCGGGAGTGCTGGTTCGCGACCGCTCCAGCGATCCCGGCTGCGATGGCCGCGTGCGCATTACCATCGGAACGCGTGAGCAGATGCGGCAGGCTGCCGCGGCTCTCAATGAAACGCTGGCCACACTGCAAGCCGGAAAAGAGGCTCAATGACAATAAAGAAATCAGCCGCGGCTAATCTGAAGGCACGCACCGCCATCGTTCAACGCGATACAGCGGAAACCCGCATCGCCATCGAGCTGACGATTGAAGGCAGCGGCCAATACAAAATCTCCACCGGCATTCGATTCTTCGATCACATGTTGGAGTTGTTCACCCGTCACGGCGCCTTCGATCTTGAACTCGCCTGCAACGGCGACCTCGACGTAGACCAGCACCACACCGTCGAAGACGTGGGCATCGCGCTGGGTGAAGCCTTTGACCGCGCCCTCGGCGACAAGCGCGGCATTCTCCGCGCCGGTTACTTCCTCATGCCCATGGACGAAACCCTGGCCATCGCCGCAGTGGACCTCAGTGGACGCGCCGCATTCGCTGTTGAGACGAAAGTCCGCACGCGCCTGGTAGGCGACCTGCAAACCGAATTAGTCACGGATTTCTTTGAGGGCTTCGCGCGCGGCGCATGCGCCAATGTCCACGTCAAGACGATCTATGGCCGCTCCAGCCACCACAAGATCGAGGCCATCTTCAAGGCCTTCGCACGCGCGTTGCGTGTAGCCTGCTCGCGCGACAAGCAACTGGGCAAGATGCTTCCCTCGACGAAAGGATTGCTATGAGCGCTGCTGAAATCCTCCGCAAGAACGCCTTGCGCGTTGTCCTTATTACACTTTTAGTGAGCCTGATGGCCACTTTAGTAAAGATACTTTTCCATGAGGACTTTTACGACTACACCGCTCACTCCTATCTGGCTCTCGTATGCGGGGCAATTGGCTTTTTTGTAAGCATTCTTACGTTAGTCTTTTCCCTGAAATACCTCAAAGGCGGATGGAGGGTGACTGCGGTGATCGGCTCACTACTCACTGGTTATTGGTGGTTGAGCGATATTGCATGGTGGTTGATGGCGAAATGATACTAAACCTCACATCATGCTTGATTTTGAAAGGATCACACCTATGCGCGTAACCGTGATCGATTACAAAGCCGGCAATCTCACCTCCGTTCTCAAAGCACTGCATCACCTCGGAGCGGAGACGATCGTCACAGACGGCGATCTTTCACTCGTCGAGTCTGCTGAGCGCATTGTGCTGCCCGGCGTGGGTCACTTTGCGGCCACTGAACGGCTCGACGCGACCGGCCTTACGACAGCGATTCGAGCAGCCATTGCGCGTGGCATTCCCTTCTTGGGTATTTGCGTGGGAATGCAGTGGCTCTATGCCGGCTCAAGCGAAGCACCCGCGCAACCGGGCCTCGCTCATTTTGCGGAAAAGTGTACGCGTTTCTCCGAAAGCACAGATAAAGTTCCGCACGTCGGCTGGAATTCGCTTGATGTCCGTCCTAACTCGCGCCTTCTTGCTGGCGTCGAGCCCGGCGAGTACGTTTACTTCACGCACTCCTACAAGGCTCCCGTCACAGCCGACACCGCGGCCACCACTTACTACATTGAGCCCTTCGCCTCCGCCGTCGAACGTGATAACGTGATGGGCGTACAATTTCATCCCGAGAAGTCCGGCGCAACCGGGCTCAAGATTCTCAAGAACTTTTTGGAGGTTGAAAGATGAAGATCAGCTACACAATCACTCTTGATGATTTCAAGGCAGCTCAACGTCTCAGTATACGTCAAAAGCTCAGTAGACGCATCATTTCTGTTCTGTTGAACATTGTTGTGCCAATTCTGGCTGTTCTTGGACTGGCAGTCGATCCGTATCTACATCTCACAGATCGAACTCCTAATTCCGTATTAATTGTCATTACAGGAATTCAACTCTTATTGATATATCTTTCGTTTGCAGTACCAATCTCGCGTTATTTACAGACCCGCAAGGCATTCAAACGGATATATCCTCCTACACGAATAGATCGAAACTTCTCAATCGACATCGATGATGAACGTATTCTTTCAGCAATGCCCGGTTATGCCGAAATAACGTTTCTCTGGACTGCAATTGTGGCATTCGCGCAGGATGAGAAGGCCACATTGTTTTATCTGGACAATAGTGGATTCTTGTTTTTTCCAACCCACACATTATCGCCAGATCAGCGTACAGAACTCAACGATCTTGTTGCCCGCAACCTGGTGAGGAAACAGAAATGATAACCAAGCGTATCATCGCCTGCCTCGATGTGCATGACGGCCGCGTCGTGAAAGGCGTGCAGTTTGTCGATCTCATCGATGCAGGTGATCCTGCCACGCAGGCCGCGCGTCACGCGCGCGAAGGCGCGGACGAAATCGTGCTGCTCGACATTACCGCGACGCACGAGGGTCGCCAGACGCTTCTTGACACCGTGCGCAGAACGGCGCACGAGTTATTCGTGCCCTTTTGCGTCGGTGGCGGCATTCGCACCGCGGACGATGCCGCGCAGGTCTTCGAGGCGGGCGCGGACAAGGTCAGCGTGAACTCCGCCGCGCTCGCCGATCCAACGTTGATCGACGCCATTGGCCGCAGCTTCGGCGCACAGGCCGTTGTCGTCGCTATCGACGCGCGCCGTGACCCCGAAGCCGCCGACCCGGTGCGTGATGCGCAAGTCTTCGTGCAGGGCGGGCGCAAACTAACCGGCCGCCGCGCCGTCGAGTGGGCTCGCGAGGCCGAAGCTCGCGGCGCGGGCGAAATTCTGCTTACCTCGATGAACGCTGACGGAACGCGCGCCGGCTTCGATTGCGAGCTGACCGCCGCAATCAGCGAGGCCGTCAACATTCCCGTTATCGCCTCGGGCGGCGCGGGAACGGTGGCGCATTTTGTCGACGTCTTCGGGCGCGGCAAGGCCGATGCTGCGCTGGCCGCCAGCATCTTTCATTTTGGCGTCTCAAGCGCTCGCTCTCTCAAAGAAGAGCTGGCCAAAGCCGGCGTCTCCGTGAGGCTACCATGCTGATTCCTTCCATCGATTTGCTGGGCGGGCGCATTGTTCAGCTTGTGCAGGGCGAAAAACTCCGCCTTGCATTCGACGATTTCGAATACTGGATCGAAAAGTTTTCCAAATTCCCATTAGTCCAACTGATCGATCTGGACGCGGCCATGCGCCAGGGTGATAATTCTGAACTTGTCGCGCAAATCGCCAAGCGGCTGCCTTGCCAGGCTGGCGGAGGCATCCATACCATCGACCGTGCCCGCCAAGTCCTCGCTGCGGGCGCAAAGCGCGTCATCATCGGCTCGGCTCTTTTCTCCGAGGTTGGCGCAGTCAACACCGAATTTGCCGTAGCGCTGGCCGCCGCCGTAGGCGCGGATCGCATTGTCGCCGGCATCGACACCAAAAACGGCCGCATCGCCGTGAAGGGCTGGAAGGCGCAGGTTGCGCTCACACCCGACCAGGCGATTCCGCAACTTGAATCTCACGTCGCCGCATTCCTCTACACACATGTGGACGGCGAAGGGCTGATGCAGGGCTTTCCCATCGACACTGCCGCGCGCCTCCGCAAGCTCACCCAGCGCCAGCTCATTGTCGCTGGCGGCATTCGCTCGCAGCAGGAGGTGGACGCGCTGGACGCGCTGGGCGCCGATGCGGTGGTCGGCATGGCCGTCTACACGGAATTGCTTACAGTGTGATTTTCCGTCCTGCTGCGAAAGAAAAGCGAGTCAAAACACCGCGCGGAACATCACATCTCATGTAATATGTTGCACAGAATCCCGTATCCTCCGGGAGATATTTGCTATGCTGCGAGTCGGTTACCCTACTACCCTGGCCGCGGAGTTGTTGCGCGATTTCCCGCCGGAAGTCGAACTCGTTCCTCTGCCCAACGATCTTGACCACGACATCGACATCGATGTTTGGATTCCCGATCCTTATCCGAAGCGCGCCATGAGCCTCTGGCCGCGGTTGCGCAGTGTGCGGCTGATTCTGTCGCTTATGGCCGGCACAGAGTGGATTCCCGGCGTCGCCGGGCCGCACGTCACCATCTGCAACGCCCATGGAGCGCACAACATTTCTACAGCAGAGTGGACTCTTGGCGCCATTCTGGCCGTGCTGAAGTACTTCCCGCTTTATCTCGACGTGCAGCGCTCCGGCGTGTGGAAGCGCCGCTTCGAGGCCAGCGCGCATTACGCCAGCATCACCGGCGATGCGCGCCCGCTTTATCCGCCCATCATGCTTGAAGAGCTTACCGGCAAAGTTTTGTTGCTGGTCGGCTACGGCGCCATCGGCAAGGAGATCGAGCGCATGTTAGAGCCTTTTCATGTCGAGCTTGTGCGCATCGCTCGCACCGCGCGCGCCAATCCGATGGTTCATGCCGTCAGTGAACTCGACAGCCTCTTGCCGCAAGCTGAAGTTGTGATTCTGATCCTGCCTCACACCGCCGAGTCGCATCATCTGATCGGCCGCCACCAACTCTCTCTGATGCGGCAAGGCGCGTTGCTGGTCAACGCCGCGCGTGGGCCTGTTGTGGACACGGACGCATTGGTAGAGGCTCTCAACGCAGGCCGCATTCGCGCCGCGCTCGACGTTACTGATCCCGAGCCGTTGCCCGAAGGCCATCCGCTGTGGAGTTGCCCCAACCTGCTGCTCACGCCTCACGTTGCAGGTTCGAGCCCTCAGTTCGCGGCCCGTTCGCTCAAGACCGCCGCCGATGAACTGCGCCGCTATATCAACGGCGAGCCGCTGCGCAATGTTGTTCAAGCCGCGGTCTGAGCTGCTGCCGCTCTGCGCCAATCCCGCAGTCCCAACAAGGCCAAGCCTGCAAGCAACGCATAGAGCACCGCTGTCGGCTGAAGGCCCTTGTAGAGATATTCGCCGATGTAAACCAAGTCAACGGCAATCCATAGCGTCCAATTCGCCGTATGCTTGCGCGTTTGCCACCAACTAGCCACCAGGCTGTAACTCATCAGCGTCGCGTCTAGGCGAGGCAGCGCAGCCCCAATCCGTTCCATCAGCAACCCCATCAACACGCTTCCCGCCGCGCCTGCCGCCAATCCCGCCAACATACTCGATAATCGCAGCCGAATCACGCGCACCTCGCCCTCTTCGCGCACGCCCCGCAACCAGTACCACCATCCATACAGCGTGAACCCAATAAAGAAAACCTGCAGCAGTGCATCGGAATACAATCGCACGCGGAAAAACACAATCATGTAAAGCACTTCAGCAATCAGCACCACCGGCCAGCAGATGAGGTTACGGCGCGTGGTGAGCCAGATGCCCACAATCGTGGTGAGGAAACCTGCATCTTCTATCCAGTTCGCTGCAAGGTAATTCGCAATAGCAATCCAATGCATCACTCTTCAGCTCCCACCAGCGGTGCTGCTTGCCGCTCCCGCTTCGCTGCCCAGTGGTCAATTGCCTCCAGCAGCTTCTGCCCGCCTGCGCCGCGAAACCACCGCGCATGACCCACCAGGTAATCCATCGAAGCCAGTCTAGCCTTTTCCTTCGAATGCAGCACGCCCAGAAAATAATCTGCTTCTGTCAGCGCAAACTCCGCGTGGCAAAGTGCCGTCATCGGCATCAGAGCTGCAGCTTCTTCTTCCGAAAGTGGCCGCACCTGCTGGTAGCCGTCGAGCAGCGCCTCCAGATGGTCGAAGTGTACGCGTACACCTTCTCCCCGCTCGGGGTCTTCGACCAGATTAAGCCACTCCACAATGTTGCGCTCGATGGCCTGCGCCAGATCGTGAACGGCATTGGTGCGGTCGGCAAGCCCGAAGTCGATTACTGCCACAGCCCGCGCATCGTCGCCGGTATCGCTCCACATAAGGTTCGACGCGTGCAGATCGTTGTGCGTCCACAACGGCTTTAGCGCTGGCAACAGCGGTTTCAGCTCCGCATGAAACGGCGCCAGCAATTCGAGAGCCTCGCCGCAGCCTTCGCGCGTGGCCGCATCCTCTGCCAGCGCAGGACGCGCTTCCAGGTAGCGCTCCACCGCCGCGCCCGGCTCCTCCGCCGCAAAGATCGTAAAGCCCGCCACCAGAGGTTGCGTCTTACGTTGCGGTGCATCGAAACCCCGTGAAATCAGATGCAGCCGCGCCAGCGCCTCCCCCGCCGAGTGTGCATGCGCCGTCAAACGAAACGGCGTCCAGGAGATTGCGTCTTCATAAAGGTCCACGCCCGGAGGAACGTCATGCACTTCGAAGGTCCATGCACCGCTTTCGATTGCAGTCTCGCCGGAAAAAGTTGCTAGCACGCGCGGCACCTGCGCGTCGTGCTTCCGCAGGTACTGCATAAAACGATGCTCCTCGAGCAATCCTTCCTGGTCGCGCACCGATTTATGATGGCGCTTGACAAACACCCGGCCGCTGCTCGTCGCCACCACGCTTGCTGCGGAAAACGGCCGCGGACTTACCGATAGAATATCGATTGGCTCGCCGCAGCCGGGAAACATCGAGAGCAGCTTGCGTACCTCGCTCAGCGTGAGTGGCGGCCAGTCAGGCTCTACCAGCTTTCCGTCCATTCCATGCGCCTTTGCCGTTGTGTTCATCGCTGATGCTTCCTCTGCCTCATTTGCAAATCTAGAAGGTATAGTGCGCCGAAAACCGCACCGTTGTCGGCGCGCCTAGCCAGATGAATGTATCGCCATAACTGGCGCCGGTATCGCTCCAGTAACGTTTATTGGTGATGTTATCGGCATAGAGGCGCAGAGTTACACGTCCTTTCTCGCCGCCCGGCGTATAGCGTGCGCCCAGGTTGAATAAGTTATAACCAGGCACGCTGACTGCATCGTCGCGTGTGGCCTCCTTGCGGCCGGTGTAACTCCAGCCGGGCATCAGGTGCAGGCCGTGCAGGCGCGGCAGCGTGAGATCTGCAAACATTGTGGTGTGAAGGTGCGGTACGTTGATAATCTGCTTGTTGTTGTAAGACGGCGTGCTGGAAACATCCGAAATAGCCCTCATGGCCGTGATTGACCCGTTCAGTTGCATCCATCTCGCCGTCTTGCCTTGCGCGTTCAACTCGATTCCGTCGTGCGTCTCGCGGCCGTCGGAGACGAAGGTGAAGCCGCCACCGTTCGGTTGGGGATAGAAGAACGGCGCGCGCATATGAAAGAGCGCGGTGGTCAGAAGAATGCGCTGGTTCGGCTCATACTTTGCGCCGGCCTCGGCCTGACGAGTGAAGAAGGGCGCCAGAAACTGGTTTGCGTTAGTGACCCACCACGGCGCTTGCGGGCCCAACGAGAGCATCACGCCATAGTTGCTGTAGAGCGTTAGGTTCTTCACCGGGTTATAAGTGACTGCATACTGCGGCAGCCAGACGGACTTATTGGTTAGGCTAGGCAAAGTTGGAACGGAGTAGATCGGGTTGCTAAACGCGTCATAGGTTATCGGGCACGGATCTGTCGGCGGTCCCTGTAGATTGGGATTAGTGGCCGTGCAGGGGCTTGTGGCGGCCAGTGAGTAATTATGATCGCGCAGCCAATCTTCACGTCCGCTGGCCAGCAATTGAATGTGTCCCGGTAGATGAATCCGATCCTGCACCACGGCGGATGATTGATGGCTGTCTTCCCATAGCCGGCGCGGACCGGCAGATTCGAGCGGGCTTTCGATGGGAACGGGCGCAAGAGGTTGATAGATGTTCTCCGAACCTACGTAGGTATAGACGGCGCCGTCCTGCACGATGCCATCGGGTGAATACGGATTTGCATAGGTATAAAATCCGGGCTGCTGCACGCTGCGCAGAAACAGTTCCGCTCCGAAGGTCACGTCCTGCGTGACGGCTCCTGTTTTGACGTGGCCGGTGGCTAGCGCTTCGGCTTGCGCGTCGATGCGCAGTTCGCCGGGGTCGCGGTAGTCGTAGATGTCATAACCTCCGTCGGGCGCGAAAAAATAATCCGGCGCAGTGCCGCCATTCCCCTGGCACAAAGCTTCATAAGAGCAGCCATAGGCGTAAATCACGTTATCTTGTATCAGCGAGTGGCTGTAACTCGCCGCGGCGAAAACCTTCCACTGACGCGGCAGGTCGTAATCGAAGCGCGCGCCGGTATTGAAGGTGTCGTATGTGTCGGGAGGGCCCCAGGGTTGGTCGCCCAGCATCGTCGACCGGTAGATGCGGTTGATGTCCGGCACCGTCTCGCCGCCCAGCAACTGGTAACCGCTGCCGTCGCGCTCTACCTTATGCTGGTACTCGAAGTCGCCCTTCAGAAGCGCCTTCGGAGTGATCTTCCAATCAGCCGCGCCCGAGCCCATGGCGCGCCAGCCGTTAGTGTCGTTCATATAACTCATGATTTGCTCGCCCGCCAGGTTCACGCGCACCCCCACCTGCGTGCGGCTGCCGAAGAGATGCCCAAGATCGACTGCGCCAAACGCGGTTCCGCGCTGATCGGTCGCAAGATCAACTGCCTTGACCATCGCCGGCCGCTTGGTCACGTAGTCGATGAGCCCGCCCGCCGAGGCCACGCCGCTCTCCACGCCGGCGATGCCTTTCAGAAACTCGACGCGCTCCTTGTTTTCCAGAGGCACATCCTGCTCGCCGGCGATAGTCATGCCGTTGATCTCCAGGCCTGTGGCCAGATCAATCGGAAAGCCGCGAATCTCGTAAACGCCGTAGTAGCCCACCGGCACGTAATCATTGCCGATAGAGGCGTCGTTTTTCACCACATCGGAGAGCAGGCGCGCGCTTTGGTCTGTGAGCAGCTCGCGAGTCACCACCGTGGCTGAAAGCGGCACCTGCTCCAGCGGCACGCCATCCAGATTGCCTACCATAACCGCTTCGGGCCGATACTCGTCCGGCGTTTCGCCATGCACCACCACCGTGGTGGTCACTCGCGGTATTTTTTGCGTGGTCTCCGCTGGCTTTGGCGTCTCCGCTGGCTTGGGCGTCCCAGCAGGCGGGGTCTGCTTTTCTTGCGCAGGAGCCGGGCTTTGCGCAATGGCTCCCAGAGGCGCGGCCAGACAACAAAGCAGCAATCCAGTCGCCCAGAATGCGCAGACTCGACGCACGGCAGCGGCCCGGCCAGGAATCGAGCCTGAAAACTCGAGCGTGTGATGTTGAGACGCAATGTAAGCCGGATCTGCGCCGGCAGCTCTGAACATAAATTCCCCTTGTTTCCAACTTCATGAAACAAGAGAACTCAGCTTCAATTCGAGGAAGGGGGCCGTTCGGCTACGAAAGCTTCCCACGCCGGTATTATCCGGATCGGGTTCGAGGGTATTTCTCAGCCCCACTTCGTGGAGCACCCCTGTTTCAATATCCTGATTGAAACACTCCCGGCCCTGTTTTGCAAGCCGGAGTCAAAATTCCCGCAGCCAGCAGTCCAAAGAACGTGGCCGCGCGTAGTGCTTCAAACATGGCAGCCATTATACGGGCCGGGATGTAGTCCAGTATCGACAGAAAGGTGGAGAGCCGTTTCGGGTCAGATACCCCGGATTTTCCATGAAAAATCGACCCCCAGAACGGCCTTTGCGGGAGATCACCACAGGTCCCATCTGTTATCCCCTTCAATTCTCTAAATTGTTCGTCTCCAAATTGATCGTCTGCCTCACTGGCCCAGAGAAATTGAGGTTCATAAAATCCGCATACTGCTGGGACACTGTCCCGGAGCAGATAAGCTGTTTGCCGTTAGACGAGACTTCAATTTTGGTAATGTACTCGTTCACTGAAATACGCCTCACGACCGTCGCTGTCTGCACATCGATGACCGTAACTTTGTGGCCATCCAGGTCCAGCGCATAGAGGAACCGCCCGTCCGGCCGCGCCGTGAGCATTTCGTTGCTGAGAAATGTCCAGTTCCATATGAAGGCGGGGTCTGACCATATACCCCAATCATCACCTGTCCGGGGGTTGATCGACCCCCCTGCGCCGAACACCTCCCTTTGTATGATTCGACCGGTTCGAATCCTGGCCTTCTCGCCAGCGCTCATGGTCGGGATAATGGCGTCCACCTGAAGCTTCTTCAAGTCAATCAAAGCCACCTTGTGGCGGGAGCCGCTATCCATGTTGTAGATCAGGATCGCCACATGGTCCTCGCCCAGGGAGATTATTTGGCCGGGTAAGCTATCCAGGAAAGCGGATGCGATGCTTTCGCCGCCTTCTTCCGGCTTGCTCGGTTTGTTGAGCGAAATCCGCCGTTCTCCCAACTCTCCGGTTTCAGAAATGGAGCGCATCTCCTCGCTGCTAAATACCCAGGGCTCTTGTTTCGATCCAAGGCGCAGGAGCCTTGTGGGACTGCCGGTCAGAGCGTGATGAACAATCGTTCCTTTTTCAAGGTCAACAACGACCAGCGATCCGTCGGTCTTATTGTCCTTCGCGACTGCCGCAAAAAAGAGTTTCTCGTCCTTCGACAACGTCGATCCCACCAATCGTCCGCCCGGATCGAACATGACGAGTGGATGTGGAGATTGAACCGAGAAAACTGCGAGTCGCTGCCCGACTAGGTACTTAGAAAAGACTACAGATGTGGTGAATTGTCCCCCGGTAGCGCTGAAAGGTCCTGCATCGCTGGCGGCAAGGAGGGCGATTACGGCTCCTCCGTCGCTGGCGGCAAGGATTTGACTAGAGAAAAACCAACCCTCATAGGACTTTAGGCTCGCGCGAAAACTTTCGAGCCCGCTATAGGTCGTGATTACCTCGTTCGATGCCGTATCGATTACGCGTATGGCAGGATCGAACGGCGGTTTTAAGGACTTGAATTCGTATAAACCTGGATACCTGTGGGGTGACCCTTCGCTTGCCGTGTAGCAGAACAGGCGGCGCCCGCCGTTCGACAAAAACAGATCAACAACCTTCCCCGCGCCTACCTTGATTTGCTTGTCCACCCGGTTTGTGGTTAGGTTAACGGCGCTGATAAAGTGCTCGCCTTTCTCCTCGTTATGGACCACGTAAAGCGTGTTGGCCGATTCGGAATAGATGCATCTTCCAGGATCCTTTTCAATGGGAATCGACGCCAGAACCTTGCCTTCGGCGTCTGTAACCTTCACGGAGGGCGATCTGCCACGGATAATCTGAGCAGTTGAACCCCCAGCGACCTTTACCCCGTTCTCCTGTGTAAACGCAGGCCGGCCCAGGCAGAGCACGGCCACAATCGAAAAGAGAAACAGCTTGCGCGAACTCATGGTTCCACTCCTCCTCGAACAGCATCCCTTGGAGCCCCACTCAGACCCTGCGGCAAAACTCGTGACGTTCAGAACGGGCAGAGTTGGCTAATTTTTCATGGCGAGGAGTATACAGCATTTCATGCTGGCCGGGTATCCATAGTCTCGCAGATCGTTCATATTTTGCTTTTTCGATGCTTTCCGCGCACAACGATTGTGAGTCGCATCATATCAGCTATACTGTGCAGTGGTTACACTCGGAGACACTCCGAACGGCTTTTGAGGAGCGCCATGCCTCTCTTTCCTGCTGTCGATCCGATTCCCTTGCCGGCGCCGATATGGCTGTTGAAACTGCTCCATATCGTCACGTTGGCTTTGCACTTTGTCGCCGTGGAAATGCTTCTGGGCGGGCTGCTGCTGGCGGTTCTGCTCAGTCTCCTCCGCGGCTCGCCGGCCGCTTTGGTCACCGCCCGGGCAGTGGCCCGCCGGCTCACCGTTGTCATGACCTATGTCATCAACCTGGCCGTGCCGCCGCTCCTCTTTGCCCAGGTGCTCTATGGCCGCGCGCTTTACACCAGCAGCATTCTCATTGGCCTTTACTGGATCGCGATCATCTTCATCCTCATGCTGACCTACTGGCTGCTTTACCGTTTCACGGGGCGGCTTGAGGCGGGCAAATCGGCCTGGTGGGTCGGTCTGATCGCCTGGATGCTGGCTGGTTTCGTTGCTCGCCTGCTCTCCACCAACATGACGCTGATGCTGCGTCCCGAGGTCTGGCGCAAGATGTACTTCGCCTCCGCCATGGGCACGTATCTGCCTACAGGCGATCCCACCCTCACACCGCGCTGGCTGCTGATGATGTCCGGCGGCCTGTTCATCGGCGGATTGTGGCTCGTCTATCTCTCCGGCCGCTCCACCTTCACCGCCAAGGAGAAAAGCTTTGTCGCCGTTCTCGGCAGCAAGGTAGCCGCGGTCTTCGGCATTATCTATCTGGTGGCAGGGCTATGGGTCGCCATCGCGCAGCCGGTGTTCGTCAAGGCTGGCCTGCACGTCGATCCGCTTTACAAATATGCAGGCTTTGCCGGTTACGGCTGGCTGGCCCTGGTGATGTGTACGGTGTTGGTTGCCGCTGCCGCCGGATTCGGCAAGCTCGCTAATATCCACTTCAGCTTGCCCAGTTGGGTAGCCGTCCTGCTCGCCGTGCTCATCGAGATCCTGTTCACCGTCTATCGCGACGGCGTGCGTGATCTCAGCCTGTTGGCCTCCGGCTACAACGTTTGGGATCGCGCTGTCGAAACCAACTGGTGGGTCGTGGGCCTCTTTCTGGTCCTCTTTGTTGCCGGACTGGGCGTGATCGGCTGGCTCGTCTTTGTGGTGGCGCGGGCCAAAAAAGTGATGGAGGGCGCGGCATAAGCCCCGCGAAGAGAAAGCTATGAGCCCGAAGACCAAACTACCCGCAAACATCATCGCGGAATCCGGCGATCAGAATTCCCGCCGCGCTTTTATGGCCGCCGCCGGAGTGGCCGGCCTCGCATATGCCGCGGCCCTTGCCTATCCTGTCTACCGCTACCTGGCCTCGCCCGCGGAGATGGCCATGGAGGCCGCCGCAGTCACCGAGGTCACGCTCAAGGACGCGCACAAGCTCCCCGCAGGCTCGGTGCTGATGTTCAAATTCGGTCCCTCGCCGGCTATGCTCATTCACCATCTGGACGGCCGCTGGATTTCCATGACCGCCGTCTGCACGCATCTGGGATGCACGGTGCAATATGAGCCGCAGGCCGACCGCATCCATTGCGCCTGCCACGGCGGCGTCTATGACCCGTACACCGGCGCCAACGTCAGCGGCCCTCCGCCCCGGCCGCTCAGGCTCTTCAAAGTGGCCGTCAACGAAACCGGCGTGGAGGTCTCACGCGCGTAACCAGGATCACTCGTTCACTGCTTCACTCGTTCACTTGTTCAGTTCTTCACAGCTTTCGAGGATTCGGTGCATGACTACAAAAACCGTTGCAATCTATAACTGGATCGATGAGCGGCTTGGACTCAGCGAGCTGGCCGCCTTTGCGCGCCGCAAAACCGTCCCGGTTCACTCCCAGACTTTCTGGTACTACTGGGGCGGCGTCTCGCTCTTTCTATTTATGGTGCAGTGCTTCACAGGCGTGCTGCTGCTGGTCTACTACCGCCCCGGCGCCGAAGCCTACGAGTCGGTCCGCCAGATCACCTTCGTGATGCACTTCGGCTGGCTGATTCGCTCGGCGCACGCCTGGGCCGCCAGCCTGATGATCTTTTCCATCCTGGTGCACATGTTCTCGGTCTATTTCATGAAGGCCTACCGCAAGCCGCGCGAGTTCGGCTGGCTCAGCGGCATGTTGCTGCTGGGCATTGCTGCGGTCTTCGGCTTCTCTGGCTACCTGCTGCCCATGGATGAGTTGAGCTACTTCGCCACCAAGGTCGGCCTGCAAATTCCGGCGGCGATTCCATTCGTCGGCGTGGGACTGGCCAACATGCTGCGCGGCGGTCCCGACGTGAGTGAATTCACAGTGCAGCGCTTCTTTGCACTGCACGTGGTGGTGCTCCCTGCGCTCTTTCTTCCCCTGCTCGGCTTCCACCTCTGGCTGGTCCAGCGCCACGGCAACGCGGTTCCGCCCAGCGAAGAAGCCAAGCCCGCCCGCCAACGCAAGTCGATGCCCTTTTTCCCCGACTTCGTGCGCAAAGACCTGGCCATATGGCTTATCTCGCTCAACATCCTCGCGCTGTTGGCCTCCGTCTTTCCCTGGAGCCTCGGAAAACCATTCGACCCGCTCGCCCCCGCGCCCATGGGCATTCATCCCGAGTGGTACTTCATGAGTCCCTTCGAGATGCTCAAGCTGCTCGGCTACATATTCTCCGGCAAGTATGCTGGTTTCGGTGAGATTGCCGGCATCCTGCTCTTCACGCTCGGCATTGTGCTGTGGCTGCTGATTCCCTTCTACGACAAGAGTAAGGAATCCGGGCAGCGCGCTCGCGCCGCGCATTACTTCGGCCTGCTGGCGATCTTCGCTCTGCTGGCCACCACAATCATCGGTTATTGGACGATTCGGTGAAACCATGAATTATCCTTTTTGGAACATCCCATATCTCGGCTCGGGCTGGGTGATCGGCATCATCGCCATCTTCCATGTCATGATCTCGCAGTTCGCCGTGGGCGGCGGCCTCTATCTGCCCATGGCCGAGCGCAAGGCCCTTCGTATGCCTGAAGGCAAGCTACGCGCCGACTGGCTCAAGCAACTGGCCAGCCACTCCAGGTTTTTCCTCATTCTCACCGGAGTCTTTGGCACCATCTCCGGCGTGGGCATCTGGTTCGCCATCGGCCTCACCCATCCCGAGGCCACCAGCACGCTGATTCATAACTTCGTCTTCGGCTGGGCCATGGAGTGGGTCTTCTTCATCGTTGAGCTGACCACCATCGCCGTCTATTACTACACCTGGAACCGCATCGACCCCAAGCTGCATCTCGCCGTGGGCTGGTGCTATGCCGTCTCCTCGGTCGCCACCCTCGTCATCATCAACGGCATCCTCACCTTCATGCTCACTCCCGGCGACACCTGGCTTGGCGTAGCCTTTGCCGGAACCGGCCACGAGGCCAGCAAGTTCTGGAATGCCTTTTTCAATCCCACTTACTGGCCCAGCCTCTTCCTGCGCACTTGCGTATGCTGCGCTCTGGCCGGCATCTGGGCGCTCATCACCGCCAGCCGCATCGATGCCGACAAGCACTCCGCGCTAAAAATCAGCATGGTCCAGTGGAGCGTCAAGTGGCTGGTGCCTTCCTTTGTGGCCACGCCCTTCATCCTCATCTGGTACCTCTGGATGGTTCCCGCCTCGCAGCAGGCATTGCTCACCCTGGGCATCGACACCATCGGCTCCGGCACATTCTCCATCATCACCCGCATCGCCCTGCTCATCATCATCACCTCGGCCACCATCGTGGGCGTCGCTTACTTCCTCGCTTATCGCAATCCGCGCGACTTCAATCTCTCCCACGCCATTGCCATACTGCTGCTCGCGCTCATCGCCACCGCCTCCGGCGAGTACGCTCGCGAGATGCTGCGCAAGCCCTACGTCATAGGCGGATGGATGTACTCCAACGGCGTCCGCGTTTCCTACGTCAGCCGCATCAATCAGGAAGGCTATCTGGCCCACTCCATGTGGCTCGCGAATGACTCGACTTCCAGCTACTCCCGCGGCCAAGCCATCTTCCGCGGCGAGTGCGGCTCCTGCCACACCCTCGCCGGCTATCGCCCTCTGAAATACCTGCTCTCCGGTCGCGATCGCGCCAACATCACCAGCTTCATCACCATGATGCACGATTACAAACCCGACTCGCCCTATCATCGCTACATGCCCCCCATGGTGGGCACTAAACAGGACATCGACGATCTGGCGGACTTCCTCAACGCCCAGGTCAACCCGCCGCCAGACAAGGCGCTTGCGGCCCGAAAATAGGAGCCTGCTTTGATCAGAAGTTACATATTGATCGGCGTTACCCGCGGATAGAGATGGATTTGAGGAGTTGAAATGATTGATCAGGGTGTTGAAGACATCAGCAAATTAGCCGAAGATGCAGGAGTTCTTTTGCTGGCTCCATTTCTCTTTTTGTGCTTCGGACTTGGAAATGCCATGCTTCCTCAGAATCGCGGAGATAGTGAGTTCAGGATGCGGCTGGTATTAACATTGGCTGTCCTTTTCTTTTTGTTTGCTCTATGCACAGTAATAGTTCAAGATCGAGCGATTCTGATTAGCCTATGGCAGGAGAGTCCGGTTCTTTATTCGTTTGCATACTTGATTTCCGGTGTCTTAGGCATCTTAGGCTTGGGAGCTTTGTTCTATTGGAAGCTAAGGCCTAAATTATGGCGACAGGACCGACGCCGTCGCCACTAGCATCCCGACTCGCCCTATCATCGCTACATGCCGCCCATGGTCGGCGCCAAACAGGACATAGACGACCTGGCGGACTTCCTCAACGCCCAGGTCAACCCGCCGCAAAAGCCTGTGCAAGCAGCGCAGAAGTAGCGCATCCATCAGATACAATTGCCCTAAGGAGCCGTCCAATCGCTATGACTCTTTCGTCCGTCCTTGCCCATTGCCTTACCGCTCGCAGCAAGCGAACCAGCCTTTTGCTCAGCCTTGCCGCCACCGCGCTGCTGCTCGCCGCTGCCGGGGTCCTCGCCCAGTTTCCTCCGCCGTCGCCCGGTACGCAGGTGCACGACCCCACCGCCCTCAAGCCGCCTGCTGGAGCCCGCGTGGCCCTGGTCGAGTTTGTAGACATGGAGTGCCCCGACTGCGCCCGCGCCAACCCTTTGCTCAATGAGGCCGCGGCCAAGTACAAGATTCCCCTGGTGCGCCACGATTTCCCGCTGCCTATGCATGCCTGGAGCTTTAACGCCGCGGTCAACGCCCGCTGGTTCGACACCCACAGCAAGGCTCTGGGCAACGAGTACCGCGACCAGGTCTTCTCCAATCAGCAATCCATCGTCAGCACTGAAGTCCTGTTCCAGTTCACTGAGAAGTTTGCGTCCAGCCACCACCTCACCCTGCCCTTCGCTATCGACCCGCAAGGCAAGCTGACCGAACTGGTCAAGGCCGACTACGCTCTCGGCCAGCGCATCGGCATCGAGCACACCCCCACCATCTGGGTAGTCACCGCCAACTCCAAGGGCGCGCCCTTCGTCGAGGTCGTCGATCGCAGCAAGCTCTTCCAGCTCATCGACCAGGCCCTCGTCGACACCGCCTCGGCCAAACCTGCCGCTGCGCCCATGAAGAAACCCGCCACACCGCCAGTGAAAAAACCTGCTGTGACGCCTGTAAAGACACCAGCCAGCAATTAGCAACTGCATCGCTCTGAAGCACAAAACGGCGCATCCCGCTCTGGGTTGCGCCGTTTCTCTTTGGAGCGTGTTTCATAAATTCGCTTTGTGTCAGGGCATGACTTCACTACTTGCGGAAAAATTCATTCGGAGTCGCACGAAGCGTCAGGGCACGGCTTTAGCCGTGCCGCAAAATGCCCAATAAAGTTGTGGGCTTTAGCCCATGAGGGACATTTTGCATAAACTGAATGCCATTTATGAGATGGCTTCTATTCCTTAGTTCCTAGTCCCTTAGTCCCTAGTCCTTCTATCTTCACCAGCCCCTCCGCCCCACCCCCGCCCGGCGAAACCATCCGCGTCTGCGGCGCCCTCCAATGGTCGATGTAGCTGATCCGGTGCACGCATCCAATCGTGCAATTCGGCGCGCAGCTTTTCGCCGTCAAAAACTCCCGCTTCACGTCCGCCGTGGTGTACCCCGCCAGCGGCACCCCCGGATACCCTCTCTGCTGCGAGCAATAATGCACCAGCCCGTCCTCGCAGATATACAGGTACCGCGATCCCGCCCGGCAGCGCCAATCATTCGGCAGCCCCTGCACAATCGCCTCCTGAAACAAATCGAAGCGCGAGTAGTTGGTCTTCTTCCTGTGCGTCATCTCAAAGTAGACCCGCGCCTCGTCCTCCTTCAGCGGCTTCAGTTGCCCGTCCCCGTCGTGGATAATCCCAATCGTCGATTCAAAGCCCAGCTCCAGCGCCCGCCGTCCAATCACCAGCGCGTCGTTGGGATTCTTGAAGCCCCCGCCTACCACCGAGTTGATATTCACGTGAAACGTGGCGTGCTCCGCCAGCATCACCAGCTTCTTGTCCAGCACCTTCAGGCTCTTCTTCGAAATCTCGTCCGGCTCCAGGTTGTCGATGGAAATCTGCATGTGGTCCAGCCCGGCCCGGTTCAGCCGCTCGATCCTGTCAACATTCAGCAGATATCCGTTGGTAATCATCCCGGCAATCGCCCCCGTCCGCCGGATTCTCCGTATAATCTCGTCCAGCTCGGGATGCGTCAGAGGCTCCCCGCCACTGATGCCGATCATCGCCGTCCCCAGCCGTCCCAGGTGGTCGATCCGCCGGAACATCTCCTCCAGCGCCACCGGCTCGCTCACCTTGTCGTACTCGTTGCAATAGCCGCAACTCAGATTGCAAAACCGCGCCGGCACAATCTGCGCCAGCACCGGGTGCCCCGTGTGCGCCAGCGCGCTGAATACCATCCGCAGCTCACGCACCTTCCGCGTCGCCCTGATCCACAGCCCCCGCACCGTCTTTTTCCGCGCAATCGCCATCTTGTCTATTGAAACACACTGCGGCCCACTGCTTCCAACGGCAGTGCGCAAGAGTGGCAAGGCATTGAAGAGTCCTGTATGAGAAAATTGGAGTCGATGCCTACACCACCGCCCACAGATTACCGTGAGATTCGTAGAATTGCCATAACTGCCATATTTTCCGACGACGTATTGTTTGAGCGCGTTGTTCTGAAGGGTGGAAATGCGCTTTCACTTGCATTGAGAATGAGTAACCGGACGTCTCTTGATCTCGATTTCTCGATAGAAAATGATTTCGAAGATTTGGACGACATTCGTAATCGTATTCAGAGGGCACTTGAAAACCGGTTTCTTGCGGCGGGTTTTGTCGTGTTCGATTTCAAGTTCGATACCAAGCCAAGCATCGTCCCCGAAGGACAAAGTCCTCGATGGGGCGGATATGTGGTGACCTTCAAAGTGATGGAAAAACAGAAGTATGAAAAGCTAGAAGGTAATTTGGCAGCTCGACGCCGTGATTCCCTCGTCATTGGGCCGGGACAACAACGTGTTTTCACCATTGACCTCAGTAAATACGAGTATGTAATCGGCAAACTTGAAGTGGAACTCGATGATTACGCCATATATGTCTACAGTCCGACCATGATTGCAATCGAGAAGCTACGCGCAATCTGCCAGCAAATGCCGGAATACACATTGCAGCGGTGCCCCTCAGCACGGGCACGAGATTTCTACGATATTCATCTCATCGTTTCCTTGACAAATATGAACTTGAACTCTCCAGAAAATCTGGATCTGGTCAGGCATATATTTGCCGCGAAGGAAGTTCCGCTAAAGTTCCTGGGAAAGATCAAGAATCAGAAGGAGTTCCATCGCCCGGACTGGGACAGTGTCAAGATATCCTCCAATAACGACGAACTTGCGGAGTTTGACTTTTATTTCGATTTTGTCGTTGAACAAGTGAACTCAATGAAGACTCTTTGGGAAGAATAGCCGCCAATCAGAGTCATATTCTTTATTCTTGAGGCCATATGCAAGATAGAAATCGTAATTGAGGCCAATATTTTTCAGACGATTGAATTGGTTCTTTGCGTAGCCTGCTTTCTGCATATAGAAACCTATCGCTTGATGGTAAGGATAAACGTAGTCCAGCTTTTTGAGCGTTGCTGCTAAAGTGCCCACAGAGACACGATCTTTGGCTTTGCGATATGCCTCCAGTACCTGGAATACTCCCCCGGCATAAGATGGACGGACGGTAATATCGATGAGGGTCCGTTCGAGCCCGGTCACCCTCAGTTTCGTCCCGGAATATTCCATATCGATCACTTCCAGCTGACCATTATTTTTTCCCCAAAGCAGTAATGCCTCTGAATCGCCGAATTTGAAGATGAACTGAGATTCGCGCTGCTTCCCCGCAAAGGCCCGATTGATGCCTTCCTGGGTAAGACGGCCGGAGCCTGGCTTTGGACTCTGTTCGCTGTTGACATAAATTCGCGAGGGGATTTGCTCTGTAAGGCTGTGCAGGTACATCGCAGTTCCGTGGCACAGATACGCTTCACGCTTCATGGAGAGTGCTATTTCATATGCAGAAGCCTCTTTCCACACGTAGCGCGAAATACCTGGAACATTCGGATGATTCAATGGCTCCAAATATTCGAGATGAAGATTTGTCGTCTTCCGAAGGAATTCAATGAATTTAGCTGTCGTGGTGTTCTTGGCCAATCTCCAAAAAACTCGATTTTGTTCCAAAATCTGAGAAATATCGCTGGGCCAGAAGACTCGCTTATCAGCCTCTTCGAAGGCTTTGATAATGTCGGACTTGGCGATTTGTAAACGACTTTGGCCGGCCATTTGGTTGGCAGGCGTAGAAGTATATATACCTTTACGCCTGCCGTCCCTTTCGAGTTCTGCGTTCCAATGATTGTATCACAAGGTATATATACCAAGTGATACGACTGTTCTTTTAGGTTACTCGAATTGGCAACCTATTTATTCACAATGGTTTAGATAGTTAATCGTTTCAGAATGAATGTTATTTGTACTTGGTATATATACCTAGTACAAACAAATTATTATTCTGTAAATCCGGCAGTTGACGCTCATTCGTGCTGAAAACAAAGGCGTTATCGATGATTTTCATACCATTCCTCATCGGGTATATATACCCGATGAGGAATGGTATCTAATTCCATGAAATTGATTTAGATATAGATCACCAGGGTAGGAAGATAGAAGGAGGGCGTTTGCCGGGAGCCAGGCCCGGATTCTCGTTTTGGGAAGGACTGCACATCCTCAATCCGCCCTATCTCCCCGCCCCAATCCGCCCTTCCGCCTCCATCAGGTTGCTCAGAATATCGTTGATGCGGGTCAGGTGCCTTTCGCCTCTGAAACGGCCATTCGAGCACCTGCGCTTCATGCCGGAAACTTTTTCTCCCAAAATTGCAGATAATTACCCTCCGTCGGCGCACAATCAAAGCATGAACAGATACCAGAGCCGCAATGTTTTTCTATTCCCTGTTCCCTATTCCCTATGCCCTGAGGGGTACCCCCTACCCCCCCCTATTTATTTTCAAACTTTGCAGATTATATGAACCATCATGGAATCAATAAGATACAGTACATGCTCATCCATAATCTCCCACATCGTGAGATTAGACCTCCGGAAATTATCAGAAGAATCCAGTTTTTTGCCAAAAATCGCCCCAAACGCAGCAAGGGCGCCAACCGGAATCCGGCGGCGCCCTTTGCAGTTCTGCTCTCTTAAATCCTCATACGTGGTTGCTGAAGCCGTTCGCTTTCAACTCCTCCATCTGGCGCTTCAACTGCTCCATCTGCTGCCGCAACTCGTCCATCTGCTTGGGGTCAATCTTGAAATCTTCCGGCTTGAAGGTCTTGCGGAACTCCTCCATCTGCTGCTTCAGTTTCTCTTGATCGAGCTTGAAATTCTCCTGCTTGAGGCTCTCGCGAATCTTATCGGCCTGCTTGCGCATCTCCTCGGTCTGTTTGCGCAGCTCCTCAGCCTGCTGCGAACTGATCTTCAAGCTTAGCTCTCTGGCCTGATCCTTCAAAGCCTGAGCCTTCTCGCTCAGCGCCAGCGCCTGATCGGCCGCATTCTGCGCAAACTCCGGGTCAATCTCCGCCACCAGCATTCCTTCGCCGGCCGGGAAAATCTCCTCCAGCTCCAGCATGCCGTGGCGCTTTGAATCCACTTGCAGGGTCAGCGTCTGCTGCTTCTTGTCGCGCAGAATCGTCACCTGCACGCTCTTGCCCAGGTTGGAGTGCAACGCGCGCTCCCAGTCCGACATTGTGGCGATGGCGTCCGAACCCACCTTGAGAATCACGTCGAAGGCCTTCAGCCCCGCCGCGTCGGCCTCGCTCTTGTGCGCCACCTGCTTGACCAGCACTCCGCCGCCCACGCCAAGGTACTCGGCCATCTGCGAGGTCAGCGGCTCCACCAGCGCGCCCACATTCAGGCTGCTGCCGAAGAACGGCATGTGGAAGCCGCCCGGCTGCGGCGAATCGCCGTCGGACATGAAACCCATTCCCGGCCCTGTCCCAAAGATGTCGCCGCCCGTGCCGATGTTGTTCCAGGCCTCGTGCTCGATGACCCTGCGGTTGGCCAGCTCCACGGCCAGCGTCTGCACGTTGCCGTCGCGGCAGATTTCCAGGCTGACCTTGCGGCCCGCAGGAATCTCCCGCAGCATCCTCCGCAACTGCTCCGCGCCCTCCACCGGCTGCCCGTTCAGTTTCAGCACCACGTCGTTGACCTTCAGCCCGACCTTCCCCGCCGGTGCGTCGTGATCGATTAGCGTGATGACCGCTCCGCGAACCTCCTTCAGCTTGAGCGCCTGCGCCTTTTCCTGGTCCACGTCCGCCACGTCCACGCCCAGGTAACCCTGCGAGCTGGAGTGCAGCAACAGCAGCGGATTGCGATCCTCCAGTTGGTATATGCTCCGCGCCTGCGCCGCTGCTCCCGGCAGCGCCATCGCACCCCACGCTCCCAGCAACAGAACAAAACCAATACTCCGATACGGCCTCAAAAAGTGTTTCATTTCTTATTCTCCTGCCGGGTGCATGAACCTCCGCCCCGCACTCTTTTCTGACGATGCGGTCGCTGAAAGGTCATGCTCCTACTGAATCTCCGGTACGCTGTTCAACACCTGCCGCGATACATTCCGGATATATGGATTTCGGTCCGTGTTTGCGACCGAGTGCAGCACCTGCCGCACGCTGGTATCGGCCTCCACCGGCGTCAGTATATTGATGGCCGTAGTGCGAATCCGCGCGTCGCCGTCGTTCATCAGCGCCTCCAGCACGGCGTCCCGCACCCGCGTATCCTCGGCCACGTAAGGCTCCAGCCCCTCGAGCGCCTTCTCGCGCACGTCCGCGTTCTTGTCGTAGCGCAGCGCCACCATCAGCGCATTGCGAATCCCCGCCGCCTTCTGGCATCCGTGCCCGGCCTTGCATTCGGCTGCCATCAGACGCACCGAGTCGTCCCGCACTCCTGTCGTAGCCGAGTTCTCGCTGGCCAGCATCAGCAACTGCCGAATCGCCGGATCGTCCAGCGAGCCCTCGATCTGCTGCGGCACCATCTGGTTATACCGCACCTCGACCCTGTGGCTGTTCGGCTCCCGCACAATGCTGGAAATGTTGGCAATCTCCGCCGGCGCAGTGCTCACTGCAGCCGGAGCCGGTTGGCTCTGTGTCTGCATCGCCTGGACCGCCGCTTCATGTCTGGCGCGATTCACGGCCAGCTCGTTGCCGCCCAGCACTCCCGCACAGGCGCCGACCACCAGCAACAACCCTGCAGCCACCGGCGCAGCCTGCATGCTGACGAAATTATTCCTTAGCTGCTGGCCCATACGTTCATACCAGCGCCACGGCGGCAACGCGTCCAGGGCCTCTTCGAGCTTCAACCGCGAGCGCGTTACAAGGTTCGCCTCCGGCTCCACCACCGGATTCGCCTCAGCCAGCGCCTTCAGTGCAAGCAGTTGCTCCCGCTCCTTGTCGCACTCCGCGCACCCGGCCAGGTGCTGCTCCAATTCGCGCGCCTGCTCCTCGCCCAGCTCCCCGTACGCCGCCGTTACAATCCGTTCCTGTGCAATTTTGCATTTCATGGTTACGTCCTTCCAGCCTCAAAAAGTGCCACAATGCTCATCCAAAACTCCGCCGCCCGCAGGCTTTAACTCCGCCGTCCGCTCGGGATCTCTTATCGCAATCCCGCCAACTGTGTTCTCAGCTTCTTTGTCGCCCTGAAGAGCGTATTCTTGGCGGTTTCTTCCGTGGTGCTCAACATCTCTCCGATCACGCGCAGCCGCAGACCCTGGTAATGTTTCAGTTCAAAAACCATCCGCTCCCTCGGCGTCAGCTTCTCCAGCGCGGCTTGAATCCGTTCTCCCAGCAACTTCCGCTCCAGCTCCCTGCCGGGGTTGGAGAAGGCTCTGTCGTCCGAAACCGAGGCCAGCAGGTCAATCTCCCCGCCGGAGTGATCCACAATCACCGCGCGGTCCTCGCGGCGTGTCTTGCGCCGCCGCAACTGGTCCAGGCAGAGATTGGTCACAATCCGGTAAATCCACGTATAAAACGAGCACTCGAACCGGAAATTCCCCAGATACCGGTAGGCCTTCAAAAATGCCTCCTGGTAAATATCCTCGGCGTCATGCTCGCTCCCTGTCAGGTGCAGCGCCAGCCGCAGAACCTGCTGCTCATACTGCCGCACCAGCGTGTCAAAGGCCGCCCGCGACCCCGCCTGCGCCTCGCGGATCAGCTCCATCTCCGTCATGCGAGCCCGCATCCGCTCTTCGGCGCTCTTCTCTCCGTTCTTTGACCTGGTCGCTTCCATGCCTGAGGAGGATTGTACCCTCCCGGCTGCCGGCCAGGCCAAACCTGCCGGTCCCAAACCCGCCGGATTAGGAACCGAAGAAGTGGGGTAGATCGCCGCATCCGTTGCCATCGAAGCTGCTCCGGGGGTGGAGAAATCTCCGCACTCCGATAGACGCGACGCATTCGCGTTAGTGAGCAAATAGGCCCGGTGTCAGTCGTCCAATGGCTATCGCCGACCCGCGTAGCGTGAAACTGTAGCGCCGGCCTCCCGGCCGGCTGTAGCGTGGACCTCCCGGTCCACGCTTGTTTCTTTTTAGGGCGCGGCTTCGCAGCATGCATCAAAAAGCCAACGGAGTCGCAAGAAGCGTCAGGGCACGACTTTAGTCGTGCCGCAAACACAATAAAATATGTCGGGCTTTAGCCCCTGAGGGATAGCTTCGGTGTGGCCCGTTACACTAATAAGCGATGAACAACCGCCTCTTTCCTGATCCCGCAGCCGAAGCCCCCGGCAGGGCTTTCATCGCCCATTGCGACGGCGGCTCCCGCGGCAATCCCGGCCCCTCCGGCTACGGAGCCGTCATCGAAGACGCCAACGGCCGCGTCGTAGCCGAACTGAGCGAGTATCTCGGCATCCAGACCAACAACTTCGCCGAGTACTCAGGCCTGCTGGCAGTCCTGCGCTGGGCCGTCGAGAACAAGGCGAAGCGCCTGCGCGTGGTCTCCGACTCCGAGCTGATGGTCAAGCAGATGCAGCTCTTGTATAAGGTGAAAAGCCCCGCGCTCCGCCCCCTTTTTGATGAGGCCCTGCGCCTTTCACGCCATATCGATCACTTCGAGATGCGCCACACACTCCGCGGCGGCAACAAGCAAGCCGAAGTCCTCGCCAACGAAGCTGTGGACAAAGGAATGGAACGGATGGTGAAAAACTACCAAATTCAAGGATGGTTTGACGGCTGCTGCGAACCCAAGAACCCCGGTGGCCACGCAGCCTGGGGGGCGGTTCTTCACGTCAATGGCGAGTCGGTTTACCGCGCAGGAGGCTATTGCGGAGTCGGACCTGCCATGAGCAACAATGTTGCCGAATACAGCGCTTTCATCGCAGTCGCTACTGAGTGTCTGAAGTACCCCGGTTTCGCTTTGATTCGCGGCGATTCGAAGCTCGTCGTCATGCAACTCAACGGCAGGTGGAAGGTTCACGGCGGCCTGTATCTTCCGTTCTACAAACAAGCGAAGACTCTGTGGGATCAATTGAAGAATCGAGCGCATTTAGTTTGGATTCCCCGAGAGCAGAACGACATCTGCGACGTGCTCTCGAAGAAGGTTCTCAAGGATATGGGAATCAAGTTTATGCTCCAGCCTGACGATAACGAGCCTTTGGATGAATTGAAGGAACAGTACCGGCGGGCTTTAGCGGAATAAGGAAGCGCCTTTTAAAATTCCCCTCAAAGCTTCTCTTTTCCCGTACATCCATATAAAAGACGGCGTGGCAACACAACTCATGACCGCCACCGTACTCTCCCCCGCATCGATAGCTTCGAGATCCGCCACACCCTGCGCGGCGGCAACAAGCAAGCCGACCGCCTGGCCAACGAGGCCATGGACAAAGGCATGGGAAGAATTTGAGGTATGCCCCAATAACGTATCAATCAAACATGAGACGGATTCCATGCTCAAATTCGGCCATGGCTGAACATCGTCGGGTCATATTCAGTCCCGCTTTTGCACCGCTTTAGGATGTATCATCAGGGCATTGTAAAACCACGAAGTAGTTGGATCGGTACGGGGGATCGATTCTATGCTGCTCGACGAAATCATCGATATTGCAACAGGCGATACGCAGTCTGTTTCGGTTCTTCTTCGGAAATGTTTGATACTTGGTCATCGGCTGAAAAATCAGCGTTTGATCGATTGGGTAACCCAAGAACTTAACGGTTATGATTCAAACGACAATCTACCCACGTATCGAGTGCTAAATGCGGGCGCGAAAGGGTATCTTTCCGGACCGTGGGGCTCTAGTGTTTCCAACATGCCGATACCATCCACTCTCTTGAGCGAAAATCATCGGCACTTTGCGACGACGGTTTACCTCTGCGATTCTCTTAGCACTTACGAAGAGTTGATGCGAGCAGATCACTCCACATTTCGCGTGGAATGGCCTAGTGATTTGATTCTCATATATCAACACAAGATTAAGACTCAGAATGGCTGCCACTTGGCCCAAGCATGGCAAGAAGTCGGAAAAAGCGCCTTCGCACAGCTTTTTGATGCAGTTCGCAATCGCACATTGAAACTAGCCTTGGAGATTCGAGCCTCAATTGGAAACAAGGATGAGACACTTGACAACGTGTCACCACAAGCCGCAGCTATGATTGAGCACAGCGTTACGACTAACATCTATGGTGGAGTGAATGTAAATGCATCCGGTCATTCCATTGTTAGCAGTACTGTCACTCAGAATTCGACTTCGATCACAGCTGGAGATAAAGAACAACTTGAGGCAGCGCTTCGTCAAACAGGCATTTCGGATTCGAGCCTGAGTGAACTATCGAAGGCAATTGTGCATGATGGTTCAAGCAAGATGGGCAAGGGCGTGCAAGCGTGGATCAAAGAGAACGCGCCTAAAGCGCTGGTTGGCGGTATCAAACTTGGAACACAAATCGCGCAACCTGTCTTGACGGAGTTACTGAAGCAATATTTTGGACTACATTGAGTCCACCAGCGTTCGCCATTGCTCGCCCATCAATGAATTTGCCGGGGGGCCTAGGTCCCGATTTTGGAATTTGGGAAACCACGAACCTACTCGTATCCCGCTACTCCCTATTCCCTGCTTCTAAGCTGTTTGCGTACAATTAACTACCTTTGGCGCACAATGATCTTGAGTAGGGCAAAGGAAGAGGGCGCAGGGGCGAAGGAAAGTCGATCAAAAGGAGAAGAAAACAGTGGTACCCCCACCCCCCCCTACCCTAAAAACCCCCTTTTTGAGGGGTGGTTATCAAGGCAAGTGGAACAAAATAAACATCTTGATCAACAGCCCCTGTGTACTCATCAGTAAACAGAAACCCAGGAAAACCGCCGATTATGGCAAGAAAACAGACCTTTTTTGCCTGTTTTTCGCGGAAAAATGCCCCGTTTGGAGCAATTTTGAGGGCCAGCATTTTCGCCTTTGCGCCTAAAGGGTAAACCGATATGCTGGAGGTGTTCCAACTCAAGTTAGTGGAACACGCAATCTTCGAGCGCGGCGGAGCGCAATGGCCAACCATCATTACGGACGAATTGGCGACATCTGGAAACACCTTCCATTGGCGGAGATTCTGTCGATTGAGAAGCCCGCCGAGTATTGGGAGTCGCATGCTGGATCGGCGCGCTATCCTCTAACGCATTCGTGGCAGCGAGACTACGGCGTGTTTTACTTCCTATCCCATGCCGCCGAATCAGAGGCGCTCAGCGCATCGAATTACCGGAAACTCCTTGTGGAATGCGTTAATTTTTATCCGGGTTCCAGCGAAATAGCTATGAGAGTCCTGGGGCCCGATGCAACATACATCCTGTGCGACACCGATCCGGAAAGTATTACATCTCTTCGCATCAGCGCCATCGAACTCGGCATTCCACAAGCAAGATGCGAGAACGCCGACGGCAACGATCTGCTCTGGAATGAAATTACTCATCTTTCTCGAGAGCGTGCGAGGCAACTATTTGTGCATCTTGATCCTTGGAGTTGCATGACACCCTCGGAACTGAACGGCCGCACCAGCCTCGACCTGTTTCGTGAACTCAGTCGCAAGGGCGCCTCGGCGCTGCTTTGGGTTGGGTTTGATTCGATCGATCAACGCGATGCAATCGTGGAACAATTCGATGGCGGCAATTGGTTCGGTGAAATCCAGCTTGAATTGATAAAGAATCCGCGTCCGGAACTCAATCCGGGTGTCTTTGGGTGCGGACTGTGCGGCGCAAACCTCAACGCAAGAGCGGTCGAAGCTGTGGAGCGTTTGGGACGCGAACTGGCCTGCATCTACGAGGCAGCGGTTATTGCGCCCGGAGCGTGCGGAAGGCTCCGATACCAATCGACACGACTTCATCGGGCGTGAAGCGAAGCACAGGGTGCCCAATCTTTGGCGTGCCTTTATGTTCTTGCGCTCTAGAAGGGAAGCCTATAATCTCCCATAACTTGCCGACTCGCTTTCCTTACCCTTTCCTTCCCAGATCGTTGCGCCACGCGTGTCCCCCGCTCGCAATCAAATGGTCCCCGCACTCCGGTCCCCACGATCCCGCCGCGTAGTTGGGAAATTTCTCCGGCTTCTTGGCCGCCCACGCTTCCAGAATTGGCGTATACAGTGTCCAGGTGGTCTCCACGCCGTCGCGATGCGCAAACAATGTCTGGTCGCCCAGCATCGCGTCCAGCAGCAGCCGTTCATAGCCGTTGGCGCTCGATTTGCCGAAGGCCGCCGCGTAATCGAAGTCCATATTCACCGGGCAGACGTCCATCTCCAGCGTTGTAGGAACCTTGGCCCCGAAGCGCAGCGCAATCCCTTCGTCCGGCTGAATGCGAATCGTCAGCAGGTTCGGCTTGATCACCTGGCATGCCTGGCTATGCGCCAGCCGGTTGAAGATCAAAAGCGGCGGCTGCTTGAACTGGATGCTGATCTCCGTAGCTCGCTTCTGCATCCGCTTGCCCGCGCGCAAATAAAACGGAACCCCCGCCCAGCGCCAGTTTTCAACGCTCAGCTTCACCGCCGCATAAGTCTCCGTGCCCGACTTCGGGTTCACTCGCTCCTCGTCCCTGTAACCCGGCACACGCTGGCCGTCCACCACTCCCGGCCCGTACTGGCCGCGCACCACGTTCAGAATCGGAATCGACGGAATCGCCCGCCACACCTTCAGTTTTTCCCGCCGCACGCTCTCCGCCTCAAAGCTCGACGGAGGCTCCAGCGCCACCAGGCTGAGCAGCTCCATCACGTGATTCTGCATCACGTCACGCAGCGCGCCTGCCTTCTCATAAAACGGCCCGCGCCCCTCCACGCCCAGCGTTTCGGCCACCGTTATCTGCACGTGATCGACGTAATTGCGATTCCAGATCGGCTCAAAGATTCCGTTGGCAAACCGGAAGACCAGAATATTCTGCACCGTCTCCTTGCCCAGGTAGTGGTCGATACGAAAAATCTGGTCCTCGCGGAAAACAGCATTCACCTGGCTGTTCAGCGCGCGCGCCGACTCCAGATCGTGGCCGAATGGCTTCTCAATCACCACCGATGCCTTGCCCTGCTCAGGCTGCGCCATTCCCTGCGCGCCCAGGTTTTCGATGATCGATGCAAAATGTTCCGGAGCGGTCGCCAGGTAGAACAGCCGCCTGCCGCCGATGCCCTTCTCTTGCGCAATGCGCTCTAACTCCGCTTTGAGTCCTATATAGTCTCCCGGATGGTCGAAGCGCAGAGGAAAGTAACTTATCTTTTTTATAAAGTTATCCAGCTTTGCGTCGTTTGCCTCCGCGCCGCCAAATTCAACAATGCCCGCGCGCATATTTTCCGCAAACACTGCGCCCAACTCCCGCCGCGATACACCTACAATGGCAAAGTTCTCCGGCAGCAGCCCCGCCTGCTCCAGATGGAAAAGCGCCGGAAGCAGCTTGCGCCCGGTCAAGTCGCCCGAGGCGCCAAAGATCACCAGAATCCCCGGCTCGGGAATCCTCTCCTTCCCCTGCGGGACCTGGGAAAGATCCTCCGGGCTTACGCTCATCTGTGCTGTCGCCATCTCCGCCTAACCTCCAATCACACATCCGCCGCTAACTCTATCTACAAAGCCCCAAATCTCACCAGTTCGCGCCGCAACGCCTCCGCACCCTCAAACCGGATGGCCTTCATCCCGGCATTCAGCGCCCCTGCCACATTCTCCGCGCGGTCGTCGATAAAGAGAATCCGCTCCGCAGGCCTACCCAGAATATCCAGCGCCCGCCGGTAAATCGCCGGCTCCGGCTTGCGCAACTCCAGATAGCACGAACTCAGCGCTACCTGGAATAGCTCGCGCAGCCCGAAATGCTCGAATCTGTACTCGTTCGTCTCCCGCGCCTCGTTGTTCAACGCGCCCAGCAGACACTTATCCGATGCGGCAAGTTCCTGAAGGATTCCGAGTGCTCCACCCGGGAGCAACTTCGACTGGGTGAGCATGAGAGCGAAAAACTCGTCACGCGAAAAGCCCCGCGGCTCGTAAAAGACAGTTGCGTCCAGATAGGCCCCGATAGAAATTGCTCCTCGCTCCCACGCATCGAAATGAGCGAGATGCCGGGATTCGAAGGCGGCAAGATCAAGTTGAAATTGTGAGAGGACCGCGGCGCGCTCGCTGTGGTCCCAGCTATTGGTCAGCAGAACTCCGCCCACATCGAAGAGGATTGCGTCGAAGGGGAACATCGGCGCCTCCAAACCCGCGCTTTCGCGCGCCCATATTCTAAGTCTTGAAGTTACAGTTGTTATGCCGGGTTACTGCGCTAACTCAACGCTGGTACTTAGCCTCTATGGCCAGCACCTTCTTGAAACGCCGCACAAACCTCTCTTCGTTGGCGTTAAACTTAGCCCCGATAAACCTGTCCACCACCTCAAAAGCCAGCGCCGAGCCGATGATGCGCGCGCCCAGCACGCAGACGTTCATATCATCGTGTTCCACGCCCTGGTGCGCAGAGTAGGTGTCATGGCAGATCCCGGCGCGAATTCCCGGTATCTTGTTGGCCGCCACGCACGCCCCCACTCCCGAGCCGCAGATAAGAATACCGCGCGCCGCCACTCCCTGCTTCAGCGCCAACCCCACCTTCTCGGCAAAGTCTGGATAGTCGTCGGGGTTGTCGGCGTTATAAGCTCCCAGGTCCACTACTTCGTGGCCGGCCTTGGCAAGACACGCGCGAACCTCCTCCTTCAGAGAAAATCCCGCATGGTCGGATGCAATGACAAGTTTCACTTTTGATCCTTTCTTGCAGAGTTAGTTGGGTTACCTGAGTTGGCGAAGTTAATAACTTTCTGCGCAGATATCAACCGCTAACTTGATAACTCGCTTACCGGCACAAAATGTCGCTAACACACCCGCCGCAGCGGGCGGCCAACAACGCTAACTCCGCTTCACCAGCTTCTTCGCACGCGCCGCAACATTCTCCGCGCTGAATCCGAACTCCGCCATGACCTTCTTTCCCGGCGCCGAAGCCCCAAACCGGTCCAACCCGATCACGTCGCCGCCCGAGCCTACATACTTCCACCAGCCCAGCGTCGAACCCGCTTCCACCGCCAGCTTGGGCACGCCCGCCGGCAATACGCTTGCCTTATACTCCGCCGTCTGCTCCTCGAAGATCTTCCAGCTCGGGAAGCTCACCACCCGTGCACTGATTCCCTCGCTGGCCAGCAGCTTCGCCGCCTCCAGGCAAGGCCAAACCTCCGATCCCGTGCCGATCAGCACCACCTGGGGCTTGACCGCATCCTGCAGCACATACGCGCCTTTGCTCACACCGGCGAACACATCGTGCGCCGACGCATCAATCACCGGCACATCCTGCCGCGTCAGCGCAAAAAAGCACGGCCCCTTGCGCTCCAAAGCCAGCCTCCACGCCGCCGCTGTCTCGTTAGCGTCCGCCGGCCTCAGGTCCGTCAGCCCCGGGACCGCGCGTAAGTTCATCAGTTGCTCAACCGGTTGATGCGTCGGCCCATCCTCGCCCAGCGCAATGCTGTCGTGGGTAAAGATGAATAACGCATGCACCTTCATCAACGCCGCCAACCGTATCGCCGGCTTTGCATAATCGGAAAACACAAAGAATGTTGATCCAAAAGGAATCAGCCCGCCATGCGCCGCAATCCCGTTCACCGCCGCGCACATCCCGAACTCGCGCACTCCGAAGAAGACGTTGCGCCCCGCCGGGTCCTCATGGAAGTTCGCCCCCGGCTTGAAAATGGTTCTGGTCGACGAGGTCAGGTCCGCCGCCCCACCAAAGATTTCCGGCACTTGCTCGGCAATCGCGTTCAGAATCACACCGCCTGCACTGCGCGTGGCCACCGCCTTGTCCACTGGAAAGCTGGGTATCGCCTTCTCCCATCCTGCCTTGAGCACACCCTTCTGCGTCCGCTCAAACTCCGCCGCCAACTCGGGATTGGCCGCTCGATAGCCCTCAAACAGCTTCTTCCATGCGGTTTCCTGCCCTGCGCCGCGATCCACGGCCTCGCGCCAATTCTTGAGCGCCTCATCCGGCACCACAAAACTCTGATCTTCCGGAAAATTGAAAAACTTCTTCGTCGCCGCCACAGCCTCCGCTCCCAGCGGCTCGCCATGCGCCTTGCTGCTCCCCGCCTTGGGGCTGCCGTAGCCTATCACCGTCCGCACCGCGATAATCGACGACCTGCCGGTCTCCGCCTTGGCTGCAGCAATCGCCGCTTCCAGCGCCACCAGGTCATTGCCGTCTGCAACCCGCTGCACGTGCCAGCGATAAGCCTCAAAGCGCTTCAGCGCATCTTCTGTGTAACTCAGGCTCGTCGGCCCATCCAGCGAGATCAAATTGTCGTCGTATAGAAAGATCAGCTTGCCCAACCCCAGCGTTCCCGCCAGCGAAGCAGCCTCGTGCGACACGCCCTCCATCAAATCGCCATCGCCCAGCAGCGCATACGTATGGTGGTCCACCACCTCGAAACCAGGCCGGTTGTACACCGCGGCCAGGTGCTTCTCTGCCATCGCCATGCCCACGGCCATCGCGATTCCCTGGCCCAGTGGCCCGGTGGTCACCTCAACGCCATCCGTATCTCCGCGCTCCGGGTGGCCTGGCGTCCGCGACTCCCACTGCCGAAAGCTCTTCAGGTCATCCAGAGTCACATCGTAGCCAGACAGAAACAACGTCCCATAGAGCAGCGCCGAGGCGTGCCCGTTCGACAGCACGAAGCGATCCCGGTCCGCCCACTTGGAGTTCGCCGGATTGTGTTTCATCAGCTTGTGAAACAGCAGGTACGCCATGGGCGCGCAGCCCAGCGGCGCGCCGGGATGGCCGCTATTCGCCTTTTGCACGGCATCCACGGCCAGCAGCCGCAACGTGTTGATGCTTAGCTGGTCTAGTGTGGGGTCAGAGAGGGTGGAAGTCATATCAACATTGTACCCAAACGGGTGCCCCACCCTCGCCGCGTTATTGTCTTTGCGGCTAGGGTGGGAGACCATGAATCCTTGGCCTCCCCAATCGAACACATCAACTTTTCCGCACCCTCCCGACGCCCTCCCGCATCTATTAAGTACAACCTGTACGGAGGAAATTACCGATGGCATACGAACTTGCCCCGCTTCCCTATGATTACGCCGCCCTTGAGCCGTTCATCGACGCCGAGACCATGAAGATCCACCACGACAAGCATCACCAGGCTTACGTGAACAACCTGAACGCCGCCCTCGCCAACCACCCCGATCTGGCAGCCAAATCCGTGGACGACCTCATCCGCAATCTCAACCAAATCCCCGAGGATATTCGCACCGCGGTCCGCAACAATGGCGGTGGACACGCCAACCACTCAGCCTTCTGGCCTCTCATGGGCAAGGTCGGCTCCAACGGCGTCGGTGGCGCGCCCACAGGCCCCATTGCCGCCCAGATTACCGCCGACTTCGGCGATTTCGAAGCCTTCAAAAAGACCTTCAACGAGACCACCGCCAAGCAGTTTGGCTCCGGTTGGGGCTGGATCATCTTCGTCGGCGGCAAGCTCAAGGTCATCACTACCCCTAACCAGGACTCGCCCCTCACCCAGGGCCTCTATCCCATCCTTTTCAACGACGTCTGGGAGCACGCTTACTACCTCAAGTATCAGAACCGCCGCCCCGACTACCTCGCTGCCTGGTGGAACGTCGTCAATTGGCACGAGGTCAACAAGCGCTTCACCGTCGCCAAAGGCTGAAGGCGGCAAAACAGCTTTTAGCCATTAGCTCGAATCGCGCGCTCGGAACATAACGTGTTTTCTATGGGCGGGAGCGCGCAGTTTGTTTTCCACATCACCAGCTAAAAGCTAGGAGCTAATAGCTAAAAGCTGTCTTTTCCGCAACCATTTCTCCTGTTCCGTGTCTAATTTCGTAGACTAGATTAATGGAGAGATTCATGCGCAATTTTGTTCACTTCTCACTCACAGCGCTTCTTGCCTCCCTGATTGCGTCAACCCCGGCCGCCTCCGCCCAGTCCGCCAGCTTCGTCGTTTCGCAGCACGGCATATCCGTTGGCAAGGCCAGCTTCAGTTTCACCGCCAACCCTTCCGGTTACGATTCCACCGCGCTGGTCATCATCAATATGAAGGGCCTCGATTATTCCCTCTCCAAAACCGAGACTCTCTCCGCGGCCAACCATCTGCGCCATGTGCAACTGAGCGCAGCCGTCAACGGTTCAGCCGTTGACATCACCGCCGCTCCAGATACGATTCCCGGCCAGATTCCACCCGGTCAGACTCCAACTCTCCTTCTCAAAATCTCAGCCAACGGCCACACCACCACCACTCGTCTACCCGCACACTCCGCGGCTGTCTTCCTACCAGACTTTGACCCCGGCGCTCTGGAAACCCTCCTCGCGCTCGCCGTGGCCCGCAACAACCGCAACCTATGGGCCATCATTCCCAAAAAGGAAGGCTCCGTCGTTCCCGTCCTGCTGGCTACCTACGCCGACGAGAAGGGCACGCTCGACGGCAAACCGGTCGTCGTCCACCACCTGCTCGCCACCATCGCCGGCACTGAAACCGATCTCTTCTCCGGCCCTGAAAATCAGCTCCTCCAGGCCGAGCTCCCACAATTGGGCTTTGCTCTGATCCGCAATGGCTTCATCCTCACCCCGCCCGCCAAGCCTGGCGCTCCTCCAGCCCAGCAGAATTCCATTCCTCCACCTGCACAGAACCCTGCGCCTCCTGTGCAAACTCCGGTGCCTCCACCCACACAGACTCCTACGCCTCCACCTGTAGAGAATCCCACACCTCCTGCTCAGCAGCCATCCGCGCCACCAACCCAGCCTGCTCCCGCGCCACCACCTGCGCAGAGTCCACAGTTGCCGAATTGACTTGCTAAACGGAGCGCCCCGCCGCCACACCCGACGCCCACGCCCACTGGAAATTGAACCCTCCCAGTTGCCCGGTCACGTCCACCACCTCGCCGATGAAGAACAACCCCGGCACCGTGCGCGCCTCCATCGTCCGCGCCTGCAATCCAGCCGTATCCACGCCTCCGGCCGTCACCTCGGCCTTCTCAAACCCTTCTGTCCCCGTTGGATGAAACTTCCATCTGCGCAGCCGCCGCTCACACTTCTCCAGCTCCGCATTCGTCCATCCCATCGGAGCGCCAATCTCGGCCAGATAATCCGCCAGCCGCCGCGGCAGCACCTCGCGTAGCGCCTTTCGAAGCGCATCCATATCCCGCCGCGCCCCCGGCTCCCACAATGCGCCTAAAAAGCTCGGGTACCCCACCCTCGCCGCGTCTTTGTTTTTGCGGCATCGGGGTCCCCAATGAGCGATTTTTGCTCGTTGGGGTGATCTAGGGTGGGATAGCACGATGCCCGTATGGCTGGAGCGGTGAGAGTCTTCAAGCCCAGGCCCAAAGTCCACCACCAGCGCCTCGTCCTGCCTCCAGTACAACGACGCCTGCAAAACTGCCGGCCCGCTCAAGCCGCGATGTGTAACCAACATCTTTTCTCTGAACTGAGTCTTATCCACCCATGCCTCAACCTCCGCCGCCACGCCCGCCAGCTTCGTCCACCCTGCCTCATCCCCGCCCAACACCAGCGGAACCAGCGCCGGCCTCGGCACCACAATTCTCAACCCGAACTGCGCGGCCAGCTCATAGCCCAGCCCTGTCGCCCCCAGCTTAGGTATCGACAATCCTCCCGTCGCCACCACCAGCGACTCTGCCCTGAACTCGCCAGCGGACGTTACAACGCAAAACCCGCCAGAAATGGCCCACTCGACGACAATCTCCCGCGCATTCAGCACCAACTCCACGCCGCCCCGCGCGCACTCCGCCAGCAGCATCTCCACAATCGCCCGCGACGACGAGTCGCAGAACAATTGCCCCTGCGTCTTCTCATGCCACGCAATCCCGTACCGCTCGACTAACTCGAGAAAATGCCGCGGCTGATAGAGAGCCAGCGCAGACTTCGCAAAATGTGGATTGTTTGAAAGAAAATTCTCCGGCCCGCAGTGCAGATTCGTAAAATTGCACCGCCCGCCGCCGGAGATAAGAATCTTCCGTCCCGGTTGCCCGTTGTGTTCCAGCAGAGCAACCCTCCGCCCTCGTTGCCCAGCCGTCGCCGCGCACATCAGCCCAGCCGCGCCCGCTCCCAACACAATCACATCGAATTGGCGCGGCTCAGCGGGCATAGGCTTTCGTTCACTCTTATTCCGCCGGATCGTCCGCCGTAAACTGCGAGCAGCAGGGCTTTTCCGTTGCGTGGAAGTTCATCAATTCCAGGCGAATGCCGTCCGGGTCGTAGAGGTTGAACTGGCCCTTGCCATCCCTTCCGATCTGGGTATGCGCGTCGTGCACGCCACTCAGCCGGTTGCCGGCTTCCAGCGTCTTGTAGGCCGCTTCCACCGAGTTGACGCCAATGGAGAGATGGTCGAGCACACCCAGGTTATGAAGCGTCATAGTGGCCGGAATGCCTGAACTTGCGGTGTCGTGGACGAGCATATATTCCATCCAGTCGTGGCTGTCGGGGGTCTGCTGGCTTACCCAGTCGATTCTGTTCTCCACCATGCCGCCGTACCAATAAGGACGGAAGCCGAGCAGGTCGCGATAGAAGGTGTCCTCCACTGCCCGGCTGTGCACCATAATTCCTATGTGAATGATGTGGCGGCCGATGACATCGGGGGCGGTGATTTCCTTCGGCGTGCCGGGAGGCTCGACAAACTCCACCTTGTTGCCTTCCGGATCGAGCACCGTAAACCACTTGCTGCCGTCGGCGCCTTTCTCCACCTTGGGCGGGGTCTTCCACGCCTTGGCGGACAGATACTTGCGCAGCCCCTCGGCGTCGCTGGTGATATAAGCAGTGTGGTCCAGCCGGTTGATTCCCTGGCCGGGAGGCAGTGGCAGCACCTCCACAAACTGTGTGGCGTTGAAGGCATAGCGCACGCCCCGCGGGTCTTCGGGGTCGGGCAACTTGGCCGCGCCGATAATCTCGCGATAATAATGATCGGTGGCCGCGGGATCAGAAGTATAAACGGCTAGATGTGATATCCCGGTGATCTTCGGCCGTGTGATCGGCGGGTCCGGCATTTGCGCGGCGGCGGCGACGGTGAAGGCGACGAAAAAAGCGGCGGCAAGTATCCTGAAATTCATTCTGCACCTCGAAAGTTGTAGCCGAACTACAATAAATCGATTTTACGCTGTGCGCAAGGCCGCCCCCGCCCCGGCACAATCACATCGAATAAACGTTCAGCAACAGTCATAACGTCTAATTCAGAATAGCCGTTGAGCGCCAAAGATAAAATGATAGCGGAAAATTATTTTGCCGAGTATAATCTCGACGATCAGGGAAATGCCAGGAGAGCCTTCATGTCGAAGATCGTTTATGTTCTTACCAACGCGGCAATGCCGAACTTAGTCAAAATTGGCGTGACAACTCGGAACGGTGTGAAGCGACGGATTATGGAACTCAGCCGCAACACTGGTGTGCCCCTTCCTTTCCAATGCCACTACGCCGGTGAAGTAAGCGGCCACGCTGAGAATGTCGAGAAATTGATCCATAAGCTGTTTGCAAAGAACCGTGTATCCAGTGGAAAGGAGTTCTTCAGCATCGACCCTGAGCAGGCGGTTCTGGCGCTTAGGCTAGCTAGTGCAAAGGACGTGACGCCCCAAAAAGACGTGACGCCCGAGTTCGAGACAAGACCTGACGCTGAGGAAGCTAAGGCGATCAAAGTAGTCGAACGACAGGGACGCAGCAAGATAATCTTTTCGAAGCTCGGTATACCTCCAGGCGCGCACTTGACGCTTTCGCGCGACCGTAGCCTCAAATGCAAGGTTATTGCGGGCAATCAGGTGGAGTTTAATGGAAAGGCTATGAGCCTTTCTGCGGCGGCTGTCCTAGCGTTACGGAAGCTTAGATACACAACCAGAGCAGCATCTGGGCCACATTACTGGATGTTCAAAAACAAAACAATTGGACAAATTCGCCGAGAAAAGGAACATAAATAGTAAGATTAATTAATGTGACGCATTGCACAAACGCAAAAAAGCCACGCCGTTATGGCATGGCTTTTTGCTTGAATTAATTGCCGGCAATCACCTAATCTCCCACACAGTTGCCCGTGCAGTACCATCGGCCCAGCGAGGCTTAACTTCCGTGTTCGGGATGGGAACGGGTGATCCCTCGCAGTATGGTCACCGGCAAACTTGATGGCGCTTGGCGGGTGGTTGCCCGCAGCCTGTCCGCGACGTCTAGTTTGTCCCGGATGGTTTCTCCCGGGCCGAGTAGGAACGCGGACTGCAATCTGGCGCCAAATATTTGCCGAGCAGGTTGCGTTTTGCAACATGCTCATAAAACGAAATTGATTGGTCTCAACAAGGCTTGGCAAGAAGAGCATCCGCTAACTGCGCGGAGTTAATTCTATGGCAAGCCGAACGGGCGATTAGTACTGGTAAGCTTCACGCATTACTGCGCTTTCACACCCAGCCTATCAACCAGATGGTCTTTCTGGGCCCTTCAGGGAGATCTCATCTTGGAGCGTGCTTCCCGCTTATATGCATTCAGCGGTTATCACAACCGAACTTCGCTACCCAGCCATGCCCTTGGCAGGACAACTGGAACACAAGAGGTTCGTCCATCCCGGTCCTCTCGTACTAAGGACAGCCCCCCGCAAATCTCCTACGCCCACAGCAGATAGGGACCGAACTGTCTCGCGACGTTCTGAACCCAGCTCACGTACCGCTTTAATAGGCGAACAGCCTAACCCTTGGAACCTTCTACAGCTCCAGGATGCGATGAGCCGACATCGAGGTGCCAAACCAATGCGTCGATATGAACTCTTGGCATTGATCAGCCTGTTATCCCCGGCGTACCTTTTATCCGTTGAGCGATGGCCCTTCCATACAGAACCACCGGATCACTAAGGCCTGCTTTCGCACCTGCTCGACTTGTAGGTCTCACAGTTAACCACTCTTATGCCTTTACACTCGACGACTGATTTCCAAACAGTCTGAGAGTAGCTTCGCGCGCCTCCGTTACAATTTAGGAGGCGACCGCCCCAGTCAAACTACCCGCCTAACTATGTCCCTCTCCCGGTTTACGGGAGTAGGTTAGAGTCACAACACTCGCAGGGTGGTATCTCACCGTTGGCTCCGCCAAATCCGAGAACCTGGCCTCAAAGCCTCCCACCTATCCTGCGCAGCGAGAATCATAACCCATAGTTAAGTTGTAGTAAAGGTGCACGGGGTCTTTCCGTCTAGCTGCGGGTAACCGGCATCTTCACCGGTACTACAAGTTCGCCGAGCAACTCGTTAAGACAGTCGTACGATCGTTACGCCATTCGTGCAGGTCGGAACTTACCCGACAAGGAATTTCGCTACCTTAGGACCGTTATAGTTACGGCCGCCGTTCACCGGGGCTTCAATTCAAAGCTTCGCTTGCGCTAACCTCTCCTTTTAACCTTCCGGCACCGGGCAGGCGTCAGCCCCTATACGTCGTTTTCGACTTAGCAGAGACCTGTGTTTTTGTTAAACAGTCGCCGTACGCGCTTCACTGCGGCCCGCTTGCGCGGGCGCTCCTTCTCCCGAAGTTACGGAGCCAATTTGCCGAGTTCCTTAACGAGCCTTCACTCGAGCGCCTTTGGATATTCTCCTCGTCTACCTGTGTCGGTTTGGGGTACGGTTCCCTTTGTTCTCCTTAGAGGTTTTTCTCGGCAGCGTGAAATCAGCATCGTAAGCCCCATACGGGACTGTCATGCGCCTCACTGTTGAGACCCGACGGATTTGCCTGTCGAATCCAGCTTACGCGCACAAACCGCTATAGCCATAGAGCGGCATGCTTATCCTTCTGCGTTACCCCATCGTCAAACGAACATTGGGAGGAACGGAATATTAACCGTCTGTCCATCGGCTACGCCTTTCGGCCTCACCTTAGGGACCGCCTAACCCTGAGCGGATTAACCTTCCTCAGGAAACCTTAGACTTTCGGCGCGGAGGGTTCTCACCTCCGTTATCGCTACTTATGCCGGCAGGGTCTCTTCGCAACGCTCCACCAGTCTTCTCAGTCTGGCTTCACTGCTGTTGAGAATGCTCTCCTACCACGCACACCTGATGGCGTGCATTCGCTGCTTCGGTGTACAGTTTTAGCCCCGTTGTATTGTCGGCACCGGACCGCTTGACCAGTGAGCTATTACGCTTTCTTTAAAGGATGGCTGCTTCTAAGCCAACCTCCTGGCTGTCTGAGCGTTCCGACTTCCTTTCCCACTTAACCGTAACTTGGGGACCTTAGCAGGCGGTCTGGACTGTTTTCCTCTCGACGATGACGCTTAGCCGCCACCGTCTGACTCCCGGACTGGTTGTCACTGGCATTCGCAGTTTGGTTGGATTCAGTAAGCCGGAAAGCCCCCTAGTCCATCCATCTCTCTACCACCAGCGCAAATCATCCGAGGCTAGCCCTAAAGCTATTTCGGAGAGAACGAGCTATCACGGAATTTGATTAGCCTTTCACCCCTACCCACAGCTCATCCGAGCTTTTTTCAACAAACACCGGTTCGGTCCTCCAGTGGGTGTTACCCCACCTTCAACCTGGCCATGGGTAGATCATCCCGCTTCGCGTCTATTCCTGCCAACTGAACGCCCTGTTCAGACTCGCTTTCGCTGCGGCTCGCTTACGCTTAACCTTGCTGACAAGAATAACTAGCCGGCTCATTATGCAATAGGCACGCGGTCAGGCGTTGCCGCATTGTCGCCAACACGACCATAGCCCTCCCACTGCTTGTAGGCACACGGTTTCAGGTACTTTGCACTCCCCTCGACGGGGTTCTTTTCGCCTTTCCCTCACGGTACTGGTTCACTATCGGTCAGAAACGAGTATTTAGCCTTACGGGATGGTCCCCGTGGATTCAAGCAGGGTTTCACGTGCCCCGCCTTACTCAGGTATCCGCTTCGAGTCTGGATTGCTTTCGCCTACGCGCCTGTCACGCTCTATGGATCCTCCTTCCAGAGGATTCGGCTAGCAACCAGATTGGTAACTCTACTGTTGCGGACCCTACAACCCCCGAAGCACCGAAATGCTACGGGTTTGGGCTATTCCGAGTTCGCTCGCCACTACTATCGGAATCGAGGTTTCTTTCTTTTCCTTCAGGTACTGAGATGGTTCACTTCCCTGAGTTCGCTCATGCCCGCCTATGTATTCAGCGGGATGTTCCCGAGGTTTGCTCGGGAGGGTTTCCCCATTCGGAGATCTCCGGTTATAACGCCTGTGTGCGGCTTACCGAAGCTTATCGCAGCTTGCCACGTCCTTCATCGCCTGTTTCTGCCAAGGCATCCACCGTGCGCCCTTAGTAGCTTGACCATAGAATTAACTCCGAGCAGCAGGAAGCCGCATCACTGCGGTCCTGTTCAGAATTAACCTACTTTAATTCGCCTTGATAGTAACTCGCTACGCTCACGCGCTCCCGAGTTACAACTCCTAAAGACACTCTTCTTACTTTGAACACTTTGCCTGAACCGTCTCACGACGATTCATTGCTTGTGCTCGGCCTTGTATTACCCAATCAATTTCGTTGTCAAACATCCAAACCTTCTCGTTGGTTGCCGAAAAGGCCCGCCCTGGGGCGGTGAAAACCTGCCGGTTTCAACCGGCATGTCTCCTGATCGGCGCCACATGCTATGACGGCGATCAGGAAACATCGAATGAGTTGGTGGAGCTGACCGGGATCGAACCGGTGACCTCATGCTTGCAAAGCACGCGCTCTCCCAGCTGAGCTACAGCCCCATGTTAGCCGCTAGCTTCTAGCTTCTAGCTGCTAGCTGTTTGCTGCTAGCGACCAACCATCAACCTCAGCCTTACCGCTTTTAGCTAAAAGCTAGAAGCTAACGGCTAGAAGCTGTTTTATGGTGGGCCTGGGTAGAGTCGAACTACCGACCTCACCCTTATCAGGGGTGCGCTCTAACCAACTGAGCTACAGGCCCTCATTGGCCTTTCAAGCCGGCCGTTCCCCCGCCGGCCCATTAGGCGCGCAGCCAGGAGCCCGGCGGCTCTCACTATCCTCATTCAAAAAAAGAGTTTCGAGGACAAAGGTTGAACATGCTGGGCAGCTACGCCGCCCATGACCATCATGCGAAGTCAGACCAAGCAAAGAAGGCTTGTATCAGGATTCCCGCGCCTGCCGTCAGGGACGGCGCTTGCGGGTTTGATGACAACCTGTATCCGGCGTCTGACCGATTCACATCGGGGGCGCTCCGCATTCGCGGAAAGGATATAAATGCCACCAGTTCTCTTTTAGAAAGGAGGTGATCCAGCCGCAGGTTCTCCTACGGCTACCTTGTTACGACTTCACCCCAATCATGAATTACACCTTGGACGGCTGCCCCCTTGCGGTTGGCTCACCGGCTTCTAGTGCAACCCACTTTCGTGATGTGACGGGCGGTGTGTACAAGGCCCGGGAACGTATTCACCGCGGCATTCTGATCCGCGATTACTAGCGATTCCAGCTTCATGCAGTCGAGTTGCAGACTGCAATCCGAACTGAGGCCGGCTTTTTCCGATTAGCTCCCCCTCGCGGGTTTGCGACGGTTTGTACCGGCCATTGTAGCACGTGTGTAGCCCTGGACATAAAGGCCATGAGGACTTGACGTCATCCCCACCTTCCTCCCCGTTATCCGAGGCGGTTCCGCCAGAGTGCCCAACTGAATGATGGCAACTGGTGGTAAGGGTTGCGCTCGTTGCGGGACTTAACCCAACATCTCACGACACGAGCTGACGACAGCCATGCAGCACCTATACAGCGGCCCCTTGCGGGGAAGGGATATTTCTACCCCGGTCCACTACATTTCGAGCCCAGGTAAGGTTCTTCGCGTTGCGTCGAATTGAACCACATGCTCCACCGCTTGTGCGGGCCCCCGTCAATTCCTTTGAGTTTCAGCCTTGCGACCGTACTCCCCAGGCGGACTGCTTAACGCGTTAGCTCCGGCACGGCGGGATTGGGTACCCGTCACACCAAGCAGTCATCGTTTAGGGCTAGGACTACCAGGGTATCTAATCCTGTTTGCTCCCCTAGCTTTCGTGCATCAGCGTCAGTTGTGGTCCAGTGAGCCGCTTTCGCCACAGGTGTTCCTCCCGATATCTACGCATTTCACCGCTACACCGGGAATTCCACTCACCTCTCCCACACTCAAGCCCGGCAGTTTCTCATGCAGTCTATGAGTTGAGCCCATAGATTTCACAGAAGACTTACCAAACCGCCTACGCACCCTTTACGCCCAATAATTCCGAACAACGCTCGCCCCCCTCGTATTACCGCGGCTGCTGGCACGAAGTTAGCCGGGGCTTCTTCTTCCGGTACCGTCATTATCGTCCCGATCGAAAGGAGTTTACGTCCCGAAGGACTTCATCCTCCACGCGGCGTTGCTGCGTCAGGGTTTCCCCCATTGCGCAAAATTCCCCACTGCTGCCTCCCGTAGGAGTCTGGACCGTGTTTCAGTTCCAGTGTGTCCGTGCGCCCTCTCAGGCCGGATACCGATCATCGTCTTGGTGGGCCGTTACCCCGCCAACTAACTAATCGGCCGCGACCCCCTCCCAGAGCGAATTGCTCCTTTGACCCGTGGGTATTATGCGGTATTAGCTAAGGTTTCCCTCAGTTATCCCCCACTCCAGGGTAGGTTAGTCACGTGTTACTCACCCGTGCGCCACTTTACTCATGGTATTGCTACCACTTTCTCGTTCGACTTGCATGTGTTAGGCACGCCGCCAGCGTTGATTCTGAGCCAGGATCAAACTCTCGTTTGAAACCTGATGCTTCCACCAAACCGACGGAGGTCGATTGGCTTCAGCTGCATCGCGCGCTCGAAAACTCGCGATGCCTTACTTGTGAGAATGATCAAGCCAAACCTGATCTCTTCTCACGACTGGCATGTTCAACCTAGTTGTCAAAGATCCTTGAGAGCGGCCCGCCTGAGCGGCGCCCTTGGGATCGAGGTCCGGCCTTTCGGCCGGCTTGTCCTCGAACTTGTGCGCTTGCCGGCGACGCGTTCACACACGTCTGCCGTCATTTTTGCGCGAACCTTTCAAATATAACAAAAATCAGCCCATTGGTCAAGCCTGACCCCTCCGCGCGGGGCCCTTCCAACTCACCGTTGGCGCTCCTCGCTCGCGAATCCGATCAGCCTTGCGGGATTCTCCTTCAAAAGCTTCGCACTGCGCAAAATATCAAACAGCAACCAGCGCAAACCGCGCTTGAGCCACTAAGGCTCACAGGAGTTTCCTCCTGGGTTTTGCAATAGCTTGTTCTCTGTGGGATTCCCTACAGGGGTATCAGGGGCTTTTGCCTCACCTGACCCAACGAACCAGCATCACAACTTGCTTCCCACTTCCCTCAATGGGCAGGCCCATCGGCCACCGGGAGGCTCTAATACTCATCTGCAACTATCCAAGAGTAGCACACGCCACCCTCGATTGCAAGCGGCACACCACTACCGCCGTTGCCGCCTTGTTGCAACTGTCCAAGAATAGCAACCTTCCCGCGCATTTGCAATGCGCCCATCCTGTGGGAAATCGCTGTTTTTGTGGGAAACCCGGCCCTCAAGGTCGCGCAATCAGCCCTAAATCCTTCAATCCATTGACGAAATACTGCATCGCCAGGGCATCAGCAGCAACCCCATGATTGCGCCTTCTTTCTATTTTGGAGACCGCGCAGCCGGTTTCGCGCTTTTCAGCGCAATGGCTCCCAGCAAGGCAATCACAGCCACCAACGCCACCCACAAAAGAACAGGATGCTTCTCGGTGAAGGGGCGCTCGTCGGGTCGCGGCTGGTAGGTCAGATTCGACACTTCCGGCCCCGCTGTAATCCGGCTTGCATTGGCCTGGAGCGTGAACAACTTGGCGTAGTCGTAACTCGGAGCCGCCAACGCCGCATCGCCATAATAGAGCAAATAGCTTCCCTGCTCCTCCGCCTCAAAGCAGAGGCTCCGCTCCAGCATTTGCAGTTGAACGGATTTCAGCTGGATCGGCGCATCGTCTCCGTTCTCGATGCTGACAGTCCACTTCGTCGGCGTGCTGAAATCCACCCACGGAGCTTCGATGGCCAGGCGCTCTTCGTCGATCCGCTGGCCGTTCTGCACGCTGTGGACGCGCAGAATGTCCCCGGCAGAAATAACCGTTTGCCTTGACTGAGATCGATCGGCGGCTGGCGATGCATCGACCGGCTCTACCGTGACAATCACATCGCGACTGAACTGGGCAGGCTTCGCGCCCGGCGTGAAGGCAATCCGGTCAACCGGAACATGAGCAGCCACGGTAAATTCCAGCACCGAAGAGCGGCCCTTCTGCGTGATGAGCGCGCTTTCCGCAACCGTCTCATACTTCGGTTGCCGCACCAGCATGTGCATCACCGTGAGTCCTGTAACGCTCTCCGGCGAAAGCGGCCCCTTGATGCGGAAATGCAAATAGCGAAAATCTGATTCCGGCAGATGAAGAACCGTGCTGCGGCCCAGCTTCTGGCCCGTCAAATCGAAAATCGTGTAAGACCCGATCTTTGTTTCCGCGCTCCCGCTCTCCGTCTGGCTGCCGCTCACCGTCACCGTAGCGATAAAGTTCTGCCCCGTCACGGCAATCCGTAGATCGCTGTAGTGCCCGCCCGGCATGTTGGCGTCGAAGACGGTCTGGCCGTCGCGTACGCCCAGATTCAGTGGGGTAAGGGTCTTCTCCGCACTCTCAACCGTGGCATCCGTGCGAATCACAAACGGCGTCTCCGCGCTATCGCGGTAAAGACGAAGGTCGGCGAGCTGCGGCGCGGCGTGCGCAAAGACTCCGGGGTCAAGCACCATGCAGCTTTGCCCGGAGGATTTCTGCATGGGCCGCTCATAGCGGAAATATCTGATCTCTGGAGTCGCTGCCGCCACGGCAAGGAGAAGAAGCCCCGCGCTAATTTTCATCTTTTTCACCAGTTCCCGCGCGCAGCTTGAGCCAGTCACGTTGATAGACGTAGCTGACCGCAAACAGCAGCGCGCCCAGGCCAAGGAAGCTCAGGATTCGGTAACCCTGGCTGAGTACGTTCATATCAAAGAGAAATACCTTGATGATCGTCACCGCCAGCAGCGCCAACGCCTGCCAGCGCAGGAAGGCCGAGCGCCGCCAGAAGCCCATGCCCAGCAATATCGCGCCGTAGACCATGAACCACACCGAGTAGGTGAACTGCGCGTACATCTCATAGTCATGAAGCAGATGCCAGTCACCGCGCCAGCGCAGCGTCCACCAGTAGTTGTCGATCTCCAGGCCAACCGCCAGCAGAATCAGGAAATTCATGGTAATCACCGCCATTGCTGAAATCACCGGCCATGTCCCCGAGTTAGTCCCTGACCTCGTCCCGGCAGCTTCTGCCTCCCTGTCCGCCTTCGCCTTCATCGCTAACCACGCGGTAAAGGCAAAAACCGCAATCCCAGCACAATAACTTCCAAACCGTTCATTGAAGATTGGCGTTGTCGAAGCCGTGGGATTCACCGTCACCAGAGCGATGAATCCCAGCGCCAGGCACAGCAGCGCCAGCACGCGCAGCAGCCGCAACCTTACCCGGTACGCCACCCAAAGCAGCGCCGCACCCTCCGTCAGCCAGCCTATCGTCAGCCAGCGCCCATGCGCCTTCAGTGGAATCGCAATCGTCAAAAACACTACCGCCGCGGTCAGATGCAACGCTGACAGCAAGGCCGTGCTTTCCTGCAACCTTCCTCTTGCCGGCAAACGCAGCAGCAGCAAATAAAAAGCAGCGAAGCCCACCGCTAGCCATGCTCCGGCCCATTCGTTTTTGAACCAGTCAAACAGCGCATAATACGTTAGAAATCCCAGGGACGCATTGGCAACCGGCAACACCGCCAGCGCCAGATGATCCCAGGCGGAGTGAGGCGCGCCGTCTTCCAAATCCACCCTTACCAGCCGTGGCGCAAAAGCAAAGAGTAAAAAGAATCCCGTCAAAAAGAATGTCGTCCAACCGAACTGAGCGTCTGTGTAGTATTCCGACCACCAGCCGGCAAACAGCAGCGCCGTGCCCACAAAAGACACGAACAGCAGCCGCGACCAGGGACGCAGCGCAACCAGCACCAGCATTGCAATGTTCAGCACCAGCAGATAAGTGAAGAGAGTAACTTCGTGATTTTCTCCCGTCGAAACCAGAATGGGTGTGCTCAAGGCGCCGGCAATGGCATAGAGGCCAAGCAATTCCGCGTCCTGTACCCAGGCCATGAATCCGTTGAACGCTGTCACCACAATCATCGCCGCAAAAGCCGCCCCCGGCGGAATCAGATGGTAGAGCGAGAACGCCGCCCACAGCGAAAGGTAAAGCGTGCCGCTGCCCACCGCCTTCAGCGAATAGGAGAAAAATCTATACCCGCGGCTGCGGAAGCGCTCCGACCAGGCGATGAGCCCCGCGCCCGCAATCAGCCCGATCATCACCCGCCCTAGCGGCCCGATCCAATGATTGTCCATGGCCAGCTTGAGAAACCAGGCCATGCCCACCAGCACCGCCAGAATGCCGATGCGGTTGAACCAATGCGAGCCGATCCGGATCTCCAGGGGGCGTTCGTCTTCCGTCGCGGCCGGCCCCGAGTAACCAAAGCTCGGCGCCGCAATCGGCGCTGCAGCCGCCTCCCTCTGCGCAATCGGCGGCGCACTCGTCTGAGCCGGGCTGGTATGCTTTGACGGAGCCTCTGCTCCCTGCACGACGACGCCGTAGCGGACAAGCGCCTCTTCCAGGCGGCGCACCCGTGAACGCAGCTCGCCAACCTGCTCTTCAAGACTGTCAGAATGATTAGTGTCCATCGCCGTCCAATCTACCGCACAGATGCCAACTTCTTCAATGAAAAACGGAAGCCCCGTCTCTCGCCCTCGAAACCTTGGCTACGGTTCCGCCACGCCCAGGGGTATACTAATTTCGGAGCCGGGAAGACCAAAATCGAATTCCCGCGCATAGGAGCTTTTCCGTGAAATTAAATCGCAATAAAGTCGCGGCAATCTTCCTCGCCGCCGCCGTCGCCATTCCGGCGCTTGCCCAAAGCGGCGCGGACCTCTACAAATCGAAATGCCAGATGTGCCACGGTGCCGATGGTCTGGGCGCTACCCCGGCGGGCAAGGCCATGAAAGCTGTCTCCTTCAAGGATCCGGCGGCCATCAAGTCCACTGACGCTCAACTGATTGCCATCATCAAGAACGGCAAAAACAAGATGCCCCCTTATGCCGGCAAGCTGACCGACGACCAGATCAAGTCGCTTGTAGCCTATATCCGCACGCTGCAGAAATAGGCTGACGCTCCGGTTTCCGGATTGCGTCCCACCTGTATGGCGGACGTGCGACAGCGCGTCCGCCGTATTTTTGTCGTTCTCCGGTTTGAGGCCGCCAATCCGTTTCTCCCCGCAGGAAGCGTAATTAAGCCTCTCAATGTCCGAAATATGTGACGCATATCACAGACCCTTACATCCGATAATCTCTACCGTTCACTCAACCCATGCTATCTGCGCGTTTTCCCCATGGAACGCTCAGAATTAATTTGCATGTTGGTATCCAGCACGGGAGGTCGAGGCGTTTGTCCAGTAGTATCAACACGTTCAGAGTCTTCGGACGGGCATTTGCGGCAGGGGGCGCGGACCATGTGCGCTAACCATGATCCCCAAACCGATCCCTCGCGCCGCCGCGCCATTGAAATCTTCCTCGGCGGTGGCATCCTTGCCTCTTTGGCATCGTTTCTCTATCCGGTGCTGCGTTACTTTGTCCCCCCGGCGGTGACGGATCTCGGCGGCGACGAGGTGGTTGCCGCAAAAGTTGCCGAGATGAAGCCGAACTCCGGCAAGATCTTTCGCTTTGGCAGCAAGCCGGGCCTGTTGATTCTGAATGCCGACGGGACTTTCCGCGCGCTCTCCGCCACCTGCACTCACCTGGGCTGCATCGTGCAATATCGCGCCGACCTGCGCGAGATCTGGTGTGCCTGCCACAACGGCACCTACGACCTGAATGGGCGCAACGTCTCCGGCCCGCCGCCCCGGCCGCTCACCGTCTTTGATGTTCACCAGCGTGGCGACGAGATTGTCGTCAGCCGCAAGCGGGAGGCCTGACGTGATCGCCGCTGTGATTCGCTGGCTCGACGAACGGCTTCACCTGGACGAGCTGATCGCGCCTTTCAAGCACAAGACCGTGCCGCGGCATAAGCTGTCGTATTGGTATTTTTTCGGCGGCATCACGCTCTTCCTTTTCATGATTCAGGTGCTCACCGGCATCCTGCTGCTGCTCTATTACCGTCCCGGCACCAACGAAGCCTTTGAGAGCGTGCAGTACATCATGACGCGGGTGCAGTTTGGCTGGCTGATTCGCTCCATTCACTCCTGGTCCGCCAACCTGATGATCTTTACCGCCTTCGTGCACATGTTCAGTGTGGTCTTTCTCAAGGCTTATCGCAAGCCGCGCGAGCTCACCTGGGTCACCGGCGTGATTCTTCTCGCGCTGGTCATGGGATTCGGCTTCAGCGGCTACCTGCTGCCCTGGAACACGCTGGCCTTTTTCGCCACTAAGGTGGGCACGGAGATTGCCGGCCAGGTTCCGCTTATCGGCAAGCCGCTGATGATCTTCCTGCGCGGCGGCGAAGATGTCACTGGCGCCACGCTCACCCGCTTCTTCGGATTCCATGTCGCCGTGCTCCCCGGCATCGTCGTCGTGCTGATCGCCATTCACCTCTTTTTAGTCCAGCGTCAGGGCATGAGCGTTCCTCCCAAAGTCGAAGCGGAGTGGGCCGCAAATCCCTCCGCGCGCCGCGAGATGAAGTTCTTTCCCAACTTTGCGCTGCGCGAGCTGATGGCTTGGTACGTGGCCATAGGCGTGCTCGCCGCGCTGGCCGCGCTATTCCCGTGGAACCTCGGCGTCAAGGCCGACCCCTTTATCTCCGCCCCGGCGGGAATCAAGCCCGAGTGGTACTTCCTGTTCATGTTCCAGACCCTCAAGCTCATCCCCTCCAAAGTCTGGATTATCGATGGCGAGGTGCTGGGCGTGCTGGGTTGCAGCTTGGCCGGATTGCTTTGGCTGCTTCTGCCGTTTTTTGAGAGCGAAAAATCCTCCCGCGCCAAGGCGTGGGTCACCGGCATCTCCATCTTTGCCCTGGTGTACGTGATAGGTATGACTGTCTATGGCTTCCTTGCACAATAAATTCCGGCCTTTGCTCGCCGCCCGCTCCGCCGCGCTGGCTGCGTCCATCCTGCTCGCCTCGGGCCTGGCTTACGGGCAGGCTGTGAACTCCTGCCTCGACTGCCACTCCGCCCAGCCCGGCCGCCTTGAAGTCACCCCGGAAAAGTTCAGCCAGGACATCCACGCGCAGAAGGGCCTCACTTGCGTCAGTTGCCACGGCGGCGACGCCAGCAACTACGATCCCGATCAGGCCATGAGCCGCAAGGCCGGCTGGAAGGGCAAGATCGATCGTCGTCAGGTTCCGCAGTTGTGCGGCAGTTGCCACTCCAACCCGGCCTTCATGCGCCAGTACAATCCCAGCCTGCGCACCGATCAGCTCGACCAGTACCACACCAGCATGCACGGCAAGCGACTCGCCGCCGGTGACACTCGGGTGGCCGTCTGCGTCGATTGCCACAGCGTCCACGATCTCCGTCCGCCTAGCGATCCCCGTTCCCCTGTTAACCCCGTCAACGTGGCCAAAACCTGCTCGCGTTGTCACTCCGACGCGGCGCTCATGAAGCCCTACGGCATTCCCACTGATCAGTTTGCCAACTACTCCACCAGCGTCCACCACGAGGCCGTGGCGGTGCGCGGCGATCTCAGCGCGCCCACCTGCACCACATGTCACGGAAACCACGGCGCCTTGCCTCCCGGCGTCGACAAGGTGCAGAACGTCTGCTCCAACTGCCATGTCTTCCAGGCCCAGATGTACGGCAAAAGTTCGCACTTCAAGGCTTTTCAGGATAAGGGCCTTCCCGGTTGCGTCGTCTGCCACAGCAATCACGCCATCCACATGCCCTCGGACGCCATGCTCGGCACAGGCTCTAGCGGCGTCTGCATGAAGTGCCATGCTCCCGGCGACCGCTGCGACAACGCGCGTGCCTCCATCCTCGGCAACCTCACGCAACTTGACCAATCCATCAAGGACGCCGACCAGTCTCTGCGCCTCGCCGAGTCCGCCGGTATGGAAGTCAGCGAGGCTCGCCTCTCGCAGGATCAGGCCCAGGATTCGCTCACCAAGGCCCGCGTCACCATCCACACCTTTCAGCCCGCTCTGATCGACGCGGATATTCAATCCGGCATGAAGATCGCCGCCGCCGACCTCAAAGCCGGCAAGGACGCCATGGTTGAGCGCAATCACCGCCGCATCGGCCTCAGCCTCTGCCTCCTCGCCATCGCCTTCATGCTCGTCGGCCTCTGGCTCTACATCAAAAAGCTGGAAGGTTAAAACCGGATCGACTTCCGATGGATGGCTCTCGGATGCGTGCTGCAAGGAAACCGGATATAGTCTGAACCACGACTGACCGGTAACCGATTGCCGCTCTACAATCGTTTCGTGCTCCCTGAAGCCCAACTCGACTCTCTGACCGTGGTGCTGGTCTCCCCGCGCAATCCCCTTAATATCGGCGCGGCGGCGCGGGCCATGGCCAACTTTGGCCTTCGGCGCCTCTCGGTTGTCGCGCCTTTTGAGCCAACCTGGCGAGAGGCCCGCTCCGCCATCGGCGCGCCAGCTCTGCTGGTAAACGCCATGGAATCAGAGACTCTTGCCGAAGCAGTGGCCAATTGCACCTTGGTCGTCGGCACAGGAACCCTCACGCGGCGCAAGCCTGAGCAACCCGTCGTCCCGCTCCCCGATCTGGCCCCACGGGTCAGCCGCGAACTGGCCAGCGGAGGCCGCGTTGCCATGGTCTTCGGCTCTGAAAAACATGGACTTACCCGTGAAGACCTCTCTTACTGCCACCTCCTGGTTGAGATCCCCACCGATCCTCTCCAGCCCTCGATGAACCTGGGTCAGGCCGTCGCCGTCTGCCTGTACGAGCTCATCCGTAGCGCCGTTTCCGCACCCGAAACCCAGCCCGCAACCTCAGCCATCTCAATCACTTCCGCAGCGACCTCCGGTCGTCTTGATCTGCTGGCCGGGGTCATTGAAGAGACCATGCAGGCTGCGGGTTATTCGCCGCGCGCCATGCAGTCCGCCAACCGCCATGACCTCCGTCTGCTGCTCCGCCGGCTCTCACTCTCCACACAAGATAACCGCCGCATTCTAGGCCTCTTCCGGCGCATTCTGTGGAGGCTCAACCGGGGTCATGGCGGCGATCGAAAATCCGGCTGAACGGGGTGACGGGCTTCGATTCGACGGCGAGACATAATCGTGCTAGAGTGTCTGCCATAGGCCCCTTTATGTTCACGCCTGTCGTTCGGTTCTTGTTAACCGTTCCGGCGGTGAAGGCTCGGTTTGGCGTCGTGGCTTGTTTCGCCGCCCTAGCGCTGGCTTTTTCCGCTTCGTCGCAGCAGCCCGATGCAATTCAGCATCCGGCTGCCTCAGAATCCCAGTCAGACATCACACAGCAGCCGGCCACGCCAGCCAAGCCAGCCCCAGCGCATTCTGCCGCGCCGAAGGAAACCCCACCGCAGGAAGCCGGCGGCATTACGGAATCAGATCTCAGGCAGATGCTGGTAGGCAAATCTCTCTATCTGCGCGGCTGCTACCTGGACAACTCCCTCAGTTTCAACGAGTACGGCCATCTCATCGGGCACTCCCCTCAAGGCTCCTTCACGCTCAGCGCCATCCAGATCAACAAGGTGAGCATCAGCAAGCATAAGATCACGCTGGAAGGCACCCGCTATGGCCTGCACTTCCTGGGCCAGTTGGACTCCGAGGATACATCGATTGCGATTGAGCGGGTCCGCATCACTCCTAAAAAGAAAGTGGTCAAAATCACCATCGACCGGGAGATGGTGGTGAAGCCCAAGAAGGAAAAAGAGTCAAAGGCCGACAACAAACTTACGGCTAGTAATGAAGAAAAGGATATAAAACTCTGGCACGTAAAGCGTTCCGACACGCCAGTCGCGGAGCAGACGCAGCCGGCTCCGCCGAAGGCGGCACCCGAGCCTGCAGAGATGAGCGAAGCCGACCAGCTCAAGGCCTCCATCGCCGCTACACCCAAGGAGGAGCGCCCGGCCGATCCCATAAGCGTAACCACCACTACATCGTCGACACACGCTACCAAGGTGCTCAAGGAAGCTATCGATAACGTCTTTACCCAACGACTCGACGAGCGCATGATTGCCAGCCTGCCGGATTTCTGGAAGCTCTATTACCAGGCCGCGGCCGCCAGAACCGATTACCTGCCCAAAGACCCGTCCATCCTCCGCCAGAACACGGTAGACCAGAAAGCGCGCCTGCTAACCCAGTTCGAGCCGGACTCAAATGATTTCGCGCAGGCCGCGGGCATAGTCGGCCTGGCGCAATATCACGCTGTCGTCAAGCCCGACGGCACGGTAGGTGAAGTCGTTGTCAGCCGCCCCATCGGATTCGGGCTGGACGAGAACGCTGTCGTCGCCATACGTAAGGCCAAATTCCAGTCGGCGATCAAAGACGGCAAACCCGTCGCGGTGATGCTCAACCTGGACGTGTCTTTCCGCATCTTCTCCAAGCGGACCAACGTCCACGCCCCGCCCGAGTCAACTGACAAACCCGCCGAGCCAGTGCTCCCCGGCCCTTACAGCGTGCCGCGGTCCTGAGGTGGGATAGTTTTTTCCACAGACCGGATTGCACACTGACCCCTTGGGGCATGGGCGATGGTACAATTCTTGGTAATTGTAAAAGCCTGCAACCCGTGCATGGTATTCGAGTAGGTGCTTTGTTTCCATCGTCTTATGATGGAACTTTTTGCAATGATCATAAAAGGGTAGCAGATGCGCGTTTGGAAGAGCTTCTTGAAGGTCATCGAAATTCTAACAAAAATCGAAAAACGTAAGTGTTTCAGTACGGAGGAAATGTGAAAAAACTCTCAGTTGTTTCAATCGCCATTGTCGCCCTCTTCCTGGTAGTAAGCCCCAGAGTATTTGCCACACCCATTACCATCAACTTCTCCTGTGCTGGGTCCGGTAATGGTGTTTTGAATAGTTCGAGTACATGCCCGTTAGTAGAAACTGCCCTCACCCAATATACCGAATACGGATTTACTGTAACTCCGAGTACAGGCAAGACGGACTGGACTCCTAAGGACGGACACCTAGCGCCTATGATTGAGACCGGGACAGAATTTAGCGGAAGTGGATCAACTCACATCACAAATACAGTCAAGATTGCACCAACTGCCGGAAGCGGGATTGGAGGGCTCGAGTTTGACAGCATTGATTTGAGCAATAACGATAGAAATATTGGCCCTAAAACATCGAATGAGACCTATACGATCGCAGGCTACGATACGGGCAACTCTAATCCGATTTGGCAATTTGGATGTACCACACCGTCCACATGCGTTGCCGTTAACCCAGGGAGTTGGATAACGATTAATGCGCCAAGTAATGACTCGGACGTGTATGTCAACTATGTTTTGATCACTGTCACTGATCCCTCTAACAGCGACAGTAGCGCTGTCGACAAAATAGATAATATCGAGCTGACACCCTCGCCCGAGCCCAGCAGCCTGTTGCTTCTGGGCAGTGGAATGCTTGGTTTGGCAGGAGTTCTGCGCAGAAAGTTCAGCCGGGCATAGACTCGCAACAATCCTGACCTACTTCGTCTTGGGTCCGTGGACATCCCTCCAGCCCGCGGACCCCAAACACTCCGCTCCAATCAATTCCCCTGAAAACCAAGAATTTTCCACCCCGATATTTCTCATCGATTCAATTGCTTGACGCCTGCGCGATGGCTGTCTTACGCGTGTCTTACAGCCGTAAGACAGCCGTAAGACGAGCGAAGATCTACAAAACAAAGCCGCTGCTCTGCCCCCATTCGCCTGCCTTAAAGACATGCTATTTTCCGCATCCATCGCGCACTCATGATTCCGCCTGCTGAATGATCTCTTCGAGTTTGGGCTTATGCTTGGCGGCGCGGCCGGTGCGCGGCTCGGTGTTGATAACCCTTGCCGGTTTGGGCTGGCCCACCCTTTGCCGGGCGTTGGCTTTGACCGCCTTGGCGGCGGAAAATTTCCCTGGCTTGCGTTTCTTCATGGCAAGTATGAGTATGAAGGAAGTCCTGCGGAAGTGGAAGGGCCCGGAGGCTCTATTTCACTGGGATGGAGAACTGGAGACCATGGAAGAGCGCGATTTTTTCAACGAAACAACCGAAGAGCGCACCCACACGCTGACCTGCCCCAAGTGCGGCCAGTCAGGCGAGTACAAGGTTGCCTGGGTGGTTCGGCGCAAGCGGGCGCAACTACCCCGCGGGGCCGACGAGCGCGACCGCGCCAAGTTCGCCAAAGCGCAGTCTTACATGGTGCGCCGCGATGAAAAGCTGGCCTGCGCCAACATCCGCTGCCGCAAGGCCTTCGAGATCTCTACGTTGCAGTCTGTGGCATTTCTGGCGGAATGAGGACCGCAGATGAAGAAGGCCCTGTGGAGTATCGCCGGACTCGTATTGGCAGCTTTGGGCATCGTTCTATATCTATGGTTTACTCCGGGGCGCACGCCCGCCATTCACGGGTCAAACAGCATTGCATCGCTGGAACGCATCTCCATCGGCGGTGTAGACCAATATATTCTCATTCGTGGAAACGATTCTTCTCTCCCGGTTTTGCTCTTCCTGCACGGTGGTCCCGGAATGCCCGCCATGTATCTGGCTCACGCCTTTCAGCCTGAACTTGAAAAGGAATTCGTCGTAGTCCAGTGGGATCGCCGGGGCGCCGGCAAGTCCTATCGCGAAGACATCAACGGCACATTAACGACGGAACAACTTGTTGCGGACACGGTTGAATTGACCAACGTGCTTCGTGCCCGGTTCCATCAGGACAAGATTTATCTTGTCGGACACTCCTGGGGGAGTTATCTGGGAATGCTCGTCATTGCGCGGCATCCCGAGCTTTACCGTGCATATGTCGGGATAGGGCAGCTCGCTCGCAATGCCCCTATCGACGGAATTCAGGATGAATACATTCGCCAAAGCGCGAGACGCGTGGGGGATCAGGAGGCAATCAAGGAACTGGACGAGAAGGGTGCGAGTGTCCGGGAAACACTGCTCTTCAAATTTGGAGGTGAGCTCCATCATGCGAAGTCGTTCATGCCGTTGTTGCTGACCGGATTGGAGGCTCCCGAGTATAGTCTTCGCGATGCGCGCAACGTCCCCAAAGGCGTGTCGCTCTATTCGCGACACTTCGTGTACAACTCGATCTCGGGCGAACTGATGGATGCCGTCACACATGTGGAGATCCCTGTTTATTTCTTCACAGGTCGCTATGACTACTGCGATCCATTCAGTCTTACGGAACAGTACTTCTCCAGGATTGATGCGCCGGAAAAGCACATGGTATGGTTTGAAGATTCCGCGCATTTTCCATTCTATGAAGAGCCGGAAGCCTTCGCGCGGCAGATGCGGAGTGTACGCGACGCAACGAGTTACACAAAATGACTGACCGTGCGGACCTTGCCATGAGCACGCGGCGGACCGCGAGGGTGTCATGCCAGAATTCACTGATTTGTCTTACATATTGGAATCGCCCTAACTCCTTCCCCTGTTTCGCACGCCTCCGGAGGCTGGCGTGCATAATGTTCTTCGAGGAGGAACCATGAACATACCCGCACTTTTCATCTCCAGGCGGACAGCGACTCTGCTTGCCCTTGCAGCTTTGCTGTGGACTGTGCCTGCCTTGTTCTCGCAGGAGCTCAAGCCCATCCAATTGCCCAAGCCGCAGGTGACCGGCGGAATGCCCCTGATGCAGGCTCTCGCCCTGCGCCAGACCACCCGCGCTTTTGTGGACAAGCCGCTGCCCCTGCAAACCCTTTCTAACCTTCTGTGGGCAGCCTTTGGCGTCAACCGGCCGCGCACGGTAAAGCCGGGATTGGGCCGCACGGCGCCTTCGGCAATGAACAAGCAGGAGGTTGAGCTTTATGTGGTTCTTGTCCAGGGCGTCTACGTCTACGAGGCAGAAACCAACCTTTTGCGGCCTGTTGCGGCGGGCGACTTACGCGCCAAGATGGGCGCGCCTCCGGCAGGACAGGCCGCCATCACACTGGTTTATGTGGCTGATTCCAAGCTCAACTATGCGCAGGTGGACGTGGGTTTCATCGGCCAGAACGTTTACCTGTTTGCGGCCTCCGAGGGCCTGAATGCGTGGTTCTATGCTCTGCACGGGCAGCAGGACGCAACGGCCGTGGGCGCGGCGCTTAAGCTGCCTGAAGGGAAAAGCCCGCTGTATGGGCAGTCGGTGGGGTATCCGCCGAAGTAGGTGAATCTATGGTTTACTCGGCCGCCAACCCACGGCCGGGGAGCCGTCCAGACCTGTCACTGGCAAGTCCACGGCAACCTGTGTTTGAATCGAAAGAGCGGGCAGCCGGGCGCGGAGGTCATCCAACAAGCGCGCGGCATGCCAGAAAATACAAGACAGGAGCCTCATGCATGGCAAATTCCCTGCTTCCCCCCGAAGAACGCCACCTGACCCCCGACCAGGTGGAGGCATTGGACAAACGGCGCGAACTGGGCCACACTTTGCTGGTTATTGCCGGCATGTTTACGGCAATCGCCGCCATTCTGTTGCTTTGGGTGGGTCAGGATCTGACCTGGTCGCCGGGCTGGGCACATCCCATCGCCTACTACTTCGCCATCGCGCTGGTTATCATTGCCGTCTGCGGCGGCATCGGTTTCTATCTCCGCCGAGGCACTCCGCGAATCGACTGAGCCCGAGCCAGAACTGCTCCCAATGTCCGAAGGCCTTTTCCCATCCTGCGTGCCACGGCCTGCGGTTGGGAACAGGCTGCTTACGATTTCCGTACAATACAATACAATACAAGGAGGCATGGCCTTGTATCGGCCTGCCAAACAACTGATGTCCTTTTGCTCTATGGTGCGCACTGAAAGTCAAGGTGTTCGTATAGAGAATGAGGATGTTTTCTCTCCCCCGAGAAAATGTGACCGGCGTAATGCTGGCGCGGTGGACTTTTCCGCTGCCTGAACACCGATGTGTGTAAGAATTACGACAACTTTTGACTTTAGGGCCCAGAATGACCAAAAAGACGGCAAACCGCATCCCGCTCGACGACCTACTCGTCTTCCACCAGGTGGCGCGCTCGCTCACTTCGAGCTTTGATCTGGACACAATTCTGCGCACCATCATGGAGCACATGGAGCGCTTCGTCGAGGCAGATCTGTGGACTCTGCTGATGCTGGATGAAGCAAGCCAGGAGCTTTACTACGCGATTGCCGCGGGCCGTGAAGAGGCTTCGCTGCTCGGCATGAGAGTGAAGGTGGGCGAAGGCGTGGCCGGCTGGGTGGTAGAGCACGGCGAGACGCTGCTGGTTCCAGAGGCTCAGAACGATCCACGGATCAAGAAAGAGCACGCCGCCAAACCCAGCACGGTCCGATCGGTAATCGCCCTTCCCTTGCGCGGGCGCAAAGGAACGCACGGCGTCATCGAGATTTTCAATCCGCGCGCTGATCAGCTTACCGACTACACCATCGCCTTTCTTCATATTCTGGCCGACCACGCGGCCATTGCCATCGAAAACGCACACGACGTGGCCCGCATCCAACAGTTGACCATCACCGACGACTGTACCAAACTTTACAACGTCCGCCATCTCTACGAGGTGCTGGGCCAGGAGATGGAACGATGCGGACAGCTGGAGCTGCCGGTGAGCCTGGCCTTCCTCGATCTGGATCATTTCAAGCTGGTGAACGATGAGCATGGCCACCTGGTGGGCAGCGAGCTTCTGGCTTGCATCGGCGACCGGCTGCAGGAGTTGAGCCGCAAGCAGGATACGTGCTTCCGCTACGGCGGCGACGAGTTCGTTATCCTGATGCCCGAGACTGGAGCCGAGGCCGCGCTGGAGCAGGCCAATGCGATATTGAACGCGCTGATGGAAACCGAATTTCAAATGAAGAACGGCCTGAAGCTGCACGTCAAGGCCAGTGTGGGCGTGGCCACAGCGCCCGACGACGGATCGAGCGTCCACGCCGTCATCGGCGTTGCCGATGCGCGCATGTACTGGGTTAAGGCCAATGGGCGGGGAGCGGTAAAGGGCGCGTAGGTAGTGTGCGCATCTATTTTCGGCTTATGTGCTCGTCCGACGGCTTTTCCGTGATTTGTTCCCCAGCCAGCTGTTCCAATTGATTGAGCCAGTCCAGCGGGCGCGACAAAACCGCGCGATTCGTGACAGCCGGTTTTTGCGATCCTGTCCAGATCATGGCCCAGAGCAGAGCCAGGCTCCTGTTTATGCGAATTCCACGACCAGGGTGTGAGCACGCGCGCCTTTGACCTGGATCACCGCATAGTGTGACGATTCCATCGTGCGCGTCTCGATGGCAGTGGGCTTTCCGTTCAGTGTGGCGCAGCCGGGCATGGCGCCGGGCGGCAATAGCAGCGCGGCCTCGTACTTGTCCGCGCTCCCAGTGAACTCGACGGTCACGCGCCGCTCGGCCAGGTCGCATGCGTACTCGTAGCGAACATAGCCCTGCGAGGCCGGATAGCGCACCGCGACCTTGGCGGCACGGGTTCCCATGGCCGCCCAGCGCGGTGCGATGCGCGCCCGGCTGAAGGCCGCTCCCTGGTCCACGACACCCGCCAGCCCTTCCACAAGGGCTGCCACCAGCGCCGCAGCGCCCCAGTTATTCGGCATCCCGGAGGAAACGTCATTCCAGGGCGGCAGGTACATGGGCGCATCGGAGAGCGTGACAGCCAGAATCATCCACTTGGCATCGGTCTCCATGCACTCGAAGTCCAGCGCGGCGATGGTCTTGTCCGGATGCGGATGCTCAAAGCCCACCACGTAGACGCCGAGGTTGTCGAACTGCTTATTGGGACCGCGCCACGCCACCTGCATTCGCTCCGGCCCGCCCGGCCCATAGCGCTCGTTGAACTGGTTATCCGTGGGCGCCCACCAATGGTTCACGTTTACCCCGGCGCGGATATATTCGCCATGCGTTGCGCCGTCCGCGTAGCGCACGGTGAGCTTGCCCGCCAGGCTGTCTCCGCCCTTGGTGTGCAGCAGGTAAAAACTGCGCGTCGGTGCGTTGACGGCCACTGAGGCCTGGCGATTGAACTTGGCGATGCTGGAGATGGCCAGGCAGGCACGCCTGCCGTTGCCGGCCGGATCGATCACGTCAAAGGGAATCTCGCGGAAGATCTGGCGGCCGGTGGGCATGCTGGCCAAGTCGTTGTCCGGCTCGTCCATCCATCCCAGCACGTCCGCGGCGCCCGAGCCAAAGTCCGCATTGGCCACGGCGCGCAGGTCAAGCTGGGTGAAGGTGCACCGGGGAGCTTCCGGCTGCTTGCCGCGCAAAATGGCGGGCACCAGGCCGTGATGATTGGCGGCAATCCCGCGGTAGCGCTCCAGGATGTCTGCTCCATAGCTCTCGAAGCCATGGCTGAAGGCGCCGCAGGCCAGCTCGCCCGCGGTGCAGGACATGACCCCGCCGTTCATGTACTCCCATTTCGCGTTCTCCGCGGCGAATCCGCGCTCGAAGGGCGGATAGATCGCGTAAAACTCGCCTGGCGAGCTCTCCGGCATCTCTTTGCGGATGCGCTGGTAGGTGCGCAGAATACCCACGCACTGATCGTGGCGGATGTCGCGATTGAGGCTGTAAGCATTGGAGAGCGAGACTTGGCGGTTGAGGTCCACGCCCAGGTCGAATTTCAGCTCCGGGTCCTCGGGAATCCAGTGCGTGAAGAACTCCCCATTCCAGGCCAGCGCGTTGAGCCGCTGCTCCAGCTCGTCGGCCAGCGCTGCGAAGGCGGGGGCTTCCGCTCCGCGTCCTGCCGCTTGCAGCATCTCGCTGAGGCGGCGCAACCCCACGATCAGGTTGGCGTTATCGCCAAAGAAGACGCCGAAGTGGGTCTTCTTGAGGTCGATGACCATGATGCCGCCGCTCAGTTTGGCCTCGCTCTCGGAGAGAAAGTCCCAGGTATCGATGGTGAAGCCGCGCTTGACGAGCTTGAACTTCTCTGACCATCGATAGGGGTCGCTGGTGGCGTATTTCACTGCGCGGATGGCAGCGTCCAGCCTGTTCGCCATCCAGGACGTGTCGCCGCTGGCTTTCCATGAGTAATAGATGGCCTCCAGCAGGAAGGCTTCCACGTGTGCCTCCACGGGGGCGCGGCGCAGCAGCAGCCAACCATCCTCAGCAGGACGGGCGAAGTCGCCGTACTTGAACTCCTTCTCCCAGAAGGTCTCCACCGGGGTTCGCGGCTCAAAGTTCTCCCACACCATGCCATCTTCGCGCTGCGAGGCAGCGTAGAAGTTGACGTTGGACTTGACCTCCGGCCAGAAATACTTCATGCCCTTCAGGGTCTGCGTGTTGTCCATCAGCCAGGTGTCCCAGCAGGTGAAGACCTCGCCCTTGTAGCGCATGGCGCTGACCGGTCCGTCGGTGGCCATGGTCCAGTAGAGGTCGCGGAGCAGGCCGCCCATGCGGCCGCCTTCATCCTCGATGAATGTCTTGCAGTCCACACGGAAGGTGCGCATGGCCAGCAGCGCTCCGGCAGCGTCCACCAGGCTGACACTGTGCATGCCCAGAGCCCCGGCCACTGCAAACTCCGCCAAGCCGGAGAAGGGCGTCTCAAAGTACAGCTGATGGTTGCCGTCGCGGACCTCCAGGCGGCCACGCAACTGGCTGCTCTTCACTCGCAGGCGGTCCAGCGGCGCTAGCGCGCCTGCCGGTTCAGGTTCAAGTTGCAGTTGCGCGGAGACGCCGTCGGGAGTTGCGGCGGGCGGCAGCGGCTGCGCGCCGCCCTCCAGCACCAGAGCGCAACCGGTCAGGGGAATGGTCTTGATGAACTCGCGGCGCGTAGCCATGATAGGCCTCTCTATTTTCCGGGGTGAAATGCTTCAAACCCGGAGGAAAGAGAATTCTATCAGCCGCACGGGCGGGCCGGAATATCGCCAGATTATTCTTCCGCGCCTCCAGGCTTTTCTGTAACTTGATCTTCGGCCAGTCTCTCCAATTGGTTGCGCCAGTTCAGGGATTCGACGAAGCTGCGCGATTCGCGCCAATTGGGCTCGACGATAACGCGCAATTCGAGATAGACGCGCGTGCCGAGCAGCGACTCGATCTGGCGGCGGGCGCCGGTTCCGATCTCCTTCAACTTTGAGCCGCCCTTGCCGATAAGAATGGCTTTTTGTCCATCCCGTTCGCAATAGATTGCCGCGGCGATGCGGGTGAGCGGGAGGCGAGCTGGCACCTGGCCTTTTTTACGCGGTGGCGCAGGCGGCTCGGCCTCCTCGAAGCGCTCGATGATTACAGCCGAGGCGTAGGGAACCTCTTCGCCTGTCTCAGCCAGAATGCGTTCGCGAATCAGCTCGGCGACCATGAAGCGCTGCGGCTGGTCAGTGTACTGATCCTTTGGGTAATAGCGCTCGCCGGTAGGCAGCACTTCGACGATCTTGCGGACCAATAGATCGAGTCCATCACGTTTACGCGCGCTGACGGGAATGACCTGGGCAAAGCCGAACTGCCTTGTGAGGGTGTCGATCAGCGGCAGCAGATGGTCCTTGGCGACGAGATCGATCTTGGTGAGCACAAGAAAAACCGGGCAGTCGAGCTTACGGATGAGGTTGAAGAGAAACTCGTCTTCACTGGCCCAAGCGCCGTGGGCGCTCTTACGTGTGGGTGCAGCAGTTTCTGGATTAGATGCTGCTTCTAGCTGAACGCGGCGCGTAGCGTCCATGAGGACGAGGACGAGGTCGCGGGTTTCGAGAGCTTCGTAGACCTCCTGCAACATGCGGCGGTCGAGGTGCGAGCCGGGCTTGTGAACTCCGGGAGTATCGACAAAGACGATTTGCGCCGCCGGATGGACGCCCTTGCGCGCCGGAACCTCAACCACCCCAATAATGCGGTTGCGGGTGGTCTGAGGCTTGGTGGAGACAATGGCTACCTTTTCGCCGGTGAGGGCGTTGAGCAGTGTGCTTTTGCCGACGTTGGGCCGGCCGAGAATGGCGACAAATCCGGATTTCAAAAGGGAGCGCTCCTGACTTCTATTATCGCGGATTTGCAGATTGATGGTTAGAACGATTTTTGCACGATTTCCGAAGACATGAGAGCTTATTCAGCGTGTTCGATAAGGCCTTGCGGGAGTCCCAACTTAGCGCGGAGTTGGCGCTCGCGTCGAGCCATTTGGCCGGCGTCAGATTCGTGGTTGTGGCCGGCGAGATGAAGCAGGCCGTGCAGGATGAGGATTTTGATTTCCGTCGAGAGCGAGTGGCCTTGATCGATGGCTTGCTTGCGCGCAGTGGGAACGGAGATAGCCAGGTCGCCAGCGATTTTTTCTGCGGCTATTTCCTGCATGGGGCATTCAGCGGGAAGAGAGCCTTCAGCCGAAAACGAGAGCACGTCGGTGGCTTTATCCTTGTGGCGGAATTGGCGGTTGAGTTTACGGAGGTACGCGTCGGTGGTGAGCAGGACGGTGACCTGGCCGCGGAGGCGGACGGTCTTTTGCGCCAGAGTGAGAAAGCGGGCCAGGGTACGGGCGGAAGGCAGGCGGAGATTTTTCTTTGGGGCGGCCGTCCGCTTCGCCGAAGTTGTCTTCGGCACGGTGTCGGGTTCCAAGTCTGGGTCGATGAGGATCATCGTGCTCGGTGGCGCGGTGTGCGCGGTTCCGGTTGCTCTCATTCTACGCGGGATCGTCGTATCCCTCCCTCGATGTGAGGTTGTCCATTGGTCTTGATAGGACGGCAGAGCTGGACCATGGGGTACCCCCACCCCTACTTTGGACGCAAAGTCGTTATTTTGTTGAGGTTACAGACGGGGTTGCGCTGTAAAATCGTCAAAACAAAGGAGTTCCCTGCAAAGTCGTCCAGGATAAGGAGTTACGAAACGTTTCGGCCTCTGCTGACGGCTTTCGGCTGACAGGCGACGCGAAGAGGACGTGCCAGGACGAGGATTTGAAGGAAGACTTCTGAGATTATTGTGCAACAAAGTGGGGAAATAATCTGCATTAAAACAGTGGTCAGTGATCAGTGGTCAGTGATCGTCTTCTACATCTCAAAATCGAGATATGGGCCACCCGGCCATGGGGTTCATCGTATCCCAGTGCCCCAAATGCGAGGGATCTCCACCCCACGGACGAAGACCTGTCCCTTCACCCCAACGAGCAAAAATCACTCGTTGGGGACCCCGAGTCCGCGGGGACCCCGGACCTGGGCACCCATCGTAATCCAGGAAGCGATATACATTAGCGTCATATTCTGATATACTTTATATATATCACCGGAGGTATTATGCGCACGCTCATTGACATTCCGGAAGAAGATCTCAAGTTGCTGACTCAAGTGGCCAAAAAGCTTTCCGTGTCGCGTGCCGAGTTTGTGCGGCAGGTTGTCGCAAGCTCACTTGCGCCCCACCGCCAGAAGATGAATCATGCGGCCTTTGGAGCATGGTCTGACTTTCCCGAGGACGGAGTTGCGTATCAGGAGAGGATGCGCGCGGAATGGTAACGACGCCAGTTCTCTTCGACACCAACATTCTCATCGATTACCTGCGCGGCATTCCACAGGCCCGCGCCGAGTGCGACAGGCATGCGGACCGCGCGGTCAGCATCATCAGCTGGATGGAAGTGATGGCAGGCTCAACCGCCGCCAATGAGGCGGATGCGCGTTCCTTCCTGCTGAATTTCTACACCCTGGCTCTGGGTACCGATGTGGCTGAACGGGCATTCCTGCTGCGCAGGAGCAGCAAGATTAAACTGCCCGACGCCATCATTCAGGCGACGGCCGAAGCCGCCGGCCGGGTTCTCATCACCCGCAACACGCGAGATTTCCCCGCAGGCACGCCAGGGGTGCGGATTCCTTACACTCTCTAAATGCGATTGGGACTGGCCCCTTCGACAGCGCTCAGGGCAGGCTGTCCAGGCGGAGGCGCTTCGCGGCACCTGCGGTGCGGCAGACGGCGCTTGCGCGCCATGGGGTTCGTGGTCTCCCAGGTCCCCAAATGCGAGGGACCTGGGGCACCCGCGGCTGGCCATAAATTGACAAGAATTGCCATCAGTGTTACGTTGACATTAAAGGATTTCTTGATGCAAACCATGAACATCTCGCTTCCCGACCCCTTGAAGCAGTATGTGGAGGAGCAGGTTACGGTCAGGGACTACAGCAGTGCAAGCGAGTATATGCGCGAGTTGGTGCGCGCCGACCAAAAGCGCAATGCCAGAGAACAGCTTGAGCAGACCATGCTGGAATCGCTTGCGGAAGGCGAAGCGCAGGAGGCCACTCCTGAATTCTGGAGGACGCTGCACGCTGAATTGAGCAAGCGGACAAAGACCGGACGAGGGACGCGGCCGAAGAGCCGGGTGGCCTGAGTTGGCGGAAGTCTTTGTACGTGCCCACGCCCGCAGGGACATCCTGTCGAATGCCGAGTATCTAGAAGAGCAGGGCGGCCTGGAAACTGCCCAGCGCTTTCTGGACGCAACACAGAAAACATTTGAAGCGCTGGCCAGAATGCCGAAGGTAGGCGCCGTGTGCGCCTTCCGCAGTCCAGTTCTTCGCCGCATTCGCCGCTGGCCGGTGAAAGGCTTCGAGAACTGGTTGATCTTCTATTTACCGCGACGCAATGGAGTGGAGATCGTTCATCTCATTCACGGAGCGCGCGACATTGAGAGTCTTTTTGAAGGCTAGTTGGAAAAAGGGAGATGGAGGGTTGGGGTTCGTGGTAACCCTGCCGGAAAGATTCCACGATCATGCGTTGACGGACGAATATACGAATTATCGCGAGTGACCTCTGAAGCCCGATCTGCTTCTTATCGACTAAAAACCGGACGATTCTACATTGCGGCTAGTGCGCATCGGTTCTCACAACGAAGTTTTCTAGCGGAATTTACGGACAGTCGAGGTTCGTGGTCTCCCAGGTCCCCAAATGCGAGGGATCTCCACCCCACGGACGAAGACCTGTCCGTGGGGACCCCGGACCTGGGGCACCCGACATCACATCCTATATGATGTGGTATTATATGCGATGTGAGACTTGTGCTCGACACCGACGTTATTGTGGCGGCCATGCGCAGCCCACGCGGCGGATCAGCCGAGCTTCTGCGGCGGATACGGCTGGGGCGGGCCACGATGCTGCTGAATGTGTCGCTGGCGCTGGAGTACGAGGCCAAATGCATGACCGCCGAGCATCGCCTTGCCTCCGGTTTGAGCTTGGCGGAGATCGCGATCTTTCTGGACCGGCTCGTTTCATTGGCCGAGCCGGTGCAGACCTATTACCGCTGGCGGCCTCAACTGCGCGATCCCGGCGACGAAATGGTGCTGGAGGCCGCAGTGAACGGACAGGCTGGCGCGATCGTGACCTTCAACGAGAAGGATCTGCGCGCGGCGCGCAACAGTTTTGGAATTGAAGTTCTTCGTCCAGGCGAAGTCCTGAGGAGGTTGAAGCCATGACTACACGAGTTTCTACATTTCCCCTGCGGCTGCCCGTCTCACTGAAGGCTGAGGTGGAGAAGGTCAGCAAGCGCGACAAATCCAGCATGAACCAGTTTCTGGTTATCGCCGCCGCTGAGAAGATCGCTGCGATGCAGACCGAGCGCTTTTTTGCAGAGCGTCGCGAGCGAGCCGACGATGCGGCTTTTCTGCGTATTCTCAACCGCGATGGTGGCGAGGCGCCGCGCCCGGAAGACTCCCTCGACTAACCGTTAGAACACCAAACACAGGCAGGTGGGCGGCTGGTGCGCATCAGTTCTCACAGCGAAGTTTTCTAGCGGAAGACGGATGGTCGCGGTTCGTGGTCTCCCCGGTCCCCAAAAGCGAGGGACCGGTGGCACCCTAATTATGGTGGGGATTGCACCCGGAGACTGGGGCCACCCGCCGAAGAAAGATGACGCAGAGAACCTCCCACGGAAGTGAAAAAGAAAACCGCGCCCGGGCAAAGCGTGTTGCGGCTGCCAACAGGGGCTGGATGTCAGAAAATTATTCTCCCCCGGCAGGTCAGGGAAAGTGTTTTTACTTGACATCCCCTTTTATAGAACCCGCCACCCTGATTGTGGTGGGGATTGCACCCGGAGACCGGGGCCACCCGCCGGAAGACGAACGGTCGAGGTTCGTGGTCTCCCCGGTCCCCAAAAGCGAGGGACCGGGGGCACCCTCAGCGTGGTTTGAAAAAAGTCACTGGAACCGGGCCACCCGCCAGGCCACCTGCCCTGTGATAGACTGACCGAAAGCCAGGAATCAAAATGGAAATCCTGTGTTGATGCTTATGGACCCGAGGAGCAGGCCATGGGCTGGTATTACTAATGATGTTGTGATGATTCGACGAGGCGCATTTTATGGGCTTCAAGAAAACGTGCGGGATACGCGGATATAGCATCCATAAGGGCGACGTCATGATTGACATCCTACTTTTGGACGAGGGTTGCGGACGTAGCGCCTATTTCTGGGAGGGCGGATGGGCGTGGTATGAGGAAAATATGGGTCTCTGTCGGGCGATATTGTTTTGCCCCGGTTGCGTTGCAAAGTACAATGTGCTCAAACAGGAGAGGGAGGAACTAAAACAAAAGGAAATACGCACCAAACAGATCGAAGAAGAGAAGCTACTTGCAAGTCTTCAAACGCGTGAAGGATGCCTGAAGTACCTCAAACGCGCAACGCAAGCGGGTACTTTTGGCGACAATCATTACCATGTAAAAGGGGCAGACTTCGAGCGCCTTCGAATTGCCCTCGCTCAAGCATTCTCCACGTTTGACCTGGCCCATGATGCCCAGCTGAGAGAGGCCCTGCTTGACGTCTTTGTGAATTCGATCGCCAGGTCAGAGAATTTGAGGAACAATATCTATGACATCGACCAGCCACGGGAGTTTCTGCGTGCGCTCGATGCTGCCTGGGCAGGCGTTCGTAGATACATCGAGGAACGCTTGGCAGTTCTTGCCTCCGATGTGAAATCTTCGTTATATGCTCACGCGGAGAGCGGGTGGTGCCATGATCGTCCTGATGTAGACGACTCATATGGCGTATGTCTATACAGAAAGGCCCGGGGTACGGCGCTGCAATTGCTTTATCAAACCATAAGGAAATAGAGTACATTAAGAATCGTTCAGGCACACCACAGCCTACGAAGAAATCAATCACGCTTGACATCCTTCGCACGGAAGAAACGAAGATCCCCATTCAGATGGCACAGACGCCACTGTCAATTGGTCGATCATTACATTAACTTTACATCAGGATTGAGATTCCTTCGCATACGTTTCCGCTCGCACCTAAAAAATAAATATCCAGTATTACTGCGGTTTTGCCGGATGCTGCGGTTGCAGCTGCGTGCGATTCTCGCGACTCTCGACGCCGACTTCTATAGCGTCGCCGAGGGCCAGCGGCAGTTCCTGCTGTTGCGGCTTGGAGGACTCGTAGGCGCGGACAATGCGCTGGACGAGGGCGTGGCGGACGACGTCGCACTCCTCGAAGTGGCAGAAGTGGATGCCCTCGACGCCGTCGAGGATGTTGATGGCGTCGAGCAGGCCGGATTTGCGCGGGTTGGGCAGGTCGATCTGTGTGATGTCGCCGGTGATGACCGATTTGGAGTTGTTGCCCATGCGGGTGAGGAACATCTTCATCTGCTCGATGGTGGTGTTCTGGGCCTCGTCCATGATGATGAAGGCGTCGTTGAGGGTGCGTCCGCGCATGAAGGCCAGGGGGGCAATCTCGATGACGTTGCGCTCGAATAGCTTGTCGACCTTTTCGGGATCGAGCAGGTCGTAGAGGGCGTCGTAGAGCGGGCGCAGGTAGGGGTCCACCTTTTCCTGGAGGGTTCCGGGGAGGAAGCCGAGGCGCTCGCCGGCCTCGACCGCGGGGCGGACGAGGACAATGCGGCTGACCTTTTTGGCGTTGAGGGCGGAGACGGCCATGGCCACGGCGAGGTAGGTTTTGCCGGTACCGGCGGGGCCGACGCCGAAGACCATATCGCTCTGCTCGATGGCCTCGACGTACTTGCGCTGATTGATGGAGCGGGGCTGGACGATACGCTTGACGCCGACCGAGCGCTGCTTGCCCGAGTCGGAGAGCGAACGCAGGGTGATGGAGGGGTCGGCGACGACCAGACGCAGGAGGGCGTTCAGCTCGCCGTTGTGGGGATTGACGCCCTGGCGGCGCAGCGCCTCGAAATCGGCGAAGATCTGCCGGACGCGCTCGACGGCGGATTCGGAGCCCTCGACATGGACGGCGTCGGAGCGCAGATCGATGTGGACGCCGAGCGAGTCTTCAATGAGCCTGAGGTTTTCATCGCGAGTCCCGAAGAGGGGCTCGAGGTTGGGCGTGATCTCCAAGGCGATTTTCAAAGGGTTCGATGGCCTCCGAGAGGGTTAGACAGGGCGCGAGGCAGGCCGGCAGCGCAACGGACGGGCTGAAGGCAAGCGGGTGAACAAGAGGAAGACGGCAGAACGCGGCGCAGGACCGGGCTGAAGCTCTGGGCTGTGGGACGGGACCGCGGGATGGAATAGGCGACCAAATCCTGTATCTGGGGTTGAGAGTAGCGCCACCGGGGCTGGGAGTCAATGCGGGATTTAAGGTTTTTTGGCGAAAAGCGTGTCTTTCAAGGTACTGGGGGATCTCTGCACAAGCCCTTTTCGCAAAGTATAGATTCCCTCAGGGGCTAAAGCCCGCATTTATTTTGCGGCATTTGCGGCACGACTGAAGTCGTGCCCTTTCAAAACATCGACTTATGCAGAGGTTTCCTAGCAGCGTATGTGCTGCCTGGACAGGCTCGTCTCTGGACGAGGCCCACGGCGCGCATTGACCCATAGCCCCATTTCCCGTAGACTTAGAAATTGCGAGGGATGCGGCTCGAGTTGCATTCTAAAACCGCAACATTACCTCTTATTTCAGGCCCCCTGAAATCAGAATTGAAGATCAAGGATAACGAATGGCAAACCATGTATCGTCGCTGAAGCGCGCCCGGCAGACAGAAACGCGCACCGAAGTGAACCGCGCTAGCAGAAGCCGCGTGCGCACCAGCCTGCGTGCCTTGCGCGAGGCGCTCGTCAAGGGCGACGTGAAGGCCGCACAGGCGCAGTACCGCGAGACCGTTTCCACCCTCGACAAGAGCGTGCAAAAGGGCGTTTTGCACAGTAACACCGTCTCCCGCTACAAGAGCCGCCTGAATGCGCGGCTGAAGGCCCTGGCCACCGCCAAGGCGTAAGACGGCGAGAGCCATTGAGGCTCCAAAAGTATAGAGAAGCGGCCGGAGAAATCCGGCTGCTTTTGCTTTCTGGATAGAAAAAGCAGCCTGAAACCATAGAAATGCCCGGAATTGAGTGCATGAAAAGCTCTGAGCCTTTCCTTCACTTGCCCTTCCAGACGGGCGGACGCTTTTCCAGGAAGGCCTGAACGCCTTCGTTCTTGTCGGCGGTGGCGCAGAGACCACTGAAGTAGACAGACTCACGGAGCAGGGCAAGGTCGAGCGGCAGGTCGAAGCCTTCATCGACGGCGCGCAGGATTTCAGCCACGGCAAGGGGAGCGTTGGCGGCAATCTCCTGCGCCAAAGCCTCGGCGCGCTGCATCAGCCCGGCGGCGGGCAGGACTTCATCCACCAGGCCGATGCGCAGGGCCTCGCGGGCGTCGATGATGGCGCCGGTAAGGAGCAGTTTGAGCCCCTCGCTGCGGCCTACAAGGCGGGTAATGCGCTGGGAGCCGCCGTAGCCGGGCATGAGGCCCAGCTTGACCTCGGGGAGGCCCAGGCGGGCATCGTCCGCGGCCAGGCGGAGGGTGCAGGCCATGGCCAACTCACAGCCGCCACCCAGGGCAAAGCCCTGGATGCAGGCGATGACCGGTTTGCCCAGGGTTTCTATGCGGCGGAAGACGCCTTGTCCGCGCAGTGCATAGGAGCGGCCCTCTTCGGGGGTGAGCGAGACCAGTTCGCGGATATCAGCCCCGGCCACAAAGGCTCGGTCCCCTGCGCCGGCGATGAGAATTACGCGAATTGCGGGGTTCGCGGCCAGCCCTTCAAAGGCTTCTGAAAGTTCGGAGAAGGTCTCGGCGCTTAGGGCGTTGAGCACTTTGGGGCGGTCGATGGTGACGACAGCCAGCGGAGGGCGTTTATCGAGGCGAAGATTCTTGAATTCCATGCGAAAGAAAGGGTATCAGATGACGGCGGAGGCAGACTGTATAAGAGGCCAAATATCTGATTTGGAGCGGTTGGAAGACATGATAATGCCGCCGGCGTTTGCGAAACGGGAATGGGCAGTAGTACCTTAAAGCGCATGATGCAATTATCGATCCCGATTCGATTCAGGCTCTCCCGTTTGACCAGCATGGGCAGGAGCTTCCGGTTCTTGCTGATGATTTTCCTTGCCGCCTGCGCGGCTCTGAGCCTTATCCCTAGCGCTTCTGCCAGAGAAGCAAAGGGTTTTTCAGCGGCGACGCTGGTGGAGTCGGCGGATTACCAGCCCTGCCGCAACGGATGTTCGGCGAACGCCGAGCCAGCCAGCGCCTTTTGCTTCAGGCAGGGCGATCAGGTTTTGGTCGCGGACGGCAGAAGCTTCCGCCACGAAAAGAAGTTTTCCGGCCTGGAGGAGCTTGCCGGGAAGCAGGTTCAGATTCGATTCAGCCAGCGGTTTGTGTGGGTCATGCCGCCCGATGGCCCGGTGATGAAGCTGGAGCGGGGGTCAACATACGAGAACTTCAGGGACGCAGGCTGCATCCGCGAGGTGCGCAGGCCGATTATTGATGCTGCCTACGCTCACAAACGGCCGGGCAAGGTTCCCGTATACGCCTTTGCGCTGGTTGGCTCAGGCAAGGGCGACTTGTATCTCTGGTTCCAGTGCGACCTGAGCCCCGATAAGTCTGTAATCGCCTGCCAAAGGTGGTATCGCAACGGCACTCCCTACAGCAAGGATTGGTACTGCGCGCGCACGGTGGATGGAGCGCCGGTTGCAGCGGATTTTGAAATCGATGAGCTACTCAGCCAGGAAGGCAAGCTGGTGCTGAAGTCGGGTGCCGTAGTGCAGGAGGACCACCGGGCAAGAACCAATGACCTGCTCGACCGGCCCGGCGAGGCCTGCCGGTAGTGCCTGTTTGCCACACAAGAGTTGCTCGCTTTCTACTCCGCCCAATAAGCATGCACAGGAGCGCCTGAGTAACTGTTATGCGCTTTTGAAAACCTGGCTGGGGTATGATGAGAAGCAGAAGCCTGCTTGCAGGACAACCCCAGTCAAGAACATATTTCCAATCAACAGCAGGAGCCTATGAGGGAAGCTGTAATCAGAAGAGTTGAGTTGTTTGACACAAGCCTTCGGGACGGAATGCAACAGCCCAACATCGAAATCTCCGTGCCGAATGCGGTCAACCTGCTTCAGCGCATGGCGGATTTCGGCGTCCAGTATGCCGAGATCGGCTTTGCCGGCGCCAACCGGTTTGTAGGTGATTTGGCAAGCGCACTCGATTCCGTTGATACCAAGGCTATGAAACTGGCGTTATTCGGCAGGACGCGCGGCCGAGGCGCTACGGTTCAGGAATGGCCCGACCTGCAATTCATGATCGCCCATAAGAAACGCATCCCTGTCGCTGTGATCGTCGTCAAGTCCAGGCTGCTGGATGTAAGAAGGTCACTAGAGGCAACGCCGGAAGAAAGCCTGCTGATGGCGTATGACACCATCGCGTGCCTTCATGAGCACGGGCTTGAAGTGATCGTGGACCTTGAACACGCCATGGACGCCGCTTGCGGCCGCGACGAATATGGCAACGATTGCAAAACCGATTCGCGCAAGCGCAGCCTGGAATACTTTAACCAGTTGACCGAGCAGTGCGTTCGCCAGAAGATCAGCCGGTTGGTTGTGTGCGACACCACCGGCGGCGCCAGCCCTGAAGAAGTCGCCCAGGTTATTGGCAGCCTCACGCGCAGTTATCCCGACGCAAAAATCGGATTTCACGGTCACACAGATCGCGGTCTTGGAATCGCAAATACGCGCGCTGCTATTCTTGCCGGCGCTGTTCAAGTTCAGGGCACACTTCTTGGAACCGGTGAACGCTGCGGCAATGTGAACCTCACTACCGTGATCGGCAGCATGCAACTCAGAGGCGAAGCTGAGTTCGTCGCTCCCGAGTCGCTCCACAAACTTACCAGCCTCGCACATTCAGCGTACGCGGCCTTCGGACTTGAGCCGCCGCATGGCGTTCCTATTGTTGGGCCGGGCGCTTTTGGCACCTGGGCCGGCATGCATGGCAGCAGCGAGGGGAAAAACCCGGGAGCTTACCTCTGGTGCGATCCGGAAAAAGTGGGCGCCAAGCCCTTCATCGGAGTGAACAGCCAATCGGGAAGAGCCAACATTGTTCTTATGTCCAAGGCGCTCGGGGTTCCTTTGAACTCTCACCAGGCGCAGGTTTTGATCGACACCAACCAGGCGATGATTGATGGCGGCGGCTTCACGGCCAGTGATGTTTCGTTCCGGCTGGCCTGCATGAGGGTGCTCAATACCCTGCGCAATCGCTTCAGCATCAAGAGCTGGAGAGTTCTGGACGAATCCGACGAAACGAAGAACCGGTACGTTCAGGCCTCGATGTTGTTGTCCATTGGCGACTCCACCGTGACGGTAACGCGAGCAGAGGGCGCCGGCCCGGTGGACGCGCTCACCAAGGCCATGCGGCACGAATTGGAAAAGTGGTATCCGGCTATTGCGCAGATGCGACTGGGCACGTTCAGCGTCGAAGCCCTTGATGTATCGGCACATGACACGGCGGCCTACGTCCGCGTCACGGTTAGCTTCCACGCCGACGGCCGCGAACCATGGAAAACCTCGGGTGTGAGCAGCGATTTGAACCAGGCGGCGCTGATGGCCATCGTGGACGGCTTCAATTATTGGCTGTTGGAAGGCGCTTGTTCTTGACTTATTATGCCATTTCTGGCATATTCATGAAGGGCCAGAGGTTTGTATGAAACCCCTGATCTTCGTTGCCGACTCGCACCGTGCACTGTCGGAGTTTCCGGATCCAGTGCAGCGGCACGTCGGATTTGCACTCTATCAAGCGCAGATGGGTGATAAGCACATCGATGCCAAGCCGCTAAAGAACGTCGCGGGAGGGGTTCTGGAGGTTATTTCCGATCACTTTGGAGACACCTTCCGCACTGTCTACACCGTGAAACTGGTAAAGGCTGTCTATGTGCTGCACGCATTTCAGAAGAAGTCGAAGCACGGCATAGCCACGCCGCAGAGCGTGATGGAGTTGGTGAAACAGAGGCTCCTGCGCGCCATCGAAATTGATCGGGAACTGGAGGGATAGAGATGCCCGAGCGTGAACGCGATTACACCGTCAGCAGTGGAAATGTCTTCGCTGATCTCGGTCTGCCAAACCCGGAAGAGGCGTTTGCCAAAGCCGAGCTTGCCCAGAAAATCATTATGCTGATTCGGAAGAGAGGGCTTACCCAACTCCAGGCCGCCAAAATACTGGGAGTGGACCAGCCGAAGGTCTCCGCGCTTATTCGCGGGCAACTCACTGGCTTCTCTATAGAGCGGCTGATGCGCTTCCTGCTGCGGCTTGGGCAGGACATCAGAATCACGGTGCAAGCGAGTCCACGTAAACGGTCGCGGGCTCGTGTTCTGGTGGCGTAGGGAATTGTATTTTCCCCAGGTCTCAGAATCGAGACCCGGGACACCCGGCGCATGGTCATTTCATTGCGTTTTTGAATGCGCGCACCGCCTCCGGAAACGATACGCTGTTCCTTATCGCGAAGCTCAATTGCAGCTTGATGATCGCGAGTATGTACCCGTCGGACTTTTGCGGCGGTTTCTTCCCCAGATTCCTGTTGGATTTAGCAGCAACCTCGAAAGCTGCTGCAAAATTTCCCTCGACTAGCTCCTGGCACGTCTCTTTTGTCAGAATTGGGCCGACCCGGAAAAGCGACCCGTCCAGGAGCCATCCCAGTTCGAGCGGAGTGTACTCCTCATTCAGTGCAACGTCGTTGCCGCCTCCCCAGAACGCGCGATTCCCGAGTACCTGGTAGTAGACCGGAAGGACATCGCTTGGACCATACTTCCTCCCAACGTCGAACTCCCCGCCGTATACCGCACTCTGGTCGAAGCGAGCGCCGCATTTGGCGCAAGTGGCCGATCCGACGACGGTTGCGCCAGCTAATGCGTCTGCAAACCCCTTCTTGAGCACACTGCTGCACTTGGGGCATTTCCAGTAGTCGGATTTCCCCTCGACGCTGCGGCTGGGCTCGGGGCGCACTAACGACGCGGGCTGTGGCGGCGGCGACGGGATCGCAGATCTCCGGGCGACGAACTTCTTCATCAGGAAATCTGAAACCTGCGCGCGGCGCTCCGACGATTCCCTCGAGTCTTCCCGCTTACCCCTCGCAGATGGAAGGATCCAAGTATCTTCCACAAGCCCCAGCCGGGACAAAGCTAGGCGCGCCTGGGGAGACTCATCGAATGCCACTTGCGGAGGCGTCTTGCCCTTTTTGTCCAGGGCATCTAGATCGGCCCCTTTGGCCAGCAGCAATTCGACAGCCCGCAATTCACCCGACTCCGCCGCGAGGTGTAAAGATGTCCTTCCATTCTCGTCCTCCAGCGCGTTGACGTCGGCACCATTGGCCAGAAGCAGCCCCAGTAACTTCTCGTAGCCGGACCCCTTTCCCTCCCAGGTGGATGCAGCCACGAGATGGAGCGGAGTCCTCCTGTACTTGTCCGAGGCGTTGATCTTGGCTCCATTCGCCAGCAGCATCTCCGCTATGAGATTGCGGCCGTCCTGCGCAGCGTGATGCAAGGGCGTTTTGCCTAACTCATCCGAGGCATTGACGTCGGCTCTGCCTGTTAGCAGCGCTTCCACGATACTTATTCGGTCCCACACCACAGCTTTGAGCAGAGGCGTATATCCACGTCCATCGCGGGCGTTGACTTCCGCACCAGCACGCAGAAGTAACACCACTATCTCCCTGTGGCCGCTCTCTACGTTCGCTCCCGAAGCGTCGTGTAGGGGCATATCGCCATCATCGTCCTTTGCGTTGACTTCAGCGCCGTTGGCCAGCAGGAACTCCACCACGCCCTTGTGCCCGTTATATGTGGCTAGCCCCAGCGGCGTATTTCCGCCCTTCCGACCGCTAGGTGCCAGGCTGGCACCGCCCTGGACCAGCTTCTTAACCGTCGCGAGATCGCCATGGCGGGCCGCCTCGCCCAAGGCTTCAGCGGCCCGACTTCGGAAAAGAGTGCAGTACAAACGAGTAAATATGGTAGACATAGAAGCCCCGGATCTTCCACCCAGGGCAGGCTTTGAGAGCCTCCCTGCCACACCAAGGAGTCTATCACGCGCCGATACTCGATTTCTTCGCTGTTTTATTCCTTTAATCGGAATCTTCTTGCGCGCGTGGCGCCCCATCGTGGATGAGTCTTTGCTTCGCGGGATTGGTGGGATTCGGCGGTTGCCCCACGTTTGACAGCGGTGGGGGGTGGCCCGCCTCCGGCGTAACGAACTCTGGTTGCCTCAGGGTTCGGTTTTTGGGACCTGGGATAGCAACAAGCTACTTGCCGATCAACCCACGCGCGATGGCGTCCAACATTCCGTTGAGGAAGTTGATGGATTCGGGGGCGGAGTAGCGCCGGCCGATCTCCAAAGCTTCGTTGATGACGATGGGAAAGGGCGTTCCCTTGAAGCCCAGCATTTCGCCCACCGCCATGCGCAGCAGGTTGCGGTCCACGGCGGGCATGCGCTCCAGCCGCCAGTGCTTGGAATTGGCCACGAGCAGCTGGTCGATCTGGTCCTGATTGGCGACGGCCACGCTAAAGAGTTCTTCGGCAAAGCTGCGGACTTCTGGTTCAACTTCATCGGCGGCCTTCCAGAAGTTGGCGCGTACCTGGCCGGGTGTCTGCTTGCCTATCTCCGCCTGATAGAGCATCTGCATGGCCAGCTCGCGCGATTTACGGCGTCCCGACCCATGATGCGGTCCGGCGGTCACGAAGGGCCGCCTTTTACCCCACGGACGAAGACCTGTCCGTGGGGACCCCGGCCCTTCTGGAGCTTGCGATTCAGGCTGACCATTTCAATGGCCGCGATGGCAGCCTCGAAGCCCTTGTTGCCGGCCTTGATGCCGGCGCGGTTGAGCGCCTGCTCCAGCGTCTCGCAGGTGAGCACGCCAAAGCTGTGGGGAACGCCGGTCTCCTGCTGCGACTCTCCCAGGCCGCGCGCCACTTCGTTGTAGATGGCCTCGTAGTGGGCGGTCTCGCCGCGTAATAAGCAACCCAGAGGAATGATGGCGTCAACCCGGCCTTGATTGGCGAGAGCGCGGGCGGCGGCGGGAATCTCCCACGTGCCGGAAACGCGAACCACCTCGATGTCGGCGCGCTTTGCGCCGCTACGCAGTAATGCGTCGAGTGCGCCCTCCAGCAACCGCTCGGTGATGACCGCATTCCATCGGGCGACGACAACGGCAAATTTCATGCCGGAGGCGGAGAGATCGCCCTCGACGGCCACTGGCTTGCCGCGCTGTGGATCAGTCCATGCCCAAAATGAAAAAGAAAATCCCGGCTCCGGCTCGACGGTGAAAAGGCGCGACTTCCAGTGGGTTTCCGTGATGGCGGAGAGGCGCGCAACGGCCTGTTCGCCACCTTGCGCGCGCAACCAGGCAGCGGCGGCCTGGTGCACGGCGTCCAGAGCAGTCACCTCCACCAGCACATCGGCTGTGGAAGGAAACTGGCCGTCAACAAACTCCAGATTGCCCAACGGCGCAAGGAAGGCTGCGCCGTGACTGTTCTCTTCGTTCCACCCTTTGCCGGGCGCAAATCCCAGCGCGGAAAAGAAGCTCGACAGCCGATCATAGGCTGCCCGGCTGCCCGCGGGACGAAGAAAGGAAATCCCCTTGATCATGCTTTGATTCTAACGTGCGCGCAAGGGGAAATTGGCCGCTCGTCATGATTGCAAAGAATCTTAATATTATGCACTGAAGTTATATGAATCCGGAAAGCAACAAGGCCGGCGCGCGGCCGGCCTTGTTTGCTTGCTGCTGGATGCTCCTCGTTATGTTGTGGAACGCGGCCTGACGACGATGGCCGTGGCCGGAACGATGGCGTCGCTGCCCGTATAAGTGCAGCCGAGGTCCGTGCCACCAGAGGAGACCGGTGAGCAGGCCGGAAGGTTGGGGCTGATCTGCTGGGTGTCCGCATTGGCCGGGTTGGTTGTGACCAGGGGAACGCTGATGTAGTGAATCATGTTGTCGCCCGCGGTGGAGACAAAGAAGAGAGTGTTGTCCGGAGTAAACGCGCCAGCCAGGGGAGCCGTGATACTGGACGCCAGGCTTCCATTGAACGGTACATAACTCAAGGTTCCGCTGCCGGGTACGTAGAAAGGCAGCTTAACGCCGGTTGTGGCGCCGGTTGTAGGAGGGGTATAGGTGATGAAAGCCAGGTTGGAGGCAGGCGAGGGCACCACCTGGTTGACGGCGGTGGCTGTGGCCGTGATGGCCGGCGGCTGGGTCAACGTGGTTTGAAGCACCAGCGGCGAGAGCGTATCACCAATCAGGAGCGGATAATTGGGGTCCGCAACCGGAGGCAGGCAATTCAATTTGGGGATGGTGACTCCAATGTCGGACAAAGTAATGCTGCTGCCAGAGGTGGATGCTCCGAGAATGTGATTTCCATCGGTAGTGGCAGCCAGTACGTCGGTCTGCGCAGCTACTGAATTATCCGGAAATGGCCCTTGTGGATAGAATTTCATGTTGGCGTAGTTGCCTACTGTGCCGATAGGACACCAGGTGTGGGCCACAGTGGGGTTGCCGCTGATGAACGCTCCCACGCTGGGAATGGTAACCGCCAGGCTCCTCGCGCTAGTGGAGGGCGAGGGGCAAGTGATGGCGTCGTAAACGGAACAGGGCAACGCGTAGGTGGTCCAGCCGGTGTTCAGGCTATAGACGTATAGCGTGTCGCTATGAGGGGCGCCCTGGTTTGCGCTGTCGACAATGTAGAGCGTGTGCGAGTCGGGAGTCCAGGCCGCAGCCGTGCCCATGCCGCCATAGGACGTGTAGCTTTGGACGGAGACACTGTAGAGATAGAAGAGCTGGCGCTGCTGGTCATTGATCAGCAATTGCGAACCGTCAGGCGATACGGCCAGCACCACGCCTGGAACGGATGTTGCCTGCGTAGTAATTGAGTTGTTCGAGGTGCTGATGGCTATCAGCTCGTGGGATGAGCCAAAGTAGATATTGATGCCCTCCCGGTCCATCACCATCGAGTTAGGTACGTAGGGCAGGCGAATCGTAGAACCGACCGTGCCGGTGAGCAGCTCTACGGGGACGACATACTTTGACTGGCCGGGAGCAGCGTACCAGATGTAGTCACTGGCCGTGCCGGGCGTGGTGATGGTTACCCGGTTGGATGAAACAGGAAGGCCGGTGCCGAAGACGCCAACCTCATTTATCGGCGCGGGATTGCAACTGGGCGGCAGGCAGACGGCATAGACCGAAGCCACGCCGGGGAATGCCGTACCAATGACTCCTCCACTGCCCGCCAAGATGTCAATTGGGTCGGTGGACTGGTAGGTCAGCGAGAGGCCCGTGATGGGGCATCCAGTATGAGGGCATTCGGTCAGGTTAGTGTCGTAGATGGTTGTGGTCAAATTCTGCGTCACGCCCTGGGTGATGGTGCCTGTCGTGCCGCCGTTGGCCAGAGTTACCGAAATGGATGCAGGCGGACAGGTGGAGAAATAGCCGGCCGAAGAGCCCGAACCCGCCACTGAAGCCGTTATGGCCGTGGTGCCTGGCTGCAGTGCCGTGATGGTCACCTGGTTTGAGGAGGTGTTGGTGGTCACGCTGGCGACTTGAGGGGTGCCCACAATGTAGCTGAGTGCGCCAATGGAGGCCGTGCAGGTAGGAACAGAGGTTACACCGGCAGGCAGCGGGCAAGCATAGTTGCTGGTCACCGAAGACGGCGCGCAGAGTTCATACTGCGTGTTGTTGCTCACAAAGCAGGCTTGCGCGTCGAGCGTAGCCTGGGCGCCCTGCGAGAAACACTGCTGGGTATTGATGGATGTTGGTGACGACTCGGTGACAAGGCTGACGGATGTCACCTGGGCATGCACAAACACCGCTACCGGGTTGGATGTCACCGACTGGCTGGAGGCCGTGATGTAAGCCACGCCGTAAGGCAGGCCGCCGGTGGATGGCAGTGGTTTCGGCGGGTTGCAGATGGTGTAGTCAGCAATGCCGCCGCCCGAGTTCCGATTCCAGGTTCCGGCGCAGATGTTGCCGGTCGGAGAGATGTCCACTAACTGGTTGTTAGTGGTGCCGTAGGTTAATGTGGCGGCGGTGGCCGCTGTACCCTTGCAGGTAAAGGCCGTCGGCCTAGTTACCTGCTGCGTCTGCCCGAAGGCCATGGAGATGCCCGTGGTCACGGGTTGCAGTGTGAGTGTGGCCACGTCTGTGATCTTCAACCCATAGCCCTGTCCATTGCAGTAGTTTGCGCCCGGGTTGCGGGTGCAACCTGAGATTGAAATCCCAGCTGGAATGGACAGGCACAACAAACAAATAAGCGTTAAGAACCGCCGCATGAATCCTCCCCGCCCCGCCTTGTCGAGCCGCAGAACGGTCACTCCCGAAATCATCGGAAAAAATGGGTTATAGCAAACTTCCCGCTCTCCGCCGCCCGCGAATATCAATGTCAAGCGGTTCAATCCTCCGAACTCTCAAGCGACACGTCCTGGTCGCCAGGGTGGAAGAAAAAGCCTGTTTGCACAGCATCGAATAGGCAACAGAAGCTGGATAACTCTCTCTGGAGCAGTCCGTTAGCGCGCTGTGGCTGGCCTGCCGCCGGTGAAACCGTTTTACTGACCGGCTCCCAGCGCCACGCTCAACATGCAGCAGGGTGACGAGACACTCCTACAAATCTCCAAGGAAAAGTGTATCAGGGCGGGGTGGTCTCCGGCTGGCTGCCGGTCAAAGTACCCCCTCCCGCTTTTTCATAGACTCCGCCAGCTCCAAATGGGGAGCAGGCTCCGAGTTTGGGCCCACCTTAGGGAGCGGGCGGCAGGTAGCGGGCGAACCACTCAGCGGCTCGCTCTATGATGTCCCGGCGGTGGACAGGGTCGGCAATACCGTGCCCCTCATTCGGGTAAACCACCAGCCGCGTGGGTACGTGCCGGTCTCTCAGCGCATGCCAGAACTCGAAGGACTGGGGCGCAGGGCACTCGCCGTCTCGTTCTCCCACCACCACTAGTGTCGGCGTCATCACCTTCCTGATGAAGTTGATGGCTGAGCTTTTGGCGTAGACCTTCGGATCGTCGTAGACCGAGGCGCCAAAATACGGCATCATCCACTGGTCGATGGAGTTTTCGCCGTAGTAGCTCTGCCAGTTGGAAATTCCCGCGCCCGCCACCGCCGCCTTGAATCGCTGCGTCTGGGTAACGGCAAACATGGTCATGAATCCGCCGTAGCTCCAGCCGGTTATACCTACCCGTCCGGGGTCCACTGGGTATTCCGCCTCGACCGCGTCCACACCGGCCAGGATGTCGCGCAGGTCGCCATAGCCAAAGTCTTTGCGGTTGGCCAGTGTAAACTCCTCGCCCTGGCCAAAGCTGCCGCGCGGGTTGGGCATCAGAACAAAGTAACCCAAAGCCGAAAATATGGCGGCGTTCAGTCCGCCAAAACCCCAATGCGGCACCGCCGCCGAGGCCGGCCCGCCATGTACCTCGACTATCAGCGGATACTTTTTGGCCGGATCGTAGTCTTTGGGCATCATCAGCCAGCCCTGTACGTTAAAGCCGTCGCTCTTCCAGGTAATCGAGTCGGTAGTTCCCCACGCCGGCTCGATGCCTTCGTTGATGCGGCTCACCGTCCCGATCGGAGCAATGTCGGCCGAATGGACCTCGGGAGGCAGCTTCGTACGGGCATAGAAAACTTCGGGAGGAAGGCTGAAGCTGCTGGCGATGAAGACGTAGTACGAGCGGTCTGCCGTGCCCGAAAGGCTCATCTCCATCCGGCCGTCGCCGATCGCGGCCGAAATGTGAAAGTATGTGGTGGTCGCCGCAACAACGGGCTGGCCTGACGCGGAATTGTTCTCAAGATGTATCCCTATAAGCTTGCTCTGCGAGCCCGCCAGTTCAGTCGCAAAGAGGTTCTTATTGTCATCCCATTCGATCCAGGCCGACGAACTCGGCCTTCCCGGCATCAGATCGGTTGGCTGGCCTCCGGCTGCAGGAATGATCCACACATCGCCGCCCGTCACTCCCTGGTCGCTCATCAGGCCGCCGATGAAGGCAATCTCCTTGCCGTCCGGCGACCAGCGCGGCACTGCAATTTGCAACCCATGCAGCGGGCCGGGAATCTCGGCTGGAGACAGAATCGCCCTGGGCTCACCGTTCACCCACCCCAACGACGAAGACCTGTCGTTGGGGGCCCCGTTCAAATCCTGCGTATAGAGCTTTGCCACCCACCAGTTGTTCTCACCCGGCGGATCGGCGGCAATATATGCCAGTCCATGCCCGTCAGGCCGCCAGTCGAACTCGTATACATGCAGGTCGGCTGGAGTCGCCCACTCCGTAATTTCAGGTTTTGCTGCATTGACGCGAACGATAGCCACCCGCTCAATCTCCGCGCTGCCTTCACCGATAACACCCGTTTGCAGCTTCATAGCAGCCAATGCACCGGCTGGCCGAGTCGCGTCTTCCACATAAAGAAAGGCCACGCGAGTTCCATCTGGCGAAAAGGCCGGAGCCTCCACGTAGCCCTTCAACTCGGTCAGCCGCCGCGCCGGGCTGCCGTCAAGGAGCAATATATAAAGGTCGGGCTGGTTGGGTTTGGCGCAATCGGAGATGAAAATCAGCGATTTTGCATCCGGGGACCACACAATCTTGCCCTCGTGGCAATGCTGTTCCGGCCTGGTGGCCGCCGTTACCCTTTCACCCTCGACCGGCCCGCCCTTGAACAAATCGCCCAGCGGCGCCAAGTGTATCTCCGCGCCTCCCTTTGTCCTCTCAGTCCACGCCAGCAGCTTGCCGTCCGGAGAGATCGCCACCTGGCCCAAAGAATGGCTGCGGTTGAGTCGCTTGAGCACCTCTTCGATGGCTGAGCGCCCAGAAGCAGGGGAAGATTGCAACTGCGCCGGCGCGGAAAGCGTGAAGGCCGCTCCCAGAAACAGAGCTGCGCCGGCCAGCAGCGCGGCACGGAGAGAGATTCGAATTGACTTGAAAAACATAAGGAAATGCTATCAGGAGGCGCTGCGGGTGAACGAGAAATGCCTGCCTTTGCCCAGGAGCGGAGAAAGTGGAGCAATCACTCCACCATCCTCGCGATGTATGAAATTATTTTCGGTCGAGTACGGCGCTGAGGAGAGCGTTTTGGTTGGCATCCTGCGCCGCAAGAATATTCCCAACCTCTTCCGCTTCCTTGCTGCCGAACTTCATCATGCCATTCTCAAAATCCATCGTCGGGCTTTTATAAATGAAGCCCATCGCGCTACGCGAATAGTAGCTTCCACTGTAGTAATAACCGGACGCGCCAAACATATCCATCTGCAGGAAGAGGCGGCGCAGGTTCATTTCAGGATCATAGACAGGCAGACCTTGCTCATTTTCCCGGCCTGCCGAGATTCCCAGCAGGTCGAGTAGTGTCGGGGTAATGTCAATATGAGAGGTCGGGAAATCAATGATCGTCGCCTGCTGAAGGACTCCAGGCACATAGATGAGCATGGGAACCCGCAACTCGATGTCTTCCAGCATCCCCCGCGCAACCAGAACAACCTCGCCTTCTCTTGCCCCTGGGGTCCAGCGCATTCCGTGGTCGCTGGTGATAACAATGATGGTGTTCTCCAGCGCTCCGTCGCGCTGCAACTCGTCAAGCAATTCGCCCAGCCATGCATCCTGATACACAGCCAGCGCATGGCCGCGCTCCAGGAGTGACATGGAGGGTTGCCCATCGAGTCCTCGATATGGATCATGCCCAATCTCCGGGAAATAGGCCGCGGCAAACCTTTGCCCCCTGGCCGTCCAGCCGCGAATATCTTCCCGCAACGCGAGAAGCCCACGGTGGTCGTTGGCTTCGACGTATTTTACCGGGCCGAAAAAGGTTGCTTTCCCGATCTGATCAACTTCCGGGTCGATTCGCGCTGAGGCGATCTTCTGAAAACCCAGGCTGGTGAGCATCAGATCATCGCGGCGTTGCGGGATATTCCAGACGAAACCATAGTATGCGGTCTGATAGCCTTCCTTTTGTAGGCTGCGAATCAGCCCCGGAATCTCGACTGGATGTTCAACGATGCCGCACTGCCGGCTCACATACATCGAAGTGAAGATCGAGAAGGCCGCGTTGTCCGTAAGGGGATAACTGGTGTAATGGCGCCCCAGCAGAAAAGAGTGATCGCGGAGACGCCGGACGTTCGGCATATCGCTTAGAGAATCGTGTGCAGGGTCAAAGACCTGCGCCGAGATGGACTCCATCACTAACAAAATAATGTTGTAATTTTTCGCTCTTCCGGTAAAGGCCGTTGGATGCGGCGCGGGCACGTGCGAGGCCTGGCGGTATGTTTGCAGCAGTTCCTGCGCGCTGTGGCCATTAGACCCGAAGTACACTTCGTTTTCGAAGAATGCCGTAGAAGCCGACCTCTGCAGAAGTGACTGTGACCACGGCATGGCTGGAACCCTGGGGACGTAAGCGATGGCTGTAGCCGCAATCCCGAGACCATATGTCGCCAGAACAGCACGATTCAACCAGCGTGTGTTCCTTCTGTAGGCAATCAGCGTGATGGCCGCCACAAGCCCGGCAAGGACCAGGCCCGCAGCAATCAACAGAATTGTGATGCCTGGATGGGAAGCAAAGGCGGTTTCGTGACTCCTGAGGATCCACATTGCATCAAACCAAAGCACTCTCAGGGAGGCGAAGGTATTGATCGTTGTTAAAGCAATGAGTTCGACTGTGACGAATAATTCGAACAGGAGCGCGGCAACGATGGAGATGAAGATTCTCAGGCGCGGCGAGATCCAGAAGGTCAGCACGCAAAAGGCCAGCGGGATTAGAGCAAAGACGCAGAGCAGATCCGCCCGGAACAGAGAGACCTTCTCCCAGAAGTAAAGTCCCGGAGGAGTGCGGAGGCCGGTGGCAATCTCGCGGAACGCATCGCTGCTGATCATCGCTGCAAGCTTTTCGATCAGAACGCAGGCGGCAGATGCCAGCAACGGGAGGAGAATGATTCCAAGCCTGTTCTTACTGAGCCAATCCGCGATTTTCTGCATATCAATCCACACTTGCCGCGCGGTGAATGGCCAGCAGCTTTACGAGCAGCGGCTTGAGCAGCTTCAGATCCAGGGCATTGGCGCCGTCGGATTTGGCGTTGGGCGGGTCGTCGTGGACTTCTAAAAACAATCCATCAATCCCGGCAGCTACCGCGGCGCGCGCCAGCAGAGGAATGAACTCCGGCTGGCCGCCGCTTACACCGCCGGCCGCCGAGGGCTGCTGCACGGAATGTGTCGCGTCAAAGACCACTGGCGCGAGACTGCGCATCACCGCCAGGGAGCGATAGTCCACTACCAGAGTGTTGTAGCCGAAGCTCGAGCCGCGCTCGGTGAGGAAGACGCGCTCATTGCCCGTAGAGCGGAGCTTCTCGAGAGGATGGATCATGTCCCATGGGGCGACAAACTGACCTTTCTTGATGTTGACGGCGCGGCCGGTCTTGCCCGCGGCCACCAGCAGGTCGGTCTGGCGGCAGAGAAAGGCGGGAATCTGCAAGACATCCACGGCTTCGGCGGCCACTGCGCAGTGGGAGGGTTCATGCACGTCGGTCAGAACCGGCAGGCCGGTATCTTTGGCCAGGCGGGCGAGGATGCGCGTGCCCTCGATAAGGCCGGGACCGCGAAAGCTCTTCACGCTGGTGCGGTTGGCTTTGTCGTAGCTGGCCTTGAATATGCAGGGAAGACCAAGGTCGGCGGCGATGCGCTGAATAGCCTCGGCCATGCGGCGCGCGTGTGCCTCGGACTCGATGACGCAGGGCCCGGCGATGAGGAATAGACGGCCCTCGCCCACATGGACCGGGCCGATTTCAAAGGAGTTGCTCACGCGTATGATTGTAATGCGTGCCTGAGACTGACGCCGGAAGGCCTCGGCCGGAAGTAAAATATCGAGGGATGTTGAAAGGAAATGACGATGGAAGTCAGCGTAAAGTTTTTGAGAGATGTGAAGATGGAGGTTGCTGCGCGGCAGCATACTCTGGTGTGCGACCAGCCCGCCGAAAACGGCGGCAGTGATGAGGGCATGACGCCGCCGGAACTTTTTCTGGCTTCTCTAGGCACATGCGCGGCCTTTTACGCCTTAGCCTACCTCAAGAAGAAGGGATTGCCGCGCGAGGGAACATCGGTGCGAGTGACGGCAGCCAAGGCAGGTCCGCCGGCACGGCTGGACTTCTTCCGGATTGAGGTCAAGATCCCGTTAGCGCTGAGCGCGACCGACAGGGCTGGAGTGGAGCAGGCCATCCATCACTGCCTGATTCACAACACGCTGCTTAAACCGCCTTCGATCCAGATCGACTTGCAAGCGCCGGCCGCGGCGTAAGCCTGTCACGAAAGTGCGACGGATGAGGCTGGCTAGCTTCCACGCGAAACTTTACCGAAGAGAAGCGCAACGGTACAATCACAAAAGGAAGGCCGAAGTAGCTCAGTTGGTAGAGCAGCTGATTCGTAATCAGCAGGTCATCGGTTCAAGTCCGATCTTCGGCTCCATGGATTTTGATGTCGAAATGCCTCTCCGCGTGGAGAGGCTTTTTGCCGTTATGGGCTGATTTTTGGAGATTGCAGCGTTACTCACGCGCGGCGAAGAGGACAGCACTTTGGTCCAGACGAGAACTTTTCCAGTAAATTCCAGTAAAAAACTGGCTTTTTCGGGAGGTAGTTTCTCGCCATGTGGTACAGAGGAGCGGTATTCGTGTGGAAAAGACCAATCTGTATCCCCTGTTGATTATTGCAATCAAGCCATTTGTTTTTATCAGGTTGCGGATTTTCTTTCTGCCGCTCGGATGAAATAATCTGCACGGTTTTTGGGTAAATATATACCCCTCGGGGGTATAGGGGGGGGTGGGGGGAGGGGTACCTTCCAGTGGACAGTGAACAGTGGGCAGTGATCAGAAAAGCTCCGCACGTGTGGTTCTTGTTCATGCTTTAATTGTGCGCCAGGGGAGGGTAATTATCTGCAAGAACTGGCAGATTTTGTAGACCTGCAGTGGGGCAGACGGCGCTTTCTACCTGAATGCCGGAATGCATATTTCCATAAATATGCTGCATAAAAGCATAAATATGCTATATTATTCCTATGCGGACCACCATCGACATTCCGGACGAGGCGTATCGCCGCCTCAAGATCAAGGCAGCGGTCGAGAGTAAAACCATCCGTAAAATCGTACTGCGCGGAATACTCCGCGAGATCGATGAGCAGGATACGCCTCCGCTTCCGAGACTTACCGAGCCGATCTTGAAGGCATATGCCCCGGGCTCCATTGACATTGACAACGAGAAAATCTATGACCTCATCGGTTTTCCTTGATATCAACGTGTGGCTGGCCCTCAGTTCGAGCGATCACAGGCATTTCGAATCGGCATGGGCCTGGTATCGGACACTGGCACCCCGGACGGCACTGCTATTCTGCCGCATTACCCAGCTTGGATTGCTCCGCCTTCTTACAACACAAAGCGTGATGGGTCCGGGGACTCTGACACAAGCACAGGCCTGGGAGGCATATGACCGGCTCCTGAAAGCTGCCGGCGCGGATTATGTCGATGAACCAGCTGGCATGGAATCGATCTTCCGGTCCCTCTCCCGCTCTCAACAGGCATCCCCCAAAGACTGGGCCGATGCATATCTGGCAGCATTCGCCGAGGCGGCGGGGTTGACGCTGGTGACGTTTGACCGGGTGCTGGCGGGGAAGGTGAAGGGGGCGGTGCTGCTGGGGTAGGGCATTTCCTTCCGTCGATTGATCCACAGGATGGGTTACTCTCAGGCTGAAACCCAAGTTAATATTGCGACTATTGCGGCACGACTAAAGTCGTGCCCTTTCAAAACTGCGACTTATCCGCAGTCTCCCAAATATCTCTAAAGGGAAATGTCCTAATCCACATCTGAGATCGAGTCAACATGGTTGTCTGCTAGGATGTTCGTGTCATGTTTGCAGATAATACGAACGAAAGCTGGAGCTGTCCTCAAAAATTGGATCGACCTCTGCCCCGCCCGGTTCGATTGACCGGCATCGGAATCTACTATTGTGTGATGGGGTTGGCGTGCATCGTCTTTGGGGTGGTGTTAACAGCCCAACTTTGTATCCCTGAGTTACACCGGCAGGCCGAGAATGATTCACTAACACGCCGCTTGACGGCCGAGGGGCGTGAAACCGAAGCCACGGTAACGCGGCTATGGTCGGCCATGGGTCGTGACCGCGTCAACTACGACTACACCGTAGACGGCCGGGGCTACCACAGTGGCTCCTACATTGCATCGCAGCATTGGCAACAACTTCAGGTAGGCTCGCCCCTGGCCATTCGCTATCTGCCTTCCGATCCCACCAAGACATGCCCGGACGCAGATCCGCCGAATTCCGGAAACAATTGGTCCATTGTTTTGCCGATGACTTGTCTTCCCCTGGGGTTCATGTCACTTTTCGCCTTCTTGCACCTTTCTGCCGTGTGGCCCCAGTTCCGCCTTCTGGCGCGGGGAAAACCGGTTCGTGGTGTCGTGACCCGCTGCAAAGAAGGAAGCCGACGCCGCATGAGCGGGTACTTCTTGTATTACGACTTTCCACTGCCGTATGGCGGCCTGTGCCGGGGCAAGGATTTCTCCGGCCAGCCAGCGGCGGAAGGATCGAATGTCACTGTTCTCTACGATCCCAGTAAACCGCTCCGCAATGGCCTTTATCCGATGGATACGGTACGTTTGGCTGGTATCTAAACTGCCTGTTGAGTAACAAGAACAGCTTCAGTTTTGTTTTGCCGGTTCTTGTAACTGGCAGTTATGAATTCGCGGAAGAGCGAGTGCGGCAAACCTTACGCTGGTGACGTTTGACCGTGTGCTGGCGGGGAAGGTGAAGGGGGCGGTGCTGCTGGGGTAGGTTATAGGGAATGATCTTTGGTGCAATACTTTCCAATCTTAATCCAATCGGCTTTCGTCACTTTGAGCGGTTCAATCGCAGAAATTGAATCCTTACCGAGAATTGTTAGCAGATGCTCTTTTCGAACACAGAGAATATAGACTCTCGCCGTTCCCCGCCTCAAATGGTAGGTATAGATTCGACCATCCGGAAACTCTTTTTGAAAATCCAGCTTTAACTGAGCAATCTGCGTTTCATGCGTATCCTCACGACCCAAATGGTGATAGGTCAAAAGCGATTGCTTGCGCTCCCAATAGCGTTTCAGATCAAAAAAGTAAACGTGCTTGGAAGACATACCCTCTTCTCCATCAACCCCATTATCAGGATCGAAGAACACTAAATCTGCTAAGTCTGGAGACAGTTTAGCGAAGGCATCATCCTCATAAGTTTTACGCTTTTGCCCTCCAATGTACTTCTTCGAATAGAACACTACACTTCCTGTAAAGCCACGGATAAGGTTCTCAAGGTCTCCAATATCCCGGTCAGCCTTTTTCTTCTTCGCAAGCGGGCATATATCCGAAAAGACTTTCTCATCACAGCAGCAAAGACAATCCTTACCGGAATAATCAACGTAATCTCTATGCTTGCCGTCACCTCTATTGTCGTTCTTCGTAAGCACCCAATTGACACCGATCTTGAAGCCAAGATCGGCAAGATGCTTCATGATGAGCACCTTGCCGTAATCACCAATGTCGCCCACATATTGGTCTTTCATGTTTCATCCGTCTTACGCTTCGATCACCGAAACTACACTGTCCGCAGCCAACCGCGCTTGCCGGTTCTTGTAACTGGCAGTTATAAACTCGCGGAAGAGCGGATGCGGCTCCAAGGGTTTGGACTTGAACTCGGGATGGAACTGACAGCCTAAAAAGAACGGGTGGGTTGGAATCTCGACGATCTCGACATAAGTTGAATCGGGAGTTGCGCCGCTGATGCGCAGGCCAGCTCCGGTCAACAAGGCTTCGAAGTCGCGATTGAACTCGTAGCGATGGCGGTGTCGCTCGCTGATTCTGGTTACGCCGTAAGCGCGCGCGGCGAGCGAACCCTCTTTCAGGACGCAGTCCCATGCGCCCAGCCGCATGGTCCCGCCCATTTCTTCAACGCCAGTCAACTCGCGGAGCTTGTAGATGATGCGGTGCGGTGTGGCGAGGTCGAACTCGGTGGAATTTGCGCCCGTGAGACCGCAAACGTTGCGGGCATACTCGACGCAGGCGGTCTGCATGCCGAGACAGATGCCGAAGTAAGGAACCTGCTTCTCGCGGGCGTAGCGGATGGCGTTCAACATGCCCTCGATGCCGCGCTTGCCAAAGCCGCCGGGAACCAGAATGCCGTCAAATCTCTCTAACTTCGATTCATAACTGCGGTCATCGGGAGTTTTCGATTCCAGGTCCTCGCCCTTTACCCATGTAATTTCGAGTTTAAGATTCTGCGAGACAGCTCCGTGAGTCAGCGCCTCCTTGAGCGACTTATAACTGTCAACATAGACCGACTTATTGTTGTCCTCAAACTCCATATACTTGCCGACGATGGCGATGTGGACTTCATCCCTTGGGTGGTAGCAGCGGTCGACCAGTTCCTTCCACCTGGTCATGTCGGCCTCGGGCGCTTCCTTGTGCAGGTATTTGAGGATGAGCGCGTCCAGGCCTTCCCGGGCATAGCAGAGCGGCACCTCATAGATGGAGGGCACATCGATGGCTGAGATGACGGCGCGCTCCTCGACGTTGCAAAAGGCGGCGATCTTCTTCTTCATCTCGGGCTTCAGGATGTGTTCCGAGCGGCAGATCAGGATATCCGCCTGAATGCCGATAGAGAGCAGCTCCTTGACGGAGTGCTGCGTGGGCTTGGTCTTCAACTCCTGGGCAGCGGCGATCCAGGGCACCAGGGTGAGATGGACAAAGACCGTATTCTCGCGGCCCAGCTCCTGGCGCATCTGGCGGATGGACTCAAGAAACGGCAGCGACTCGATGTCGCCCACCGTGCCGCCGATTTCGACGATGGTGACGTCGGCGCCATTGGAGCTGACCTTGCGCATGGCGTTTTTAATCTCGTTGGTCACGTGGGGAATGACCTGAACCGTGGAGCCGAGGTAATCGCCGCGCCGCTCCTTCATAATGATCTGCTCGTAGATGCGCCCCGTGGTGTGGTTGTTGTCGCGGGAGAGCGGTGCGTGTGTAAAACGCTCGTAGTGGCCCAGGTCGAGGTCGGTTTCAGCACCGTCGTCGGTGACGAAGACCTCGCCGTGCTGGAAGGGCGACATGGTGCCGGGATCAACGTTGAGGTAGGGGTCGAACTTCATCAGGTTGACGCGTAGGCCGCGGCTTTCAAGCAGGCAGCCGATGGAGGCCGCGGACAAGCCCTTGCCTAAACTAGACACAACTCCGCCCGTCACAAAGACGTACTTTGCCGACATGGGTGCAACCTCATTTTTTGACTGTTGGGATGGACCGTACAGGGTGGACACTATCGAGTATGACAGAGACGGGCTGCGAAGGAAAGAGAAAAAAGCGATGGGCGGCGCAGCGCGGCCGGCAGCAGCCTGGAGTTTGTCTGGATTCAAGAGTTTAGGAAGAGGCATACTGAAAAGGCAAAAGCCGCCTAAGCCTCCGTCTGGCCTGCCCTTGCCTGATTGAGGCTCGCATCCTACGATGACTCAAGCGGCAAGAACAGCGTTGTGGAATGGCAGAAGAGGACCGGTACCGGGGGTGGTCAGTGAGGACATTCGAAGTCCTTTGTTCGTTCATCGTTTGCCTACAGTTATTCACGCCAGTAATGTGTGTGAGCCAGGCAGGGGAAACCGAGCTCCTCGATGTTATGTTTGCAAACGGCAAGGATGGTATGATTCTGGGCCAAACTGACGACTTTGGTTTTGTTCTGGTTACTCATGACGGGGGAAGGAACTGGTCACTTGGTCAAATATCGAGATCCTCCGGGTTTGATACGGCAGCATTCCAGGATTCCAGTCACTGGTGGGTAGCTGGTCAAGAAGGCATATTGATGTCATCTGCCGACGCAGGAGCTACATGGACGGCGGTGAAAAGTGGAACAGATCACGACATCACAAAGCTTTTGTTTGGACCGAGCGGTCGGCCTTTCGCCATTGCGAAAGGCGGAGTACTTCTGACCTCCCATGATGGAGGTAGAACCTGGACCCACCGCACCATTGCGAACGGTGAGGACTTGTACGACATCACTTTCCTGAGTACCGGCCGAATTATCATCCTGACGCTCAACCATCTGTTCTGCTCAGACGACAAGGGAGAGACGTGGAAGCAGTTGACGGAAACATCTGGACCTGTGTTGACAGAAACATCCGGATTTTCAATTACTCAGATTTCATTCTTCGACGACAAAGAGGGGCTTTTACGCCTTAGTGGTGGGGGTCTTGGATTCACAAATGACGGTGGCGCGACAGTCCGTACGATCCCTGCCGAATCGGGCGAGGGAGACATACAAGTGTCAGTAACAGGGAAACGCTCCGCGTACCTCCTCAAAGGGCTGTTTGGCGAAACCGATGTTCCCGAGGGCTATGAAAATGGGCCATCAAGTTCAACTGTTCTCCGAACAATGGATCGAGGGAAACACTGGAAGGTTATTTTCCATCTTGAAGAGATGCACTCACAGGCCGGCTGGATAAACAGAATGGTCTGGAATAGCTCAGAGCAGGGATGGTTGGTTGGTGAAGACAGCGTCTTCATCACTGAGGACACCGGCAAGACCTGGACACGATGCCGACTTGTTCTGCAGGCATCGGAGGAAGTTACAGGTCAAACTGTCAAAACAGGTCCTGTAAAAACAATCTGTTCTCCTTGGCGATCACCTGAAAGCGGCCGGGTGCCCCATCCTTGAATCGTTTTTTGATTCAAGGGTGGGAGACCACAATGCAGAATGGAAGGAAACGAAAAATGACGACAGCGGCTACGCAGCGACGCAAACTGGGGTCGACCGGCCCCGAGGTCTTTCCCATCGCTTTGGGTTGCATGGGAATGAGCGGGATGTATGGCGCGACGGACGACGCGGAGAGCCTGGCGACTATCCACGCAGCCGTCGACGCGGGCGTCAACCTGCTGGATACAGGCGACTTCTACGGCATGGGCCATAACGAGATGCTGCTCAGCCGGGCGTTACGCTTTTTGCGCGAGAAGGTGTTGCTTTCAGTGAAGTTTGGCGCGCAGAGGGCTCCCAACGGCGCGTGGCTGGGTTTTGACGCGCGGCCCACGGCGGTTAAGACCGCGTTGGCCTACTCGCTGAAGCGGCTGGGCGTGGATTCCATCGACATCTACCGGCCGTCGCGGCTGGATCCCAATGTGCCTATCGAGGAGACCATCGGGGCTATCGCGGAGATGGTCAAGGCCGGTTATGTGCGCCACATCGGCCTCTCCGAGGTCGGCCCGGAGACCATCCGGCGAGCGGCAGCGGTGCATCCCATTGCGGACCTGCAAATTGAGTATGCGCTGGTCAGCCGCATGCCGGAGGCGAAGATTTTTCCCGCGCTCAAAGAGCTGGGCATTGGGGCGACGACATACGGAACTCTGTCGAGGGGACTGCTTTCAGGCTCGCAGCCGGCCCCGTCAGGCGATTTCCGCGCGCATCTGCCGCGATTCACGGGCAGCAATCTGGAAAATAACCTGCGTCTGGTTGCCAAGCTCAAGGAGATCGCCGCCGGCAAGGGGATAACGCATGTGCAGTTGGCGATTGCCTGGGTGATGGCCAAGGGCAGCTTCATTGTTCCGGTGGTGGGAGCGCGCACGCGGGCGCAATTGGCCGAGAGCCTGGGCGCGCTGCAAGTGAAGCTCACCGCCGAGGAGATCGCGGCTCTGGAGGCGGCTGTTCCCGCGGGAGCCGTGACGGGAACCCGCTACGATGCCGCCCAGATGCGGATGCTGGACAGCGAGAAGTGAGGAAGCAGCGGTGCGAGATACCATACTGGTCACGGGCGGGGCTGGATTTATCGGCTCGAACTTTATTTTGAATTGGGCAAAAGAGACGCGCTCGTCCGTGATCAACCTCGATCTGCTGACTTATGCGGGAAATCCTGCCAACTTATCCTCGCTCGAAGGGGATGAACGCTATCTGCTGGCGGTTGGGGACATCTGCAACGCGGAGCGCGTGACCTCATTGCTGGACGAGCATGAGCCCAGGGCCATTGTTCACTTTGCGGCAGAAAGCCACGTCGACCGCTCCATCGCTTCGCCAGAGCCGTTCATACGCACCAACGTGCTGGGAACCTTCGTGCTACTGGAGCAGGCATTGCTCTATTGGTCGAAACTTGCGGAGGCTGACAAAACAGCGTTCCGGTTTCTGCATGTCTCCACCGACGAGGTATACGGCTCGCTAGCGCCGGATGATCCGCCCTTCACTGAAACAGCCGCTTACGCGCCCAATAGCCCCTATGCCGCGTCAAAGGCCGCTGCCGACCACCTGGCGCGGGCCTATCATCGCACCTGGGGATTGCCCGTTATCACCACCAACTGCTCCAACAACTATGGCCCTTTTCAGTTTCCGGAAAAGCTGATTCCTCTCATGACTTTGAATGCGATGGAGGGCAAGCCGCTGCCTGTCTATGGCGATGGCTGCCAGGTGCGCGATTGGCTTTATGTGGAAGATCACTGCGCCGCCATACACACGGTGCTGGAAAAAGGCCGGATAGGCGAAATCTATCACATTGGCGGCAATAGCGAACGACGGAATCTCGATGTGGTCAATGCCATTTGCGATATGGTGGATGAGATGCATCCCGATGCAGGCCTCGCTCCGCGCAGAAAACTCATCAACTTCGTCGAGGACCGTCCCGGCCATGACAGGCGCTACGCCATGGACGCTTCGAAGATTGCGCGTGAGCTGGGATGGCGACCCGCCGAAGCCTTTGAAAACGGCTTGCGCAAAACGGTGCGCTGGTACCTCGACCATCCGGAGTGGGTGGAGGGCATACGCAGCGGAGCTTATCTTGACTGGATCAAGCAAAACTATACGGATCGCATCGCCACCTGAGTCGAAATCCTCAACGCAGTAGGATTGATGGGAGCTAAGAGCAACCGGGACGCCGAAATCGACAACGGCGTCCCGGTTGCTGCTTGTTGTGTGCCGGAGCGAGCCAGCAGGCTTGCTGCACTTCTTACAGTTGACGAACGGAACTACATCGATCCGCGGCTCGCCGGGGGAACAATCCCGTTCATGCGCAGATACACGACCAACTGGCCGTAGTGGTCCATGACGTGCGCGATTCCAAATGACGCCATGCCTGCGCGCGTGCCATGCGCCGTCTGTACAAAGGCGTTCTCCGGGGTGATCGTATCCACGAAGGCGTGGGCCAAGGCGAAGGAATCCTTCAGGGCCTTCACGATATCGGCCTTGGTGGTGAGCTTCTCAATCGAATCAGTCATTGCCTTGGCTTGGGCGTCTGTGTAATCCGGGCCGCCGAAGAAGTAGTAGTTGGATTCGGCCACATGCTTGATCTGCTGGGCGAAGGTGCGCACGTCTTTGAACTCGCCCAGGGTGGCTGGAGGCGCAAAGTTGAATTTGTCTTCCGGCATGGCTTCGGCGGCCGAGACGAACTGCTGCTCCATGATGCTGAGCACTTTTCCGTAGACCTGTGCGGGTGGGATGGGCGTGCCCACGGCAGGCTTGGCCGGCGCGGCCGCCTGGGCAAGAACGAGTGAAGATGTTGTGAACAGCAGGCAACAACCAATAATGAAGCCTGCAACGCGGGGAAGCTTGAACATAAAATCTCCTCCTGCGGCCTAAGCCGCGTGTAGGAACTTTATCAGATCGGGGCTGGTTTTTGACAGTCGAGGCCGGTTAATCGCCCATTGAGCGCAATTATCCGCGAGGAAAAATTCGTTTCACGTACAATCGATAATGAGGAGTTTTTTTTGATGAAGCGCGTATATATGGACGCCAATGCCACCACGCCTCTGTTGCCGGAGGTGATGGAGGCCATGCGCCCATATTGGATGGAGCGCTTTGGCAATGCCTCCTCGATCCATCTCGACGGCCAGCAGGCGCATGCCGCCGTGGATCACTCTCGCTCAACGATGGCAGAGTTTTTCAATTGCCACGATGCCGAGGTGGTCTTCAACTCCGGCGGCACGGAGGGAGATAACACCGCCATCTTCGGACTGCTGCACCCCGGCGACCACTTCATTACCACTTCAATTGAGCACTCCGCGATTCTGGAGGCTGCCAAGCGCGTGGCGCATCATGGCGTGGAGACGACTTTTGTGGCGCCCCAAGCGAGCGGACTCATTGAACCGGCGGACATTCTTCGCGCCATCCGGCCGCAGACACGCCTGATCAGCGTGATGCTGGCCAATAACGAGACCGGAGTGCTGCAACCGGTGGAGGAGATCGGCAAGATCGCCGCCGATACCGGCGTCTTCTTCCATATCGACGCGGTGCAGGGCGCGGGAAAAGTCAAATTCGATGTGCGCTGCTTCGGCTGCCATCTCTGCTCCATCAGCGCGCACAAGATGCACGGCCCCAAAGGCGTGGGCGCCATGTTCGTGCGCCGCGGGACACCGATTGAACCGCTATTAGTGGGCGGCAGCCACGAGCGCCGCCAGCGCGCCGGAACTGAAAACGTGCCAGGCATCGTGGGACTCGCCAAGGCCGCCGAGCTGGCCATGCACTCGCTGGAAGATGGGATGCCCGAAGGTGGAGTTATCGCCCGGCTGGCCCGTCTGCGCGACCGGCTGGAAGCCGGTGTTTTGCAGATCTCCGGCACTGGTGTTAATGGAGCCCTGGACGGCGGCAAGGCGGTTCCCCGAGTGGCCAACACGACCAACATATGGTTCGATCAGGTAGAAGGTGAGGCGCTGGTAATTGCGATGGACCTGAAGGGCGTGGCCGTCTCCGGCGGCTCGGCCTGCCACTCCGGCGCCACCGAGCCCAGCCACGTGCTGATGGCCATGGGCCTGGATAAGACTCGCGCCCGCGCCAGCCTGCGCTTCAGTTTGCTCAAGACCGCAACCGAGGCCGATGTGGACTATGTGTTGAAGGTGGTTCCCGAAGCCGTCGAACATCTGCGGGCGATTTCGCCGGTGGCGGCGGGAACGGCAGGGTAAGAACCGTACTAAGAACCGTACATCGACCGACTGACTAGCTGATTACATGACTGAATGCAATACCATTGCCGTAGCCATGTCCGGAGGGGTGGACTCCTCGACGGTGGCGGCGATGCTCGCCCATGCGGGTGACGGTTCAGCCAATAGCGTCGTCGGGCTGACGCTTCAGTTGTGGGACCAGACGCGGCTCGCCGGGCGGCACGGCATTCCCGAGACACCGAAGGCGGGGCGCTGCTGCTCTCTCGATGATGTCTATGACGCGCGGCACGTGGCCGAGCACCTGAAGATTCCCTATTACGTCGTCAACCAACAGGAGCGCTTCGAAAGCGATGTTGTCCGACCCTTTGTCGCCGAGTACCTCGCCGGGCGCACGCCGATTCCCTGTTCGCTGTGCAACAACCATCTGAAGTTCGACCAGCTTTTAAAGACGGCGCAGAGCATAGGCGCCAGCCGCATCGCCACCGGGCATTATGCGATCAACGAGTACGACGACGCACGCGGACGCTGGATTTTGAAGCGTGCCGTTGATCTGGCCAAGGACCAGACTTACTTTCTCTTCGGCCTGACGCAGGAGCAGCTTGCACACACGCTCTTTCCGCTGGGGCGGATGACCAAGACAGAGGTGCGCGAGGCGGCACGGCAGCACGGACTGGCGCTGGCCGAGAAACCTGACTCGCAGGAGATCTGCTTTATCCCCGGCGGCGACTATAAGCAGTTTCTGACCGCCTATCTCGAGGAACAGGGCCGGAGGCTGCCGGAGACCGCCGGCGAGCTGGTAGCTTCCAGCGGCAATGTTCTGGGCCGCCACGAGGGCATCTTCAACTTCACCGTAGGCCAGCGCAAGGGACTGGGCGTCAGTTCGCCCACGCCGCTCTATGTGCTAAATATCGACCCGGCCACGCACCGCGTCACTTTGGGCGCGGATGAGGAGTTGGCCACTCGCACGCTGCGCGCCCGCGATCTGAACTGGATTTCCATTCCGGAGTTGTCAGCGCCGATGCGTGCGCGTGTGAAGATTCGCCACCGCCATGAGCCTGCCTGGGCAACATTGGAGCCGACTAGCGCCGGCGAGGTCGTCGCCACCTTCGACGAGCCGCAGCGTGCCGTCACACCGGGCCAGTCGGCGGTCTTCTATGAAGGTGATGAGGTGGTCGGCGGGGGGTGGATTGCGTAACGCAGAGCTAGAGTACGTTGCACAAATAGCTGGCACGTCTTAAGCAATTCATCCGGGATTAAACATGCTGCGGAATAACTCTGAATTTCAAGCGAAATTAAATAAAAACATCCCTCAGGGGCTAAATGTCGTGTCTCAAGAGGTTGTTTACATTGATGTCGAGCCCTGATCGGCAGATGGGAGGCATCTGATTGAGACTAGCATGTGGACGGTGCCAGTTGTAGTGGTGGATCCAGG
>JBEKHZ010000003.1:0-624737 GCA_050012015.1 Occallatibacter sp. | reverse complement strand
GACGTACCGATCTCTACGCCCTGGGCGGCGTCCTCTACGAGATGCTCACCGGCCAGACTCCCTTCCACGCCCACAACATGGAAGGCTGGATGTACCAGCACCTCCACGAGCAGCCGAAGCCGCCCAGTACCATCCGCCCCGAGCTGGCCAACTGGCCCGGCCTTGATGCTTTGGTGCTCCGCCTGCTCGCCAAGGACCGCGATCAGCGTTTTTCCTCGGCGGCCGCCCTGCTGGAAAAGCTTGTGCTCGCTCCCTCCGAAGCCCGCGCCGCAACTGCCGCTCAACCCTCTCCCGCGCCCCGCATCCCAACCGTTGTCGAACCGCCGCCTCCGCCCATTCCGCCGCCTGCTCCCAAGCCGGTGGTTTCCGAGCCGTCGACTGCCCCCGTCCCATCGCGGAAACTTCCCATCAAGTGGCTGGCAGCCGCGGCATTGTTGATCCTCGCTGTTGCCGGAATTTGGTTCGCGACCCGGCCCTCAACCACGAAGTCACCGGTATCTTCCCCGAGCGGAGTCAACAACGCGGACGCGCTCACCTGGACCGACCCCGCCACCAGCCTGATGTGGACGAAGAAGGATAACGAACACGAAGTGAACTGGCAACAGGCGACAGATTATTGCCGGAATCTGCAACTTGACAGTCACTCGGACTGGCGCCTGCCTACCATTGACGAGCTGCAGAGCATCTACGACCCAACAGCTAATGGTGGCACCTTGCACGTGAAGGGCAACCTGATATATTCCGGATGGCATTGGAGTAGCTCGCCGGGAAACGCTTCTGGGGAAGCATGGGCCTTCAGCATCTACAATGGGAAGCGGGGTTCATACTCTGTCCGTTCTAACGACTTCATCTTTGCGCTCTGTGTGCGCGGCTCATCGAGCAAAGGCCCCACTCCCGCGGTGAATCCCATGCCCGTCGCATCGACGCCCGCGCCGGGCGGAGGCACGCAGACCGCCGCGCTGACCTGGACCGACCCCGCAACGGGACTCATGTGGACAAAACAAGACAATGGCAAGGACGTGATCTGGCAGCATGCGATGGATTACTGCCGGAACCTGCAATTGGCCGGCCACTCCGACTGGCGCCTGCCCTCCATCGACGAGTTGCAGGGCATCTACGACCCAAACGCGAATGTTGGCGGCTATCATGTAAAGGGCAATCTGCAGCTGTCGGGTTGGTGGTCTTGGAGCAGTTCGCAGGGCAATGGTTCTGGGGGGGCATGGGGCTACCTCTTCCGCAGTGGGGGGCAGGCCGGCGGCCGACTCGGCGACAGCGGCGGCCGGCGTGCGCTGTGTGTGCGCGGCTCCCGAGGCGAAGGCGATACCACAGCGGCGAAACCCGTGCCAGCGCCGGCGTCGGCGAGCGGCACAAAAATAAGCATCTCGGCAGACGTTGCTAATGGTCTTCTGATTCAGAAGACGACGCCGGTCTATCCGCCCATCGCAGTAAGCGCCCGCGTTACCGGCACGGTGGTGCTGAAGATTATCATTTCCAAAACCGGATCGGTCAATGAAATTCATGTCGTCAGCGGGCATCTCTTACTAAAGCAAGCCGCGATCGACGCCGTCAAACAGTGGCGTTACAGGCCCTACCTGCTCAACGGAGAACCGGTGGAAGTGGAAACCACGGTGAACGTGACGAAATCACAGTGAACGTGACCTTTACTCTGGGTGACTGACTTCGTTTCATCTTTCAGAAAAAATGTGTAGCCCAGGCCTGAGTATCATTTAGCCAATTCCATCGCCTTGAGCGACTCGCCGAACGGCGCGCGCAAAACGCCGCGCTCGGTGATGATGGCGGCGATGTATTTTGCCGGGGTTACGTCGAAGGCCGGATTGCGGATGCCCATACTGTTGGACGTGAGCTGCTTGCCGCCGTGGTGGGTGACTTCAACTGCTGGCCGGAATCGATAGGCCGCGCTGCGCCGGCATCCCATGGAACGAGTCTACCCGTAGTACTGGAAATGCTTCCAGAACTCCGGCCAGGGGGAGCGGATGTTGCGGCAGACGTAGACCTGGTCGCGGTCGCGGAAAATGTCGTTGGCGACTCCATACGGATTCCACAGCTGTGCGGCGTCCTGGCAGGAGGCGAAGATCTGGTTGAGCTCGCCTGGCTTGAAGCCGACGGCAATCACGGTCTGGGGCGGAGGGTCGCCGTAGCCGCGTAGCCAGTTGGAGTTCATGCCACTGATGGCGCGGGGCAGGCCGTAGGCGCGGCCGTAGAGGTTTACGGCCCCCACTTCTCCTTCGTCTGCTGCCATCACGCCCACGCTGGCGCGTTCGGCGGCTGGAAGGGAATCGCGAACCTGAGCGATGGTGGCGGCCAGTTCCGGCCAGCCGATCTGCATGTTGAATTGATGGACTATTGCGTCCTGAACGCGCCACCATGCGGAATTGATGGGGGCAAAGGGGAGGATGAGGGAGGCAACGCTCAGGCCGCCGATGCCGAGAGTTCTCCAGGCCGCACGCAATAACCGGGTCTGCCTTTGCGCCGGGAGCGACCTGATCCATTTCTCGCTCCATACGGCGCCGGCGGCGAGCAGCATGGGATAGGCCGGGGCAAGATAGTATTCCCGGCCGCGAGCAGCCATGAAGGCAACGAGGGTGAGAAGGTACATCCAGCCGATCATGCGCCAGCGCCTGCCCTCGGGCCGGCGAAAGACAAACCAGAGGCCTGCTAGGCAGAGTGGCACAGTGACAGGGTTGAGGACTTGCCACAACTGGCTCAGGAGAAAGTTGTCCGTGCGCCCAGCGCCAATGTCGCGGGTGTGGATGCTGCGCATCCATGCAAGGCTGACGAAGTTGTGCTGGTACTGCCACCAGAGGTTGGGCGAGACGATGAGCAGTGTCAGCGCCACGCCCAACCAGAACCAGGGGCTGCGAAAATAGCGGCGGTTCGGAGTCAGCAGCATCCCGCCCAGAAGGGCGGCGACGAAGAATGCCATGGTGTACTTGGTCATGAATCCAAGGCCAATGAATGCGCCGATGCCCAGCCACCAGCGCGCGTCGCTGCTCTCAAGCAGCCGCGCGACGCACCAGGCCACCGCGACCCACCACAACAGGTCGAACGACATGTAGGACATGAACGAGCCGGTGAAGAAGACGGCCCCGCCGATGCTGGCCGCAAATGCCGACACCAGCATGGCCTGGCGGCCACCGCCCATGGCGCGCGCCATCAGCCCGGTGAGCACGGCCATGATCCCGCAGGCGATGGCGGCGAAGAAGCGGAAGCCCACGAGCGACGTCCCGAAGAGCGCAAGCTCGATGCGGCCCAGAAAGGCGGTCACCGGTGGGTATACGACGTATCCCCACTCCAGGTCGCGCGCATTGGAATAGGTGAGCAGCTCGTCGCGGTGAAATCCGTAGCGCGCGCCTGCCATCAGGTGAAGCGCGGCGAAGGCGAGGCCGAGAAGCCACAGAGCGGCGGTGTCGCTCGAGAGAATCCGGCGCAGGCGAGATGAATCGTGCATGGGCTCTCCATTGGGAAGATGGATTCGTGGGTAAGGATAGCGCGAATCGGCAGCCGGCGCTGTGATGGCTGTCAAGCCTCCCGCCCAACCCTGCTGAATAATGTCGTCCTCTCAACAAAATCGCCGCATCGAAACCATATACGAGCTCTAACTCGCCGCATGAGTCCGTGCAAACTCCACCATGGCGCGCATATTCTCGTGCGGTGTGTCGCGCACAATTTCACAGCCCGCGGCCACAATCCACGCCGATCCCGCTTGCTCCTGCAACGCCGCCAGAGAGCGTGTGATGGATTCCGCGGAACCATTGCGCACATCCCGCACCGGGTCCAGGTTGCCGGCCAGCACCTGTCGCGGACCGGTCAGGGTGCGTGCCTGATCCATGGCCACGGGGTAGTCGATATCCATCATTTCGCACTTCAGCGCGGCGGCGCCTTCCAGAATGCGGCGCGTGTTGCCGCAGATGTGCAACCGCACCTTTCCACCTTTTTCCTGAATCGCCTCCACCAGGCGTTTTTCCCAGGGCCAGACAAATTCCTTGTAGATGCGCGGACCTACCAGCGACGCGGCCGCATCGCCCACGCCAATCAGATCCGCTCCGGCCTCTATCTGCGCCACGGCAAATTGAATCGCTCGCTGCAGCGTGAATTCAAAGAGCTCGCGAACAAACTCCGGGTCATCGCTGAAGTCCGTCATCAAACAGTTGATGCCGCGCAGGTCGGCCGATTCGGCACAGGGGCCTTCCACCCACCCCTCCACGAACAGGTCGTTTCCAACGCGCTCCCGCAACAGCGCCACTCCCTTGATGCGGTCTTCCATGCGCCCTCCGCCAATCGACTCGGGAATCTTCATGCGCGCCAGAAGCGATTTGTCCTGAAACAGAGCCTGTTCCTCGTTGATGGCCGGAGGACGGTCCTCGTACAACTCGATATTTGCTCCCAGGTCGCAGGCCTCGCGCGTGGGGTCGGAGATGGTCGAGACATAATCCAGGCCAAAGCTCTCGGCGGTCTTGATCTGAGCCTCCGCCATGATCCGGTGATCGCGCACATACTGCCCGTATTTGACCCCCAGAACATCCGCCGCAAAGGCCATGGTTATGGGCATACAGGGAAGGCTGTCGGCCTTCTCTCCGGCCAGCACTGCCAGTATTCGCTCACGCCCCGTCATCTTCCCCACATCCCTTCCTGAGATTCTGCTTCTCCAGGATTCTAGCAATTGGCAGCATACCTCAGAATCGGCTGAGATGCACGCCTTCGCCCATTTTTAGAAATCAATCCACGCGGCGAAGTCGCGTACAATTCCGCTAACTCGCTGACTCGCTGTCTTGCTGATTCGCTGACTCGCTGACTCGCTGACTTGCTGATTCGCTGATTCGCTCTTTCCCCCCGCCCCATACGGCCAGGACGAATCGGATGTCGATTTCGCATCATCCGGGAATCGTTTCTCGTGATATCGGCGTTGTTGAGGGCCGATCTGTAAAACCCAAATTCTACGTCGACAAGATGAACTGAATATCGAGTATCCCCCATCAGTTTAGATAGACTGTAGCTCTACCGAGTCGAATATCCCGTTGATGAAAGCTTCTCTTTCATATTCACAGAATTCGCCGACTTCCTCGATTGACCCGACCTCGTAAAAATCTCTTGCCCTACATGCCCCACCGCAGATATAGCGAAGTTCACAAGCTGAGCACTTTCCTAGTGTATCGACAGTGATGTTTCGCAGGCGATTAAAAACAGGGGCTTCATAGTAGATTTCAGTCAGAGGGCGTTCTCGGATATTTCCGGCTTTAAACTCCGATGCATGAAGCAGTTGGCACGGATAGACATCGCCGGTTTCTGAAATGCTTATTTCACGTTCTGCAAGAGCGCACCGCTTTACTCCTCGCCCCCTGATTGATTCAAGTGTCCTCGCAATCATTCCCATTGGGGCGATGCCATCAACGGAGGCGAGAGCTTCGTAATACTCAAGGCCTGTTAGATACAAATCATCTTTGTCTTGGCCACGTCCTGCCTTAAAAAGCGGTTGTAACGCCAGACGTGATCCAAAACGAGAAACCATATTCGGAATATCACTTCGGTTCGTTCTCGTCACAGTCATAGCGACAATCACGTTGGCCTTAAGGTCCATTAGATGATCAATTGCTCGAACGACCTTTTCAAAATTGTTCTTTCCGCGAGTCTCTGAATGTATATTTTCACAGCTGCCGTCGAGGCTGATTTTAACCATGTCCGCAACTTTGCTAATTCGCTCTGCATTATTCTCATCAATTAGCGTGCCGTTCGTAAGAATATGGACTGTATTTCCAGATTTCTTAACCATCTCTGCAAAATCGAGCGCATGTGGACTAAGCAATGGCTCTCCGCCGGAGAGAACATACTCAACGGAACGCGAAATTGAGGCAACGCCTTTTGCTATCGACGCGAGGTCTCTGAAGGTGAGCTCATCGGAAGGTTTACCGCTTTGCGCATAACAATAGTTGCAATGAAGGTTGCATTGATTAGTCAGTTTTATGTAGACGCTACCGAGAACAGGTTTGTCGCACCTCAACCTTGCATTAGGAATAGTTTCCGTATTTCCGTTCTCAGCAGAAGTGGAGTCAACGAGAATGCCATGTTTAAGCGCCTCAAAAAACAATGCTTGAGTTTGTGCCAAAGAGGTTCCGTAGGCTGATTCAGGCCCCACGATTTCTTCTATTGTTGCGTCTCCGTCGCAACGCGCCAGAAGAATAGCCCCGTTGTGATTAACGACAAGCCAATCCGGGACACTGGGCAGTAAAAATAGGTGCTTCCCAGATCTCTCGGCATATAAAACGTCGTGAGCAAGCTTCGGTTTGTGGGGGAGATCCTCCACTTTTCAGCTTCCAGCACAATTTGAGGCAGAACTACACTTGCCGCCGCCACCAGCGCAGTTTGAGGCAGAGCTACACTGTCCGCTTCCACCAGGACGACCGCTTCCAGCACAATTTGAGGCAGAACTACACTGGCCGCCGCCACCAGCGCAGTTTGAGGCAGAGCTACACTGGCCGCCGCCACCAGCGCAGTTTGAGGCAGAGCTACACTGGCCGCCGCCACCAGCGCAGTTTGAGGCAGAACTACACTGGCCCGCGGCTTCCGCAGTTCCCGTCGACGTTAGACGTCTACCGATCCTAACTTCCTCTCCAGGGGCAAACACAGATGCCCCCAGGGTGCCCATAACGGCCCCAGCAGAAACCAAGGCGATCTTTAAGAACTTTCTACGGCTCTCGGTTGAGTCTGACATCTTCCCTCCTTGGCAACGCCCGGACCTCCTGCATATCGTTCCGGCGTATATTTACACGCATCAAGCATATACCATTCGAAAATCAAACGGTCGAGAAAAATTATCACATGCCGGGAGCCGGGTGCCCCAGGTCCGGATTTTCGGACCTGGGTTCGCATGATTCCACGTCATTTCGCGTTCTTGTTTTTGTGGTTACCGGGGTCCCCAACGAGCGATTTTTGTTCGCTGGGATGGGGAGTCGAAGGACCTGCATTTGTTTTTTGTAGGTTAGCTAATAATGTCAGGGTGCCCCAGGTCCCTCGCATTTGGGGACCTGGGTTCGCATGATTCCACGTCATTTCGCGTTCTTGTTTTTGTGGTTACCGGGGTCCCCAACGAGCGATTTTTGCTCGCTGGGGTGGGGAGTCGAAGGACCTGCTGCTTTTCGTGCTTTGTATCAGGGCACGGCTTTATAGCATCCGGAAAAATGCAAACGGAGCAGCACGAAGTGTCAGGGCATGACTTCAGTCGTGCCGCAACTGCATCCACAAGATTTTAGAAATCAATCCACGCGACGAAGTCGCGTTCAAATCCCGCTGACTTGCTAACTCGCCGGGTGCCCCAGGTCCGGTTTTCGGACCTGGGATTGAGAAGCCACCCGTCCCGTAGCGCCAGGACAAATACGACGGCGATTTCGCATCAACCGGGAATCGTTTCTCGCGACATCGGCGTTGTTGAGGACAGATATTCGAAAGCGGATCTCGTCTAAGTGAATTAGAGGCAGCAATCACCTGCGAATCATCTTGGTTATGGGCGTAATGATGTTACCCAATTCTTTGATTATTCCTGTAGCGAGATCGTTGCTCTGCTTCTCATCGAAGCTGTGGGGAGTTGGTGAAGTGAATACTCTGTTGATGCTCTCTATCATGAAATTCGCGTATTTTTCCCTTTCCGAAGGATTATCCGTATCTACTAATTCAGCTACAAGTTTGCGATACGGGTCGAGGGAAATAGAAATGTTAGCCTTGAACGCGTATTCCTCTTCAAGACGCCTCTCACGAGAATATTGTAGGCTGCAGAAGGCAATTGCGTAAATTATTGGCAGCGAAATGGAGAGTTTTATATAGAAGGCTGCGTTGTGGATATCAACAGATTGAAGTTTCCATATGACTATCCCTGAGGCGGCAAGTGAAAGCGCAACACAGCTCGCGAGTGCCCATCCCCAAAACCTTTTGGATTTTCTAATTGCGAATTGTCGTGTTTGAAAAGAATGGAAGAGTTGAAAGTTCGTTGCCAGCTGGATTTTTTCATGAATTATCGCTTCAAGTTCATCGAGGTGCGTGGTTAGCCTCTTCAGTTCTCTGCCGTTATCGTCAATAATCTGCGTAGCCTTCGTGTCCAGTTCTGTAAAGCGTGCACGATAGGCTTCTGTTGCGCTATCGGCCGCGGTGTTAAACGCCTCGGTGCTTCTTGTGAGTTGCGCTTTCGACTGAGCCGCACGATCCTCCTCTGCCTTCTGGAGAGTGGCCAATGCGGCAGCGATTTTTGCATTGGTCTCCGCCTTGAGGATTTCAGTTGCCTCGACTGTTGATGATCGGAGTGACTCAATTCCCGTCTTTGTGTTTTCTTCGAGTGATAGAATCCGTGCTTCTTGGGAATTCTGCGACGCCGTCAATGCAGATTCGGTGGAAGTCGTCAGCGTTTTTAGCCCCTCTTCTAACGATTTGTAGGCACTTCGGAGTGCCTCGGATTCGCTCAATAGCTCTTTTGCGCGTTGCGTCGATGCTTCTGTCTCGGAGGCATGAACTCCGATTGCGGCTGCGCCGTCATTGGCGGTCTTGATGCTTTGCGCGATGGTTGCTAATGAGGCCTGGGTCTGTTGTTCGGACCCCTTTATTTGGGTTGCAATGGTTTCCGCCATAGCTGCGGTTTCACTGATTTTTGATGATGTCTTGAGAGCTGTTTCTGATAGAGCTTCAATTTGTGAAACCGCGTTTGTTGCTTTTGCCTCCTTTAAGGTAAATTCTTCAGCCTGGCGTTTTGCAGCTCCAAGAGCGGTCTCAAGTGTTTTAAGTTGGTTCACCTTCTTTTGAAATCCGAGAATTGAGCCGGTCATGTTCTGTAGGCCGGAATACCAGACGGATGCGGTCAGTTCTTCTACGGCGCTCTCAAGTGGTATTATCGCGTCACTCCCGTTCGCTATTGAAGCTAGGTGGCTTGAAACTTTTCTCGCGTCCGTGAGGATAGTTTCTTGAATTTTCAGGGGGAGCTGCTGTAATCGTGCCCTCTTAATAGAGTCAAGAAGAACGTCGCGGTTGTTAGTGAGATTTATAAGTGTTTCATCAAAAGGGATAGTGCCTTTATTGAGATCGAAGGTGAGTTCCTTAGCCTTACGAAGGGTCATTTGTTGTGCATCATCGCTTAGAGTTTCCAGAGTCTCCCAGAGCTCCTTAGAGATGTTTCGTTTGTCCGTCCCGGTGCGTGGGTCTGCCATCTAATTCTCCCTTCTACGAGCGATGGGATTACTTTATGAAAACATTTACAACGAAGCAAAACGTAGATCGAAACTCATGTCCTGTATTTAACGTTAGATATTAGTATATACGAGTTATATCTGTCGAGTCATTTCATTGGCGGGTGGCCATTTCTCAATCTACTCTGAAATTAGTTATCCCAGGTCCGGATTTTCGGACCTGGGATAACTTTCCGCCCTCACACCAGCACCACCAACTCACTATACGGCTTCAACTTCGCATCCGTCGTAATCAAATGCAGCGGCTCGCTCATCGCCTGCGCAATCAGTATCCGGTCAAACGGATCGCTGTGATGCGGCGGCAGGCTCGCCACCATCGCCGCATGTCTCGCTGTAACCGGCAGCTCATGAAACCCCGTTGCCTCGATGCTTTGTGCCAAACGCATGGGATCAACTGCGATCTTTTTCAGGCGGCCTTTGACCGCAATCTCTAAAATCGATGCCGAGGAAACATACACCGTCTCCGCCGCGAGAATTTGTTCCCGGGCTAGCGCAGGCACGCGATTGATGATGTAAAACCACCAAAACAGAATCCGCGTATCCAGAAGTATCTTCATCGCCGCCCCTCGAACCTTGCTTGAACCTCATCCGGCAGGGGCCAGTCAAAGTCATCCGCCATCCATCCCTCGCCCTCCATCAGTCCAGAACGAATCGGCCGCTTACCCGTCTCAAGCCGGGTGATCCGCGCCACCGCCTTTCCCCTGCGCGTAATCACCACATCCGTCCCGCTCGCCGCCAGATCCGCCAGCTCGGCGAGCTTGGTTCTGGCTTCGTAGATGTTCACCGTCGGCATAAATCTCCCTCTGATTGACCTAGGTCAAGACTAGGTCAACTCCTCGTAATTATCTGCAAATTGGTCAGAGAAATATTCTTAAACTATTCATAAATAATAAGTTAGGGCGTTTATCGTAAAATGGCGAAAGTTTGGCGAAAAAGTGCCTTTTAAGCAGAAAATCATGCCCTAATAGCAGGTTTTCATGTCCTTATATGCGCACGTTTCCCGCAATCTAAAGCCTCAAACAAGCAAATTGAGTGTGCTTCGAACGTCACGTTGCGACTTGTGAGGCGGCGTGTGGGCTATTCCGCTGCAAAATGGCCGCGCATCATCCGCACCGCCGTGCCCACATCAGCCTCCAGAATCCTGGCTTTGCCCTCCGCCATCTCTTCATGGCTGCTATCAGGGACGCACTCTTCGTCTCTGCGGGTCTCCACGCATGTCAAATTGCTGTTTCAAAGGACTTAGCGGAGCAGCTCTCCTGGGCCGGCAATCGTTGGAAGTCCAAAACTCGCGTTGTCGTGGCGCGGCGAAAGACGGTGGGATTGGACGCGGGCGTCAGGCAGGCAATCAATGTAGCGCCAATCATGCGCATATCGCTCCAGAAGGTGGCCCGGCACATATAGCGCGCATCGATGCGCGCCTTCAGCGGCCGGATATGCCGGTTGTAGAAATCGTCCAGCTGGCTGGGGTGAACGCGACTCAGGATCTCCTCTTCATGGCGGAAGGCGAGCGAAGCCGCGCCGGTGACGCCGGGACGATAGGGCATATTGGCAATGCCCAGATACTGCGGCAGCTTGGGACGCGGGCCGACCAGGCTCATGTCGCCGCGCAGGACGTTGTAAAACTGCGGAAATTCATCGATTTTGAGCTTGCGCATCCAGCGGCCCATGGCGGTAATGCGGCAATCCCCGTTCGTGGTGAGGCCGGGGCCGTTGCTCTCCGCGCCGTAAGACATGGTGCGGAACTTATAGATGCGAAAGAATCGCCCTCCCCGGCCAACACGATACTGGCTAAAAAACGCAGGTCCAGGTGACGTCAGAAGCACACACATTGCGACCGCCAGCATAGGTGCTCCAAACAGCACTAAAATCAGCATCGCAACCGACAGATCGAACAACCGCTTGGTGAAAGAAAGGCTCCAGGCGCTGGCAGTGGGACTCTCGAGGCGCGCCTCTTGATCAGGCGCATTGTAATGAAGAGGTTGTAGCGAGGAGATAGGGAAAGAAGGGACGGAATTGTCGCTCGGCTCTAAGTCGCGGCAGGATAACAACATAAAGTGAACCTCGAAAGCAAGTTGAACATGTAGAACATTGGCAGAACACGAGCGTATCGGCTAGAGAACATGGCCGAATCCACGAGCCGCATAGTCAATTGATTTGATCTCTCACCGGCGAGATTAACTACAGTAGCTTTGTCGGCAGCATGGGCTGTGAATATGAGGACGAAGAGGGAGAAATCGAAGGATCGAAGAGGCAGTATTGTGAAGTGTCCCGCTGCCGACATTCGATGAGCCAGCTCTAATAAGATAACTTTACGTGCAACGCGAAGACACCACGCGCAAGGTGAAGCGATGCAAAAAGATTCCGCGCATCCGTTTACTTGAGCACATCGATGGCGGCTGCGCCCAGAGCCAATTGGGAGAACATCTGCGACCAGGCCAGGAACTCATGCATGGCGCCGGGTCCGATATTTTTCTCCGGCACAACGATGGTATCGCCGGGATAAAGGCGCACATTGTTAAAGCCAGAGGAAAAGATCGACTGGCCTACGTTGTGGCCGACCACAGATCCGTCGGCTCTTAGAACAAAGGTCTGCCTGCGATCTGCGTCACGGTTGGGGCCACCGGCAAGGTGAAGATATTCGCCTACGCTAGCGCCGTTGTGATAAAGGAATGCATTCTGGTTCAGCACCGAGCCGACCACTTGTACGGTGGATGGAGTGGGCGGTACCAGTAATTTATCGCCGTCCTCAAGCGGCGTCTCCGGCAGGTCGTTCTCTCCTGCGCTGCGTGGGCGCATATTGAGCACAATTCTTCCTGTGAGCTGCAACTGGCGCAGCCGCGCGATGAGATCGCGGTCGAAGGAGTTGACTTGTCCCTGGATTCCGGTCTCTTGCGAATTGCTGTTAGAGCTGCCGTTCCCCAAACCGGCCATTTTAATCGAGCCGCGCGCCAGCTGATGCTCGAGGCGATCGGCGTACTCTTTCAAACGCTGCTGTTCGATAGCCCGGGTGCTCAAACGGGTGAATTCCGACCCGTAAAGATAGGCCTTGTCCGTCAGGCCTCCGGCGCGCTTGACCAGCGAGCGCAAAGTTTCGCTGGGCAGTACGCTGTAAACGCCAGCCTGGACGAACTCACCTTCCAGCCGCACGTATTTTGTCTGCCTGTTGATTGGCTGGTGGATGTCGTCTTGCGAGAAAACCGTGACTATATCGCCGGGCTGAAGTTCAAGGTCCTGCGAAGCATCATGGCTGAGCACCAGCTTGCCGAGATTGAAGGGAATCAGCGAAGTGGCCATGGTGGCCGTGTCCAGCCGCTCAATCACGGCGTAGTCCCAGTCAGTTTGATAAGCGGGGCGGAGCAGCGCAGTTTCTCTACCTGCCGGGTTGCTAACCTCAGTACTGGCCAGAACGCCTGCCGCTAACGAAGATCGGGTGTCCAAGGCCTTACGCATCGCCGCGGATTGATCGCCGGCTGAAGGCTGTGTCTGTGTTCCGCGAGTCGATTCCGCGTAGCTGTCTATTTGTTGCGTTGGAAAGCGATCCGTTTGTGGTTGCGAACCGAGAGAGTTGAAGGGCGTAAACTCCGGGGCGGGAAGTCCGAGCTGAGTGCGCTGCCACCAATAGTCACGCGACAGAAGCGAATCCTTGTCGGGCATCAGCTCGCTGAGCCGCATGCCCTGATGCCAAAGGAAGCGCCCCGGGTTGGCCACAGATCCGCGTAGCGTGACCGTCTCGTGATAGCTAGAAACGATGGGATCGATTCGTACAATGTCGCCATCGGCCAGCAAGGTCGCCAGGCCGGCCGGATCGGCATTCAGTTCGAAGGCGCGGCGACTAGAGTGGTCTTCAATGCGCTCCACTGAGATGCGCCCGCCGGAGGCTATCGCGGTTCTGCCGCCAGATGTGTTCAACAACTCCTCGATTGACTCATCGCCGCGAAGCTCGTAGATGGAGGCAATCCGCACGCTGCCTAGCAGCGCCACCTGCGGTCCCGCGGCGGGAATATACAGCACGTCACCCGGTTGCAGTTGCACATCGCCTGTCTTATCACCCTTTACCAGCAGCGCATAGAGATCGAAGTCCGTGAGCACCTTGCCCTCGCGCCTCAACTCGAGGTGGCGCATGGAACCGGCGCCGGAAGGGCCGCCACATAAAAAGACCGCATTCACCAGCGTGCTGAGCGCGCTTACCGTGTACTCTCCAGGTTGCCGCGCATACCCGGTCACATAGATCTGGATGGAGTGAATCTCGCCCATGTCCACGCTCAGCTCGAAGTTGCGGTAGACGCGCTCGAGCGCGGTTCGCAGGTGGCCGGCGACGGAGGAAAAGGCGAGACCGGCAACATGAACGGCTCCTGCCTTGGGAAGATAGATCTCTCCCTCGCGGCTGACACGAAGATTAGCGCTGAAGTTGATTTGTCCCCATATGCGGATGCGCAATTCATCTCCAGCGCCGACCACCATGTCCTGCGGAGCGGGCCCTTGTTCGAGGGGGCCAAAAGAGGCAGGCCGCATGGCGAATAGACGGGCTCCATAAATAGGCAGCATACGGCCTGTGGAGGCAGCCACAAAACGCTGAAACTCAGTGGGAGGCTCAGGAGGCAAGGTTTGCATTTGGCGCAGTCCGGCTGGGTTCAACCCATTGCGCGACTCCTGCTCGGTATAATTTGCGCCACCGGAGAGGCTTTCATTGGACGAGGCCTCCGTGGAGCGATCTGCCTTTGGCGTACTCTGTTGTGGAGTTTCCTGCATCGACAATACAGTAGGTGATGCCTGTGACTGGGTCGCGGAAGGCGGAGGCGCAGTCTGTTGCATCTGGCAACCATAAGAATCTGGGTCGTCGTCAGCGGAACACTGGGCGCGCAAATCAAGCGCGCAGAAAACGTGAATAGCGGCGCCGGCGACGCAGAGCATCATCATACGGCGAAGGAGAGAGCGAGTAAATGAATGGTTTCTCATAGACTCCCCATTGTTTACACATCTGTCTGGCGGAACGAACGAAATATTGCAAGAGGAGATTGATACTGTTCCGAAATCGAACAGATCTGTGAGGGTCTTCCCATAATCGATTTTGCACGCGTGGTTTTCTCTACTTCTCCGTTCATGGTGATCCTTTTGCGGGTAATCTTGGCGCAGTTTCAGTTGTGCGACCTGGTAATCCATTCGCAACTGCTTTTTTTGCCAACGGCGGCAGAAAGTGCGATGATGATCAGCTTTTAATCCGAAACAAGTGTGCAGAATTCCGCATCAGGTGCGCACCGCACGGCTCAAGAGAATAACCAACCTGCTGCAAAGAGGACGCTCCACGTGCCAACAGAAGGTCAGGAACCCATTGCACTCGCATCCCAAACTTCAGCCAGTACTCTGCCTCCAATAATCCGTGTGGCGATCAAACGCAGAAAGCTGGTTGGCATTGCTGCGCTGGCTATCGTTGTGCTGGGCTTGGCGGTTGCCTTGCTTCTGCCCAGCCGATATGTAGCCACCACTGTCATCATGCCGCCCCAGCAGGGCGGGTCTGCGGGATCGGCCATGATGGCGCAATTGAGCAGCCTTAATTCCATGACAGGAGTGAGCGCAAGCGCTCTAGGCCTTAAAAACCCCAATGACTTGCAGGTATCCCTACTGAAGAGCCGGACGGTGGAGGACGCGATGGTGGCGCGATTTCATCTGCAAGCGCTCTACAACGTGAAGCGCCTGTCGTCGGCACGCAAAAAGTGGGAGAAGAAGACCTACATAGACAACGGATTAAAGGACGGGTTGATTCGCCTTTCGGTGACCGACCGGGACCCGCGCCGGGCTGCGGAGATGGCCAACGGATGGGTGGAGGAGTACCGGCGCTTGTCTGCAAACCTGGCGGTGAACGAGGCGACCGGGCGGAGACTCTTCTTCGAGCGGCAAGTAGCTGAAGCAAGCGAGAATCTTGCGCGCGCTGAAGAGGAGATGAAACAAACCGAGCAACGCACCGGCGTGATGGAGATGGACGGCCAGGCCCACGCGATGATCGCCGCGGCGGCCGTCTTGCGCGCCCAGGTCGCGGCCAAGAAGGTCGAGATCCAGGCGATGCGCCAGTTTGCCGCCGAAGAGAATCCGGATCTGGAGCGCGCGCAACAGGAGTTGTCGAGCCTGGAGGCGCAGTTGGCCGCCATGGACGTGGCTCATGATCGCCTCAGCGGCGATTTGGTGGCGCCCAAGGGCACGGTGAGCCAGGCGGGCCTGGAGTATGCGCGCGCGCTGCGCGAGGTGAAGTATCGCGAGACGGTTGTGAGCCTGTTGATGCGTCTTCAGGAGGTAGCGCGGGTTGACGAGGCGCGGCAGGGCGCGCAGGCGCAGATAGTTGATGCGGCAGTTGTTCCCGACCACCCCGCATCACAGTTCAGAATCTGGATTGTGCTGGGTGCGCTGCTGGTGTCACTGCCGCTGGCGCTGGCGCTTGCGCTGGCAACCGAGGCCGTTGTAGTTCTGCGCATTCTTCGTCGCCGCGCAGGCTCCTGGACCCTGGCGCTCGAAGATGCCTGGGGTGGAGGGGCGCGATGAGTATTCGGCAGGCGCTGGGCCTGGATGGCGCCGTCGCCTTTACCTCTCTAGCGAGGACGGTGAGTATTGCAGGCAGCACGGTGACGGTTTTGCTTATTGCCCGCTTTCTGTCACCTATCGAACAGGGCTACTACTACACGCTGCTCAGCCTGGTCGCGCTGCAGATGGTCTTCGAGCTGGGCTTTTCAGTTGTAATTCAGCAGTTGGCGGCGCATGAATGCATTTCCCTGGAACTGCATGGAAACGGCAGCGTAAGCGGTGATCCGGCGGCTCACGCGCGGCTGGCCTCCGCGCTTCAGCTGAGTGTGCGATGGTACAGCGTGGCCGCCGCAGCAATGGGCATGATTCTGGCGCCACTGGGGGCGCTCTTCTTGGCGCACAATGCAACGCCAACAGCGGTACAGGTGGCCTGGCAAGGGCCCTGGCTGCTGGCTGTAACCGCGTCGATGGCCGGCCTGTGGTGCCAGCCTTTCTACTCCTTTATGGATGGATGCGGACAAGTGCGCGCGGTAGCCGCACTACGGCTGCGTCAGGCGGTGGTTGGCATGGCGTTGGCGTGGACCGCCATGCTCCTGCATCATGGACTTTATTCGCCGGCGCTGGTGATTTTGGGTCAGGTTGGAACCGGCCTATTCTTTCTTGCCACGCGCCGCCGTCTGCTGACGGGGCTGCTCGGTCATCAAATCCTGGGCGCCTCCATTTGCTGGAGCCGCGAAGTATGGCCCTTCCAATGGCGCATTGCGATTAGCTGGATGTGCTCCTACTTCACGATTCAGGTCTTCATACCCATTCTTTTTGCGCTACGCGGGCCCGTCGAAGCCGGACAGATGGGCATGTCGCTTTCAATTACCGGCTACATGACGGGCCTGGTGCTTCCCTGGATCACGACAAAGGCTACGCCTTTCGGCCGATTGATTGCACAGCGCGAGTTTCACGGGCTTGACCGGCTGTTTCTGCGTACGCTGGGCCAGTCTATGGCAGTCTTCGCCATGATTGCGCTGGCCGCGGATGCGGCAGCAATGTTGTTGAGCATTGTCGCTCCCCAGTTGTCGGCGCGCATGGTATCGCCGCGACTGTTTGCGATGCTTGTGCTTGCTGCTGGCGCCAGCTGTGTAGTGCAGAGCATGGCAACATTGTTGCGTTCCTTCAAGCGAGAGCCATTTCTTTGGCAATCGCTGGCGGTGGCTTCGCTCACCCTGCTGATGGCTTTGTGCGCAGCGCCTCGATGGGGTAACTGCGGCGTTACGCTCGGCTATCTGGCAGTCTCGGCAGGTATAGGCCTGCCTTCCGCACTGATCATCTTTGTGCGCGCCCGCTGCAGATATTTGGCCATGGACCCATTGATTATGAGCGGGGGTGAGGCGGCATGAATCTTAGTTATCTAAGTAATGAATTAGATAACGGCAGCAAGCCATCGCAGAATGGCGTATATACAGCTTATGCAGCGGCATTGAGACATGCTTTTGCTCTAGCGTTAGACATATCGTTCTACTGCGTAAAACCACGAGGATTGAGGCTTTGCAATGGCTTCTAATTCTATTGGCTTGACGCTACGGCAACAAACCCTCGAATTACCCGGCTTCCTGTCGGCGTCAGTCAGGTTATTTTCCTTGCACACAATTTTGGTTTTTTCCTTCGTTCCGGTTCTCATCCATATCAACCTATCGCAAATATTTCTACTCGTGTTGTGTACAGTTGCACTGTGTTGTTACCTGGTCCGTCTCGAAATCGACGTATGCGCCACTCTCATTCTTATATTTGTGATCGCTGTTTCGCAGGCGATCGGCCTCCTGCACAGCTCTGCTTTGGATAAGAATTATCTGACGCCTTTTCTATTTCTAACTTCTTTGTCGATTGCGCCGACCATACTGCTTCTAGCTAGATCGTATCCGCCATCGCGTCTCAGAAGCATTATGCCTCGCATTATTCATTGGATTCTCATGTTTCTAGCGATCGAGTGTGTTACTCGATTTATCTTCTCACCCTATATGCCAGCAACCGATGAAACGGATGTTACTGACAGTTTCTATCTCTACAAAGCCAGTCTCTTTTTCTTTGACTCTAACTTTGCCGGCATCGAAATTCTTTGCCTGCTGGCGGTTATGTTTGCTTTCAGAAAACAAATAGGACGAAAGAAATGGATGCTGGCATACCTGCTTTTGTTCGCTACTTTATCCAGGGCATCGATAGCTGCAGGAATTTGCCAACTTGTAGTGTACAAACTCTGGCGCTGGCGTGCATGGACGTTATTTGGACTGCTTTCGGCGCAAGCGTTGGTCATCATTCGGTTATTCATTAACTTCACCACGCAGGGATCAGAGGCAATACACGACATAGATGGCAGTCTATCATCTAAGTTCTTTATTCTGTCGCTCATGACTGATACATACCACAGGGCAGATGTAGTGCAAAGGCTATTCGGGATCGGCGCAGGTAACTTATTTAATCTTGCTGGAATCTTTGCACATAACATTATTGCAACACTGGTGCTTGAACTGGGCATTGGCGGTTCTTTGTTATTAATCGTTTACGTGTGGATACTTTCGCGAAAGTGTCCTTTATCAATCTATTTTCTCATTCTCCCCGTGGCGATCAACGGGTTCTCCCTGGTGAGCACGTCCATGCCATATTTCTTTGCCGCGCTTGGACTTCTGGCAGCGTTGCGCGGAACTTCACGCGATGAAGCCTGCACGTTCGGAGAAAACACGAATGCTGCATATCTCGGAAAGGATGGGCATGGACAGAATTAGCGTGTTAATGGCGGTTTACAACGTAGAATCTTATGTTGTTGAAGCACTAACCAGCATCCGGGCGCAAACCGTTACCGATATCGAGATAGTAGTAGTTGACGACGGATCTACAGACGGTACGTTGCGGATTGTTGAGCAGATGGCCTCCTGCGACTCGCGCATTGTAATCGTCCGGTCAGCAAAGAATCAGGGTCTTTGGCATGCTCTCAATCATGGACTCGGATTCTGTCACGCTCTATACATTGCGAGGATGGATGGCGATGATATCGCGTTGCCAACACGGTTAGAGAAGCAACTCCAGTTTCTTGAAGATAATCCAGATATTGCTCTTGTTGGCTGCTCAACCTCGGCAATCGATGAGCTCGGGCAACCAATTCCCGGGTTGAGCGTCTCCTTGAAGCCGATAACTCAGGAATCTGTCACCAAGACCATGTTGCTTGCTCCCCCGTGCAGCCATATCTGGCTTGCGAGACGCCAAGTATATGACACGCTATCCGGATATAGGGAGATTTCTGTTGCGGAGGACTATGATTTTCTGCTTCGCGCCATCACCGCTGGATATTGCATATCGAATCTCCCTGAATCTTTAATGCTGATTCGAACGCGACCCGGCAATATCTCTTCGCGTCTGGAACAGCGGAAGGCGCATTACTACATTACACACTTATATCGCGAAAGAATGAGAAATGGTCAAGACAGCTTCAGCAGGGAAGGCTATGAGCGTGCAGTCAGGTCCAGCAGGGTGGAGAACGGTGTCTTTCGACTTGCCATGAAATGCGTTCACAGGGGGCTTCAATCCCATAGCCGGGTGTTGTGCTATTGCCTCCTGGCACTATCAGCTTTGGTTTCGCCATGGCAAGCGCGGTATTTCCTTCTCCGTCTCCGCCTGAAGATGGCATTGCGAACGCCGGGATTCCAATCCTGACGTTAGGGCGCTCTAACAATGCGCGCGACAGGGCAATGCCCGGGGCCCTGATGAAGATCTGCTTTATCATACACAATGTTACGGCGCGCGCAGGCTCGGAGCGCGCACAAGTCAGTCTTGCCAACGCACTTTCCGTTCGTGGCGAGTCGATATCAATCTGGTCGATGTATGGTCTGGGAAAAACGCCGGGTTTTCCCCTGGAAAGCAGAGTCAGTGTTAGTTATGATCTCAAAAAGCCATGGCCATGCTTTCTGGACTATCCATGGCTGGCGTGCGCTTTCGCCAAACATGTCTTCCAGTTGCGTCCCGAGTGGATCGTGTGCACTGGGGCGAACCGACTAATTGTCGCCTTGCTGGCTACATTTGTCCCCGGCGTCAAGTTGGCTGTATGGGAGCATTTCCCAGTATCCAACAGCGTCACCAGGCCGCGCGGCAGACTGGCCAGAATGATCGCGTCCCTGCTGGCGTCGCGGATAATCACGCTGACCAAGAGCGATCAGGATCTGTATGCGGCGCTCTATGCTCCGGCGGGAACGGTTTCTCGCATTCCCAACATCGTGCTATCGCCAGGTCCCAACGGCGCGATTCGACGCAAGGAAGTTCTGGCCATGGGAAGACTATCGAATGAGAAGGGATTTGATCTGCTGCTTGCAGCGTGGTCGGTTGCCAGCCCGAAGCTGCCCAACTGGTCGCTGCGCGTCGTGGGCGACGGGCAATTGCACGAGCAGCTAGTGCGGCTGGCAAGCAGCCTCGGAATCGAGAGTAGCGTCACTTTTGCGCCGTTTTCAGACAACCCGTATTCTTTGTACTCGGCATGCGGAATCTTTGTTCTCAGCTCACGCTTCGAGGGTTTGCCCTTTGTGCTTATCGAGGCAATGACCTGTGGCGCGCCTTGCATCAGCTTCGATTGTCCGAACGGCCCGCGCGAAGTGATACGGAACGGAGTAAATGGGCTGCTCATACCGGCCGAGCGAGTAGATGCTCTAGCCAGCGCAATAGTAGAACTTGGCGAAGATCCGGTGTTGCGTCAAAAACTTGGGAAAGCGGCGCGGGGCGTATCCAAACCGTTTTCAGAGCCTCGAATTGCGGCGCGCTGGCATGAAGTGCTTTATGGCCAGATGCCCATCGCCAGAAAGCCTGTTGTTTCAGTTGCGCCCGCCCACGCCGCCAGCCGAAGGGCAGTGAATACGCCAACTGCATAAAGCTAAATCTGTGGGACTGCTCCGGGCGCCTTCATCCCTCAAACCATCAGCAGCGTATAATCGGTTTATGAAGGCGCGTGCGCAAAATAAGTTACAGCAGAATAGAAACGTACAGAACACGTCCGGCAGCGGCGATACGGCGGTGCTGAAGCTGCGCGCACTGGAAGAGCGTCTGCGACAGTCAGGCAGCCTGATGGTGGCTTACTCCGGTGGCGTTGACTCCGCGTTTCTGGCGGCCACGGCGCATCGTGTTCTCGGCAATGGCATGATCGCCGTCTTGGCCGACTCTCCCAGCCTGGCCCGCCGCGACTTCGAGCAGGCTTGCGACTTTGCGCGCGCGCAGGGGATTCCGCTGCACATCATCGCAACCGAAGAGTTGAGCCGGCCAGAGTATCAACGCAACGACGCACAGCGATGCTTTCATTGCAAGGACGAACTCTTTCAGACAATGGAGGAACTGGGGCCCAGGCTGGGATTCAAGAACATCGCCTATGGCATGAACGCCGATGACACCAGGGATTATCGTCCGGGACAACGTGCGGCCGAGGAACACGCCGTGTTGGCGCCGCTGGCTGAGGTAGGGTTGACTAAAAAAGAAATTCGCGCTCTCGCTCGAGCTGCCGGCTACACGCTGTGGGATCGTCCGGCTGCTCCCTGCCTCTCCTCACGCGTTGAGTATGGGCGCACCGTGACCCGCGAGGTTCTCGAACAGGTGGAGAAAGCGGAGGAGAGCCTGCGGCAGTTGGGCTTTCTCGAATTGCGCGTTCGTCATCACGGCGAGCTGGCCCGCGTGGAGCTGGCTCGCGCCGAGATGCCGCGCGCCCTCAAGATGGAGATGCTGGATGCCATTACTGCCGCTCTTAAGCTGGCCGGCTTTCAATATGTCACGCTCGATTGCGCAGGTTTTCGCTCAGGGTCGATGAATGAAATTCTGGGGAGTGCGATTTTGCCGGTGGAAGCGCTGGCGAAGCGCGGTGCATAGCTGACGGTTTAGAATCAACTTGCGATGCGTACTGGTTATCTGGATTGCTTTTCCGGCATTAGCGGCGACATGCTGCTGGGCGCCCTGGTGGATGCGGGCGTTCCCTTCGCCTGCCTTGAGGAGGCGACGGCTGCGCTGAATGTGGGCGCGCGCCTGGAGATGCGCAAGGTGAACCGCGGCGGAATTTCCGCAATCAAGGTAGACGTAATTACGTCCGATACTCCGGCGGTTGAACAGGCACATGTTCACAACGACCATCCGGGACATGCTCATACCCACGAAAAGCACCAGCACCATACCCATCACCGCTCCTTATCGGCGATTGTCGATATCATTCGCTCCACGTCGCTCGCGGACGCGGTGAAACAACGCTCGATTCGCGCCTTCCAATTACTAGGCGAGGCTGAAGCCGCCATTCATTCCATCCCCGTCGAAAAGGTGCATTTCCACGAGGTGGGCGCGGTGGACACCATTGTCGATATCGTCTGCGCCGCCGCGGGCGCAGAGGCGCTGGGCCAAGAGCTGGGTGTTGCCCGCTGGCTCTGCTCGCCGCTCAATGTAGGCAGCGGAACTGTCGTTTGTCAGCACGGCACGCTTCCTGTTCCCGCACCGGCTACGCTAGCTTTGCTGGGCGATGCTCCGGTCTACGCAGCTGGCGAGCCAATGGAGCGCGTGACACCGACTGGCGCGGCACTGTTGCGGATGCTCGATGTGCGGTATGCAGCGCTGCCGGCGATGCGCATCCTGAAAACTGGCTACGGCGCGGGCGGGCGCGAGACGCCGGGGCAACCCAACCTGCTGCGATTGCTGGTGGGCGAAGAAGAGGCCGCCGCGATTGCTGCTGAATCGATTGCGGTGATCGAGACAATTATCGACGATTGCAATCCACAGTTATTGAGTTATGTCAGCGAGTTATTGCTGGCCTCTGGCGCATGGGACGTTTATCGCGCTACGGTGCAGATGAAGAAAGGGCGCGCGGGCGTGCAGATGACCGTGCTTTGCCGTCCCGATCTGGTTCCTGCGCTGCAGGAGCTGATCTTCCGCGAGACCACTACAATCGGCTTGCGCTGGAGGCTGGAGAACAAAGTTGCACTGGCGCGCGAGTTTGTTGAAGTCAAGACAAGTTTGGGTAAAGTGCGCATCAAGATTGCCCGCTTTAACTCCGGAAAGATTGCTAACGCCGCGCCGGAGTATGAGGATTGCCGCAAGATAGCCGCGGATAATTCAGTTCCTCTCAAGCAGGTAATGGAGGAAGCCATGCAAGCATACGCAAAAATCCACAAAGGAGAATGAGCATGAAACGAGTTCTGTTGGCAGTAGCGGCATTGATACTTGCTGGAGTTGCAGCAGCGTCCGGCGCAGGCCCCGCTCCTGAACCTAAACAGGTGCGAGCGGAAGGATGCGTGGAAGCAGGCGTCGAAATGCGATGCCTGGTGCTGAAGGATGTGAAAAGCGGAAAGCTCTATAACCTGCTGGTCAAGGACCCACGACCGAATGTTGGCGACGGCATCGAGTTCACAGGCGTGCCGTTTGACGGAGTCACCTACTGCATGCAAGGCATCGCGGTGACAGTGACTGACTGGACGCGAAAGGAATCGCTGAAATGCAACCAGGGCGAAGCGCCCAAGTAATTGAGCTTTGTAACAGGCGATTTCTTTAGGAACTGCATCAACTTAACTTACTTTTCCGGAAGGTCTGAGATGGATCGCGCACGCATAGAAACGCTGCTCAACGAAGTCCGCGAAGGCCGTATGACGGTCAACGACGCCGTTGATCGCCTGAAGGATCTGCCCTTCGAGGACATTGGCTTTGCCAAGCTTGACCACCATCGCGCGCTGCGCACCGGAATGCCGGAGGTCATCTTTGCCTCAGGAAAAACCGCCGCGCAGGTAGCTACCATCTTTGCCCGCATGTCCAAAGCCGGAGGCAATGTGCTGGCCACGCGTGTGACGCGTGAAATGTTTGATGCCGTTCACGCCGTCGAGCCACGCGCCGAGTTTCACGAGACGGCCCGCGCCATTACGCTGACGCAAGCCGAAACCACTCCCGGCAAGGGAAGCATCGCCGTGGTCTGCGCCGGCACCAGCGATCTGCCGGTGGCCGAAGAGGCCGTGGTGACCGCGCGGTTGATGGGAAACACCGTCGAGCTCATTGCCGACGTCGGCGTGGCGGGAATTCATCGCCTGCTGGCGCAAAAGAGTGGTTTGCAGGCCGCGCGCGTGCTGATTGTTTGCGCCGGCATGGAAGGCGCGCTGCCCACCGTGGTCGGCGGACTGGTGAATGCGCCGGTGGTGGCCGTGCCAACGAGCGTGGGTTATGGAGCCTCGTTTGGCGGCATTGCCGCGCTGCTGGGAATGTTGAACACCTGCTCGCCCAACGTTTCCGTGGTCAACATCGACAACGGCTTTGGCGCGGCATGCATTGCCTCGCTGATCAATCACCTGTGATCAATATTCATAGTTTTACGAAATAATCTGCAAAATATTGGGCGAAGAAACGGAGAATCGTACCCCCGGGGGGAGGGGGGTGGGGGTACCCCCTCAGGGGTACGGACCAGGCACATCCCTGACAAATTGACCGCGTGCTTTGCCCACTTTTGTTCATTCTGCCAGTGTGCGCCGGTTGAAGGTAATTATCTGCAAATTACCATGAAGAACAGGTCGCCAGACCGATAATTCCATCTTGGGTAGAGACAATCACAACCCTACCATGAACGCGAATTGCAAACAGATCGGGCGCAAAGTCGGTCCATGCGTTTGGCTCGCCCGGCAAGCGCGCAACTTCGCTTTCATCCCACGTCCCGTCAGAGTTGCGGCTGACCTTAAGCACATATCCATAATTGAAGCTCATGTGCGCCAGTCCGAACAGGACAATCGCACCGTCAGAGCCATATTTCATATCGACTACGTTGTCTCTGAGCAATGTTTGAGCCTGCCCTTGATATGGCAACCAGGCGAGCTCTCCACCCCATTCGCCATGATTTGTTCCGACGAGTTCACCCCACATATTGCCGTTTCTGAAGCGCAGAGAACTCGCGCGATCTTCATGAATCATGCTCAGCTTGAATGTTTCCTGATTCCACTTCCACTGGTTTTCTTTACACGGGCGTGTTTCATAGCCAATTCCATCGCTGACAATCATGAAAGGATCATTGGAATAATTTCCAGTCGGAAGTTTCCAGGGAGAATGTTCAACGCGCCCATTCGGCGAACGAAGAGCCACAGACACCTTCGCCGCATTGTTTCTCAACTCCGGAAGCCAGTGATTTGACGCAATCTTGTCAAGCTGGGGCAGGGCATTCTTGTCTCCAAGCCACCCAAGGCTCCAAACCGCGGCATGCGTAATGCGCCAATCCGGCGAATTCAGCGCCTCCTCAATCTGTGGAGTTGCAGGAACGTAGCCGATCAAGCCCAGCGTCGCGATGCCATAAGCCCGTTCAGCTCCGTTTTTCGATGACAGAAACGGCAGGAGTAAGCTGCCGCTATCCCGCGCTGTTAAATCATATTCGGCAATCTCTCTCAGGCACAAATCAGAATCGAGCGCCAGCATGTCAAATTGCTCTGCTTTCGGCTGACACGCTTTTGCGAGTTCGCTCACTACGATAGGATCTTGAATTGCCCTCAGCGTGAGGTGAACCTGTTTCACAAGTAAAGCATTGGAGTCGTTCTGCAGCGCGTGAAGGCTTGCTCCGGTAGATGTTGCCGCTTGACCAAGCGCTGCAATGCCTCGCAACGCTGCCAGACGTTCCTTCACGTTCTTCTCAGGATCAAGAGCAATGGTTACCCAACCTGCCGCGAAGGAAATCGGAGTGGGACGCATGGTGGCAATTACACGATCAGCAGACTTATACTTTTCGTCGTCTTGCAGCAGAGGAAAGAGATAGGGAACAGCCTTCGCACCGAGGTTCGTTAGAAAAGTACTCGCGTAATCCATCCGCTCATGGGGTAGATGTTCGACCATGGCCTGAAGCGCTTCAGGAGTTGCGATTTTGGCAAGTGGTCCGGCTGCCCACTCTCCTTCATTCGTATGCAGTATCTCTAGCAGTGCGGGTACATCCGATGGTTGCCATGCTTTCCATTCGCCCAGAATTCCCGCGGCGGTACTGCGCCAAGCGGGGTCAGAGCCAACGGAACGCTTTAACAATTCATACTTTGCCGAATCACCGAAGCGGCTCAGGTTGCGGGCCAGAATATTCCCGCTATCTATGTCCCAGACATCGTTTGTTGGATTGACGTTGTTGAGCAATGTCAGGCACGCATCCAGCGTAGGACAACGATCCATGCCACGGGGCACCTTGATTGCGGACGCAGGACACGCAGTCAGTAACAGAAGAAGCAACAAACCAAGAAATCGAATTCCTGCGGGGAAGCCAATACCTCCACAGGAAGCAGATTCGTCGGTAGCTACGATCTCCACTGCAATCGGATCAACATTCACAAGACATCCTCGCGTTACATCCTATGTAATTTGAAAAAAAGCGTCAAAAGCATACAATCATATCTGATTAGACACCTAGATAGTGAATAATGTTCCATTTAGGAGAGATCGACACCAGCCGTCTGGAACCGCCAATCGGTGATGCAGATCACAGTCTGGGGGTTGTCTGGGCATCAATCATGAATCAAGCAGGTCAAAACTCCCCGGCGCGCGGAGGAGACAAGTGAATCAGTCCAGATTGCCGCGGTTGCGCAGGATTTCGCAGGTGTTTTTCCTGCTGCTCTTTTTTTTCCTACTGCTCTCCACATCGATCAGCCTCTTTCCCAGCGGCACGAAGGAGATTCACCTGAGCGCGCCGGTACGCCTCTACTTCGAGTGGGATCCGCTGGTGGCGCTGGTGAATGTGCTGGCCGGCCATGCACTTTATCGCGGCTTAATCTGGAGCCTGATCATCCTGCTGCCCACGCTTTTTCTGGGCCGCTTTTTTTGCGGATGGATCTGCCCCATGGGCACGCTGCAACACTTTGTGGGCAATATGCCATCGGAGTCGAAGCGCGGCAAGCAGCGCATTGAGGCCAACAGATATAAGCGATGGCAGACCGTTAAATATGTTGTGCTGATTGCCGGGTTGGTGGCCGCGCTTTTCGGCTCGGCGGCAATCGGCTGGTTGGATCCCTTCAGTTTGCTGGTCCGGTCCTTCGGGCTTTCGATTCTGCCGGCCATCAACGCCGCCGCGCGTGCATTGTTTACGCCGCTGGAGCACAGCCACGTGGCGGCGATCAAAGCGACCGGAGAAACGCTGCATACGGTTCTGCACTACCTGGTGCTCGATCTCCGCCAGCCGCATTACGCGCAAGGGCTGGTGCTGGGGATTCTGTTCATTGCCATTCTGGCGGTCAGTTTGCGCGTGACGCGGCTGTGGTGCAGGGCAATCTGTCCGCTGGGCGCGCTGCTGGGCGCAGTTTCGCGCTGGAGCGTGCTGGGACTGCACAAGGACGAGTCTCACTGCGACAACTGCAACCGCTGCCTGCTCCACTGCCAGGGCGGCGACGACCCTATCGGCGGAGTTCCGTGGCACAAGGCCGAGTGCCTGATGTGCATGAATTGTGTGGGTGTTTGCCCGCACGACGGCCTTCAATTCAAATTCTTCCGCAAGGAGAAAGAGATTGCCTCGCCCGACCTGGGCCGGCGCAGGACAATTACCGGACTCGCGGCGGGCGTGGCAATTGTTCCGCTGATGCGCGCCAACACGGGGCTGGGCAAGAGCCGCAACGAGAGATTGTTAAGGCCTCCGGGCTCGCTGGACGAGACCGATTTTCTCTCCCGCTGCATTCGCTGCGGCGAGTGCATGAAGGTCTGCCCCAACACTGCGCTGCATCCCACACTCGACCAGGCCGGTCTGGAAGGATTGTGGACGCCGACGCTGGTGCCGCGCATCGGCTACTGCGAGCCCAGTTGCGTGCTATGCTCGGAGGTTTGCCCCACCGGCGCCATCTGGCAGATTACGCCAAAGGATAAAGGCTGGGTGGTTGGCGTGGGCCAGCAGAGCCAGCCGATTCGCCTGGGGACGGCGTTCTACGACCGCGGCCGCTGTTTGCCTTGGGCCATGGCCATCGACTGCATCGTTTGCGAGGAGTGGTGCCCGGTTTCGCCCAAAGCGATTTATGTGCAGGAGGCGCAGGTTATCGACTCAGCCGGCAACACCAAGACGGTGAAGCAGCCGCGCGTCGATCCCAGCCGCTGCGTGGGCTGCGGCGCGTGCGAGTACGCCTGCCCGCTGCAGGAGCACCCCGCGGTTTATGTCACCAGCATCGGCGAAAGCCGCTCGCCAAGCAGCCAGATTTTGCTCAACCGAAAATGAAGGAGAATGGGCCGTGAAATTCATATCAAATTTGAAGTGGGTCGTTGCGGCGCTTGTGATTGTTGCCACATTTGCTGGAACAGGATGCAAGAAGAAGGGGTCGGATCCGTTCCCCAAGTCGGGCGTAGTCGCGGGCTGGGAAAAGACCAGCGAGACGCGAGTCTTTGCGGCTAAAGACCTCTACCTGTACATTGACGGCGACGCGGAGCAGTACATTTCAGCCGGCGTTGTCACCACAGCGACTTCCGATTACAAATATCAGGGCCAGCTAGAGGCGACTGTCGACGTGCACACCATGGGCAGCGCGGACGGGGCTCGCAAGATTCTGGAAACCGGGACCAAAGACGCTAAGCCGATCCAACTGGGCGATGCAGGCTTCGCATATGCGCAGAGCATCATCTTCCGTAAAGGAACTTCGCTGGTGCGCATTGTTGCCTATGAGTCCACGCCTGACACACCGCAGGCGCTGCTGGCGCTGGCGCGCAGCGTGGAAGCGAAACTGTAACCCAAGCGGCCGCACGCAGGCCGCGACGAAGGAGCGAGGAACTCGATGAAGAATCGCAGACAGTTTCTGAAGGAAGCCGCGACGGGAGCCCTGCTGCTGGGGACGCAGAGCAGGCTGGGGCTGGCTGCTGCGCCCGAGCCGCACGCCACTGCCGACAAGTCGCGCGTCGTTGTGGCGCGCGATCCCAATGTGTACTCCAGTCCCGGCCAGCTCGACCAGAATCGCGTAATGGCCCTGCTTGATCGCGCCGTCACATCGTGGACCGGACAGAGCAATTCCGTCGAAGCCTGGAAGCTCATCCTCGGCAAGGATCTCGGTCCGGACAAGGTCATAGGTCTCAAGACCAACGGCCTTGGCGGCAAGGGCATCTGCACGCACTACGCGCTGATCCTGGCTGTGGTGGAACGGCTGCAGCACGCCGGCATCAAGGCCGGCAACATCGTCATCTGGGACCGCAATCGCGAAGATCTCGAAGTCTGCGGTCTCTCCATCAACACAGACCCGAGCCGCATTCGCTGCTTCGGCACCGACCACGCGGGATACGAGGACGAATCGGTCCGCTGGGGCTCGGTAAACATCCGCCTGTCGAAGATCCTCACGCGTGAGTGCTCGATGGTGATCGGCCTACCCATCCTCAAAGACCACTCGATGTCGGGAGTGACCTTCGCCATGAAGAACATGTACGGAGTTGTCCACTGGCCCTTTCAACTGCACGGTGGTGGCTGCAATCCCGGCATCGCCGACCTGAACTGCATTCCGGCGGTCCGTGAGAAGGTGCGCTTCACCATTGGCGATGCACTCTCCTCCGTTTATGACGGCGGGCCTGGCTTCCACCCGGAGCGCCTCTGGTATCCAAACGCGCTCATCGTTGGCGAGGACCGCGTGGCCGTCGATCAAATCGCCTGGCAGATAATCGAGCGCAAGCGCGCCGAGGCGGGGATGAAAACGCTGGAAGCAGCCGGGCGTCCGCCGCGCTACATCGCCACCGCCGCGGATGCAGCTCACAACTTGGGCACCGACGATCCGCGGCACATTCATTTGATGGAGATTTAGATCGACCGAAGAAAGTATTTCGAGATTTGGCGCATAATCTGACCGCAGAGCTGGTCACGTAACGAAGCGAGGATTGCCATGAAGAGCCGCAGGGATTTTTTGAAGACCGCAGCGACGGGAGCCGTGGTGCTGGGTACAAAGAGCAGGCTGGGGCTGGCTGCTGCGCTCGATCAATCCGCAGGCAAATCAAAAGTGGTGGTAGCACGCGACGCCGCACTGCACGGCGCTGATGGAAAACCGGATGTAAAGCGCGTCTTCGATCTGCTCGACCGCGCGATCACCGCCTATACCGGAGATACCGATGCGCTGAAGGCCTGGAAGAGCCTGGTGCCGCAGGACAAGGTCATCGGACTCAAGGTGAACGGCCTTGGGGGCGGAGGAATCTCGACCCACGGAGTTCTGGCCAAGGCTGTGGCCGTGCGACTTCAGCAGGCGGGAGTGAAGCCGGGCAACATTTTGATGTGGGACCGCGGCGCCCGCGATCTTCGGGCGTGCGGCCTCGCCATCAACACCGACCCCAGCAATTTTCGCTGCTTTGGCAACGACGTATCCGGTTACGAGGATCAGTATGAATCCTGGGGCACGGTGCGCATGAAGCTCTCTAAAATTCTCACCCGCGAGTGCGGCATGGTGATCAATCTGCCTATTCTCAAAGATCACACCATGGCGGGCGTTACCTTTGCCATGAAGAATATGTACGGCGTGATCGACCGTCCGCAGGATCTGCACGAAAACAACTGCAATCCTGCAATTGCCGATCTGAATTGTTTTCCGACCATCCGGGCAAAGGTGCGGCTGATTATCGGCGACGCGTTTTCTTCTATATATGAAGGCGGGCCCGCCTTTCATCCCGAGCATATCTGGTATCCCAACGCGCTCATCGTGGGAGAGGATTGCGTGGCTGTCGATCAGATTGCCTGGCAGATGATCGCGCGCAAGCGCGCCGAGGCAGGCGTGCCGACGCTGGAAGAAGCGGGACGCCCGCCGCATTACATTGCCACGGCTGCCGACCAGGCTCACAGATTGGGGACGAACGATCCGAAACGCATTCATCTCATGGAAGTTTGAGCGGGAGAAACATTATGGCTGGGGAAAATAAAAAAAAGCCGGATGAGACAGCGAGTGGCGCACAAGGCATGACGCGGCGCGAAGCGATGCTGCAACTGCTTGGTCTCGGCGGAGCAGCGGCGGGCGTTGCGGGCGCGGCCGCGTGGCTCAGCGAACACAGCTTCCACCCAACTCCGGCGCTGGCTGAAGCGGATCGGCGCGATCATCGCATTGCGGCTAATGAGCAATGGCCGCATCTGACGGTCGTTTACTACCCCACGGACAAGGACCCGTCCCTTCACCCCGACAAGCAAAAATCGCTCGCCGGGGACCCCGAGTCCGTGGGGACCCCAAGTGCACAAAACGGAGAGCCGCGCGCGCTGGTTCAAAAGGCGCTAGAAAATCTGGGCGGCATCGGCCGCTTCGTCAGCCGCAACGACGTGGTGGTTATCAAACCAAACATTGCCTGGGACCGCACCCCGGAACAGGCCGCCAACACCAATCCCGATGTTGTTGCCGAAGTTGTGCGCCAGTGCTGGCAGGCCGGAGCAAAGCGGGTTATCGTCACCGACGTCAGTTGCAATGAACCGCGCCGCTGCTTCCATCGCTCCGGCATCCAGGCGGCGGCTCTTGCTGAGCACGCCGAGGTCATCCTGCCCGATCCAGAGCTTTTCCGCGAAGTCGATATGGGCGGCGTGGTGCTGAAAACATGGCCGGTCTTTACGCCGTTTTTGGAAGCCGATAAAATCTTCAACCTGCCCATTGCCAAACACCATGTACTTACCGGCGCAACGCTGGGCATGAAGAACTGGTACGGCATTCTGGGCGGCCAGCGCAACCGGCTGCATCAGCAGATTCACCAGAGCCTCGCGGATCTGGCCAGTTTCATGTTGCCGACTCTTACCATCATGGACTGCTACCGCATCCTCGTGCGCAACGGGCCGACGGGCGGCAACCCGGAAGACGTGGCGCTCAAGAAGACGATCGTTGCCGGAACCGATCCGGTGGCGATTGATGCTTATGTCGCCAAGGCGTATTGGAACCTGGACGTGGCGCAGATGCCCTACCTGGAGATGGCTGCCGCGCGGGGCCTGGGCACCGTGGAGTTCGAGAAGCTGGCGGTGAAGGTGAGTCAGTTGGGATAGCCACCTGCGTAGGCCGGCAAAGCTGGAACATCGGGCACCCCCACCCATACTTTGGGCGCAAAATCCTTGTTTTCTTGAGTTTACAGGAAGGGTTGCGCTGCAAAATATTGAAAACAATGAAGTTCCCTGCAAAATATTCCTGAATAAGGAGTTACGCGACGTTTAGGCCTCTATCGGCGGTTTCCGGCTGGCAGACGGCGCGAAAAGACGTGTCGGGATGTTTGGAGGGATAGCTTCTGAGGATTATTGTGCAACGAAGAAAGGAATTAATCTGCAAGCACCTGCGGCCACCTGCGGTGGGGCAGCCGCTCACTTTCGCTCGCATGGGGTTCGTGGTCTCCCACCCTACGCAAAATACGCAAAGGATGGGGCACCCGGCCTGTCAAGTATTTTGTATTAAACTTTAACAATTAGGTGATCGCCTGTTTTATTCACAGAAGCTAAAACGTTCGCACCTGAGCCGAGATAGTCGTCAATAGAAACGATTGCGCTTTCCACAGAATCTATAGACACTCCCATTTCGTTGCTTTCTATCCAATAACCACCAAAAGTTACGCGGGGATGAGTGCTCACTTTCGGGGTTGTTGGGATTGGCATGAAAGATAAAACTTTATTGGTGCTTAACGGCCAACCATGTACATCCATAAATGAAAAGTGAAGCCATCCACGGTGAGGAACGCCATGGAGGATTGGGTTCTTTTCGTTCATTGATACTGCAAGGTCATCAAGTACAGTGAATCGAAAATTCCTTGGTTCTATCGTCTTAGTGTCGCGCCGATCAATGATGCGATATTCATCCAAATCAACCTTGTTTTTCTGCGCTTTAAATTGCCTGCCTGCAACATTAAGCGCCAAATTGAATTGGCGAACAGTAGTTTGAGTGTTTGGGGTGTTATTAGCTGCAGAAGCATCCACAAATACTTCTACTGAGTTGATATGCGGGATTATCAAAACTTCCCACACGTCAAGATGTAATCTTGGAATCTTAATTTCAGATTCACGTTGAAGGTCGGCGACTTGAGCCGTTAGGCTAATTGACTTTGCTTGAAGTTCAAGCAGATAATTTTTGCGCTCTAAATCCAACTTCCAAGGCGTTCGGATGGCGTGGTAAATCACATATACACCAAATGCACATAGATAAAACCAAAGAGTGGTTTTCACTAGTTCCCAATCGATTTCGTGGCCTCGATCATGGATGTAAACCGCTATGATAGGTAACAAAAACATAGTCCCTGCGAAGCCTATGTTATCCCGCGCCCAAGGTGTGGCATCCTTAGCCAATCTCATGCAGAATCGGCGATAATAGCCACAAAATGTTGGTTGATTCTCCATTTTTGGAAATGGTCTCACCGGCCCCCATGCCGCGGCAAGAGGTATTTGTGATACATTTTCGCCATGCTGAAACTCTTGCTGATCGTGACAATTGTCGCAATTCTCACAACTGGTACCCTGGCCACCCAACCAGATAAAACTTCCAGTCAGAAACAGCAGTCCACAAAACAGGGCCAGCCATCCCCCGTCGCATCCGCACTAGAAAAACACGATAGCAGCGATCAGGATAAGGGGAAAGCCAGTTACCATTCGTCAAATTGGTATGCAGCCTTTGAAAATCCCGATGGGATGCTCGTTATTGTCGGGTTAATTACATGCTTGGTAATCGGTTGGCAGTCAATAGAAACTCGTCGATCCGCTAAAGGAGCTCTCCTGAACGCGCAATACTTGGTAAATATCGAAAGACCCTGGTTGTTTCTGGAGACCTCCTATGAGTTGATACATTTAGTAAAGGACACGCAGTGGTACGACATCGGAGTAACCAATCACGGTCGCACAATCGCCGAGATTGTCGGTTGCGCAGATCCGATATTGTACTTGGTAGAGAATAGCGGCAAACTTCCGGTGTCTTTTCCAACCTCTACGACTATCAGAGAAATTGTGCCTCCTGTCCGGGTATTGCCAGACAAGAAAATTGATGTTACGCAAATCCAGGAGGACGATGTGCTTAATTTCTGCGGTTCGCACGAACAGCAGTCTCGCCTTTTCAAAGGGGAAATCTCTATCTATGCAGTTGGCATTATCAAGTTTCGAGACCTTTTGACTCCGCCAACCAATAAACCCCACGAACTGCACTGGTGTTGTCGCGTAAAGCACGACGGAAACCAATTGACCATCTACCTGGATGGGCCGAAAGAGTGCAATTACCAGACCTAACAGAAAGGCTATCGCGAGCCCCGTCCAAAAAAGGACACTGCCTGGCATTAAGCATAAAGGCCGTCCTTACGGACGGCCTTTGGTTTTTGCGGCGAAGGCGCGGTTACCTGGACGGTTAGTCTCCGGCGACGAGTTCGGCTTCTTCCTTCTTGGCAGACTTAGCGGGGGCGATGGAGCCGAGAGTTACCAGTCCCTCGACGGGCTTTTCGCCGAGGACGTGTTCGCGGTAGAGCCTGGCCATGCGGGCGTTCTCCGCATCCTGCTTCAGCTTCTCGTCGCGGGCGCGGATTTGCTCTTCGCGGGCGGTCTTGGCGATGCCCAGATTGTCTAGCGTGTGGTTGGCCTCGGCGTTGACGTGCTCCATCTTCAACTCGAGGTCGTGGCCGACTTCGGGCATGTGGACCTTTTTGCCGCCGACGAAGATCTCGTGGCGGCCATGCTCCTCGTACCACTTGGTGAGGGTGGCGGTCATGTGCATCTTCTCGATGATGTTACGCCATCCGATCCCTGTGTTGTAAGCGCAGAAGCTGATCTCGCCCTCTTGCGTGGCATAGGGAATGATGCACTGCTCGGTGCGCCGAAAATCGTAGTTGAAGAGGTCCTGGAACCACATGCCGGCGATGAAGAGGAAGTTCCAGCGGTCCTGGCGGCGCTTCTTGATGTCTTCGAGGGTGCGGTCGCCCTTGACGCTGCCGTAGTTGGTGCCGGTGGCGTTGAAGGTCTTGTCCATCTTCTTGAGCATGTCGGTGATCTTGAAGTGGGTGGGCGACTGGAAGGGATCGTAGTTGCGCAGCAGAGCCAGCGCAAAGCCGATGACCGAGAGCCACTTGCCGCGGGCCGCGTCGTTGACCTTGGCCAGGTCCTTGGCCACCTTGTCCATATTGAGGAAGGCGGTTACGGGAGCGGCTTCCTTGGTTTCCTTGTCGATCATCAGAGCCATGCCGATGCCGCAGTTGGGATGGCAGCCGCAGGAGAGCTGGCCCCAGTCGGCTTGCGGCCCATGAATCAGGTCGGCCCAGTCGGAGAAGGTGCTCATGAAGCTGATGGGGAACCAATCGCGCTCCGGCTCGCCGAAGCCCATCTGATTTTTGATGTCGTGGGCCATGTGAGAGAGGGTGTAGCGCTGGGCGAAACGGCGCTCGTCGCTGATGCCCTCGTCGCGGCCGGTAAAACTGACCGGCTGGAAGCTGAGGAAGCTGATCTTCTTGGGGTTGTCGAGGGCGAACTGGATGATGCGGCCCACCTGCTCGTTGTTGATGCCGTTGATGATGGTGGTGACGGGAACGATTTCCACGCCGGCTTCATGCAGGTTGTTGATGGCCTGCAGCTTGACATCGAAGAGGTTGCCCACCTTGCGGTGCGAGTTGGCGGCGTTGCCGATGCCGTCGAACTGGAGGTAGACATAGCGGAGGCCGGCAAGCGCGGCCTTGCGGCAGAGCTCCTTGCTCTTGGCGAACTCGATGCCATTGGATGCGGCCTGCACGCTGTTGTAGCCGACCTTGCGGCAGTAGGCGACGGCGTCGATGAAGTGCGGCGAAAGCGTAGGCTCGCCGCCGGAGAACTGCACGCTCATCTGCCGCTTGGGCTTGACCTGGATGGCGTTGTCGAGCATGGTCTTGATCTCTTCCCAACTGAGTTCGTGTACGAAGCCCACCTGATTGGCGTCCATGAAGCAGGGGTCGCACATCATGTTGCAGCGATTGGTCAGGTCAATGGTGAGCACCGCGCCGCGGCCATGGGTCATGGTCGAGGTGCCATGGGCGCGCTGTAATTTATCGCCGTGCGAACGGATATCGCGACCGGGGAAGTTCTCTTCGAGATGCTTGAAGAAGGCCGCATCCATCGACATGATGTCTTCAAAGCGGCCGTGCTTGGGGCAGTCCTTGACCATCCAGATCTCGCCGTTGCGCTCGATGATCTGCGCCTTGATCTCGCCCACCTTCTCGTTGAGCAGGACTTCGTAGGGCAGTTTGCCGTCGAGAATCTGCTTGCGAATCTCGGGCACGCACTTGGGGCAGAGCGAGTCAGTGGCGCGCGGCCAGCCCAGGGGCGGCTTTTCCTTTTCGTAGGATTTTTGCAGGGGCTTGTCGGACCATTTTGGCGTGAAGGACGGGTTGGGGCTGATGCGGTTCAGCCGTTCAAAAACGACCCACGCGCCCTTGGCCGCGTAGACGGCGGCTTTCTCGGCGTACTTGACTGCTTTTGCCATAAAGTTGCGGTCTCCTCGAAGAAAATGGTCGCCGGCGTCAGGACTCATGCCCGGCTTGACCCTTGGGCGCCGGTTTGGTGAGGGTCGCCAAGTGTCTGAAAATGCAGTCTTAGGGTAACCGGGGGGGCCGGTCAAGCCAAAGGAGATACAGCAAATGGTAGAAATTGCCGCTGAATGGTCAATATTGAACACCGAACGGTCAGGCGGAGGGGAGAAAACGGGGCTGGTGTGTCCTGTTTATGGCGATCAGGGCCCGCTTGTCTTGGCGACCTGGTTGATGATGCGCTGGAAGAGGACGACGCGGACGTGGAGGCGGCGGGCCACGTCGGGCAGGAATTCGTTGACGAAGTTTTCGATGGGCGCAGAGGCCAGGCTGATACCGTAGCGCTCGGCGCTGGCGGGAAGGTTGGTTTGCTGGCCGGGGACGTAAAGATCGCCGATCTCGTCTTCGATGGCGAAGCCTACTATGTTGGCGTAGTTCACCATCCCCTTGCCGTTGTCGCCCAGAGTCCAAACCACCTGTGTGATGGCATGGCCGATGCGGCGGGGAACCGAAGCGTCGGGCATGCGATGGTAGTGCGGGTCCTGGTGGACGATGGTCGGAATCAGGAAGGTCGTGAAGAATTCGAGGGTGATGTCCTGCGAATAGCTGACGCCCACATAACGGCCGAAGCCGGCCATTCCGGGGCCGTAGGCGGAGTGCGCGTTGGCGCCCACCGCAATGGCCGAACTGCCCAGAATCGTGATGGCATTGAAGGGATCCTCCACGTCACGCGCCGCCAACCAGAACTTCTCGCTGGGCGTCATCGGCTTCACCTGCGGCCCATTGATGAACCGCATATACCAGTTGATCTCCTTCTGTGGCGGGCAGGGTGCCGGTTGCGCTCCGGGTTGGGCGCTGGCTCCCGCAGGCGCTGTTACGGCTGCCGGGGGCGCGGGTTTTGCGACATTTCCAGCCGGACAGGGCGCTCGATCGGGCGCAGCGGCGGGGGTGGAGCTTTGTGGTTGAGGAGCATCCGGCAGCGACAGCTCGGGACTCTCCGGCTCGCCGGCCCACGCCGGAATCACGGGCAGCAGCAAACCCGCAATAAGCAGCAGGACGGCGCGACGCGGCCTCAGCGCTCCACCCAGCTTCCGCTGACCGGCACACTGATTACGGATTTTATCGTTCCAGCCGTTCTCCAAAAAAACAAGCCCCCGCTGACGGAATTGTAGGCCGTTCGTGCTTGCTTGCAAAATCCGCTTGCTGCCGGATTCGATGATCGGCAGCATGGCGCAGCCGCAGAACCGTCTTTGCTGAAAGTCTACTGAATCTGACGCGGGTTTTTTCTGTGAAAAGTCACAACAAGGCAATCAAGTGCCAGCGGCTTCACTGATGGGGTCACGGCTCGCTTATTGACCATTGCGGCACCTTCGGCCTGATGGCGATTGACGCGAGGCGGCGCGCATCGGAGACTGAGAAAGAGATGGATTACCAGAATTTTGTTGCATGAGGTGCATCCCATGAGTTCTTATCCGCCACCACCACCCCCTCCTCCCCCTCCCGGCCCCAGCATCGGCGGCGTCGGCGCCCGCATCGAAGAGGCCATTGAGCTGATCGAGATGGAACTGCGCCACACCGTCGCCTACGTGAACGACGCGGTGGTTCCCCAGGTCCGCAAGGAATCGATTACAGCGCTGCGCACTGTAGCCGGCAAACTTCGCGATCTGGCCGACCGCTTTGAGCAGAGCGGGGGCCCGCGCCGTTGATGAATTTGTTCCGGATGATCAACTCATTCGTTCAAAAATCGTGCTATCGCACCTCGGACGCAATTGAACCGTGCCGAAAGCCTGTCTTGCGCGTTCCGCAGGGGTGGAGTACCGGGCTGGCTTTTGTTCTGGTGGTCTCGTTCATGCTGATCCTGTCCGGATGCGGGCATCAGCAAAGCGTTGCCTCGTTGCCAGCGGCGCAAGCTGCTCCGCCTATCGCGGCCACTCCGGCGCCACCGGGAGGGGTAAGCGCGGAAGACCAAAAATTCGTCAGGACGCACAAGCCAATCCTGACCGAGGAGGGCGTGGCTAGCTGGTATACCGCACCCTACAAGGGAGCCAAGGCCGCCAACGGCCAGGTCTTCAACGACCGCGCAATGACTGCTGCCCATCGCACCCTGCCCATGGGTTCGCTGATCGTTGTGACCAACCTCAAGACGGGCCAGTCCGCCGCCATGCGCGTCACCGATCGCGGCCCGTTTGTGGAGGGCAGGGTGATTGATCTCTCTATCGCTTCGGCCAAGGCCACAGGCGTTTACGAGGCCGGCACTGCCCGCGTCCGGGTGGATGTTTACCGCACGCCCAAGCCCATCAACACCGGCGGCCGCTGGTGCGTGCAAGTTGGCGCATTCACCAGCAGTCGCAAGGCCAACAAGCTCAAGGCGCAACTGGAGCGCAAGTACCCCAATGCCAACGTGACCGAGTTCTCCGGTGAAGACAGCTATTGGGTGCGCATACGGCCAGAAGGCGACGACCGCGAGCAGGCTGAGCGAATTGCGCGCAACCTGCACCCCGCCGAGGGCGAGGCATTCCTGACAAGACTGGACTAATGCCATCTATATAGAATCAACCTATGCCCAGTCATATCGGAATTGTCGCCTGCTCCGCCGAGGGAGCGTCTCTTTGTTACCGGACGATCTGCGTGGAAGGCGCGCAGCTTCTTGGGCCTCACGATCATCCCGAAGTATCGATGCACACTTACTCCCTCGCCGAGTATATGAAATGCATTCGTCGCGGCGACTGGCAGGGCGTGGGGGAACTCATGCTCTCCTCCGCCGATAAACTAGCCAGGACCGGCGCCGATTTTCTCATTTGCCCCGACAATACGATTCACCAGGCGTTTCCTTATATTGAATCGCGATTGAAGTTGCCATGGCTGCACATCGCCGAGGTAGTAGCAGCTCACGCGGCCGAGCGCGGCTTCAGGCGCATCGGCATAACCGGAACCCGCTGGCTCGTGGAGAGCGAAGTCTACCCGGAAAAACTTACCGCGCGCGGCTTGACTTGTGTGCGCCCGAATGCGGACGAACTCGAAGCAATGAATCGCATTATCTTCGAGGAGCTTGTTTACGGCGTCTTCAAACCCGAGTCGCTCAATTACTTCCAGCGCGTCCTGCACCGGATGAAAGACGAAGGCTGCGACGCGGTTATACTTGGCTGCACCGAGATTCCACTGATCTTGAACGATTTAAATTCTCCGTTGCCCACGCTTGATTCCACCCGCTTGCTTGCGCGGGCTGCTCTGCGACGCGCGTTTGAAGGACCGGCCTCCTACTCCGGCGGCGGATAGAAGGGCAGCTTGTCGTTTTTCTTATTGGCGCGGCGGATGGTTACATCGTCGATCAGCAGCGCCGGGGCCAATACCGTTGAGGGTATCTCGCCCAAGTAGTTAGCGACGCGCAGATCCTTGCCTGCCGCCTCCACGTTGGAGCGCAGCGCGCGCAGGTCGAGATCGCTGATCTCCGCGCCGCGCACCAGTTCCCGCTTGCCATCCAGGCTGACGCGATAAAGCATATGCGGTGTCAGCTTCCCACCCAGAGAAGCAACGTAATAGACACTCTTCAGGCCGCGATCTTTGGCCAGCGCCAGCAGCTTGTTGTTCAGCTCCTCTTCCGTCAGCCCATCCTTCGCCGTTACCTGGAGCACGCCGATGGAAGGCTTGGGCGCCGTGGCAAGCCCGGCGCGCCCGTGGCCGTTCGATTGTGGGAAATCGCGCACCGGTTCGCGGCCGATCAGATAATTTTCCAGACGGCCATCGTTGATCAGCTTGACAGAGAGCGCCGGAACGCCCTCGTCGTCCACGTCGTATGCGCCCACCAAGCCTTTGCCGTCATAGCTCTTCAGGCCTGGATCATCGACCACGTTAAAAGACTCCGGCAGCACATGCGCATGGTAGCTGGAGGCAAACGGCCCGTTGGTGCGCGCCTCGGTGCCCAGCCTGGGCCGTGTCGCTGTGAGTCCACCGGCCAACAGGGTGTAGATCGCATAAGTGCCCGAGCTGGAACTTAACAACACCGGCCCGTGATACTCCTCCTCCACCACCGGCGCCAGGCGCAGCTCGGCGAGATACGTGATCAGCTTCAATGCATGCTTCTCGAAGACCTCCGGCGGATCCAGGTCTTTAAGCGAGACGCCAATGGAAGAATGGGTAAGTTCGAGGCGCATTCCGTCGGCTGCTTGTGCGCCCACACTGAGAGATTGCTCGCCGCTGGCTGCCGACTTGCGCACGATTGCGCCCTCGCTCGTCACCAGCCAGGTGGTCGTTACACGAGCGGAAAAGTTCCCCGTGGAGTTCTGCACGTCGCGCTGGCTGTCCTTGACGGAGGCATCGGTGCGGTAGAGACCGCTCACCCGCGCCACCCTGGCTTCCCAGGCTTGCTCGTCCACATCAAGCTTGAGCGGCTCGGCGAGCGAAATCACCGGAGCCTCCTTGCTGAAGTCGTCGGCCTGCGGTGGCGTCTCCACCTGCTTGAGCGCCGCCTGTTTCTGAGCGTAAGCCGCCAGAGCGCTTTTGTATGCCTGATCGGTCGCCATCCACAACGCCGACCGCAGCGCAATTGGGTCGTTGTCCAGAGCCTCTATTTGGACAGCGCCATCTCCCGGGCCTCCGGAACTGTCGGTTTTATAGTCGCCGACACGCACCGTCACACGCGCCACGCGCCCGTGGTTGTGCCGGGAACCGCTGGTGGCTCCGAACTCCGCCCTGGTTTCGAAGCTGTCGATTTCTTCAATGCGGTACTGGATGAAGAACGGTTTTTGAAAGTCCTTCAACTGCAACTGGCTCATGCTGCGGTCCAGTTCGGTGAGCATGGCCTTCAGTACAGGGTCTTTTTCGGCGTCGGCGCGGGTGGGCTGCGGCACCGTTTGAGCGGATGCGCTCAGGCAGGTTGCGCCGAGGAGAATTGCAAGAAATCTGGCTCCAGCAAATCGTGCAACAGTACGAATCGATTTCATTGCGTCTCCTTTTTTGCCGGTGCATCCGCATCCGCGCCGGGTATCGGCAGAATCGGCGGACGTGCCGTGCCTTGGGGCTGCTTTTGCGTCTCCATTTCGCTGAACAGCATGGCCGGGGCCACCGCGCTGACCGGAATCGTGCCGGACTCCGCGCCGCACTCACCGTTGAAGACCTCGCTCTTATCACCGGTAACCAGAATGCGCTTCATGGCGGCCAGCGGCGTGCCCACAATGTTTACGCCGCGAACCAGCTCATCCGGGCGGCCATCCACATATACGCGCCAAACCATCAGCGGAATCACTTCGAATGCCTGCGGCGAGCGGCGCTGAGTCACGGCAAATCCTGAAGATATGTCCTCGAAGTAAAGCCCGTAGGGCTTGCCCTGTTTCTTTGCTTCCTCGATCAACTGCTTGCGCAGCTTGGCCTCGGGTACGCTCCTGGTCGAAGTTACGATTAAATTGCCTTGCCGCCCGGTGGGAACCTTGCCGGCTTGCGCGCGGCCGTGTCCGTTGGAGTTGGCAAAGCTGGCAATGGGCAGCCGCGACATGAGGAAGGTTTTCAAGACGCCGTCCTCAATCAGGGAGACACGCTGCGCCTTCTGGCCCTCGTCGTCATATTGGTAGTTGCCGCTCAGCCAGGTCTTGCCGAAGGTGGTCAGCGTCGGATCATCGGCCACCGACAGGAACGCGGGCAGCACCGCCTTGCCCACTTCCTTGGTAAAGGTCTGGCCCTCATCGTCGCCGCGCTGACGCTGGCCCTCGAGCCGGTGGCCCAGCACCTCGTGGAAGAAGACCGCCGCCGCACGTCCGGAGAGAATCGCCGGCCCGTCAAAGGGCTCGGTCACAGGCGCCTTGCGCAGAGCCTCCAGGCTGTTGCCCAGCTTGCGCACCGCTGCTTCCATCTCAGCCTGCGCGGGCAAACCCTCCGCCGTCTCGGCCTCGAAGGTCTGCACGCGGAAGAGGTCCATGCCATCATCGGCGCGCGTTACGCCAAGCACTAACACCCGCGCCAGCAAATGCGGAGTCACAACCCGCGAACCTTCAGACGAGACAAAGTAGTCTGTCTCATTCTGCACCACGAGCATTGCCATGTTCTGATTCACATGAGGAAATTCGCGAAAGACGAGCGAGAGCGCCCAAATGCGCTGCTCCCATGCCGCACGGTCAATCTTTACGAGGGGCGCTGACTTGCCAAGGTAGACCTGCGGCGCCTCCTGGCTGAAATCCGGCGAGGTGTCTTCTTCCTTGGCGCGCACCTCGGCTTCGGTCTTCACGCGCATGTAGTTCTCCAGCGCTCTTCCGTATCCGGCGTTGGTAGCCAGCCACAGTGAACGCGACAGCGCCACCCGGTCATCTACCAGAGGCAGCGTGGCGCTGTTTACCGCTGTGCCGCGATGAGTGCCGTGGGTGTTATCCAGTTTGGGCTCGCCGATCCTTACCTGCACGTCAGCCACGCGCACTTGAAGAGACGAACTGTTAACCAAGGCGCCATACTGCGCCTGAACCATCGCAACCGATGCGTCGCTCACCGAGTAGCTCAGAAAATATGGCGGCAACTGCTTCGCGTCACCTTGCTTGCCCAGCGACGTAAAGGCGCGATTGAGCTCGGTGGTCATCACGTCCAGGAGCACTGGGGGCCCCGCGGGCGGGTTTTCATTCGCGGAATGCCGCGGCGGAGCAGTCTTGTGTTGTGCTCCGGTTAGCACAGGCATGGCCAATGTCAATGCGGCAAAAACAGCAAAGAGGCAGGCTCGGTTGGCCGCCCGCCTTGCGAAGGCAAAATAAATCTCTCTCATAGGCTAAAAAATCCCTGAAAAAACATCTTCCAATGGAATTGTCTCAGAGTAAGCTACTCAAGAGGAAACGACTCATGACTTTTATTCGCCGAACATTGTGGACGCTTTGTCTTGCCGTGCTGCTCGCCAGCCTAACCCCGCGCCTTAGCTCAGGCCAGCCTGCTCCGGCTCAGCCAGCGCCTGCTCAGCCCGCGCCGGCCTCCACAGCTTCGACGGCGCCCCCGGCCCAACCCGCCAGCACGCAGGCCTACAACCTGCCACCCGACAAGCTGGCAAAGGCTAAAGCCCTCAGCCGCATCTCCCTTACCCTCGAGATCGTAGGCTCTCTTTGGGGGCTGGCCTTTCTCTGGTTGCTGCTCTCGCTTCGCTGGGCCGTCGGCCTGGCAGCATGGACGGAACGCCTGCTGCGCCGCCACTGGATGCAAGGACTGCTCTTCTTCGCCGTCTATCTGGTCATCGGCACACTGGCAAACCTGCCGCTGGATATGATCGGCCACGCGGTCAGCCGCTATTACGGAATCAGCGTCCAGGGCTGGCCCGGCTGGTTTGGCGATCTGGCCAAAGGGATGGGCCTCTCGCTGCTTTTCGGCACACCTGTTCTGCTTTTATTTAACTGGATTGTCCGCGTCTCGCCGCGCCGCTATTGGATATGGATCTGGCTGGTTTCGCTGCCCCTCATCGTGCTTTCCATCTTTGCTTCGCCGCTGTTCGATCCTATCTTCAACAAGTTTGAGCCGCTCGAAAAAAATCATTCCGTCCTGGTGGCCAGACTGGAGCAAGTCGTTGCACGCACTGGAACCAATATCTCGCCCGAGCGAATGTATCTGATGAAGGCCAGCGAAAAATCCAACGGCCTCAACGCCTACGTCACCGGAATCGGCGCCACCAAGCGCTTTGTGATGTGGGATACGGCCACCGACCGGCTCCCCGACGACGAGGTTCTCTTCGTCTTTGGCCACGAGAGCGGCCACTACGTCCTCAACCACATTCCCAAACAGCTTGGTGGCACGACTGCCGGACTGTTCTTTATCTTGTGGGCTTGCGCGGGGTTTGCCGGCTGGCTTGCGCGCCGCTACGGCGCCCGGTGGCAGCTTATCTCGACCGACGGATCAACTCCGCTCGCCAGCCGCCAGGGTTTTCTGGTGCTGCTCTTCGCGCTCTCGGTTGCCGGTATCATTTTGCAACCCGCAGCCAGCACCTTCAGCCGCCACTTTGAGCATGAAGCCGACGTATACGGCCAGGAGGCCATCCACGGCCTGGTGGCCGACCCGCAGAAAACCGCCGTCTCCGCCTTCAACCATTTAGGCGAAGCCTGGCTGGAAGATCCCAATCCCAGCGCCTTCGTCGAGTTCTGGACCTACAACCACCCCAGCGTGCAGAACCGCGCCAACTTCGCGCTGCATTATGACCCGTGGGTTAATGGAGGGCGGGGAGAGTTTTTTGAAAAGTAGGGATCCGAGAGGACTCGAAGGATGATCTCCGCGGCTAATCGGCCGTTGTGGGATCGATCACTGAGCGAATGCGCGAGACCCTGTTGGCCGGGAAACCGCCCCGCTGGGCATGTTCCCTAACTGCCTCTTCATCCGGGGCGATGTAAACGCAGTATATTTTCTCATCCGTAACGTAACTCTGAACCCACTGAATCTGTGGGCCCATCGCTCGCAGAACACCGCACGATGTCTGTGATACCGCCTTCAATTGCTCAGGCGACATCTTGCCTGCTTCGGGAATATCTCTTTCGATAACGAACTTCGGCATGGGGAAGACCTCCTAAGTCATTGCGCCAATTAGAAGAGATCATATCGCATTTTTGAGCGTTTCGGGGAGAGTTATGGTCGAACTTTGAAAAACAAAGAGCCGCAATCCGCATATCTAAAACAGAAATGCAACGCCGCTGTTCCCTGTTCCCTCCGTCTACAATCGTTTCATGCAATTTCTATCCCTCTCCCGCCGCCGCGTCGAAGCATTTCCGCCTGAAGCCTTTACCCCGGAGCTGACGGCTCGCGAAACCCAGCGCGTGAAAGAACTTTACGCAGCGGGCCTTTTGCGCCAGGTCTGGCGACGAGGCGACATTCCCGGTGCGGCCATTCTCTGGGAGGCTGCCAGCGAGGCCGAGGTTCAAACCGCCCTTGACAGCTTGCCCATCAAGAGAGCCGGAATGCTGGAAATCCTGATGGTTGTTCCGCTTGCGCCCTATCCGGGATTCGGTCCAGCGTGATGGAAACAGCGGGTTATTGACCCCTAATCTCTGAGATCAGACCCCCGTTTTCCTTCGGCCCCCCTCAAGTCGTACACTGGGGTTTCGCTTTTTGGAGGAGCGGAATCGCATGGCTTATCCCGCAAACTACCGTTACACACGCGAGCATGAGTGGATTGAACTCGACGGCTCCATCGGCTCCATCGGTATCACCGACTACGCGCAAAACTCCCTCGGCGACATCGTCTACGTGGACCTGCCCAAGGTGGGCGATGCGGTCACCGCCAAAGCGACCTTCGGCTCAGTGGAGAGCGTCAAGGCGGTCAGCGACCTCTACTCGCCCGTCACCGGCACGGTCACCGCGATTAACGAGGAGTTGAAGTCAGCCCCTGACAAGATCAATGAGAAGCCACACGAAACCTGGATCATCAAGGTCAAGCTGGCCAATCCCGCCGAGTTCAACGCCCTGCTCGCCGCCGCCGCCTACGAGGCATTTATTGCGGAAGAGACGAAATAGGGACCAGTCCCTTATCACGGACTCCAACAAAGATTGGATTTCCATGCGCTACTTGCCCAAATCTCCTGCTGAACGCGAAAAGATGCTGGCCGAAATCGGCGCGGCCTCCATCGACGATTTATTCGCTGTCATCCCCGCTAAGCACCGCCTTGATCGCGACCTGGATGTTCCGCGCGCGCACGCCGAAAGCGAGATCATCGACTACTTTCGCGCGGCGGGCGCGAAGAACTCGACCGGCTACGCCAGCTTCCTCGGCGCCGGAGCTTATCGCCACTATCGCCCGGCTATCATCGACTCTTTGATTCAGCGCGGCGAGTTTCTGACGAGTTACACGCCATATCAGGCGGAGATAAGTCAAGGCACGCTGCAAGCTATCTTCGAATTTCAGACGATGATTGCCGAGCTGACCGGCATGGATGTGGCCAACGCCAGCATGTACGACGGCTCAACCGGAGCGGCGGAGGCGGTGATGATGGCCGTGCGCGCTACCGGGCGGCATCAGGCCGTGGTGGCGGCGACCGTTCATCCCGAATACCGCGAGGTGCTGGGCACTTACACAAAGTACCAGCGCCTGCCCAGCACACTCGCAGGTTACGACCGCAAGACCGGGCGCATCGATCTGACCGCGCTTGCAGCCAGCGTCACGGACGAAACGGCGGCCGTTCTTGTGCAGAGCCCCAACTTCTTCGGGGTTATCGAGGATATTCCAGCCATCGCCGAAGTCGCTCACGCAAAGGACGCACTGCTGATCGTCTCCATCGCCGAGGCAGTTTCGTTGGGAATCGTTCGCCCGCCCGTCGATGCAGATATTGTCAGCATGGAGGCGCAGTCCTTCGGTGTGGCGCTGAGTTATGGCGGGCCGTTCTGCGGCGTCATCGCGGCCAAGGAGCAGTTCGTCCGCCAAATGCCTGGGCGTCTCGTCGGCCAAACCGTTGATAGCTCCGGTTATCGCGGCTTTGTCCTCACGCTCTCCACCCGTGAACAGCACATACGGCGCGAGAAGGCCACCTCGAATATCTGCACCAACCAGGCATTAGTCGCGCTGATGGCCACAATCTTCCTCAGCGTTTACGGCAAAGAGGGAATCCGAGAGTTGGCTGAGCATAACCTGGCGAAGGCGAGTTATGCGGCCAAGACTCTCTCCGCCAAGCCCGGAGTAACACAGTTATTTACCGGCGCGCCTCGCTTCAACGAGTTTGTTCTCGAAACCGAAGAGTCTCCGGCGCAATGGAACCAGCGGCTTCTTGATGCAAAGATCGTCGGCGGCATCGATTTGAGCCGCTGGTATCCGGAGCTGCGCAATTGCACTCTGTGGTGCGCGACCGAAATCATGCCCCGCGCGCAGATTGACGCCGCGGCGAAAGCTCTGGCGGCAAAGCCGGTGAAGGCGTAAGCAAGTTTGTTGAGTTTGTATTTATGAATGGAGTTGCGCTGATGTTCAAAAGCTTCAGATCCAAAATGCGCGACAGGCAAAACAGGAAGTGGGAAAAGAGGCGTAGGTTAGGCAAGCGATCTTATATTGTGCGAAGAGGAGTGCTGAGGTGGGGCAGCATCATGTTTGTCCTGAGCACTTTCACGAACGCCATTACTTGCCACGGAAAGATGGATTGGCATCTTGAGATTAGTTTGCTGATAGCCTGTCCTTTCGCTGGATATCTTTGGGCGTGGGGCATGTGGAATGTGAACGAATGGCGCTTTCAGGGCGCGAGGAAGCAACAGGATTCGAACGAGTCTGAATAGGCTCAAAGAGTTTGCAGCGAGGCAAGAATGGCAACATCTGAAGTTTCGGTTTCACGCATCAACGGTAAAGTCCGCCCCCACCCAACGCAGAATGAGGCACTGCTCTTCGAGAAGTCCTCGCCCGGCAAGCGCGCCTACAAGCTGGCTCCGCTCGACGTGCCTGCTGTGGATACCGCGGCGTTGCTGGGCGCCGCAAAGCGAGAGAAAGCGGCTGAGCTCCCCGAACTGAGCGAGATCGAGATTATCCGCCACTTTACGCGGCTCTCGACGTGGAACTATGCCATCGATCTGGGAATGTATCCGCTGGGCTCCTGCACCATGAAGTACAACCCGAGAGTTAATGAGCTGGTGGCGCGCATTGAGGGATTGGCTGAAGCGCACCCTTACCGGCCAGATTCGCTGGCGCAAGGGATTTTGGAAGTGATTGATTTGCTGCAGCACTGCCTGACGGAAATCACCGGCATGGACGCGATTACGCTGCAACCGGCGGCCGGCGCGCATGGAGAATTTACGGGAATTCTTCTGGTCCGCGCATGGCATGAATCGCAGGGGAATCCGCGCAGCAAGATTCTGATCCCAGATTCGGCGCACGGCACCAACCCGGCCACCGCGGCCATTTGCGGCTACACGGTGGAGAATCTGAAATCCAACTCCGAGGGCGGCATCGACCTGGAGGCGCTCACCCGGCAGGTTGATTCGGAGACGGCAGCACTGATGCTGACCAACCCTTCGACGATTGGAGTCTTCGAGAGCCAGATTGCGAAGATCGCCGAGATTCTTCATGCCAAAGGAGCGCTGCTGTATATGGACGGCGCCAACATGAACGCGCTGGTAGGCAAGGCGCGGCCCGGCGACTTTGGCGTGGACGTGATGCACCTGAACCTGCACAAGACCTTTTCGACGCCTCACGGCGGCGGCGGTCCCGGCTCTGGCCCGGTGGCCTGCAAGGCGTTTCTTGAGCCGTTCCTGCCCGTGCCGGTTTTGGCCCAGGACAAGAACGGCGCGAAGTGCTGGAACTATGATCGGCCGCAGTCGGTAGGCCGGGTTCGCGCCTTCTACGGCAACGTGGGAATGTTCATTCGCGCGCTGGCGTACATCCTGGCCAACGGCCCCGACGGCCTGCGCCAGACCACCGAAGACGCCGTGCTCAACGCCAACTACATTCGCGCCAAGCTACAGGACGTTTATGAACTGCCCTACAAGACCGCCTCCATGCACGAGGTGGTCTTCAGCGACAAACTGCAAGCGGCCAAAGGAGTGAAGACCGGCGACATTGCCAAGCGGCTGATCGACTACGGCTTCCATCCCTACACGGTCAGTTTTCCAATGATCGTTCACGGCGCGCTGATGATTGAGCCGACGGAGAGCGAATCGCTGGAGGAGCTGGATTTGTTCATCGAGGCCATGCGCTCCATCGCCCGCGAGGTTGAAGAAACGCCGGAGCTGGTGAAGAGCGCGCCGCACTCAACGCGCGTGGGAAGAATGGATGAGGTGCAGGCGGCTAGGAAGCCGGTGCTGCGCTGGAGACCTGCGGTGCGGGGACTTGCCGTCCAGGCGGACGGCGCTTCGCGCCAATAGCGAGTTAGCAGGTTAGCAGATTGCTTGGCTGTTGCGGTATAGCTCTTCCAACGCATCGCAGGCTGTGCGTACGCCGTCCTCGTGGCTTAGTCGCTGGGCCACGCTCCCGGCCTGCTGGGCCAGCCGGGAATCGGCCAGCATCGCCTTCAGCCGGCGCACCACGCGCAGCGGCGTATAGTTGCCGCGTTGAATCACCCGCGCCACCTTCAGCCGCTGCATACGACGGGCATTGTCGGGCTGGTCGTGCGAGTAGGGCATGATGAGCATCGGCTTGCCCGCGCGCAGGCATTGCGCCGTTGTTCCCACGCCGCCCTGGTGCACCACCATCGCCGCGCGAGAAAACAGCTTGGAGTAGGGCGCATATTCGGCCACGCAGATGGACTCCGGTAGTGCGGTCTTCAACTGGTTGCGCGGGTCCGTGCCAATCAGCAACACCGCGCGAATCCCCAGCTTGATGGCAGCCCGCGCAGAATGCTCGTAGAAATCTCCGGCAGCCAATACCGCCGCGGAGCCTAGCGTGAAGACCACGGGGGGCGGACCTTCATCGAGAAATTTTTCCAGGTGAGGAGGCAGATTCTGGATGCCGAAGTCGGCATCGAAGTAGCAGAAGCCGGTAATCAGAGTGTTCTCAGGCCAGTCCTTTTGTTCCACGCCCAGCACGCGGGAGAACAGGGCCAGCACCAGATTAGGCGAGTGCTTGGCGTCGAAGAGCGGATTGGCGCCCCTGGGCAATCCCAGCTCACGGCGAAGTTCGTAGATTGGCTCCGGCCACTTGCGGCTCACAAACCGCGCTACCCGCTTGATGACTCTGCCAAAGCCCGGCACTGCCTTGTCGGCTCGCGCCAGCCGCGGATATGGGGGCAGCACCGGCGGGTCAAAAGCGGAGAAGAACGAGAGCGGCGCCAGCACATAGCTGGCCCAGGGAATTCCCGTCACCTCGGCCACCAGCGGCCCGGCGTAGTTCAGCTCGCCCAGGAGCAGCAGGTCGGCGCGCTCGGGACGGGTTGCCGCATCAAGCAGGTCGTCGTAGGTTTGGCGCAACGCGGGAAAGAGAAAATCCCTCAGCCCATGCTCGGTGCCGTTCTTTATGTCATAGACCATCTCTGCCAGGATGGTGTTGGTGGGATCGATGTCCGGCCGGACAGCGTGAAATTCCAGCCCCAGAGGCCGAATTCTTGACTCATACACCGGCGGCAGCGCCATTACCGGCACGTGCCCGCGCCGCTTCAGTTCCAAAGCAATGGCGATGAGCGGATTGCTGTCGCCAAGGGTGCCGATATTCGAGAGAACAATGCGCAATTGGATGTCCCTGGGCCGTTTGGTCCCTGGTTATGAAGTTAATTGATCGGGCTTTGGTTTCCTACCGGCATATTCCACCGCAACCGGGGAATGGTATTCTTTTCGTGCCGTATAAGGAGATTATCCATGCTGAATCTGAGCATTTTCGGTCGTGTTGCCCGGCCCCTGGTGGCTGCTGTTTTGCTTTGCGGCCTTCTGGCTGCTGTTCATCCCATTGCCGCGCAGCAGCCCCAGGCTGCCTCAAATCTGGTTTCCGCAGACAAGCCCTACAAGGTCATTGACCGCTGGAAGGTCGGCGGCGAGGGCGGCTGGGATTACCTGCTGGCCGATCCACCGGCCCATCGGCTTTACATCACACGCGGGGCGCGCGTGGATGTGCTCGATACACAGACAGGGAAACTCTTCGGCAGCATTGCCGGATTGCATGGCACGCACGGCGTAGCGCTCGACACTGCAGGCAAGTTCGGCTACATCTCCGACGGCGGCGGTAACGCGGTGGTAGTCTTCGACCGCGCTACGCTGGCCACTGTCGCCACGATTCCCGCCGGAACCAACCCCGACGCCATCGTCTTTGAGCCGGCCACGCAGACCGTCTGGGCCTTCAACGGGCGCAGCAAAGATGCCACCGTAATCGACGCCGCCACGCGGAAGGTTGTTGCAACCATCCCGCTGCCCGGCAAGCCGGAGTTCGCCGTCGTCGATGGCAAGGGATTGGTCTTCAACAACATCGAGGATAAGAGCGTGATTGTTCGCCTTGACGCTAAAACCAAAAAGCTCACCGCGGAATGGCCGTTGACCGGTTGTGACGGCCCAAGCGGTCTGGCCTTCGATGTTGCCGGCCACCGTCTCTTCCCGGTATGCGACGGCAAAAAGATGGGAGTGATCGACTCCAAAACAGGCAAAGTACTGGCTACTGCTGAGATTGGCAACGGCCCCGACGCAGCCGGATGGGACGCTAGACACAAGCTGGCCTTCGCCTCCTGCGGTGAGGGAGTTCTATCGGTGATCGATGCCGGCGCTCCCGGCTATCCCACCATCGAGTCTCTGCCCACCCAGAGAGGCGCGCGGACGATGGCGTATGATTCGGCCGCCGACCGCATCTACCTGGTTACTGCCGAGTTTGGCCCTCGTCCCGAGCCCACAGCGGAGAATCCACGACCTCGCCCGGCTCTCATTCCCGGCAGCTTTGTTGTTTTGGTTGTCGGCCGGTAAGAGGGCCCTCACGCCCTGTTTGGCGGCGAAGAGAAACTTCTTGCGAAAAGCAGGGTTTAGGTTGATGATTCTATTGCGATTGTTTGGCAGTTCTGCGGATTTTAACCACAAGGAGAAGACTCGTGCGCAAAAACATTCTCGCGGTCGTATTCCTGGCAATCTGCCCCCTGGCCTTTGCCCAGCAGGCGCTTGACAACAACGCCATCCTCAAGCTGGTGAAGGCTGGCTTGTCGGACGATCTGATTGTCACCACCATCAACGCGCAACCAGGCAACTATGATGTCTCCACGGATGGGCTGATCGCTCTCAAGACCGGAGGCGCCAGCGACAAGGTCGTCTCGGCGATTGTGCTGAAGGCCGCGTCAGCACCGCCTGTTGCTCCAGCACAGCCGGCGCCGCCTGTCGCCCCTGCGGCTCCGACTCCGGCTCCGACTCCGACTCCGGCTCCGACTCCGGCGCCGGCTCCGGCTCCGACTCCGACGCCGGCAGCTCCCGCTACGCCAACGCCGCCTGTTGCGCCTGCGCCTTCGACTCCAGCAGTCGCTCCCGCACCTCCAACTCCGGCGCCGACAGCCCCCGCTCCGCCAGCGCCGCCAGTGGCGCCTGCAAATCCACCTGCGCCACCAGTTGCACCTGTCGCCCCCGTCACGCCGGCTCCGCCTGTGCCTGATGCGATCGCTCTTCCTCCGGGCATCACCGGTGTCGGCGTCTATTACCAGGACAAGAGCAGCACATGGACGGCGATTCCGGCTGAGACTGTGACCGCAAAGTACGGAGGGTTCGGGCTGAGCATCAAGGAGTTTGGGGGCAGGAATACGAATGGCCATATCGCCGCCGCCAGGGCCCAGACGGCCGCGCACCTGCCCATCGTGCTCGCCGTCTACGTGCCGGAAGGCCGCACCATTGAGGATTACCGTCTGCTGCGGCTTCAGGTTAAATCGAACGAGCGCGCCTTTCCCATCACCTCCGGCACGGCAACCACGGACGACGATGAGTTGGACAAAAACGCCATAGGATTTTCCTCGGAAAAGATTGCGCCTCGCGTATACCAGATCATGCTGAGCGCCCACCTCGGTAAGGGCGAGTATGGAATGCTGCCGCCCAAGCCGCGCGACGCCTCCGAGGGCAATACCTGGAAGATCTACTGCCTGAGCGTGAGCGAGTAACTTCAGGCACAAGCACGTTTAGCTTGGTGGATTAACACGAATACAGGGTTTCCCAGGTTCCAATTATGGGACTTGGGAAACCACTAACATAAGGTGGGAATCCATGCACCCCAACCCACCCAGCCAGAAGAACTCAAGCCGCCCTGGGCGCAACCCGCTTGAGCGCCGGACTCATTGCTGCCCGCCGCAGGTCGTACTCGTTCTGCAAATTCAGCCAGAACTGCGCCGGAAGTCCAAAATAAATTCCCAACCGAAGCGCTGTATCGGCGGAGATGGACCGCTTGCCGCGCACAATATCTCCCACACGAGGTGCGGGCACGGCCAAATCCTTGGCCAGACGATAACCCGTCAGCCCCAGCGGCTCCATAAACTCCGTCAGCAAAATCTCTCCGGGATGAATCAAAGCGGCATTTGCAGGCATTATGAACCCCCTCGGCGCATCATTCAGTGATAGTCCACCACTTCCACTTCGTGCGCATTTCCATCGCACCAGAGAAAACAGATGCGATACCGGTCGTTGATGCGGATGCTGTGCCGGCCTTCCCGGTCTCCGCGCAACCTCTCCAACCGGTTGCCGGGAGGCGCCATCAGGTTTTCCAGCCTCAGCGCGGCGTTCAGGATGTACAGCTTCTTCAACGCCTGCCGGGTGAGTTGGGCTGGCAAACGCTTGCACTGGCCAGTCTTCCAAAGTCTTTCGGTATCCGCATCCCGGAATCCGGCGATCATGCCCTATAATAACGCGGTGCGTATAGAAATGCAAGGCGTACAGTCAAGAACCAGCCTAAACGGTTACAAATCGACAGACCGCATGCGGTTTTTTTACCGCCGCCAAAGAACTTCTTGCGAAAAACAATCTTTAGATTGATAATTTTGTCGCCATACTTTTTCAGTTTTGGCGGTTTTAAATCGTGAGGAGAAGATTCGTGCGCAAATTCATTCTCGTAGTTGTATTCCTGGCAATCTGCCCCTTAGCCTTTGCTCAGCAGGTGCTTAATAATGACTCCATCATCAAGCTGGTCAAAGCCGGCCTGTCAGAGGATCTGATTGTTACCACCATCAATGCTTCGCCCGGTAGCTATGACACCTCGGCGGACGGGATTATCGCACTGAAGACCGCAGGCGCCAGCGACAAGGTTGTTGCGGCGATTGTGGCGAAGGCCAACGCTCCAGCACCGGCTGCCGCGCCTCCAGTTGCAGCGGACCCGAACGATCCAAACGCGCCACACGCTCAGGGCATGTACATTTACACAGCCAATACGATGACACCGCTCACATCAACGGCATACCAGACAAAAACAAGCCAGAGCCTTTTCAATAACAGTTCCATAAAGATCACGGCGATCCTAGGCGGAGCACACGCCGGCGTCCAGAGCAGCGACCGCGGCGCAATCTTTTATTTCTATGCCAATGACAACGACGCCAATACACCGGATCAATTTGTCCTGCTCCATCTTGTGGAACAAGGTGGCAATCGTCAATCGGAATTTGTGCCGGCAGGCATGTTGAAATCCGGGGCCACGTTCAAGGACAACATCCCTTTTACCAGTAGAAAAGTTGTGCCTGGCGTCTACAAACTGACGCTAAGCGCCCCACTGCTGCCTGGAGAATATTGCTTTTTTGTCGATGCACAATGGTACGCCACCTCTGCTCGCGAGAATGCGAAGATGAAGACGAAGACGACGAGTCGTGTCTATGATTTTGACGTCCAGTAGTAGTTCGTTGGGCGGGTTTTCCAATCGTTACAACCCCTCTCTGATCCAGGAATGGGAGGCTTTAACCATAACCGGCCCGGCTAACAGCACCATCACATCGCGCCGCGCTCAATCCGCTAGACAGCGGGGCTCGAACATACAACGGCGCAGTAGAGGTTGATCCGGGCTTGCGCATCATCCGGTCATAGAGCCATATTGGCCAAGGCTCTCGGTTGTCCATGCACGGATGGTAGAGTGAATTTAGATGAACAGACGCACGCGCAGAACACTCTGGATAGTGGCCGCGGTCCTACTTTTTCTGGCCGTAGCCATCTTCCTGCGCTCCAAGGCTCCACCTGAGGCGGCGAGGCTGCTGCCTGAGTCCGACGGCATCATCTACGTCAACCTCCGGCCGGTGCGAGCCTTCTTCCACAAGGACCTGAAGCCGCCCCAGCGCGTTCTGGAATACCAGCAGTTCATTGACGACATCGGCATCGACCCGGAGCGCGACCTGGACGAAGCGGCCATCGCGCTGCACCGCATGACGGACCCCAACGGCCCCAACGGGCCGGTGGCGTATTCGATGGTGCTGGTGGGCAAGATTACCGGTAAAAAGCTCAATGCCTGGCTCGACAAGCACGCCACGAGTCGCGAATCCTACGCCGGACACACTGTCTACAGCATCCCGTCGGAGGGGCGCACCGTGCGTATTGCGCAAATCGGCTATGACATGGTGGCCGTCTCCAACACGCCGACGCCGGAACAGATTCACTCCATGCTCGACCGGCATGCCACCGCCGCGTGGCCCTTTGCCGGATCCTCGTTGCTCCGGCAGCACTACCACGATGTTCCAATGCTCCCGCTACCTTCGCTGGCATGGGGCGTGGGCCATATCGAGTTGCCCTTCACCGAGAAGGGAGCGATCAACATTTTTGGCTTCTCGTTGCCGCTGGTGGCCGACTCAACGTTTATTGCCAGCGTTACTCCGGCTTTGTCGCTGGGAGGCGCGCTGAATGTCAAAGTGGTAGAGATTGCTCCCAGCGTCAACAAAGCAGCCAGCCAGGCCGATGCTCTCAACGTTTTGCTGATCCTGGCCCGAGGCTTTACTGACCCTTTGGCCGATAACGCCGCCAACAACAGCCTGAAAGAGTTTCTGAGGACCGCCGAGGTTACCCAGAAGCGCGACCGGGTGGTGATTACTGCCACGCTATCGCCAGCCTTATTCAGCGGCCCTACCGGGAGCCCGAAAACCCCGGATGATTCCTTTTCCGGCCCCGGTACATCCAAGTAGCAACAACGAATCCGGGTGGCCAGCTGTGGGAGGTTTGCGCGACCATCCGCCCGTTCCCGTCGTGTTCAAGACAAGACCGAATTCCCCGCGGAGGTACTATGATTCGTCCCGTTCATTCATCAAGGGCTGGTGCCCTCCTTTGCGCACTTGCCTATCTGGCCATAATTCTCGTGCAGATTAACGGCAGGCCGGCAAAGGCGCAGCATCAACACTCCGTTCTTACCGGCCAGGCTGCTTTCACCGACGCGGCACACGAGTCTCCCGGCATCCGCCGCCATCTCACAGTGGCCGACCTGCCCGCCCCGGCTCCGCAGGAGTCCGTGGACAATGGGCCGAAGATCGTTCCCCGGCCCGCCGGTATGCTGCCCATCGCGCCCAAAGGCTTCAAGGTGGAGCTGTATGCGACCGGTTTGGACAACCCTCGGCTGATTCGCACCGCTCCCAATGGCGATCTCTTTCTGGCGGAGAGCGAGACCGGCAAAATCAAGGTCTTCCGCGGTGTAGGTCCGGACGGCAAGGCTGCCCAGGTCTCGGTCTTTGCTGAAGGCCTGCACCAACCTTTCGGCATCGCTTTTTACCCCGCAGGCCCTACCCCTGCCTGGGTCTACATCGGCAACACCGACGGCATCGTCCGCTTTCCCTATAAAAACGGCGACCTGGCGGCGACTGGCCCCGCTGAGCACCTGGCCGATCTGCCTGGCGGCGGAAGGCTGCGCGGCGGCGGCCACTGGACGCGCGACCTGGTCTTCTCCAAACACGGCACAAAGCTCCTGGCCTCGGTTGGTTCTCATTCCAATGTGGACGACTCTGACACCCATCCTGAAGAGTTCCATCGTGCCGATGTGCTGGAGTTCACCCCGGAAGGCCAGTTCATCAAGGTCTACGCCTGGGGTCTGCGCAACTGCGTTGGCGAGGCCATCAACCCCATCACCGGCGAGCTCTGGTGCTCCACCAATGAGCGCGATGGCCTGGGCAACAACTACCCGCCCGACTACATTACCCATGTCCAGGAAGACGGCTTCTATGGCTGGCCATGGTTTTTATATGGCGGTCCCGGCGGCGGCATTCAGGATCCGCGCCATCCCGGCAAGCACCCTGAGCTACAAGCCAAGGTCATCACGCCGGATATTCTGGTGAATCCCCACTTTGCTTCGCTGGAAATGCTTTTCTACGAGGGCCGTCAGTTCCCGCATGAGTACAAAGGCGATGGCTTCGCCGCGGAGCATGGCTCCTGGAACCGCGCCCAGCGAGGAGGCTACGAGGTCATCCGACTGCCCATGAAGAACGGCCACGCCACCGGTGAGTACGAAGACTTCCTCACCGGCTTCACGCTGCCCGATGACACTGTCTGGGGCCGTCCCGTAGGAGTCGCCGAGGCCATAGACGGCTCGCTTTTCGTCTCCGACGACGGCTCCCGCTCTATCTGGCATGTGAGCTATGTGGGCAGGAGATGAAGCGGAGTTAGTTTTCACTGCAATGCCGACAAAGGCATACAACAGCGGTTCCACAATTCACGTGCCTTTTCTAGCATCGTGCAAGGTGGCTTTTTCTTGAGGAAAAAGCCACACAGCGGCAGTGGCTTCGAGGTATAGCAATTGTGGAACCGCTGTAACTCCGCAACACGCGCACCATCGCTGCCATCTCAGCCCCCAAAACAGCATCGGCTCCCGCGATGGGAGCCGGCGTTGTTCTGATTTGCGGAGAGTAATTACATTGCCGGCAGAGTAGTCTCGCCGGGATCGCTGAAGGCGATCTGCTCGTAGGTGATGCGCAGATACTTGTGCGGGTTGACCGCAACGTTGTGGACGCGTACCTCATAGTGCAGGTGCGGGCCGGTGGCGCGGCCGGACTGGCCTACAAAACCTATCACCTGGCCGCGAATCACATGCTGGCCGACGGCAACCGCCATGGCGGAAAGATGCCCGTAAAGAGTAAGCACATCATGGCCATGGTCGATCATGATCTCGCGGCCATATCCGGCGTTCATGCCTGCTACGGTTACCTCACCATCACCCGCGGCGCGCACCGGAGTGCCTAAGGGCGCTTCAAGGTCAATGCCCTCGTGGAAAGCGCCTTCGCCGTTGAATGGGTCCATGCGCTGACCGAAGCTCGATCCAACCCGCCCCTCCACCGGCCAAAGTGATGGCGCATCGGCCAGTTCCGTCCAGTCGCCGGTAAAGCTGGGCGAGAGACCACTCTCCAGGGCGCGAGAAACCCGCCCGTTCATGGCCTGCGCCCGCAGTATATAAAACTGGTCGACAGTGAGCTTTACCTGCTGCGTGTCCACATCATCTGTCAAACCCAGGCTGGCAGATGTGAGCTCTGTCGCGGCGCTAACAGCTGCCTCCGGCTTATTAGCAGCCAGTTTGTTCTGCCGCAGTCCGTAGAGCGCGGTCACTTCATTTGCCAGGGCGCCCAGAGAGGCTACCTGCACGTTGCGGTCATGCGCTATCTGCTCCAACTGCTTGTAGTTCTTGCGCAACGCCTCGCGATCCTGGCGTATCTGGTTGTAGCTCTCGGTCTTGAGCAACATGCGGGTGTAGGAGCCGGCCAATCCCACGATGGTGAATGCACCCACCAGCGCCGCCGCCACAAATCCGTATGCATAGTGAAGCGGCAGGGGGATCTTGCGAATCCGCCCGTCCTCATCTCTAGCGACAAATAATATGTAATAGCGTTTGCGCAGCATCTTCGCCCTTCATCCCTATTGCCGGCAGGTCGCAATTCGCCGTATGCTCAAGAAAAAACAAGATAAAAGAGCCTTCCGGCCCCATAACAACGCTCACGCCAATCTGGGTACTTGCTGGAACGCCTATTAAGGCTAACAAACTGCGTCCTGCGCGGTCAATGGAATTGATGCGGGAAGCATTACTTTGGTGCATGAAGTATTGACTTTCTGGATGCAGGATCGGCACAATTCGTCCTCGACATGAGCCAATCGTAAGAATCCCGTAGGTTTAACCTATTCTCATAAGGTGCGGATGAAGCAGACCCATTCCGAAGCCGGCCGCGAACGAGGCGAACTTGCCCTGCTCGCGGAGATTCGCCACCGAGCTGCCTATGCCACTGGTCTCGGCCCGAAAAGCGGCCTCCGCCTGGGTATAGGTGATGACTGCGCCCTGCTGAAACCCCGCGCCGGCGAAGAGCTGGCTGTGACGACGGATTTGTCGATTGACGGCCGTCACTTCCGCCTTGACTGGCATCAGCCTGAGGCCATCGGGCATCGGGTTTTGGCGCGCGGCTTGAGCGATCTGGCAGCCATGGGCGCGCGGCCTGTAGCTGCCTTTCTTTCTCTGGGCTTGCCGCGTTCGCTCACCATGGCTGCTGCAGAACGCCGCCGTAACAGGTCTCGTAGCTGGGTGCAGCGCTTTCTCGACGGTTTTCTGGCTCTGGCAGAGGCCTGCGAAACCCCGTTGGCCGGCGGAGATCTGGCCGAATCCACCCTGACCGTTGCCGACATTGTCCTGGTTGGCGCCGTTGCTCGTGGACGGGCTCTGCTCCGTTCCGGCGCAAAACCGGGCGACCTGCTCTACGTCACCGGAGCCCTTGGCGGAGCCGCAGCCGGCCTTGCACGTTTGATTGAAATAGTCTCGTCCGCCGGACCCAACCCTCCACGCATCCCCAAAAAGCTGGAAGCGCTGCTCGCCCCGCACCTCTATCCTCAGCCGCGCATTGCTCAGGGTCTCTGGCTGCAACGCCGTGGCGTGGCCTCGGCAGCTCTCGATCTTAGCGATGGCCTCTCCACCGACCTGGCTCATCTCTGCGAGGAGTCCAGTGTGGCCGCCGAGATTGATGCATCGGCTTTGCCAATCCACCCGGCAGCAACCCTCGACCAGGCCCTCCACGGCGGCGAGGACTACGAGCTGCTCTTTACCGCTCCCCCCGACACTCGCCTGCCCCGAGCCATCGCCGGCGTTCCCGTGACCCGCATCGGCCGCATCCTGAAAACCCGCGCAGGCCGGCCCGCAATGACGCTGCTCTCTTCTCATGGCGCGCAGCCACTCGAACCACATGGATGGGAACATTTCTGCTGAAACAGTACTGCGGGAGAGATCCTCCGCGATCTTCATGCGCGATATGGAGAGTGAATAGTCGGCCAGACTCCTACAGCAGCCGCAACTCCGGAAAATCCTGCCGGTAACGGGTTGGGTCGAGTGTCAACAGACGTTCAGCCTGCACCAGCGCGTGCGCGCCGATGAGAAAATCTGCCAGCAATCGCCGCGGGCTTTCCCTCGTGGCTTGTCTGCGGCGAATTGCATAACTGGCAAAGCGTAGGCCAGCTTCGGCCCAGACCCTTTCTTCCAGCTTGTAGTCAATGACGACTCCGGTTGCTTCAAGAAACCTATGTACATAGGCCTCAGTGGCTCTGGGGTAAGCTAATAATTCCGCAAAGACAACCGGGGAGATAACCAACGATCCCTCCATCCTTGCTTCACCCAACTGGGCCGTAGCCCTCACTGCCGATGGCTCCCCTGACCAAATTGCCGAAATTACATTGGCGTCGATAGCCGTTCTCACTGTTTACCCTCTTCAGGGTTCTTGACCACCCATGGGTCGTCATCACGAAGATCACGATAAAAGGCATTGATCTCTTCCAGTGAAGAAAATGCCGGTAGCGCCCCGAGATATGCGGTAAAAGGATTCTTCTCCGTCCGCGCAGGCCGCAGAACTGTACGACCATCCTCATAGATGAACTCCACGCGGTCGCCTTCTCTGAGACCGAGCCGGTGGCGAACTTCAATGGGTACAGTGACCTGCCCCTTGCTGCTGATGGTGCTGGAAGGTGGCATATTTACCTTATCCTCAAGAAGTAAGGATATCACTCTTTACTATAGTCGTCAATCAACCTTAACCGGGTTTACCTAAATCTCTACCATCTATCATCGAAACCTGCATGATCACCCTCCCCCGCGTTCGTGTTACTCCTTCGTCCACCTGTTTGCTGCTCGCGGACACCGTCCTCACCGTCTCCCACTCCGGCCCGGAGTTTGATAAGCTGATTCCGCTGATTGAAGATATAGTGCTAGACTTCGACCTCCCCCCAGCGAACGTGACTGGATAAAAGGTTTGTAGGAGCCTGAGCGTCATGAAAGACATTTTCTGGATCAAAGGCGACCCGCTCGCGTCGCTGGCCATTGTCCTTCGTCCGCGGGGCGACGCCATGCTGGAGAGTGAACTGCTCCGGTTGAAACGCAACGGCATCCAAACCCTGGTTTCCTTGCTGGAACATCGGGAAGCGGACACGCTAGGCTTGGCGGACGAAGGCCCGGCGGCCGTGCATGTTGGATTGAGTTTTCTCTCTTACCCGTTATCCTACGAATGTGTTCCGATGGAAATGGATTCCTTCCGGCACTTTGTTGCCGGGCTGGCGAAGCGTCTCCGCGCCGGAGAATCGGTTGGCGTCCATTGCCAGGGCAGCATCGGCAGGTCAACCATCGTTGTGGCCTGCATTCTCATTCATCTGGGATGGCAGCCCGAGGTGGCACTGGAGGCCATTGAAGCAGCGCGCGGCGTCCCCGTTCCCGATACGCAGAAGCAGGCGGAGTGGATTCTGAGCTACTCGGCGCAGCCGTGAGCAACCCCCTTTCGTGTCCCATTTTTCCCTACGTCTTATCCGCAGCAGTGCGCAAAGTACGTGTGCCGTCGGCACAGGTTGCGAAAAGGGCAGGGAACCGCATCGCTCAACCGGTTTCACACGTGGGCGGCAAGCAATCCAATGCGCATCCTGGCTGCATTTTATGGTTGAAACCGGCTGCAAAAACGCATACATTGCACCTTATGTATTCGAATGGTCGTCGCGCATTCCTCAAGCAGGCAGCAACCCTGGCCGGGGCTTTCTCCGCAAACAGCCTCTTCCACCAGGCACATGCCGCCGAGTGGCTGGCAGCATCCAGCAAGATCAGTCACTTAAACCCCGAACTGGCAGCCCAGAACGAAGACTACTGGAGCATGATTCAGCAGGCATATACGGTGAATCCGAATCTTATCAACTTGAACAACGGCGGAGTCTCGCCTTCGCCCCTGGTGGTGCAGCAGGCCGTCGAACGCTACAACCAGCTTTCTAACGAAGGCCCGTCGTATTACATGTGGCGCGTTCTTGACCAGGGCCGCGAACCCCTGCGCGAAAGACTCGCTGCCCTGGCCGGCGCGCTGCCGGGAGAGATCGCCATCGACCGCAACAGTACTGAAGCGCTCAACACCGTCATCTACGGCCTCCCCTTGAAAAGCGGCGACGAGGTCATCGGCACAATGCAGGATTACCCCAACATGATCCAGGCCTACCACCAGCGGGCTGAGCGCGATGGCATCATCTACAAGCAGATCAGTTTCGATTTTCCCATCGAAGACGACGAGCGGATTGTGAAGGCCTATGAGGAGGCCATCACTTCCCGCACGCGGCTCATCCATGTGACCCACATCATCAACTGGGTGGGCCAGATCATGCCCGTGGCAAAGATCGCCGACATGGCTCACGCCCACGGCATCGAGGTTATTGCCGACGGCGCTCATTCCTTCGGCCTGCTGGATTTCAAGATTCCCGATCTGCATTGTGATTACTTCGGCGCCAGCCTGCACAAGTTCCTCTCCGCTCCCATCGGAACCGGCATGTTGTGGATCAAGAGCGGCAGGATAGAAAAGATCTGGCCGCTTATCTGCAGCGGCGCCCCCCATAGCGGTGACATTCGCAAGTTTGAGAGCCTGGGAACACGCAGCTTTGCAATCGAGCAGGGCATCGGCGAAGCCATCAACTTCCATGAAGGCATCGGCGGCAAGCGCAAGCAGGCCCGCATCGGCTATCTGAAGAATTACTGGGCCTCCCGCGTGCAATCCATCCCCAGGGTCAAACTGCACACCTCGTTGAATCTGAACTACTCTTGCGCCATCTGCGGGGTCAGCATCGACGGCATGACACCGGCAGATCTGGAAAATGCCCTCTTCAGCCGATACAAGATTCATACCGTCGGTATCGTGTGGGAAAACATCAGTTGTGTGCGTGTAACTCCCCACGTTTACACAACCCTCGCCGACCTGGACAAACTGGTTCGCGCAATTGGGGAGATTGCCACCAAAGCGTAGTGCATGCAACGCACACGGAGATTTATTCCGCGGCTTGTCAGGCCCATGCCACGCAGAGAACAGAATGTGCCGGCGCAGCCTGCCCCTTCCCGCAATTGCCCTTCGCCGTCTCAGCCGTTAGACTGAGGATTCGAGGGGGTCCATCCATGTTGGTTGTCATGAAGGCGCAGGCGACACAGGAGCAAATCCAGGCGGTCTGCGAAGCCATTGAACGGCTGGGCTTTCGCGCTCACCCGCTTCCCGGAGCCCAGCGCACCGCAGTCGGCATCACCGGCAACCAGGGCGAAGTGGACCGCGGCAACCTGGAAGCGCTCCCCGGCGTTGCCGAAGTCATTTGCGTCTCCAAGGCTTACAAGCTGGCCAGCCGGGACGTGAAGGAAGAAGACACCATCATCCGGTTCGCCGGCACTAAGGCCACCATCGGCGGCCGCAACCTGGCCATCATCGCCGGGCCCTGCTCTATTGAAAGCCGCGAACAAGCCTTCGCCATTGCCGAGCTGGTGGCTTCCTCGGGAGCGCAGTTCTTTCGTGGCGGCGCTTACAAGCCCCGCACATCCCCCTACGCATTTCAAGGCCTTGGCGTTGAGGCGCTGCGCATCCTGGCCGAGATTCGTTCGCGCTTCGGGTTACGCATTGTTACCGAGGCCATCGATAACGAATCCCTGGACCTGGTTGCCGAGTGGGCCGACGTGGTGCAAATCGGCGCGCGCAACATGCAGAACTATTCTCTGCTGAAACACGCCGGACAACTGCGCAAGCCGGTGCTCATCAAGCGCGGCCTCTCGGCTACCCTGGAAGAGTTTTTAATGGCCGCCGAGTACGTGATGAGCGAGGGCAACTATGAGGTGATTCTCTGCGAGCGCGGCGTGCGCACCTTTGCAGACCACACCCGCAACACCCTCGACCTGAGCATCATCCCGGCTATCCGCCGGGTGAGCCACCTGCCGATTCTGGTTGATCCCAGCCACGGCACCGGCAAGCGCGACAGCGTGCTGCCTATGGCCCGCGCTGCGGTCGCATCGGGCGCCGACGGCATCCTCGTTGAGGTCCACGACCATCCTGAGAAAGCGCTCTCCGATGGCCCCCAGTCCATCTATCCCGCCCAGTTTGCCTGCATGATGGAAGAACTGCAACGGATCGCCCCGGTGGTTGGCCGGAATCTGTCCCGCGGAGTCCGCAACGAGGCGGCAAATGGTAATTGATAAAGGTCTACTCCAAAATGAGTAAGGATTCTGCACATGAAACGGAATCTGGCTACGCATTGGATTGTTGCATTGATGTTCTCTTGGGCGTTCTGTGCGATCTCTTCCACACAGGAGCCGAACTGTAGAGAAGTGTCTGCTATGGCGAGAATGTCTCGCGCTACTTCGTCGGAATCTTTGATTACTGAGATGAAAAAGGCCGGCAATAGCTATCGCGCTCATCTTGTATTCGCATCTCGCTTATTTGAACTAAACCCGAGTTCACATAGCAATGCTACAAAGTTACTTGACCTTATACCAAAAGACGATGCACAGCATTTAGTATGGATGACGTTTGGAAGCTGCTATTGCGGGACAGGACCGATCATCGAGAAAGAGATGAATGCATTGGATCGGCTTGGGAGTCGCCTGCCGCGAGACCTGGCAAAAGCCGTTTTAATCGTTCCCGAAAGAATGATGGACTACATTTCTTATGCTTCTACATCAGTCCAAGACCCACATAGCGACTATGCAGTACAAATGAAATCGGTCTGTCTGGCCGATCACAAGGATTTCGTGAAGGCGATGAACAATCTTTCACCTGACGATAAGAATTGGTTCACAACAAGAATCTTCAATCCTGTCGGGTGTCATCCGCTTGTTTTCCCAGAGCAATGAAAAGGGCGATAAGCAACAATTGATCAGTACTCCACTTTTTCAAGGTTTTTGCACAAAAGACAAAAACCATAACCATCAACCCGTCAGCATTCCGTAAAATCGGAATCAACCCATGAACTCGCCAAACGCCACGATCGCCCGCTTATCACTTCTTGCCCTGCTGGCTTTCACCGGCTGCCGCTCCCACGACTTTCCGCAGTATCCGCCCAACTATCGCGAATACGCCTACGTCACCAACAGCGGCGGCAACACCGTCACTGTTCTCGATGTGGTCGATGTGCGCGTGGACCGAGAAATTGTGGTCGGACAAAAGCCAGTTGCCGTCGCCGTCAGCCCCACTCGCAACGAAGTTTACGTGGTCAACTCCGGCGCAGCGGATGGCCAGGGTTCCGTTTCAATCATCAACGCGGAAAACAATACCGTCACGGGCGCCATTTATGTCCATAATCTGCCGGTCTCCATCGAGATCGACTCCACGGGCGACTTGGCCTACGTGGCCAACTCAGGCTCCAACACCATCTCCGTTCTGGACCTCAAGGCGCGGCGCGAGATAGCAGTTATCGGAACAGGCGAGGAGCCTGCCGCCGCTCGCCTCTCCCCTGACAACAAGACCCTGGTGGTCGCCAACCGGCGCGGCAACTCGGTTAGCATTTTTGATCCGGCAAGACGACGCGTGCGCGCGATCTTCGAGGGCTGCCCCGGCGCTTCGGATGCAGTCGTCCTCCCTGATTCTTCGAAAGTTTTTGTGCCCTGCTCGGCCGGCCACCAGATCATGGCCATCGCCCTGGCACACCCCGAAGTTCATCCCGCGCAACCGGGCGGCGCGCCGGCAGTTCCCGCCCGGCCCGACAGCATGGAGGCCTTGCTCGACGTGGGAAAGGCTCCTTTGCAGCTGGCTCTCAAGCCTGACGGCGGCGAAGTCTTCTCCCTCAATTCACTCTCCGATTCCATCTCCGAGATAATCACCAGCAGCGACGATGTCAACAGCTCCACCACCATCGGAGATACTCCCGTGCGCGGCCTCGTCTCCGCCGACAACTCCTTGCTCTATGTGGCCAACTTCCGCTCTCAATACGTCACTGTCTATTCCATCGACGACGGCAGGCTCGCCGGCTCGATTCATGTTGGCGACGGATCATCGGCGATGGCGTTTTCCGGCTCCGGCCTGCTGCTCTTCGTCGTCGATTCCCGCTCCGGAGATGTCGCCGTGGCGCGCACGGCATCGCACTCGTTTTTTACGCTGCTTCCTGCCGGCCGCACCCCCAACGCTATTGCATTGAAGGCGTTCAGGCTCCCGTAACTTACAGATGCTTTTGTTTTCTTTGCGTCCTCGCAGGAACACACAGACTCTGCTCCGGATGACAGGTTTTTTATCTCCGCAACTCATGGCTGCGATTAACGGAGCGATGAGTCGCCGGAGGGAGCGGTCCGCTTGACCATGGCGGGACCGAACGCAGCGGCGATACGCTTAACAGCGCGCACAACGGCTAAACGCCAGACGGAAGCAAGTGGCGTGGGCGGCGCCGGGGGAGGGAAGTATGGCCTCCGCTTTGCGCTGGGACGGGCGGGTTGCTGCATCATTCCGATCTTCTGCTCCCGTGCAGCCTGTTCCCATCGGGCAGCCTGTCCGGTCTGAAATTCAGCTTCAGCCTTGCATCCCCGGTCGAGCGCTTCCTGTGCGAGCGCATAATGCCGGGCAGCTTCATAGTGGTGGTAAGCGGCGATTTCACCGAAATCGGCAGGCATGGTTAGTTCCGTTCTCCCGGTTTGCCGGGTAAGGTTCGTCCAGGGTCCTGTTTTCATAGGGATTATCGGCAGGAGCAGCAAGACCTTGAGTACAAAGGAGATTCTTATAGAGCAAAATCAACCATGAGGTGCAGTGAAGTTCACAGTTTCACAGTTACACAGGAAATAGGGGGGAGGGGGTACCTGAAAGGCAGGGAATAGGGAAAAGGGAACAGGGAACAGGAAAGGCCCGCGGCGGCGGAGATCAAACTGGCGGAGGTTGGACATCGAGTCATTCTGCGCTGCCTGATCTTAATTATCTGCAAAACGGGTTGGGATAATTCGCTTGCCTGGCTCTACTGCCGCAGTTCGATCATCTCCTAAAGCCGCGTAAAATCTCCCTGGACATGGCATCCCTGCCTGGATGTGAACTGCAGAGCCCCGCCCAGTTGATGGGCCAGGCTATTGGCAAGCTTCAGCCCCATCGACTTGCAGCTTCCGGCATCGAAATTCATGGGAAGCCCAATGCCGTTGTCCTGGATGACCATGCGCACCGCGCCATCCACACGGTGAATTGAAACGGTAATCGTCCCTTTTCTGCCGGCAGGAAAGCCGTGCTTGAGGCTGTTGGAGAGCAATTCGTTGGCCAACAGCCCGAAGGGAATGGCGCGTTCGAGATTGAGGAGAATATCCTCGGCATCCAAATCAAACCTGATCCGGCCGGGCTCTGCCGAATAGGAGGCAATCGTTCCATCGAAGATATCGCGAAGATAGTCGGCAAGCGACAGACTGGCCAGGCCGGGCATCTGGCACAGCCGCTCATGGACCATGGCCATGGCCCGGACGCGCAGAATCATGGATTCGATCGCCGCGCGCGCTTCACTCGGCGGAAGCGTCCGCACCTCCATCTTGAGAAGGCTCTGAACCACTTGCAGGTTGTTCTTCACGCGATGGTGAATCTCGCGGAACAAAACTTCCTTTTCCTGGAGCTCGTGTGCCGCGTTTAGTGCGCTGGCCTCCGCCGCGGCGTTCTTGCGGCGCAACTCCTCCATGTTGACCTCCAGTTGCAAGGTCCGTTCTCGAACGCGGTCTTCTAACTCCGCTGCCAAACGCGCCTGCGCTTCTTCCATTTGCAAGGTCCGTTCATGAACGCGGACTTCCAACCCGGCCGCCAAATGCGCCTGCGCGTCTTCTATCTGCTTATGCGCGGTCATGTCGCGGGCCACGCGGATGAAGCCGGCCAGCTTTCCTGCCTCATCCCAAACCGCTGTGAGAGAGCCGCTGGCCCAAAAGTGCGACCTGTCGCGGCGCACTCGCCAACTCTCGGTCGCGCAGGATCCGTTGCGCACCGCTTCCTCCATTTCTTTCCGCGGCTTTCCGGCTCCGACCTCCTCCGGCGTAAATACGATGGAATATTCCCGGCCCATAACCTCTTCGGCCTTGTATCCGAGTATGTTGCGCGCGCTAGGGCTCCAACTGTTGATCCGCCCTTCCACATCCAACGTGAATATCACATAATCGGTAACATTTTCGACGATGATGCGGTAGCGTTCCAGTTGGGCGTTGTGGCTACGTAACGCCTCCTCGGCGGCCTTTTGCGCAGTCATGTCGCGCGTCACTTTGGCAAAGCCACGCAGCTCACCCTCAGCGCTTCGGATGGCGGTCAAGGTTACCAGCGCCCAGAATTTCGTGCCATCCTTGCGCAGCCGCCAGGCCTGGGTCTCGTAGTGGCCTTCGCGCGCCGCCGCGGCCAACTCCTGCTCAGGAGCACCCGCCGCAGCATCCTCGTGCAGGAAGAAGATTGAGTAGTTCTGGCCCAGCGCCTCATCCGCCCCGTACCCCTTACTGTGTTCCGCCCCCACATTCCAGGTACACACACGGCCCTGGGGATCGAGCATGTAGATGGCGTAGTCGGTTACGCCCTCGACCAACAGCCGGAACCACTCTTCGCTCTCCGCCAGCGCCAGGTTGGACTCCCGCAAGTTCTGGCGTGTCTCTCGTAATGCCTGTTCGGATTCACGCGTGTTCTGGCAGGATTCCCGTAGGTCCTGGCCGGTCTCTCGCGAAACCTGGTCTAATTTCCGCACATCCTGACGGGACTCCCGCGCGTCCTGATCAGACTCCCTAGTGTTCTGGCCGATCTCCCGCGAAGCCTGGTCTACATTTCGTGCGTTCTGGCGGGACTCCCGCGCGTCCTGATAGGACTCCCGAGTGTCCTGGCCGGTCTCTCGCGAAGCCTGGTTTACTTTCCGCGCATCCTGGCTGGTCTCCCGCAAGTCCTGACGGGACTCCCGCAAGTTCTGGTCAGACTCCCGAGTGTCCTGGCCGGTCTCTCGCGAAGCCTGGTTTACTTTCCGCGCATCCTGGCTGGTCTCCCGCAAGTCCTGACGGGACTCCCGCAAGTTCTGGTCAGACTCCCTAGTGTCCTGGCCGGTCTCTCGCGAAGCCTGGTCTACATTCCGCGCATCCTGACGGGACTCCCGCGCGTCCTGACGGACCTCCCGCAAGTCCTGGCTCGTCTTTCTCACGTTCTGGTCAGACGCTCGCAAGGTCTGTTTTGTCTTCTTCCGGGTGGAAGGAATGCCGGCAGGCGCTGGGCGCACTGCCTCCGGATGCCGCCCGCCGCCGGCATGTGCGGGATGTGGGTTCTCTGTCAGCAACGTTGCAGCCTCTAATTCACCACGCGCGGCCGCGGCGTGGCCATGAACGTGCCCGCTTGCAGCAGCATATGCATCAGTTCTTTGGCGATGCGCGGGTCCGGGTCCATGCTGAGCCCGGTCAGTGTGCGGCCCAGCACGCTCTCGGCCTTCACTCCTGTCTCATGCAATAGCGCCTCGTTTACGCGAGTGATGCGGCCGTCTTTATCCAACTGCACCATCGCCGTGGGCGTCTGATCGAAGGAGTGCGCCTCCTCGAGCGTCTCCTCCATGGCCTGGGTGCGCACACGTTGGGCGGCATCCCGGACTGTAACTACAAATGCGCCGTGTTGGCCCTCGCCATTGGCCAACTTTGCCAGGCTGATATCCACCAGCGTAGAACCGCCGTCTGGCCGGTTGAGCGTCCAGCCAAACTCCTCTACCGCAATGGCGTCATCCCGGTATTCCAGCAGATTTGGAGCGCGCTGATTGATGTCGCTCAGCATCAATATCTCTCTCAACAGCTTGTCTTTGGCATCGAGCAGCGTCCAGCCCGAAAGCACTTCTGCGGCCTGGTTCATCAACAGGACGCGGCCTTCGGAGGAGAGCAGCAGAACCCCTTCGCGCATTCCGTCCATGGTTCTCGCCATCTTTTGGTGCGCCGCTTTCTGCCGCCCGTCCAACTTGGCCTTGTGCAGCGCCACCTGCATCGTGGCCTTCAACTCACCACTCTGGAAAGGCTTGGTCAGATACCCATAGGGCATGGCGCGCGCTGCTCGCGAAATCGTGATTTCGTCGCTGTAGGAGGTCAGAAAGATTGACGGAGTCTCATACAGACTGCTCAGCAGCCGGGCGGTCTGAATGCCGTCCATGCTGCCCGCAATGCGTATGTCCATCAGCGCCAGGTCAGGCCGGCACGTGCTGACGGCCAGCAGGGCCTCATCGGAGCTCTCGGCTACTCCCACCACCTCGCAGCCCATTTGCGTGATCTCCTGATGCAGATCCAAAGCGACAATGGGCTCATCTTCAACAATCAGTATTTTCCCCTTCATGTATCTTCCTCGTACCCACTGGCCGTCATACGACGACCCTGGAAATTGTGTGGAAAGGGCCCACGGGAACCTTTCCATGAATTCCTCATCGGGGAGGGTGCGTAAATCCATCGATGCTATTCGAAAGAATCCAATTACCCCAATTTCGAATTAGGCATTGCTTAATCTCAAATAGGGAGGGCAACAAATTAAATCCTGTTGTGAGCAATAGAGAACAGCTAGAGTCCGCGCGAATTGGGGCAATTTTTTATTTGCGGGCTGAAAGCCATCCCCTTGATTTCCAAAAAAGATGGAACCCCGAAGGGTTCCATCCTTGCTGCAATTTGAAGAAATGTGGTTTACTTGGCCGCGGCCTTCAGACCCGCCTGAGCCGCCAGTGTGGCTGCCTTGTCGGTTGCCTCCCATGTGAAATCCGGATCGTTGCGGCCGAAGTGGCCGTAGGCGGCGGTCTTGCGGAAGATGGGCCGGCGCAGGTTCAGGCTCTCGATGATCTGCTTGGGCGTGAGCGCAAAGTTCTTGCGCACTGTTTGGCCGCTCTGGCCTCGCCATAAGGCGAATAGATGAATCATGCCAAGGTAAAGGCGCAATATTTATCAATATTTTGCTTGACACAGATAAATTAGCTCTGATATTTTCTTTAGAAATCAAAATTTCAGGCTTAACTGTGCACTCTAAAGGAGAATTCATGCGCGCAAAAGCTATCCTGGCATTAGTATGCCTAATGATGGCGCTGGCTCTACCGAAGGTTCTGCGGGCCGATAGCTGTGAATCGGCCAGTAATCTAGTGGGCAACTGCAGCTTTGGAACTGGCGACTTTAAACACTGGACTGTCACTAATGCCGCAGTTGGCTCTGATCTCGGCATACAGGGGCCAGGGTATAACGGCGGGAGCAACCCCGACAATGTAGCTAACTTCGGAGATACAAATAATGAATACGACATTATTTCGCAGACCCTGAGCACAGGGTCGGGGACACAATACTCACTGACCTTTTGGCTGTGGACTATGATCGGGGATGGCGCCGGGAGCGACACTGACTTCCAGGCCTTGTGGAATGGCACTTCGCTATTGGACCAGTTCACGACAACCGCAGGCTACGTCGAATACTCCTATACCGTAACCGGAACCGGCAGCGACACCCTGACATTCGAAGGGTATAACTATCCGTCTGCTTATGAGTTGGGTGATGTATCAGTTACCTCTGGAACCCCTAGTCCCATTCCAGAGCCGTCCAGTTTATGGCTGCTGGGCAGTGGTCTGGCAGGTTTGGCCGGGATGCTGCGTCGCCGTTTTGTGTAACTCCATCCATCCTCCCAAACAACAGAAGCCGCCCTCGTCGGGCGGCTTCGCTGTTTGCATAAGCTCTAACGAGAAAGCGGTCTAAAGTCACTTGCCCGCGGCCTTCAATCCCGCCTGAGCCGCTAGGGTGGCTGCCTTGTCGGTGGCCTCCCAGGTGAAATCCGGATCATTGCGGCCGAAGTGGCCGTATGCGGCGGTCTTCCGGAAGATGGGCCGGCGCAGGTTCAGGCTCTCGATGATCTGCTTGGGCGTGAGCGCAAAGTTCTTGCGCACCAGCTCGGTCAGTTTGGCCTCGCTGATCTTGCCCGTGCCGAAGGTTTCAATTAGCACGCTGACCGGCTCGGCCACGCCAATGGCGTAGGCCAGCTGGACCTCGGCTTTGTCGGCCAGCCCCGCCGCCACGATGTTCTTGGCGATGTAGCGGGCCATGTAAGCCGCCGAGCGGTCCACTTTGGTCGGGTCCTTCCCCGAAAATGCTCCGCCGCCGTGACGGCCCGCGCCGCCGTAGGTGTCCACGATGATCTTGCGGCCGGTCAGGCCGGTGTCGCCCATGGGTCCGCCGATGACAAAGCGGCCCGTCGGGTTGATGTGGTACTTGGTGTTCTTGTCCAGCCACGCGGCGGGCAGCACAGCCTGAATGACGTGCTTGAGAATGTCGGCATGCAGCTCCTCGTTGCCGACGCTCTCAGCGTGCTGGCAGCTGATGACCACGGCGTCGATGCGGGCGGGTTTGCCGTTTTCGTCGTACTCCACCGTGACCTGGCTTTTGCCGTCGGGACGCAGGTAGGGCAGCTTGCCGGACTTGCGCACGGCCGTAAGCTGGCGGCAGAGTTTGTGGGCCAGCGAGATGGGAGCCGGCATCAGCTCCGGAGTTTCGTTGGTGGCGTAGCCGAACATCATGCCTTGGTCGCCGGCGCCGCCGGTGTCAACGCCCTGGGCAATGTCGCCCGACTGCTTGTTGATGGACGAGATGACGGCGCAGGTGTTGGCGTCGAAGCCGTAGAGGGCGTTGTCGTAGCCGATGGAGGCCACCACGCCGCGCACCAGCGACTGGAAATCGACGTAGGCCTCGGTGGTAATTTCGCCGGCAATGACCACCAGGCCGGTGGCCGTCAGCGTCTCGGCGGCGACGCGGCTTTTGGGATCCTGCTCCAGGCAGGCATCAAGAATGGCGTCGGAGATCTGGTCGGCCATCTTGTCCGGATGGCCTTCAGTAACGGATTCAGAGGTAAACAAGAAACGGTCGCTCAACTTCGTATTCCTCCCCATGCAAGGGATTTCAAGTTGGTGGCCTGCTGCGGTGACTGTTTCACTCTGGATGAACCGTCGCAAAGAGCATGAACTAGCTCTCCTCGTATCGGCCACTCTCCCGCACAAGACACGCCTGCACCGCCGGGCGTGCGCCTGAGGGTGCATCATCCATGGTAATTGCAGCCAGCCGCCGGGAGCAAAGGCTTGCACTGAACAGGGAGCAGGGGCAGGTGAGACGCGATTTCCGCGCGCTGGACGGATGATATGCCGTCAGGAATGGACAGCCTGCGCCACCAGACGCACTCCAAGCGCCGCGCAGACGCGACTTACTGTGTCAAAACGCGGGGCGCTATCAGGGCGTAGTGCTTTGTAGAGGGCTTCACGGGTGATTCCGGCCGACTTGGCGATCTCGGTCATTCCACGCGCGCGGGCAATATCGCCCAGCGCCGCCGCCAGCAAGGCCGCATCGTTGGCTGCCAGAATATCGGTCAGGTAGGCGGCGATGGACGCCTCACTGTCAAGGTAGAGCGCTGCATCAAACTCGGGAAGCCGTTTGATTGAGATCATGGATGGACTGTAATCGAACGATTACACAATGTCAAGTCTGCCAATGGCGAGCTTGTGCTTCTACGCGCATTGCTTTTTGCGCTTCGACGTATGCTCGGAGAACAGCGTTCATACGCGTCAGGTGTCCTTTGCCGCGCGCCTTGAACCTCTCGACCACATCGCTGTCGAGGCGCAGGTGGACGGAGATCTTTCCATTCGGCATCACCACCATCGAAAAGTTCCAGGAATAATATCCGTCGACTTTTTCCACTTCTCGATTTGGGACTCGTCATCCGAAACTTGTACGATATTCCTCATCGAGGAATTGATGCTGACAAATTGTTGTACGAAATTGTCATCTGTTTTCCGAAAAAATAATTGCAAGATAAAGATTCCAGCTTGTGGAAGATAGGTTCGATTAAACGTAACACTTCTCTCAAGTAAGAATGGTTTCCAGTTCAGAATCTTCATAGGTGCTGTCCTCACTTTACACATTGGTGAAGGCATTGGGTAGGCGCGAATGCGACGTTTTGTCCACGAGTTAAGCAGAAAGCAAAGTACATTGACTACCACGAATGGCAGTGCAAAGTAAAAGACAATCTGCGCATTCTCGCTCTTGAGGATTGGAACATAATTACCTATTTCCTCAGAGTGAGAAATTGCTAGAAAAAAATACGAAAAGAAGCCAACGATCAAGGCAACAAAACCTAGGATTCTTTTTAACTCTATGGCCTCGCAGTATTTGATATGGGTTGAACAAGGGCTACATGCAAAATATCGAATCTCTCCAGTCGCTTTCTGAATATAAGTAACGCCGCCACCGCCGGTTTTGTTCTTAAAATTAAATGCTGTTTGATGAGTAACGAGGGGCTCGACAGCCGAACCGCAACATGCACAGATGGCAGGCCATTCTACCCGTTCATTAGCGATTACAAGAATGTATGACATATTGAGTCCTGAATGTTGCCAAAATTACAGCCAGTCACGCCCTCGACCGCGCGTCAGGGGAGCGCAGATCAAGGCAATTGCAAAGCAGCCCTACCATAGCTTCGGGGGCAGCAATGTGGGCCACCAGCCGTTGCGCAGGCCAAAGTAGCGCACCGCCAGGAAAGCAGCCGCCATCCCCACCAGCAGCAGCAGAACCACGCCGACCCAGCGCAGGCGTTTCTCCGCTGCATCGCTGCGCTGGGTGCGGGCTTTGCCCACGTTCGCGGCAAACTCCAGCCAGCCGCGGTCGTCGTCGAGCATCTGTCCGCTGGCCGCATATGCCTGGAGAAACTTCTCCGTCCACTCGTTCTGGTCCAGGCCGACGGCGCTGGCATAGCCGCGGACGATACCCTTGCTTAATATCCCGCCGGGAAGCAGGCGAAATCTATCCTCTTCCAGCGCAATCAGGTACCGCTGGCTGATCTTGGTCGCTGCCGTGATGTCTTCCAGCGTTATGCCGCGGGATAACCGCTCCATGCGCAGGTCTTCTCCAAATTTGCCCATCGTTTACCAGAAAACGCTCTTATAGCCAGCTAGTTAACCCCCTCAACAATAAACTGGCCTCCCGCTTCGGTCAAAGATAATATCGGTCTGGTTCCCCTGATTGTTTGGTAATGATTGATTTTTGCTGAGCCGAGGGCGAATTCGACAACGATTTTCCCTCACTCCCGGACCGGTTTTAGACCGCGCATGACCGCGGATGAGGCGGATTGCGCCTCCCATCAGCCTGTCCGTCTCAATCTGCCCTGGGCTGTTACCCTGAAAGCGAGGGTTTTTCCAGCAATTTGCACTCCCTCGGAGCCGTCTTCGGGAATGAACAAGCTCATCTTTGCCAATCTGCTGCATCGCCCTGTCCGCTCCATCATCAGCGTGCTGGCGGTGGCCATTGAAGTCATCATGATTCTGTCCATCGTGGGCATCTTCATGGGCATGCTGAACGACACCAAGCAGCGCACCAACGGCATCGGCGCAGACCTGATGATGCGGCCCTCCAAAGCCAGCATCTTTGTTGGCGTGAGTGGCGCGCCCATGCCGGCGAAGATTGTCGAAGTCCTCAGGCAGTTGCCCCACGTCGCCGTGGCCTCGCCGGTGATTCAGAAGCTCAATACCGACGGCAAGATCGAGATTTTATACGGCATCGAGTATCCCAGCTTCGATGCTCTCAAGCCCTTTGTCTTCGTCTCCGGCGGCCCATTTCATGGGCCCAGTGACGTAATTATCGATGACATCGCGGCCAGCGCCGATGGCGGCCATCGCGTCGGCGAGCAGATCTCCATCATGGACCACCCATTTCGCATCGCGGGCATCGTCGAGCACGGCAAAGGAGGGCGCAAGCTATTGCCCATCGATACCATGGGCTCGATTATGGGTGTCGAGGGCAAGGCCTCCATCTTCTACATTAAATGCGACGACCCGGCCAACCAGAACGCCGTGATTCAGGAGATCCACGCGACGCGCGGCCTGGCGGACTACCCGGTGGATACGATTGACGAGTGGCTGGGGGAGATGACGCCGGAGAAAATTCCCGGATTCAACATTGCTCTCGATGTGGTCACCTTCATTGCGGTTCTGGTCGGGTTTCTGGTGATCTTCCAGTCGATGTATACGGCGGTGTTGGAGCGGACGCGCGAGATCGGCATTCTCAAGTCGATGGGCGCCTCCAAGCTGGTCATCGTCAGCGTGGTGCTGCGCGAGACTGCGGTGATAGCCGTGGCCGGAGTCCTGCTGGGCATTGCCGGAACCTATGGCGTGAAGCTGCTGATGAGCCATCTCTATCCCACGCAGCACTTCGAAATAACCCCGGATTGGCTGATTCGCGGTGCGGTTATCGCCTTTTTGGGTTCTCTGTGCGGCGCCCTTTACCCGGCATGGATGGCCGCCCGCAAGGACCCCATCGACGCCTTGGCCTACGAATAAATTATTTCTCTGAGCAGCCAGGAAACCCATTCATGCTGGGTGTCCCGGCTCGCGATTTTGGTAGCTGGGAATCCACGAACCCTAACCGCCTGATTCATCATCAATCTACGTCAGCCGGTTCTCCACGTTGTAGGTCAGGGTATTCACGCCGTCGTAGGTGAGGTTCTAGTTGCCGTCGTAAGTGAATGTGGAGATGGCGTCGGTGATCATGTTTTCCATGCTGAGATAGCCGTTGTCCGCATTGGCCGCTGTGTAGTCCTATCTCATTCAACATCCACTCCATTAATCGTTTTAAAAAGACGGTAATATCGGAAGTAAATGATACCGCTTCTCTTTTCCGTACATGGGCAGCTCTCGTAAATCCAGATTCCAGGAAAGGTCTTTAGAATATAATCCAACGCCTCGTTTAATGTTACATCATCTAATGAACCTGATATATGCGGCACAGAAGAAGGAATAGTGAAATTACTAGTCGGTATCAGAATTGAAGTTGAAGTCATATTGAATGGCCATTTAAGGTTATGAATCAATAAATATTGTTTTACCTCTGGAGTTTTCAAAATAAATTCCAATGCACTATTTGCACTATATGCACCGCTATTTGCGCCGCTATATGTATTATCAAATGATATATGCTTAATATGAATATTCAGTATATCTGACGGAATACCATTTTCAATCATCCGAATTGTCCCGTTTGGCTCCTGCGATACGCGCATAGCCTGGTTATCAGCAAACAATTCGCGTAATGTATGTAGCGGGGATGCTCCGTGTGTCGAAACTGCATGCAAGTGTGGAAACTCAGGGAATCCTGGATAATTAAACGAATTACATTTTCCCGAAAACTCGAGTGAGCCGGAAAGCGACGCCTTATTCAAGACCTCGAGAATGGGCTTAAGTGAAGAGGTTGTAGCTGCCTCTTGCCCATGACACACCACCACACATATGCAAACAACAATTAGATCGAAAACAAATCGACAAATACGATGCGGCATAAACTCATCTTCCCGTGCCAGTATTGTGAACACCCTCAATCATCAAAGTATCAAAGCAAGTCGAGGCCCTCCCCTTAAAAGAATACCCTGATAAACTATTCCCCGCGCCTTTTTTCTGGCGAAAGAGTGGGATACAACAAATACATGGCGCGCAAGCGACGACTGCCTGGACGGCCAGTCCCCCACCGCAGGTGGTCCTAGTACACTGGTAGGGTTCCACAGGATTCCCCATGAAAAAAATTGCCATCAGCCTCTATGCAGCCGTCACCGTAGCCCTCATGATCTGGGGCTTCTACCAGGCCATCTACGTCGCGCCTGACGAGAAGACCATGCACGAGGTGCAGCGCATCTTCTACTATCACGTGCCTTCGGCCATGGTCGCCTTCCTGTTCTTCGCCATCTCACTGGCCGGCTCCATCGGCTACCTGGCCTTCCGCCACAGCAGCAATGTCAGGGCGCAGATCTCCGACGCCTGGGCTCTGGCCGGAGCAGAGGTGGGCGTGGTCTTCTGCACCGTGGTGCTTATCACAGGGCCGATCTGGGGACGCCGGGCATGGGGCCTCTGGTGGACATGGGACGCGCGTCTGACCACCACCCTCGTCCTTTGGCTCATCTACGTCAGCTACCTGCTGCTGCGCCGCTTTGCCGCGGGCCCGCAGGTCCAGACGCTGGCCGCCGTCCTCAATATCTTCGGCGCCCTCGACGTGCCGATCGTCTACATGTCTAACCGCTGGTGGGTTGGGCAGCATCCTCGCCCGGTCTTTGGCGGCGACGCGGACTCCGGCATCAAAGACCCCGCCATGTTGCATGCCTTTGGCTGGAACGTTCTTGCCTGGCTGGCCTGGGGCCTGCTCATCCTGGTTTTACGTTACGTGGTCGAGCGCCAGCATCAGAAAATCGCCGCCCAGGAAGCGCAAAACGCGTTGGACGCCTGACATTCACTTGAGAATAAAGAGAATAAGGGGAACATCATGGATCAATCTGCGATCTTGAATCACCAGTTCGTTGTTGCCGCATACGTCATCACCTGGGCCATCCAGCTTGGCTACCTGACCTGGATCGGCCTGCGCTGGTGGGCGCAAAAGCGCGATGCTGCCCGCCTGGACCGCGGCCCGCGTTGAGCTCGTCTCTGCTTTTGCATTCCCCGGTGCCCCACGTCCCGTTTTTAAGACTATGAAACCACTAACCTTATGGCGCGCAAGCGCCGTCTGCCGCACCGCAGGTGCCGCGCAAGCGCCGTCCGCCTGGACGGCCAGTCCTGAGCGAATCCGGGGTCCACAAGCTAACAGCTAAAAGCTAGTAGTTAGAAGCTGCCTTTTGCAGATAATTTCCCCCTCTCGGCGCACAATAGAAGCATGAACAAGAACCACACACGCGAAGTTTTTCTAGTCCCTAGTCCCTTAGCCCCTAGTCCCTGTTCCCTGCCTACTGTCCACTGGAAGGCACCCCCACCCCCACCCCCCCTATACCCCCGGGGGGTATAAATATTCCATAAAACCTTGCAGATTATTTTTAACTCGTTTGAAATCAACACGACTTGAAAAATGCACAGCCTAAAATGTTCCGCATCGTGAGATTTGGCCTCCGAAAATCACCGGAAAATCCGGTTTTTTGCCTCATAAACCAGCCTTTTTGCCCGATTTGAGTCGAAAAATCGTCCTCGAACAGTTCCTTTTCCCTTGCTTGTCTCATTACTCCAGTCTGCAAAGGACACCGTTTCGATCTCCGGCTACAGCCCTTCCGCAAATGCCTTAGAATGCTCTCTAGCGCGCTGCGCATTCATTCTGTCACATTCTGTCTAGGAGCAACCGATGCGTTTTCCCGCTGCACTTGCCGTTCTTGCACTGGGCATGGCAACCCTGTCCGCCGTTCAATCCGCCGCACAAATCTTCGATCAGAATGCTGCTCCCTGGGATTACCAGGGCAAACGAGGCGAACTGGTTTGGGGCAAGCTGGATCCGGCTTACCAGGCCTGCAATAAAGGTCATGAACAATCGCCCATCGACATTCGCGGCGCTCACCTGAACAAGTCGCTCCAGCCCATCGAGTTCCATTACATCGCCGGGCCGGTGACGCTCACCAATGACGGTCACACCATCGTGGCGCGCGTGGACCCCGGCAGCTACATCGTGGCCGGCGGCGTGCGCTATGAATTGATTCAGTTTGACTTTCACCACCCCAGCGAAGAGGCGGTGAAGGGCAAGTTCACTGACATGGACGTGCAACTGCTGCATCGCAGCAACGACGGCAGGCTGGCCATAGTGACCGTGCGCCTGATCGAGGACGTTAGCAGTTCGAACGCCGTGCTGGCCATGCTATGGCCGCATTTACCCCGAAAGGCTGGCGCGAGCGAAAAGGTTCAGGAGATGGTGAACGCGGCCGGATTTTTGCCCGTTGATCGCGGCTACTGGACGTACATGGGCTCGCTGTCCACACCGCCTTGCACCGAGGGAGTACGCTGGTTTGTCTTTGTGCAGGAACTGAGTGTGAGCCGCGCCCAGTTGCGCGCCTTCGTGGCGCTTTTCCGGATGAATACACGCGGGTTGCAGGACACGCATGGGCGGCGCATCGAGGCTAACGAATAGGCCACCTGCGGTGGGGCGGCCGCTCGCTACTCGCTCGCACAAGTATTATTGCTTGGTGATCGATGTAGGTGTCGGCAATGGCTGGCTCTATATACCCACCCCCGGTATACTATCCATATGCTTTTCCACGCGGCGTATTCACGCCTCAGCACAAACAGAACTCAATCCGTGCTGCGTTTTTCGCTTGTGGCCACGCTCGCTTATGTCGTGGTTACCTTCGTTGCCGGATTGCGCGCTCATTCGCTGGCGCTGTTGTCCGAGGCCGGCCATAATGCCTCCGATTTTCTGGCCCTGCTGCTCAGCTTTACCGCCGTTTACTTTCAATCTCTGCCCGCCGGTTCCTCGAAGACCTTCGGCTACCAGCGGGCAGGCGTGTTGGCCGCCTTTCTGAACGCGGCCATGCTGATTGTTATTTCCATCTGGATTGTTGTCGAGGCTCTTCACAGGCTCTCGGCTCCGGTTACGGTGCAGCCCCGGTTGATGATGATTGTGGCCGCGGCAGGCGTGGCGATGAACGGCGTGATAGCAGCTTTGCTGTGGCGCGTAGCCCGCGACGTGAACCTGCGCTCAGCCTTTGTCCACATGGCCGGCGACACGCTTTCGACTGCCGCTGTTATCGCCGGAGGCGCGGGGATTCTACTGACCGGCCGGAACTGGATCGATCCCGTTCTTTCGATGCTCATTGCCGCGTTGATTCTCTGGACCAGCATGGACATTGTTCGCGAGACCCTCAATATTCTCCTGGAAGGCACGCCCCGCGGCATCTCGCTCGCGGAGATTCGTACCGGCATGGGACATGTCGAGGGAGTGATCAATGTCCACGACCTGCACGTATGGAGCCTCGGCTCGAACTCCAGCGCACTGGCCTGCCACGTGACCATCGCCGACATTCCACCGTCGGAGAGCGCCTGCATCCTGGCGCAGCTCAACCAGATGCTCAAAGAGCGCTTCCATATCAGCCACTCGACCATCCAGTTCGAGCACATGGACTGCGCGGAGCTGGATGGATGCGTTGTTCCGATGGAGGAGATGGCCGGGGGACACGCTCACTACCGCGGCCATACGCATTGATTCGACTTAGAATGCGTGTCCAGGAATACTACGCAGTTTGATGGGTACGGGTTTTAGTCCGGACTCTTCACTTATCATCAAGTTATTGAGTTCATGATTCCGAGATTGGTGGGGATTTCACTTGATTCGTTTTCGTCTCGCTTTCTTAGTTATTTTCGTTGCCTTGCTTGCGGTCATGCCGGGATTCACCCAGACGGTTCCGCAGGAGACAAGAGTTGCCGAACCATCGGCTGCCCAACTGGCAGCTCTCTCCGGCGAATACACCAACCCACATGAGCCTGACACGCCGATCAGCTTTTACGTGCAGGACGGTAAGCTCATCGTCGAGTCCGAGCGCAATGTTCCCACCGAGCTCAAGCCTATCTCCGCCACCGAGTTCAGTTGGCCCCATGCGAAGTTCACCTTGCATTTTATCCTCGACGCCGAAGGCCGCGGCGACAGCGTGAACTTTTCCGATACACCCAGCGACTCTTATCGACGTACCGGCCCGCCCGTCCATCACCTCTTCCACGACTACCAGCGTACCGAAGCGATGATTCCTATGCGCGACGGCATCAAGCTGCATACGGTTATTCTCAAGCCCGCCGACATCAGCGTGCCGCTGCCTTTTCTGATTCAACGTACGCCCTACGGAGTGGACGGAGTGAACCGCACCTCATTCTTCAACATTCGGCCTGAGCTGGCTCGCGACGGCTATATCTACGTTGCCCAGGACATTCGCGGACGCTATAAGAGCGAGGGCGAGTTCATCATGAGCCGGCCGCTGGCCGACCACAAAGACCCGAAGGCCACGGATGAAAGCACCGACGCCTACGACACCGTCGCCTGGCTGCTGAAGAATGTGGAGGGCAACAACGGGCGCGCGGGCTTCATCGGCACCAGCTATCCGGGTTTTCTGGCCATGGCGGCAGGCGTCGACCCTCACCCCGCCGTCAAGGCCATCTCTCCGCAGGCGCCCATGATCGACGCCTGGATGGGAGATGACTTTTTTCACAACGGCGCTTTCCGCCAGAGCTATGGCTACGACTATGTCCTCAGAATGGAATCCGGCAAGGAAGAGATCATCCCGGATTACGGCAAGGACAAGGAGGGCAAACCCCGCGATGGTTTTGATTTCTTTTTAGAGCACGGTAATTTTGCTCAAGCCGTGGAACAATCCGGCTCCAAGCTCCTGCCCACCTGGAAGCTTTTCATTGAGCACCCCGCATACGACAGTATCTGGCGTTCACGTGGCGTTCAGCACTCGCTTACAGCGGTCGTCGTTCCCACATTGACTGTCGGCGGCTATTATGACCAGGAAGATATCTTCGGCCCGCAGGTCGAGTACTCCACACTCGAATCCCACGACCAGAACCACCAGAACTATTTCGTTCTCGGCCCCTGGCGCCACGGCTACTGGGCGTCCTCTTCGCGTCACCTCGGCAATCTCGACTTCACCGAGCCCATTGGCAAGGAGTATCGCGCCCGTATCGAGGCAAAATTCTTCGCGCACTATCTGAAGGACGCTCCCGGTGCGAATCCGTCGGGCTTCGGGCTTGAAGACACGGCCAGCTTTCAGACTGGCTCGAACACCTGGAAGTACTACTCTCACTTTCCTCCGAAGGAATCCCGGCCCACAAGCCTGCACCTTCAGGGGGCGGGCATGTTGAGTTGGAGCGGCTCAACCACGCAGGCAAAGACCAGCTACCTGAGCAATCCAGCCGATCCTGTTCCGTATCGCCATCGTCCAATTCAGGAGACGTACAGCGAGAGCTCGCAATGGGGCAACTGGCTCACCGAAGACCAGCGCTTTGTCACCGATCGCAAGGACGTGGCGGTGTGGAAGCTGCCAGTGCTCAAGCGGGACCTGGTGCTGACCGGCGAGGTCGTCGCCGACATTTACGCCTCGACCACTGGCACAGACAACGACCTGGTGGTCAAGCTGATCGACCAGTATCCCGCGGACGATCCGGATGCGAAGATGCGCGGCTACCAACTGATGACCAATGCGGAGATCTTTCGAGGCCGGTATCTCGAATCCTTCGACAAGCCGGCGCCGCTGAAGGCAGGCTCGATCCGCGAGTACAAGTTCTCGCTGCACTACGTGGACCATGTCTTCAAGGCCGGCCACACGGTGATGGTCGAGATTCAGAGCACATGGTTCCCGCTTTACGACCGCAACCCGCAGAGTTTTGTACCCAACATCATGACCGCCAAACCGGCAGATTACCGGCCGGCGACGATTACCATCTACTCCGGCGATGCACACGACTCGACCTTACAGGTCCCACTGGTCAGCGCGTGCAAGCCAGTCGAGTGCTATTGAGTGAAGAGAACAAAGGGGGCAGCGGCCTCACTTTGATTTGGATCTCAAAGCTTGCGAAAACTCCAGTAGCTCTACCGGTGCACCATGGTCTAGAATCATCGCCACCGTGACTCCCTCGCTCGGGCTGTTGGGCGGCGTCAAGATTTCTTTTCCTTCGAGCGCAGCGGCAAGGTCATCCACTTCAAAGGCAACGTGGGCCACGGTCTTGACGATCTCGGGATACGGAGCATCCGCGTCGAAGCGCATCCACTGAATGCCGCAAGGACTGGAGTCAAATCCCGAAACGTGAATCTTGAGATGCGGCAGATGTATCTCTCGGGGGCGAAGGGTATGGGTGGGAATGCCGATATGATGGTAGCGCCAGCCTTCGACGGCAATTGCAGAGGGAGGCTCGTGGCCCTGTCGCGCTGGGACCGTCGCGAGGTCAGCGTTCTTATCCGTGTTGCCGCTCAATCTCATCTCCTTTGGCCAAGTTCATTGATCGTAATCATCGTACCGCACCGTGACATGGCAGATGCATTTCGGGTGGTGAGCGCCAACTTGACACAGTTTATGTGCGCACATATACTGTGTCTATGAACATCACTCTCTCCATTGACGAAAAGATTGTCGAGCGCGCCCGTGAGAAGCTGCGTGCCACTGGCAAGACCATTAACCAGGAGATTCGCGACCACTTTGCGCACATTGCCGGAGACGATCAAATGGAGCGGGATATTGAGTTCCTCAGGAGCACAGCCGGGCTTGGGAACTCGAATGGGCGGAAGTTCAACCGGGAAGATGTCTACGAAGACCGGTTGCGGTGGCCCCGGCCATGAAATCCAAGAGCCTGCGATATCCCCGGACATTCCTGGACACCAACATTCTGCTCTATTGCGAAGATTCCGCGGACCGGTCAAAGCAAGAGAAAGCCCTGGAGTTGGTCCTCGAACATAGAATTCAGCGAACAGGGGTCATTTCGCTTCAGATACTTCATGAGTATTTTGTCAATGCTACACGGAAGCTGGGGCTTGATCCGGGCATGGCTAGACAGAAGGTGGAGGCGTACGCGCGCTTCCATCTGGTCGAGCCCTCCGTTAGCGATATACTCGCCGCCATCGACCTGCATCGGCTGCACGGTATCTCCTACTGGGATGCGCTGGTAATCCGCTGCGCCAGCCAAAGCGGATGCAGCGTTCTATTGACGGAAGATCTGCAGCATGGACAGGAGATCGATAGCGTGAAGATCGTCAATCCATTCCTTTAGATCGTGCTTTCGCGCTAGAATGGTATCAGTTGCATGTCTCTTCATCAGCCCATCCCGGCCCTGCTCTAGCGGCGCTTGCCGCCGATATTCTTTCTCTGTCCATCTTCTATTTCACAAAGAATATACAGAATTTCGCCCCTTTGCGGGCCGATAAGGATTTGCCATGATTGACCGTTTGAAACAGATGGAGCAGCGCTACGAAGAGCTCTCCGCCCAACTCTCGTTGCCCGAAGTGGTCAACGACCGCGAAAAATATCAAAAGGCAGGCAAGGCGCTCAGCGTGCTGGAAGCTCCGGTAATGAAGTATCGCGAATTGAAGCTGGTGCGCACGGGCCTTGCCGGAGCGCGCGCAATGCTGGCCGAGAGCGACCCGGAGATGCGCGCCATGGCCGAGGAGGAGATCGCCCAGCTTGCGCCGCGCGAGCCGATCCTGGAAGAAGAAATCAAGATGTTGTTGCTACCCAAGGACCCCAACGACGAGAAGAACATTATCCTGGAAATTCGCGCTGGCACGGGCGGCGACGAGGCTTCGCTCTTTGCCGCCGAGGTTTTCCGCATGTATACGCGTTTCGCAGAGCAGCACCGCTGGAAGGTCGAAGTGTTGTCCACTTCTGAGTCCGGTGTGGGCGGCTACAAGGAAGTGATCGCAATTGTCGAGGGTGACCGCGTTTACTCGCAGATGAAGTGGGAGAGCGGCGTACATCGCGTGCAGCGCGTCCCGGAAACCGAGACGCAGGGGCGCGTACACACCTCGGCGGTGACCGTGGCCGTGCTGCCCGAGGCTGAGGAAGTGGATGTGAAGATAGAGGCCAAAGACATTCGCATCGACACCTTCTGCTCGTCGGGTCCCGGCGGCCAGTCGGTGAACACCACTTACTCCGCTGTGCGCATCACACACATACCGACGAACACGGTAGTGAGTTGCCAGGACGAAAAATCGCAGATCAAGAACCGTGAAAAGGGAATGCGCGTGCTGCGTTCGCGGCTCTACGAAATGGAGATGGAGCGGCAAAATGCGGAGCTGGCCAGGGAGCGCAAGCAGCAGGTGGGTACCGGCGACCGCAGCGAGAAGATTCGCACCTACAACTTTCCGCAAAACCGGATGACCGATCACCGCATCGGACTGACTCTGCACCAGCTTGACCAGGTGATGGAAGGCCGCCTGCAGCCAATCGTCGATGCGCTGATTGTCCACTCCCAGGCCGAGCAATTGAAGGCCGGCGGCAGCCAAGGGGACTGAGGCATTCCATGGCCTCGCTGCGTAATTTCGTTTCTGAAGGCATGGCGCGCCTTTCCTCAGGGCCGCATAGAGACCGCGCGAGGGCGGATGCAGAACTGTTACTGCTCCACGTGCTCGGTAAAAATAAATCCTGGCTGATGGCGCATCTAGACGAAGAATTAGACGAAGACGATGCAGCGAGCTACATTGAGTTGATCGAACGCCGGTACAAGGGCGAACCGATTCAATACATTACTGGCGAGACGGAGTTTTACGACTTGCCGTTTCGCGTTACGCCGGATGTGCTGATTCCGCGGCCGGAGACCGAGCACCTGGTGGACAAGGTAATCGAAGTTGCCGCGCGCTTCGAGCAGCCGCGAATTGTGGATGTTGGCACCGGCGCGGGAGCGATTGCCGTAGCGCTGGCACACAAACTGCCTCACGCGAAGATTGCGGCAATCGATATTAGTGAGCGAGCCCTGGCTGTCGCCCGAGAGAACGCAAAGCGCAACGGCGTTTCTATTCGCTTTCTTCCAGGCGACCTGCTTGCACCGGTTACCGGAGAGCGCTTCGAGATTGTTGTCTCAAACCCGCCTTATGTACCAAATGCCGACCGTGCCACACTCTCTGTCGAGGTGCGCGAGCATGAACCTGCACTGGCGCTGCTTGCCGGAGACGACGGCCTTGATGTTTTCCGCCGCCTGATTCCCGCCGCCTTCGGTGCGCTCACTCCCGGCGGCTTTTTGACGCTCGAAATCGGTTACGGCCAATCGACGGCGATTGCAGAAATGCTTACTCGTGCAGGCTTTGAGCAGATCGAATTCGTTCCCGATTTGCAAGGGATTCCGCGCGTTGCCTGCGCGCGGCGGCTGTGAACAGTAGTCCAAGGCGGTGGTTCCAACGTCTATGTGGATAGAGTGATCTTCACGTTCTCAGGAGTTGCCATGAAAATCAGCCTGTTGTCCGCAATCGTTCTAGGACTAGCGCTGGGAGTCGCCTGTGCACAGGATGCTTCCACCACTTCGCCCACGAATCAGAGTCCGGCTCAGGGGCCTGGTTCACGCGGAGGTCAGGGTTACGGCCAACGCAGCGGACGAGGCGGATGGGGAGGCGGAGGTGGATTCGGCATGGGCGGCGGAGTCGGCATTGCCGGAACAGTGACCGAGACCGCGGCCAACCACTATACCATCAAGACCGATGCGGGCGATATCTATACGGTCCACTTCAGCGTCAACACTCGCATTATCAAGCAAGAAATCCAGCGCCGAGGCGAAAGAGGCGAGGGCGGCGGCAATCCACCGCAAATACTCAAACCAACGGACATCAAGGTGGGTGACGCGGTTGGAGTGATGGGAGAAGTGGATGCGGCGGCCAAATCCGTGGGAGCTGTGGTGATTGCGCAGCTTGACCCGGAGCGCGCCAGGCAGATCCGCGAGAGGCTGGCTAACTACGGAAAGACCTGGCTTCAGGGAAAGGTGACGGCTATCAACGAAACCAAAGTAACGCTATTTGGCATAATGGACAACGCATCCCACACCTTTGAGGCCAACGAGGACACCACCTTTCGCAAGCGCCGCGAACCGATCACACTGGCCGATATTCAGGTGGGCGATGTGGTGCATGTCGAGGGCACCGTGAAGGATGGAATCTTTGTAGCTGCGTCAGTCGCCGTTATGGTCATGCCGCCGGGAGGAACGCCGACAGTTCCGCGCGATGCAGCTCCCACGACGCAACCCAGATAGTCTGGCGCGAGTAGAGTTCAGAGCAGGTCAGCCCTAACAAGTATTCCGCAGCCTGCATTACCCAATATTTATCAGTGCTGGCGCTGCACTCGCCTTACCCTCCCATAAACATGCCGCCATTCACGTCCAGCACATGACCGGTGATGTAGGAGGCTGCATCCGAGGCAAGAAATTTGACTACCTGGGCAATATCGAGGTCTGTTCCACGCCGGCCGAGGGGAATACCGGCCAGCATGGCCGCGCTCACCTTCTCGTCCAGCACCGCGGTCATGGGTGTCTCAATGTAGCCCGGCGCCACGGCATTCACAGTAATCCCCCGCGAAGCCACCTCGCGCGCCAGCGATTTCGTCAGGCCTATGAGTCCGGCCTTGGAAGCTGCGTAGTTCACCTGGCCGGCCTGACCGGCGCGGCCGACTACGCTGGCCATGTTGATGATCCTTCCCCAGCGGTTCTTGATCATGGGCCGCAGCAGGGCCTGGGTGAGCAGGAATGGTCCGGTCAGATTGATGGCGAGGACGAGGTCCCAGTCGGCGCGCTTCATGCTGATCATCAGCGCGTCGCGGGCGATGCCAGCGTTGTTGACCAGGATTTCGACCTTGCCAAAGCGTTCCAGCACCGCGCCGGCTCCGGCTTCGATTGACTCCTGGTTGGATACATCCAACCGAAAAGCCGCGGCCGTGCCGCCCAGCGCCTCAATCTCCTTGGCTACCAGGGCCAGCTTTTCCTCGTTGATGTCCGCCAGGGCCAGCGTAGCCCCGGCTCGCGCCAGCTCCAGCGAACAGGCCCGCCCGATTCCCTGCGCAGCCCCGGTTACCAGCGCAATTCTTCCCTGCAAATCTGCCATATTAACTTTTGACCTCCGCGCGCACACTTACGCGCCCTTTCATCTCTGATTATAAATGGGTAAAGTTTACTATCCGATGCAGGCAGAGATTACCCCATGGGCGTGGCCGCCACCGTCACGGGCCGCGTCACCATGGCCGGCCGCACCAGCTCCGCTGACCATACATAGACCGCCAACTGGCGCGAGTAGTGCAGCACAGGCTCCTGGTCCGGCAACTGTAACCCGAGCACCTCGGCCAGATTGTTTTGTTCAATTTCCGCCTGAGCTTCTTCGAGCGGCCAGGAGGAGTGGTGCAGGGTTGCCCGGATGGGTTGCCCATCCCGGTTGGTCGAGAACAGGCAGTAACGCTCAATCAGGAAGGACTCCAGAGTGCCAGGGCGGTTCTCCGCCAGCTTCCGCGAAGGGCCCAAACCGCGGTAGCGCGCCTTGAAGACCACCGACCGGCCGGCGAATCGTCTCCGGCTAAAGAACGAGAACTCCCGCTCTGTTCGCTGAGCCATATGCATCTCGGCCCAGTGGTAAGGCAGGCGATAGAAGGCGCGCCCCGCTGCCACAGCCAGCAGGTTGCTGGCATCCAGCGAGAGACAGACCACCCCCTGGGTCCCGGTCCGTTCTTCGCGGACGTAGGTGCGCAAACTCAGGTCGGGAAAGCTGCGTGCCCCTGGAATCGACGGCAGTCCGCGAACCTTGATCCGGTCCATCCAGAAGGGCATGATTCCCAGCCAGGCAGAGCCCTGAAAGGTATCCACCTGCAAGCCCTCGGGCACCAGCGGCGCAAGCGACGAGGCCGGGACCGGCCAGTGCGCGAAGAGCAGATTGTTCCAGTATTGGGAGATCAGCCAGCGGCCCGAAGGCGGGGGATGCGACTCGCGTGAAGTGAGTGTCGGATACTCCCGCATGGCCCGGTTGTTCCTTATATCCATGTGGCTGCCGTTTCGTTTGTCCTAATCAATGCCTGGAGTGGCAGAGCGAATGCAAACCTCAAACCGCCCCCATGCCGTATTCTGTTCGCGAGACCTCAGAATGTCCAGTGAATCTATTATGCCCCCCGGCGCCCGCAACCAGACGGAAGTCTTCGCCATCCATGGGGCAGACCCCGAAGTGCTGGCCTACGCCATGGCCAGGTATTCCCGCTCCGCGCTCTCCATGCGCGAGTCGCTGATCGAGATCACCTCGCAGCGGGCAGAGCAGTTTCTCAATACCTTTTATTTTCAGTATGGACACCGCTCCATCGCCGACCTGGCCCACGTGGCCATGGCCGTGGAAAGGCTCAGTTTGCTGGCCGCCATTGTTCTGGTTGACGAGCAAAGGTGGGACGGCCAGGAGCGATCCACAAGGTATCAGAACTTCCTCAATTCCGGCTGGTATTTCCCGGATTTCGGCGCGGATTCCGCGTCGGCCCTGCTTTATTCAGAGACCATCACGAGCCTGTTTGACGTATACAAGCACATCAATGAAGCGGTTTTTGATGCACTGCGCCGGCGGGTTGCCTGCCCGAGGGAATCCAAACCCGAGGTCTACGAACGAACCCTAAAAGCCCGTGCCTTCGACGTGGCCCGCTATTTGTTGCCCCTGGCCACTAACACCTCACTGGGCCAGATTGTGAATGCACGGACGCTGGAAACCCAGGTCTCGCGGCTGCTCTCCCATCCTGCTGCCGAGGTGCGTGATCTGGGTCTCAAGCTGCGCGAAGCCGCCACCGGCCCCGCCTGGAAGGTCAACGCGCAGGCCGGCGCTGCGTTTGTTGAAAAACTGGCGGCGTCTGATGCAGAATTGGCTGCCGAAGCTGCCAATTTGCTTACTCGCGAGGTCCGCAGCGCGCCCACGCTGGTCAAATACGCCCAGCCCAACGAGTATGAGATCCAGACCCGCGCTGAATTAGCGCGCGCTGCGAGTGAAATTCTGAAGGGGCTGACTGTAGCGGTTGCCCCGGTAATTGATCTTGTTGAGTACACCGAATCACTCGAGGTTGAGTTGGCCTCCACACTGCTTTACTCGGCCAGCTACCACCCTTACAGGCAGATTCGCGATTTGGTTGCCGGGCTGCCCGAAGCTCGCGTTGCGGAGATTGTCGAGCTGGGCCTGCGCCACCGCGGCAAACACGACGAGGTGTTGCGCGCCTTCCATGTTGGTGCGGCATTGCGCTTTGACATTCTGATGGACATCGGCGGCTTCCGCGATATGCATCGCCATCGCCGCTGTACGCAGATCATCCAGCCGTTCACTACCCAGCACGGCTACGAGACGCCCGCGTCTGGCGACTTTGGTCCGGAGGTGAACATTCTCGCCGAGGCCGGCGTTCTGGCTGATTATCAATCGGCCATCGAAGCCGCCCACACCGCCAGCTTGCAGATCGCAGCCAGCCAGGCGTTAGAAGCCGCTCAATCCGCCCTCTACATATTGCCGCTGGCTACACGCGTTAGGAGCCTGTTCAAGATGGATTTTGCTGAAGCACAGTACATCATCGAACTACGCTCCGGTCCCGCCGGCCACTTCAGCTACCGTCGCATCGCATGGGAGATGTTTTTAGCTCTCCAGCGCCAGCACCCGGCGCTGGCAAAGCACATCCGCGTCACAGATTTCACCCAGCCCATTGACCTGCTGAAGCGGTAGCGAAACGGAATGATAGCAGGCGTGTGGCTCCTTGACCACGCGGCGCTCAGTCGCTTATAAGTGAAGAGTTAGTTACGGTGAAGGAGTTCACCTTTAACCGCTGTCCACCCAACAGGCCGGACAGATGATGACTCCTGACAGGGAACCCTGTTGAGGAGACGTGTCCCGGTTGGTTCCCTGAACGAAAATCCAGGAGTTTGCGTTCATGATGAACACATGGGCTTTGGCCGCATTGTGGGTGGGGTTGGCGCTGGCCGCCACGCTGCTGGCGATCTGGTTCAAGATCTCGACGGCGCTTTCTGAAATTGTGGTGGGCACTGTTGCCCAGCTGGTTGCGGTTGCCTATTTTGCGCAGGGCGGATTGCTGGGCAACACGCCGTGGATTACCTTTCTGGCCGGAACAGGCGCCATCGTGCTCACGTTTCTAGCCGGCGCGGAGCTCGATCCCGCTGTTTTCAAAACCAAGTGGCGCGAAACGGCGGTCATCGGGCTGGCAGGATTCTTCGGCCCCTTTCTAGGCTGCACTGCAATCGCCTATTACGTGCTGCACTGGACAATCATGTCCAGTTGGCTCTGCGGCGTCGCGCTCTCCACAACCTCGGTTGCCGTGGTCTATGCGGTGATGCTGGAGCTTGGTTTCAATGTAACGGAGTACGGCAAGTCGATTCTCGCCGCGTGCTTCATCAACGACATTGGAACCGTGGTTGCGCTGGGGCTGATTTTCTCGCCGTTCACCATCAGGACGCTGATTTTTGTGGTGGTTGCAATAGCGGTCTTCGTGGTGCTGCCCTTCTTTACGCCGCGATTCTTCAGGAAATTCGGCGGGCGCGTCTCGGAAATCGAAGCCAAGTACCTTCTCTTTCTCCTCTTTGCCATGGGCGGACTGGCTCTCTGGGCGGGGAGCGAGGCAGTGCTTCCGGCATACATGATCGGCATAGTGTTGGCGGGAACGGTAGGCAAGGACCATGCGCTGATACGCCGCCTGCGCACGCTTACGTTTGGCCTGCTCACGCCTTTCTACTTCATTCGAGCCGGATCGTTTGTTTTGGTGCCGGTTCTTATCGCCGCTCCGGCGGTGATGCTGATTCTGTTCCTGGCCAAGTCGCTGACCAAGGCGATAGCCGTGTATCCCGCGGTTTTGGCGCACCGCTACGAAGGCAACTCCGGAGCGTACTACACGCTGATGATGTCCACCGGGCTAACCTTCGGAACGATCTCCGCGCTCTTTGGGCTCAATCACAACATCATCGACCAGAAGCAGTACTCCTGGATCGTGGGCACGGTGATCGCCAGCGCCGTGATTCCCACCATGATTGCGAACCATTTCTTTATGCCCCGGCATCTTCTTCCCCACGCACTCCCAAGCAAAAAATCAGAGCAATTAGTCCAGCGGCAGGCAGCCGCAGAAGAGGTATAGGCTAACACCATGGGAAGCCCTGTTTTTGTTGGATTTCAAAGGATACTGGTGGCGTTCGATGCGTCTCCACACGCGGAGCACGCTTTGAATGTCGCTTTGTCGATGGCTGCGGACATGAAAGCCAAGCTCTTCGTCCTGGCTGTCTTCCGTCCGCCGGAACTCGCCGAAAGCGCGGAGTTCAACGCGGTTCTCGACGAAGGGCGCGAGCGCTACGAGAGCAGTTTCGTCCCCATCCGCGAACGCGCGAAGCAAAAGGGAATCGATCTGGAAACGGATGTGGTGGTGGGTCATCCGGCGGAACAGATTCTTCACCGGGCCGACACCATTCAGGCCAGCCTCATCGTGATGGGCAAGCGCAGCCACACCATCCTGCATCGCTGGATGCTGGGCTCGAACTCGGAGCGCGTGCTGAAGTATGCGCACTGCCCGGTGATGATTGTGCATTGATTCCGGGAACCGGACAGGTACTTAGGGCAAAGGCAGGCCGCACAGGGGTCACATCCACGACCGCTGGCAGAAGCCAGCGCAGGCGCGGCGCATTGCCACGGGTGTTGGAGTCCACCTATAACCGCTCAACTGGGCAGATGACTCCTCGCAACTGAAACAATCATGGAGTCGTCATGCCTGAATTACAACCAGAGACCGGAAAGACGAGACAACCGGGCCAACTAAACGAAGCCCAGCAACGGCGCCTAATCATCACGTGCAAATACATCGACAGTTTACTCAGCGATATGGAGCACGCTCTCCGAACCAAGACATCGAAATCTCCGTTCCCCCGTTATGATGTGGATGTAACTGCGGAGCAGGCGCAGGAGATTGAAGGATACATTCGCCGTTTTCGGTCTCAACTACTGGAAATACTTGACTGGCAACACCTGAAGCCAGAGCTGCCTGAGATCCCGCTAACACGATCCATCGCGACAGAGCTTGCATTTATCGAGATCGCAGTCGACGAGCTCAAGCCTCGCCATCTGCGCGGCTTTGGAGCTGTACCGGCGGATGCGGTCGATGCGCTGAATGGGGAGATCCATAAGCTTCACTCCCTGATCAAAAACATGGAGAATTACCTTCGCCAAGAATTAGGTGTGAATACCGAAGCGAAGGAAGAGTCATGACAGACACCGCTGATCGCGAGTGCTGCGCGCCGCCGCCTCTATCGCCCGCCAAACGCGATCCGACCCGCGAGTATCTGCGATACGTTGAACGCGAGGAGGAGTTGGACCGTCTGCGGGACCAGGCGAAGATAAGGAAACCGATGCTCGTATATGGGCCGGAGGGCGTAGGCAAATCGCGTTTGTTGCGCGCCTTCGTCGAGGGTCAGCAGCTTGCGCTCTACGTGGCGCAGATGCGAGCGCCGCGTGAATTTCTTCTCGACTTACTCCGTGCATTGCATTCAAGAGGTACGGAAATCGGAGTTCCGGAAAATGGCGGGACTCTGACTTCCTCTTCATTGAAAGGCATCGTGCACCGGGCTCTTGATACAAAGCCTTATCTGATGGTGCTTGACCATCTCGATGCGCCCTCCCGGGTTGTAACAGGCATAATCAAAGACCTACATTACTACGGTCGCACGCCGGTTTTCTTTGCGTCCCGGTCGCCCTATATGGAAGACATCGGCGCTATGCGGCCGCTGTGCGCAAACAAGTCAGAGCGTCTGGAAGTGAAGAATTGGCCTCCGCAGATTGCGTTGGAATTTGCTCAGCGTGAGGCGGAGAGAATCCAGTTATGGGCTTCCAACCTGGAAGCGATTCTGTCCTCTCTGGTCGAAAGGAGCGGAGGAAATCCGGGCGCCATTCTCCAAATGCTCAAAATGGCGCATATGCCGCAGTACAGAGCGGGGGACCAGATCAAGGCACACGTGCTTTATCTTGACTACCGCATGGGCCGGCGTGAGCGATCGGCTCGAGATGCGCGGTAAAGTGGCGTAGAAATGGCGCCTCGTAGGTTAGCCGCATCCCTTTGATCTGAGAGCGCCGGGCAAAAACCTGCAGAATGATCTCCACCACGTAATCTATGTGGCTCTGGGTGTAGACGCGACGCGGAATGGCCAGCCGCACCAGCTCCATCTGCGCCGCCGCGCCGAACATAAGACTGCCGATCTCGACAGACCGGATGCCGCCTTCCAAATACAGTTCCGCGGCCAGCACCACGCCAGGAAACTGATCGGCCGGGATGTGCGGCAGAAAGGCCTTGGCGTCGAGATAGATAGCATGACCTCCGGGTGGCTGCACAATGGGCACGCCGTGCTCGGCTATGTGGTTGCCCAGGTAAGCCGTGGAGGCAATCCGATAGCGCAGATAGTCCTCCTGCAACGATTCCTGAATGCCCACAGCGACCGCCTCCAGGTCGCGGCCAGCAAGCCCGCCGTAAGTGGGATAGCCCTCGGTCAGAATCAGCAGATCCTTCTCCTGGCGGGCCAGGATATCGTCGTTGGTGCAGAGAAATCCGCCAATGTTGGCCATGCCGTCTTTCTTGGCGCTCATGGTGCAGCCATCACCGTGCGCGAACATTTCCTGAGCGATTTGCTTGGGCGTCTTGCCGGCGTAGCCCGGCTCGCGCAGCTTGATGAACCAGGCGTTTTCAGCAAAACGGCAGGCATCGAAGTACAGCGGAATCTCATGCTTATGGCAGACCGAGGCGACAGCCCTCACATTTTCCATGGAGACCGGCTGCCCGCCGCCGGAATTATTGGTCACCGTGAGCATGACCAGCGGAATGCGGCTGCGCCCCACCCGCGCAATCAGCGCCTCCAGCGCCGCCACGTCCATGTTGCCTTTGAACGGGAAGTGCTTCTCGGGCTGCCGCGCCTCAGGCAGCATCAGGTCAACCGCCTCAGCCCCGACGGCCTCGACATTGGCGCGGGTAGTGTCGAAATGCGTGTTGTTCGGCACCACGTCTCCCGGCTTGCACATCACCTTGAAGAGGATGCGTTCCGCGGCTCGTCCCTGGTGAGTGGGAATGACATGGGTATAACCGACGATGTTCTGCACGGAGTCCTTGAAGTGGTCGAAGCTGCGGCTGCCGGCGTAGCTCTCGTCACCCTCCATCACCGCGGCCCACTGATGGGTGGACATGGCGCCGGTGCCAGAGTCGGTGAGCAGGTCGATCAGCACATCGTCGGCATGGAGAAGAAACAGGTTGTAGTGCGCGGCTCCCAGCAGGCCTTCCCGTTCTTCGCGGGTGGTCCAGCGGATGGGCTCAACGCTCTTGATGCGAAACGGCTCGAAGATGGTCTTTGTCGGCATACAAATAGCTCCTGCGAAGAAACGAGTTCTTTCTGGCAGTGCCATCCTACGGCCTAAAGAGCCCGCAGCGCAACCAGTCAGGGCCTTCCGCTGCTAGAATCTTCTGGGAGCAGTCTCCATGAGCGTAAGCGCCCTCTATCCCGGAACCTTCGATCCGCCGACCAATGGCCACCTCGACCTGATCGAGCGCGGGTCCAGGTTGTTTGACCGCCTCATCGTCGCCATTCTCAGCAATCCGACAAAAGACCCCCTGTTCACGGTCGAAGAGCGGGTGGAGATGCTGAAGGAATCGACCGCCGCATTGAAAAATGTCTCAGTGGCCACCTTTGACGGGCTGATGGTGGAGTTCGCGCGCAAGCAAGGCGTCTCGGCGGTGCTACGCGGCATTCGCGCCATCAGCGACTACGAATACGAGTTCCAGATGGCGCTGATGAACCGGCGCATCGCCCCGGAGATCGAGACCGTCTTCCTGCAGCCGGCTGGACGCTATTCGTTTGTCAGTTCGCGGATGCTGAAGGAGGTCTTCAGTTTCGGCGGCGACGTGAGCGGCCTTGTGCCTCCCAATGTGCTCAAGCGATTGCACGGGCGCATGGGGACGAGCTAACGAAGAAATCCAAGCCTTAGATTAGAATTATTAGCTTGGTTACTGGCATTTCCCATTGAAGGTATTTTTATGATCCTGCTGAAAATGTCTCGATCTCGTTTACGCTCGCCGATATTATGCATTCTTGCATTGTTGGCTAGTGTTTTCGTTTGCGCACGTGCAAATGCACAGGCAGACGATCTCGTTCAAGCGGCAAATAATGGCGACTTGTCTCGTGTCAAAGCGTTGCTCGACAAAGGTGCAGACGCCAATGCCAGAAATAGCACGGGCGCGACAGTGCTGATGATCGCTTCCTTCCAGAGTCATTTAGAAATTGTGCAAGCGTTGCTCGACAAAGGCGCTGATGTCAATGCCAAAAGGAGCGATGGTGTGACAGCGCTAATTACTGCCTCGCAAGAAGGCCGCACGGATGTGGTGCAGGCGTTGCTGGCTCACGAAGCCGATTTCAATGCTAAGATGAGCGACGGTGAGACCGCTCTGATCGTGGCATCCGAAAAAGGTCATTTTGATGTCGTGCAGGCACTGCTCGCCAAGGGAGCTGACATCAATGCCAAAAAGAACAATGGCGCGACAGCTCTGATGGAGGCTGCGTATTATGGCCACATGGATGTAGTGCAGGCACTCCTAGCCAAAGGGGCTGACATCTATGCAAAGGCCGACCACGGCATGACAGCACTGGAGTGTGCTACTGAAAGCGGACACATTGACGTAGTACAGGCGCTGCTTGCAAAAGGCATTGATCTGGAAGCAAAGATCAACGAAAAAGGCGAAACGGCTCTCATTGTAGCCTCTCAAAATGATCAGCTTGATGTGTTGAAGGCGCTGCTCGCCATGGGGGCCGACGTCAATGCCAGGCGGAGCAATGGTGCTACCGCGCTAATGTTAGCTTCATTTAGTGGCAAACTTGAGGTTGTGCAGGCGCTGATAGCAAACGGAGCCGACGTCAATTCCAAATTACCTAATGGCATGACTGCGCTGGACGGAGCTTCTGAAAGCGGAAAACTGGATGTAGTTCGGGCTTTGCTTGCCAAAGGCGCTGACGTCGATGCCAAAGAGGACATCGGCCGAACCCCGCTCATGGCAGCCTCAGAAAATGGCCACGTTGATGTAGTGCAAGCTCTGCTTGACAAAGGTGCAGATGTCAACGCCAAGTTAAGCAACGGTGCAACAGTATTGATGAAAGCTGTATTTAATGACCATCTGGATGTAGTCAATGCGCTTCTCGCCAAAGGGGCTGACATCAACACAAAGGCAGAAGAAGGCTTAACCGCGCTGATGGCTGCCCTCATGAACAGCCGCGTTGATCCTAACATTGTGCAAGCGCTGCTGGACAAAGGAGCCGATCCCAATGCCCGATTCAATGACTTTACAGCATTGATGATTGCTGCACATGACGGGCACCTTGACGTGGTGCAAGCACTGCTGGCCAAAGGCGCGGACATTAATGCCAGGACGAATGACGGCGTTACAGCACTGAGTATGGCAAAAGGTCACGCAGATATCATCGCATTCTTGAAACAGAAAGGCGCGCGTTAAGGAAAGCCAGTGGACCCCGGCATTTACGCCGCCAAGGGAAACTTCTCCACCTTGGGCCGCTTGCATTGCGAGGCGTGCCACAGGTCGTACTGCTGCTGCAAGTCGAGCCACATCCCCGGCTCGGTTCCGAAGGTGTCAGACAGCCGGAGCGCCATAGTCGTCTTTGCAGATTATTTCCGCCATCCTGCTACCCTGAACTCACGGTCGGCCCTTTTGGAAGGGTCGATCCGGTCCGCATCCAGAAAAAGCATACCCTCCCCCCCGGGGTCGACTTCACCGTTTGTTCGCTATTTTTCCTGTGAAACTGTGGAAGAATTGTCTTCCATTCTTGCATTTGCGCTGCCGAAGACAGGTTGATTTTGCGCCAGCCCAAAAATCTGTAAAGATAGAAGCAGCTATGACAGACTCTGCTTCTTCCCAAGTCTTTACCGGCCGCATAGGCCGGATCGAGGTCTCCGCTACCATGGCCGTGGCTGCCGAGGCCGCCAAGCTGCGCGCCCAGGGCATCAACCTGGTGGATTTCGGCGCTGGCGAGCCGCACTTCAACACGCCGCAGCACATCAAGGACGCTGCTATCGCCGCCATCGAGGCCAACTTCACCCGCTACACTGTGGTGCAGGGCATTCCCGAGGTACGCAAGGCCATCGTCGAGCGCCACGCCGCCGACTTCGGCTCCGATTACGCCGTTGATGAGGCCATCTTCACCACCGGCGGCAAGCATGCCCTCTTCGACGCCATCCAAATCCTGGTGGACCACGGCGACGAAGTGATCCTGCCTGTCCCCTATTGGGTCAGCTTTGCGGACATCATCCAGTACGCCGGCGGCAAGGTGGTCTTCCTCAAGACCAAAGAGGCGGAGAACTTCCGCATCACCGCGGAGGCCATCGAGAAGGCCGTCACGCCCAGGACCAAGGCCATCATTCTCAACTCACCCTCCAACCCGGCCGGCTCGGTCGTCTCGGCGGAGGACCTGGAGCGCATCGTTCACCTGGCACACGAGCGCGGGATTTTCCTGCTGCTGGATGAGTGCTACGTTTACCTGAACTATGCCGGCAAGCCGGTCAGCGGCGGCTCGTTTACCCGGGCCAAGGAACACATTGTCATCCTCGGCTCGCTGTCAAAAACTTATGCGATGACCGGCTGGCGGGCGGGCTACGCGCTGGCCACCAAGGCAGTCACGGCCAACCTCAACAAGTTGCAGTCGCAATCGACCTCGAACGCCACCAGCTTTGTGCAGAAGGCCGCCATCGCCGCCCTGACTAGCTCGCAGGAGTGCGTCAGCGAGTTCCGCGCTGAATTCATCGGCCTGCGGGATTACATGCTGGCCAAGCTGGCAGAAATTCCGGGCGTCACCTGCACCAAGCCCAAGGGAGCTTTCTACGTCTACCCCAATATCTCAGCCTTCCTGGGCAAGGGAGGCATCAAAACCACGACCGAGCTGGCCACGCGGCTGCTCCACGAGGCCCATGTGGTTACCGTGCCCGGCGAGGCCTTCGGTACTACGGAGCACATCCGCCTTTCCTATCCGGTGACCCGGCAGAATATCGACGAGGGAACGCGGCGCATAGGAGCGTTTCTAGCCAAACTGAAATAGGCGGGCTCTACGGCCTGTTTCGCCCGGAGATGCGCGGGCTGCGGATTTTGCCAAATTTCAGGGTTTTTCAGCAGGCAGGACGGCTTTTTCATAATATTTCATTCAACCCTGTGCAAACGTATCGTTCGTCGGGTAGGATGTGGTTTCGATGAAGAAGCCTATGGATTTCCGTCCCGTTATTCTTGCCGGAGGCAGTGGTACGCGCTTCTGGCCCCGCTCCCGCCGCGCCCGCGCCAAGCAGGTTCTGGCGCTGGATGGTGAGCGCTCCATGCTGCAGCAGACTGTGGAACGGCTCAAGCCGCTGGCCGGCCTGGACAAGACCTGGGTTATCACCAACGAGTACCTGGCCCAGGAGATCGCCGGCCAGTTGAAGGGCATTCCCGTAGGGCAAATCGTCCAGGAGCCGGTGGCACGCAACACCGCACCGGCTTGCGGATTGGCCGCCTTCCTGATCGAGAGGCAGAATCCCGATGCGGTGCTGGGAGTCTTTCCCTCTGACCACGTAATTGCCGACGAGCCGCGCTTCCTGAGAGCGCTGCAAAAGGGCATTGCCGTGGCCGCAGCGGGCGACAACATCGTGGTGCTGGGTATTGAGCCGACACGAGCCGAAACCGGCTACGGCTACATTGAGACCACCGATTACACCAGGGACGACTCCGCGCTCCACGTGCGCCGCTTCATTGAGAAGCCTAATCAGAACAAGGCCGAGGAGTTCGTGAACGCAGGCAACTACTACTGGAACTCGGGCATGTTTCTGTGGACGGCGCGAACGCTGGCGAATGCTGTGCGCGAGCATTTGCCGGAGACTGCTCCGCTGCTGGAGACCATCGCCGCCGCTTACGGCACGCCTCAGTTCGACGAGGTCTTCCGCGCGGTCTATCCCAAGTGCGAGAACATCAGCGTGGACTATGCCGTATTGGAGCCGCGCTCGGCCAAGGGCGAGCATCTCTCGCATCTTTATTGCATCCGGGCGGATTTCAGTTGGAACGACCTCGGCTCCTGGGCCTCGCTCTACGAGTACCAGATCGAGACCCGTCTGCGCGGAGACAGCGAGGGCAACGTGGCCGACACCAACGGCCAGATGGCTCTGGACGCGATCAACAATTACGTGTACAGCCCACACAAGTTTGTCGCCCTGGTCGGCGTCAAAGACCTGGTCATCGTGGATACCGAGGATGCACTGCTGATCGCCCGCCGCGACCACTCGCAGGATGTGGGCAAGATAGTGAAGGAGCTGGGGCTGAGCGGGAAGACGGAGTTGATCTGAAGCTGCCGCGGTAAGGACTGCCAGCCTGAATCTGAATGTCCTACTTTCAGTATCCTTTATATTCAGGGAGCAAGAAACCAATCATGCCACATCCGCAGATTAAATTCGGCACCGATGGCTGGCGGGCCGTCATCGCCGATGACTTCACCTTTGCCAACGTCCGCATTACCGCCGAGGCCATTGCCGCCTACATCCACGCCAAGGAAGACCCGAAGAAGGGCTTGTGCATCGGCTACGACACCCGCTTCAGGTCAAAGGCGTTTGCGCGAGCCTGCGCTGAGGTGGCGGCCGCGACCGGCATCCCTGTGATGCTGGCCAACGCCGTCACGCCCACCCCGGCGCTCAGTTTCGGCGTGCGCGAACGGGGCGCGGCTGGCGGCATCGTGATTACCAGCTCGCACAACCCTGCGGAGTGGAACGGAGTCAAGTACAAGGCGTGGTATGGCGGCTCCGGCAAGCCCTCCATCATCGCGGAGATCGAGTCTTACCTGGGCCAGCCCGTTCCGCGCGTTGCGCAGCCCGCGCCCATTCAGGAGGTCGATTTCCTGCCTTCGTATCTCAAGGCTATCGAGAGCTTTACCAGCCTCGACGCGCTCGCTAAATCCGGCATGAAGTTCTGCGTCGACTCGATGTACGGCGCGGGCGGGACCCTTATCTCAGACATCTTCACCCGCATCGGCGTGGCTCACGTGCAGATTCGCGCGAATGCCGATCCACTTTTTGGCGGCATTCACCCCGAGCCCATCGAGCCGCATATTCGCGCGCTGGGCGAAGCGGTTGTGGCGAACGGCTGCCAGGCTGGATTGTGCACGGACGGCGACGCCGACCGCATCGGTGCGACAGATGAGCACGGCGAGTTTGTCGATCCGCACAAGATCTACTCTGTGCTGCTCACTTGGGTGCTCAAGCACCACAACGACTGGCCGGGCGCCGTCACCCGCGCCTTCAACACCACCAAGATGCTGGATCGCATCTGCAAGAAGCACGGGCGCGAGTTGATCGAGCACGGCGTCGGCTTCAAGTTCGTCTGCGACCTCATGCTGGAGCGGGAGATTCTAATGGGCGGCGAGGAGTCGGGCGGCATCGGATTCCAGCGGCACCTGCCGGAGCGCGACGGCCTGCTGAACGCGCTGCTGCTGGCCAACGTGATGGCCGAGGAAGGCAAGACGCTGGGCCAACTGGTGGCTGATCTGCAAGCCGAGTATGGAGAGCACCAGTATGGCCGCATCGACCTGCAGATTCCCGAAGAGATGAAGAACGGAGCGATTGCGAGGGCGATGGCGCTGAAAACCGGCGACAAGGTTTTCTGCGGAATGCCGATTCTGCGCCAGGAAGACCTCGATGGCGTGAAGTTTTTCATCGACAACCCGGAAGCGACGAGCAAGCCCAACGCCGCCGAGACATGGCTGCTGCTGCGCGCCAGCGGAACCGAGCCGCTGATGCGCATCTACTGCGAGTCCTGCTCGAAGGAGTCTGTGGCCAAGTTGCTTGAGTCGGCGCGAAAGTTTGCGCTGGGCGCGTAAGGCTCGTAATAATCTGCAAAGGCAAATATTGAGGTAAAAAGCCGGATTTTTCCGGCAAAAAAGGGATTTTTCCGGTCATTTTCAGAGGTCAAATCTCACGATGTGGAATATTTTGCGGCTAAATATTTTCCACAGGCATTGATTCCAAAGAGCTTACAAATAATCTGCAAGGTTTTTTGGAAAATTTATACCCCCCTAGGGTATAGGGGGGTGGGGGTACCCCCTCAGGGGTACGGACCGGGGACATATCTGACTGATTGGACCGGGCTCTGGACCTTGTTCATGCTTTTATTGTGCGCCAGTAAAGGGTAATTATCTGCAAACCACCTGCGGTGGGGCAGACGGCGCTTGCGCGCCATGGGGTTTGTGGATTCCCTGGTCCCAAAAGCGGTATATGGTGCACACGGCATGCACACAGCGATAACCCTATAGAGATTATTCTCAGGGGCTAAACCCATCAGATTGATAATCCTATTTCGGCACGACTGAAGTCGTGCCCTGTTACAAAGCAAGTAGCTGAAATATGCTCTACGCGATGACGGCTACTTTGGCGCGTTTGCCGAGTCGGACGACGATTCGCGCTGGCAGAGCGGCAACAGAGAGAAGAGCGCCCACGGCGCTTTCGCCGTCGAGCTTGACGGCCTTCTCGGCGATTTTGCGGTTGGCTTCGGCACCACTGGCGGCCAGACCCATCTGGACGAGCAGTTTGGGCAGGCGAATCTGATTTGGCTCCGGTCCGGCTACATCGGCAAAGGGAACGGCAACCTCCTCGAGGTTCTCCGCCGTCTCCTTCTGCTGGAACATGCGCGCCCAGTTTTCGCCGGCGGTGATGGCGGCGGCTTCGCCATGGAAGCCTGCGGTGATGGTGCGGGCGAGTTTTTTCTTGGTTTCCATCGGATGAAGTTTGCCGGCGGCGACATCCGCGCGCAGGGCGTCAATTTCTGACTGTTTGAGGTCCGTCAGAAAGATCCAATACTTCCACATCACTTCGTCGGAGATGGACATGAGCTTGCCGTACATTTCGGCGGGGGGCTCGTTGATGCCGATGGCGTTGTTTAATGATTTGGACATCTTCTGCATGCCGTCGAGGCCTTCGAGAATGGGCGTCATGAGGACGATCTGAGGCTTCTGGCCGTAGTGGCGTTGCAACTCGCGGCCGCAGAGCAGGTTGAACTTCTGGTCGGTGCCGCCCAGCTCGACATCGCACTGGAGGGCCACCGAATCATAACCCTGCATGACGGGGTAGAGCAGCTCGTGGAGGCTGATGGGCTGCTCGGCCTGGAATCGCGAGTGGAACTCGTCGCGCTCCAGCATCTGCGAGACGGTGAAGTGGGATGTGACGCGGATGGTGCCCTCGTAGCCCAGCTTGCCCAGCCACTCGGAGTTGTAGCGGACCTCGGTGGTTTTTTCGTCGAGAAGCTTGAAGACCTGCGCCTTGTAGGTCTCAGCGTTGGCGTCGATCTGCTCGCGGGTGAGCGGCTTGCGGGTGACGTTGCGGCCGGTGGGGTCGCCGATGAGCGAGGTGAAGTCGCCGACGAGGAAGATGACGGTGTGGCCGAGTTGCTGAAAGTGGCGCAGCTTGCGCATGAGCACGGTGTGGCCCAGGTGCAGGTCGGGCGCGGTGGGGTCGAAGCCTGCCTTGACGCGCAGCGGGCGTCCGGTTTTGCGACTCTCTTCGAGGCGCTCGCGCAGGTCGGCGACGCGGATAATCTCCGCCGCGCCCTTTTGGAGCAGGTCCATCTGTTCGTCTACGGGCAAAAACGTGCTCATGGTGTCTTTCAGTATAAAGTGGGCTTGGCGCCCTGCCGAGGTTTTGTTGCTTCAGAGTACGATTCTGGGATTATAATTGCTGCCATGTATAGGTTTCTTCTGCAATTCGTTCAGCGAAAAACTTTTCAAACACGCCAGCAAATCCTCTCGGTTCTCTACTCGCTGATTATGATGCTTGCGATTGGGTCTTTCTATCTTGGCGCGGAAATCACGATACTGATAAGAGAATGGAAGAGGGTAGGCCCGTACGGGACAGTCTTTTGGGATGTTGCTGTCATCTCTGCATCTTTGTCAGTGGTTTTGTCTTCCGCAATCTTCATCCGACTGTGGATTCGACGCTTTCTGGCCGCTCCCCCGCCCAAATCCTAACCACTCCGGTCCTTTTGCCACACATCCTGCTCCACTTATCATCATTGCAAAGTATTGGCGTTGAACGTGTAGATGCTGTAGGTGACGCCTTGCTGGTGGGATTCGGCAACCTTGCGGTAGCCGGGATTAAGGCTCTTGAGGTAGGCGAGATCGCTGGAAGCAAGCATCACGGTGGGAATTTCGCCCCTATTTAACATTCCCTCGATGCCGCCGTTCACTTCGCGCGAGCGCGCGGCCTCCTGAAAGTTGGGATCGAGGACCAGGGCAGGAGCGCCGTTGCCGGTGGAGTTCCAGGAAAGGGCGAAGACTCCATCGGTGGTGAAGATGGGCTTTTTCATGCCGGCAAGGCGATTGCGGAGGGTTACGGCGTCGCGGTATTCGGAAGCCGTGGCAATGGGGACCATATCTTTTCTGCCGGGATGATGGTAGCCGATGGCTACTCCGGCGAGTTGGACGGCAGGTTGTATGCAGCCGAAGAGAAGGAGGGCGGTTACTAATCTAGCCGGCACGGAGAAGACGGCGATTTGCAGCAGAGTAGAGCCAGCGGCGAAGGCTTCGAAGAGATAGTTGGAGGTTCCACCGACTTTTCCCATGCCGGCGAGGCCGACAAGCAGAGCGAGGGCGAAGACGGTCGTAAGCAGGTAATTGATCTGGGCAGGAGATAGTGTCGTAGACTCCCACCCATTCCGCGGCTTTTCTTCGAAAAGCCGCGGAATGGATGGGGCACACGAAAAGTGTGGGGCACCCGGGCTATTTGAGGTGCGCAACAGCACGAAGGGCGCAGCGACCCAATAGAGGTTCAGGCCCACGGCGGTGAGTCCGGTGCCGAGAGTGCGCAGAATCCAGGGAAGCGAGAAGGCGAAGCCTCGGACCATTTGCGGAGCGACCAGGATGCTGAAGCGGTATTCGGGCGAGCCGAGGAGAAGCGTGGCGGCGACCAGCACGGCGAAGACCGTGGCCAGCAGCGACAGATCGCGCCAGCGTTTATTCAAGAGCAACCAGAGGCAGAGTCCCGCGAAGGCGAGGACCACCGACTGCTTGAAGGCCCAGGCGAGATAGAGCAGAAGGCCCGCATAGGCAAAGCAGAAGCGAGGCTGCCGCACGACAACCCAGAGGGCGATCATCACCAGCGCGGCGACGGCCATGTCGGGCCGGATGGTTAGCGCCCAGTACTTGACCAGCGAGGTGCAAAGCCAGAGGCCCAAAGAAAGACAGAATGAGAGTGCGCTGGCGAGGCTGCGCAGATTGAGGAGAGAGCGCACCAGCCGCCATTGCGCGAGAGCGCCGGCCAACGCAAAGAGCAGCGTGAACTGGCGGCCCCAGGTCAGAATGCCGGCATCCCACGCGCCCATCAGCCGGAGGGCACCGGCATACACGTAATAGAAGAGGTAGTTATAGAGCGAGAGAGAGAAGGGAAATGCGAAGGGCCACTGATAGACGGGTTGGTGGCGCATGCACCTCCAGACGGAGTCGATCATGGGCGACTCGACGGCGGTGGAGCAGAAAAGCGCGCCATAGCGCCAGACGCTGAAGATGCGGATGAGATAAACGGCGAGGTTGAGGACAAAGAAGGCCACGACCGCGGCGACCCGGCAGCGCGACAAGGTGCAGGCGGAATCGCGGTTGGGTGGCCTCATGGGCGGGTTGCTCCTCTTGCGCGTCGGCAATCCCATTCGGGATCGAACAAAGGCTAGAGTAGCATGGCTCTACGCGGCTTTGGGCGTGCGTTAACCAGCCACGCTCAGTAGCCGGCAGCCTTGCCGTAATGGCTGCGTTGGTCCTGGCCGGCTTCGAGCTCGCCGGTCGCGGGGTCAATGGCGATGCACTCACCGTTGGACCAATGGCCGCGACTGATGCTGATGTCGTATCCCATGTCGCGGAGAGCGGCCACCGTTGCGGAAGGGAAGCCCGGTTCGAGGTAGAGCTTGTCGGGCAGGTACTGGTGGTGGAAGCGGGGCGCATCGACGGCCTGCTGGATGTTGAGGCCGCCTGCGGAAACAGAGAGAAAGATGTTGGCGACGGTGGTGATGATGCGCGCGCCGCCGGGTGAGCCGAGGACGTAGCGCAACTTGCCGTTCTCCAGAACGATAGTGGGAGTCATCGCACTCAGAGGGCGCTTGCCGGGAGCGATGGCGTTGGCCGGGCCCTGTATGAGGCCGTAGAGATTAGGCGTGCCGAGCTTGACGGTAAAGTCGTCCATCTCATCGTTGAGCAGAAAACCCAGTGAGCCTGCGGTGACATGGGATCCGAAGGAGTTGTTGAGAGTAGTGGTGACGGCGACGGCGTTGCCTTCGCTGTCGACCACGGAATAGTGGGTGGTGTTCTGCGATTCGGAGTAGTGGCCGGCGGATTTGGGCGCAGGAGGCAGAAAGCCCTCGGGGCGGCGGAGCGAGGCGCTGGGGCTGGCCGCATGGGGATCGATGGCAGCGCGCCAGGCGGCGGCGTAGGGTTTCGAAGTCATTTCAGCTGCGGGGATGGCGTTGTAGTCGGGGTCGCCGAGATACTCAGCGCGATCCATGAATGCGCGGCGGAAGGCCTCGACGATGAGGTGCATGGACGCGGGAGTGCGGTCGCCGAGCTTGGCCAGGTCGTCGCCTTCGAGCATGTTGAGGATGCTGATCAGCACGATTCCCCCCGAAGATGGCGGCGGGGCGCTGATAAGGGTGTAGTGGTGGAAGCCGCCGACAATGGGCGCGCGCTCGACGACATTGTAGGCGGCCAGGTCTTCGAGGGTGAGCAGGGCGCCGCCTTTGCGGAGATCGGCGACCAGCTCATGAGCCATCTTGCCGTGGTAGAAGTCCTCGGGATGGGCGGCGATGCGCCGGAGAGTGCGGGCCAACTCGGGCTGACGGAAGGTCTCGCCCTCCTTGTAGAGTTGCCCGTCGCGCTGGAAGATGCGCCTGGAGTCAGGAAAGCGAGCCAGGTCGGGGTCGCTGAGTTCGTGGGCCTCTTCAGCGGTGAGTTGAAAGCCCTCGGCGGCGAGCCGGATGGCAGGGGCGATGACGCGCCGCAGGCCGAGCTTGCCGTACTTGCGCTCGGCGTAGACCAGGCCGGCGACTGAGCCGGGCGTGGCGATGGAGCGGTAGCCGAGAAGACTTGAGTTAGGGATGACGTTGCCGCCGGCATCCTGATACATGGTTTCAGTGGCCTTGAGTGGGGCCTTCTCACGGAAGTCGATGAAGGTGGTTTTTCCGTCGTGTGTTCGCAACAGAAGAAAGCCGCCGCCGCCCAGGTTGCCGGCAATTGGATGTACCACGGCCAAGGCAAAGCCGGTGGCCACGGCGGCGTCCACGGCGTTGCCGCCTGCGAGCAGCGTCTCAAGACCCACGTCAGAAGCCAGGTGATGAATGCTGACCACCATCCCGTGCCGCGCGCGCACCGGCTGCTCATCGCGATAGTCCAGCGCGCCCTGCTGGGCGGTGACGAGGGCAGGAGTGAAGAGCGAGGCACCGAGCAAGGCAGCCAAAAAGGGGAGAAACGGCCGACGAATCATGTGGTGACAGGATAACGCGGCGGGCAGGTGACCGGGAGGCGATGCTTTCCGCACCTCATAAACGAAATCCGTGGCGCAGATTGCAGCGGCCCTATCTTCATTTTTAAGGTGGCTGCTGTGTTACCGTTGATTACGGCGTCCCTGCGCCGGGCTAGTGGATGGGCCTGTGCCAAATGCCCGCGGTGGGGCTGGAATCAGAGCGGAACCAGAGTAACAGTGTCCTGTTGAGTTTTGTTCAGGGTCGCCGCTCCCTGATGGTCCCACCCCAACGACAAAGACCTGTCGTTGGGGACCCCGGGATGGTCGCGTCGACTTGAATGCAGTAGTTTCGAGATACATCTACTCTGGTTCCGCTATCGGGGGCGGTGTGCGAACAACAAGAATGTCCCAGCAGCCGGAATCGACCTCGCCTCAACTCGCCGTGAACCCGGCCGGCACGCAGGGACGAGAGCCCTTTTCCGCACTTCCATCCGAATCTTCGCCGGGCAAGCACGCGCCGCAGCGGATTCCGCGCTGGCTGGTGCGCGCCGAGCTGTTTTTGAGGGTGCTGCTGAGGATGTACATTGGCCTGGCAGTCTGCTATGTGCCGTGGTCGGGCCAGATCGTAACCTATTATCCCCAGTTGCTGAACTATTTCCCGTGGTCGCGCGCGCTTTGGGATCAGAACCCTTTGTTTGTGCAGTTTCCCACGCTAGGAATCTACGCGGCCAACGGCGCGGTGCGCGGCCTGGTATCAGGGCTGGGGCTTTTGAATCTGTGGATTGCGTTTCACGACGCGCTCCACCATCGGGATGGATAAATCCATGAACGACAGAGATCAGAGATCAGAGATCAGAGAACAGAAATTAGCCGATGCCGCGGTACCGGTTGCGACGATTCCGGGCAACGGGGCGCCACCATCGCCACTTGCAGCAGCTCCGCTGGCCTATGAAAACCTGAGCTTTCTGAACAGCGCCGACGGACGGCTGATCCGGATTGTCTCCGAGTATATGGAGCCTTTGGCGCGCATCCGGCGGGAGAAGATTCAGGACACGGTGGTATTTTTCGGCTCAGCGCGTTTTCGCGGGCGCGAGGAGGCCGGTCATGCCCTAGAGCTGCTGGAAAACACCGGCTCCGCAAAGCCGGCGCCCAGCCATGAGCAGCCGGCCAAAGCGCCGGAGATTGCCGCGGGCACGGCGACGGAGTTACAACGCAAGCGCGCCGTGGCGGCCGTGGAGATGGCCCGCTACTACGAGGATGCACGGCGGCTGGCCTATCTTCTCACCACCTGGGCCAAGCAGATTCCCTCAAAGCGGAGCCGGTTTGTGGTCACCTCGGGCGGCGGGCCGGGCATTATGGAGGCGGCCAATCGCGGTGCGCACGAGGCCGGCGGCAAAACTATCGGCATGAACATCCGGCTGCCCTTCGAGCAACATCCCAACCCCTACATCACGCCCTCACTCAACTTCGAGTTCCATTACTTTTTCATGCGCAAGCTGTGGTTTGCCTACCTGTCCAAGGCGCTGGTGGTTTTTCCCGGCGGCTTCGGAACGCTGGATGAGATGTTCGAAATTCTCACTCTGGCGCAGACCCAGAAGCTGGGCAATAAGATGACCGTGGTTATCTACGGTCCGGAGTACTGGAAGAAGGTCTTCAATCTGGAAGCGCTGGTCGATACCGGCGCCATCTCGCCCAAGGACCTCGAGTTGTTCCAGTTTGCCGACACGCCGGAGCGGGCCTTTGAGCTGCTGCGCAAGGGGTTGACGGAAAATTACCTGGAGGCTGAGGCGGCAGCGGGCGCGCCCTCCGGCGAGGATCTGATGGAAGGCTGGGCGTTGGAGGATTTCTGAGGCCGGAGATAGGCTAGACGATCAAGTAGGCAAACTCGACATTTTGGAGTTACACACTCTGGGGCAGTGGTGCAGTTTTCGGATCGGTGACGATTCGCCCGGAATGGAGAAAACACCCCCGACAAGATGAAAATCTGACGATAACCACTTTGTTGCTAATTTGTCCCGCAATTATCGTTTCTCTTTTCTCGATACCAGCGTTATATTTTATGCATATGTCCTACAAGAACTTCTGTCTCCTCGCACTCGTCTGGTTGAGCTGTATGTCCCTGCTCGCGCAGGATAAGGAAGCTCGAAATCGTCTGGCCGCCGCGCACGCGCAGTACTACACACCGACAGCCAGCGGGCTGAAATCCTTCCATTGCGATGTTTCGATCGATTGGAAGGCGATGCTCTCTCGATTCAGCGGTACTGAGGTCTCCGACGACAATCCGGCTCTCACCCTTCTCCAGACGGTACATCTCGCCATTAACGACAATCTACGTGGTAATGGCGAGCTCGAATGGACCAGTACGGCCGAACCTCCGGCTGATAGAAAGTCTAGTATGCAGCAGATTCAGGACGGCCTGCAGACCACGATCTCCGGCTTCTTCCAAAGCTGGAATGCATACATGAACGGCACCATGATACCGCTCCCTGACAGCACAGTTACTGTCACAAGCTCCGGCGATGGAGTGCACCTGAGCGGAACTTCGAAAGACACAACCTTCGACGAAGATTACGACAAGAATATGTTGCTCACAAAGGTGCTGGTTGCCAGCCCGAATTTAACAGTTCTAGCAAAACCTACATATACAAGCACTGAGGACGGACTCCTAGTTTCATCGGTAACATCACAGATTCATCAGCCTCCCACCGCACCAGAAACCGAAGCAACATTTCGCATTGAATACTCAAAGGTTGATTCCTATCAAATCCCATCGCACATCGTCATCGATATCAAAAACACTGGGATAATTGAGTTTCGGTTAAATTCGTGCACGGTAACGGCTGCCGATTGGACGAAGAGGAACTGATTCAGGAGCCGGCACAAATTGTGGACTAAAGTTTCGTCAATGTCCCGTATTGCCCGTGTCACCGACAAACCAGAAACTGCGCCGACTGTATTCTGGTTTTTCACGGTTTCATCCAAGGCAGTTCCGTGACTTTCTTGATTCCTTTGCTTATTGACGCCACATTCGCGCCACGTTAACCATCCTTTGATGACCAACACTGCAAACTGGCTCCAGTAGTTCCATAATCCCCGTGGAATGAAGGAGCTGAATGTCCCAATCGACAATCTCGTACTTGTGGCGCGACCGAAAGGAAACAGAGGGTTTCCAGACTGGAATCTCATTGCACAGTCACACCAACCAGTCGCACGAGACGCTGGACTTTCTGGCCAACTTCGGCAATCAGTACCCGGTGATGCGCCCTTTGCTCACGCGGTTGGAGCAGCGTTCGGAGCGGATACATGGGGTGCGCATCAACTACTCGGCCAGCTACTGGACGCCGCCGATGACGCCCAAGCTGGCCTTTGACCTGGAAAGCCGCCAGATTGAGAAGCTGGATCTGGAGCCGATGGTTTCCATCACCGACCACGACAACATCACGGCGCCGATGCTGCTCCGCACTGTTCCCAGCGCGCGGCGGATTCCGGTTTCGGTGGAGTGGAGCGCTCCGTATGGCGAGCAGTCCTTCCACCTGGGAGTGCACAACCTGCCCAGCGCCAAGGCCACGGAGTGGATGGAGACGCTGGCGGATTTTACGGCTCATCCGAGCGACGGACGGCTGACCGAGATATTGAAGGCGCTTGACGAAGAACCGAATGTGCTGGTGGTCTTCAACCACCCCATGTGGGATCTCTACCTGATCGGCAATGAGAGGCATCAGTTCCTGGTCAACGAGTTTCTGCAGAAGAACGGCAACTATCTGCATGCGCTGGAACTGAACGGGCTGCGCCACTGGGACGAGAACCGGGCGGTGCGGCGGCTGGCCGAGCAGTGGAATATGCAGCTGATCTCCGGCGGCGATCGTCACGGCGTGGAGCCAAACGCCAACCTCAACCTGACCAACGCGTCCAGCTTTACCGAGTTTGTGCATGAGATTCGCCGGGAAAAGAAGAGCGATATATTGTTCATGCCGCAGTACGCCGAGCCGTGGAAGCACCGCCTCCTGCAATCGACCCTCGACGCTGTTCGCCACTACCCGGAGTTTCCGCAGGGTTCGCGGACCTGGGATGAACGCGTATATCATCCAGACGCCAACGGCGTGGCGCGGCCGCTGAGCGAGCTATGGCCCAACGGGAGGCCGCCAAGGGTTATGAGTTTCATGCTCGCATTGGTGCAGTTGATGGGCTCGGCTCCGGTCTCCGGCGGTCTGCGCATAGCCTGGAACGAGTCGCGCCAATTACGCCTGGCTTTGGGCGAGCAGGATATCTGAGGGTTGACGCAGGCTGGAATCCGGTTTTGATGCCTGTTGGGGATTGGATTTCAGGTTATTTATGACCGATCAACCGCCTCGCGTGGCCTACTTCCCCGACTCCTTTCACGAGGTAAACGGAGTGGCGCATACCAGCCGCCACTTTGAGGCTTTTACGCGGCGGCGCAATCTGCCTTTCCTGTGTGTCCGCTCGGGAAACCGCGTACAGAGATTCATTGAGGATGGAAATGTGTGGACGCTGGAGCTGCCTCGCGGCGTTCTCTCCTTTCCCCTGGAAAAAGATCTGCGCTTCGACCTCGCCTTTCTGCGTCACATGCCACTCCTTGGCAAGGTGCTTAAACGCTTCGAGCCCGACCTGATTCACATTACAGGCCCCAGCGATGTAGGAATGCTGGGCGCATGGCTGGCTCACCATAAAGGGCTGCCGATGGCCGCCAGTTGGCATACGAATGTTCACGAGTATGCGGCGCGTCGTTCGGGCTGGTTCCTGCGCCTGCTGACGAAGCGGCAGTCGGTGGCAGCCGGGCAGAAGATCGAGAATATTTCATTGGCCGTGTTGGCCAGGTTCTATAAACTGGCCCGCGTACTCTTTGCGCCCAATCCCGAGTTATGCGCCTTGCTGGAGCGGAGAACGGGACGAAAGTGCTACAGGATGCCGCGCGGCGTGGATGCGGAAGTTTTTCATCCGTCCAAGCGCAAACGCAATCCCGAGGACCGCGAACGGATTCTGGGTTTTGTTGGCCGCCTTTCAGTCGAGAAGAACGTCGCTCTGCTGGTCCAAGTGCAGCAGGAGCTGGAGCGGATGGGTCTCACAAACTTCCACTTTCTCCTTGTCGGACACGGCGCCGAGGAGAACTGGTTGCGTGAGAGGCTGCCGCGGGCCGAGTTTACCGGCGTTCTGCGCGGGGAAAAACTGTTTGAGGCTTATGCCAACATGGACCTGTTCGTATTTCCCTCGCACACTGACACCTTCGGCAACGTGGTTCTGGAGGCTCTGGCCAGTGGAGTGCCGGCTATTGTGACCCCCGACGGCGGCCCGGCGACCATCGTCCGCGACGGACAGACCGGGCGGATTGTCGCCGACGCAGAGTTCGCCGCCGCCATCGCTGGAGTGCTGGCCGATACTGAAAAGCATGCCCAGATGAGGCTGAATGCGCGGTCCTACGCGCTTACTGCCAGTTGGGACTCAGTCTTTGAAGGTGTCTATGCGGCCTATGAGACAATGCTGCAGCAATGATAATGTGGCGGCTCTGGTTTCCCTACTGTTCCGGTTTGCTCCGCTCCCCGAGAGTGTGTTAACCTTGATTTCTGTGCCGTAGTGCGTGCATAGGGTTAGTGTGCCCGTACGGATTTCAGGTCTCCGGGACGATTTCCGGGTGGGTAAGGGCTGGCGTAGCTCAGCTGGTAGAGCATCTGATTTGTAATCAGAGGGTCGGGGGTTCAAATCCCTTCGCCAGCTCCACTTGAGGAATGCGGAAAACGGGGGCTGGGGTGGCAAAAGGTATAGCCGGCGCTTGAGTTTTTTGGCGCCGGACCTGTCCTCCGCGGCAATTCCACTGAGGTGCATGCTCCGATGGGCCGGGGGTTATCCGGGTAGGGGGCTGATGCGCTGTAAAGGCATGCTGAAGCGGGTTGAATCGGGGAGCGCAGGCAGTATGGGCAGAACCCCAAGCGACAGTTTTTCGTAGCTGGGGGTGATTGGGCACAGGTGGCCGAGCGGTTAATGGCAGCAGACTGTAAATCTGCCGCTCCTTGCGAGCTACGGAGGTTCGAATCCTCCCCTGTGCACCATGAATTGCGGGGTTGGAATGCGCGGAGAGCCGCGGCGGGTTGAGCGCAAGGGTTTGAGTAGCACTGGTTCGGATCTGGACCGGAAGTATTGGATAGCTCTGGTGCTGTATGCGGTTTTGGCGGCGCTGGCCTGGTTTACGGTGGGAGATAGTACGATTCTCATCCACGGCAGGCCGGTAGAGTTAAGGTTGCTTCCGCTGATTATCATCGGAGGCATGGCTTTGCGCACGGTTTTAGCCCGCCACGCGGAGAAGATTCGCAGGGGCGGAAATGGGGGCGGTGGTTCGACGCCCAGGAGTTTGTAAGAGGGCTGATGTAGCTCAGTTGGTAGAGCACTCCCTTGGTAAGGGAGAGGTCACCAGTTCAATCCTGGTCATCAGCTCCAGAGGTTCAGTGGTCAGTGAACAGTGGTCAGTGTTCAGTTAGGGATTCGGCGAGGAAATCAGATCGGCTTCCAGCGGCACGGACAAACTGATCACTGACAACGGATCACTGAAAACTGCTTTCAGGCGGGAGTAACTCAGTGGTAGAGTCACAGCCTTCCAAGCTGTTGGTCGCGGGTTCGAGTCCCGTCTCCCGCTCCAGAGTTGAAACCGGCGGCAGGGCTGACGAGGACAGGAAATGAAGTTCGAGCAGGCAGCGATCGAGGTGCAGGATAAGCAGGGATTCGCGCAACTTCAGGCGCGCATCGATGCGGCCTTCGACGCGCGGGACGTGGAGATATTTCTGAGCCGCATGGGCCGCAAGAAGCTGCGCATTCGCGACTTCGAGAGCGCTTTGCAGCGCGGCCTGATGGGCAAGGAAGCCGAGGAGCTTTACCGGGCTCTGCCGGTTTCGGACCAGGCTCTGACCCGCGAGCGTTACCTGCAGCAAGTGGAAGCGGTGCCGCCCGAACTGCGGCAGCGGTATCTCAAGGTGTACGCCTACTATTGAGGCGCGCAGCACAAGCTATTGCGCTTTCGTTATTCAGGAAGCGCGAGAGAAAAAGTTTAACGGAAGGGACGGAAGACCATGGGCAAGGAAAAGTTTGATCGCAGCAAGCCGCACGTGAATGTGGGGACGATTGGTCACATTGATCACGGCAAGACGACGTTGACGGCGGCCATCACCAAGGTGTTGGGCAAGCATAACCCCAAGATCCTGTTCCGCTCTTTTGATTCGATTGATAACGCGCCGGAAGAGCGGGAGCGGGGCATCACCATCGCTACGGCGCACGTGGAGTACGAGACCAAGAACCGGCACTACGCGCACGTGGATTGCCCGGGCCACGCCGACTACATCAAGAACATGATTACCGGTGCGGCGCAGATGGACGGGGCGATTCTGGTGGTGGCGGCCACGGATGGTCCGATGCCGCAGACCAAGGAGCACGTGCTGCTGGCGCGCCAGGTGGGCGTGCCCTGCATGGTGGTTTACCTGAACAAGTGCGACGCGGTGGAAGATCCTGAGCTGATCGACCTGGTGGAGATGGAGGTCCGCGAACTGCTGACCAAGTACCAGTTCCCGGGCGACGATGTTCCTGTGATTCGCGGCTCCGCATTGGGCGCGCTGAATGGCGAGGCGCAGTGGGAGGCCAAGGTCGAGGAGCTGATGGAGGCGGTGGACAAGTACGTACCACGTCCTGATCGCGCGGTGGACAAGCCCTTCCTGATGCCGATTGAGGATATCTTCTCGATCTCCGGACGCGGCACGGTGGTCACGGGGCGTATTGAGCGCGGCAAGATCAAGGTGGGCGAGGACGTGGAGATTGTGGGCTTCCGCGAGACGCGCAAGACGGTTTGCACGGGCGTGGAGATGTTCAAGAAGCAGTTGGACGAGGGCATGGCGGGCGACAACGCGGGCATCTTGCTGCGCGGCACACCGAAAGAGGATGTGGAGCGCGGGATGGTACTGGCCAAGCCGGGCTCGATCACGCCGCACACCAACTTCCGGGGCTCGGTGTACGTGCTCTCGAAGGAAGAGGGCGGGCGACATACGCCGTTCTTCAAGGGCTACCGGCCGCAGTTCTACTTCAGAACAACCGACGTGACGGGAGTGGCGCAGTTGCCGGCGGGCGTGGAGATGGTGATGCCGGGCGACAACGTGGAGCTGGAAGTGGAGCTGATTACGCCGGTGGCTCTGGAAAAGGGCTTGCGCTTTGCGATCCGCGAAGGCGGCCGTACGGTGGGCGCTGGCACGGTGAGCGAGATTATCAAGTGAGACAGTGAAGAAGTGAATGAGTGAAGATGTGAAAGAGTGAAATAGTGAAGTGGCAAAGCACGGATTGTTCACTTTTTCACTTATTCACTGCTTCGCTGTAGTTGAAAGGGTTTGAATGCGGGAAATCGTTACATTGCAGTGCGAAGTGTGCAAGGAGCGGAACTACTCGACGACCAAGAACAAGAAGACGACCACCGGCCGTCTGGAGTTCAAGAAGTTTTGTAACCGCTGCCGCAAGCACCAGGTGCACAAGGAAACGAAGTAGAGCAGCTGACAGCGAACAGCTGATACCTGATAGCTGTTAGCTGCTTTTAGGGGCGTAAGCTCAACGGCTAAACTGTCGGTCTCCAAAACCGAACTTGGGGGTTCGAATCCCTCCGCCCCTGCCAGATTAAACAGGAATGCGCAAGGCGCGACGCCCGGCGCGAAGGAAAGGCAACTATGGCGAACGTCGATGATCGGCCGGACAAGATAATTGTCGGCGGCGTGGTCGGTAAGTGGGGCGAATTCACGGGCTTTTTGAGTGATGTGCGCGCGGAGATGCGCAAGGTGGTTACGCCCTCGTGGAAGGAAGTGCAAGCCACGACCACGGTGGTGATCATCGCAGTGTTTATCTTTGGACTGTACTTCTTCGTGGCGGACTCGATATTCTCCTCGGGTATGAATTGGCTTCTGCACAAGATGGGCGGGCAGTAGTTGATGTTGAACCACGAAACGAGAGCATGATGGCAGAAGAATTGGAACAAGCCGAGCAAGCTGGACAAGCCGAGCAAGTTGGGCAGGCTGAAGAAGCGGAGCAGGCTTTACAGGCCGAACCTGTTGAACAGGCGGTAGAAGCTGAACAGGCAGTGCAGCCAGAACAGGCTGTCGAGCAGGCTGAAGATGCGGAGCAAGCTGCAGAGACTGAACAGGCTGAACAAGCTGAACAGGCTGTAGAAGCTGAACAGCCTGTACAAGCTGAACGCGCTGAACAAGAAGTGCGGCCGGAGAAGACCGACGAGCAGACAGAACCGCAGGAGCAGCCGCTGCCGGTGCGCAACGAGCGCTTCAGGTGGTACATTCTGCACGCCTACTCGGGCTTTGAGCGCAAGGTGCGCGAGTCCATTCAGAGCCGCGTAGAGGCCTTTGGGCTGAAGGACCGGGTGGGGCGTGTGATGATTCCCACCGAGCAGGTGACGGAGATTGTCAACGGCAAGAAACGCACCGTGGAGCGGGTTTTTCTGCCGGGTTACGTGCTGGTTGAGATGGAGCTGGACAACAACCTGTGGCACGTCTTGAAGGACACGCCCAAGGTGACAGGCTTTCTGGGCACGGGCGACAAGCCGGTGGCTCTGAGCGAGGAAGAAGTCAGCGGAATTCTCTTCCGCTCCGAGGTCGCCAAGGAGAAGCCGCGGCTCAAGATCAAGTTTGAGAAGAACGAGCAGGTCCGCATTACCGACGGGCCGTTTGCCAACTTCAACGGCGTGGTGGATGAGATTAACGAAGATCGCGAGACGCTGAAGGTCATGGTGACCATCTTCGGACGTTCCACCCCGGTGGAGATGGAGTTCGGCAAAGTGGAAAAGATTGAATAGTTGGTTTTAGCTGCTAGCTACTAGCTTTCAGCTTCTAGCCCGGGTTACACACCTAGCGGACCCTGGTTGCGAGCGAACGCTACGGCGCCAACGTCAAAATTTGAAAAGGGAAAACGTCCAGCTAAGAGCTAGAAGCTAGGAGCTAGAAGCTGGTTCCAAAGGAACCGACACATGGCACCTCCGAAGAAGATTACGGGATACGTCAAACTGCAGATCGAGGCCGGCAAGGCCACGCCGGCGCCGCCAGTTGGCCCCGCGCTGGGCCAGGCGCAGGTCAACATCATGGAGTTTTGCAAGCAGTTCAACGCGCGCACCTCAAACAAGGAGATGGCCGGGCTGATTATTCCGGTCGTCATCTCCGTTTATGCCGACCGGAGCTTCAGCTTCATCACCAAGACGCCGCCGGCGCCGGTATTGCTGAAGAAGGCTGCCGGGATCGAAAAAGGCTCAGGCACGCCCAACAAGGAAAAGATCGGCAAGGTGACCGAGAAGCAGGTGCGCGAGATCGCCACGCAGAAGATGCCCGACATGAACGCCGCCACGGTGGAGACGGCTATCAAGAGCATCAAGGGAACAGCTCGATCGATGGGCATTGAAGTGGTGGCGTAAACCGCGACTACGATATAGGCACGAAGGCCCTTCCGAATGGGAGGGCCTTTTTATGCGCAAAATCCTCAGAACCAGCGGCCGAGGGTGACGAAGACCTTGCGATGGCCGGCGTCGCCGACAGAGATGCCGAAAGTGACCATGCCGATGGGGGTATTGGCTATCAGACCGGCGACGCCATCCTGGCGGAGGATCGCCTTTGTTTGCGGCGACCAGATCTCGCCGGCCTCGTAGCCGAAGTAGCCGTAGAGGCCCTGTCCCAGGCCGGTGGGCAGAGCCGCAATTCGCCGCATATAACCTGTGCTGGCCAGATAGGTATCTGTTCCCCGGAACTCGTCAAAGGATGAGGCGGAGAGGCGCATCGGTCCTCCCAGGGTGAACAGGAAAGGCTGGGCGACATTGGCGCGCAGATAGGAGTTGACCTCCCCTTTGAGACCGAAGACATTGGTCTCATTCCATGAACGGGTCGCGCTGAAGGCAACCTTGACCAGCGGTGCGTTGTCGCTTGCGACGGCATGATAAAACGCGCCGGCCGAGGCGGAGAGGCGAAAGCTATTGGGCGAGATGGCGCCGGCGGCGGCCTTGTCGATCTTGATGTTCAGCAGGCCGGACTGCGCGGTCCCGGTGATATATGGCCCGCCTCCGGTGCCAGTGCGCAAGCCCCAGCGCGTGTCCTCGGCGCGCCACTGGGTTGAAATTTGCAGTTGATTCGAGAATGTGCGGCCGGCTTCGACGCCCGCGTCAAGATTTTGCAGGAAGCGTTCGGCGATGCGCTTCTGGTTAGCCCAGATGTATACCGGCTCGCGGACAACGCCGGCGCGCGGCTCGATGAAAAAGCCGCCGGGGGTGAGCAGGCGATAGTATTCGGCGGAGAGATCGGTACTGTAACCGACACGCGCGGTGGCGCGCAACTCGGAGCCGAAGCCGCCGAAGTTTTGATCGATAAAGCGGAGTGTTGCCTCGCCACGGGTAATGTTGGAGTTGGCAGCGGCCAAATCTGCGCTGAGAAGGAGATAAGGCGGGCCGGTTGGATCGTTGCTGAGGCGGATCAAGACGCCTGTGTCCGGAACGTATGTGCCAGCTGTGATCTGAGCTGATGCAGGTGGGCCTGCTGCGCGCGGCGCGGCGGGCTCGGGCGCAGGGGCATAGGTCTCCCAGTTGGCGCTGATTCCGCCGTTGGACTGAATGCGCTTGAGGGCATCGATCGTTGAGGCTGGTTCGATGGGCCGGCCCTCGATATGCTTCATGTCGGCGAGAACTTCATGAACTGCGCCCGGCTCCGGACACAGCTTTGGACCCTCCACGCGGACCTGGCGCAGGATGCCGGGATGCGGAGTGCGGCGGCTCTCACGCGCAGCCAGATAGGCCTTCCAGCCGTCGGCGTCGAGAGCGTAGCGCAGCAGTGCAGCGCGGTTCTGTTCAGCAGCCTTGTAGCCGGCGTCGATCAGCGGGGCGGCATGGGCATAGTCAGTGCCTGAGTAGCCGCTCAACGGCACGTTGACCACCACATCAGCGAGCTGTAGAGCATCGGCAACATTGTGCTGGACACCGGCATCGAAGGCGCGATTGAGAACACTGACGATGGAACTGGTGTCGGGGGAGGAATTAGTGACGTCGTCAAGATAGATGGCGATGATGACGTCGGCGTGCAGATCGCGCTTGAGAACACCGGTGGGCAGGTTGTCAAGGATGCCGCCATCGACCAGGTAGTGGCCGCTGCGGTCCTGGACTGGCGGAAAGACACCGGGAATGGAGATGGATGCGCGCACGGCCTGGGGCAATGGCCCGGAGGCAAAGGTGACCGATGTGAGCGTATTCAGATCGGTGGCTACGCAGCGAAAGGGAATGGGAAGCTGATTAAAGTCCAGTTCCTGACTATTTTCGTTAGGCAAATTGCTGGTCAGGAACTCGTTGACGCCGCGATCAGAGAGCAGGGCGTTGCGTAGAAACAGGTGGTGACGGAGACCGACGGTCAATGCAGTGGGAAGTTCGCGGCGGTCCTGGCGGCGGCGAAAACTCAAGTCGGAGTAAGGAGTTTGCAGGGTGAAGACGCTCGTGAATGTGTCACCGACGGCAAGTGCGTGAATCTGGGCGGGCGTGCTGCCGGATGCGTAGAGGGCGCCGACCAGCGAACCCATGCTGGTGCCTGAGATGCGGTCGACGGGAATGTGATGCTCCTCAAGCCATTCAAGGACGCCGATATGCGCCAGACCCAGGGCTCCGCCGCCCTCCAGCGCAAGGCCGATGGCCGGACGGCCAGGCGGCTGCACGGCTGGCAGGGCAGAGCCGGAGGAAGCAGGGACAGGACGGGCCGGCTCCTGCGCTGCGGCGGAGGTTGCAAGCAGGGTGGCGGCAAGAAGGGTTAAGGCAGATTTCCAGCGCACGGGTATACCCCCTGATGAAAAACCTGTCCTATAAGTTAACGCTTTTTAGAGGGAATTACTGTGACGTGTGCTCGTAAGGGTTGCTTCAGGGTGCTTTCGGCGGCTGGGTCGCGTGAAGCATGCCAAAGGTGCAATACAGCCTTATGGGTATAGAAAACCTCTCCGCGTCTCAGCGCGGTGCTCCGGAGAGGCGTGCGGTTCGTCCCTACTTCGGCGGAGGCGGAATGAAGACTTCGCGCCTCGTTGCGGGTTCCGGCTTGGGCTTTGGCTTGGGCGCCTTCTTAACTTCTTTTCTGCCTTTGTCTTTGCTTCCCATGGTTGCAAGTGTGCCACAAAGTCGGGCAACTCGGCAAGGGCGCGAGCACTCTGGTGTCGCACTAATTCAAGAACATCGTCCTGTAGAGCGTGTCCCGCTGCACGGGTTTGAAGCCGGCATCGCGGATGATGCGACGCAATTCTTCTTCAGTGGTGCAGTTTGACGTGCCCGCTGCTTTGACTACGTTTTCCTCCAACATCACCGAGCCGACGTCGTTGCCGCCGAAGTGCAGGGCGATCTCCAGCACCTTCAATCCCTGCGTGACCCAGCTTGCTTGGACATTTTCGATGTTATCGAGAAAGAGCCGCGAGATGGCCAGTACCTTCAGGTACTCGACCGAAGTCGCTTCTTCCCAGCCGCGTCCGCCCAGGGCGGTGTGCTTGGGCTGGAAGCTCCAGGGAATGAAGGCCGTGAATCCGCCGGTCTCCTCCTGTAAGCGCCGCACCACTTCAAAATGATTGATGCGCTGCTCGAAGCTCTCGCCCACGCCGAACATCATGGTGGCCGTGGTGCGCATACCCAACTGGTGCGCGGTGCGATGGACGCTGACCCAATCCTCGGTGTTGCACTTGATGCGCGCGATGCGCCGGCGCACATCGTCGTCCAAAATCTCCGCGCCACCGCCGGGGATGGAGTCAAGGCCCGCGTCGTGCAGGCGGATGATGGTGTCGCGCAGGCTCAAGCCGGAGTATTTGGCGATGGCCAACACCTCGGAGGCCGTCAGGCAATGCAGCCAGATCTGCGGGAAACGCTGCTTGATGCCGCTGAAGAGACGCTCAAACCAGTCGATTTTGAGATCGGGATGGATGCCACCCTGCATCAGCACCCCGGTGCCGCCCATCTCGACGGTCTCGGCGATTTTTTCATAAATCGTCTCGAAGTCAAGGATGTAGCCCTCGTCGGAGCGAGGTCCCGTAAGCGGCCGATAGAAGGCGCAGAAAGTGCAGTACTCGGTGCAGAAGTTGGTGTAGTTGATGTTGCGATCGATGATATAGGTGACTACGCCCTCGGGGTGCAGGCGGCGGCGCACGGCGTCGGCCTCAAAGCCCAGACCGATCAGGTCGGAGGAGTGAAAATAATCGAGAGCCTGTTGGCGGGTCAGCGGCATAGATACGATTCTAACAAGCAGTGCAACGGCTAGGCGGTTAGCCGTACTGCTTGTCTGGAGCTTGTGACAGAATACGCAGTCCGTTGGACGAATCTGTGGCCGTGATCTTTACCTCAGCAGCGCGTCTGCCGCCCACAAAATCGGAGCCTGCCCGTGGAAGTCTCCGGTGCGGCGGGGCCGGGCCAGATAGTAGTCGAGATCGTTCAGTTTACCAGTGCCCGCGCAAACCTGGGTCACATCGCTGTTCTGATCGATGTAGCCGATCACTGCGAGCCATCCCTTGCGTGCCGCAGGTCCGTACTTTTTGCCATCCAGCACGCCCAATTTGACGCCGGTAATCATCGCAAAAGTGAACATGCCGGTGCTGGAACTCTCCGGCCAGGCCTCCGGATGGTCGATCAACTGGCGCCACATGCCGTCCTTGCCCTGATACTTCAGGAGCGCGGCCATCATGCGCCTGAAGCCGGCCACAATGCGCGCCCGCTGCGGATGATCCTTGGGCAGATCACGCAGAATCTCCGCCATGCCCGCGGCGAACCAGCCGTTGCCGCGGCCCCAAAAGAAGGGTACGTCCTCGGCATGGTAGAAGAGGCCGTTGGGCTGTTGCAGCTTGTCCTGGTAAGCAACCATCTCGTTGGCCAGGCGATCGAGATACTTGCGGTCGCCGGTGGCGCGGTAGGCCTGTAATTGCAGCATGGTGAGCATGTACATGTCGTCGACCCAGAAGCGAGTCTCGGCGGAGAGCCCGTTGGGCTGCGGGTTTTCCCACTGGCGGTCGGCCCACCATTTGCCTTCGGCCAAATACTTTGGGTCCTTGGTTTCGATAGCGAGCTCCAGCGGAATGACGCCGAAGATCGAGTCGTCCACGTGACGCCGCTGTGGTCGCTTGTCGGCCTCGGCGCCGCCCGGCATCAAAGGATCAAAGCGGGCAATCAACTCCTTTTGCAGCGTCTCGTCTTTTGTAAGTTGCGCGAAGTTCAGCGCGCCATACCAGGTGGCGACCTCAGCGTAATGGATGGTGAATGTGTACTGATGCTGGCTGGCAACAAAGCGCTCGGCTACTTTCTTGCCCACTTCCTGGGGCGAGGCGCCTTTTGGCCAGTTAGAGAAATAGTCGCCGTCCTGCGCGAGGGCCGGCGTGATTAAGGCGAGAGAGAACGCTCCTAAAAGAAATGCGTAGTTGAGAATTCTGCATTGTTTCATCCAGAGTCTCCTGTCCGGTAGTAGGTGATGATTGCTGACTGCTTTTTACGCGAATATCACATCAGTTCCTTCGCACCGGTTTGGATGACGGCGGGTAGAACCACCCTGCGCTACTTCTTCGTCACTGAACGCGTCTTCGGGCCAGACGTCACCGGCGCTGGCGCCGTCGGCTCGCTGCGCAAAATCTCCACCGCCTCCGGGGGGATCGGCTTGTCGGCGTGAGCCAGCAGCAGGCTCACCTGCCACATCTGGGTCTCAGTCAGCACGCTCTTGTAGGCCGGCATGCCGGTCAGCCGGATGCCGTTGGCCACCTTCCAATAGGTTTCGCCCGGCGGGTCGTCGCTCACCCCAACCACGGAGTCGTTATGATGCTTTTCCCACAGCGGCGGCGCAATGGGATACATATGCGCGCCAAACCGCGAGGGCTTGCCGTGCATCCCGTGGCAGGCGGCGCACTGGTCGCGATAGATCTCGGCGCCCGCCACCAGGTTGACCTCATCCGCCTGGATGGGCGGAGTCTTCACCATTTCGCGGTCAATGCGCGCATGGAGCGGCATCCCGGTCAGCAACTGCTCATGGGACAAAGGCGGGTCGGCCACTGCCACTGGCACATGGCCAAACCTGAGCCACCCCAGCACGACAACCGGCAAGAGCACGATCCCCAGCAGAATTCCCAGTAAAACACGACCCATAAACTTTGCTCCTCCGCTGGCCTTATCCTAGAGCATTTTCGCGGTTTTCCATGCCGAAATCAGCAGCTGATTCGGCCATATATTCCTATGCTGCGCGTCCAATCCTGTTCCGGCACACACCCAAGACTCCCCCCAAGGTGGTTTAATACCTATTGGGGGGAGCGCTGTGCTGGCTTGCTTCCGTACTCCCGTGGAGGAAACCTGAAATTGATGTATTCTTTTCGCTGTTTTGCCCTTCTGCTGGTGCTAGGTATCGCGGTAGCCACCGCCGCTCTGGCCCAAAGCTCAACTTCGAGCAGTAACCCCACGGCCCCCGGACAGGCCCAGGCCGGGCAGCCCGCCGCACAAGCCGAATCTCAAGGCCAGTTGAGCGTCCAGGCCCGCATCAAGGCCCGCCGCGCGCAACGCCGCGCCGCCGCCATTCACGAGGCCTACTCCCATCGCTATGAGGCGTACACCGGCATGGGCTTACTGCGCTTTGAGCCTGGCGCCACTCTGGAACACGCGTGGGATTACGCCTGGAATGTCGGCGCCACCCGCTACTTCGACGAGCGGCTGGGAATAACAATCGATGGCCGCGGCTATTACGCAACCGCCTACGTGGGCGGTCCCAACAACGTGACCAACAACGCCATCACCAACGTGGCAATCAGCCAGTATGCTGTTCTGGCTGGTCCCACGTATCGCTTCTACGTGCAACCCAAGTACTCGGTCTCCGGCCGCGTCCTGGGCGGGTTCACAAAAGGAAACTTTTCCGGCGACACCAACCACAGCACCACCCTCGCCACAGAGCTGGGACTCTGGATGGATGGCTATGTCTTTGCAGGCGGCGCCAGTATTCCGTTGGAGTACAACCTGACGCCGAACATCGGGCTGCGCGTTGCGCCCGAGTACTACTTCACTGGCTTCAGCTCGACCATACAGTCCAGCCGCGGCTTCACCACCGGCATTGTCTACCGCTTCGGCAAGCAGTAGAAGTACAGGGAATAGAGAATAGGGAACAGGGAATAGATAGCCTTGTTCCCTGTTCTTCAGCGAATCGTGCCGCATCCATGCTTCGACTCATCTGAGGTTTATCTCCTTCCTGATGGCTCCCGCTACCCAGGCCGCTGTTTCGGCAGAGCAAGCCGCACATGGTCCGGCGCACATCCACGCGCCTGAGGCCGGCGCCACGGCTTCGCTCCTCCACGATCTGCGCGAGCTCTTCAAGGTCAAGGTCGTCGGCCTGGTTTTGGTCACCGGATGGGGCGGGTTTTACCTGGGGTCGATGCAATCCGGCATCACCAGCGTGCAGCGCGGCCTGCTGAATACACTGCTGGGCATCGGCCTGGTCTCTGCCGGCGCAGGAGCGCTGAACGAGGCCATGGAACGCAAAACGGACGCGCTCATGAAGCGAACTGCCGACCGGCCCATGGCAGCAGGCCGCTTCTCGCTGGCCCAGGGAGTGCTGGCCGGCATGGCGGCGCTGGCGCTGGGCGCTGTGTGGCTGGCGCTCACCACCAACCTGCTCACCGTGGCCCTGGCGCTGCTCACGGCCTTTACGTATGTGGCCATCTACACTCCGCTCAAGCGCTTCACCGCTCTGGCCACTTTCATCGGCGCATTTCCCGGCGCCATGGGGCCGATGCTGGGCTGGACCGCCGCCCGCGGCCGCATCGAGTGGCCGGCCGTGGCGCTGTTCGCCATCCTCTTTGTCTGGCAGTTTCCGCACTTCATGGCGATTGCGTGGCTGTATCGCGACGACTATGCCCGCGCCGGCATTCGCATGTTGCCTGTCGTTCAACCCGACGGCTGGTCCACCGTGGCACAGGCACTGTTTTTCGCGGTGGCGATGATTCCCGTCAGCCTTGCGCCCTGGCGGCTGGGTTTGGCGAGCCTGACCTATGCCGTGCTGGCTGCCGCGCTGGGGCTGGTTTACCTGGGCTATACGATTCGCTTCTCCCGCATTCTGCGCGCGGTTCCTGAGGAGGAAAGTCGCAGGCTGGCACGCGATCTGCTCAAAGTCAGCGTCCTCTATCTGCCCTTGCTGTTCACCTCGCTCATGCTCTGCGCCATCGCTCAACCCTGAGGAAGCCATGACGACCGCAGCTCCATCGTCGAATACCCGCACTGCCATAGCCGCCATTCTTGTCATCAGCGCGGCGGCCACTGCCTTTCTCTTTTGGCTCATTTACGTCCATCCCGCCGCTGATTCCGCCAGCGTCCGATTCGCATTTTTGCCCGCGCTTAATGCGGCGCTCAACGGCCTCAGCGCGACGGCTTTGTTGATCGGCTACACCTTCATACGGGCGCGGCGCGTGGAAGCCCATCGCGCGGCAATGCTGACGGCCTTCGGATTCTCAACACTCTTTCTTGTTGGTTACATCCTGCACCATGCTCTGCACGGCGACGTTCGCTATCCGGTACACGCGGCTCTTCGCCTGGTCTATCTGCCGTTGCTAGCCAGTCATATTCTTCTGGCCATGCTGGCTCTGCCGCTGATTCTGGTTACCTTCTTCTTCTCGCTCACCGGCCGGATTCCGCAGCACCGCAGGATAGCCCGCTGGACCTTCCCTCTGTGGCTCTACGTCTCGATTACCGGCGTCATTACCTGGGCAATGCTGCGCCTGGCGCAAGGATAGGAAAACTCATGCCTGCAACCAGCCCCAACCCGAATTCCGGCCCGCCTGACGGCGGCGCGCGCCAACTGCTGCAATGGGGCGCGTCCATACTGGGCGCGGGGCTTTTGTCCGCGGTACTGCTGGAGACTTTGCTGGGCGGCTTCTCGCCCACCGGCGCTCACACTAACCTGGGCTGGTTTGCTTTAATCGTAGCCCTGATGTGCATTCCGTTCGGAGGGCTGCTGACAGCGCTGGGATTGGCTAAATGGCTGCGCAACAAGATACTTACCCACAAACACTGAAGGTCTGCTATGCTTTTCAACTAACGGAGTAAACGAACATGGCCAAGAGCGTTAACAAAGTCATTCTTTTAGGCAACGTAGGCAAGGATCCCGAGATTCGGTCCACCCCCAGCGGCACCATGGTAGCCAACCTCACCCTGGCCACCAGCGACCGTTTTCAGGATGCCCAGGGCAACTGGCAGGACCGCACCGAATGGCACAACCTGGTCGCCTTCAAACGCACGGCGGAGATCATTCGCGATTACGTGAAAAAGGGCTCCAAGTTATACGTAGAAGGCAAGATACAGTCGCGCAGCTGGGACGACAAGCAGACCGGCCAGAAGCGGTACAAGACCGAAATCATCGTCAATGACCTGTCGCTGCTCTCCGCCCGCGAGGAAGGCGCGGGAGGCGCAAAGGCGGCCAGCCAGGCGGCCAATTTCGACCAGCGGCCCCCGGCAACGCCCGACGGTCCGGATGAATACAGCCAGCAAGCCGAAATCTCGGACGAGGACATTCCGTTCTAAGGACAGTTGTCAGTTGTCAGTGATCAGTGGTCAGAAAGCCGAAAAGTGGTGAGCTACAGGTTATCGGTTTTCGTACACTGTGAAGCTATAGCTCACCGGTTTTTCGAACACCGGAGAGGATGAGGTTACCGGATAATCGGACCCAGGATTGGCCGCAGAGGAAACCGCGATGCTCGAAAAGCTGGCGGGCAGATTGACGTGGGAACCGACCGGCGATGGCATTCGCGTCGAGATTCCGGCGCGGCGAAGCTGGACGATTGTGATTCACTTTGTGTGGCTGATTGTGTGGTGTGGTGCCGGCTGGCTGGCGTTCGACAGGATTCATCAAGCCCACCATGCCGCAACCCACATTCCATTGATCTGGCAGGTGGGTTGGGTTGCCGGAGTGGTTTTTATGACTGGCTCCATCCTCTGGAGCCTTACGGGCGGGACCACGCTGGAGCTGAATTCTTATCAACTGCGAATCACCCGCCAGATGATGGGGTTGCAAGTGGGAACGCGAAGCTATGCCAACGCGGATGTGCGCAACCTGAGATTTATCCCCAACATGATTCGCGGCCGGGCCAACCTGCCCAGCCATATCAGCTTCGAAGAGAACGGCAGGACGCGCTCCTTCGCGTGGGCGGTGGCGGAAGCGGAAGCCGTTGCCCTCTTCGTAAAGATGGAGCAAACCTATAAGTTTCCCCGAGGCAGCTCCGATCCATACTGAGTTGCGCGGTAAAAGCGGGGGAACAAGGGACAGCATAATGCTCGAAACCTTGGCGGGAAGGCTGAAGTGGGAGCGGACGGAGGGTGGGATTCGTGTGGAAATTCCTCCATGCGCGAGAATAATGCTAATGCGTATGTTCTGGTTGATCCTATGGTGTGGTGCCTGGGGTCTGTTCCTGTACAAGGTCTATCACACAAACATTGATTCCAATATTCAATTATTCTCGCTGGTGTTTTGTGCAGCTGTAACGGTTCGAATAATCGCCGCCATCTTCTGGAGTCTCGCAGGTAAGACCACACTCATCCTAGATGGGAATCAACTGCAGATTGCCAACCAAATCATGGGCCTCAAGCTAAACAAGCAAACCTATGCCAACGCTGATGTCCGCGGTTTAAGATTTGTTCCCTCGACGATGCGCGCCTTGACCGATCGACCGGGCGGAATTTGGTTCATAGAGAATAACAAACTGCGACAATTTGATCTGGCAATTACAGAAAATGAAGCCGTGGCCCTCATCGACAAAATGCTTCAAGTTTATAAATTCCCGATAGACAGCGCATGGGAATATAGAAGCACTTCCGCGTAAGATCGGACTAATTCGCTTCGGTTTTCTCTGCTCCGCCCAAAGGGTCGTTGTCGCGGTCGGTGGCCTCGGCAAGGGCGGCCAGTCTTGCTGCCAGCTCCGGCGACCAACTTGTTTCCGGTGCGCGCCAGCACCAGTTGCCCGCTGCCAGTGCGGGAGTGTTCATGCGCGCCTCTTCTCCCAGCTCGAGCAGGTCCTGCGCAGGGACCACGGCGATCTGCGCCACGCTGGCCTCGATGGCCCAGATGAGCGGCCAAACCGGCTGCAAGCCCACAGGCCTCACATAAGCCTCGATGGCGGCACGCTCCTCCTTGCTGGCGGCCCGCCACCAGCCGAGGGTGGTGTTGTTGTCGTGGGTGCCAGTATAGGCCACGGTATCGGGGGTGTAGCGGTGGGGCAGGTGGATGTGCGCACCCTTGTCGCCGAAGCCGAATTGCACGACCTTCATTCCCGGCAGGCCAAGTTCATGCCGGAGGGCATCGACCTCGGGGGTGATTACGCCCAGGTCCTCGGCTATGAGCGGCAGAGGCCCCAGAGCCGATTCCAGGGCGTGGAAGAGGGCGAGACCGGGCGCCTTGACCCACTCGCCACGGACTGCCGTCTCCTCGGAGGCGGGAATCGACCAGAAGGCCTCGAAGCCGCGGAAGTGATCGAGGCGGACGATGTCGTATAGCGAGCAGGCGTGGCGGATGCGGTCAATCCACCAATCGAAGCCGCGCTCGGCGAGCACATCCCAGCGATATAGCGGGTTGCCCCAGCGCTGGCCAGTGGGCGAAAAGTAGTCGGGAGGCACACCGGCGACGCGGCGAGGCTTGAGATTTTCGTCCAGGTCGAAGATCTCGGGGTGAACCCAGAGGTCGGATGAATCCATGTTGACGAAGATGGCCACGTCACCCAGAATGCGGATGGCGCTGCGCGCGGCAGCCTCGCGGAGGTTGTGCCACTGGAGGGAGAAGGCAAACTGGAGGGCCTGTTCCTGGGCGATGGCGCGCCGGTGCTGCTCGATTGCCTGAGCCAGCGCCTCCGGCTGGCGGCGGCGCAGCGGCTCGGGCCACTCGGCCCAGGCACCGGTGCCATATTGGCGGCGCAGCACGGCGTAGAGAGTGTAATCGGAGAGCCAGGCGGATTCGGCCCGGCAAAACTCCTCAAATTGCCGCCACTGAGCGGCGAGGCTGGGATCGCGGGGACCGCGGTCGAAGAAATTGCCCGCAGCCTCGAAGAGCAGCGGAAGCTTGCGCTCCTCTACGCGGATAAAATCGACAGCCCCGGCGTGGCCGTTGAGGTCAGCGATGCGGGATGCGTCGAGCCAGCCCCAATCGGAGAGAAACTCCAGGCTGATGAGGAGAGGATTACCGGCAAAGGCCGAGGTGGCTGCATAGGGCGAGTTGCCATAGCCGGTGGGGCCGAGGGGGAGAACCTGCCAGACGTGCTGCCGGGCGCGGGCGAGGAAGCCGACAAACTCGTGGGCGGCAGGGCCCAGGTCGCCGATGCCTCCATAGGACGGCAGGGAGGTGACGTGCAGCAGAACTCCGGAGGAGCGTTGAAAGGCCATTCTCTGATTATCGGCGCTGGCGGCGCGGGGCGATGCGTAGCCCGGCAAAATGCGGATTACATGCCTGATAAAGGCCCGCTTCCTGAACGGATGCGGGCCTTTTTGCTGTTTCCTGCTTGCTGGTAGTTTATGGAGCCGGGGATCCTTTTGCGTTTTCCTGGGGTATCCGGATGAGGTTGTGCTTCTTGTAGTCGTCCATCACGGTGCCGAGGTAGGCGTTGAAGGCCTTTGCGCGGCGTTGATCGAGCATCTGGTCGCGAGCCGGGGCGAGGACTTTGGCGATCTCGTCGGCGGAGGGCTCCTGCTTGTCCACTAGTTTGGCCACCACGCCGGTTCGACCCGCGATGATGGGCCCACTGAGGTCGCCTTTATTCAGGTCGAAGAGCTGCGGGGCCATCTGACCGACTTGGCCAAAATCGGGCACCTGGCCGGCCCAACTCACCAGATCGCTGGTCTTGAGGGTCAAGCCCATGCCCTTAGCGGCCTTAGCCAGGTCATTCAGGTTTTTAGCCTTCTCCGCCAATTCCTTGGTCTTCTGGCTGAGCAGGACGGGGAGTTGCTCGTTGCGGTAGTCGTCGGCAATGTGACTCTTCCAGTCGGCAAAGGCGGGCGCATGGGCTGGAGCGATCTCAGTGACCTGAAAGATCGCGTAGCCTTCGCCGGTGGTGGCAAACTGCGGCGGATCGCCCTGCCTGGACTGGAAGGCCTTCCCGATCAATTGCGAGGAGTCTGGCAGCGCGGAGATCACGTCGCGGGCGCCGACCATCGGCGTGGTGGCCACATGCAGATGATGAGCGGCGGCGGTCTTCTCGATGCCGTTTTTGGCGGCCTCCGAGGTGAGCGCCTGTGCGTAGTTATCCTCGGCAGCGGCCTCTTTCTGGTGAAACAGCATAGCCTGAATGGCAGGCCGGACTTCATCGAGAGATAGGTGTCGCTCCGGATGACGCTCCTCTACCTGCACGATATGGTAGCCAAACTGGGTCTTTACGATCCTGGTATCGCCGATCTTCTGGGTAAAGATAGCGTTATCGAACTCCGGCACCATCGCGCCACGACGGGCAAAGCCCAGTTCGCCGCCCATGGATTTGCTGCCGGGATCTTCTGAAAACTTTCTGGCCAGATCGGCAAAGTTGGCACCGCCCAGAATCTGCCTAAGCAGTGACTCGGCCTTTTCTTTGGCCGCGGCATCGGCCTTGGCGTCGGCTCCGGGCGGCACCATGATGAGGATGTGGCGCGAACGGGCCTGCTCCGGAACCGAGTACTCGGACAGGTGCGCGTTGTAGTACTGCTGAATCTCCTGCTGGGTGGGCTGCGTCAAGCCGGCGGGGATCTGATCGCGCGTGATGGCAAAGTAGGCAATCTTGCGCTGCTCGGGAACGGCCGAGGCGTAACGCGCGGCGTTGCGCTTGAAGTAGGCTTCGAGGTCGTTGTCCGAGGGGTTGATGGTCTTGCGCAGGTCTTCGGAGGTGATCACCGCGTAGTCGAACTTGATTTTTATGTTCTGCTTGCGATAGGCGTCGCGGACTTCCTGGTCGCTAACCGTGACCCCGGCAGTAATCTTTTCGATTAGCCGCTTGATGATGATTTCATCCCGGATCTCCTTCTCAAATTCCACGACCGAGAGATTAAGGTGTTCCGAAATCAACTGAGCATACTTGTCGTCGCCGATGAACTGGCCGTTGGGGAAGAGAACCGCGCCAATCTGACCCTCGTGGAGGAACTGTCTCACATCGGCGTTGGTGGCGCGGATGCCCTGCTTCCGGGCCTCGATCAGCAATACCTGCTGCTGCACCACCTGCTGGCCGATCTGCATCTCGATGAGGCGCAGGATTCCCGGGTTGCCGGCAAATTGTGGATATTGGCTCTGTAACACTTGGCTAGCACGCTGGCGCACCTGCTGGTGGGTCACCGTTACGCCAGTGCCGAGGAGCCGGCTGTACGAGTGGGGGTAGATCACAGCGTAGGTATCTGCTGTGGAGACTCCCATGCCGGTGACGCCGGGGATCAGGTAGATCACCGTTCCAGCCAGCACAGGCAGCAAAAGAAAGACAGAAAGGCCAATGATTCCGATGAGGAAGTAAGGGAAATCAGGTTTGAGATCACGACGGGGGAGCGCAGCTTCCGTTGGCTCGCAAGGCGCGGCGATAGCCTTTGAATATCCCGCGATCCTCACCCAGTAGACAATCCAGCATAGCAGCCCTGCAAACGCTAAAACTTCCGAGATCCACATCAGGTAATCAGCGGCGCCAGCAATCCTGGAGAAAGTGGCGACAACAACTATGAAAGCGGCGCTGACGAAGGGCAGAACGCACATCGCCATGCCCAATAACAGCCCCGGTTCGGGACCGGCGCCGGACAGATTCCTCTTCCTGAATTCGTTACCCAATGATGTTGCCAGCCTGGAGACCACGAGGAAGTGCCAAAAACTATTAAAAATGGGAATGAGCAGGAGCCACACGGCTTCCGGGGAGATCGTCCGCAAGGCCGGAGAACACCTTACCAGTGCACGGCGAAGAGTGCGAATGTAAAAAACCCAGACGGCAACACCAGCAGCGAATACGGCAAGCATCAGGAGCAGTTGCAAAAGTACCAAACCGATTTCCGACGGGTGGGAGAATTCCGGGGCGGGCGCGAGGAGCATCATGCAGATGAAGTGGGCCATGAATCGATATTATAAGAGCCCAAATAGCCATACTGACGGTCCCCAGGGGCACGTTGATATTTGGCCCCTGGGCAACCGAATCACTGCATCCTGGTTGTTGTCAGCTTATAAGCCCGGTTGTTCGCCTTTTGCCCTCGGAATGCGGATGCGATTGTGCTTCTTATAGTCGCTCATGATGGTGCTTAGGAAGAGATTGAAGGCCTCGTTCTGACGCTGACCGAGAAGCTGATCCCTGGTCTGGTCGAAGTTCCTGGCAATCTCGTCGGGAGGGGGCTCCTTTTTGTCCACCAGCCTGGCTACCACGCCGGTTCGACCCGCGCTAATGGGCCCGCTCAGTTCGCCGGGCTTGAGGTCGAAGAGCTGCGGGGCCACCTGGGCGACCATGCCAAACTCGGGAACCTGATCCGAGGGACCCACCAGGTCGCTGGTCTTGAGGGTCGCGCCGACGGCCTTGGCGGCCTTGGAGAGATCGTTTAGATTCTTGGCCTTTTCCGCCAGCTCCTGGGTCTTCTGGCCGAGCAGGACAGGGAGTTGCTGGTCCTGGAAGTCCTTGAGCACATTCTTCTTCCAGTCGGCAAAGGCGGGCGCATGGGCTGGGGCGATCTCAGTGACCTGAAAGATCGCGTAGGCCTCCTCGCCGGTAGGCGTAAACTGCGGCGGGTCGCCCTGTCTGGACTGGAATGCCTTGCCGAGAATCTGAGTGGAATCGACGAAGGCGGAGATCACGCCCTGCGCGCCGACCAGCGGCGTGGTTGTCACTACAAGATGGTGCGCGGCGGCGGTCTTCTCCAGGCCGTTCTTGATGGCCTCGGAGGTGAGCGCGCGCGCGTAATTCTCTTCGGCGGCGGTGGCTTTTAGGCGAACCAGAGTGGCCACGATAGCGGGCCGGACCTCATCGAGCGATTGGTGGTGCTCCGGCTGCCGTTCCTCCACCTGCAGGATGTGGTAGCCGAACTGACTTTTCACGATCTCTGTATCGCCGATTTTCTGGTTGAAGAGGGCCTTCTCGAACTCCGGCACCGTGGCGCCGCGGCGGAAGAATCCCAACTCGCCGCCCATTTCCTTGCTGGAGTCCTCGGAGTTCTTCCGGGCCAGGTCAGCAAAGTTTGCACCGCTCTTGATCTGCTTGAGCAAAGCGTCGGCTTTGGCTTTGGCCGCGGCGTCAGTCCTGGCGTCGGCTCCGGGCGCCACCTTGATGAGAATGTGGCGCGAACGGGCCTGCTCCGGAACCGAGTACTCGGACAGATGCGCATTGAAGTACTGCTGAATCTCCTGCTGGGTGGGCTGCGGCGTCCCGCCGGGCAGCTCATTGGGAGTAAAGGCAAAGTATGTGATCTTGCGCTGCTCAGGCACGGCCGAGGCATAGCGCGCGGCGTTCTTCTTGAAGAAAGCCTCCAGGTCGCTGTCCGAGGGGTTAATGGTCTTGCGCAGGTCGTCGGCGGAAATCACCGCGTAATCGAACTTGATCGTGATGTTCTGCTGGCGATAAGCCTCGCGGACATCGGCATCGCTCACCGTGACCCCGGCGGTAATCAGCGACCGCAGCCGAATAATGATAATTCCCTGCTGAATATTCTGCTCAAACTCCGGGACCGACATGTTGAGTCGGCCGGTAACGATGGCGGTGTAGCTCTCCGTACCAATGAATTGCCCGTTGGGGTAGAGAACCTCGCCATACTGCCCCTGGTGCAAGAATCGGGCTACATCCTCGCTGCTGGCGGTTATGCCCAGCTTGTCGGCCTCGATGAGCAGAATCTGGTCCCGCACCTCCTGCTGGCCGGCCTGCTGCTCGATCATGCGCATGATTCCCGGGCTTTCAAGGTATTGCGGGTTCTGCTGCGCCTGGCGGCGAGCCACCGTGGCCACATGCTCCTGACTCACGATCACGCCCGAGGAGAAAATGCGGCTGTACCAATGGGGGTAGATTATGGCGTAGGTGTCGGCGGCGGAGGAACCCATGCCGGTGAAGCCGGGGATCAGGTAGAGCACCATGCCCACCGAGACGACGGCGATGATGATAACGAAGATTGCTTTGACGATGCGGCTGTCTTTTGCCTGCAGGAAACGAATCATGGGTGGATTAAAACCTTCAACTCTCTACGCGCAGACTTGCTAACCTCCTGTGCCAGCATGGTTTCGACTGGCGCAGGCATCGGCGTGGATGCGCAATTGTCGCTTGACGCGATTCATTGTCATTATAGACGAGCGGAGATGCGGGCGATGGCGGAGCCGCAACGCAAAGCGGGCACCCCGTCTGCCGGGATGCCCGCATGAATACCACAGGAGATTAAGGCGCGAAGCGCGTCTGCCCCACCGCAGGTGATTAAAGCGGTTCTCCAATTCACGTGCTCCAGCAAATATGGTGAAAAGTGGCTTTTTCTTGAGGAAAAAGCCACTCATCGTCGTGCTTCCAGAGTATAGCTATTGGAGAACCGCTTCACCGCCAGTAGTAGTAACTGCCCTCGACTTAGTAGGGGCGATAGTAGACGGGCGGATAGCCGTATTCATAGGGATACGGCCGGGCATAGTAGGGGCCATAACCACGCTGGTGTAGGGTCGGGCCACTGGAATAGAGCCCCTGCGCCAGCCTGGCTGCCTCCCGCGCGCTGACCGGGGTGACCGTCAGAGGGGCATTCAGGTGGAATTCCACCTGAGCCTCTGCGGGAATCCAGACATTTGGCCCGGGAGAGGCTGCTGAAACTGCTGTGCCCGCGGCTACGCCTACTCCGGCGCCAACCGCGCAACCCACGGGGCCTCTTACTGCACAGCCGATCATGGTGCCCATAATGCCGGTGCCAATCGCGCTGCCCACCGTTCTGCCGGCCTTATTCGGCCCCTTGACCTTGAACAGGCCTGAATCGACAGGATAGTTCTGGCCGCCCAGATCCAGCGAGGTGAGCTTGAGCGCAAGTTCCGCGCTGCCACCCAAGTCTCCGGGCTTCTTTACCTCTGTGACAACTCCATGAACGGTGGCGCCACGAGGGATGGCCAGCACACCGCCGACATGCACATTGCGAATCACCACGAACTGGACGGGCTCGCCTTCTTTGGCATGCTTGCTGCCAACCGGCTCACTGGTGCGCAACTGCAGCAGCGTGCCTTGAGGGATGGTTACCGGGCCCTTGGGCTGCTCCTGAACTGATGGAGGAGGCAGCGGAGGCGCGTAGGGGTCCTCCTCATTAGCCTGCCGCTGAGCCTCTCTCTGTGCGCGAATTTCGGCCTGAACCTCAGCGCGGATCTGGGCACGCAGCCGGGCCTGGGCTTCGGACTCACCAGGGGCAGGATGACCGGGAGGCGGCAAAGGACCGTCCGTTATCGCCGGCGCGGATGGGGATTCCCCTGGATTGGAGGCTCCAGCATCGCCTGGCTGGTTGTCAGACATGTTTTGCGCAATCTGGGATTCCTGCGGATTGCCGACCCTGAGGTTGTTATGCACCTTGACCACGCCCGGCACCTGGCTGACAATCGACTCCGCCAGATCGCGGGAGGATGCTTTTGCCACCGTACCGGAGAGCGTGACCTCGCCCTGAATGGTGGCCGCGGTGATCAGGTCGTACTTCAACTCCTTGGAGTTGTCGAGGGCATGCACCACGTCCATCTCGATCTGGCCGTCGGTGCGGACGGCGGCCGCCGGTTGAGAGGGTGCAGTTGCGTCCTGGGCGAGCGCAAACACGCTGCACAGGGCCAGGAGCGCGGTCCATGCCAGAGACTGGGAAATAACTCTTTTAAAATTTGGACGATTCATCGTCGTATTTCTCCTGCGCCTGAAATCCAGCTTACGGTTCACCCTGATTAGACGGGAAATTACGGGAGCCGTCATCGGGTTGAACCCCGCCGCGGGGAAAAAGTTCCGCTGGCAAAGGGGAGTTTCAAGATAGATCACTGGCTTTTCTGGTCAGGAAAGCATTCTAAATCAATGAGGAACAGCAGGGAAGATTTCAGAGATGAGCGTTAAAAATAGACCCAAGGCTTCAGATCGTAGACTTTATCGACTTGATAATCTTTTCTGTCATAGACTTCTTTCGCATGTACCCTCACTTTGTACGGTCCTTCCACAGTGAGAGTACCTTCATATGCATAGTCAAAGAAATCAACAGATCTGACCATATAAAGTCCGGGGACGATGAGTCTCCTCTGTTCCAAATTCAAGCCATGAATACCCAATGCACCGCCGTTTTCATATCTCTCAAGTTGAATAGTGCAGTTCCCCAGTTGAAAGGTTTGCAAAGGCTGCTTGCGTTCAGAACCACCAAGAAGTCCGTCAAAGACTACTGTACCCAGAAGAAGAAACGACGATAGCAACAGCAAAGGAGATAGAAGTATTAAGCCCCAAATCTTGGGCCATCGACGCAAGCGCAACACGGGTCGAATAGCAAATAACGGTATTATGTAAAACGCACATTCAAAGAAAAAATTGAGTGCTCCAACTGTAAAACGCAACGTATGAACAACGGTATAGCCGATGACCATAAGTGCAGCTAGAACCACTAGTTGCAGCATAGAATTCCGCGTCTTTATTGTGGATTCGGTCATTTTGCACATTTTACTCTGTGCTTACCCACCCTAGCCGCAAAAACAAGAACACGGCGAGGGTGGGGCCCCCACACAGTGAATATGGGTCGGATCAATAGCCCTGCTTTTACTCGAGCGCCGCATCCACAGCCGCGTCTAACAGCTTTAACCCGGCGGCGACGTCGGCTTCCAGATGAACGCGCAGTGCGCGGCGGCCGCGCGACTCCAGCACGGCCAGATCGCCAGCGGCTTGAGCGTCGATGACCACGCCGAAGCTCAGTTTTTGACCCGGAATCGGCACGTTGACGGCGTGGTCCGCAGTGATCTGCAAAAAGACGCCGGTGTTAGGGCCGCCCTTGTAGTCCTGCCCAGTGGAGTGCAGAAAACGCGGCCCGAAGCCCAGACAGGTGGCCACGCGTTTGGCGTCGCGCACCTTGTGGCGGAAGCGCTGAATCGCCGCCTCGTACTCGGGGAACATGGCCAGGAAAGCCAGCACGGCGAAGTAATCGCCGGGGTGAATCTGGCTGAGATGCGCGCGCAGATAGCCGGCCAGGGTTTCGGCAGGGGCTGCCGTTTTGAGCGTAGCGGCGTAAGCCTTGGTGGCGTAGAGTTGGATGCCCTTGTCCACCAGCACCGGCTGGCGCAAGGGGAGCTTGCCGGTCTGCTCGTAAGCCGCAGTGAGGGTGCGGGTTTCAATCTTGGCCGATTCCACATCCGGCTGGTCAAAGGGGTTGATGCCCATCACCGAACCGGCTACAGCGGTAGCCACCTCCCAGGTAAAGAACTGAGCAAAAATTTCGTAAAGACCGGCAATTTCGATGTGGACGACCGGATGGCCGGCGGCCTCGAGAGCGGCGACTTTGGCGTCCTGACTCTTGTCAGCCGTCCCCGCGTAACGGATGTAGGCGAAGATGCGATCGCTGCCGTAGATTTCCGGCGCTGCAATGGCTTCGCGATCCACGGGCGTAATGCCCTTGCCTAGTTTGCCGGTGGATTCGGCAACCAATTGCTCGAGCCATGCGCCCAGATCGTAGATATCCGGTGAGGTAAAGATGGTGAGCTTATCACGTCCGGCATGGGCCGCGGTGCCCAGCAGCAGGCCGAGTTCGACTGCAGGATTCTGAGCCGGGGGTAGCTTGGCCACAGCAACAGCCTTGGCTGCCTCAGCCAGCAAATTGCCGATATCGAGGCCGGCTACCGTAGCGGCAATCACGCCAAAGTTCGACAACGCTGAGAAGCGGCCGCCGATTTTGGGATCGCCGTGGAATATATGGCGAAAGCCGTCTTCTTTGGCTACATGCTCCATCTTCGAGTTGGGGTCAGTGATAGCCAGAAAATGGCTGCCGGCCTTCTTAGCGCCCACGGCCTTATTCATCTCAGCAAAGAAGTATTGCCGGAGAATGTTTGGTTCCAGCGTGGAGCCGGATTTGCTGGCCACGATGATCAGCGTCTCAACCAGGTTTACACGGTCGCGGGCGGCCTTGACCTGCGCCGGGTCAGTGGAATCGACAATGTGAAGCGCGGGAAAGCCGGGTTGACACCCCAGCGACGAAGACCTGTCGCCGGGGACCCCGTCTTGACACCCCAGCGACGAAGACCTATCGCCGGGGACCCCGTCTTGACACCCCAGCGACGAAGACCTGTCGCCGGGGACCCCGTCTTGACACCCCAGCGACGAAGACCTGTCGCCGGGGACCCCGTCTTGACACCCCAGCGACGAAGACCTGTCGCCGGGGACCCCGTCTTGCCGGCCAAAAGTGACAGCCAGAACCTCCGGACAGAGGCTGGAGCCGCCCATGCCCAATAACAAGACTGACTTAAAACCGGCGGATTTCACTTCGGCGGCAAGAGCGGCAAATGAGGCAAGGTGTTTTTGCTGGCGTTCAACGATGTCGGTCCAGCCCAGCCACTTTTCCTCGCCATTGCTGGTCCAGAGGCTGGCGTCTTTTTGCCAAAAGCGGGCAACTTTGTTGTTGGTGGTCCAGTCGGAGGCGGCTCGGTCAACCGCGCCGCGAAGTTCGTTGGGAAGAGCAAATCGAAAACTCATATCTTATTTAATTGTGCATTAAGGACGGGATTTAGGAAACACGTGGCTGTCTCAAAGAGACGCTGGAGCAGCAAAAGAATGCATTTTAGCTCCTGTTCCACAAAAGAACGCCACAGAATCGGGGAAAAGCGTCCAAGGCGTTCACGGGGGAAAAAGTCAAACTACTTCGAGGTCGCTCCGGAGAGCATCTCTTTCTCGATCCAGGCCATGGTCTTTTTCATCCCCTCACGCAAGCGGATGGAAGGCTCCCAGCCGAGCAGCTTGTGAATCAGCGTGTTGTCGCTGTTGCGGCCGTTTACGCCCTTGGGGGCGCTCAGGTTGTAGTTGCGCTTCAGCTTGACGCCGGCAATATCCTCGGCAATATCCACCAGCTGGTTAATGGTCACCAGCTCGCTGGAACCGAGGTTGATGGGGTTCTCAATGTCGCTCTCGTAGATATCGACTACGCCCTTGGTGCAGTCGTCAATATACATGAAGCTGCGGGTCTGATGGCCGTCGCCCCAGATTTCGATCTCGTGGATGCCGGAGTGCTTGGCCTCCAGCACCTTGCGGCTGATGGCGGCCGGCGCTTTCTCGCGCCCTCCATCCCAGGTACCGTGCGGGCCATAGACGTTGTGGAAGCGCGCGATTCGGGTCTCCAGACCGAAATCCTCGTGAAAGTGGCGGCACATGCGCTCCGTGAAGAGCTTTTCCCAGCCATAACCGTCTTCCGGCAAGGCGGGATAAGCGTCTTCTTCCTTGAGCGGAACCACGTTGTATTCCTTTTGCTTGTCGCCGTTGTAGACGCAGGCCGAAGAGGAATAGAACAGGCGCTTCACACCGGTTTGGTGGGCGGCCACCAGCATGTGCGTGCTGACCAGCACTGAAAGCATGCACAGAGCCTTGTTGTTCTCAATGAAGCCCATGCCGCCCATGTCGGCCGCAAGCTGAAAAACCCCGTCCATGCCACTGGCAGCTTCCAGGCAGGACTCGCGCAGTTGCAGGTCCAGAACGCGGTTATCGGCGGCGGGGTTCTTCTGGTACCACTCGCCGAAGGGCTTGACATCAACCGCACGAACACTGGCCGCACCTTGGGCAAAAAGCGTTTTCACCAGGTGGCCGCCAATAAAACCGCCGGCCCCGCAGACCAGAAGATGCGCATTCCGAATCGCCATTTATTGCCTTCCTAGATGGTTGAACAACGAAGCGCCCGGCGAACAAGCGCAACAGGGAATGGATGCAGAAAGACGCCGCATGCAGGCCGCTCAAGAAATAACTCAGGGAAAGTCCACTTGCCCCGGCACGCCATACAGTATTTCATACTCGACGGTAGCAGGAAATCCTCGGACAGTGAATAGACAGGCACTTTCGTTTGCCGGCTGCGGAGGTCACGTCAGGCCGGGCCAGCCAGGAGCTGGCAAAGGAACTTGAAGATGAAACGGGGGTTGTGCCTGAGGTAGCGACTGGCCAGGCGACGCGGCTCGGTTGCAAAACGGAATACCCATTCAAGCCCGCAGTGCTGCATCCATTGCGGAGCCCGGCGCTTGCTGCCCGAGATGAAGTCGAAAGCAGCCCCGACGGCAAACATTACGGCGTGAACCCGGCCGAGGTGGTCGACTATCCAATGTTCCTGCCTGGGGCAGCCGAGGCCAACAAAGAGCAGGCGTGCGCCGGAAGCTTCGATTCGCTCAACAGTGGCCAGGTCTTCTTGGGGAGTAAGCGCCCGAAAGGGAGGGCTTTCGGCATAGGCCACGCGAAGATTCGGGTGACGCAATCGCACTACGCTAACGAGAGAATCGAGATTGGCCTGGCTTCCGCCATAGAAGCCGGCCGATACTCCGGTCTTTTCCGCGGCCGCCAACAGGGCAGCCATGGCATCCGGGCCGCAGACCCTCCGGGCGCGTCTCTCTCCCAGCGCGCGAAGCGCCCATACAAGTGGCATACCGTCGGGAAAGACCGTGCCGGCTTTATTGAGTTGAAGAAGGAAAGCAGGATCGTCAACGGCTTCCATCAGCATGTGGACAGAAGCGAAAAACATTGCGCGTGAGCGCCGCTCGCGTGCCCAGGCAAGGCTGTGATCAACCACCTCATCGTAGCTGCTGACGGCGACATGGACCCCAAGAATGGGCCGGGTAGCAAAAGGATTCATTGGTTCGGTGGTCGCCATCACGCTGGGATGCCCCGAAGGGATAGTGTGTGCGCTCCTGGACAAGCCTGCTCTTAACGCCAAAGAGCTGTCAACCGCTGCTGAACGCCCCTGCCCTCAATGGTAATGGGGGTGGCTAAAATGATAGATTGCGCCGACGGTGAAGCCCTGAGGGTTGAGCCGTCCAGCGGGCGGATAGACCGGCGGAACGCCTATGCCAGGGTGCTTAAAGAAGTCAGGCCAGGACTGGTATTCATAATCGACCCGCAGCCAGATATTCCGAGAGACGCGGTAATCCACACCGCCTCCCCCGCTGGTGAAGTTGCGGGATTGACGATTGTAAGGCAGTGTAGTATGCGCGTAGTCGGTGTTGCCGTACCCAAACAAGACCTTGGCATAAGGGCGGAAATTGCGGTAGCGGGGCCAGGAATAAATTACGCCTCCCTCTGCAACGTCTTCCCGCAGAACTGGAGGTTCAGTCGCCGAACGGCCATAGTTGAGATCGCGAGCCTCGACTTCCAGGCCGATTCCTTGCAGAAGGTAAGGCATGTGGGGCAAGGTATAGTCGATCCACAGTGTGCCGCCGAGAAGGTGGCCATGGCCGAAATCGGGGTTGTAGCCGGAGAAGCCAGCGCCGATGGCCAAAGGTAAATTACCCTTTGTGGCTGCCGGCGCGGTTTGTGCAAGAACGGAGGAAGCCGAACAAACAAAAAGTGCGGCAAGGGTCGGTCCGAGGTACGGCTTCAAGTCCATACTGTGTCTCCTTTGCAGGACGTTTGGTTGCAGGACACTTACTCCCGAGACATTCCCTGCGGATGAGTGTACATCTTCAATGTAAAAATGCAAAAAACAACCCTGCGCGTGTTCCCGGCCGCAGGAAGGCAGTTCTGGGCTGGCGCAACCCTTCCACACAGGGAACGGTTTTTTAACCAGCCGTCGTTATCGCTGTGTTCCCGGCCAGCGGGGCGTAATGCGAATCAAGTTTAATCCGCCTGAATCTTCCACCTCGAACTGCGGCGAAGCAGCGGGAACAGCCGCTATTCCGCCCATGGGCAGTTCCAGAGGCTCTAAGCCCCGCCCGGTAATCCTGGCCGCCCCTCCGGCCACAAACAGGTACTGAAGGCCAGAGGCAAGCTCGGCTTCACCCCGCAGGCTGGCGCTTGTTCTGATGCCGGACACCGTGACGCGCTCCAAACTAAAGTAATCCCCCTCCATCAAAATCGTCCGCTCGTCCAGCGATCTGGACGGAATCTTTCCGGAGCGGGTCTTGAGGCGCGTGGCTTGCAATGCTTTTTCGATGTGCAGCTCGCGCCCCCTTCCATAGTCGTACATTCTGTAGGTCAGATCGCAATTCTGCTGTGTCTCCAGTAGAATCGAGCCTGGCCATATGGCATGAACCGTCCCCGCAGCGATAAAGATCATCTCTCCAGAGGCCACATTGAGCATGTTGAGGCGGTTTTCCAGTGTGCCTGTCTCGATTCCCGCCTTTACATCGTCCAGCGTGACGCCCGGTTTGAGTCCGCAGGCTACTTGCGCGCCCGGTTCGGCCTCAAGCACGTACCAGCACTCCGTTTTACCGCAAGGCTCGCCAAACTTTCGAGCCAGTGCGTCATCGGGATGCACCTGGACGCTGAGTTTCTCTTTGACAAAGAGGACTTTGATGAGCAGTGGCGAGGCACTGCGTACGGCAGCTTCAGTACTGCATGGAGCAGTCTTTCCAAGCAGGAATTCCGGCGCCTCGGAAAAAAGCGCGCCCAGCGTCTGGCCGGCGTGCACGCCTGTCGCCACAACGCACTGATCCCCGGTGAGCCAGGCCTCGCCGATGGGCTTGTCATCTACGGCAACCCAGTCATACCAGGGGTGAAGATCCCGGAAGCCCCACACCCGCTCGGCAAACCAGGGCGTGAGACGAAAGGGCGCCCAGGCGGAAGGTGCGTTTTGCGAGTCAATTTCCATGAGAATAATCCTACGTTTTCAGGGAAAAACAAGCCTTGCCCGGAGTTACGGCTGCATTCACACTCTAGCAGAAAGCCAACCTGTCCTGAGCCATTGATGGCGCAGTTCCAGCCCTGAATAAGGCATCACATTCAGCAGGATGGCGCATAAACCGCGCGGAGAGCTTGCTCCATTCCCCCTGATGCGAATAACCTAAGCGCATGTCTAAACCAGTATCCATCTGTGTGATCGGGTCCGGCTACGTGGGACTCGTTGCGGCGGTTTGTTTTGCGGAGATCGGGCACCAAGTCACCTGCGTGGACAATGACGAATCCAAAGTAAAGACCCTGCGTGAGGGTGGCGTGCCCATCTTCGAGCGCTATCTGCCCGAGCTTCTGGCCAAGCACAGGGGCAGCAGGGTGACGTTTACTTCCAACCTGGGCGCGGCCGTCGAGAAGAACGAAGTCATCTTCATCGCCGTGGGCACGCCCCAGGGCGATACCGGCGCCGCTGACCTTTCCTATGTCGAGGCGGTGGTCTCAGTGATCGCCCGCTCCATCAACGGTTACAAAGTTATCGTAGAAAAGAGCACTGTACCGGTCTACACCAACGAGTGGATCCGGCGCGTGTTGCACCGCAGTGGCGTTGATCAACAAAGTTTTGATGTTGTCTCAAATCCTGAATTCCTGCGCGAAGGCACGGCTGTAATGGATTTTCTGCATCCCGACCGCATCGTGGTGGGAGCCAATACGGAGCGCTCCGTCAACGTGCTGCGGCGCGTCTATGAGCCGCTCACCGGGGGCGGCTATTATGCCCAGCCGGGCGCCCTGCAGGGTGCTTGCAGCGCCGCCGCGCCGGCCAGGCTACTGGTCACTTCGGCGCAGAGTGCGGAGATCATCAAACACGCCTCCAATGCTTTCCTGGCCTTGAAAATATCCTTCATCAACGCGGTGGCTAACCTGGCTGAGACGGTGGATGCGGACATTGAGGACATTGCTCAAGGCATGGGCATGGACAGCCGTATCGGTGCCCGGTTTCTAAGAGCAGGGCTGGGCTATGGAGGCTCCTGCTTTCCCAAGGATGTGGCTGCCTTTCACTGGGTGGCGCAGCAGCAGGGCGTGGACTTCAAACTGCTGGAAGAGATTCGCAAGGTCAACGATACACAGAGGGAAATCTTCTTCAACAAGGTACGGTCTGCGTTGTGGACCCTGCGCGGCAAACGGCTGGCCGCTCTGGGCCTGGCCTACAAGGGCGACACGGACGATATTCGCGAGTCTCCGGCCATCGATGTAATCGGCAAACTGATGAAAGCCGGCGCGCTGATCACGGCCTATGATCCGGCGGCCATGGAGCGCGCCAAAGAGGTTCTGCCGCCAGGCGAGAACATCCAATATGCGGCAGACATCTACGCAGCGGCCAAGGACGCCGACGCGGTGTTGATCCTGACCGAATGGAAGGAGTTTGCCGAGATCGACCTGGTGCGCCTCAACCAGGCAGTCCGCTTCCCCATCGTGATTGACGGCCGCAATCTATACAAGCCGCAGCAGATGTACAAGCATGGCTTCACGTATGTAAGCATGGGCCGGCCGGCAAGTTATCAGTCGCAGCAGGGTAAGCCGCGCAAGCTGATTGTGTCGGAGCGGAGCTAACTCCGCTCATGAATTGTTCAAGTTTTTTCAGGAGCATAGACTTTTGACCATGCGTGTTCTTGTCACCGGAGCCGCCGGATTTCTCGGTTCTCACCTCACCGACCGCTTGCTGGGCGAGGGCCACACCATCATAGGCGTCGATAACCTCTGCACCGGCAGCCTGGAAAACATTGCGCACTTGGCCAATGAGCCACGCTTCCGCTTTGAGGAGCGGGACATATGCCAACCCTTCGACGTGGGCCAGGTGGACTACGTCTTCAACTTTGCTTCTCCGGCCAGTCCGCCGGAGTATCTCCGCATGGGGATAGAGACATTGCAGGTTGGCTCGGTTGGCGTTGAAAACACCCTTGAAATTGCCGCCCGCCATGGCGCCGGCTATCTGCACGCCTCCACCTCGGAGTGCTATGGCGACCCGCTGGAGCATCCCCAGCGGGAGAGCTATTGGGGCAACGTAAACCCGGTCGGTCCACGCTCGGTCTACGACGAGGCCAAGCGCTTTGCCGAGGCCTTGGTCATGGCCTGGCACCGCTCGCGTGGCGTCAACACACATCTGGTCCGCATCTTCAACACTTACGGACCTCGCTTGCACCCTAGCGATGGCCGGGTTATTTCCAATCTCATGATGCAGGCCCTGCGCGGCGAGCCGCTAACGATCTATGGCGACGGCAGCCAGACACGCAGTTTCTGTTACGTGGACGATCTGATCGAAGGCATTCTGCGCCTGTCGCGCTCTGATGAACACCTGCCAGTTAACATTGGCAACCCCGACGAGTTCACGATTCTGGAGTGCGCCCAGGCAGTGCTGGAGGTGACCGGTTCAAAGAGCGAACTGCGCTTTGAAGCCTTGCCCGAGGACGACCCCACGCGCCGCCGCCCCGACATCGCCAAGGCTCGCGAGCTGCTCGGCTGGGAGCCGCGGATCACTCTGAAAGAAGGGCTGCGCAAATCGCTGGAGTTTTTCAGGAACATGACCGCTGCCGGCGCATAGACTGTCTTTCTGCGGAGAAATTCCTTCCCGCCGCACCATCGAAGACGCTACTCCTGAACACGATCTTGCTTGGTTTCGATCGATATAGAGAGATTCACTCGGTCGAGTAAATTCCCGCGAATTATTTTGTTACGTTTTGGATCTGCTGCGGGATTATAATTGTCGGCAACTCGATCCTCTGGAGGAATAAGCGTATGAAACGGCTCGGGTGGATTCTCGTATTGCTGATGCTGGCCGTGCCCGCCTGGGCGGCCGATTATAAGATCACTGTGCAACAACTCAAAGATATGCTGGTTACCTTGAATCTGGGCAAGAAGACCGATTATGAGGTATCCTCGCGGCTCAAAGAGATTGATCTGAGCGAGGAACTGACCGCTGCGGTAAAGTCAGACCTAATGTTCGCGTCCCCCGGTCCTCTCACAAGTGAGCAAATCTGTGTCCTTGAGGCACGCAGCTCCATGCTGGCGCCGCCATCCTCCGACCTGCCGTCGGATGCTGCGCCCGACGCAGCCGCGCAAAGAGCCATCCTGGACAAGGCTATTGAATTCGCAGCCAAGAACGATCAGCAGATTCCCCGCCTGACCGCAGTGAAAGTGGTCGCTCACTATGGGCACATCAACACCTTCAACCGTTGGAGGGGGAACGCGGTTGAGCAGGGGGGCATACGCCGAGACCAGGGCGATGGCAGAATCATGAGCCTGACGAGCAGGTACACGGAGACCGTGGAAATCGACCAGGGGATTGAGAAAGTTACCGCTTCTAAAGCAGACATAAGACTAACGCGCGTGAGCCCGATAGCCGAGAATAGCACGAGGCCAGCCCTGAGCCTGATTCTGCGGAAGGCCAATGAAGGCGGCAATATCCATTGGTTGCGATGGGAGACAATTAACGGGGCCAAGACCGCTGTTTTTTCTTACGAGGTGGACAAGAAAAACGTACTCTATAGCGTTGACTACTGCTGCTTCCCGACCAGGAATACCATCGACACTGATTGGGAACCCTTCAAGAAGACCGTGGGGTTGCGTGGCGAGTTCTTCATCGATCCCGACACAGGAACCACGTTACGGCTCGTGATGCAGGCGGAACTTGCTTCTACAGACTTCGTTGAGCAGGAAGATACGCGCATCGATTATGGCAAGGAAACCATTGGCGGCAACATATATATCGTCCCTGAGGGTTCCTTCACGCACATTGAGACGGATGTTGGCGGCGACTCCGTTAATGGGTTCATACTGCGGCGGACTCTTCTGGTCGCCGGCTACGCAAACTTCAGCCTGGCAGGGGCCGCACATAAGTAGCCTGCAGCCTTGTCGCCGGAGGAAATGTCAATGGGTCAGCCGACCCGGCTGATTTATTATTACTAGAGGAGCAAGCAAATGAAACGACTCGGATGGATTCTCGTATTGCTGATGCTGGCCTCGCCAGCCTGGCCCGCCAATAATAAGATCACCGTGCAACAACTCAAGGATCTGCTGGTTTCCATGAAGCAGAGCAATAAAACCGATGAAGAGGTATCCACGCGGCTCAAAGACATTGATCTGAGCGAGGAACTGACCGCCGCTGTAAAGTCAGACCTAATGTTTGCGTCCGCCGGCCCTCTCACAAGTGAGCAAATCTGCGTCCTTGAGGCGCGCAGCTCTATGCTGGCGCCGCCACCCTCCGACCTGCCCAGCCTACCCAGTCCGGATGTTGCCGCGCAAAGAGCCATCCTGGACAAGGCCATCAGCTTCGCGGCCAAGAACGATGAGCAGAATATACGTCTAACCGCAATGAAAGTGGTCGCTCACTATGGACACATCAACACCTTCAACCGTTGGGGAAGCGCGGGTGCGAACCAGCAGGTGGTGGGCTTAAACCGAGAACAGAGCGATGGATGGAGCATGAGCCTGACGAGCAGGTACACGGAGACCGTGGAAATCAACCAGGGAGTTGAGAAAGTTACCGCTTCTACAGCAGACCAAAAATTAACGCACGTGAGCCCAATAGCCGAGAATAGCACGAGGCCAGCCCTGAGCCTGATTCTGCGTAAGGCCGATGAAGGCGGCAAAATCCATTGGTTGCGATGGGAGACGATTGCCGGCGTCAAGACTGCTGTCTTTTCTTACGAGGTGGACAAGAAAAACGTACCCTATAGTATTGAATACTGCTGCTTTCCGGCACATGGGAACGCTAATTGGGAGCCATTCAAAAAGGCCGTGGGGTTGCGTGGCGAGTTCTTCGTCAATCCCGATACAGGAACCACGTTACGGCTCGTGATGCATGCGGAACTTGATTCTTCAGACTTCGTTGAGCGGGAAGATACGCGCATCGATTATGGTACGGCCACGATTGACGGCAACACGTATGTCGTTCCGGTAGGTTCCTTCACGCAGACTGAGGTGAATGCTGGCGGCGACTCCACTAAAGGAATGATACAGCGCAGGACTCTTCTGGTCACCGGCTACGCAAACTTAAGCCCGGCAGGGGCCGCACAGAAGTAGCCTGCAGCCTTATCACCGGAGGAAAGGTCAATGGGTCAGCCGACCCGGCTGATTAAATGTTGCTGGAGGTGCAGGAAGATGAATCGGCTCGGATGGTTGCTCGTAGTCCTGATGCTGGCCTCGCACGCGTGGGCGGCCAGAAAAGTTACTGTGCAGCAACTCAACGAGTTGCTGGTTTCGCTTCAGCAGGCCAAGAAGTCCGACGCCGACGTGGCCTCGGCGCTTAAGCAGATTGAGCTGAGCGAAGAACTGACCCGCACCGCCTTGAACAGCCTGGTCAGCTACGTTCCCGGCCCGTTGTCGACCGAGCAGGTTTACATTTTGGAAGCCGAGAGCGCCATACTGGCTCCGCCAGCCTCCGATCTGCCGTCGAATGCTGCGCCCGACGCAGCCGCGCAAAAAGCCATCCTCGACAAGGCCGTGGATTACGCAAGCAAAACCTACGCCCAATTACCCTACGTTACCGCATCCAAGACCACACTGCGATTCCAGGACAACATAGAGGCGATTAGCGACTGCTCGGGCCTCGTTGGATGTGCAGGTAAGGGGGTAAATGTTCCCTCCGGGCTATCCAACCCCGCCTCGTTTCTCCACTTTATCCGTTCCTCTGAAACACAAGTGACGAGCGATCATGGGGTGGAGAAACTGCCCCAAGAGAAGGACAAAACCCGCTGGGGCGCGAACAAGATGATCGCGCTCTTTGAACCGGACCCCAGCCTGGGCGCCGTCCTGCATGAAGCACAGGCCACCGGGAGCATCCAATGGCTGCGCTGGGAACTGGTCAATGGCAAGCAGGCTGCTGTCTATTCCTTCAAGGTGCACAAGAAGGATTCCCGTATGGCGGTAGACGTCTGCTGCTTTCCGAATGTCACATCTACCGGAATCGCCCGTTTCTACAACGGTATGGACGCTCAGATAGTAGCCGGGTCGGAAGCGGCGCCGGGTGGGGCGGGCGGGGTCGTGGGCAATGCTCAAATCACCGCTGACTGGCTCCATTACAAAGCCACCGTGCCATATCACGGCGAGCTCTTCATCGATCCGTATAGCGGAATCGTCGTACGTATGATTACCGAGGCGGAGTTCAAAACATCCGAAGTCGTACACCAAATAGACACACGCATCGACTACGGCCCGGTTGCGGTTGGCGGCAAGATGCTGGTCCTGCCGGTCAGAACCATCCTCAATACCGAGGTAGTCCCCAACGGCGACTCGGGCGCGGGCAGGTACACTACCCGCCACACGCTGTTTACTTCCGAGTACAAGGACTATCAGCCCGCCGCCGGGGCGCACTGAGGCGCTGGCCGTCCCTCACCCGATTCTGAACGGCAGAAAACTACTGCCCACGGGTGTGAGCTTTGTTACTCTTGGTCTACCATGCAACGCGCACCTTCTTCTGCCTATCTATTTTTCGCCGCGATGTTTCTCCTTTTGGCAGCTCCGCTGCCACTCAGAGCGCAGAAGTATCTGCCCAAAACCATCCAGTTCAAAGGCGCCCCGGAGTATTCAGAGCAGGAGTTGCTGGCCGCCTCGGGGCTGAAGAAAGGTAAGATCCTGGATTTTGCCGAGATGTCGGGCCACTCCCAGAAGCTGATGGACACCGGTCTATTTGAGACTCTCAGCTTCAAGTTCGACGGGGTGGACCTTATCTACACCTTGGTTCTGCACACCGAACTCTATCCTGTACGCCTGGAGAATCTGCCGCTGGCGCCGGGCAAGGAACTGGACGCCGCGCTGCACGAGCGCTTTCCGCTCTATCACGGCAAAGTGCCGGCCGAGGGCGGGCTGACGGAACAGGTGCGCCAGGCTTTTGAAGAGATGCTGGCGGCCAAGGGCATCAATGCCAATGTGCTGGCTGCTCCCTACACCGACGAAAAGTTGCATCAGGTTTCGGCCGTCAGCTATTCCATCACCTCGCCATCCGTGCAGATAGGCGAGCTTCATATCGACGGCGTGGCAACCCCGCTGGACCCCAAGGTCATGGAAATAGTGGCCAGGCTGACTGGCTCAAATTATGACGTAGAAGGAAGTCCCGGCCAGATCGAGACCAACCTGGGCAACTACTATCACGATCAGGGCTATCTTGAGGCCTCAATTCACGCCATTCAGCAAGGCTCTCCGGTGATTGCGCCGGAGGCTATTAAGCTTCCGTTTCTGGTCTCCGTGTCGCCAGGCCCGATGTACAAGCTCGAGGGGATTCAGCTAGCGCCCGGCGTGCTGGTCACGCAAGCGGATTTGGACCGAAATTCGCACATCCATCGCGGAGATGTCGCCGACGGCCAGCACCTGGTCGAAAACTGGCAGTTCATCCACAGCCAGTACCTTAACAAGGGATATATGAAGGCCGCCGTTCATCCCACGGCCAGCTTTGACCGCGCGCGGGAAACGGTCAGCTTCACCGTCACGGTAGAGCCGGGCCCGGTTTACACCATGGGCAAGCTGATCATCCAAAACAGCGCCGCAGACCTGCATGCCGCGATGCTGGCCGCGTGGAAGCTGCCTGAGGGCGCGGTCTTCAACGCAAGCGCGATTCAAACCTACTATCTCTCACAGGGAAACACCCCGCTGGGACGAACATTTGCCTCCGCCAACTGCAAATCCCAACTGACCGTGAACGACGACACCCATACAGTCGATGTGACGCTGCGCATTGAAAAGCGGGAGTGAGCCGCTACTCCACATTTCATGATTTTTCCCATTTTCAAAGTGGCGGCAGAGATGTATTATCGTTGCCAACATAATTTTCATGAGGAGTACGCTTATGAAACGGTTTGGGTGGATTCTCGCGGTTCTGATGCTGGCTTCGCCCGCCTGGGCAACCAACAAGAATATCTCTGTACAACAGCTCAAGGATATGCTGGACTCGCTGCAGCAACAAAAGAAGACCGACACAGAGGTAGCTGACCGGCTCAAAGAGATTGAACTGAACGAAGAACTGACCGACAGCACAGCTAACAGCCTGATAAGTTACCTTCCCGGTCCGCTCTCCGGTGAGCAGATTGAAATTCTGAAGGGACAAAGCGCATTTCTTGCGCCTCCGGCTACAGATCTCCCAGCTACTCCCGCGCCCGATGAAGCCGCACAAAAAGCCATCCTGGCTAAAGCCGCCGACTTTGTATCCAGGGTTTATGTGCAGAACCCTCATCTATCGGTCATTAAGAACATGCTCCGCTACGAGGACCAGGTCAAAATCACAAATAGTATCGGACTTCATAGTCCGAATTTGCTTCTTGATCCAATCAAACTGGTCGGCAAGCAAGTTGACTTGGTGGAAACCAATAAAGGCGTCGAGGCGACCGCAGTTTCCAGGGCAAAGACGAAGTGGGGCCTGAACGGAGAACTATCAGAGGGCGAACCGGGGACCAATCTGGGCACTATCTTTCTTGAAGCCTCGTCCGCGGGTAAGATCGTCTGGCTGCGCTGGCAAATGATTGACGGAAAGCAGATCGCGGTGTTTTCTTTCGCCGTGGAGAAGAAGAAATCCCGCTTCGATGTGAATTACTGCTGCTTTCCAAAGACCGAAACAGAAGATAGGATCGGATTGCCGATGATGGTCGGGACCATCCAGTCGGTCAGCACCTGGGAGACCTTCAAAAAGGTCGTAGGCTACCACGGCGAGTTCTTCATTAATCCGGATACGGGCCTTGTGGTTCGCGTTATCACCCATGCTGATATGAAGCCCACGGAATTCGTTTCCAGGGAAGACAGGCGGATCGATTATGGCACCGTAGTCGTCGCCGGCAGGGAATATCAGCTTCCCCGTGTCAGCGTAACCGTCATGGAAGCAGTTCCCAATGGCGATAACCCCAACAGCACCTGCATTTTCCGTCACACTATGTTTCACGTTTCATATCAGAATTACAAGTTGGCCGGGACGTTCTGAGCGCACTGTCACTCCCACTCGATAGTGCCGGGGGGCTTTGAAGTGATGTCGTAGACCACGCGGTTGATGCCGCGCACCTCGTTGACGATGCGGCTGCTGATGCGCTTGAGCACCTCGTAGGGCAGAGGGGTCCAGTCGGCGGTCATGCCGTCTTCAGAATGCACGGCGCGGATAGCGGCGGTGTAGGCGTAGGTGCGCTGGTCGCCCATCACACCCACGCTCATCACCGGCAACAGTACGGCAAAGCTCTGCCAGATGGACGAATAAAGCCCCGCGGCCTTGATCTCGGCGACCACGATCTCGTCAGCCTCCTGCAAAAGCGCCACACGCTCCGGTGTGACTTCGCCGAGGATGCGCACGGCCAGGCCCGGTCCGGGAAAGGGCTGGCGGCCGAGAATTTCTTCCGGCATCTGAAGGTCGCGGCCGATGCGCCGGACTTCATCCTTGAACAAATCGCGCAATGGCTCGATCAGCTTGAGCTTCATCCCCAGCGGCAGGCCGCCCACATTGTGATGGCTCTTGATGGTCTGGCTGGGGCCCTTGACGCTGGACGACTCGATCACGTCGGGGTAGAGCGTGCCTTGCACGAGCCAATCCACTCCGCCGGTTTCTTTGGCAATGCGCGCGGCTTGGTCGTCGAAGACAGCGATGAACTCCGCGCCGATGCGCTTTCGTTTGGTCTCGGGATCGATAACGCCGGCAAGTTGCGCCATGAAGCGCTCACTCGCGTCCACGGCGACAATCTTCAAGCCAAGGCGCTCGCGCAGATTCTTCTGGACATTTTGAAATTCATTTTTGCGCAGGACGCCGTTGTTGACGAAGATGCAGGTGAGCTGGTTGCCGATGGCCCGGTGCACCAACACCGCAGCCACGGACGAATCCACGCCGCCGGAGAGGCCGCAGATGACGTGGCCCTTGCCTACCTTCTCGCGAATCGCGGCTACGGTCGACTCGATGAAGTGTGCCGGGGTCCAGTCGCCGCGCGCGCCGCAGATTTGAAAGAGGAAGTTCTTGATAAGTTGTGGCCCCAGCGGCGTGTGATGCACTTCGGGGTGAAACTGCACGGCCCAGATGCGGCGCTGGGCATTTTCGATTCCCGCCAAAGCATTGGCGGAAATAGCGATGCGATGGAAGCCCGTTGGCAGCTCCAGTGCCTCGTCTCCGTGGCTCATCCAAACGGCGAGGGTCGCGGGCAAGTCGGCAAACAACGGCGATGCGTCGTCCTCGACGGTCACTTCAGCGTGGCCATACTCGCGCTTGACGCCCGAGCGTACTTTGCCGCCAAGATGATGCACGATGAAGTGCAGCCCATAGCAGATGCCGAGCATCGGCACACCCAGATCAAGCAACTTGGGATTGGCTGCGGGCGCGTCAGCGTCGTACACCGACGACGGCCCTCCGGAGAGGACAATCCCCAGCGGTTGGAGCGCTTTGATCTCGGCGAGAGGCGCGGTGCAGGGCAGCACCACGGAAAAAACATTCTGCTCGCGAATGCGCCGCGCGATCAGTTGCGTGTATTGCGAACCGAAATCGAGGATGACAATGGTTTGGGTGGCCACATACCAGTGTGGCAGGGCGCATCCCCGGTTTGCAAGCGAAACCTCTTATGAACGATTACGGCACGTCAAAGAAGTTCTTGCTCTATTCATAGTGATACCGCGCTTGCAGGAAATCAATTCGGTCGGCGGTCACGCGGTAAACCAGGCGGTGCTCCCGCGTAATTCTCCGGCTCCAACAACCGGCATACTCACGTCGCAAAGGCTCGGGCTTGCCGATCCCTGCGAATGGATCGGCGAGAACAGACTCAACAAGTTCGAGCGTTTTCAGAGCCGCTTGACGGTCATTCTTGACCCACCAAGCAAGGTCTTCCCGAAACTTTGGAAGGAAGTCGACACGACGTTCGATTTTGGCGCTCATGGGTATCAATTGCTCTTGCATAACGGGAAGCGATCAAAGCCCGGCAGAGCGGCGCAATTCCTCAAGAGCGGCTGCTGCCGGCTTTCCTGGAGCTTTCCTCTTGTCGTTTGCTTTTGACTCAGCAAGAGCCTGCGTCAGTCTCCTGGCGTTGGCAGGCGATCGCAGAAGATATGCTGTCTCCTCCAGCCCCGCCAGTTCATCAGCGGCGACAATCGCCACGTCCCGCTGCCCACGGCGCCTCTTCACGACCAAGACTTCCCGGTCGTCTGTTACGCGGTCAAGGAAAGTCGCTAGATTCGCCCTGAGCGCGGTGTAAGTTGTCTCAATAGTCATCTCAGAATCACCTTAGATTAAACGTACAGCTTTCCTGTACAATTGTCAAGCGGGCCAGCCAAGAGATTTATTTAGTGTCGTTCTTGTAGACCACCCCCGCCTTCATCACGAACTTCACATTCTGCAAGGTGCGTATATCGTCGAGCGGGTTCTTTTCGACGGCAATGATGTCGGCCCATTTTCCGGGTTCCAGAGTGCCGGTCTTGGTGCTCCAGCCCATCAGGTCAGCGGCGTTGATGGTGGCTGTTTGCAGTGCGGCCAGGGGGGCCATGCCGAGCTGGTTGACGTACACATCGAGCTCATGGGCGTTCAGCCCGTGCGGATAGACGGCGGCGTCGGTGCCCATGGCGATCTTCACGCCTGCATCCATGGCGCGCTTGATGTTGCCCTTGGCCACGGCGCTGATCTCCACCATCTTCTTATGCGAGTAGGGCGGCAAATTGCCGTTCTCCACCATCCAGTCTTCCAGATAGAGCGTGGGAACGAGATAGGTGCCGTTCTTCTTCAGTTCGGCGATGCCTTCGTCGTTGATGTAGCTGCCGTGCTCCACCGAATCCACGCCGGCCATGCTGGCCCAGAGGATTCCCTGGGCTCCGTGGGCGTGTGCGGCAACCCTGCGACCCAGGCGATGGGCGTCGGCCACGATGGCGCGCATTTCCTCAAGGGTGTATTGCGCGGCCTGGGGATCGTCACCCTTGGACAGTACGCCTCCGGTGGCGCAGATTTTAATCAGATCGACGCCGTACTTGATGTTCTGCCGTACTTGGCGCTGCACAGCAGCGATGCCGTCGGCTACGCCGTCGCCGGTCGCATGGTATTTGAAGGGCAGCAGGTCATTGTCGCAGTGTCCGCCGGTGATGCTCAGCGCTGGTCCGCTCACCTGCATGTGCGGTCCGATGATCTGGCCGGAGTTGATGGCGTCGCGCAGATCCACATCGGTGTAGCCCCCGGCGGCCACGTTGCGCACCGAGGTGATGCCGGCCAGCAGCGTGGTGCGGGCGTTTACCACCCCGTTGATGGCCTCCTTGGCGTCGGTTTCCTGCAGCTCGTGGTAGGGCTCGAAGTTGGTATCCATGGTCAGATGAGTATGCACGTCGATCAGGCCGGGCAGCACAGTAAGGCCGCCCAGGTCGATGACCGTATCGCCAGACTGAGAAGGAACTTGAGCGCTGGGGGCAATGGATTGGATGGTGTCACCCACCACCACCAGGGTCTGGCTGTCGAGCAGTTTTCCGGTCTTCACGTCGAGCAGGTAGCCGGCGCGGATGAGGGTGCGCGTGGGCTTGGGGGCTGGCTGGGCAGAAGGCTGGGCAAAAAGGGCCGCCGCGGCCAGTGCGAGCAGCATGGTGGCGACAGCATTCTGACGCTTGAACATCAATTTACCTCCATGGTGAACTAGTTTACAGAACGGAAACATGGGGAGGAGCCGGCTTAGTTCGCCGGCTCCGGGTGCGGCAGGTCTGAAAGGTTTCTAGGACCACTTCTTGGCCAACGCGTCGACGTTGGCCTTGAGCAGATCTTCAGGAGTCATGGCGATACGGAACTCGACAGTGGCGTTAAACTCGAGGAACCAGGGTTCGGCCAGCGCCGGAACCTCGGCATCTTCGTTGACGTTGACGACAAAAATTCCGCCGCGGTGGCCGTCCCGCTCTGAGAAATACGCGGCCTCGGGCTTGATGGTTTCCAGAATCCGCCGCATGATGGTCCCCATGGATCCATTGCGGGCGATGGTGTTGAACGGTTCAATGGGGAGTTGAACCAGCATGATCATGCGCATGTACGACCTCCTGGTGCCTATCCTTGCGTTCGAGCCGCAGGTGGCAATAGAACAGATGCCACAACCGCGGCATTTGATTCCTTAAGTTCAATATTCCGCCAGGTCCGGGCTGCCTGCTATTGAATGCTCAAAGCTCAACATTGTGGCCGCCAAAGAACATCACATGCCTGCGATTTTCCGGCATTCACATGGCTGTCAGTCTTTGCCTACTGCTATTGCGAAGAGTGCGAGTCGTCCGTCCACCGTGATAGGCTGCTAGACGACGCAGTCTGCGCGAAATGGCTGCTCTGAACTCAATTTCGGCCGCCGTCCACGGGCGTTTTCCTCGCTGATGGCCTGGCCGGTTGACCCTATCACCAAGAGGACATTCATGAACTGCTTACGTTTTGCACCGATCCTGATTTTGCTGGGCGGAACCGCCCTGGCTCAGACCACTCCTGCTGCCGACGCCCAAAAACCGACGCCGCCGCAGACCATTCGTAGTTTTGATTTATCGGCCATCGACAAGAGCGCCGATCCCTGCACCGATTTTTATCAGTACGCCTGCGGCAACTGGGTCAAGAGCAATCCCATTCCCGGCGACCAGGTGCGCTGGGCGCGCTCATTCTCACTGCTGCAAGAGCGCAACCTCTACCTGTTGTGGCAAGAGCTGGACGCCGCGGCCACAAATCCTAAGACCCCGCTGGAAAAGCGGTACGGCAACTACTTTGCCGCCTGCATGAACACTGGCCTGGTGGAGCAGAAGGGCCTTCAGCCGCTGGAACCCGCGTTCAAACGCATTGCAGCTCTCAAGGACACCCACAAGCTGGCGACGCTGGTGGGAGAACTGCAGGCCGAGGGCACCACTGCGCCTCTGTTCCGCTTCCGCGTGGAGCAGGACGACAAGGACTCTTCCAAGCAGATCGCCAGCATCTTTCAGGGCGGGCTCTCGCTGCCCGACCGCGATTACTACATCGTGGACAACAAGCGCTTCCAGCAGATCCGCAAGCAGTACGTCGAGCACGTGACGAAGATGTTCACACTAGCCGGCGATACACCCGAGCAGGCGGCCAAGGAAGCCTCAGCGGTTATGGAGATTGAGACCGCGCTGGCCAAGGCCTCGATGAGCCGCACCGACCTGCGCGATCCAGAGAAGGTCTATCACATATATACGGTGGCCGACTTCCAGAAGCTCACGCCGGATTTCGATTATTCGGTCTATTTCAGGAACGTGAAGGTGCGTTCCTTCGAGACGCTGAATGTGGCCACGCCTGATTTTTTCAAGGGGCTGAGCGAGTTGATCGCCAAGGAGCCTGTCGAGTCCTGGAAGTCGTACTTCCGCTGGCACACGCTGCACGGCGCGGCCCCGAACCTGCCCAAGGCATTCTTCGACGAGAACTTCGCCTTTTTTGGCAAGACCCTGGCTGGACAGAAGGAACCAACGCCACGCTGGAAGCAGTGCGCCAGCATGACTGATCGCGCGCTGGGCGAGGCGGTGGGCCAGGACTGGGTGAAGAAGAATTTTCCACCCGCGGCCAAGGCCAGCATGGACCAGCTGGTAGCCGCCCTGGAAAAGAGCCTGGGCGACGACATCAAGACGTTGCCCTGGATGAGCGAAGCCACCAAGAAGGCGGCGGAAGAAAAGCTGGCGATGATCCGCAACAAGATAGGCTACCCGGAGAAGTGGCGCGATTACCGGGCGCTGAAGGTGGAGCGCAACGACCTGATCGGCAACCTGCATCGCAGCGCTGTCTTTGAGCGCAACTACAACCTGAACAAGCTGGGCAAGCCGGTGGACGAGAAAGAGTGGGGGATGACGCCGCCCACGGTCAACGCCTACTACAACTCATCGTTCAACGACATCAACTTCCCGGCCGGCATCCTGCAGCCGCCATTCTTTGACTTCACCATTGATCCGGCGGTGAACTTCGGCGGCATCGGTGTGGTGATCGGCCACGAGATGACCCACGGCTTTGACGATGAGGGCTCGAAGTACGATGGACGTGGCAACCTGCGCGAGTGGCAGACGGCCGAGGACCGCAAGGCCTTTACTGAGCGGACCGGCTGCATTGCCGACGAGTACAGCGGCTTCGAAGCCGCCCCGGCGCATGACGATGTGGCTGCGCAGAAGCTGAACGGCAAGCTTACTTTGGGCGAGAATACGGCCGACAACGGCGGCCTGCGCATCGCTTATATGGCACTGCTGGACACGCTGGCGGCGCAAGGCAAGAGCATTGAAGACAAGATCGACGGCTACACCGAGGCGCAGCGCTACTTCCTGGGCTTTGCCCAGGTGTGGTGCCAGAACCAGACCGAACAGTCGGCCCGCCAGGCGGCGCTGGTGGATCCCCACTCGCCCGGCCGCTGGCGCGTCAACGGCTCAGTGCAAAACTTCGATCAATTCGGCAAGGCCTTTGGCTGCACCAAGGGCCAGCCCATGTACCCGGCGACATCCTGCCGGGTCTGGTAACCCTGTCCCGGGTCTTTCTCCCTGATCCTGATCTGGAGCCGTGGCTTGCCACGGCTCCGGTCCAGGGGCTGAGGGACTTTAGAAGAGTACAGGCCTGCGGGGAACCACACTACCGGTGAAGTGGGTTGACGTTTCCCGCCGTCCGGGAGTCCAAATCGCAGCCCTAAGGTGTGAAATTGGACCGTCCGGACCGGGAGAAGAAGGTTTTCTGCCGCTTCCGAGGTGGTTCGGCCAGGGAAAATGCATTGTTTTGACCAGTCTCTGGCCAAAACTAGGCACAACCCACCCTGGGCTTTTACAATGCAACAGGGACCCGTCCCAACCCAGCTATGCTGTGGAACTAGCAAACTTGGCGGCGCACGCCTGACCAGGATGAAGGAATCGCATGAAGTTCACGAAATACGGCAAGGCCCTTCTGATAAGCGCCCTTTTAGCTGGCGTTATTTTCAGCGTTACGTCTTGCATCCAGGATTATTCGGTCGGCTATTTGTATGTGACGGGGACGGTGACGGCCTCGACTTCCGGCAACGGCATCGTCTCCGGCTACAAGATTGATCACAACACGGGTAAGCTGACGGCCATCAACGGTCTGCCTGTCCCTTCCGGCGGAGCCAACCCGGTCCGGGCCATCCTGCTTCCTGGCAGCCGCTTTCTTTATGTTCTTAACCGTGGCGTGACCGCCTCGGGCAGCGCCAACTGCACCACCGCGGACCCCTGTCAGAACTCCAGCATCACGCAATTCGCCGTTGGCGCCAACGGCATTCTTACGCCGCAGGAGACTTTCTATACGCAAGGCGCCAACCCGTTCCGCATACTCAGCGACACCTCGGGAACATTCATCTACGTGCTGGAACATGATTCTCTTTACAATGGCCTTCCGTCCAGTGCGACGAATCCGAACCCCAACTGCGCAGCTGCTTTGACGGGCGCAACAACCTGCGGCGACATTACGGCTTTTCAGGTCAACTCGACTACTGGGCGGCTGCAACTGGTCTTGAATGCTCAGGTGACCGCGGCCGGCGGCAGCGCGCCGCTGACCTACTTCCCGATTCCAGCCAATCCGGTTGACTTTTTGATGTCCAGTGGAGTCGTCATCACGATGAGCGGGACCAGCACCACCGCCTCTACCTCTTATCCGTACACCGGCGGCGCAATTGTGTATCCATATGCCTACAATCCCACCAACGGGCAGTTGACGGTGACGCAGAACAGCGTCGGGACGCTGAACATTGCCAAGGGAACCGCACTGGTGTACGGTGGTGGTTATGTTTTTGCGCTGGACAATGAAGCGCCTAACCCCAATCCCACCAACGCGTCCAGCCAGATGGTGCCTTACTCGGTAGGCAGCAATGGCGCGCTGCTGTCGGCTACCAGCGGCCCCATTCCCGATGATCCAAACCAGTCCAACCCTATTTACCTGGTGGTGGAGAACAAGGGGAAGTGGTTCTACGTGGCCAACCAGGGGAACAACGTTATCGGCCCGGGAACAGCTCAAAGCGGGATTGCCGGCTACGTGCTCAACAATCCAATTCAGCCCCAGGAAATAGCAGGCACGCCCATCGGCTTCGGCACCGGAGCAGGCCCAGTGTGCCTGGTCGAGGATCCATCGAATCAGTTCTTCTATACGGCCAACTACAACGATTCAAGCGTAACCGGTCAGGCGATCAACGAAAATTCCGGAGAACTCAAGCCGCTTTCCGACTCGACCAAAGCGCCTTCTGAATATACTCTGACCGGTCCGCCCACCTGGTGCCTGGTGGATGGGCGCACGAACTAAATCGCCGCTTGATGCTGACGCGCCTCGAGCGGAGGGTGTCCCCCGCTCCAGGCAATGCAAGAAAATGAGTGACCCGAAGTCTTCAAGAACGCAGTCGATCTTCCGGGAGTGAGTATTTCAAGGCGCCCTGGGGCTCGAATCCAAACCTGATTTTTAGGGCCGGAGCGTTGGCCCTCTGACGAAAGATGCGCATGAAGTTCAACAAATCGAGCCAGCTGCTGCTGGTTTCCGCAGCCAGCTTGCTGGCGGCAGTTCTGATCACCGCTTGCGGCACGGCCACTGTGGATTTCGTATACGTGACCAGTGCCAAGGCCGCGGGTACCAACAATTACGGCGAAATAGACGTCTTCGAGATCAACGGAGTCTCCGGCTTAATGCGCCAGATTACCACCTCGCCTTTCCCCTCGGGAGGGCGCAACCCGGTGGCCGAAGCCCTCTCCTCCGACAACACGAATCTGTACGTGGTCAATCAGGACGACAATACCATTGTGCAGTTCATGATTGGCAACGACGGCAAGCTCTATCCGCAGAACACCGTCAATACGCCCGGGATTTACCCGTTGGCTGCTGCCGTGAGCGGGTCGAACCTGTTTGTCGTGGACACCTACCAGCCATTGTCCTCGTGTTCCAATGCTGCCCCGTGCTCGGGATCTGTGGGCGTCTTTCCCCTGCTGGCAGCCACTACCGGTCCTAATCCAACCATCGCCGGCGCGCCGGGGACGCCGCTTACCAATACGATCATCGGCGCGGACTACTGGCCGTTGACACTGCCCAGCAACCCGAAGCACATCATTACGCCGACCGCGATCAACGTCCTGAAATCTGGCGCGGACCTTTTTGTGACGGCATATGACTCCTCGGTAACTCCCAAAGTTGGTTATGTATTTGGTTTTTCAATTGGTTCTAGCGGTGCGCTTACACCTCTCAACGGAGGAGTTCCTTTTACCGCTGGAGTCCACCCGTCAGCCATCGCCAGCGATTCCTCCAGCGCCTACGTTTACGTGACGGATAACGCCAGCGGCAATGTGAGTGGCTTCACATTTGCATCCGGACTCCTTACGCCTTTATCCGGAAGCCCGTTTCCGGCAGGCAATCAACCCACTGCTATCGTTGTTGATACCGCCTACCCCTATGCCTATGTAGCCAACGGACTGGACGGTACGGTGAGCGCATACTCAATCAGTAGTGGAGCGCTCACGCGCATCGGCACCTACTCCGCAGGAATTCAGCCGGTGGCTATTGGCATCGACCCGTCGACCAACCATTTTGTTTTTACCGCTAATTTTCTCGGCAACAATGTCTCCGACTTTGAGTTGAGCGCCACGGCCGGCACACTCACCAACACACAGCTTTCTCCTTACACGTCTAACGCCCAGCCGACGGCTGTGGCTGCGGTTCCGCACGGCAGCACGCAGTAGTGATGAGTGACAACAACCCTATGCCGGGCGCTCTAGCAACACCCCGTACCGGGCTTTTACAATGCATACGGGGCAACCTAACCAGTTTTTTGGGGAACTGGCAACTGACCAGCCCAAGACGAAGGAAGCGCATGAAGTTCAGCAAATTGAGCCAGCTTTTTCTGGTCTCTGCCATCGGCCTGTTAGTGGCCACCTATTTCTCTGCCTGTGCACTTGTAACCATAGATTTTGTTTTCGTGGCCTGTTCCGCCGGCGCGGGGACATCGAGCGCCGGGCAGATACAGGTCTTTGCGGCGGACTCTCAGTCCGGCGCATTGCGCACGGGAGCACCGACCGTGTCCTCGGGCGGAGTGAACCCGGTTTCCATGGTTGTTACCTCCGACTATGAGAATCTTTACGTCGCCCACCAGGGGACACTTTCGTCCGGCGGCTCGATTGTCCACTTTGCCATCTCCACGAACGGTACTCTGACGGCGAAGGATACAGTCACCCTGAGCGATACACCCGTTTACATGGCAGTGAACTCGGCCGGGACCTACTTGTATGTGGTGTCTTGCACAGCCTCCAGACTGTCTCCCACATTGGCTTGCACTAACACCGGGATACTGACTGAGTATGCCCTTTCTTCAGGCACCATCGGCTCTGAGGTTTCTACGCAAACTCTAAGTCTTTACGGCTCCTTCGCCAAATATGGCAGCGATATCCTAGTTCCCACCGGGGTAAACGTGCTGGCCAACAACACAACGGTTCAGGGCAATGCCGTCTACGTCACGGCTTATGACCAGTCGGCATACAGTCCCGGGGGTACGCCCACCTGCCCCTCCAACTGTGCTAACCCCGGATGGGTCTTTGGCTACACCATTGGCTCAGGCGGAGCTTTGACCCCGCTTGCCAATCCGTATGAAGCCGGCGTCAAGCCCTCAGCTATCGCAACCGATCCCACCAACCGCTTTGTATATGTCACCGATTACGCCTCTAGCCAGCTCATCGGTTATACGATTCTGAGCGGCAGCACGCTGAGCTTCATGCCCAGCGGCCCCTTCAGGACAGGCAACGAGCCCAGCGCGATAGTGGTCGATCCACGCGGCAGGTTCATCTATGTAACAAATTCGCTGGATTCTTCAGTTTCGCCATACGGCATCGACCTGGCCACCGGTACGCCCACGGGTGTAGTGAACCCCACCGGCCCAAGCGCCATCTTGACTGACACGCAGCCGGTTGCCGTTGTGGTTGACGCCGCGCTTGGCCGGTTTGTCTATACATCCAACTACCTGGGCAACTCCGTCTCTGGCTTTAGGCTGAACCCGACCTCAGGGGGGCTGACCGCCACCCAGGCAACGCCATACCCCACCGGCGCAAAACCTACCGCAGTAGCTTCCGTGCCCCACGGCAACTATTCGACGCAGTCGGTTACTCCGTAACGGCAGGCATTCTTTCAGGCACAAAGGCCCAGCCACGTGGCTGGGCTTTTTGTTGCACCGGGCCTGTATACGGAAAGCCAACCCCGGCTCAATCTATGGCTAATTGGCGCAAAGTGTGGCAAAAATGCCACAGGACGGGGATGGCTCCGGGCGTCTATTCTAACCATTGCGCACGGTTTGTTCTTTGCCGTGAAAGAAGGTATTTTGAGTAATCACGCGCACCTGAGTCCCGCGCATTTGGAGCAGACGATTGCCGCACCCCTGGAGTTCAGCGGGGTGGGGTTGCACTCTGGCGCGCCGGTGCACATGCGCATGCTGCCGGCTCCGGCTGGCTCCGGCATCGTCTTCCGCCGCACTGATCTGGACAATTTTGAGATTCCCGCCATCAGCCGCTACGTGGCCAAGGTGAGCTATGCCACCAGCTTGATGCGGCAAGGCGTGCTGATCTCGACCACCGAACACGTGCTCTCGGCGCTTATCGGCATGGGCGTGGACAACGTGATTGTGGAGTTGGACAACCTGGAGCTGCCTATTCTGGACGGCAGCGCACAGCCTTATGTCGAGGCTTTCCTGAAAGTGGGCATCCGCAACCAGCGGCGGCGCCGCGAGACTATCCGCGTGCTGAGTCCGGTTGAGGTTCGCGAAGGGAACAAGTTCATCGGGATCTATCCCGGCTCCGGCTACAGCATCGAATACGCCATCGACTTTCCCGCTCCCGTGGGCAAGCAGAGCGCCCGCGTGGACCTGGCGGCGGAGACCTATGGTTCTGTGATAGCACCGGCGCGCACCTTTGGCTACAAGGCTGACGAGCAGAAGATGCGCGATATGGGCCTGATCCGCGGGGCGGGGCCGGAGTGCATCATCATTCTGGGGACAACCGGGCCGGAGAACGGTTCGCTGCGCTTCGATGACGAATATGTGCGCCACAAGATTCTGGACCTGATCGGCGACCTGGCGCTGGCCGGCCGCCGCATCGAAGGCCGCGTGGTGGCGGAGCGCGCCGGGCACGCCATGCACACCGCCCTGGTTTCGCGGCTGATCAAGGACCGCTCAACCTGGGAGCTGGCGCACGTGCCGGTGGTCGCGGCGGATGAGCAAGCTCCGACCGCGGATCTAAACTCGCTTGAAGCGAAATCAGAACAGGACAGCCCCTCCCTTGTGAGCGTTTAAGGCTCAGCTATTTCTATTCCCTGTTCCCTAGAACAAAATCCGCATCGGCGCCGCAGCCGCAAAGCTCTTTCCCTCCGTGGCCAGCTCGCCGGTCAACGGATTGCGCCGGAAGACGCTAATCTGATTCGAGTCCTGATTGGCCACCAGCATCCAGCGCTCCGTGGGGTCGAGCACAAAGTTGCGCGGACATTTGCCGCCGCAGGGCGTACGTCCGATAGCCGTCAAATGGCCAGTCACCGGATTGGCATGGAAGCTCATCAGGAAATCATTGTCACGGTTGGCAAAATAGACAAACCTTCCGTTGCGAGTGATGATTGTGTCGCAGGCACGCGTCGGTCCGTGGTAGCCCTCCGGCAGCAGCTCAACCCGCGTTACCAGAGTCAAGCTGCCGTCCGCGCGTTTCCACTTCAGCACGTCCACCGTCGAATCCAGCTCGTTCACCGAGTAGGCCGTATGCAAGTTGGAGTGAAAGTGCAGCGTCCGCGGTCCCGCTCCCGGGCGCGCCGTGTAGAGGCCCGCCGGAGTCAGCTCGGCCGTCGCCGCATTCAGGCTATAAATGTGAATGCAATCGTTGCCCAGATCATTGATATAGACAAAACGGTTGTCGAATGAGAAGGCGGCAAAGTGCGCGTGGGCGTGCTCCTGGCGGCTGGCGTTGGGGCCGTGGCCGGTGTAGTGCTCGCTCCACACGGCGGGGCCGATCTTGCCGCCGGTTACCAGATAGCTGGCCGCGCTGCCGCCGGTATAGTCGGCCACCACCAGCACGCGCCCCGAATGGTCCAGTGCCAGGTGGCAGGTTCCCACGCCGGCCGAGTTCTGCACTGAGAGCGGATGCAGCTCGCCCTTCGCCACCCTGAAGCTCGCCACCGCCCCCGTCGCCTTGCCGTTGAAGCTCCTAACATCCGAAGTGGCGAAGAGATACTGCCGCTCCCATGAGTAGGTGATCCAGGCGACGTTGGCGATCTCGGCGGCCACGCCCGCGGGCGCCAGCTCGCCGCTGGCCGGATCCCAGTCGTAGGCCAGAATCCCCTTTGGCGTATTCGAGGCGACGAAGACCCGTTGGAGGCGTGGCGCAGCAAAGAGTGAGGGCGAAGCCGACGCGGCCAGCGTAACAGCCGAGGCGGAGAGCAGAAAATTGCGTCGTGTGAGTTTTTCCATAGCAGAAAGATTGTCGCCGATGGGGCGGGGGGCGCGCCAGTGGCAAAGCTGCCCGAATGCATTTTCCGGCCTCCTCCGCCCGCCCATCCCTCTAGCCGTCGCCGCTTGGAACGAACTTGACCCGCGAAAAAGCAGGCGGGCAGCTCCTGTGCCGAGTCCTGGAAAGGCGCGCCGTCCCGGTCTCTACTCGATAATCCTGTAGTTCCCGCTGCAATGCAACATGCTCATCAGGTAGAGCATCCCGTCGTAGTAGCGATATTCGCCGGAAGGAACCGGCATATTCCAGAGCGTTTCCACAAACGCCTTTGTCGTCGGTCCCGGCGTCGCCGCAAGGCTCCCCACCGCGGCCGCCGCGGCCATCCCCGTCGAGTGCCCCGTTGACAGCGGCTTTCCATCCATCGTGTAGCGATCGGCAAACTTGTCGATACCCTCGCCGTAAAGGAACTTTTGCAGCCGGTCGCTCAGCTCCGTCTCCCGCGCGTCCTTCCGCCACCAAGAGTAATCCACGCTCCAGTTGCTCACGCTCCGCCACGAGTCGGAAGCGAACGACGTCGGCTTTTTATCCCAGCCCATAATCGCCGTCCCGTCAAAGTTGCTCCGGTCCGGCGTAAGTCCCGTCTCCGGGCCGGTGACCTGGTTGAAAAACTCCCGGCTCACATCCGCCGCCTTGGTCCAGAATGCGCGGTCCTCCACGGGGCCCCAACGCGCCCACAACTCATAGAATGCCGGCAGATGATAGCTCGCATCCGTCGATATGTCCTCCACATTCGGCACAAACCGGATCATGAAATGATCCTCGTCCACCATCGGCCCGATCGTCTCGGTGCGAGGTCCGCGTCCTAACCAGAACATGGGCGGCGCTGGCTTGCCCTTGCCGGCGGCCGCTGCCGCCTCGCGCTCCCGAGCCTTAGTGTTAGGGCTCGGCCAGGGATGATCCGGCATGGTAAACGGCGCATCCTCGGGGTGAATCCGGAAGGGGCTTGTTCCCGTCAGCACCGGGTGGTGCCGCATCCCGCGCAATATCTTGTCCGCCTCGGCCTGGTAGTTATAGATGCCTTTCCCGTTGCCCCAGCGATGCGCCGCAAAGTACAGCGCCATGACGTAGTACTCTTCGCCGTCCGGCGCGGCCCCCGTCGAGCGCGGCCTGCCATCCGTGCCGAATGACCAGGCAAAGTAACCCACAGAAGGATTCTTCGGGTCGGTGACCAGCATATAAGTCTTCGACCAGTTCCACAGCGCGTCAAACTCGCGCTTCTTGTCTAGCTCGACGGCAATCATCATGCCGTAACTCATGCCCTCCGTGCGCACATCGTTGTTTGCCCAGTCCGTGATATAAGCCAGCGGCCCATTCTCGTTCGCCCCGGTCTCAAAGTAAACCCGCTCCTCCTGTCCGTCGCCATGAAAAAGCTGCTGAAACGCCTTCTCGATCTTTGCCCGGCTTTCAGCCGCCGTGTGCCCCTGCTCGGCAAACAAGTCGCGATACTGGCGCGTCTTGTACGCCCCGTTCCCGTCTCCCGGCCATCGTTTGATCTCGCCCAGCGGAGCGTTCACATGGGGTGGCGGCATGGTGAATGCCGGTGCTGCCGCCGGAGCCGGCGCTGGAGCCTGTGCAAGCGCTCCACAGGCCATCGCCAGCAAAAAGCCAGTGGCAAGAACAGTAGAATCAGAACGAATCAGCACGGAAGTGACCTTTCTCTGAAAAAATGTGTACGGCGCGAAGCTCTCCGCCTCTATCCCTGGGCGTATCCATTCCATTTTATTCGCCATGACATCGCCGAGCCCCAGCCGTTTTATTCAATCTGCCGTGGCTGCGGGAAAAGAGATGTGGGAGACCGCCCAACCAGGGGCTGCGGCCGCCCTGTGCCCCCAGTCACAGGACGTTCACACTCCGCGTGTGATAGCATCCGATTTCGTAGCAGGTGACGCCCGCGGACTCATCCAACCTCCATTCGAGCGGCGCCGGCCCGAGACCCTCCAGGTTTATGCCTATATGGTCCAAACCTTTCCGGCTCAATCCTTTATGGACGAGGTAGACGGCAGACCGGGATACGTGGCCCTCCAATCCGGCCACATGGACGCCCCTTCGGACGTCCCCGCTGTTTCCCTGTCCCTCTTCCGTTCGATCCCGCAAATTCTGAAACAATTTCACAATAATACGAGGAGAACACCATGAAAACGTACCAGGGAAGTGAGATCCGCAACGTAGCTGTAGTGGGGCATGCGCAAAGTGGCAAAACCACTCTGATCGCCGCTCTGCTGCATGCCGCCAAGATGACCCCCACCCAGGGCCGCGTGCAAGACGGCTCGGCCGTAACCGCTTATGACGAAGAGGAAATAGCCCGCGGCGCAACCATGCAGAACGCGGTGGCCTTTGCCGAGTGGCAGGGCGTAAAAATCAATCTTATCGATACTCCCGGATTTCATATGTTCACCCATGAGGCGCGCGCGGCCCTGCTGCCGGCGGAAACGGCCATCGTGGTGGTGAACGCGCAGAACGGCGTCGAGCCGGTCACCGAGCGCGTTTGGCGCTATGCCGACGAAGCCCAGGTTCCCCGCGTCGTTCTCGTCAACCAGATGGACCACCCCAAGGCCGGCGGCGGCGAGGGGCTGAGCGCCCTGATCGACGATCTGGTCGAGCGCTGGGGCCGCAATTGCGTGCCTGTTCAGCTTCCTATCTCCGGCGCAGAGGGATTTCACGGCGTCGTCGATCTCGTGACCATGGAGGCTTACCATTACACCGCCGGTGGCGACGGCCGCGGTAAGGTGACCGCCGAGATTCCCGCCAGCCTGGCTGCCGACGCCAAGACTCGCCACGAGGCGCTGGTCGAGCTGGTAGCCGAAGGCAGAGACGAATTAATGGAGGAGTACTTCGAGACCGGCACGCTCACCAAAGAGCATCTCATCGCCGCGTTGCATGACGCCATTCGCGAAGACCGCATCTTCCCCGTGCTCTTCTCCAGCGGCCTGGCCAATATAGCCCTGGACCACCTGCTGGACTTCATCAAGGAGTACACGCCCTCACCCGTTGAGCGCGCGCCCTTGGCCGTCCGCAATCCTGCCATCGAACCCACGGCGGAAGATCCCGACGCCGGCAAAACCGCGCGCAAGATCGACGACAGCCAGCCGCTGGGCCTGTTTGTCTTCAAGACCATGACCGACCCATTTGCGGGTAGGATCAGCTTCTTCAAGGTCATCAGCGGCGTCATCAAGAACGAAGCCAACGTCGAGAATTACACGCGCCGCGGCTCGGAGCGCTTTTCCCACCTCAGCGTGATGCAGGGCCGCAAGGCCATCGAGGTTCCCGAGTTGCACGCGGGAGACCTGGGCGCAGTGGCCAAGCTGCGCGACACCCTCACCGGCGACACCCTCGGAGTTAAAGGCTCCGACATTCAGGTCGATCTCCACAAGCTGCCCGAGCCGGCCATGACATACGCCATCGAGCCCAAGAGCCGCGCCGATGAAGACAAGCTCGCCCCCGCCATTCACAAGCTGATGGAAGAAGACCTGCTCATCCGCTTCTTCCGCGACCCGCAGACCAATGAGTTTTTGATTGCCGGTGGAGGCCAGCCGCACATCGAGGCCATCGTCAGCCGCCTCAAAAAGCGCTACCACGCCGAGGTCACGCTGAAGGCGCCCAAAGTACCCTATCGCGAGACCATTCGCGGCAAGGCCGAGGCGCAGGGCCGCCACAAGAAGCAGACCGGCGGACACGGCCAGTTCGGCGACTGCAAGATTCGCATGGAGCCTCTGCCGCGCGGCGCGGGCTTCGAGTTCGTCAACGACATCTTCGGCGGAGCCATTCCGCGCAACTACATTCCTGCCGTCGAAAAGGGCATCGTCGAGTCCGCCGCCCGCGGCTATCTCGCCGGCTACCCGGTGGTCGACTTCAAGGCCACCGTCTACGACGGCAGCTATCACGACGTGGACTCCAACGAACTCTCCTTCAAGATGGCCGGGCGCATCGCCTTCCGCAAGTGCATGGAAACCTGCAAGCCCTGTCTGCTCGAGCCCATCATGAAGGTCGAGATTGAAGCTCCCGACGAGTTCGCCGGAACCCTCATGGGCGACCTCAACTCGCGCCGTGGCCGCGTCCAGGGCATGAACACCAAGGGCCGCACCACCGTCATCAACGCTGAAGTTCCCATGGCCGAGATGCTGACCTATGGCACGCTTCTAACTTCCATGACGCAGGGCAAAGGCAGTTACCGCATGGAGATGGACCACTACGACTACGTCCCGCAGTTAGTCGCCGAAAAAATCCTCGCCAATGCCAAGCGGCCCGTGGAGGAAGAGGAAGAGTAATCACACCAATGGCTGTCATCCTGAACGACCCTGACCCTGAGTTTAGCGAAGGGTCAGGGGAGTCGAAGGACCTGCATTTTGTCTTCGCTCATCAACCAACTGGGTATCGTGGGCCATCCACCCTCCTGCTTACTGGCAGCGCTCCCTGATTGGCGCTTGTCCACCGTCGGGGAAGAACCCGTCTTTGATCAGCACTTTACCGCTGGAAGTGACGCTGGAGACGGTTTGCATTCTGCCGTCGTCGAGTTTGCGAATGACAAGCTCGAGTGTCTCGTCTCCTATCACTGTTGTAACGCGCAGGTGCGTCGCGTCAAGGCGCTCTGCGGCGATCCACTTGTATTCATTCGGCTCGCGACCAGCGCCAAACTCTATATGCTGGAGGACTATATCGCCTTGGGCGGAAATTGTCGAGCGGGCGTTGCCATTCACGCCTGCGGCTACGTTGCAGTTGTAAGCCCAGTTTCCCATCAGCCCAAAGTCAGCGGTAGCTTTTTGCACGGCGGTTTGGGCGCACGCTGCTGTGCACAGCGCAAAAACCACAAGCAGTAAAGCAGAAGAACGTTTCATAATCTCTCCTCTCGAACTTAAGGACGGAGCCGAATGGCCCACTTCTCAATCTATCACCATAAATAAGTGCCCCAGGTCTGGCTTATCAGACCTGGGAGACCACGAACCCCATGGCGCGCAAGCGCCCGCTGCCTGGACGGCAAGTCCCCCCACCGCAGGACATCGCCTGGACGGCCAGTCCTTGCAGATTATTTCCCGCATTTGTCGCACAATAATTCTCAGAACTCTTTCTTCAAATCATCGTCCCGGCATGTCCTCTTCGCGCCGCCATTATGCCGGAAGCTGCCGGCATAGGCCGAAACTTCCCGTAACTCCTTATCCTGGACGATTTTGCAGGGAACTCCTTTGTTTTGACGATTTTACGGCGCAACCCTTCCCGTAAACTCAAGAAAATAAGGAACTTGTTTACAAAATATGGGTGGGGGTACCCGATGCACCAGCTTTGCGGGCCTATCAAGACCAACGGACTGCGATGCCTCTCGCGCTTGTGTTCCACAGCTTTGTGGCGGGGCGTATCATTCCTATGATGGTCGTTCAATTTGACCGAGGAGTGTCCCAATGTCTTTGTTACGGAGTGCCTCAACATTTGTTTTAACCGCCGTCGGCCTTGCGGTTGTGGCTCAAGCGCAACCCGGAAAACTCATTCCGGGAGAAGCTGAAATAACCCCCATGATCGCTCGGGTCGAACAGGCGATACAGCAATATAAACCGCTGCTCAACCAGGAAGAGATTCAGTTGGGCGCAGATGCCGTTGCCAACGACCGCAAGATTGAGGCCTCACTGGAAGTGGCTGTAGAGAACCTTAAGAGCGATCCTCTGGAGTTTAATGGGCCACTGGGTTTTGCTTTCTTTCAAGGGCTTGAGGATGCATCTCGCAACGCCGCGCTGTGCGCTAGTTCCGCATTCATGCAAGCCGAATCACAGATTAAGAAGGGGAACACAACCCGCGCGAGCTCCCTGCATCATCTGGCAGAACGTTGTTTGGATGTATCCGCGTTGCTTCACACCATCAGTGAGAATGCCGGCTATTTGTACATAAGATATGCCGATTCCGAGAAACAAATAGCGATTCAGAATGCCAAGATGCTGGAAGAGTGCACGGATATGCTGAAGAAGTACGACACTAGCCCGATTAAGCCGTTACAATGAACGGGCCCGCTCTAGGCGGTTGCGCGTGTGAGGTTCCAGCCTTCCGGTCGGCGCGTGAGTTCGAACTTATACCCGAAACCTCGGGCATTGTCGATGTAACGGATGAAGTCGGGTTGCATGGCATACATGGCGCTGAGGCGTAGGACCGGGAGAAACACGCGCCCCAGTTTGAATCGCTTGCAATAGGCCGCGAGAAGCGCGTCGCGGTTCTCCGGCACAGTCACTTTGCTCACGATGCCGCGCAATTGCACACCACGAATCTTCTTCCAGCTTTCCACGCTGCGGTATACGGTTGCGGCGGCGCAAGGATTTCCGGCGAGATTCATGCTGTGTAAGCTGCTTTCGGAAGAGAGCCAGTAGAGCGACAGGTCTTTGTCGACAATGTAGAAGAGCGGCGCCACGCAGGCCTGGCCGCCCTCGCCGATCGTGGCCAGCGACAAGGTTGTTTCTTCGTTCAGCAGCGCGGCTGCCAGTTCGAGTTGTTTCCGCACGCCCCTCATTGATTTGATCCGTGTTAGATTGATTTGGCCGTTACGCTAGTGGAAAACGCGCCCCCATCCCTGCCGCGCTCGTTCTGCGGCAAGAATAGGGCCCGGATATCTGATTGCTTCATAGCGGAATGAACTCCAGGTGGTGCTAGCGGCGAGTTTATCAGGCGCTGCTGTTGTTTAGCATCTCGCCAGCATCCCTGCGAGCAGGGCGGTTCTGGAAGCCAGATGCTCTACCACGATGGACTCGTGTTGAGCGTGCGCGCCTTCTCCCACAGCGCCCATTCCGTCGAGGGTAGGAATGCCCAGCGCGGAGGTGAAGTTGCCGTCGGAGGCGCCGCCGCTCATGGCTTCATCCAGCGCAAAGCCCAGCTGGGCGGCAAGCTCCCTGGCCATGCGGAAAAGCTGCACGGTTCCGTGCGTGCGCTCCATAGGGGGACGATTGATGCCGCCATGGATGGTGAACGCGCAACGCTTGTCGTCAGGCTTGAGCGCGGCAAATTTTCGCTCCATGCGCGGGCCGTCAGCCTTGCGAACTACGCGCAGATCGACCTCCGCCCAGGCCTGGGCTGGGATCACGTTGGACTTTGTGCCGCCGCCGATGACGCCCACGTTCACAGTCAGGCCGCGCGCGCGATCGGTCCAGGCGGAAACGGTGTTGATGACACGGGCCAGCTCCAGGATGGCGCTCGCTCCTTTTTCAAAGTCCACGCCTGAGTGGGCTGCAACTCCGGCCACGTCGATGCGCCAATGGCCAGTACCCTTGCGCGCGGTCTTGTAGGCGAGGCCTTGCGCCGGTTCTAGGACGAAAACGGCGGAGCACTCCGCCGCCAACTGCTCTATGATTGGCCGCGATACCGGGCTGCCGACCTCTTCGTCGCCGGTGAGCAGCAGGATGACCTCTCTCTGCAACAGACGGGCATCGGCGAGCATTTCAATGGCGGTGAATGCCATGGCGGCGCCGGCCTTCATGTCCAGCGTGCCCGGACCCCAGAGCTGGCCTTTGTTCAGGCGGCAGGGCATGGTCTTGAGAGTGCCGAGCGGCCAGACGGTATCCAGATGGCCGAGCAGCATGATACGACGCGCAGAACCTGATTTGGATTTAGGCCCGAAGCGCGCCTCCAGCAGATCTCCAAAGCCGCGCTGGCGATGGAGCTTGACGCGCCCGCCCAGGGCCTTGGCGTGCGCTGCGGCCAGCGCGACACAGACGTCCACGGCAGCCTTGTCGTCCGAGGGCGACTCAGCCCTGACTAATTGTTGAATCAGATCGAGCAGGTCGGATTGTTTGCGGCGGGCCCCGGCCAGCAGCGCGCGCATGGGAACGGGAAGATCGGTCTTTGCGGGCATTTCTGTTTACGCTCCCATCCAGCTACGCAGACGCCTCCGCGCGGGCTTCTCCACCAAGAGCATCGCCGCCACAGCCACGGCAAGCAGAAAAACGTAGCTAATCCAGGGGTCAAAGCGCGCCACACCCAGCCGCTCCGGCAGATGCGTGTCGTGAATCCAGTTCCACAGGTTGAAGTGCAGCAGGTAAAGGCAGTAGCTGGCCTCGCCCAGAAAGACCAGCGGGCGCACGGCCAGGAGGCGCGCGAGCGGGTTCTCCCCGGCCAGCCCCAGAACGATACAGCCGAACAGAGGCATCAGCAAGGCGTCGTGAAGGAGAACGTAGGGAACCAGCGGCCCCATCTCCAGCAGGACGAAGACCCCGGCAAACCCGGCCAGCCCCAGCAGCAGGCGCAGGCGGCTCGAGCGCGGCATCAGCGCATCCAGGCCAGCCAACAAAATGCCAAAGACAAAGCTGGCCAGATGCGGCAGCGGGGTGTACTTGAGCACCCACAGCCAGTATCCGTAGCTCCAGCGGTCAGGATGCTCAATGCCGTCCGGCTGCAAGATCATATACAGCGCGCCGGGAACCAGCCCCACGGCCCAGACTCCGGCCAGCAAAAGCAGATTGTGCGAAACCCGTGTTGGCCGTTTGACCCGAGCCAGCCAGGGAAACAGAGTGTACATGAAGGCTTCCGCAGGCATCGCCCAGGCAGGCGTGTTCAGAAAGGTAGCCAGTGTAGGAACCCAGCCTTGAAGCAAGAGCGGCGTCAACACCATGCCGACCCAGAACATTCCGTGCGGCCCCGTCAGCGCGGTGTATTTCCAGTAGACCGGTTGTGCATGAGCGCCGTACTCAGGGACCACCATCCGCCAGCTCATCAGCAAGCTGAGCAAGTAGATGGGATAGAGCCGCGTGAAGCGCGCCTTCCAGAAGCGAACCGCATCCAGCGAGCCGGCGCGCGCGGCGCTGGAGTAGTTGTATGCCAGCACAAAGCCCGAAAGCTGAAAGAAGAGGCCTAACGCGATGTAGCCGGCATTGACCACGGGCCCCAGAAAACCAAACGACTGAGGATTGGCAAAATGAAAGAAAACGATGTTGATGGCCGCCAGGCAGCGCAGGCCCGTCAGTGCATTCAACCGGTCTGGCTTGCGAGTCTCCATTCCGCTACTGCTTTTACGCCGTTACCAGCGAGCCGACCTTTTCGCCCAGCACAACCCGGCGAATGTTCCCCGGCTGGTTCATGTTGAAGATGATCATGGGCAGGTTGTTGTCCTTGCACAGGCTCACGGCGGTCAGGTCCATCACCTTCAGCCCCTGGCGCAAAATCTCCATGTAAGTAATGTGATCGTATTTGACGGCCTCCTTCACCAGCACAGGATCGGCGCTGTAGACGCCTTCGACCTTGGTAGCCTTCAGAAGCACATCGGCTTTGATCTCCATGGCCCGCAGGCTGGCCGCTGTATCGGTGGAGAAGAAGGGGTTGCCGATGCCCGCGGCGAAAATCACCACGCGGCCCTTTTCCAGGTGGCGGACAGCACGGCGGCGAATGTAGGGCTCGGCGACCTGGTCCATAAAGACGGCGCTCATCACGCGGCAGGGAACGCCACGCTGTTCCAGAGCATCCTGCAGGGCGATGGCGTTGATTACGGTAGCGAGCATGCCCATGTTGTCGGCGCTCACGCGGTCCATCTCTTTGGCATGCTCGGCTACGCCGCGGAAGAAGTTGCCCCCGCCAACGACCACGCCAATCTCCACGCCCAGCGCATGCACCTCGACAATCTCGCCGGTAATTTCGGCGACTTTGGCGGCGTCCAGCCCGAAGCCGCGCGGGCCTGCCAGCACTTCACCCGATAGCTTGAGAACGATGCGTTTATACATACCGTTTTGAGTATCGCACGAAGCGGCCGTAGTCCGTTAGGGCTCATTCAGCATGCGCCCGAGAATGCGCTAGGCGATATATTTGGAAGTAGAGGTCAATCTATGGTGATTAGTCCGCCCTTCTCCCTCTTCCTGCAATCGATATTGGCGTTTTTAATTGTTGTCGTCGGGCCGCTCGTGAGCTGTTTTTACGAGGGCCCGCTTCTGCGCAACAATCCAACTTCCCGGCAGAAGATCGCCTTTTATCGGTACATTCTGTTGGAGCTGTGGCCGCTGACCGTCCTGGCGGTGGGAATTATGGGCGCGGGCGGGCTTCTGCGTGCGCCCGTGGCTCCTGGGCCTGCTCTGCCGGTCTGGCTTCACTGGTTTCTTGGCGGATTGGTGGCCGGCTTTTTTGTTCTCGGTTTCATGCCTATCTTTCAGAGTCTGCGGGGAGAGAAGTATCGTGCTCGCTACGAGCGAGCATTTCGTCGCTCCCTGGCGCAAGCGCCTGGATTATTGCCAGAAACCTCTCAGGAGCGGCGCTGGTTTGCTGCGATTTCTATCACGGCCGGGGTCTGCGAGGAGGTTTTGTGCCGGGGATTTATGATCGGCTTTTTGATGCGCATGCCAGGCGGGTTGCATCTTCCCATTAGCGTGGCGCTCGTGTTGTCTGCTGTGGTCTTCGGTCTCAACCATATCTACCAGGGCAAGACTGGCCTAATCAGCACAACATTGAGTGGACTGGCGTTTGGTGGACTATTCCTTCTGACTGGTAACCTGCTGTTGCCAATGCTGCTTCACGCAGCCGCCGACCTGCAAGGACTCTTCATTCTGCGACCTTCAAAGCCTGCGGAGGTTCCTGCATAGGAGGCAATTCGACCTGTGTGGGAAGTCACCTAGAGAAAAGGCCCGAAGCCGCGCGGGCCGGCCAGCACCTCACCCGATAGCTTGAGAACGATGCGTTTATACATACCGTTTTGAGTATCGCATATCTACCGCTCCCGTGATTTTCTTTGCGCGCTGCCCGCCGGGAGCATGGAAACAAAAGCCCATATTTTATTTGCATGTTTAGTGCCGCTGCCGCATGTAGAATCGTAACGGCCCGATTCATGAAGTCCATGACGGAAGCAAATCGCCGTTATCTGCTGCATGCGGAAATGATGGTTCCGCCGCGCGACGAAGAGCTTGGGGCAGAGCCAATACGAGAGATTCAACATGCGAGGAATTGAGATGACTTTGAATATATCTATCCTGTTGGGAGTTGTCTGCTCCCTGCCGTTCACAGCCATAGCACAAACAATGCCCTATAGCGGCCTGGACAACAGCCTGAGCAATCTGCCCCGGCTGTCCGATGCCAAGACACGCTCTATCAGCCCTGAAAATCCCACCGGAGAGAAGGGCAAAGGGGGCATGGCGACCAAGGGCACAGGGGCCAACTCCGCACGCGAGCTAGGCCAGGGATGGAAGGTGAGTCCCTCCATCGTGGTCGGGCCGGGACTAACCTATACCCTCGCCAACATTGACAATTCGGGGCAAATTCAGCATATCTGGCTCACTCCCACGGGCAACTGGCGGCTTTCGATTCTGCGCATGTATTGGGATGACGAAACATCGCCGTCTGTTGAGGTTCCTGTCGGCGACTTCTTCGCCATGGGATGGGGCAAGTACGCGAGGATTTCATCCTTGCCGGTTTGCGTGAACCCCGGCAGCGGCTTCAACTCCTATTGGCCCATGCCTTTCCGAAAGCATGCAAAAATCACCTTGGAAAACCTCGATGTTAAGCCCGTCACAGTCTACTTCCAGATCGATTACACCGAGACTGCCGTTCCCATGGATGCGGCCTACTTCCACGCCCAATTTAGAAGAGTCAATCCGCTTCCCTACAAAGAGGTTTACACCATTCTGGATAACGTGAAGGGCAAAGGACAATACGTAGGCACCTATCTCGCCTGGGGCGTCCATAACAAAGGATGGTGGGGCGAGGGCGAAATCAAATTTTATATGGACGGCGACAAGGAGTTCCCGAGTATCAACGGAACCGGCACCGAAGACTACTTTAATGGGTCATATGACTTTGAAAACCAGGAGAAGCATCGGTACGAGGAATTCACTTCTCCCTATTCAGGTTTGGCGCAGGTTATCAAGCCGAATGTGCTCTACCAATCGCAGCAAAGATTTGGCATGTATCGCTGGCATATTGTCGATCCCATTCGCTTCGATAGTGATTTGCGCGTAACTATTCAGGACCTGGGATGGCAGAGCGGAGATAGATACTTGCCTCTGACGGACGACATTGCCTCGGTCGCATTCTGGTATCAAACCGAACCGCACGCGAAGTTTCCCGCGCTTCCCGACAAAGATTACCTGGAAATACACTGAGAACCGGAAACAGCAAAGGCCCGGGGTGTGTGCCCCGGGCCTTGGTCAATTTCGGATATGCCGCTGTAAGTTACTCGGCTGCCGCTTCTACGGGCTTGGTCTGCGCCACAGTCCATTCGGGGGCGCCCACCTTGAAGCGGGCGAAGCGCCGCACGGTGATGTTTTCACCCAGCTTGCCGACCTTCTGTCCGATCAGCTCCTTGATGCTGATGGTCTGATCCTTGATAAAGGGCTGCTCCAGCAGGCAGACCTCCTCGTAGAACTTGGCCATCTTGCCCTCGACGATCTTTTCAATCACCGGGGCCGGCTTGCCGGTGGTGGCGGCCTGGGCGCGATAAATATCCTTTTCGCGGTCGAGGTCGGCAGCGGTTACGTCTTCGGGCTTGACGAATCGCGGATCGCTGGCCGCGATGTGCATGGCGATGTCCTTCATCAGCTCCTGGAAGTCATCGGTGCGGGCCACGAAGTCGCTCTCGCAATTCAGCTCCAGCAGCACGCCGATCTTGCCGCCGGCGTGGATATACGTCCCCACCGCGCCCTCGTTGGTGGTGCGCGCGGCCTTCTTCTGCGCCGAGGCCATGCCCCGCTTGCGCAGCACCACAAAGGCCTCCTCGATGTTTCCCTTGGTCTCCTGCAACGCCTTCAGGCAGTCGCCCATGGGCGCGCCGGACTTTTCCCGAAGCTCTTTCACCAATTTTGCATCAATCTTTTCGCTCACTGTCCTAGTCTCTCTTTTCCTGAATTTAGCCAGTCTTAGGTTTATTCACGCCAAAGTTTCTCATACATAAGAAAAGCGTGGCGCTCAATGCTGGGGCCACGCTCGTCTCATATAGCACTTTGGCACGCAGCAAAGATTAGCGCACTCCCTCAACCACATCGGCCTCGTCTTCCAGCGTCGCCACCGCAGCGGGCGCCTTGCGAATGCCGCCGCCCAGAGCCGCTTCCAGGTCCACATCTTCGGCCTCGAACGGCTCAGCCTCATCGGCCGCAGTCTCCGTCACGGATTCAGGCAGGGGCGATTCCTCGGCAAATGCCTTGTCGCCCACTAGGTTCACGCCCTCGGCCGCCGAATCGGCGATCTTCGAAGTAAAGAGGCGAATGGCGCGCAGCGCGTCGTCGTTGCCGGGAATCACGTAATCGACCACCGTGGGGTCGCAGTTGGTATCCACTACGGCCACCACCGGAATGCCCAGCTTGCGGGCTTCCTTGACGGCAATCGTCTCATTGTTCGAGTCGACGATAAACAACGCGTCCGGCAGGCGCTTCATCGTCTTGATGCCGGCCAGGTTCGCTTGCAAGTGCTTGCGCTCCCGCTCCAGCTTGATTACTTCCTTCTTGGTCAGCAGCTCATAGCGGCCGTCGGTGGCCATCTCATCCAGTTCCTGAAGGCGCTTTACCGACTTCTGCACCGTCACCCAGTTGGTCAGCAGCCCCCCCAGCCAGCGCTGGTTGACGTAGGGCATTGCTGCGCGGGTGGCTTCTTCGGCCACTGCTTCCTGCGCTTGGCGCTTGGTGCCGACAAACAGAATCGTCTTGCCGCTGGCACACAGGTCGGTGACAAACTTCGACGCTTCCTTGAATAGCTTGAGCGTCTTCTGCAGGTCGATAATGTAGATCCCGTTGCGCTCGCCAAAGATGTATTCCTTCATCTTGGGATTCCAGCGCTTGGTCTGATGCCCGAAGTGAACACCCGCTTCGAGCAGCTCCTTCATAGTGATCGTGGCCATTGGCCTCCTTCGTGGATTGCATCCGGGTGGTCGATGCCAGCGCCCGGATTGAACCCGCTATTGCGGGAATTTGGTGAAGCAAGTTGTCAGTTTTCAGTTGTCAGTAATACCGAAACCGCCGGGAATTGAAAACTGATTACTGACAACTGACCACTGAAAACTATCTCTTGCTGAATTGGAACCTCTTGCGAGCGCCCTTCTGCCCGTACTTCTTGCGTTCCTTCATGCGCGAGTCGCGGGTCAGCAGGCCTTCGGCCTTGAGCACCGCGCGCAACTCGGGATTGAACTGGACCAGCGCGCGGGCAACGCCCATCTTGACGGCATCGGCCTGCGCCGATACTCCGCCGCTCTTGACGGTGGTCACCACGTCAAAGTTGGAGGCCATTTCGACCAGAGCCAGGGTGCGCTTTGCGGCCACTCGCTGCTGCTCGGTCACAAAGTACGCATCGAACGCCTTGCCGTTGACCTTCCACTCGCCCGTGCCGGGACGCAAAAAGACGCGGGCAATCGCCGACTTGCGCCGCCCCGTCCCGTAATACTGAACCAGATCTGCCATTCTTTTTCCTCATAGTTCCCAGCCGTCAGCCTTAAGCTATTAGCTAAAACCACGGCAAAAAAGTTCGAATTCCGATAAAAAAGCTAATAGCTAATAGCTGTACCTAAGCAATCTCCAACGCCACCGGCTTCTGCGCTTCGTGAGGGTGCTTGTCGCCGCGATAAACCTTGAGTTTGGTGGCCATCTGGCGGCCCATCTTGCTCTTGGGCAACATTCCCTTGATGGCCTGTTCCAGAATCAGTTCCGGCTTGCGGTTCATCACGCGTATGATCGACTCTTCGCGCAGCCCGCCAGGGAAACCTGTGTAGCGGCGATAGAGCTTGTTCTGCGACTTCAGGCCGGTCAGACGGATCTTTTCCGCGTTGATCACGATCACGTGGTCGCCTACATCGATGTACGGCACATATTGCGGATTCAGTTTGCCGCTCAAAACATCGGCGACCCTGGTCGCCAGACGGCCCAGCGTTTTGCCACTGGCATCTATGACAAACCATTTGCGGTCAATATTCTTGCCGCTCGGAACAAAGGTACCCATCTCTCTCCTGCCCTCTAAACGCCTAAAAAGTCCAACAAAAAACCCGCGCAAAGCGCTCCTGCCCGCGCCAATCCAGCGCATGGGCCTACAGCGGTTTCACAATTGCTGCACCCCGAAACCACTGTCATCAAGTGGCATTTTCCTCAAGAAAATGCCACACTGCACAATGACAGAAAGGGCACGTTATTGTGGAACCGCTTGAATTTCCACCCACTGCCAAACAAATCTGTTCGGGTGAGGAGTGCGGGGCTGGCCCTGAAAAGGGCTCTGGCTGCGGCGGATCTGCGCCTGCAAAGCGCTTCTAAACTCTAATCCGGCAGCCGGCAACCTGTTCCAGCCAATACCCTACAGGGCATCAACCAGCCGGGTCCGGGTGAAATGACTCATCCCATCGACGAAGAGCTTGCCAATGGGAGCCCCGACACACAAAGACCCCAGGCGCAACACCGCGCAAGGACTTCAGAATACCCGAATCAGGCCCCGGAGTCAATGAAATGCCCGGCGGTGGGCTTATGGAGGCACGGAAAACACAATTTATGGTTGCCGGAGCCCCGATAGCATGATCAGCGCTATCGTGCTACTCTGGTTCTTCCCCTGAAGGCTGGGGAAAGCCGCTCATCCTGGCAGGAGTTTGTATGGGTGTTTTAAGCAGGATCGGGATTGCACTGGATTCGGAGCTTTTGAAGCGGTTTGACCGCTCGATTCAGCAGCGGGGCTATATCAACCGGTCAGAAGCGTTTCGGGATTTGATCCGCGACCGGCTGGTAACCGAGCAGACCGCGGCGCCGGAGGCAACGGTTGTCGGCACGGTTACGCTCATCTACGATCACCACGCCCATGGCATCACCGAAAAACTGACCGAGGCGCAGCATGCGCATCATGAACTGGTGGTCTCCACCAGCCACGCGCACCTGGACCACGATTCCTGCCTTGAGGTGTTGATCGTGCACGGCAAATCGGCCCAGGTTGCACAATTTGCGGATCTGCTGATTGGCCTCAAAGGAGTCCAGCACGGCCGCCTGGTGATGACCGTTCCTGCGCACGAGATTGAGCACTCTCACGAGCACGGACACAAGCACGCGCATAAACACTGATCCACCGGGAGAAGAAACAAAAGAGGCCGGGAAGCATTTGCTCCCCGGCCGTTTTCCTTGTTCTGCAATCTCTTATTTACCGTGCGATTTGCCAAAGTGCCAGGTCAGATTGATGCTGGCATACGAAGGAATGCGCACGCCCACCACTTCCTGGACTTGGTTGGCGGGGACCAGATTGTTGAGGTAGGCGTTCACGCCCGTGCCTCCGGACACGTAAACAGTCGTCTCCGGTACCACCCCAGGGACCCCCGTTATGGTCCATGTGCCGTCAGGGAGCTGTGCGGGACAATCGTTGCTCGGAAAGGTTGCGCAGGCAAAATTTTCTTCGGTCTGCCCCGTATAACCGCTGGCCCACATCGCGTTTAGACCGACGCTGAGACGATTGTTCAGGAAGGGCCGCGCCAGAGCCACGCGGAACTCCTTGTTGGGCGCGCCAAGGCAATAGAGACTGAGAGCGGGGTTCGATGTACCGAGCAGTCCACCGCCGTCCGCATAATAGGCGGCCTCGTCGCAGCCGGTACCCACTACTTTCCTGCCCACATACTCGAATTCGGCCTTCGCTTCAAGATGTAAAGGCAACTTGCGATAGACGCCGGTGATGTCACCGACCAGCCGCGGCGCTTCGGGAATGATGGAGTAGGGGTTCCCCGGCAAAACAGCGTTTGGATAGTTTGTGTTGAGGAGACGCGCATCGGCTTGCTCGAAGGTTGCCTGCAACGACCCGCTGGTAAATCCCTGCCGCACCGTCGCCGCCAGGTAGCGAATGCGCCCCGGTCCAAGAGGGAACTGCAATCCCTGGTCCGAGTCGATCTTGCCGTATTCGGCGTTCTGCGTCTCGTGGCCCAGGATCAGCTTGAAGTCGGTCCGGTGGAAGGTTTTGCTTGCCACCAACTGATAGGAGCGTGCCTGCTCCACGGGCAGCATCGAGCCCGGGCCGTGGTAATCATTTCCCGGCCGCGGATCTTCGGTGAAGTACGACTTGCCGAAGCTGGCTGAGACGTTAGGCGCCCAGCGCAAGTTGCCCGGCAGGTAAGTGACCGTCATCTTTGGGTTCGGCACCGGCGCCCACTTGCTCCAGGAGGCTGACGGCATGAGCAGGTTCTGCTGGTCGACCCACACCTGGTCCTGCCGCCAGCCCAGGTAGTAGTGCAGATGCTTGCCCAGTTCGCCCTCTCCGGCGATGTAGGGCGTGACCGGAGCGATGGTGACATTGGCGGCCATGATCTTAACGAACGGCCCGTAGGTGTTGGGATTGGCGGGATCGAAGAAATCGTAGTGATCCAGATCGTCGCGTCGCGGGGCTTCGCGCTCGTAATCGGTCCCGGCAAAGAGAGTGAAGGTCTTCGTGATGTGGTTAAGGTAAGCAGCGCTCACCCCGCCCACAGTGCGCCATTCACTCTGACGGATCAAGCCGAGGCCGAAGTCGGAGAAAAGCGAGAGATTGTAGGTGCGGAAGAAGCCGGAGAATTGCAACTCCTGGTGAGCGCCACGCTTCCACACATCGTTTGCGGCAACGAGCGCCGTGTGCGTCTGGTCCTTCTGCCGTGGGTCGATGGTGTCAGGGTACTGAACAAAGCCCGTGGCGGAGTCCGTGAAGTTGAAGCCGTAGATCGGGCTCAATCCCGCCACGTAGCCAACACCGTAGTAAACGATGCCGGCAAGGGTGATGGTGTGGTCTCCCGGGTGCCAGCTTTCGCCGCCATTCAGCTTGAATTGCTTGCGGTGTTCAAGGCGATCCATGAATCCGTTACCGTAGGAGCCTTCTATCGCTATCCAGGAGTTCTCCGAGGGACTCATGCCGGCGGTGATGGTGGCGTCGCGATAGTCGGTGATGAGGCTGAGAAACGGCGGCATGTGGGAGCGGAGGCCGTAGATGGCCGCGAGGTTGAGGGCGTGGTTGCCCTCGCGAACGTTGAAGGAGCCACCATCCACTTGCACACTTTCAATCGCGTCGGCGACGAAGATGTTGGGATCGGTGTACCCGTTGCCGTGAGCGTTGGCAGAAAGATTGTTGGGCGCCAGGTAGCTGCCCACCTGAATGAACATAGCTATGGATTCGCCGTGGTCTCCTGCGATGCCAGGCGCGAAGTACTGCGGCGCCTTGATGCCGCTCGAAGCGGTCTCAATCGGATAGCCGGGGATGGAGATAGGCGCGCCGGGGCGGCCGGGGTTGGCATCGAGGAGGTCCTCGGTGGCAAGAACCTTCACGGCTGGGTCGGGCATTAGGACGTCGCCGCCGTTGAGATCAGCTGTGACCGTCACCGTTTCGCTGCGCGCGGCAACCTGGCTCAGGCGAATCTCAACCGGTTCATTGCTGCCGGAGCGAACCGTGACCGCGCGGCTGACAACGCGGAACCCCGCCACATTCACCATAAGCACGAACGCGCCCGCGGCCTTGAGCTTGAACTCAAATTGCCCATCAGACCCGGTGATCGTTCTAGCCATGATCTGTGAATGGTCCAGAAGCTGTACGCTTGCCCCTGGCAGCGCCTTCCCTTGCGGATCAACGATGCGTCCCGTGAACAAAATCTCCTGCGCGGGCAGGAGGCAAGGCGCCAGCAGAAAGGACAAAAATGCCAACCGATGCGTCATAAACGGAAGCAGCAACAGCGCCATGAAAATGATTATTGCATGCGTAGCACGAAAACAGTATTAGTATGTGGCAAAGTACTGTTAAATTCGCATGCGCCGCGGACAGGAATCTGTTATCTTACGCCGGAGGACACTATGCGCCCAATTTCGCCGCTTCTGCAAGGCCTTGTAGCGGCAGGCTTGCTCTTGGCGGCTTCACCCATCTTCGCGCAGCAGGCAAAGCTGCAACCGCTGATGGTGCCGCTTAGTGGCGCGCAAGAAGATCGTCCATTGCTCGAAGGGGTTCCCCAAACAACAGGGATGCACAGCGGCTTTGTACGCCTGAAGCCCGGCGCCACAGTCGGCTGGCACACCACCGGCAAAAACGAGGAGGCGTTGGTCATCCTGCGCGGCCAGGGCGAGGCGCTGATCGAGGGGCAAGCCGGGCAACCGTTCACGGCTCCAGCGCTTGTCTACATCCCGCCAGCGACTCGCCACAACGTGGCGAACACGGGAAAAGAGCCGCTGGAGTATGTGTATGTGGTTGCTCCTGCAAAGCTGGAGTAGTTTCACGGTTTTGCGATGGAAGGATGATCCGCCGCAACCGGCGCAGGCGCCGCGGATCTCAACCGGCTCAAATCATCCAGGACCTTTTGCCGACGAGCCGGGTCTTTTCCGGTCTCGGCCGGCAGCGAAGGGCCGGAATAGAAACCAAGAATGTTCTTGCGCAACTGGGCAGACGTCCGCTCGAAGTTTCCCGCTGCCAACCGCGCCAGAAGGCTTGCGTAGGTTTCGTCCGCAAGCGAGTATTCTCCTGACTCGGTTTTCTTGCCGTCATCGAGATCGCAGTTAGGCAGAACCAGCTTGCCTGCGCGCACCTCTTCCAGCAGTGTGCGGTAATGATCGGTGGTTATGTTGATGCTTTTGATATACAGATCTTCCGTTTTCGGGGTCGGGTTATTAAACCCCAATCCTTTGAAGGGACCTATCTTCGGCACAAAGCGCAGAAGCGTGGATAAGATTCGTGTGCCCAGTCCCGGCTTTGTATAGGTCTTTCCCCACGTTCTCTCATAATCCGAGCGGGATAGGCGATACAGGAACTTTTGTCTGGCAAAGTCAGGCTTCTCGCGCATCAGGTCCTTCTTGTGCGTCTGAAGCGCCACCTGGGTCATCTCCGGAATCAACCGGCTGACAGAGTAGCGATAGGAACCAACCGCCAGATCCTCGTGTGCCAGCACGTCCTTCAGCTCCAGCCCGTATACCACCGGGAAGACCCGCTCCAGCAGCGGTTCCGAGACCTGGAATCCGATGAAATCGTGATACTGTTCCGGCGCATAACGATTCTTCGCCACCTGCAATGTGTCGAATCCAAACTCCGTCTTCAAATGCGCCGTCTTGTCCTGGGCATAGCGAACGGAATTACCATATTTCGCGCGCAGTTTTGGATAATGGAGCGCGACCGCCTCGTTGACCGCCGGGTGACCGTCAATGTCCGCCACATAGTGCGAAAGCGCGCCCAGCGCAAAGGCGTATTCGTCGGCGTTCTGGCTTTCAACCAGTAACTCCAGGACAAAGTCCCCTGTGCGAACGTAATGCGTCAGGTTGCTGAAATCCTTGCTGCCGAACGGGTAGTAACCCAGATCCTGGATCACTGAGCCGCCATAGGCGTAGGCATGTGCTTCCTTGATCTGGTCTTTGGTCAGGCCCGGAAAGCGCTCAAGCAGGAGTGGTCGAATCTCGGAGGTCCATGCCAGGTCTATGATTTCCTCGTGTGTCAGAACGGAGTAGGCAGCCATGGTTCCGCTCGACAGCAGCACCGCCGAAACGAGTGCCGCCGCGCGAACAAGCCTCAGATGCCAACAGCGGTTCATTGAAGTGGACCTCCAGTTCAGATTCGGCCCAGCAACAGCAGAATGATGAGGATCACGAAGATGAATCCAATCCCGCCGGACGGATAATATCCCCAGTTCCTGCTGTGCGGCCATGTCGGCAGCGCGCCGATGAGTAGAAGAATTAAAACCACGATCAAGACGATTCCAAGCATGTTTCCTCCCGGCGTTTTCGCAGGCCGCTCATCCGGCTCAACTTGTGCCCCAGAGCAGCCATGTCCGAGTTTTTCACGCTGTGAACGTAGAATCTGCTCAATTGGATACAGGAATAGGCCTTGCTAGGTTGGTTTGTACGCGGCTTTCAGGGCTTCGCGTTGGGCGGAATCAGAAGGGTTACGGTTTGGGGAGCGATCTCGATGCGGACCGGCAGATCGCCGAGAAACTTGCCCTCCGTCTTACCGGCCGCCGCAATCTCGTCTTGGCCCGCCTCTTGCTCGTCAAGCTTCTCAAGCTGATCAATTACAGTTGATAACAAGCCCTAGTACAATCGTTGCGTGCCTCTCCCGCAGGAGAAGCTGCGGCGCTTCCGATCTTTTCGGGAAAATGAGATATAGGGGGCTTTTATGGTAAGCGGGACGGTCGAGATGAGAGATTTGCGGTTGGTTGCGGCGGCTTGGCTGGGCATTGGACCGAGCCTGTTGATCACAGCTTGCGGAGGCGGGGGCGGCTTTGTTCCCCCTCCTGTCACGACTTACGTGCTCACGGTGGCTTCGACCAATCCGGCAAGCAGCGTAGCGGTGGCCGTCTCTCCCGCCGACAACAGCGGCACGGCCAATGGGACGACGAACTTCACCCGCACTTACAACGCCGGGACAGCCGTCACTCTGACTGCTCCCGCCGCCTCGGGCAGCAATAGCTTCTCGTCGTGGACCGGATGCACCAGCGTCAGCACCGTTACCTGCTACGTGACCTTGAACGCCAACACGACAGTCACAGCCAACTACACCGTGCCACCGGTCGCCGTAACCCCCAATCCTGCGACCGCATTGATCGGGAGCCAGGTGCAGTTCACGGCCGCAATCAACGGCACGACAAGCACGGCGGTGACATGGACCGTGGCCGCCCCTACCGGCAGCAGCTTAAGCCCAGGCACCATCACCACAGGCGGCCTTTACACCACGCCCTACCCGGCTCCGGCCACCGTTACAGTGACTGCCACCAGCAGCTCGGGCGCGACCAGCGGGTTGAGCGCCAACGCAACCGTGACCATTAGCCAGCCGGCCACTGCCGCCGGCCCGGCGCTTTCAGTGGATGCCAGTGCAACCGGCCAGACCCACGCGATAAGCCCGTACATCTACGGCATGAGTGGCGGCGTCAGCAACATGGCCGAAGCCGCGGCCTTCAGCCTTCCCATCGATCGCTGGGGCGGAAACGAGGCCACCAGCTACAACTACCTGTACGACTTAGACGCAAAAGGCAGCGACTGGTACTTTGAGAACTATATCGACAACAGCAACCCTATCAACACGCCCAGCGGCGCCCCCAACACCAGCACATTCAACACACAGGTGGAGAACGATGCCACGGTCGGAGCCAAAACCATGGGCACTGTGCCCATCATTGGATGGGTACCGGCTGACAACTCGGCATGCAGCTTCTCTGTGGCCAAATATGGGGCACAGCAGACGGTCGACCCATACCGGACCGACTGCGGCAACGGCATCCTGACGAATGGAACCAAGGTGGTGAACGATCCCACCGACACTTACTACCAGGTCAACCCCGCCACCTTCGATGCCACCTGGGTAAGCTACCTCGTAAACAAGTTCGGCAGCGCGGCCAATGGTGGCGTGGCCATCTACGAGCTGGATAACGAACCCAGCTGGTGGGACGGCGTGCACATCGATGTGCATCCCGTGCCCTTCACATATGATGAGCTGACAAACAACAGCATTGCCACAGCAAAGGCCGTCAAGACCGCCGATCCGACCGCTGAGGTAAGCGGTCCTGTGATGGATTACTGGTGGGATTACTTTTATTCCAAGAAGGATGTGGAAAGCGGTTGGGGCAGCGGGGGAGGGCCCTGCTGGCAGCCGTGGAGCAATCCAGTCGACCGCGAAGCGCACGGCGGTGTTCCGTTCATCGAGTACTACTTGCAGCAATTCGCGGCGGCTTCTACCACCTATGGCTCCCGCCTGCTGGATTACCTGGACTTGCACACCTATTATGCGGCCACATACAACGGGAATGGCGTCGCCTTTAGCACCGCAGGCGACACCGGGGAACAGCAGGCCCGGCTGAACTCGACGCGCGTCTTCTGGGACCCAACCTATACCGATCCCAACGAGCCGCAGCCGAATTACATCACCGACCCGAGCTACACTACAAGCTGCAATGTTCCGTTACAGGCTCCGCAACTGATTCCCATGGCACAGGCCTGGGTTTCAAAGGATTACCCCGGCACGAAGATAGCCTTTACGGAATACAACTGGGGCGGACAGGAGCACATCAACGGCGCCCTGGCCCAGGCCGATATCCTGGGCATCTTCGGAAAATACAGCCTGGATATTGCCACCTTGTGGGGAACTCCCGATCCGACCTCGCAGATTCCCGGCCTGATGGCATACGAGATCTACCGCAACTACGACGGAAAACACTCTATGTACGGCAATACAGCTCTGAACTCGACGACCGGCAACCAGGGGATTCTGTCGGTGTACGGAGCGCTGCGCAGCGCGGACAACGCAGTAACCGTAGTGGTGATCAACAAGACCTATGGCGATCTGACCAGCACACTCTCGATCAACGGTCTGGCTACAACTACAACCACTGCGCAGGCCTATCTTTACAGCAACGCCAATCTGAATGCCATCGTTGCTCAGCCTATCGTCACTGTGAAGCCCGGGACGGGGGGCGCCGCCAGCACCATCGCCAACTACACCTTCCCGGCGCAATCGATCACGCTTTTTGTCGTGCCTAATTAGGGCCAACTGCCACAGCGTAATAATTCCATGTCGGGCTGTTCTTCCATCCGCACATATTTCAGATTGATGGCCGCCTGACACACTGAGGAATCTTCGCCGTCCATCGAGAGATCTCACGCCCCTAAATCATGCGCGCAATGTCACGCAGTTGTCGCGCAAAGAACCCCTCCAGCACCTCCAGGTCGGATGCCGATAAAAGCTGCTCTGTCACGGTCTTGCGTTGGGTGGAATCAGCAGGGTCACGGTTTGGGAAGCGATCTCGATGCGAACCGGCAGATTGCCCAGCAGCTCTCCGTCGGCCTCGGCATAAATGTGTGGCGATGTTCCGTTGCACGGGCGGCATTCAACCGAGACGGCGTCGAGTAGTTCAACCTCTTGCGTGGACCGGGGCCGGCCCAGAATTGCGGACATGATGTAGAAAAAGTAGTGCATACGGTTGCGGGTCTTGAAGGCCACCAGGCGCAGGCCGTCCTTGTGCAGGGTGGCGCCTGGGGCCAGATTGTGGAGAACGCCGCCAAAGTCGCGAATACGCACAGCTAAAAGCTGGGAGATCAGCTCCACGCGCGGCTTGGCGCCGGTGTTTTCCTCAAAAGCCGCTTCAAACAGTGGAAAGGAATGCGTGACCCAGACGCGGAAACCCTCAACCAGGTAGAGAGGATAGCCGATTCGCCGCTTCAGAATGGGATCGAGCCGGGAGAGAAACAGCGCATCGGGTCCCACCCCGGCAGCGACTGTAAAGTAGCGCGTGCGCGTAGCGCCGCTTGCGTCCCGATAAGAGATTTGGCCGACGGAGACATTTACAGGAGAGGCAGTCAGCAGCCTGTGAACCACCTTTGCCGGCGAGGTGTGCAAGCCGAGATTCGCTGCCAACGCGTTGGCGGTGCCAAACGGCACCACGCCCAAAGCTACGGTGGTGCCAACCAAGCTCTGCAAAACCTCATGGACGGTGCCATCGCCTCCACAGGCAATAATCGTGTCACAGCCGCGGCGCACGGCCTCGTCGGCCAGAACACCGGCGCTGCCAGGAGCGATGGTTTCATGGGCTTTGGCTTCAACGCCTGCGTTGCGAAGGACAATGAGCGCCTTGTCGATGGCTGCGTGATGCCTCCAGGAGTGCTGGCCGGATGCCGGATTGTAAATGAGCGCAACACGGCGCATCGAGCGTTTCTCCGGGTGAGTCCGCGCCCGGCGCGGGAATGCGAACGGGAGCTATCTTCTAATCATCGCATCCCGCAGGCAGCCAGGTGGTTAGCAATGCGGGTTCCATCCAGAGGTGCGGAGACTGCAACCTGGGAATCCCCGCTCAGGACCGGGCGCTCCCGGTGAACCATTCTTGCTTTGCGCAGGCTCTCTGAGTAGAATTGCCGACTGGAACATTGGAAAGGATTCGAAATGCCAATACACATGATGAAGAGCCCTCTATGCAGCCTCCGGCTGCAACTGATTGCCGGCCTGATGATCAGCCTGATGGTGTTGCCTTTGACGGCCGGTGGCCAGGCGAAGCCGGTCAGCAAACCTAAGACAGCTAGCCCGGCAAAACCGGCCACTCCTGACAAGCCCGCGGCGCCAGCCGATGTGCCTCGCTATAAGGACGCCAGCCTGCCCATCGAGGACCGGGTGGCTGATCTGCTGTCGCGAATGACGCTGGAGGAGAAGGTGGACCAGCTTGCAACCGGCTGGGAGAGCCGGATTGAGGTGATCGACCCCACTGGAACCTATACCAGCGAAACGGCGCGGCAGACAATTCTGAGCACCTGGGGTCCGGAGGTAAAGTTCACCGCGCGCCAGGCGGCGATTCTGCGCAATGGAGTGCAGCGCTATCAGCGCGAGAAGACGCGCCTGGGCATTCCGGCGCTGTTCATGGGCGAGGCCCTGCATGGCCTGATGGAGTATGGCAGCACCAGCTTTCCTGCGACCTTGGCGCTGGCCAGCACCTGGGATCCGGCGCTGGTCAAGCGGGTCTTTACCGCGGCCGGCGACGAGGCTGGCTCGCGCGGCGTGGGCCAGGTCTTCTCGCCGGTACTGGACATTGCCCGCGATCCCCGCTGGGGCCGCACGGAAGAAACCTATGGCGAAGACCCCTACCTGGTCTCGCGCATGGGGGTTGCGGCCATCGAGGGGCTGCAGGGCGATGACTTCATCATCGGCCGCCACCATGTGATGGCCACCGCCAAGCACTTCGCGGTGCATGGGCAGCCGGAAGGCGGCACCAACACGGCTCCGGGGAACTACTCCGAACGGGTTATCCGCGAGAACTTTCTGGTGCCCTTTCAGGCCGCGGTCCAGGAGGCCCGCGTGGGCAGCGTGATGGCTTCTTACAACGAGATCGACGGCGTACCCTCGCACATGAATCGCTGGCTGTTGGGCAAGGTTCTGTGCCAGGAGTGGGGATTCAAGGGCTACATTATCTCCGACGACTTCGGAATTCAGATGATGGCGCAAACCCATCATGTGGCCGCCACCACCCGGGATGCGGCGCGGCTGGCGCTTGCGGCCGGCGTCGATTATGACCTCTCCGACGGCTCCGCCTATCGCACTCTGGTGGAGCAGGTCAAGCAGGGTCTGGTGCCGGCCAGCGAAGTGGACCAGGCTGTCGCCCACGTGTTGGCGGTCAAGTTCCGGCTGGGACTCTTCGACGATCCCTACACTGACCCGGACTATGCGGAGCGCATAACCAACGGCGAGGAACACCGCAAAATCGCCCTGGAAGCGGCGCGCAAGGCCGTCGTGCTGCTCAAAAACGACAAGGATCTATTGCCCCTCGATCTGTCGAAACTGAAGACGATTGCGGTGATCGGACCCAACGCCGCCGACGTCCATATCGGCGGATATAGCCGCAATCCCGTTTATGGGGTGAGCGTTCTCGACGGTATCCGCGCGCGCGTGGGAAACAAGGCCAGCGTGCTCTATGCCGAGGGCTGCAAGATCACCACCGCGCCCCAGGGCTACCTGGGATCGAATGCTGATAATGTCCAGCTCGTCGATCCCAAGACGCAGACCGCCTCCATCCAGGAGGCCGTGGAGACGGCGCGTAAGGCCGATGTGGTCATTCTGGTGGTCGGCGAGAACGAAAGCACCAACCGCGAAGCATGGTCGGAAGACCACCGCGGTGATCGCGATTCCCTTGACCTGCTGGGCGCGCAGAATGACCTGGTGAAGGCCGTGGTGGAGACGGGAACCCCGACAGTAGTGCTTCTGCTCAACGGCCGACCGCTGTCGATCAACTACATTGCCGAGAAGGTTCCCGCGATCCTGGAGGGCTTTTATCTGGGCGAGGAAGGCGGGACAGGCGCCGCCGAGGTCATCTTCGGCGATGTGAATCCCGGCGGCAAGCTGCCCATCACCTTTCCTCACACCGTGGGCGCCCTACCCGACTTCTACAACCACAAGCCCACCGATGACCGCAGCTATGAGTTCAGCACGCGCCAGCCGCTCTTCGCCTTCGGCTACGGGTTGAGTTATACGACCTTCAGCTTCGACAATCTGCGCGTCGAGCCCAAACAGATCTATACGGGCGGCACGGCCAAGGTGAGCGTGGATGTGACCAACACCGGCAAACGCGCCGGCGACGAGGTGGCCGAGCTGTACGTCCATCCCAGGGTCTCCTCGGTCTCCCAGCCGGTCATGCAGTTGAAGGGCTTTGAGCGCATCACGCTGCAGCCGGGAGAAAAGAAGACCGTCGAGTTTACCGTGACGCCGGAGATGCTTTCGATCCTGAATCTTGACATGAACCGGGTGGTCGAGCCCGGGGTCTACGAGCTGATGGTCGGCCCCAGTTCCGACAAGACCAGCACGGTGCGGCTGAGCGTGACGGGCCTGCACACCGACACCGGCAAGACGGTGCTCCCTCCTCCGCCGGCCGGCTCCGAGTCGGGCATGGTAAGCAACTTCGACGACCTGAAGATTTCGGCCAACTACGGCTCATGGATTGGCGCCGGAGACGCGATGAATGGAGGAAAATCTACTGCCTCCCTCACCGTAGTCTCGCCCGGCGCAGACAACACCAAGGGCGCATTGCAGGTGACCGGCGAGGTGGTTGCCGGACAGCAGTTCCCGTTTGCCGGAGCCCTCTACTCGCCGGGCACCGGGCCCATGCAGCCCGTGAATCTGTCGGGCAAGAAGGAGATCAGCTTCTGGGCCAAGGGCGACGGCGGCACCTACACGCTTATCGTGCTGACCGAAAGCCGCTCGGGAAACTCCGGCCAGATGCCGGCCATGACCCAATTTGTCGCGGGCCCGGAGTGGAAGCTGTATACCTTCCCGTTCTCGACCTTTGAGACCGACGGCAGCGACCTGACCGGGCTGGGCTTTGTGAAGGTGATGTCGCTGGGCAAGTTCCAGTTCGAGATCGATCAACTGCAGATCAAATGAGCGGGGCCGGACCCGCTCACTGACCGGAAGAACCGTGCTCAACGAGCAAGCCAGCAGCGCCGAAGTCCACATGGACTTCGGCGCTGCTGGCGCCTTCAGGTGCGGTTTGCGCGCTACAGTTGAACTCCGCATAGATAAACGTCGAGACCCATTTTATGAAACATGGTCGCCTTTGCAGCCAGGGCGCGGTCGGCCTCCTGGGCTGAAGTTGCGTAGGCGACACAGATGTGGTTGGAGGGATGGCGAGCCATGAACTGGTTCTGGTCGACGCCATGCAGAACCACGTGCATGACGGGCCACTGCGGTGTTACTTCGGCCCAGCGGCGATTGGTCTCCGCCTCAGGCAAAGAGATCGCCGCGGCGCGTCCCAGATCAACCTTGAGGCGGTCCCTCTCGACAAAGACGCGGCTCCAGACCACCTCGCCGGGTTTGCAAACGCCCTTCAGCGTACCGCCGCCGAGGCGGAAGTACATGGACGGCTGGCGCTCGCTGACGGCTCCCTTGTAGCCGCCGGCGAGATGTGAGGCGGGAACGGCGCCGGAGATCTGGAAGAGCCAGACGAACTCATCGAATCCGTTGGCGGCGTATCGCTCGCCCCAGCGGACATCGTGCAGAGTGGTGGCTGGATCGAGCCCCATCGCCGTCCAGACGCGATTGGTGACCACCGCATCGACGCCGACGCACTCGTCAACCTCATTGAAATGAGGCAGCGGCCGGCCGGCATAAAGCTCACGGCCGTCGCGGCTATAAGCGGGCGGACGCTCGACGTTGTTCAGCAATCCCTCGACGAGATCGGAGGCGGGCGCCAGGTCCTTGAGCCCCTGCTGGTATTGAATGCCGACGGCATCGCAGCCGAACTCATCGGCAATGCGAAGTACGGCGATGTACATGCAGCACTGGTCGAGAATCTGCGCGTCGGTCAAATCAGTGGCTTCGTTGGGCCCGGTCTTGAAGCGCATGCCGCTGGCGTCGAGCCATTTGCGAATCTTCTGCGCTTCCTCAGCGGCGACCTCGCGCATCGCCGCATAGAGCGCCGACTGGCTGAGGCGTTCCTTGTAAATTCCCGCGGGGTTCATCAGTGAATCTTCGACGATGGCGTTGGCCATGCCCATGCAGCCCTCATCGAAGACTCCGAGCAGCGCTTTCTTACTGCGCAGTTCATTGGCCAGCGCCATGCCGAGAACGCGTTCGGCCTCGCCCACCTTGGTCAACTCAAAAGGATGCACGTGCGAGGTGTCGTGTACAAAGTATTTATTTCTGATCCATTCCCGCAACCCGCGTTTGAAGAGCGGATCAGTGAAGTCCTTGCTCCAGAGAGTTGTAAAGGGAACACCGCTCTTGCGCAGGCAACCATTCAGATTCAACATGCCCACCAGGCCGGGCCATTGGCCGCTCCAGTTGGCTACGGTGAGGATAGGGCCGCGATGGGAGAGCAGCCCCACGAGCACATGGGCGCTGTATTGCCAGACCGCCTCAGCTACTACGATGGGCGCATCGGGATGGATGCTCTCGAAGACCCGCATCCCCATGCGCTGCGAGTGAATGAAGCCGTGCTTCAAAACAGGGTCGACCGGGTGAGCGCGGCGCAGCTTGACTCCCTCTTCGAGAAAAGCGGCTGTCAACTTCTGTTCTAAGCCGGCCTGCGCGGGCCAGCAAACCTCGTTTGCCGATTGGCGGAGATCGCCACTGGCGATTAACAAAACCTCGTCTTTCGCGACGGGCTTGGGGCTCACTACTTCAGGAATTGCATACGCTGCCATTTCACAATCCTCGCTGTTTCCATCTTGCTGCCGTTCATTCTATCGCGCAGCGCTGCTAGGGGGCAGGGCCGTGAGCGCGCCGTCATGGAGGAGTTGGTCGTTTGCCTTTATACTAAGGTGTTTGTTACTGACAGGCAGCGGGCCGGATATACGGAGCGCTGAGATGATCAGGGTCCCCGGCGAGCGATTATTGCTCGGCTAGGGTGGAAGGAGCAAGCGATGGCTCAGGCGGAGATTGGCATCATCGGTGGCAGCGGGCTGTATTCGATGCCAGGATTTACCAACGTACATGAAGAGCGGGTCGAGACGCCCTTTGGCGCACCGTCGGACGTCTTTGTACTGGGCGAACTGGAGGGGCGCAAGGTGGCCTTTCTGGCCCGGCATGGGCGCAGCCACAGCATCCTGCCCTCGGAGTTGAACTTCCGGGCCAACATCTATGCATTCAAAAAGCTGGGCGTCGAGCGGATCGTCTCCGTCTCGGCCGTCGGCTCGCTCAAGGAAGAGCACAAGCCGACGGATTTCGTGATTCCCGATCAGTTCATCGACCGGACCTTTCATCGCGTCGCAACCTTCTTCGGCGAAGGGATCGTGGGCCACGTGGCCTTTGGCGATCCGGTCTGCGCGACGGTGGCCAAGGCTGCCGCCCAGGGATGCGCGGCGGCGGGCGTGGTGGGCAAGCTGGGCGGAACCTATGTCTGCATGGAAGGTCCGCAGTTCTCCACCAAGGCCGAGTCGCATCTCTATCGCAGTTGGGGAGCGGACGTGATCGGCATGACCAACCTGCAGGAGGCCAAGCTGGCACGCGAGGCGGAAATCTGCTACGCCACCGTGGCCATGGTCACCGACTACGACTGTTGGCGCGAGGGCCACGACGCGGTCACCATCGAGGAGATCGTGCGCGTGTTGCATCAGAACGCCGAGAACGCGGCCAAGGTTGTCAAAGCTGCCGTCGCCGCCATGCCTCATGAACGCAACTGCGCCTGCGCCTCGGCGGCAAAGTACGCCGTGCTGACCAAGCCTGAAGCAATTCCGGCGGCGGCCAAGGAGAAGCTGAAGCTGCTTTTCGGGAAGTATTTGGGCTGGTAAACTACAGAACTGGTCGGACAAAGCGATGACTGCAACGTTACAATCCGCGCCGTTGACTGACCAGCAGCTTGCTTCCGATTTGGCAAAACTATGGCCGCATCGGGAGCACGAGGCGCCCTCTTTCAGCGGTTTGTTTTGCCGGGCGGGATTGCATCGGTGGCGCCAGCTCAACACCGCTGAGATTGCGCCACACAAACAAGTGCGCTTCTGTTTCTGGTGCTCGGTCTTAAAGATCGATGGACACATCTACACGCCCTGAGCCGAACAGGCGCAAGCTCAGCGATTGAGGAAAATAATGGCCATCACCGTAGTAGGCAGCGTAGCCTTCGATTCCATTGAAACTCCAGCGGGACGCATGGAGCGCTGTCTGGGCGGCGCAGCGACTTACTTTTCACTCTCTGCTAGCTTCTTTACCGATGTGCGCGTGATCGCTGTGGTGGGCGAAGACTTTGGCAAGAGACAGGAGGCTGTTTTCCAGGCGCACAACATCGACACGCGCGGCATCGAGCATACCGCGGGCAAGAGTTTCTTTTGGGAAGGTTCCTATCTCGAAAACCTGAATGAAGCCAAAACTCATATCACGGATCTGAATGTCTTTGCCTCCTTTAATCCGAAGATTCCCGACGCTTATCGCGATTCGGAGTTTCTGTTCCTGGCCAACATTGATCCGGTCCTGCAGCGGCGCGTGCGCTTGAGCCTGCCCGATGTGAAGCTGGTGGCCGGCGACACGATGAATTACTGGATCAAGGATCATCGTCCGGCGCTGCTCGAAGTCCTCAAAGGCCTCGACATTCTGCTCATCAACGACACCGAAACCAAGATGCTGGCCGGCAATAACAACCTCGTCCAGGCCGCCCGCATGGTAATGAATCTGGGGCCGAAGGCGCTGGTGGTCAAACACGGCGAGTACGGCGCGACCCTCTTCCACGGCGAGGGCGCCTTCCGCGCTCCGGCTATGCCTTTGGAAGAGGTCGTTGACCCGACCGGAGCGGGCGACAGCTTTGCCGGCGGATTCTTCGGCTACCTGGCCTCGCAGCCTGAGCAATCTCCGGCCGCCTTCCGCCGCGCTATGTTCTATGGCAGCGTGATGGGCTCCTTTGCCTGCGAACGATTCGGCACCGAGCGGCTGCAGAAGCTCACGCGTTCGGAAATCGACGAACGCTTCAACCTTTTTCGCGAGTTGACGCACCTTGCCTGAGAAATCCAATCCGGCTCAACACATCTCGCGCGCGGAGTGGTTCTTTGTCTTGGCCTCGTGCGCGGCGGCCTCTATCACCGCGATCCTCTGGAGCTGGCGCAACGGCGCCATGCTCAACTACGGCGATGCCGTGGCTCATCTGCACATTGCGCGGCGAGTGCTGGACTCGCACCGTCCGGGATTCACACAGTTGGGCTCGGTGTGGCTGCCATTGCCGCATTTGTTGCTGATTCCCTTCGTGCAAATTTATAGCTGGTGGGCCAGCGGCTTTGCCGGAGTGATACCTTCGGCGCTAGCCTTTCTTGCGTCGTGCGCGGGAATATACCGTCTGGCGCGCCGCTGGCTCGCGCCTGCTCCTTCGGCGTTGGCGCTATCCTTCTTCGCTCTGAATCCCAACCTGCTTTACCTGCAAACCACTACCATGACGGAGCCGCTGTTTGTCTGCGAGATGGTATGGGTTGCGGTCTGGCTGGTGGAGTGGCGCGCGAGTTTTGACGCAGACCCAAGGCAAGCCCGCTGTCTGCTTTGGTGCATCGTAATCGCTCTGGTGGCCGCTATCTTTACGCGCTATGACGGCTGGGTGATGGCTTTTGTCGCCTGGACGTGCATGGGCCTGGTGCTCCTTCGTCGTGGCCGGCTTCGCTCACTCAGCTTCTGGATTGCCAGCGTCCTTCTCCTCGCCGCGCCGGTGGCGTGGTTTGTTTACAATTCCGTATACTTCGGCGACTGGCTCTACTTCCTGCGCGGGCCGTATTCTGCCAAGGCAATCGAGATTCGCACCTCCGTGCCAGGATTTCCGCCGCATCCGGGATGGCACAATCCCTGGGTTGCGCTGATCTTCTTCATCAAGGCCGCGGAGCTGGACGTGGTTGCTTTAGCTTGGGGCAATGTTCTGCTGACACTGAGCCTTCTGGGAACGGCGTGGGCCTGGCTCGTGGCGCGCAAACGTGCATTCAGTTGGGCGTTGCTGCTCTGGTTTCCAGTCGCGTTCTATGCGTATTCAATCTCGTACGGCTCAGTGCCTATCTTTCTGCCTGTCTGGTGGCCGCACTCCTGGTACAACCTGCGCTATGGGATGGAGTTGCTGCCGGCCTTTGCGCTGGGGCTGGGCTTTGCGGCGCAGTTTGCGCTGGCCGCGGTGAATGAGTTCAAGCCGCGTGCAATCAAACCCTGGTGGGAGCGATGCGCGGCAGGCATGTTGTTCGCAGTGGTAGTGCTCAACGTGGCTCAAATGCTGCGCGAGCGTCCGCAGGTGTATGTCGAAGGCACGAAAATCATCGAGGCGCGCAGGTCATACGACGAGCAGATTCCTCCGGCATTACGCGCGCTGCTTGCCGAGCGGCCGCGGGGCGTGATCTTGATGAACACATCGGTTTATCCGGAGATTGTCGCCTTCACCGGGATTCCGCTCCACCAGACTATTTGCGAGAGCGATCTGGAGTTTTACAGCGCCGCGCTGGCCGCGCCGGCCACGCACGCCGCTATTGTGCTGGCCTTCGATGGCGACGAAATCGACAGCGCGGTCAAGGCGCATCCCCAGGGCCTGACCGCGGTACGCCGCTCTTCGACGCCCGGCAAGCCCGCGGGGACGATTTACGTCTCTGGTACGCTTGCTTCTGGTCAGGCGCAAACCGCCTCACCAGGCCGGGCGGAACGGTGATAGCATCGCGTATGGAAGCGAGATAAACATGACACTGGTACAGTTCGCGCAACCATTTGCCTTTGATCGCCTGCAACAGATTGTGGTGGTCAACGGCGCCATCGGCCGCCTGCTGGTGGCCTGTGTGCTGGGCGCGGCGGTAGGCCTCGAGCGGGAGTTCAGCCGCAAGGCCGCCGGCGTGCGCACCAACCTGTTGATCTGCATGGGCGCAGCGTTTTTCACGCTGCTCTCCGCGGTGCTGGCCGGCGACGCCAATCCCGACAAAGGCCGCGTTGCCTCGAACATCGTTCAAGGCGTCGGCTTTCTTGGCGCAGGGCTGATCATACACAACCGCAGCCGGGTGAGCGGGCTAACCAGCGCGGCCAGCATCTTTGTGGTGGCCTCCATCGGCATGGCCTGCGGCGCGGGACTCTATGCGGCAGCATTTGTAGCGACATTCATCGTCATTGCGGCGCTGGAGGTGGTGGGCTTTCTGGAGCGGCGCGCCAATTTGAAGGCCTATCCGCTTGTCTATGAGGCGCGCGGCAGCGACCAGACGCAAATGTTGGAGTCGATTCTGGAGGCAATGGATAAAGCAGGCGAGCGGCTGACCGGCGTGCAGCGCGATGCCATCGGCGAGTTGCAGCGGGTGACCTTTGCGCTATCCGCGACCAGCAAGCAGCATGAGCGGCTGCGCGGAAAGCTGCTCGGAAAGCCAGGCATCGAAGCTCTGTTCACCTTCCGCGATCCGGAGGAAGATTGATTCCCTTTACCAAGGCGCACGCCTGCGGCAACGACTTTTTAATCGTGACCGAAGAGGCTGCTCAGGGCCGCGACAGGGCGGCGTTGACGCGTCGTCTATGTGCGCGCAACTCGGGCATAGGCGCCGACGGCATCGAGTTCTTTACCTGGACCGGGCCAAAGTCGGGCCGTATCCGCCTCCACAACGCCGACGGCTCCATCGCCGAGATCAGCGGCAACGGCACTCGCTGCGTGGCCGCGTGGATGACGTTCGAACGAGGCTTTCATCCCGGCGATGAGCTGCATATCGAGACTGATGCGGGGATGCGTGTCTGCCGTGTGAACACGCTGAAGACGGACAACGAGTTTACCGTCGAAGTGACCTCAGGAATGGGAGTTCCTTCCTTCGCTCCGCGAACGGTTACATTGTCCAACGGACTTGTAGGCAGGTTTGCTGTGAACGGCATCGAGGTTTCTACCGGCAATCCGCACTTTGTCGTCATGGCGGAAGATGCCGATTTTGTTGTTGCCGGTTTGAGTTGGCAGGAGATTGGTACAGAGATTTGCGGGCATAACGATTTTCCCCACCAGACAAATGTGGAATATCTTCGCATCGTCAGTCCCACCGAGATTGAGATTCGTATCTTTGAGCGCGGCGTGGGACCGACTTCATCCTCCGGCACCGGCACTTCGGCTGCGGCCACGGCGGCGATAGCCTTGAACGGCTGCCTGTCTCCGCTCACTGTGGTTGCTCCCGGCGGCACACAGACAGTGGAGTGGGACGGACCTGGCAAGGAGCTGTGGCTCACCGGGCCGGCGTCGCTGATTGCCCGCGGTGAGGCCTGGCCGGCGTGATCGCACTGCAGAATGAATTTAATCTTAACTAGGCGGAAAAATCAGCATGTTTTTTTATCTCATCTTCATGGCTACTATGGTCGTCACCGGAATTCCCACGGCGATCCTGTTTATCCCCTGGTGCTGGCTGACGGGCAACGTGCTACCGCTCTACAAGGGCACGCGCTTCATGCTCCACAGCAGTTGCTGGATGGCCGGAGTGCGCTTCCACGTTGAAGGTATTGAAAACATACCCAGGGACCGGGCGTGCATCTTCATGTCCAACCACGTCTCCAACCTCGACCCGCCCGCGCTGATCTCGCTGATTCCGGGGCGCACCTCGGCCTTCATGAAACGCTCGCTGATGAACCTGCCCATCCTGGGAACCGGTTTCCGGCAGGGCGATTTCATCGCCGTGGACCGTACCGGCAGCCCCACAGACGCAGAGAGGAGCGTAGAAGCAGCCAAGCGCGTACTTGCCAAGGGCGTGCACATGACCACATTTGTTGAAGGCACCCGCTCGCCTGACGGCCGCATGTTGCCCTTCAAAAAAGGTCCGTTCTTCCTGGCCATGGGCTCCGGAGCGTTATGCATCCCGGTTTCCATCCATGGCACGGAGAGTATCCAGGGAAAAGGCAGTCTGCGCATCAAGCCCGGCACAGCCCATGTCATCTTTCATCCCCCGATTGATCCGTCCCGCTTTGCCACGCGCGAGGAATTGATGCAAGCGGTTCGCTCAGCCATCGCGTCCGGGCTGCCGGAGTGGATGCGGACGTAGAGTGCGCCCGGCAAAACAAATCTCAGCTCTCTAACGGAACCCTCATGATTATCTCGCTCATCGTATTCGTCACCATTCTCGTTTTGAGCATTCCCTCGGCGGTGATCTTTATTCCGCTGGCCGCAGTTACCGGCAATGTGGGACCGCTCTACGCGGCGGTCTGCTTCATCGTCAGCGCCGGCTATTGGGTGGCCGGCATCCGTTTCCGGGTTGAGGGAAGGGAGCAGGTTCCCGCCGGCCGCGCATGCATCTTCATGGCCAACCATGTGTCAAACCTCGACGCACCCGCGCTGATTTCGCACATTCCGGGGCGCACCTCCGCCTTCACCAAGCGATCTGTCTTCAAGCTTCCCATCTTCGGCTACTGCCTCAAGCTGGCCGAGTATATTCCCGTGGACCGCACCGGCAACAAGGCCAGCGCAGAAGCCAGCATCGCCGAGGCCGGGCGGCTGCTGGCCAAGGGCCTCCACATCACCACCTTTGTTGAGGGCAGTCGCTCTAGGGACGGGCGCTTGCAGCCCTTCAAGAAAGGCCCGTTCTATCTCGCCATGCAGTCCAGCGCGCCGTGCATTCCTGTGTCGATTTACGGGACTGAAACTATGATGGCCAAGGGCAGCTTTGCCATCAAGCCGGGAATGGCGCATATCATCTTCCACGCGCCTTTGTATCCGCGCGACTACGCCACGCGCGAAGAACTGTCAGAAGCGGTGCGAGCTGTGATCGCCTCAAGCCTGCCGGAGTGGATGCGGAACTGATCAACTGCACAAAGCAGGCTTTCGCGCCTTCTTTCAGGTGTGAAAGAGCCGAAGGCAGTTGGCCCCACCGCAGGTGGTTACGGCTGCACGACGGCGTTGTAGCCGTCATGCAGCAACTTCTGGCACATGGCGTTGGCGTCGGTGCGGTTGCTGAAGGGGCCGATGCGCACGTGCAGTTTGTTGTCGGCAGTATCGTGAAGCGCGGTAGCCGTGTAGCCATGCTTGCGCAACGCGTTGATTAGAACATCCGCGTCTTCCTGGCGAGGGACAATGGCGATCTGTACCATCAGCGATCCTGCTGTTCCCGCGCCCTGCTCAGGAGTAGTTGTTGCGGCAGGGAGAGTCGCTGAGGACGGAGTCTGTTTGATGAGCGGCTCAGTGGAGTTGGCGCCGGAGACAAAGTTCGGGTTAGGCTTTTGCGAACCTGTACCCTTCTTTTCGCCGTAGGTGTCGATTACGGGCAGATCGTTCACAATGCTCTGCGCATTGGGCGTCTTCTGCTGGTCGGCGGAGGGTGTGGGAAGGGAACCGGCGGCCTGCAAAGCTGCTCCAACGCCGGGTTTCTGGCCCATGGGCGCGGATTTCTGGGCATCGCTGCTGCCCATCGAGTAACCCACTCCGAAGCAGAGGCCGCAGAGCAGCGCCAGACCAAAAAAAAGGCCCAACAGCATCATCGGGCCCAGTGTAAGCTCGGTGTAGCGTCTCCGCTCGACCTGCGGGAACTCTTCTCCGTGTGAAACTTCGTGCATTCACATCCTCTGACTGAGGGTATTCTATCGAATTGATCCGGCATGAATGGGACACCCACGTTGGGCGGTCCGTTCAAGGGCGGGCTACCCGCCAATGCGATGTCCTCACGATCTCTCCGCCGTCACGATGCCGTGCGTGCCGTTGATGTGACCAACAATCGCCCCGTTCGTATCCGCGAAGTAAAGCTGTTCCAGGCCGCGCGCATCCCTGTGATCGTTCATCAAAAAACCATAGTTTGAAAGAAAGGACGCTATCTGGCCGGGTTCCAGCCCAAAGTGCCACTTCTCATTCACTTTATCCACCGCCCGTGTGATTGCTGCTTCGCCGTAGGCTGTCCTGTCTCCTCGAAGTACCGATGTAAGCACATAGTCGAAGACGACAAGGCTTCCCTTGACGCTAAGTGTCTCGAGGGTTCGAAAGGTTGAGTCGACCGATGCGGGCACGAGATACATCAAGATTCCTTCGAGGATGAAGAGAGAGCGCACCCCGCTGCGAAATCCGCATTGAATCAGTTTTTCGGAGATGGATTCCTTGTCGAAGTCGATGGCGACAAACTTCAGGTTGGGCGGAACCGCCAGCCCGCGCTGCCGATAGCGCTCGATCTTAGCGGCCTGGGTAATGGGAACGTCGAGTTCAAAGACCTGCGTGCTCCCTAATACAGATTGGAAACGCAACGCCCGCGTGTCGAAGCCCGCGCCAAAGATCACGATCTGCGCAAAGCGATCATCGAGAGCCTTTTGGAATGCCGCATCCATATATCTGGTCCGTGCAATGACGTACTCATACATTCCTCTCGCGGCAAGGCAGCGCCGGAAGAAAGCCCTGCCGATTCGCGTGCGCAGGAGCGCCAGGACTGGCGAGGGAATCAGTTTCGCGGCAATAAAGTCGTCACTTCGGTAGTACGGATCAACCTCCAACGACGAGGCCGCGCGAGACATGCACGTCCACGCCGCTGTGCGCGAGGTCGTAGTGAGAATGCGCTTTACGTCTGACTTGCTTTTCATGACGTTGGATTATTCGGGTTCGACCGGAGGATGTCCCCGCGTAACTGAACATTAGCGGGTAGCTTGATGCATGAGAAATCCGGGGTGCCTGGTGCCCAGGTCCGAAAATCCAGACCTGGGGCACCCAGCTGTTGTGCTGCATCCAATTGAAGATCGCTTACTTCTTGTCCGCCGCTGCCATGGCCGTCGCGCCCAGCTTGTTGAACAGCGTCATCATCTCCAGGGGCAACGGGAAGACGATGGTGGTGTTCTTCTCGACGCCGATTTCGGTCAGGGTTTGCAGGTAGCGCAACTGCAGGGTCAAGGGCTCGGTGGCCAGCAGGGCGGCGGCGTCCACCAGCTTCTGGGCGGCGCTGAACTCGCCCTCGGCGTGGATGATCTTAGACCGCTTTTCGCGCTCTGCCTCGGCCTGCTTGGCCATGGCGCGTTGCATCTGATCGGGCAGGTCCACCTGTTTAACTTCGACCGAGACGACCTTGACGCCGAAGGGCTCCGTGCGCTGATCCATGATGGTCTGAATCTTCAGGTTGAGCTTATCGCGATGACTGAGCAGCTCATCCAGCTCCACCTCGCCCAGCACCGTGCGCAGCGTGGTTTGCGCCAGTTGCGAGGTCTGATAGACGTAGTTGGCCACCTTGATGGCGGCGTCGTTGGGGCTGACCACATAAAGCGTGACCACCGCGTTCACCTTGATGGTGACGTTGTCGCGGGTAATCACGTCCTGGGGCGGCACTTCGAGCACATCCTGGCGCAGCGAGATGCGCACTATCTGTTGTATTGGCCGGAAAACAAAGATGATGCCCGGCCCGTAGGGCTGTGGCGAGACGCGGCCCAGGGTAAAGATGACCCCGCGCTCGTACTCGCGCAGAATCTTGATGCAGTTGAGAGCATAAAGTACGCCGATGGCCAGGATGACCAGAAACGAAGTTAGCAAATCAGGCATTGGTATTCCCTCTCTTACGACGGATTGTACTCCTTATGCTGGGGGCTGCGATGTTCTTTGCGGCTCGGCCGGCTCCACATGCAGCAGATACTGTTCCAGGCTCACCACGCGCACTGGCGCGCCGGCCGGCACGGCCACTGTGGAAACAGCGCGCCAGATTTCGCCCTCAACCAGAACGTGGCCTTCTGGATTCAGCGGCTCCATGGCCCGGGCGTTGCTGCCCACCAGGGCAGATGGGCCAAGGCGGGATTTCATACGGCGGGCGCGTACTGCCAAACGGACGAGAAAGACGGTAATGGCTCCGAAGGCGGCGCTGACTGCCAGAGCCACCCAGGGACTGACGGCCATCTCCGGCACTGGCGCGGCCACCAGCGTCAGCGTCCCGAAGGTGAGGCAGACAATGCCGGCTATGGCCAGCGCGCCGTGTCCGCCAAACTTGGCCTCCAGCAACAACAGAACCAGCGCCGCTACCATCAGCAGAACCGAAGTGTATCGAATCGGCAGCAATCCGAGCGCAAAGATGGCCAGCAGCACCATCAGCGTGCCCAGCGCGCCGGGAACGATGGTGCCGGGGACGTTGAATTCGAGATAGATCAGTAGTGCGCCGCCCACTAGAAGCAGCAGGGCGATGTTGGGATTCACCAGCCAGCTGAGCAGATCCTCGCGCAGTGTGGATCGCAGGACTTCAATCCGCGCTCCGTCCAGGTGGAGCGTAACTTTGCTGCCGTCCATGCGGGTAATCTCCCGGCCATCGAGGGCCTTGAGCAGCTCCCAGTCATTCGAGGCGATCAGGTCAATCAGGTGCTGATCCAGAGCCTCCTGGGCGGTGTAAGAGTGCGAGGAGTGTACAGCGGCCTCGGCGGCTTCGGCGTTCCTGTTACGTTTTGTCACGTAGGAGCGCAGGAAGGCTTCGGCGTCGTTCTCGATCTTCTGGCTCATGATGGCATCGGGCTGGGGACCAAGCTCCATCACCGGGTGGGCCGCTCCGGCGTTGGTGCCGGGAGCCATGGCGGCGATATCGGATGATTCGAGCAGGAAGAAACCCGCCGAGCCGGCGCGCGCGCCCGCTGGAGCCACATACACGATGACTGGGACCTTTGAACCAAGAATTGCTCCGGCCATGGTGCGGGTCGTGTCCAGCAGTCCGCCAGGCGTGTCAAGCTCAATCAGCAGGGCGCTGGCGCCGTCCGAGTTGGCGCGGGCAATCGCCCGGTCCAGCTCGCCTTCTGTGACCGGCTGGATAGTGTCGGCGAGGACAAATTTATCAACCAGGGGCTGCTGGGCGTGGGCCGGCGCACTCAGCCCAAAAACGGTGAGCAAACCGGTTAGTACCGCAATCCTGTATACGCGCTGCATCATGGCTCACTCCTTCATGGCATTCTCTCTTTGATCTGACTGCCCCGAGATCCACCGTTGTGATGTTTCCTTTCGCCAAAAGTGGGGAAACGCTATTTCTTCGGTCCTCCCTTGACCGCAATCTGGCGCCTGAGTTCCAGCGCCCACTTGCTGTTGGGGTCGATCTTCAAGGCCGCATCTACGTTCTGCTTCGCCTCGTCCAGATGGTTGGCTGCCAGGTCCAGCCGCACCAGCACCAGGTACGCATCCACCGACGGCAGTAGTTCCAGCGATGTAACTGCCTCTTTGCGGGCGGCCTTGGTGTCGCCGGTGCGCTCGCGAATCTCCGCCAAACCGGCGTAAGCTGCGGCGAGCTTGGGGTCAGCGGCCACGGCGGCCTGATAAAGCCGTTCAGCCTCCAGCAGCAGGCCGCGTGTGAGGTACTCATGAGCCTGATTTGAGAGTTCCTGCGCGCGTTGCTGCGGCGGAAGAGCGCTCAGCCGGGCGCTGTTGATCTTATCCAGCATGAGAGCGGCCTGGCGGAAGGCGACTTCGTCAAATGATCGCTGGATGCGCTCCAGCGGGTCGGCCTTGGTCTCGGGTTCCTCCTCTGCCTCGTCTGAACCAGCGGGCGGCAGTGTTGCAATCGTCTTCTCCGGCTTCTCTGGTCCGGACGCTGCCGGCGTGGGCTTGTCAGGCGTTGTCCAGGACTTCTGGATCATCTGGGCTTCGCTGTCGTTGGGACGCAGCCGCAAACACTGGGCCAGCTCGGTTAGAGCTTCAGTATCATAGCCGCCATGACGCTTCAGGCTGACAGCAAGATTAAAGTGGTAGTCGGCCGCATTGGCGTCGGCGGCCACCGCCTGGCGGAAGAGTGGAATGCCATCCTTGCCCTGCCGTGCGAGCGCGACTCCCTGGTTGTTCAACACCTCCGCCAGCGGCAGCACGCGGGCCACGCCGGCAAAGGCCTCCTCGGCACGAGCGTAGTCCCCGGAGAACAGCAGCGAGAGGCCGCGGTAGAAGCCGGCCTCAAGGGTGTCGTCGGCGTCGGCGCCGTTGCCTCCCACCTTGGCAAAAGCCTCCGCCGCCTGCTCGTAGCGCTGGCCGGCGTACTCCTCGCGTCCCAACGCCATCCAGGCCGGGCTGAACTTCGGATTGAGCAGAACAGATTGATTCAGATGTCGCAGACGCTCCTGCTGGTCGGGCTCGGTGATGCCGCGAATGTACTGCTCAAAGGCGTCCAGGCGCATGCCGGAGCTGGCGGCCACAAAGGTTTCTTCGGAGACTTTGAAACCGGGATCGATCTGCCGTGTCAGTTGCCAAGCCAGCGAGTCGAAGACCGTGATCATCTCGCGCATCTCGCCGCGAACGGTAACCGGCTGGCTCATGCGCAGGTGGGGCACGTCCACCAACTGCGCCTCGACCACAATACTGGTGCCGTCCGTTACGTAATTGCCCACGATAATCGAATCGGCATCCAGTGTCTCGGCCAGCTTGATAGAACTGGCTCGCGAGGGGTGAAAGCCCTGCGGCAGCCCCAGGTGATCCAGCGCGTAGATGCGATCTGTGCGGCTCAGGGGGGCAAAACCCGCCGACGCCAGACGGCTGCTAAGAATCTCCGCCACGGCTTCGCGAATCCATTCCAAGCTCGGCTGCCCTGTGCGGTTGTCAAAAGGCAGCACCAGCAGAATGCGGCCGCCTGGGGCAGGGCTGGTCTCAAAATTCGTCTGCGCGCGAGCGCAAACTGCACAGGAAAGGGCCACTAGAAGGCCCAATCCCACTAACCACCCGGCCCGGCCGGTACGAAATGAAGGAAAAGTATGCACAACAGGCTGATTATAGGCGTTGCGGACTGCCTGCGGGAGGGGGTGAGCGGAAGCGGCCCTCGCAAGAGAGGCAAATCATGGGGTAAAACCCCGCAGGCATGTCCCGGAAGGCTGTCCGCACAATCTTCCAGAGATTAGAAAACTCTAAGCTGGGCTGCGATGCTTCACTCCACCTTTCCGCCTTTAGAACCCCATATTTGGAACAACTACGAGAATAGACAAAAGTAATCTTTTAAATCCCTTAAATATTGACGATTTCTTAATCAAGGCAGCCATTGTACCGCCGCCCGAAGGAGTTACTAATGCAAAGTGCACGTACGTTCCTGCGATGGTTGACCGTGGCCTTTCCGGTAATCCTGGCTTTGGCATGGGCGCTGGCAGCGTTGGCACAGGCCCCCGAGCTCATCAGCCTGACTCCCAGCGCGGCCATTTCGGGCGGCCCGGTCTTCATGCTGACCATCAACGGAATGAACTTTACTCCCGATTCGACCGTGAAGTGGGGCGCAACCGCGCTTCCGACAAACTATGTAAGAGACACTGAACTCACAGCGGCTGTCCCAGCCAGCCTGATTGGCAATGCCGGCGTCACCAGCATCTCGGTCACCACAGACGGCGGCGTCTCCTCCGGCGTCTCATTCACTGTTACTACACAGCCTGCCGCTTCTGGCCTGCCTCCGATGACCGCGGCAGCGAGCGAGACCTCGGTTTCTGCCAGCCAGGTTGCTACCGCTCACACAACCGGCGTCACATCCGTCACAGCCGGCGGGGTTTCCTCCCAGATCGCGCCCTACGTCACTTTGCCCGCGCCCACGATCACCAGCATGAGTCCGACATCCGCGCTTTCCAGCAGTGGGTCCTTCACGCTCACCATCAACGGCTCCAACTTTGTTTCCGGTGCGGGAGCGACAGTAGTGAGGTGGAACTACAGTGCGCTGGCAACAACCTTCATCAGTTCCACCCAGATCACGGCAGTTGTTCCAGCCAGCCTGATCCCTTTCGGCTCTGCAACCGTCACGGTTGTCACCAGCGGCGGAACCTCGTCCGGACTCTCTTTTACCATCAATCCTGCGCAACCCGTCATCAGCTCCGTGTCCCCAAAGAGCATAGCCGCCGGCTCTGGCACCTTTACAATAGACGTCTTCGGCTCGTACTTCGATTCCAACACTGTTGTCAATTGGGGAGCGACACCACTGGCCACTACTTCTGCGGGAGGGAAAACGCGCACGGCGGAGGTTCCCTCCAGCCTGATTGCAACAGTCGGCACGGTCAATGTGACGGTGACCAACGCAGGGGGAACATCGGCCCCCGTCACTTTTTCTGTTACGCTTCCACCACCCGTCATCACCAGCCTGAGCCCATCTTCAGTCCCTGCTGGCGGCGCGGCATTCACGCTGACTGTCAACGGAGCCAACTTTGACGCGCGGATGAACACCTACTTCGAATCTACATGGATCGGCGCAAACATCGTCAACTCCACGCAGTTGACAGCCACAGTTCCGGCCAGCTTGATTGCCACTGCTGGCGAGGTTGGCGTCTCGGTCTACGAATCTGGGGGCGGCTGGTCGACTACGGCCTTCTTCACTGTCACCCCGGCGCCGCCAGCCATCACCAGCATCACCCCCGCCGCGGTCACCGCCGGCGGAGCCGGATTCATGTTGACCGTCACGGGCAAGGCCTTTACCCCGGATGCAACTGTCATCTGGGGCGCGAACCCTTTGTACACGATCTACATCGGCCCCACGCAGTTGAGGGTTTCTGTTCCAGCTAGTCTGATTGAGTTTTCCGGCACGGGCAGCATCACAGTCGCCAATAAGGCAGGCACATCGGCTCCTGCTACCTTCACCATCAACCAGGCGCCGCCGGCCATCAGCGGACTAAGCCCCGGCGAGGCGACGGCCGGCGGCCCTGCCTTCACGTTGACCATCAGCGGTGCGTACTTTATCTCAAACTCGACCGCAAAGTGGGGAACAACAGCCTTGGCGACCACCTATATCAGCCAGACACAACTGACCGCCGTGGTACCCGCCAATCTGATTGCCAGCGCCGGTACGGCCAGCGTCTCGGTTACTACTTCTTCTGGCAAATCGGCTCCGGCTACCTTCACTATCAATCCGGCGATTAAAATCACTACCACCACCCTGCCTACCGCAACCGCCGGAAATGCCTACTCCGGGCCTATTAATGTAACTGGCGGCTCCCCCGGATACACATGGACGGTTACCGGTCTGCCCAGCAGCATGTCTGTTCCCAATACGAGCGATAGCACGCTGACCATCACCGGAACGCCTGTCTCGTCCGGCGCGATTACCTTCCAGGTTTCAGTACAAGATACCTTTGGCGCTACTGCCGGTCCTGTCACTTACACCATCAACGTTGCCGCCGGCCCGAGCGGAGCCAACAACAACAGACTCAACGGCAGCTATGTTTGCCTGTTTCAGGGATCGATCGACACGGACGGCACGCGTTGGGCTACACTGGCCAGTTTTCAGGCCGATGGCCAGGGCAACTTTAACAGCGGCATCTTCGACACCAACAGCTATGACATTGGCTCAGCTTCAGGCACGATCAGCGGCAGCTACAGCGTCGGCGCGGACAACAATGGCTTGGCTTTTATTCACACGGTTCTAACTGATGGAGCCGCGGGAATCCAGACAACGCAGTGGGCGATTGCGCTCAGCAGTTCCGCTCAACCGGCGCAACAATTTCGCATGATCGAAGCCGATGATCTGGGCACATTGCCCTCCTACCAGCAAGGCGCAGCCAACTGCTACCAGGCCACGACCAGCGCATTTTCCGCCAGCGCCATCAGCGGCTCGAGCTTCGTCTTTGACCTCGACGGCGAAGACAACAGCGGCGTCATGAAGTTCACGGCGGGCATCTTCAGCACGTCTCAAGGAACGAGTGCGAGCGGCATAATCGACACTGCCCGCGGTGGCAGCGCAACCGTCCAGACAGAAGCTTTTACCGCGACCTACACCGCGCCCGATCCCGCTTCAGGCCGCTTCACAATTGCCCTCAGCGGCGCTGGCACCTCCACCAGCTTCATTGTTTACATCATCGACGCCAATCGCATGTTCGTCCTGGATAACACCTCGAATGACGGCGAGCAGGCTGGCAACATGCATGTCCAGCGGCAGGCCTCTTACTCCGGAGCCAGCATCGCCGGTCCGTTCATACTTTATCTCCGCGGCGCTGAATTCAACAACAGCGGCAACACGCCATCGGGCTTCTACGCCGATGTCTTTCAGGGCACGGGCGACGGCGTGGGCAACATGACGATCAATCAGAGCTGCATGAACAATGCCGGCGTCTACTCGGCAGGCAGCGCGAATGGCGGCCCTGAGGCAATCACCTTTGACTCCTCCTATCCCGGCCGTGCTACTTTCCAATCCGCCAGCGGCACAACCTATCTCTACCTCTTCAACAACAGCAGCGCCTTTGAAATGGGCGTGGGGAACAACGGCTCTGTGGAATCGGGTTGGCTGGAGTCTCAAACACAATCCTCCTTCACCAATGCCTCTCTGGCCGGCAACTATCTCTACGGCTATCTGTCGCTGTTGAATGTCGAGCCCAGCAGCAGCGTAGGGGTGCTCGGCGTAACCAGCAGTGGCGTGATCAATGCCGCTCTCACCACCTCCAGCCGGGAGAACCTGTCCTGGGATCAATCCACCAGCATGACCTACAGTTGGGACGCAACCGCTCCCGGCACAGGGACCTTCCTTGTCGTCAATAATGCGCAGGGAGGGGCCAGTTGCGCGGTCATCAGCGCAATACAGTTTGTATGCATACCGCAAAGCGACACAGCGCCCAGTGTCGAGGTCGTCGAACAATAAACATTGCAAGCTGTGCGTCTTACGGCTTGACGCTTTTCTCTGCCGGTGCGGGCGTCTTCGCGGTTACCGGTAATGGCGTAGAACCGTTGACCACGTTGTCCGCCGAGAGCGTTTTCACATTTTCATTGTCGTTCTTGACCAGAATCGAAATGCGCCGGTTAGAAGGGTCTGTAGGGTTGTCTTTTACGCGCAACATCTGATCGGCGTAACCGCGCACTTGGGTTACCTGGTCGGTGCGCACCCCATCCTGCTGTAAGAGCCGTCGCGCAGAGTTGGCGCGGTCAGCCGACAGATCCCAGTTGCTATAACCCGTACTGTTTACATATGGAGCCGCATCGGTGTGGCCTTCTATCAGCAACGAATTGGGAAGCGTCTTCAGCTCCTTTGCCAGCAGTGCCAGCAGCTCCTGACCGCTCTCGCTTAGTTTTGCGCCGCCGCTCTGGTAGAAGGTGCCGTTCTTGCCCTCGATCAACTCAACGCGCAGCCCTTCAGGAGTAATCGTGAGCTCAATCTGCTTGGAGAGCTTCTCCAGGTCCTTGCGTGCCTTGATCTCCACTTCGAGCTTTTCTTTCAGTTCTTGCAGGTCGTCGGTGCTAGCCTGCACCGCCGCATTTTTTCCGGTGCCGTTCATCATGGTGCCCAGCAGTTTGCCACTTCCCTTGGGGTCGTTGAAGTAGCCGGCAATAGCCTTCTTGACTTGCTCGCTCGAGCCCATGAGCCAGAGCACGATAAACAGCGCCATCAGGGCGGTGACAAAGTCCGCATAGGCCACCTTCCACGCGCCGCCATGATGGCCGCCGTGGCCGCCCTTCTTCTTGATGATGATGATGGGTTGAATCTTGGCTGCCATGATGTTCTGTCTCTCCCCAGCGGGGTTTGCGAACCCTACAGCGGTTCCACAATTGCTGTACTCCGAAACCACTTCCCTCAAGTGGCATTTTCCTTAAGAAAATGCCACCCTGCACGATGCCAGAAAAGGCACGTGAATTGTGGAACCGCTTTAAGCTGCGGCCGCCACGGCCGGTTCCACGCTGACCGCGTGGCTCTTGCAGTTCTTTTCCATCTCGTCGAAACTGGGTCGCACATGCGCGGGAATCGCCCGCCGCCCCATCTCGATGGCGATCATGGGAGCTGAGCCCTTCAGAAACGAGAGGATCAGCACCCGAAGCACGTGCAGATATTCATTCTGCGCGTCGGCGGTCTTGGCCATGTTCGAGGCCAGGGGGCCTACCGCGCCGTAACACAGCAGAATACCCAGAAAAGTTCCAACCAGCGCCGCCGCAACCTTGTGGCCGATCTCCTCTGGCGGGCCGCCCAGAGATCCCATGGTGATTACCACGCCCAGCACCGCCGCAACAATGCCCAAACCGGGCAGCGCATCCGCCACCGTTGTCAAGGAGCTGACCGGCTGCGTCGTCTCGTGGTGATGCACCTCCATGTCCAGCTCCATCATCTGGTCCATGTCGAACGGCTCCACGCCCCCGGTAATGGCCATGCGCAGCGTGTCGCACACAAAGTCCCGGGCATGATGATCGGCAAGAAACTCTGGATAGTTTTTGAAGATGGAGCTCTCCGTGGGCTTTTCCACGTCCATCTCCACGCTCAGCAATCCCTCTTTGCGAACCTTGTTCAGAAACTGGTACATCATCTTAAGCGTGTTCAGATAGCGTGCCTTGTCAAACGGCGAACCTTTCAGTATCCCCAGCAGCCCGCTGGCGATTCCTTTGATGATATGAACCGGATTGGCCGTCAGCAGCGTGCCCGTCGCCGCGCCGGCAATGAGCAGCAATTCGGCCGGCTGAAGCAGCACCAGAATATGGCCCTTCTCCATCAGGAAGCCGCCAATGACCGATGCAAAAACCAACACGATGCCTATGATGGCGAACATGCTTGCCTCCTAGGCGCGAACGAGATCTGATTCCCGCCCGCATGAAAGCTGGTTAACATTGCGGCTTTGGCCCTTTCCAGCAGATCAGCCAAACTGCCATCCTGTTCGGCTTGGGCCGCTCCGATGCTCACAGTCAGCGATGCGCGGTCGCCCCACCAGCGGAACTCTGCCGTCCGGGCCAACCCGGCCAGCGCCTGCGCGTGAGTCGCCAGCATCTCCGGCGTGCGCTCGTGCGACAGGATCAGAAACTCATCGTCGCCCCAGCGCCCCAACTCTTCGGCTGGCCGCAGCCCGTTGGCTAAGGTCGTTTTCACCTTCTCGAGCATTGCTTCGCAGGCTCCAGCTCCGTGCGTCTTGCGAAGCGCCGCAGCCTGGTCTACAGAAATCCACAGCACGCCGAAGGGCAGGCCGCCACGCATGAAGTCTCCAAACATCGTCGCCATACGGTCCTCAAGGACTGACTGGCTTGCCTTCAGGTCTCCACCCTGGTCACACTCTCCATGCGGCAGCGCGTCAAGGCTGTCGGCGGGATGAAAGAGGACAGACATGCCCATGCGCCCGCCCATCCCGTCACGCAGCATAAAAAATCGCGCCATCACCGGCACTTCGTGGCCCAGCTTGTGCAGCGCATGAACCAGCGTCCTGTGGCCCAGTTGCCCGCCGGCGTCCGGCTCGATATTTTCAAGTCGCGCGCCGGCCAATAGCAGCGGCTCCAGCGGCTCAGGAGCTTGCCGCGATAGCACGTCTGCGCTCGCGTACCCGGTGATTGCCTCTGCCGCACGGTTCCAGAGCATGATATGGCCCTCGCCGCCAAGCAGCGCAATGCCCTCCGGAAAACTATCCAGCGCGACTTCAATAAGTTCCGCGCGATCGGCCATTCATACCTCTCCATCTCCTACATCGGCACGGCACACATCAACTTCACCGCCTTTCGATGCGGAGAAAGATGGTTGAGTCTTTTTAAGGGAAGAAAACTCCAATGTGAAGGCATACAGAGGTCAAGGCAGAACTTTCCTCGCTTCCATTGCCAGTCAACGAGTATCAAAATGCACAATGGCGGAGCGCAAATGTTCGTAGTCCTTTGCGTCAACAGGCTATATGCTTATTTATAGGAAAAAGTAAACGCGCAGGGAGGTTGAATCCGGGATTGGACACAAAGGGAATTTGTCCCGTCCATTTTTGTTGCAGATTGAATCATTTGAAGGGTTTTCCGGGAATCTGCCGATAGGCTGCAAAGAGATGAGGTCAGCGCCTGAGCCCGTACCTGTGCTTCAGGCGTGGCGGAAACCGCGGACCTGGCTTTCACTCGAGATTCAGGAGTTGCTCTGATGAGGCGAGCATCATGAACAAGATTATTCTGGCCGATTCGCAGGCTATTTTTCGGGCTGGCACAGCCAAAGTGCTGGCCATGGACGAGGATATGCGCATCATTGCGCAATGCACTGACCTCGACCGCATGCAACACGCCATCACCACGTTTCCCGGCTCCATCGTTCTGTTTGCCGCCTCGCTGCGTCCGGATATGGATCGGCTGCACACACTGTTGGAGACCACCGGCAGCCGCGGCATCGTGATTGCCGAAAACAACGACAACGCCGGCGCCTACCTGCACCAGGGCTATCGCGGCGTGGTTTATCGCAACGTGACCGGGCCGGCTCTGGTGGAGTGCGTGCGCTCCGTGGCTTCCGGCGGAACCTGGCTGCCTCCTCAGGTCATGGTGACTGAATCGCCCGAGGAAGACATGGTGGGCACGCGGGTGCGCGACCGGCTTACTCCCAAGGAGATGCGCATTGTCGCGCTCATCGTCCAGGGATGCAAGAATCGCGAGATCGCCACTCGCCTCAAGACCACTGAGCAGGTAATCAAAAACTACCTGCGCTCTATCTACGACAAGACCGGCGTCAGCGACCGCCTCGAACTGGCGTTGTTTACCATCCACCACCACGTGCTGGCCGCCGCCGCCGCTGATGTTGGCAGCAAACTGGAAGCCGAGGAGGCTGCCCAGCCGCGCGCCATGATTTAGCGCCACTCTCTTGGTGCCACATCCTCGCCGCGTTCTTGTCTTTTCGGCTTCGGAGTTCCCGGTGACTCGGTGTCCCAAACAAGCGATTTTTGCTCGTTGGGGTGATCTAGGGTGGAATATTTACATCCTGTCAAGTCTGCCTATTCCCTGCAAATTCAGATATTTGCGGCGGAGTGTTATAACCTTCTGGCGTATCTTTAACTATCTGGTCTATACTTTAGGGTTTCCAGTACAATACCGTCTACGAAGATTGTGGGTTTACGTCTAAAGGAGAACCACATGGCGAGTCGATGGATTTATCGTATTTTTCTGCCGTCGTTTTTGGCTGCTTCATCTCTTCTGTTTGCCAGTGGTCCAACGGGGACCATCACGGGCACCATTAAAGACCCTTCCGGCGCCGTCGTTCCTAAGGCGCGCGTGATCGTCACCAACGAAGAGACCAACGCCGCTCGCAATGCGGTGACCAATGAGGACGGCGACTACACCGTTGCTCTTCTGTCCACGGGCCGCTATCGCGTTGCTGTCGAGTGCGCGGGCTTCCACAGGAGTGTTATACGCAACGTCGTCGTGGACGTGGATCAGACGGTGCGCGTCGATTTTGCGCTACGTGTAGGCGCAGTCACTGAGGAAGTGCGCGTCACCGAGACTCCTCCCATTGTGCAAACCGATACCTCCACGCTCGGCCAGGTGGTCAACGAACGCCTCGTCGAGGATCTGCCTTTAAACCAGCGCAACTTCTTGTCCTTTGCCTTGCTGGCGCCGGGCGGACAGTTGCCGACCCAGGGCTCTGAGAACTCCACGCAGGGCGGCTCCATCAATGTCAACGGCGCCCGCGACCAGTCCAACAACTTCATGCTCGACGGCGTCGACAACAACGATCCCTACCTCAATCAGTACGTCGCGCTGCCCTCTATCGACGCCATTCAGGAGTTCAAGGTGCAGTCGGGCGATTACTCGGCCGAGTTCGGCCACGCCAGCGGCGCCCAGATCAACATGGTGCTCAGGAGCGGTACTAACGCCTTCCATGGCGGCCTCTTCGAGTTCCTGCGCAACCGAACGATGGACGCCAAGAACTACTACGATCTCCCCAACTGTACCTCCGGCTCGATCCAGGGCACCTGCGGCTCCATTCCGCGATTCGACCGCAACCAATTCGGCGGCACGCTCGGCGGGCCACTGCGTAAGAACAAGACCTTCTTCTTCTTATCCGACGAGCAGCTCCGCCTGCGCCAGGCGAATACGCGCGAAGCAACCATTCCCTCCCAGACGCAATGGCAGGCAGCCGAAGCATTGGCGGGAATAATTATCACTAATATTCCCTGTCCGGCTCCAACCGGTCCGTGCATGAACGGCCTGGCGAGCGGCCAGGGTGTGCAGAATCTTTATCCCGCTGCCAATGTCGGCTCTGACTTAACTGCATCCAATACCTTTCTTTCCGCTCCCGTCATCGACGAATCGCTCAATCTGATCTCCGTCAAGGTTGACGAGCAGGCCAACCCCAACGATCGCATCTCCTTCCACTACTCTCTGACGGACGAAAGCCGCTTCGATCCATTCGATCCGGTCAATTCCTTCACCTCTCTGCCCGGATACGGCAGCGACACTTCCATCTTCGGCCAGAACGCGGGCGTCGATTGGACCCGCGTCTTCCGCTCCAGTCTGGTCAACGAGTTCCGCCTCGGCTTTACGCGCATGGGTGCCACCTTCCTCCAGCAGAACCATGGCGTTAACATAGAATCCCAATTAGGTTTTCCCGATGTTCTCACCAATCCCATAGATCTGGGCGCGCCCAATATCAACCTGGGTGCTAATCTGAATTCCCTGCAGTGTGGTATCCAGGGTGGCTGCTCAATCAGCTTCAATGGCATCGGCGCGCCCATTCAGTATCCAGAGAACCGCCGCGACAACACCTACCAGATCTCCGACAATATGGCCTGGACGGTACGCCAAAACCAGTTCAAGATAGGGGCCGATTTCCGCCGCATCCAGATCGGCAACTACATTGACTACGAGGCCCGCGGCGACTGGTTTTTCGAGGCACAGACCATGCTCGGTATTGTGAACTCATTTGGTCTGCCCCCCTGTAATGGCGATTCCCTCTATCCCGGCGGTCCCAACATTGACGCCGGCGCCTGTGTCCTTGCCCAGTTGCTCCTCGGCGTTCCCGACTATGCGGTTGCTCCCAGCGGCACCACCAACAGCGACCTCTTGAGCCACGGCGTCAGCGCCTACGTTCAGGACGACATCCACGTCGTCCCGCGCTTCCTGCTCAACGTCGGCCTGCGCTACGAATTCAACAGCCCGCCGGTCGAAGCGCACAACCAGTTCAGCGTTCCCGTGCTCACGCCGTGCCCGGAAACCTCATGCATTCCTTATCCTTATCCCGGTTACACTGTCACTGCGACATATACACAGGCCGGGACTGACGGAATCCCCCGCGCCACCTACTACTCAACTCCCCGCGACATTGCTCCCCGCATCGGTATTGCCTGGCGGCCCATGAAGTCCGAGCGCTGGGTGGTCCGATCCGCATACGGCATCTTCTACGATGAGGCCATTGGCCAGATCAACGTCTTTCCCCGCGCCAACCCGCCTTTCTACAATGTGGCCTACCATCCGCAAACAGGCGCCTGCTTGGATGGTCTCGCTTATTCCCTCTGCCCCATCCAGGACATTCTCAGTCAGCCGGGTTCTACTTCTCAGAGCGAAATGATCGATCCCCACTTCCGCGACGGATACATGCAGCAGTGGAACCTCGACCTTCAGTACGAACTTATGCCGAACTGGATGATCGACCTGGCCTATGTCGGTTCCAAGGGCACTCACTTGGCCACCTTCATTGATCGCAATCAGCAGAATCCATTTACCGGTTATCCGTTCTCCCAATTCTCCTCTATCTTCTACATCGAATCCGCCTCCGCCAGCTCCTACAACTCCATGCAGTTCCGCACCGAGCGTCGCGTTACGCGCGGGCTGGCCTTCCTGGGCGCCTACACCTGGTCCCGCTCCATCGACAATCTCTCCAGCATCTTCGGCGGCAGCGCGGGCTCGGGCCAGCCGCAGGACTCACAGAACCTCCGCGGTGATAACGGCCCATCGGACTTCAACGCCACCCATCGCGTCTCATTCAGCGCGGTCTACAACTTGCCCTTCGACCGTTTCATGACGAATGGCTCGGCATGGAGCAAGGCTCTGCTCGGTAACTGGCAGGCTGGCGGCATCTTCTCCGCTCAGTCGGGATCGCCCTTTACCGTCATAATGGCGGGCGCGCCTTCTGCCGCTGCCGCTGCCTTTGGCAACCCGGAGCGGCCCAATCTGGTTGGCGATCCCAACAAGCCCGGACCGGTGGCCGCCAATCCCTCATGCCAGGCTCCTATGCAGATCCGCACGACGCAGAACTGGTTTAACCAATGCGCCTTCTCCCAGCCGGCTGCGGAGCCGTTTGGTCCGGCCTACGGCACCGAGGGGCGTAATGCTCTCATTGGACCTTCCTTTGCCGATCTCGATTTCTCGCTTTCCAAGAGCTTCCCGCTTCACGCCGATAGTCATCGACTGCTGCTTCGCGGTGAGTTCTTCAATTTACTCAACCACCCCAACTTCGACCTTCCGTATCACGTATTTAATTTGACCACCTGTCCAGCGCCGAACAATAGCCTTTCCTGCCCGGCAGAAAATTACGGCTCCATTCTCTCGGAGAATTCCTATGGCACTAAACCACCGCGGCAGATTCAGATGAGTGTCAAATACAACTTCTGATATCAAGTATTTTGCCGGGATCGTGACCACCGGTGTCATTGAATGCCGGTGGTGCCTGCACCAGCATTCGAGTGCTATTCTTTTCGGTGATTCCCGGATTGCCGGTCGTTTCATGCTTCCCATCACACCCATAAATACGCATAGAATTTGCAGGAGCTACGCATAATTACGCATAGAAACTGCCCAATATTACTCATAACTACGCATATATCCAGCTAAAACCCCTATTTATAATGACGCATAAACAGCTTGGCGCGAATTGGGCTCTATCTGTCCAAATATAGTCTTACAGCTTCTCCGCCACGCTCTTGGCTTGGGTAAAGAGCAGCAGGTAATCCGGGCCGCCGGCCTTGGAGTCGGTGCCGCTCATGTTGAAGCCGCCGAAGGGATGCGCTCCCACCATGGCGCCGGTGGATTTGCGGTTAAAGTAGAGATTTCCGACGTGAAATTCGCGTCGGGCGTGGTCGAGCTTGGCGCGATCAGTGGAGTAAATCGAACCGGTCAGGCCGTACTCGGTGTTGTTGGCCACCTTCAGGCCCTCCTCGAAGCTGGCAACTTTGATTAGCGCCAGCACCGGGCCGAAGATCTCCTCCTGGGCAAGTTTTGCATTGGGAGCCACGTCCGCAAACACTGTAAGCTCAAGGAAATAGCCGCCGTCTGCCGTCGCTGGAGCATTGCCGCCGGCAATCAGGCGGCCTTCCTTCTTGCCGGTCTCTATGTAGGCAAGCATGGAATCGAGCGCGGCCTTGTTGATCACCGGGCCGAGGTTGTGGTTTTGGACGGGGTCGCCCACGGTCAGCTTGGCCACGCGCTCCAGCAGGCGCTCGGTAAATGCCTCATAAACCGGGGCTTCGATGATGGCCCGCGAACAGGCCGAGCACTTTTGCCCGCTGAAGCCGAAGGCCGAGGCCACTACGCCCTCGACGGCCGCGTCCAGATCGGCGTCGGCGCAAACCAGGATGGAGTCCTTGCCGCCCATCTCCAAAATCGTGCGTTTGAGCCAGATTTGATTGGGTTTAGCCTTGGCGGCGCGCTCGTGAATTTCCAGGCCCACGGCCTTGGAGCCGGTGAAGGAGATGAAGCGCGTCTTGGGATGCTCGACGATGGCGTTGCCGAAGGTGGAGCCGGAGCCGGGGCAAAAGTTGACCACGCCGGGCGGGATTCCAGCCTCCTCCAAGACATGAACGAAGAGGGCGGCGATGGTGGGAGCGTCGCTGGAGGGCTTTAGAATCACCGTGTTGCCGGTAACAATGGCGGCAGAAGTCATGCCCGCCATGATGGCAAAGGGGAAGTTCCAGGGAGGAATGACCGCTCCCACGCCGAGCGGGATGTAGTGCAACTCGCAGCGCTCGCCGGGAAACTGGATGGGGGTTTGTGCGGCGGCCAGCCGCAGGGCCTCGCGGGCGTAAAACTCAAGGAAATCAATGGTTTCGCCCACATCGGCGTCGGCCTCGGCCCAGTTCTTGCCCACTTCATAGGTAAGCCAGGCGCAAAACACGAATTTGTGGTCGCGGATGATCCGGGCGGCGTTGAGGAGCAGAGAAGCTCTTGATTCTACTGTAGTTCTGCTCCAGGTCTCGAATGCGTTGAGGGCCGCGGACATAGCCTGCTGGGCGTGCTCGGCGCCGGCCTTCTGATGAATGCCGACGATCTGAGCGGGGCGCGCGGGGTTCAGGGAGCGGATTTTCTCCGCGGTTTTGATGCGCTGTCCGCCGATTACGAGGTCATATTCGCGGCCTAGTTGGCTGAAGACAAACTCCAATGCTGTCTTCATCTTGCGCGCGTTTTCCGTTGCCTTGAAATCGATAAAGGGTTGATTGGCAAACTCGCCCTGGGGCGAGCACGGCTGAATGGAAGGGGCAGAAGACTTGGTAGACATAGCCAATCGATTGTAGCCGAAGGGGCAAAGACAGGGAACAGAAAGACAGGGAGTAGGGACCAGAAAGACAGGGACTAGGGACTAGGGAATAGTGAGTAGGGAACAAAGAGCAAAGATCAGGCGCGAAAACGAGAAAAAACAACCTCTACTTCGAAGTAGAGGTTTTTTGCGCAAAATTGGGTTATTTGGGAAGCGGGAACAGGGGTCAGAGATCAGGGAACAGGGAACAGGGAACAGGGAATAGGGAATAGAAACAGTGACCATGGCGCGCGAAAAATACACTGCGTGACGCAGATTTTATGCGTAGTTATGGATGTAATGTAGAGCGTGGGCACCTGCTGTAATTGGAGCGACAGAGTCCAATTCGTGTTGGGCTGTTTATGCGTCAATACAAATAGGGGTTTCAGGTGGATATATGCGTATTTATGCGTAAATCCGGCAATTTATATGCGTAGTTATGCGTAAAAACCTTCCGATTCTATGCGTAGTTATGGGCGTGATTCTGCCGGCTGTAGCCATCAGGATGCGGGGCAAAAGCGGTCGATGATCGAGGTGTACGAGGAGCATCTGGACCGGCGGGTGTGGAAGAAGCGGCTCTCGCCTACGGGGTGGTGAGAAGTGAAGGTTGCGGGTTCCTTGTTTGCGTGAGGTCTCTGTTGACAATCTACATATCTCGGCCCATTGTACATGTAGAAAGACAACAGGTGGGGGCGGATGGGCGAGATGAGGCCGGAGGTTTTGCAAGGGACACTGGACTTGATGGTTCTGAAGACAATTGAGACGATGGGGCCGCTGCACGGGTACGGCATTGCGCGGCGGATTGAAGAGGTGAGCGGCGGCGAAGTGAGCGGCGGCGGCCTGAGGTTGAACCAGGGAACTATTCATCCGGCGTTGGAGCGCTTGCTGCGGCGGGGATGGATCAATGCGGAATGGGGAGTGTCGGCGAGCGGGCGGCGGGCCAGGTTTTATGCTCTGACCCCGATAGGTCGGGAAGGGATGGCGTGGGAGACGGAGAACTGGGAACGGATGGCGGGGATGATGGCGCGGTTTTTGGGACAGGGAACATGGACTAGGGACTAGGGACTAGGGACTAGGAAAAACCAAGCCGGCCCCGGGCGATCTCGGTGAGTCCAATGGCCTATTAGCGCCAGGTAAGATTCGACTGGTGCAATTCGATGAACGCTGGCCGACTTTTTGTTACCAAAAGACAGAACTTTCGGCTGTGCCTAAGGAATGATTTTAGCATCGATCATTACACCTAGCGGCTTTGCCCAGGATTGAAACTTCTCGAACTCCGCCTTTTGCACTGACTGACGAATAAAGCTCGGATTCCATATCTGCCATACGACCCTGGTTCCGCGGGGAAGTAACGCAAGTCGGGTCTTCAGTTGCGATTCGGTCAAGCTGTCCGCAAGCAGAAAATCAAATTCGAGGAAGCTCTCATCGTGCCACATCGGAGTAACAGTGGGTGGGTCGTCCTTCCAGGCATTGATCCACATGTCGATATACTGGCGTTCGCTATCGGTGTCGGTAAGTTCTTTCAAGCGCGCGAGCTTCTCGGGAGGGCACAGCCAAGCTGTACCGATACCGATGGCGTCGACGAGGTCCTGCGAGACATAGATTTGGTCATCCTCCTTGCCTTGTTTTCGCGTGGGCTGCGACGTGCGCCCCGCTAATATTTTATGTTGCTTTTCAAGCCGGGCCCAGAGGGCGCTTTCGGCTTCGCTTGTGCCGTAACGGCCGAGCGCGTTGGCGGCGTCTCTCACAACCCACGTGTTTTGATGATCAAGCGCGCGAACTGCAGCGCCCTGGACGAGTGGAAGCTGCTCTTCCAGCTCAAGGAAGACATTGGCGACGCAATCCGAAGTAGATTCCCGACGGAGAAGATCGTCAATTCGGTCGGCGGCGAATTCCGGGTTAATGCGGATGAAGTAGCGGATCATCGACTCCTGGCCATCGCAGCGCTTTGCCTTGAGAGACTGCTCGTATGCCGCGCTGATTTGCGGGAAGACTTCCTTACTGGCGAAGCGATCCACACGTTTGAAGTCGTCTTTGTTGCCGCGTCCTTTCGCGATGCGGTCAACCGAGGGTTGGACAGCAGTGGCCAATTCCGCTCCGCTGAGAAGCTCAAGAAGCTCAACCGCCGGTTTTGTTCCGCCTTCGCGCAGGTCGCGATCGATGAACGCGCGGGCTAGCAGGGGATCGAGTTCAAAGAGATGCTTCAGCGCATCATGGTGCGCCATTGAAGCCAATCCCCCTTCTTTCGGAACTGGCCCCGAGAGCATCTCCTTCAGAACTGGAATCATTTCAGGACCGCCAAGAACCGGCCAGTCGGAAGTGAGCAGGCGCTGTTGTTCGTAGTCGGGCAGATTCTTCCAGGATTCGATGAGGGCTCGACGCGCGGGGACGGCCAGTTCCGCGTCATCGGCACAGCACTTGATGAGGGCTTCGGCAGAGAATGCATGGGCCGCACCGACCTTGTTGGGTAATGCGGCGGCGAGGCGCTGCGCTTCGGCATTAAGAAGCGCAATGCGATAGTCTGCGTAACGTCGCATGAATCTTTCCTTCACATTGGGCGCGGCAGAGTCGGGCGGAGGATTCCATGTAGGATCGGCGGTGATCTGCAATCGAGAGAGTGTATCGAGAAAGCCTTCAGTAACAGCACGGTTCGGAGCAGTCACCTGCTCATGCATTTCGGAGAGGACGAGTTGACGATAGGGCGAGCCGAACAGGCCCAACTCCAGTTCGGTTACTTCCGGCTGGTCATAGTTTTCTTTTCCGGTGAAATGCCGAACGAGGGCTCGCGCAGCCTCTTCCGAGATGAGGAATCGCAAGGTGCGCGCGGCGCGGATCGTGTCCATCGTAGTTACCGGCGCAGAAAGTACTCGTTCAGCGTCCTGGATCTGTGCCTTGGCCCACTCGGGGGTTGCCCTCTGAATCTGGAGCTGGATCGTATTGGACCGGACGAGTTGCATGCCAACGCGAAAGCTCACCACATAAACTTCGTAATTTCCTGGCATAAGTGTGAGAAACTCGTTCAGTTCTGCATGGGCGACAAATGGCTTCGCACCGAGAGGCTCGTCAGATCGTTGCCCGCCACCGGCTCCGCCATCGCTGTGGTAATAGGTCTCAAGCGGATCCGGCGCTGCAGGTTTAACGCAATACTGCTCGAAGTGCAGCCGATGGCTGTAATCCCATGTGCCGTTTTCTGCCCAATAAACGGCTTCCTTGTTTGCAGTGAAGGATAGGTCGAGTGGAATGATTTCACCCTGCTGGAAGTCCGTTCTTCCGCCGGATACAGAGAGCAGGAGTTGCACATCAGCGGTGGGGGCGGGTTGATAACAGAAATCTTCCTGGCCGGAAAGCCAAGGCGGGAAAAGCAATGACAAGAGTAGGACAAGTTTGGAGCGCATCATGAATTGACCTCTCGTTATGTAGATCATTATCGCCCCGCGGATGTGTGTGGGATGTGATACCGATGAAGAATATTTTCAACGAATTCCGACCCTCTCCCGCTCAAGGAGGCCAAAACTGTCATTCACCCAGACATGAACAGTCGTCAGCAAAACGGGAGCTTTAAGAGATTGGTCCCTTTAAACGCCCATATCGCCAGAAAGGATTCTCGGTTGATGCATAATGGCTTTATCATTCGCCGACGCATGGGTGTTGCGCTTGAGTTGACAGCATTTGCGGGGGCGCGAGGGGGTGAGAGGATTTGAGCGCGACTTCGTCGCGTGGATTGATTTCTAAAAACTTGTTATGGGTTAGTGGCACGATTAAAATCGTGCCCTTTCAAAACATAAAAAACAAATGCAGGTCCTTCGACTCCCCTTCGTTGCACTCAGGGTCGCTCAGGATGACACAGCTATTGAGTGTTGTGCTATCCCACCCAATCGCCCAGCCACCCCAGCGACGAAGACCTGTCCCTTCACCCCAGCGAGCAAAAATCGCTCGCTGGGGACCCCGAGTCGCCGGGGACCCCGGCAACGCGAATGGATGGGGCACCCGAAATTTGTGGGTAGGTTAAGAGGTGGGGCACCCGGAATGTGTGGATAGGTCAAGGATGGGGCACCCAGATTTAAAAGCAGAAGCAGGTCCTTCGACTCCCTACGCTGCACTCCGGTCGCTCAGGATGACGCGGCCAGGGCCGCGCGGGGAGCGGGAAGGACGCTGATTCCGGCCAGCTCGATTTGCGGAGTCAAGAAATCCAGGCGGACGGGCTCCTTCTGCATGAGGCCGGAGGTGAGATATTTTTTGTTGTCGTCGGAGAAGACCGTGACGACGACCGCATCGGGCGAGATCTGCTGCTGGGCTTTGACGGCGGCGAGGAAGTTGCAGCCGGAGGAGATGCCCACGCCGAGGCCGAGGCAGGCAGCGAGATTCTGCGCCATGAGGATGGAATCGCCGTCGGAGATTTCAATGGGGGCATCGAGCACGGAGAGATCGACGATGGCGGGGATGAACTCATCGCTGATTCCCTGGATGCGGTGCGCGCCGACCTTGCAGCCGGTGGAGAGGGTGGGCGACTCGGCCGGCTCGACGGGATAGACGCGAATGGCAGGATTGCGGGAGCGAAGATAGTTGCCCACGCCCATGACAGTGCCGCCGGTGCCGACGCCGGCTACAAAGGCATCGGGGCGGAGGCCGGCAGCTTCGAGCTGCGACCAGATTTCGGGGCCGGTGGTTTGCTCGTGGGCCTCGACATTGCCGTGGTTAGAAAACTGGCGGGGGAGAAAGACTCCGCCCTTGGCGGCGAGTTCTTCTGTCATGCGGATACTGCCGAGAAATCCGCCTTGATCGCGGGAGACGGGAATCACGGTGGCGCCAAAGCTCTGCATGAGACGGGTGCGCTCGATGCTCATCCAGTCGGGCATGAAGATGGTTACAGGGTGGCCGAGGGCGTGGCCGAGTGCGGCAAAGGAGATGCCGGTGTTGCCGCTGGTGGCCTCGACAATGGTGTCGGAGGGCTTGATGGCGCCTTCCAGATAGGCATTCTTGAGAATGTGGAAGGCCATGCGGTCCTTGATGCTTCCGGTCAGGTTGCCCTGCTCGCACTTGGCGTAGAGGACGCGGTCGGCTCCACGGAAACGGAAGTCGATGGCCAGCAGGTGGGTGTTGCCGATGAGGCGGGCGAGATGGGCGAGCTTAGGTTGAACGCGAATCAACTGTTCTTCGTCGGGAGGGTTACAGGCCATGTTTTGGAGTCCTGTGCTATTTTACGCGAGCGGGGGCTGCACATAGGGCGAAGAGAGCCTGTCGCCACTCCCTAAAACGGGCTCTTATTCCCGCCGCCGCACAGCTCGACCGCATGGACTACAGCCTTGGCCACGCGGTTGGCCAGATCCTCATCAAAGAAGTAAAAGTACCACTCGGTATCTTCCGCTTTGCGCACAACCAGCATGGAGACCGGCGGATCGATGCGCGCATCCCAGGATGGGTGGCCGGCCCTGGTATTCACTTTCTTGAGCAACTGGTCGCGCGGCATGATGACCACTTCCTGAATCTCGCTCAGGTTGAACGTGAAGTCCTTGTCCGAGGTCACGTCGCCGTCCTTGATCCGCTTCTCGTGATAGCTGATGCGGCAGGTGGCGGGATCGGCCGCAACATTGGTGGTCTCGGTGCTGAAGCTGTTTGTCCAGTTGGAGCCGTCGATATTGTCGTGGTTATACCCCACATAGTTGACCACGCCCAGATGGTTCAGTTTGTCCTGGATGAACTGCATGGTTACGGCCAGCGAGGGGCCGCTGTCAGCGGGCCTGGGCGGAGGCGCAACTGCCTGCTGCGCGGCCGCAAGGCCAGTCAACGTAAACGCAAGACACAATGCCAAAGCCATTCGCAGAAAAACTTTCATAGCACTCCTGATTTCAGTATTCGCTGAGTCGCTATCGGGGATATCGCCGCTACAGAGTGGGACACCTCGGTTAAGGCAGTATAGAAGTACCCCCGCCAGAATGACAAATTGCATCCGGGCCGGGAGATGGGAAAGTTCCCCGGTGAAACAAGAGGAATCGAAAAAGTCCGGTTAAATGGTTTCGGTGAGGGCGAGAGTGTGCTTGCTCAAGCGAGCGGTGCGCTCCAATTTATCCCAGTTGAAGGGCTTGCCGTCGATGGCGCGCTTGAGGGTCTTGAAGAGGACGATGGAGAAGAGCTGGCGGTAGGCGAAGCGTTGCAGCCAGATGTGGAAGAGGAGCCAGAAGTCGCCCTTGTTGGCGGGGTGGCGGCGCTCGAGCGAGAAAGCAATGGAAGAGGCGATGAAGTCGATGATCATGAAGCCGAGGAAGTAGACCAGCAGCTTATAGAAGTCGGCGGGCGAGGCGGAGAGGGGATGAAAGTAGCGGTCGACGTAGAAATGGACGATGCCGGCCAGGAACATGAGGTCGATGAAGGGTGAGACGAGAGGGAGCAGCATCTGGAAGATGAGGATGTTGGGCAGGGCGAAGTAGCCCATAGCCTTGTTGCGGACGAAGGCCAGGCGATGCTTCCAGACGGCCTGGAGGATTCCAAAGGACCAGCGGAAGCGCTGGCGCATGAGTCCGCGGGCATCACTGGGGGCCTCGGTGAAGGCCAGGGCACGGTCCTCGTAGACGACCTTGAATTGCTGCTCGAGCAGGTTCATGGTGAGGTCTGCGTCCTCGGCCACAGTATTGATGGGATAGCCACCAGCAGCTTTAACGGGGGCAGTGCGCCATGCGCCGATGGCTCCGGGGACGACGGTGACAACGTTGAAGAGGTCGAGGGCGCGGCGCTCGAAGTTCTGGCTGGTGATGTATTCGAGGGCCTGCCAGCGGGTCCATAGATTGACGCGATTGCCGACCTTGGCGTTGCCAGCGACGGCGCCGACGCGCGGATCCTCGAAGTGGGGGATGAGCTTGCTGATGGCGTCAGGGGCGATAACGGTATCGGCGTCGATGCCAATATAGAACTCTTCAGTGAGATGGTCGAGAGCGAAATTAAGAGCGGAGGCTTTGCCTTCGTTGCGCTTGGAGAGGACCTGGACGCGGTCGGCGGCGATTTCGGCGGCGTAGGCCTGGCGTGCGACATCAAAGGTGTGGTCTCTGGAGCCATCGTCAACGACGATGATGCGCAAGTTATGGTAGTCGGAGTTGAGCACCGAGCGGATGGTGCGCACGATGACCTTCTCCTCGTTGAAGGCGGGGATGAGGACGGCGACGCGGGGATTAAATCCGGGCGAGGCGGCGGGGTGGGGGGCGCGCGAGCGTTCGATAACGGCAAAGATGCCGACCAGCAGGAGACGGGCGCTCATAAGGATGTTGCCAAGGAAAAAGACCAGCACGATGAATTCGCCGGCGACGTCCAGGGTGGAAAAGGCGATGGAGTCAGGCAGGGCGCGCAGGTACTGGCGGAAGCTGATTTTGGGCATCACCTCATCGGTGGTTTTTCCCATCAGCGAGGAGACGGTGACAATGCTGTAACCATGGGCGCGCAGGGCGTCAATGAGGACGGGCAGGGCGGCAACGGTGGCTGAACGCTCGCCGCCTCCATCGTGGAGCAGGATGATGGAGCCGCGGAACTGCGGCTTGGTCTTCATGATCTCCAACTGGTCGAGGACAACCTGAGCGATCTCGAAGGGCGACTTACGGGGATTCTCGTTCCAGTCGTTGGTGTCGATCTTGCTGCCGACGATGGTGTAACCGTCCTGCTGGATGCGGTAGACGGGGGCAGCCTGGTCGTCGGTTCCCGGCTCCTCGTCGATGTCGTATGGAGGACGGAAGTAGAGGGGCTGGATGCCGAGCTTGCTGGCGAAAAGGCGCTCGGTGAGCTTAAGCTCGAGGTCGAGCTGGCGGGTGGAGATTTCGCTGATGTCGGGATGGGTCCAGGTATGGTTGCCGATCTCATGACCCTCGCGGACCACACGTTTCATGAGGCCGATATTGGCCTGCGCCTCGTCGCCAATGAGCAAGAAGGTAGCCTTGACGCCCTTATCGCGGAGAATGTCGAGGATTTTGGGAGTCCACTTGGGATCGGGCCCGTCGTCGAAGGAGAGAGCGACCTGGTTGGGATGGTATCCGTATTGCTCGATGACGTAGGTGCGCGGATAGACATCCATATGCTCATTGAGGATGAGTCTGCGGCGCTCGTCGGGCTCGTCGCCGTCCACCTGCACGGTGCGCTTACCAGGCTTGGGTGTATCGGTGATGCGGATGATGTCGCCGTCGCCCTCGGTGTCAACGTCATGGCTGGGCTGGACCTGGCCGAGGGCCTTCAGCGAGTCGGGGTTGCTGGGCTTGTCCCAAATACTCCACAGGGAGCTGTCCTCCTCGCCGAGGCGCCATAGGGCAAAGGTTTGCAATCCCAAGGCGCGAGCGGCGCGCATCTGATTGAGCACGGTGACGCCATCGAGGAACCAGACAACATGGCGCTGGTTGTTGTCCTCGTCGATGTACTCGAAGTGGGGATTGAGGGTGTCGGGATCGAGGCTAAGGTCGGCTTCGGCGTCGGAGGCGCGCTGCCACGCGTCGGAGACCGAGAGGGCATCGGTATTGAGAACTTCGGGCGTGGAATGCTTGCGGAACATCCCCTTTTTAGGGATGGAGAGCGTCCAGTCGTAGCCGTAATTGCCTATAGCGCAGATGAGCTTCTCTTTAGGGACAATCTTGAGGACGCGTTGCAGGTTGGCCACAAACCAATCCTGGCTGGCGACGGGGCCGGGCTGGCTTTCAATCTCGTGCTGGTCGTAGTTCATGAGCACGATGCCGTCGGAGTTGGCGGCAATGCGCTTCAGGGAGTCGTCGTGCGCAGAGACCAGAGTGCTGACGTAGAGCCGGAGATTGCGGGGGTGCAGGTCGGCGTAGAGTTCCTGGATGAAGTTCAGATAATCCGGAGTGGCGCTGTCAGGAATATTTTCGATATCCAGGGAAAGTCCGCGATAAGCGGGGAATGCGGTAAGGAAACGAACGATTTGCTGGCGTAGCGCGGCTCGTTTTGAGACGTCGGCGAGGACGCCGGCGAAGGCCGGATCCCAGTGCTGGGAGATGGAGTTGTAGTTGTTGAGGTGAGGAAAGACCTCAATGTCATCCCTGGTTGCCTCGATGACCCTCTTAACCCTGTTCGAGTCGTCGGGATCGTGGACTGTGGCTCCGTCGACAATTGGATACTCATGGCGGTGGTCGCCGCTGGTGGCCATCAATGTCCCCTGGGGAGAGTTGACATGCAGCCACTGCGGAAAGAGCATGTCGATCTCTTGGACATGCTCTTTGAAGGAGGAGTAGCTGGCGGGGTCGTCCTGCACGTAGTAGGCCGCGCGCAGACCTTCGCCGGTGTTGAAGGGAATCTCAGAGGGCTTGCGGGTGGTCTTGCGCCGGGTGGGGCGCTGTTCTTTAACGCCGCGCAACAATGTGGCACGATCAGGTAGCGCCTTGTAGTTATGCCGGGGGGTGGGCAGCAAGAGCTCGGGTAACTGCTGATAACGCAGCACGTTGAAGATAAAAACTACCAGAACCAGCGTGAAAACCACGGCCATAGCGTCGAGAATGCGGCGCAGCCGTTTCCAGCGCTTGCGTTGCGGGTCGAAGAATATCTGTTTATCCGGCATGAGAGGCTTATTTAATCCTAAACGCTCCTGACCACGAAAAAAGGGCTGCGAAAAAATGGGGGCGCGGAAACCGGAAAAACAGTCTACGCTATACAGTACGAATCGTATGGAAACCGCCCTCCATAGTCAATCGACAACCTGCAGCGGGAGACGCTTCCCTGTGGCCGGCGCGGTGTCTGTGCTGCTGGCCCTGGCCCTGGGGCTGGCGTTGCGGCTGTGGATGCTGAAGGAGTTTTTTAATCTCGACGGCGATCCGCTGATCTACGGCGACCTGGCGAAAAACCTCTTGTTGCATGGCAGTTATGCCCAGACAGAGGGCGGGGGCGTGCTGGTTCCGGCGCTGATGCGGCTGCCGGGCTACCCGCTGTTTCTGTCCCTGTGCTTCCGGCTCTTCGGGATGGAAAACTACGTTTCCGCGGCCTGGGCGCAGATTGCGATGGAGTTGGCCGGCTGCCTGCTGCTGGCCGATTTTGCGCGCCGCATAGCGCCTATGCCGCTCAGCACCGGGGCAGCGCACTGCACGCTATGGCTGGCCACGCTTTGCCCCTTCACAGCGGTTTATGCCGCCGAGCCGCTGACCGAGGCGCCCACCTTGTTTGCGATTGCTCTGGCGCTGTGGTCGGCAGCCCGCTTCCGGACGCGGCCGGGATGGCCGGCGGCGCTGTGGTTTACGTTTGCGGTGACCTTTGCGGCGCTTCTCAGGCCGGAGGGAGGGCTGGTAGCGGTGGCTCTGGCGCCGGCGCTGCTGATCGGGCTGGGGCGCAAAGTGGGCGATGGCGCAATTTCCAATACAAAACTGACCCGAATTGCTGTGGTCTGCGCGCTGCTGGCTCTGATGCCGTTTGCAGCCTGGAGCTGGCGCAACTGGAAGACCTTTCACGTTCTTCAGCCGCTGGCGCCACGGCAGGCCATCAATCCAGGCGAACTTCCCCATCCCGGCTGGGAGCACTGGGTGAAGAGCTGGTGCCTGGACTTCAATTCGACTGCTGAGGTTTACTGGCACATTCCCGGCGACACGCTGGAGATGAACAAGCTGCCTGCGCGAGCTTTCGATTCACAGGAGCAGTACGCTGAAACCGCAAGACTGGCCGCCGAATACAACGTGAAAACGGAGCTGACGCCGGAGATCGATGCCAGCTTTGGCATGCTGGCTGATGAGCGGATCGTGGTGCACCCGCTGCGTTACTACCTGTGGCTGCCGCTGGGACGGATGGCAGATATGTGGCTGAGGCCGCGCGTGGAAAACCTGCCCATCGACCTGGACTGGTGGGTCTACGAGAACCACGAGGAGGAGACCTGCATCAGCTGGGCCTACGTGGGGTTGAATGCGCTTTACCTGCTGTTGGGAGTTGCGGGGATGTGGCTCAGGCCGCGTTTTTGGCTGCCGATGCTGGCCTATATGCTGATGCGCAGCGCCCTGCTGACAACCATCACGGCGCCCGAAGTACGATACACGCTGGAGTGCTTTCCGATGCTGTTCGCGCTGGGGGGAGTGGCGATGTGGTGGGGTTTGCGACGGATTGCGGCGCTGGGGAAGGGAATCACGCGTTGGAAATTTTCGATCTAGTTATAAAACAACTTTTGTACTGACGGAAAGGGGTCATTTTATGACAGCGGATAACTACCAGACCATATTTGAGCTAGGTTTACGGTCTTTACCATGGCCACCAATTCATCTATACGTTTTGTTTATCATCGGAGTGCTCCTCATTAAGATTAAGTTTTTCAGGAATAAAAAGTATTTCTTTATTGCGGGAATTATGATGACTACGGCGGCTTCAATCTTTCTTCTTGTATCTTCAATGGTCTTTTGGAACGAATATGCCAAACTGCAGAATGAATATGTGTCCGGTAAGAGTTTGATCGTGGAGGGGGTTGTAAAAGATTTCCGCCCGGCTCCAACTCTAGGTCCCACATTAGAGTCTTTTTCGGTAAACGGAGTATCGTTCTCGTATTATGCGGCTGATAACACACCATGTTTTCAAAATGCACCTTTCCGCAAAGGTCCCATTCGAGAAGGATTGTACGTTCGGATTCACTACTACGAGGGCTGCATTCAGCGCGTCGAAGTCTTACACAAGGCGGATTCCACTCTTTACATTCCCAACCATAAGGATGGATGAATCTATCTTACCTTAGGCACAATAACAAAGACGTGCCGAAGGTGGGGCAACCATTTTCTTACCGGCTGACGTAAGTGGTCTTGCTGTCGGTTTTGAAGGTGAAGGCGCCGGCAGGCAGAGGCTGATTGATCTTGATATTGAAGTAGACGCAGACCCTGTATTCACTGGAGCTAAAGTAGAGGATCTGCTTGAGGCTCACGCCGCGTTCGGGGTCGACCCACATCTTCACCTTGGAGAGATTCTTGCGAATTGCGGGGTCTCTGGGGACCATCTCCAGAATTTCAGTCTTCACGCCGTCGAGGGTTTCCGAGCCGAGATAGCTAATCTCCCACTTCTGTTCGAGGTCCTTGCCGCTGGCGCCGAAGCCGAGCATGAACCAGCTTTCGTACTGGCCGGCTTTGGTGAGGGTGGTGACCTGGTTAATCAACTGCTCATAGAGCCTGACGGCTCCGCCAGAGTAGACATAGACCTTGGGCACAGGCTTGCCGTTCTCTTCGCGGATGTGGGCGGCCATCTGGAAAGAGCCACTTTTGCGCTCGTAGTAGACCACGCCCTTCTGCACATCTTTATCGGGGACCGGTTCGGTGGTGATGGAATCAAACTCGAAGTCAGCGGAGGTAGAACGGAAGTTTTTAGCTGCTTCGTCGAGACGGCGGAGCACTTTTTCTTTTTCGTCGGGAGCGTCGGGAGTGGCGACGACGGGACGGGTCGTGAACAATAATATCGCGATCAACGCAAGGACGACAGATTTACTTACCTTATGCATGGATTTCCTTATTTTGTTAGACGTGATGAGCAACCTGTTAGGTGCAGATCAAATACGCAATCGCGCGTGCTGTTCTCAGTGGCTCGCCCAGACCTTCCATGTCCAGTTGCCCTGCGCGTCCTTCGCGGTCTCCCAGTGCGTGACAAAGACGGCGTCGCCGGTAACCGGCTCGATGGCCTTGTGCAGAGCCTTCTTCACGGCCATGTTGGAAGTCTTGGTATTCAAGTCGAGGTCGACATCCGAGGCCGGCACGGTGATGATCAGCCCACGGCCGCCATCGCCGATGACCTGGATGGGATGCGTCGGACCGGCGGCGCTGGAAGGCCTGTCGCCATAGTTCCACACATGCGGCGTGATAAAGATGAACAACAGGATCAGCGTCACCATCACGTCGTAGTGAAAACAACCGCGCGGGTAGGTCCAGTAGAAATAGCTTTTGAAGATGTTGTTCATTGTTTTTACCTTGTGATGCATTTCAGGCCGCCCATCCAGGGCTGGAGCGCTTCTGGAATCAGGACCGAACCATCGGCCTGTTGATAGTTTTCGAGAATGGCCAGCCAGGTGCGCCCCACAGCCAGACCGCTGCCGTTCAATGTGTGGACGAACTCGGGTTTGCCTTTGGGGCCGCTGGGCCGGTAACGAATGTTGGCGCGGCGCGCCTGGAAGGCCTCGAAGTTAGAGCAGGAGGAGATTTCGCGGTAGAGCTGCTGGCCGGGCAGCCAGACCTCGAGGTCGTAGGTTTTGGCTGAGGAGAAGCCGGTGTCGCCGGTGCAGAGCAGGACGCGGCGATAGGGGAGCTTGAGTGCTTCGAGAATCTCTTCGGCGTCGCGGGTCAGCCGCTCGTGCTCGGCTTCGGAGTCCTCGGGACGGGTGAACTTGACCAGCTCGACTTTTTGGAACTGGTGCTGGCGGATGATGCCGCGCGTGTCCTTGCCGGCGGCTCCGGCTTCGGCGCGGAAGCAGGGCGTGTAGGCCGTGAGCGAGATGGGCAGGCGCGCTTCGTCGAGGATTTCATCGCGATAGAGGTTGGTGACGGGAACCTCGGCGGTGGGAATGAGCCAGTGGTCGTTGTCGCGGAACTCGCCGCGAGCGACGGCTTCGGCGTCGGCGTCGGAGCAGCGGAAGAGGTCTTCAGCAAACTTGGGCAATTGGCCGGTGCCGAAGAGCGACTTGCTATTGACCATGAAGGGCGGCAGGACTTCGGTGTAGCCGTGCTTGCTGGTGTGCAGGTCGAGCATGAAGCTGATGAGGGCGCGTTCGAGGCGGGCTCCGGCGCCGATGTAGACGGCAAAACGCGCGCCGCTGATTTTGGCCGCGCGTTCCAGGTCGAGGATTCCGAGGGCTTCGCCGAGTTCCCAGTGCGGTTTGGGGGTGAATGCGAATTTTGGGATTTCGCCCCAGGTCTTGACGGTTAGGTTGTCGGATTCGGAGTTGCCAGTGGGGACTTCGTCGCGTGTGAGGTTGGGGATGCCGGCCAGTACCTGTCGCATCTGTTCGTCGAGCTGGGCGGCGGTCTGGTCGAGCGCGTCGAACTGATCCTTGAGGGCGCGGGTCTCGTCCATGACCGCTGTCGCGTCCTGACCTGATTTTTTGAGGACGCCGACCTGATGGCTCAGCTCGTTGCGGCGGGCCTTGAGGCGCTCGGCGGTGGTAATGGCCTCTCGGCGGCTGGCGTCGAGCGAGCGAAAATCACCCAGCAGCGCGGCCGGGTCTAACCCACGCGCGCGTAGTTTATTCTCAACGAGTTCCAGGTTGGCACGGACAAAACTGAGGTCGAGCATCGCAATTCCATTTTAATCGACAGGTTTGAACGACAGTTCCAGCGGAGAACTGTAGTGGCAAATTGAATTGATGCGGTTTCCCCTAACCCGCCCTCGCCGAATTGTTGCCCAGCACATGGTAGTAAACGGTGAATGTACACGGTATCCGGCATGGATGGCTGTTGATACATTGGTTACCCCACCCCCACCCGTATTTTGGACGCAAACTCGTTGTTTTCTTGAGGTTACAGACAGGGTATCGCTGTAAAATCCTCATAACAAAGAAGTTGTCTGCAAAATATTCCAGAATAAGGAGTTACGCGTTGTTTTTCGGCTTCTAGAGGCCGCATCGTGCCGGGATGAATGCCTCATAGGATGATTGTCCAACAAAAAGGGGAAATTATCTGCAAGGACAATGAACAGAGAACTGGGTGCAGCAAGTTAGCGAGGCAGCGGGGCACGCGCAGTTTCTTCTCAACTAGTTCGAGGTTGGTACGGACAAAGCCCAGGTCGTGCATCGCACTACCGGTTTACACGAGTGGTTTGGAGATGAGCGCATCCGCCGCCTTGCCCGGCCCCGCGTCTATCTGATCCTGCCAACCGGGCAGCCGTTGATCACCAGTGATGAGGCGTGCGCCGCGTGTGAAGGTGAAGTAGGTCCATATCCAGGCGGCAAAGACCGAGAGCCGGTTGCGGAAGCCGATGATGAAAAAAATATGCACAGTGAGCCAGGTGGCCCAGGCGGGAAAACCACTCCAATGGGCCTTGAAGGGCCATGCAATCCTGGCCACGGCGTCCATGCGGCCGATGGTGGCCATGTCGCCTTTGTCGAAGTAGCGGAAGGGAGGACGACGCACGCCCGCCAGGTCGGCGGCGAGGATTTTGGCGACGTGGTCGCCCATTTGCATTGCGGGCTGAGCGACTCCGGGAACCTGATGGCCGTCCTGCTCCAGGTGGGCCAGATCGCCCAGGACGAAGACTTCGGGTAGTCCCGGCGGATTGAGCCGGTCATCCACCAGCACTGAGCCGCAGCGATCGAGCGGCGCGCCCACAAACCTGCCCAACGGCGAAGCCTCGACGCCGGCGGCCCATAGTGTGACGGCTGCTTCGATTCGTTTACCGGCCATCTCCACCCAGCCCGGCCCGATTCCGGTTACGCGAGTGTGGGTGTGGACCTCAACGCCCAGCCTGTCCAGCGCTGCTTCGGCTTTTGCAGAGAGGTCTTCCGGATAGGCTCCCAATATGCGCGGCGAGCCCTCCAGCAACAATACCCTGGACTTAGCCGGATCGATGTGGCGGAAGTCGTGGCGCATGTAGAGCTGTGCGATGTCGGAGATGGCGCCAGCCAGCTCGACGCCGGTGGGTCCTCCGCCGATAACCACGAAATTGAGCGGCGGGTGCCAGCCATACTCGACCATCTGACGCTCAGCCAACTCGAAGGCCAGCAGCACCCGGCGGCGAATCTCAGTGGCGTCCTCGATGGTCTTGAGTCCCGGCGCAAACGGAGCCCAGTCGTCGCGGCCAAAGTAGGAGTGAGTGACCCCGGCGGCCAGCACCAGGTAATCGTAGGGGAGCTCGGCGCCGCTGGCCAGCGCAATCCGCCGCGCTCCCGTGTCGATGCCCACAACCTCCTCCATCAGGATTTGGGTATTTTTATTACGCCGCAGAATAGAGCGGATGGGCTGGGCGATGTCGGCCGGCGATAGCACCGCCAGAGCCACTTGGTAGAGCAGCGGCTGGAAGGTGTGGTGGTTGCGGCGATCCACCACGGTTACCTCCACAGGCAGGCGAGCGAGACCCTTGGCTGCGTGAAGGCCGGCAAAGCCCCCGCCGACAATCACCACACGGGGCTTGCAGGCCAGTGGTTGTACGAGCGGTCTGGTCAATTCACCCACGGTGCGCCTCTCTATTATGAGATGCGTGAAGGAACGATAAGTGACAGACGGCAATGTGATGGTGCGATTGATTACGGATGCTGCTCGACGGCGATGTTGACGCTGGCGGTGTTGCCGGTGACGGCCAGGGCGAGGAGATTAGTGGCTACGGCGGAGAGAGATGCGGGGGCGAAGTTGACGGTGCCATCGAGGGCGGAGGTGGCTGTGGCGGCCTGGGTGGCGAGCAAATCGGGTGAGGCGCAGCGGCCATGAGGCGGGCAGGCGGGCGCCCAGGCGTAGAGCGCCTGATAGAGCGTGACCGTGGCGCCGGCCATGGGGTTGCCGTCCATGTCGAGGACGCGGAGGGTGATCTGCGCGGGGGTTCCGCTGACGGAGAGGCTCTGAGACGTTCCGGAGACGGCCTGGAGGGTGGCGTACTCCGGGCGGGAGCCGAAGGCGGTGAAGGTGATGCACTGGTTGGTTCCATTGAGGCAGGCGGTGACGGTGACGGTTTGGCCCTCGGCGAGGGGACCGACGGTGAGGGATTTGGCAGCGAGGCCGCTGGAGTTGGTGGTGACCGCGCCGGATTGGAAGGTAATGGCGCTGGAAGATGTTTGCCAGGCGACGGACTGGGCGCTGAGGGGATGGCCGTTGTTGAGGACCAGGGCCTGAGTGGTCCAGGTGATGGTGGAGCCTGCGGCGAGCGAGAGCGTGGGCGTGAGCGAGGCGAGGGAGGGCGGCGTTCCGCCATAGAACTCGGTTCTGAGGCTGGAGGAGCTGTTGGTGAGCGAGGCGGTGACCGTGGACCATGCGTTGCTGGTGGCAGTTACGTTGATGGTGGCGCGGCCATCGCCGGTGGCGGTGACGGTGCAGGTGGAGAGGCCGCAGCCCAGGGAGGCGGTTCCGCTGGTGACGGTGTAGATGACCGAGACGCCGCCAGCAGGGTTGAGATTGGAGTCGAGAGCGAGGACGGAGAAGGGCTCAGGGACGCCGATGGGGACTGAGCTTGTAGGCGCGGTGAGCAGGGTGAGCGAGTCGCCCGTGCCGGCATCATAACTGATGCCGCCGGAGATGACGGTGGAGGCGTAGTAGACAGGCAGGTCGTCTACCTCGACATTGACCGAGCCGGTGACGCCGCTGGCGACAGCAGGGGCAATGGCGGTGATCTCATTGGGCGTGATGCTGGTGATCAGGGCCTGTTGGCCGCCGACCTGCACGGTGTCGGTGGAGCGAAAGCCCATGCCGTGAATGACGATGGGGCCACCGGAGGCGGGGAGGCGCTGGGGCGAGACGGTGTCAGCGTAGAGAACCCAGCCCTCATAGGCGTAGTCGGGACGGCCGTCGCCGCGCTCATCGGCGATGGCGAGGCGGACGATGTCGTCGCCCGCAACGGAGACCTGGAGCCAGCTCTGGCCGGTGGCCAGACCGTTGAGGCCGGCCTCAGAGCCGACGGCCTTAGAGCAGACAGGATCGAAGGCATCCCAGACGCCAAGAGAGGGCATAGCCTTGGCACTGGTGGGAGCGCCAGTCTCGTCGAGGGCGAGGGTGACCACAGTGAAGGAGCGGCCGCCACGAACGGGGAAGGTAAACCAGTCAGTCTGGCCAACCTGGCTGAGACGGCCGGCCCAGAGACCACTGGCGGGGAGAAGGCGCGGCTGGGCCTCGGTTCCGATGGCGTCGTCATAGCCGCCTGCGGCTGAGTCGGAGACGTTGACGGTGAGGGTCTGCGAACTGCCCGCCGACATGGATGGGACGGAGATGGGCGCGAGCGTGCCCGAAGGCTCGGGCGAACTGTCGAGATAGGGGCCGACGGAGTTCGAGAGGATGTAGAGAGGATTGATGGGCTCGAAGGTGACTTGATAGTTGACGGTGGTCATGCCGGGAGGCAGGGGCATATCGCTGAGATCGAAGAAGCCCTGCGTGGAGGCGGCGTTCGATCCCCACATAGTAAGCGGATTGTTGTTGGCGTCGACGAAGCCTGTAACGGGATTGCCGTGATTGCCGCTGAAGGAGACGCCGGAGACGGCAGTGACGGTGTATTGGTAGAGGGGATTGCCGCTGGAGTCGAGCGGGCGGGCGACGACGTTGACACCCTGCATTCCCGCACCGGTTTTGAAGGCGATGGTTCCCTGGATGGAGACGGTGTTGGCGGCGGTGAGCTGCTTGCCGGGAAAGCTCGAGAGGTTGCCGGCGGTGATGGGGTAGAGGCGGTTGAGGGCGGCGATGTCGTCCCAGCGGAGGACGGAGGGATTGGGGATGCAGGCTCCGCCGGATGCGCCGCAAAGGCCGCTGAGGGGCTGCATCACCGGCCAGCCGAGAGTGCCGTTGACCTCGCTGTTGGTGAGGGCGCCGGGGTTTACCTGCCCGTAGTCCAGGCCGAGAATGCGCCCAAAGGCTCGCTCCAGCTCAAAGCTCATCATCTGGAGGAGGTTGGCGTTGGTGGCGCAGAGGCCGTTGAGCAGGATGACGGCGTGGGCGATGGTGGCATCGGGATTGACGTTGTCGATCCAGAGGTAGACGCCGTTGTTCTGGCAACTGGTGGGCGAACTTGCGCCAGAGCCGTAGAGGGCGTTGATGATGGAGCCGTCGGCGTCGAAGATGATTGCCAGCGGATAGCTGGTGGCCGAGGGGGTGACGTCGGCAGGCTCGATGATGACGCCAAGCTGGCCGGTCTGCTCGTTGGTCACGGTGAAGTTTGTACCGCTGACGAGGATGTTGGCGCCGCTGACGTCTTCGTTGAGGGAGCCCATGTCGGTGAGGGTGACACCGGCGGTAGGAACGGCGCTCCAGAGTGCGGCGGCGGCATCGACCATGGCTTTGGCCTGTACGTTGGAGACGGAAGAGTTCAGCGGCCCCTGATCGACGTAGTAATTTAGCTGGCCGTTGGCCCAGTGAAGGGGCTGGCCAACGACTCCGGGATTGAAGTAGCTGACCCCGGCCACGTACTTTGGCCCGCCAGCCACCGCCGCGGCCGGGACGAGAAGCAAGGCGAGAAGCCAGGCTGCCGTGCGGCGGCGAAGATGGTTGAGGTTGGACATGGGCGGCGCTCCAGAGCGAAAGAGCCGGGCCGCATTGGAATCTACTTAGGAAAACTCTGAGCAGGTTCAAAGACTGCCACAGTTTGTTCATCGGCAAGGCGAGATTTGGCTAGAAAAATTTAAGTAACAAGAGGTTTTGGGCGCGGTTTGTTGGGATGGGGACAGAAGAGAGTCAAAAATGGCCTGAAAATCATCAGAAACAGTGGGGTGAGGTTAAGAAAAGAAAATCTGCCCACAGCAAGAGCTAAAATCAAGCAGGGAAAGCACATGACAGAGATTCGATCGACCGTAATACTGGGTTCCGGCTGCGCCGGACTCACGGCCGCTATCTACACTGGCCGGGCCAGCCTTAACCCGTTGATTCTGGAGGGGCACGAGCCGGGCGGGCAGCTCTCGATGACCACCATGGTGGAGAACTTTCCGGGCTGGCCGGAGGGCATCCAGGGGCCGGAGCTGATTGACAACATGAAGAAGCAGGCGGCGCGGTTTGGGGCGACATTTCAGCATGCGCACCTGGCTTCGGTGGATTTGAAGGAGAATCCCATCCGGCTGCAGACCTCTGCGGGCGAGATTCTGACGCGGACGCTGATTGTGGCCTCGGGGGCGAGCGCACGCTGGCTGGGGCTGAAGAGCGAGCAGGCGCTGATTGGGCACGGGGTATCGAGTTGCGCCACGTGCGACGGTTTTTTCTTCCGCGGCAAGGAGATTGCAGTGGTGGGCGGAGGCGATTCGGCGATGGAAGAGGCGCTGTTTTTGACGCGCTTTGCCTCCAAGGTGACGCTGCTGCACAGGCGGTCGGGCTTCCGCGCTTCGAAGATCATGCTGGATCGAGTGCAGGCTCACAAGCAGATTGAGCTGCGGCCCAACACAGTGATTGAGGAAGTGCTGGGCGTGGAAGAGAAGGAAGTGAAGGGGCTCAGGCTGAAGGATGTGACGACCGGAAAGCAGACGACGCTGGCCGTGAGCGGATTGTTTCTGGGCATTGGGCACGAGCCGAATGCGAAGATGTTTGCCGGGCAGATTGATCTGGATGACGACGGATACATCCGGACGACGGGCAATGTGCTGGTGACGAAGGGCGGCGTGGTGGTTCCGGGAGTTTATGCCTGCGGGGATGTGCAGGACCGGCGGTACCGGCAGGCGATTACGGCGGCGGGGTCGGGGTGCATGGCGGCGCTGGAGGCGGAGAAGTTTCTGGAGGAGCAGGGGCACTGACCACCTGCGATGGGGCGGACGGCGCTTGCGCGCCATGAATTTTGCGACGACGATGGCCGAAGCTGCCGCGCTGGCGCAGGCGCTCGCTAAGCGCTCCCCGGTTAAACTGTATGAATGCCGGAAAAGGATGAGCATCGCGCGACGGTTACCCGGTATTGGGATACGGTTGCTGATCGCTATCTGGAGCTATTCCGAGACGAATTTCAAGGTAAGCCATTTGACAGACAGGTCATTACCTCCTTCGCGGCAGCGCTGAAGGAGGGCGCAAGTGTTTGCGATGCGGGTTGCGGCCCATGCGGCCATGTTACCCGCATGCTTGCCGATGCGGGGCTTGATGCAGTTGGCGTGGATATCTCCTCGAAGTGCATTGAACTCGCGCGCAAGGAACAGCCGGCGCTGCGCTTTAAAGTCATGGATATGGCCCGGATGGACTTTCCGGACGGTGCTTTTCAGGGATTGGTTTCCTATTACTCTTTGCACTATCAGCCGAAACTCAGCCTGAATGGAGTTATCCGGGAGTTTGCCCGGGTTCTTCATCCAGCCGGATTATTGTTGATTGTGGTGAAAGAAGGAAACAGAGAGGGATGGATCGCGGACCCTATGGGCAGCGACCAGCAGGTATTCTGGTGTGACTTTCAGCCCGAGGAGTTACAGTCTTTTGTATCTGCCAATGGGTTTGATGTGACTGGATGCGAGGTTCGAGAGCCGTTACCCGAGGAGATTGCGGTGCGGCGTATCTATCTCTCGGCCAGACGAAGGGTTGAACACCTGCGGTGGGCAGACGCTCGCTAAACGCTCGCAGGAGTTTCTTCAAGACAATGACGACGCTTGCTGAAAATCTCGAACGGCTGGAAGAGGCGATCGCTGACGCTTGCCGGCGGGCGGGGCGTGGGCGCGGCGATGTGGAGTTGATGGTCGTGACGAAATCATGGCCGGCGGCGACGATGGCCGAGGCTGCCGCGCTGGGGCTGACGCTCTTTGGGGAGAATCGCGTGCAGGAGTTTGCGAATAAAGTGGCGGAAGTGGAACTGTTGCGCATGGGCGCGCAGCCGATTCGCGTGCATCTCATTGGGCATCTGCAATCGAACAAGGCGGCGCGGGCGGCGGAGGTGTTTGATGGGATCGACTCGCTGGATTCGCTGCGGCTGGCCGGACGTCTGAACGTAGCGGCAGGCAAGCTGGGCAAGCGGCTGCCGGTTCTAATTGAGGTGAAGCTCAGCCGGGAGGAGAGCAAGACGGGGTTGGAGCCGGAGTCGGCGGAAGCCGCGGAGCTGCTGGAGCGGCTGCCGGATTTCGTGAATCTTGAAGTGCGCGGGCTGATGACGATTGCGCCGTTGGGTGTGGCCGAGGCCGAGACGCGGGCTTGCTTTCGCGGGTTGCGGGAGTGGAGAGATCGCTGGGCGGCGGCGCATAGAAGGATTTCTATGGAGACGCTTTCGATGGGCATGAGCGAGGATTTTGCGCTGGCTATCGAGGAGGGCGCAACAAGGATTCGCATAGGAACAGCGCTGTTTGGAGCGCGCTCGGCAGACCGGGAGACGGCCTGATGCTGCGCTCGACCACAGAGGGAGTGACGCTGGCGGTTCGCGCGCAGCCCGGCGCGAAGAAGACGGCTATCACCGGAATTTATGGCGAGGGGGCAACGGCGCAACTGAAGATCGCCGTGAAAGCTCCGCCTCTCGAAGGCCGCGCCAACCTGGCGCTGATTGCGTTTCTGGCGGAGAGCCTGGGCGTGGCGAAGAATGCCGTGGAGCTGAAGGCCGGCGAATTGTCGCGGAGCAAGGTTTTTTTGCTGCGGGGGGTGACGCTGGAGAAGGCGGAAGCGGCGCTGTTGCGATGAACCGGGCGGAATCCGTCCCTCCCAGGTCCGAAAATCCGGACCTGGGGCACCCGGCAAGGAGGCTAGAGCTATGTTGATCCTGTTTTTGGCAGCTATTTTGGTCATCGGGGGGCATGATTCACAACCCTCCGAGCAGTATTTACAGCAGACGTCTCCTCACGATAATTCCGTGAAAGTTACATGGTTAGGATATTTACCCCCTGATGAATTCTATTCAACAAGAGCTTTCCGTATCTTCGGTGAAAAAGGGATTATCGTTACCCATGACACGATACTGGGCTCAACTGACGGAGGAAATGTCTGGAAGATGTATGCAAAGGCCAAGTATGAATCTCAATCAATCTATAATGCCTGGCCGGTGTCTTCCAGTCTTATGTATGTGCTTTCTGACGAAACTTGGTTCGTGAATTCAGATCCTGGTTCAGCCAGAATACGGATATCCTCCAATCATGGGAAAGAGGGATATCTAGCAATTGCCGGGGATGAAACGAGCGGCCGAATCATTCTCGCTGGCGGAAGAAGTGTCTCTATCACAAGGGATCAGATGAATGATGTACCAAAATACGCGGAAGATTCAACCTCCGATACTCCCAGCATGATTATTCCTGCGATCTCTATCAGCGATAACCAGGGACGAACATGGCAATCGATTCAATTGCCCAAATCGATCGGCTATTTGGATGGGTTGAAGATGTCCGGTACGTATGGAGTAGCGTGGGGATCCTATGCTGTTTATTCAACGACAAATACCGGTTTCTCTTGGAAACTTGTGGAGATGAATATTCCGGGCAATGATGAGGAAGCATATCCAATTTCCGCTTCGATTGCCGGAGATCGGCTTGTGGTCAGTTTGAAGAATGGATGGATCCTTGAAGGATCGATTACAGAAACCGCATTGTCGTCAGTTGCACATTTATCCAATCTGCTCGGACCTCTGGTGTTCGTCAATTCATGCACAGGATTTGGAGTCTCCTCTGAGAAAAGCCCTAAAAGTGGACGATATGAAGTAGATGTCTTGATGAAAACCGAAGACGGTGGCGCAACATGGACTCCCGTATTGCATGCGAAAAAGATCGTTGCGCTATCGGTTGAGGGAACATATCTGTATGGGGTTAGCTATGACCGAGTATTTCGTATTGACTTGAGCGGAAATCAAAGTACACAATCTTGTGGAGCGCCCGCTCCACCCCCAAAATAGACAAGAATCGGGGACGAAAGTCAGGCGGGCAGGACCGCCAAGTCTCGGTACTGCCTAAACAGCCCGAATCTCCATGGTCTTGCCCAGCGCCTTGAGCGCGCCGGCGATGCCGTCGATACGGGATGTGTGGCGTATATTTGTCAGCCGGTTAACCTCCTGCGGGGAGGTTTGCAATCTCCGCGCCAATTCAACCGGCCTGACCTTTTGGCGGAGCATTTCATTCAACAACAGCACCTTGGCGGAAAGACTCGCGGACAACTCAATCACCGCTTGTCCGCGCTTCGCTTTCGATGGTTCTGGAACCGGACGCCGATCTTCAAAATAGAACTCCATCGCCAATTCAAGAGCCTCTTTTGCCATCACCAAAGCCTCTTCACGGTCCTTGCCCTGGGTGAGCGCCTCGGGAATATCGGGGAAGTTCACCTTGACGAACTTTCCATCCTGGGTCAGTGTCACCGGATATGCTCGCATAGGACGCTCCTTTACTTCAATCCAAGTTGCTTTTTAATGTCCTCAACCAAGCCTTTGCCGATTTCCTTGTGGTGCATGGGCAATATGGACTGGCGGCCATTCAAATAAACCTTCATGTGAGAGCCTTCGAACTTACCGAATGTCGCACCCTGTTTCTTCAGCCAGCGCTTGAACTCGCTGCTCTTCATGAATTCAAATATAAACAATTATGTTTATAAGGTCAAGGGGGAATAAACAATGTTGATGATCATTCGATAGATTTTTCGCGGGTCGGGGCTCCCGCTGCAATGACCACCCGCAACCTGCTACACTTTCCTTCGTTATGATCCTCGCCTGCCTGCTTATTGTGATTGTTTCTTACCTGCTGGGATCGATCCCCAGCGGCTACGTTCTGGTGCGCATCTTTCGCCACCAGGATATCCGGCAGACCGGCAGCGGGAACATTGGGGCAACCAATGTTCTGCGCACCGGCAGCAAGGGCCTGGCCGCGGCCACGTTCCTGATGGACATGCTCAAGGGCTGCGCCGCGGTGTGGCTGGGATGGCTGATTGGCCACCTACTCGCGCCCGGCGCCGAGATGGACAACATGAAGGCTCTGGCGGCGCTGTTTGCGGTTCTGGGCCACATGTTTCCTGTGTGGCTGGGCTTCAAAGGAGGCAAGGGCGTGGCCACCGGCTTTGGCGTCTTCCTGGTGGCAGCTCCGTGGGCGGCGCTGGCGGCCATCTCGGTCTTCTTCGTAGTGCTGGCGCTAAGCCGCTACGTTTCGCTGGCATCGATTCTGGGCGCGGCAAGCTTTCCGTTTTTTGCCTGGCTGCTGGGATACGGCGACAGGCTTCTGTTTTTCACCGCAGTGCAAGTAGCCGTCGCCCTGTTGCTGATCGTCAAACATCACCAGAACATCCGCCGGCTGCTGGCCGGCACGGAATCCAAGCTGGGAGCTAAAAAGAGCGCATGAGCCGCATCACAATTCTGGGTTCCGGAGCCTGGGGAACAGCACTCGCACTGTCGCTCGAAAGGCGCGGCGGGCACGAGCTCACGCTGTGGGCGCACAGCAACGAGCTTGCGCGGGAGATTGCAGACGCCGGCGAAAACAAACTTTTTCTGCCGGGCTTTACCCTTCCTGAAAGAGTCCGCGTTACGGGCGACGAGGCTGCCGTTGGCGAGGCGGAGATTGTTGTCTCCGTAATTCCCTCGGAATTTTTGCGCGCTACATTTACGCGCCTGCGCCCTCATCTGCACACTGGGCAGATCATTGTCAGCGCGACAAAGGGCGTGGAGGAGCGCAGCCTGCTGCGCATGAGCCAGGTGATTGCCGCATGCATAGCGGAGACAGGAACCGGACTCAAGCTGCCGATAGGAGCTTTCAGCGGACCGAGCTTTGCTTTGGAAGTGGCGCAGGGGCAGCCTACGGCCATCACGGTGGCATTTGACGACGCGGCGGTTGCGGCGCGCATCCAGGCTGAGCTGTCGTCAGAAACGCTGCGGCTCTACACTTCGACGGACGTGATTGGCGTGGAGATGGGCGGAGCGCTGAAGAACATAATCGCCATCGCCGCCGGAGTCGCTGACGGAGTGGGACTGAGACACAACTCTATCGCCGCCCTTATGACCCGAGGGATTGCGGAGATTACGAGGCTGGCGGTGGCCTGCGGCGGGCGGCGGGAGACGCTGGCCGGGCTTTCGGGTGTAGGCGACCTGGTGCTGACCTGCACCGGCTCACTCAGCCGCAACCGCACCGTAGGGCAGGAGCTGGGGCGGGGGCGCAAACTACCGGAGATTCTTGCTGGACTGGGCGGCAAGGTGGCGGAGGGCGTTCTGACTACGCGCGCGGCTCTGGGACTGGCCCGCAGACATGGGATTGAGATGCCCATCACCGAGCAGATGGAGTTGATTCTGGACGAGGGCAAGGATCCCCGGGAGGCGATCAGGGATTTGATGCTGCGGCCGGGCAGGGAAGAGCACTAAGGAATTGAATTGCTGCGCGGCGGATCAGAAGATCTTGTAGCTGACGTCCACGCTGCCGCCGCAGGGCAATGCCGGTAAAGCGGCCGTATGGGGCGTTGTATTCGAAGTTCATCCTGCCATAGCCGACCGGGACTTTGGCATAGGAAGTGGCGCGTTTGAAGCACAATTTTTCGAGGGGAATCCGGGGGCCGATTCGGAGATGGCCTCTGACCCCCCTTTGGGGCCCTTTACGCCAGCATCGCCACGCCTGTGCCCCGGTATGCTCTTTATTTACATATATTTGCTCGCATCCCCTTGACAAGGCCGTCGCCGTTTAAGATGCTTATTGCACTCAGCGTGTCAGTGTAAATTTCGCCGGATACCGTGCACAAGGAGTTGGGCCGGGAGCTGGCGAAAGTGAATGTGAATGGCGGAGCCATCGCGCTGGGCCATCCTATCGGAGCTTCGGGGCGCCGGTTTCTAGTGACCTTGCTCCACGAGATGCAGCGGCGCAATGCCAGGAAAGACTTGGCTTCCCTCTGTATCTGTGGGAGCATAGGTGTGGCCATGGCCCTGCAGCGCGATTGAATCCATAGCGGAAGGTGTATGCCATAGGCACACATCCAAAATACAGACAGAGCCAAGCAGCGAACAGTAGTGTCGCAAGGAGTAACATCATGAAGGGAAAAGTTGCGATTGTAACAGGTGGTGCAAGCGGGATTGGGTGGGCGTGCGTGGAGTCGCTCGCGCAGGTGGGCGTGAACTGCGTGATTGCCGACATGGACGTTCCCGGCGGGGAACGAGCCGAGGCGAAACTGAAAGAGGCCGGGTTTACCAGCCTTTTTGTTAAAACAAACGTTTCCTCGCCCGACGATGTACGCCACCTCGTCGATGCCGCCGTCGAAAAATTTGGACGTCTCGACATCATGGTCAACAATGCGGGTCTGCAACACGTAGCGCCGGTGGTGGATTTCCCCGAAGAGCGCTGGAACCTACTGATAGGCGTCATGCTTACCGGAGCGTTCCTTTGCTGCAAGTATTCCTTGCCCCACATGATTAAGCAGAAGTGGGGCCGGATTATCAACATCAGCTCGCTCCACGGCAGAGTGGCGTCGCCCTTCAAGGTGGCTTATATTTCGGCCAAGCACGGGGTGCTGGGGTTGACGAAGGTCGTGGCGTTGGAGCAGGCCGAGAACGGCATTACCTGCAATGCCATCTGTCCCGCCTACGTGCGCACTCCGCTGGTCGAGAAACAAATTGCGGATCAGGCCAAAACGAACGGCATCTCAGAGGACGAGGTGGTTCAGAAGATCATGCTTGCACCTGCCGCCATCAAGCGACTGCTGGAACCCAGCGAAGTTGCTTCGCTGGTGAAGTACCTATGCACGGACGAGGCCTCAGGTATCACCGGCGCGGCGCTGGACATTGATTTGGGCTGGACAGCGCGCTAGGACAAGATGCTTCAAGGCGTGCCGCAAGGCACGCCTTCATAACTCGCAGGGAGAATTGCTATGCCTTCCAATCCTCTGACCACATCTCTTCAGACCCACCCTATAGCCACGCTGGCATCCGCGCGTACTCCGGAGCGGCACAAACTTGTCTCCGCCGCCGATGCCGTGCGCTTGATTCACGATGGCGATGTGGTAGCGACCGGAGGCTTCGTGGGCGTTGCCTTTGCCGAAGGGATTGCCGTTGCCATTGAGCAACAGTTCCTGACGTCCGAAGAGGAACTCGGCCCGGGTAACGGACGGCCTCGCAACCTTACGCTTCTCTATGCAGCGGGGCAGGGCGACGGAAAGGAACGGGGGCTGAATCACTTCGGTCATCCAGGTCTGGTGAAACGCGTCGTTGGTGGCCATTTCGGCCTGGTGCCTAAGCTTGGAGCGCTGGCGGTCACCGGCCAGATCGAGGCGTATAACCTTCCCCAAGGTGTGATCTCGCATATGTTTCGCGATATCGCCGCGCATCGTCCCAGGCACATTAGCAGAGTCGGCCTGGGAACCTACGTCGATCCGCGTTACGGCGGCGGCAAAATCAACGACCGCACCACCGAGGATATCGTCGAGTTGGTGACCATCGACGGCCAGGAGTACCTGTCCTACAAAACGTTTCCAGTCAACGTGGGCATTGTCCGGGGCACCACGGCCGATCCCGAAGGCAATATCACCATGGAGCGCGAGGCGCTGACGATCGAAATGCTCTCCATTGCCATGGCCGCGCACAACTCCGGCGGGATCGTTATCGCCCAGGTGGAGCGGGTGGCCGAGAGCGGCACGCTCAATCCACGCCAGGTGAAGATCCCGGGAATACTCGTCGATTGCGTGGTGGTAGCGGAAAAGCCGGAGTACCATTGGCAGACCTTCGCTACCGTGTACAACCCTGGTTTTAGCTCAGAGATCCGTACGCGGATGGGAGCCATCCCGCCGATGGAGCTGTCGGCGCGCAAGGTGATTGCGCGCCGGTCGGCGTTCGAGCTGAAAACCAACAGCGTGGTCAACCTGGGAATTGGCATGCCCGAAGGCGTGGCCAATGTGGCCAATGAGGAAAAGATCACCGATCTCATTACCCTCACTGCCGAGCCCGGAGTGGTGGGCGGAGTTCCGGCCGGAGGGCTGGATTTCGGCGCCGCGGTCAACGCCCACGCCATCATCGATCAGCCCTACCAGTTCGATTTTTACGACGGCGGCGGACTTGACCTGGCCTTCCTCGGCCTGGCAGAGGCGGACCGCGAGGGCAGCCTCAATGTGAGCAAATTCGGCCCCAGGTTGGCGGGCGCCGGTGGGTTCATCAATATCAGCCAAAACGCCAAGAGCCTGGTTTTCTGCGGCACCTTCACGGCAGGCAGTCTCCAGCTCGGATTCGAAGACGGCAAATTGCAAATCATCAAGGAAGGCCGTACGCGAAAGTTTGTGCATGAGGTTGAACACCGCACCTTCAGCGGCAAATATGCCAGCCTGCGCGGACAGCCGGTGCATTATGTAACCGAACGCTGCGTCTTCCGCCTCACGCCGGATGGCCTGGAACTGATTGAGGTAGCACCGGGAATCGATATCGAAAAGGACATCCTGGCGCACATGGATTTCAAGCCCATCGTGAAACAGCCCAAGCTCATGGACGCGCGCCTGTTCCTGCCCAAGCCCATGGGTCTGCGTAGCGATTTATTGGATCTGCCTCTGGAGAGGCGGCTCAGCTACGAGCCGAAGCAGAATCTGTTCTTCGTCAACTTCGAAGGCTACGCGGTGCGCAGCATAGAACAGATCAGCCACATCAACCAGGCGGTGCGCGAGCATCTGAAACAGGTGACCGGCAAGGTATACACCATCGTCAATTACGACAACTTCTCGATCACTCCCGAGCTGTTGGGGCCGTATACCGACATGGTGAAGGAACTGATGGAGGATTGCTACTCGGGCGTCACCCGCTACACGACAAGCGGCTTCGCGCGCATGAAACTCGGAGACGCGCTGGCCGAGCGCAATGTCGCTCCTCACATTTACGAGAATGCCGAGGAGGCCAGCCAGCACCTGCTGGAGCTCGAGGGGCAGCAGACGAAATAGCTCGGGCTTGTCCGGGCAGAGGGCACATCGGGTTCATGGCGGGAAGTGGAGCCAGCTAGCGCGCTAGGCTGTAGCTTGCTGGCTGGCTCCAAAATCCGCGAAGTAATTCAAGCAGGCCTCAGGGCCTGTTAACACTACCTGGGATGGCGGCGACGAGAGCCAATTTTTCTCAGATCAAGAAGCGAGGAGCGAACTGTAGTCGACCTACTGGAGCGACGAGCGACGAAGAGATAGGGGAAATTGGCCCCGTCCCTTCGGGTTGCGGCGAAAAAACCGCTCATACTTCGTTGTCGTCCTAGCCTAGGAGCGACCTAAGCCTTCGTCCTCCGCCTCGTCTGAACGGTTTTTCGCACGCAACGCCATCCACCCCAGGTAGTGTTCACAGGCCCTAGGACATCAACAGCCCACCGTTTACATTCAACTCCGCTCCGGTGATGTAATCCGCATCCCGGGCCAGGAAGAGAACCGCCTTGGCGATCTCTTCGGGCTTTGCCAGCCGGCGCAGCGGTATCCTGGCACAAATCTTTTCGAGAACTTCTGCCGGCATCGCTTCTACCATTTCCGTACCGGTATACCCCGGGCAAACTACATTGGCGGTGATGTTCTCTTTCGCCAGCTCCAGCGCCAGGCACTTGGTGAACGCGATGATGCCGCCTTTGCTGGCGGCATAATTGGATTGGCCGAAGGATCCCGCCTGGCCGACGATAGAGGCAATGTTGATGATGCGCCCGTATTTTTGCTCGATCATGGACGGAATAACGGCACTGGTGCAGTAATAGGTCCCATTCAGATTGACCGAGATGGCCGCTTCCCAGTCCTCATCGGTCATCTTCTTCAGTGTGCGATCGCGCGTAATCCCGGCGTTGTTGACCAGGATGTCGATCTTCTTCCATGCCTCCAGGATTTTGCCGACGACACTGCGCGCGGCCTCTTTTTTAGACACGTCGCCCTGCACCAACATGCACTCGCCGCCCATGGCGCGAATGTCGGCCAAGACCGCCTCCGCCGCGGCCACATTGCTGACAAAGTTGACGGCCACCGCTGCCCCATTGCGGGCAAGTTCCAGTGAGATAGCCTTTCCGATGCCCCGTGATCCGCCCGTCACCAGGGCGACTCTGCCTTTGAGCGAGTCCGTCGCCGGCCCGCTGATGTTGCTCGTACTGCCAATACCGCTACTTTCTGCCATAAAATGACTCCTTTTGTACGAATGCATTTTGTGGAGCAAGGGCAACAGAAACCGGCGCCCCGAAGCTCCGATTGGATGGCCCAGCGCGATGGCCTAGCCAATCACATTCACTGCGGCGATAGACTTAGCGGAAGCGCACGGGCGCGCCGGTGCGCTGCTCGACCATCTCGCGCGTGACGTCATCGGCGAGCTCGACACACTCGAAGCCGGAGGGCGTGACGTTGAGGACGCAGAGATCAGTGACGATGAGATGGACGACGCCCTTGCCGGTAAGCGGCAGCTTACACTCGGGCAGCAGTTTGAAGCTGCCGCCGGGCCCGTTGTGCTCCATGATGACGATCACGCGGTGCACGCCGTTGACCAAATCCATGGCGCCGCCCATGCCCTTCACGCGCTTGCCCGGAATCATCCAGTTGGCCAGGTCTCCGTGCACGGAGACTTCCATGGCGCCGAGAATGGCGACATCGACGTGGCCGCCGCGGATCATAGCGAAGGAGTCGGCGCTGGAGAAGATGGAGGCACCGGGAATGAAGGTCACGGTCTCCTTGCCAGCGTTGATGAGATCGGCATCGACTTCGGAGTCGAGCGGGAACGGGCCCATGCCGAGCAGCCCGTTTTCCGATTCCAAAGCGACAGTAACGCCCTCGGGAATGTAGTTGCCGACGAGGGTGGGAATGCCAATACCGAGATTGACGTAGTAGCCGTCCTTTAACTCACGGGCGGCGCGGGCGGCCATTTGCTGACGGGTCCAGGGCATGGATGCGTCTCCTAGCTTTTAGCTCCAGCTCAATCGGTGTCGATTGAGGCGGTTGTGGATTCAGTGAATATTGATCAACCTTCGCGAACGGTTCTCCGCTCAATGCGCTTCTCCGGATGCGGATTGTGGACCAGGCGGTGGACGAAGATGCCGGGCGTGTGAATTTCGTCGGGGTCGAGCTCGCCGGGCTTGACGATAATCTCCGCTTCCGCGATGGTGATTTTGCCGCAGGTGGCGGCGACGGGGTTGAAGTTGCGCGCGGTGCGCCGGTAGACGAGGTTGCCGTACAGGTCTGCCTTCCAGGCTTTGACCAGCGCCAAGTCAGCCACGATGCCGCGCTCGAGGACATAAGTCACACCGTCAAAGTCCTTGAGCTCCTTGCCGTCGGCAATCATGGTGCCCACGCCGGTGCGCGTATAGAAGCCGGGAATGCCGGCGCCGCCGGCACGCATGCGTTCGGCCAGCGTGCCCTGGGGGCTGAACTCGACTTCGAGCTCGCCGGTAAGGAACTGGCGCTCGAATTCCGCGTTCTCGCCCACATAGCTGGAGATCATTTTTTTGATCTGCCGCGATTCGAGGAGAACGCCGAGGCCCCAGCCGTCGACGCCCGCGTTGTTGCTAGCCGCGGTCAGGTTGCGCACGCCGATTTCGCGTAGCGCCTGGATGAGCGCTTCCGGAATGCCGCACAGGCCGAAACCGCCGACGGCCAGCAACATGCCATCGCGAACAATGCCCTCAAGCGCCGTACGCGCGTCGGGATATAGCTTGTTGAGGCCGCGCTGAGAAGGAACAACAGTCGCCATAAGATCACACCCGTTCTCTGTCCTGGATGCGCCGAACCGGCTCACGATGCCAGGATAGACATACTATGCAAAGAGCCGCAAGGCCAGAGAGGTTTTCTGTCTACTCTTTGGCGTTCCCGTTTCGATGCAGGAAAAACTACCGTCCACAATAGCGCAACGGAAGAGCGGTTGTAAAGCCCTAATTGCTGTATTTACGGTGCAATTCAGAAAAGAAATCCACTGATGAAATTGCCGGCGCTGCAGCAGCCGTGCGACCTGATGGTCCGGTGATCTGGATTACAGCTGTAAACCTCAATTCGCGGGGCTGTCTGATATGAGACTTTGGGCTCAACCCAGGTCGGGCGCCGGCTTCGCGAGCAGGACGCCCAGGGCGCAACTCGCGGTTCGAGCCAGTTCTCCGTCGGCACGGCCGGTGAGAACTACCGGGACTTTAGCTCCCACCACAACTCCCGCCGCTACTGCTCCGGCCAAGTACTGAAGCTCCTTAAAGAGAATATTTCCGGCTTCCAGATTGGGGACCAACAGAAGATCCGGGTCTCCCGCGACCGGCGATTTGATCATCTTGATCCGAGCGGCGTCGCTCGAAATGGCATTATCGAAGGCGAGTGGGCCATCGACGATGGCGCCAGTAATCTGTCCGCGATCAACCATTTTGCAGAGAGCGGCGGCATCAAGCGTTGAGGGAATGCCCGGGTTGACTGACTCCACCGCCGACAGTATGGCCACCTTGGGGTTCACGACCTCAAGCGTGAGCATCATGTCGATAGCATTCTGCAGAATGTCGATCTTGGTTTCCAGGTCCGGCTGGAAGTTCATGGCCGCATCGGTTACGAAGAGAGTCTTGTGATAGGAAGGCACATCCAAAGCAAATACATGGCTGATGCGCCTCCCTGTGCGCAACCCTCCTTCGCGCGACACGACAGCGCTCATGAGTTCGTCAGTCTGAAGAGAACCCTTCATGAGCATTTGTACCTCACTCTTACGCGCCATCTCTACGGCCCGCACGGCAGCCGTGCGGCGATCGTCGGTATCAACGATCTGAATGCCTCCCAAGTCGAGTTGCAAAGTGCCTGCCAAGGCGCGCATCTTCGCTTCACAGCCCACAAGAACCGGGATGATCAGACTGTCCTTGAATGCCTGCATTGCGCCTCCGAGAGAAACCTCGTCGCAGGGCCAGACAATCGCAGTTTTCACAGCCGGTTGGGAGTTCGCACGCGCGATCATGTCAAGGTAATGACGATAGGGATTGCTGACAATGAGCTGGGGAAGGGGAAGGGTGGCCCAGCGCAGCTTCTTCGGAGGCGCGATGAGCTGGGCTGTACCGGAGAAGATGGGGAGACCGGCGCCATTGCGTGCCTCGCAATCGAAGTGAATCTCCTTTGTAGAATCGTCCTTGGCCGTAACCTGCACCTGGGCGAGAATGCGATCACCGACACGAATGCGATTATGAAACGAGAGTGAAACGTTTGTCAGCGTGCATCCAGGCCCGGGTACATTCATGCTGAAGAGACCTGAGATAAGCGAGGCACACCACATGTTTGGTCCATTCGGAGGTATGCCCCCGGCGCGATCAATCAGTTCGTCGGTATTCAGAACGGAGTGGAATCCGGAAATCGAGGCGAATGCCATCGCGTCATCCGCGGTTAGAACGTGCTCTGTCCTAGCTGTATCGCCAACGGAAATCTCGTCGTATGTCTTGCTCTCAATAAACCCCAGATTCATACAAAAACCCTTTCTTTATGTTCCCTCGCTATCAACAGGATATCTTACAGACGGGGTTTTCTGCCTACGCCACAGATCCAACCCCTGCGAACTTCCTCGAACACCTGGACACCTGAATAGCCTGCCGCAGCCAAGAGTCCCCCGAGTTCATCGCGGCTTTGGCAAGCGACGTTTATCAGCTGCACGAACCTCTCGTTTAGGGCACTGTGTCTCCCGCCTTTGTAGGCTCCTGCCAGGATCATCAGCGTGCCGCCGGGCCGGAGTACGCGCAAGACCTCCTTCATGCCGGCTACGAGGTCCGGCCAGTGGCAGTGGGTATTGACAGCAGTGACGAGATCGAACTCGGAATCCGGGAACGGCAAAGAAGACACGGAACCGTGCCGAATCTCGACCTGGCCCGTCTCTATGAACTGCTTGTTGGCCCTACGGGATACTATGACACTCGCCTCGGAGGAATCGATACCGTAGACCCTACCGCTGGCAGCGATTCCCGCGAGCTTCTGAACGGTCCTCCCCCCACCGCAGCCCACGTCCAGAATCGCATCGCACTTGCGGATCGCGACATGCGTCAGACCCCAGTTGGTCAGTCCGGAATGCGTGATGTTCATTCCTCGCAGCAACAATCTGCCGAGCCAGCCTGTCGGGTTGCGCCACTGCGTCATGATGCTCATTGCTCGCTCCGACCGTCAGGATTTTCGCAGCATACCGGAATTTCCGTTTTACTTTTCGGCTGTGAACCAATATACCCCCCATTTGCCTTCGCTCGTGATCTTTTTGTGTTGGTTACAAGGCCAAAGACCCGATTGTGCACGGATATGTGGAGTGGATTCATATCAGATTGTTAGACGTGTATTTGCAATAGATTAGTAATTGAGTCTTGAAGAATACACCCAAGAGTAGCGCCAGCGGAACGGGCGTTGCGCCTTTACCCTTAGTGGAATGTTGATACTGAAGCCCATGTCGTATGGCACTTACTAGAATCTTCCCATCTTAAAAATGGCTCACACACTCCGAATCTCTCTCCGTAAGAATGAAAATTCGCCTCTCCCTTTTCATTAGAATTCCGCGCTCAGATAAAGCCTGCGATCAAAACCTGGGTATCGCCGGCCATTAAAGTCCCGCCAAAAACAGTCGATGACTTTACTCAGGGCGTGCTTCCGAGCTCTTGAAAAGAGCAACATCCATGAAATACTTCACCCTGGCGTTCGCATTGGGTTTTCTGGCATCTGCTCTGGCTTCAAGACCGGTACTTGCAGCGACTCAAACCGCCTCATTCAGCGTTACCGCGACGGTTGTGTCCTCCTGCCAGATCTCTGCCCCTGCCACAGCTTCCAGATCCTACACAGCCGCGAGGGCGAACGCGGCGTCCCCCGTCTCGGTTAACTGCACCATGCCCACGCCATACAATGTCAGCTACCGTACAGACCCAGCGCCCAATGTAACCGTGACTACGCGGAAGCGAACCGATACTGGTACTGAGCCCGGAACCAGTACCGGATCTCCCCAGCAAGACGCCGCTTCTGGCCAGCCCGCAGGGGCACAGCACGACATGCCCGGTACGAACGCCGATTTGGTTACTGTCACAATCACCTACTGACCGGCGGCATCCCCGGGGCATTACCTTTTCCCTCTTAAATGACACTAAAGATGTACTATGTCCATATAAAAAAACACAATTCTATATTGCTAAATAAATTAATTAGGCGTAATAATGTCTACAAATCGCGTTCTTTTTTAGGAGCCACTTCAATGCAGTACTCAAATACTGTGAAGTTCACCCTGTCTGCCGCCATTCTGGGATTCCTGGCCCTGGGCCTTGCTTCCGCACCAGCCGTTGCACAAGCCGACCCGGCAACTACAACGTTTGGCGTCTCCGCGACTGTGCTCAAAGACTGCATAGTCTCCGCCACCGCCATGGCCTTCGGAAATTATACCGGCGCGGTTAATACCTCCACATCCACCGTCACGGTTACCTGCACCAATACAACGACATACACTGTCGGACTTGGCCCAGGCCTGGCGACCGGCGCTACCGTGACCACCCGGCAGATGCAAAATGGAGCGGCCTTGCTGAACTATGGCCTGTTCTCGAACGGCACGTGGACGACCAACTGGGGCAATACCTCCGTCACCAACTGGGTGAGCGGGACCGGCAACGGGGCTGCCCAGAATCTCACCGTCTACGGCCAGATTCCTGCGGGTCAGTATGTGACACCCGGCTCTTACGCCGATACGATCGCCGTCACCGTAACTTATTGACCAGCTGACTGGCTACCCGATTCCTCAGGCAAAAAAGCCTGAGGAGTTGCGTCATCTTCTCTGTTTATTCGTCTTACTGCAAGCGCTGGGGCGCTGTTTCCGAGTTCTCATTACGTTTTTAATTTTGCATGCAAACCCAAAGGTAATGCCGCGAAATGTTTATTAGTAATTTCATTTGAAACTTATGGAACGGAATTAAAACCTGCTAAAAACACATTTGCTATTGCCAAAGAAAATAATTCGGAGCAATAATCTCTTCAAGTCCTCCAAATCCTGTTTTTCAAGGAGTCATTGTCTCAATGAAAAGGTCGAAAACTGTACTCTCCGTATTGTCCATCGCCGTTATTAGCATCCTGGCGCTGGGCCTGACTTCAACACCGGTCTTCGCATACAGCAACACATCCACAGCCACGATTGCCGTCTCTGCGGATATTGTGGCCTACTGTACAGTCAGCACTAACCCTCTGCCTTTCAGTACCTACAATGGGACAGCAATCCAGGTCACAACCAGCATTTCGGTGACATGCACAAACAACACGCAGTACAGTGTCGGCCTTAATGCAGGACAAGCGGGCGGCGCGAACTACTCGGCCCGGTATATGGCTGGCACCAACAACAGCGCTAACCACCTGAACTATACGATCACTTCGGTTAGTTATGCGGGGAATAACTGGGGCAATGACGCCGGCTCCAATTGGGTGTCAGGCACGGGTTCAGGCTCCTCCCAGTCAATCAACGTCTATGGCGCGGTCCCAGCGGGGCAAGTTCTGAACATCGACACATACAGCGATTTGATCACCGTCACTGTCAACTATTAACCGTTAGCCGCGCTTGCAACTCAGGACTCCATGATTACGCGGAATCCATGTCGACTTACGGCGGCGGCCTCTGCGGCCGCCGCCGTTCTTTTCTTTTTGCTGACCAGCCTTGGGGCCAGCGCGCAAGCGCTGTCGGTTTTGCCTGTCAACATTTTCCTTGCACCCGGACAGAAGGCGACGAGCCTGACGGTGACCAACCAGGGGACAAGCGAGACTGCCATCCAGATTCGCGCCTACGCCTGGAACCAGCCTGAAGGGATCGACAAGCTCACGGCCTCTGACTTAATAGTGGCAAGTCCGCCACTTGCCAGGATGGCGCCGGGAGCTACACAGGTCATTCGCCTTATTTTGCGCCAGCCGCCGAAGGGACGAGAGGCTACCTACCGCATTCTTATCGACCAGATTCCACCTCCGGCCCAGCCGGGAGTGGTGAATATGGTGCTGCGCCTGTCGATTCCAATTTTTGCCCTGCCTACGACTCGCACAGAACCTCATGTTGTATTCCACCTCGAGCTCGATGCCGGAAAGCTCTTTTTCGTGGCGATCAACGATGGACTTCGCCATGAAGTGATTCGCGACATCGAGCTGACAACGAGTGATGGCCGCAAGCTGAAGCCAGAGACAAGCGGACTTCCCTACATTCTCGCCGGTGCCACACGGCGCTGGGTCATTGCCGCGCAAGGGACCCTGCCGCCAGCGAACGATACTTTGCGATTAACGGCGCAATCTAATGCAGGCACTATCGATCAACAGGTTCGCGTTGTTGGGCTACCATGATTCGAGGCGCGCGGCAGCCAGATGTTTCCTCTATGCAGGGAGCCTTTTACTTCTGCTGACAATCGTGCCGCGGCTGTGCGCCGCTACCAGCGCAACCTCCAGTTCTGCTTCCAGCTCCGCTTCCAGTTCCGCCCCAAGCACTGCACCAAGTTCCGCACCCAGCACTGCACCCAGTACTGCACCCAGCACTGCTCCTGGTACAGCACCTAGCACAGCCCCCCGCACAACCCCAAGCGCAAACCCCAACGACTCGGACCCTAACGCGGTTGATCCCAATGCAGAACCCAGCGCAGTCCCCGGCGCAGCTTCGGGGGCTGCCGCAGTGCCTACTGAGACACTGCTTATGGAAGTTTATGTCAACGGTCATTCCATCGGTAAGATCGGCGAATTCTCCCTGCGTCGCGGCAGGCTGATGGCGCGGCCGGACGAACTGCACAACCTCGGCTTCAGGGTTCCCCTGTCTAACGCCTCTGAAACCGGAGGCCTTATCGCTTTATCTGACCTGCCGGGGGTGACTTATACCGTCGATCAGGAGAACCTGATACTACGCGTGACAGCCAGCGATAGCGCCCTGCTGCCGACGATGTTGAACTTCTATGGCAGAGAAGAGCCTGGAGGCCGTCGAATAATCGAGAGCGGCACGGGCTTGACGTTCAACTACGATTTCACCGGCACATTTGCCGGCGGTCAGGCCAGCGGCATCGGATCTCTGAATCTACGGGCCTTTACGCCCAAGGGCATCGTAAGCTCGAATTGGCTTGCCTATACAGGCGCAGCCATGTGCGCATCAGGCACAAACACCACAGTGCGCCTGGATTCGGTCTACACCTTTGCCGACGCCAATAAACTGCGGCGCTATAGCCTGGGCGACTTCATCACCAGCGGCTTGTCCTGGACCCGTCCGGTTCACCTGGAAGGCGCACAACTCCGCTCTGATTTCAGCACGCGCCCCGATCTGATCACATTTCCCCTGCCCAATGTCACCGGCTCGGCCGGGGTGCCCTCTACGATATCCGTGCTGACGAACGGCAACCTGATGATGACGCAACAGGTAGCCCCCGGCCCCTTCGAGGTTCCGCAGCTCCCGGTGATATCGGGAGCGGGCACGATCACGATGACGATGACCAATGCGCTGGGTCAACAAGTGACCGTGAATCAACCCTTCTACGCCAGCACATCGCTGCTGGTCCCCGGTTTGCAGACCTTCGCCGTGGATGTTGGCCTGGCGCGGCGCTTTTGGGGCTCGTACAGCAACATCTACGGGAAGATGGCGGGCAGCGCCATCTTCCGCCGCGGCCTGACCCGGAAGTTTACTATCGAGGGCAGTATTGAAGACACGCCCGGCGCGTACACTGAGGGGGCGGGCGGCGTATTGCAGGTCGGCCATCTCGGCGTGGTTAATTTCGCGGCGGCGGCAAGCTCCGGCTCGGGAACCACCAGCGCGCTATACTCCGCGGGAGCTCAGCGCATCGGCAGGGTTTTCAGCGTGGGAGCCTCCGCAATCATCGCCGGCCGCAACTTCAGAGACATCGCGGCAATGAATGGCGCCGCTGTTACGCGGAAGCAGCTCAGCGGCAACACCAGCGTAAACCTGAAGCACATCGGCTCAGTGGGCGCCGCATATACGAGTCTCGATCAGGACAACTCACCCAACCCGATTCCGCCGGGTTCTAATTCGGCCCAGCACTCCAAGATCTTCTCCGCCAGTTATTCTGTCCAGATGCACCACATGTCGATCTATGCCAACGAGTTTCGCGACCTGGTGAATACCGGCAACAACGGGTTGCAAGTCGGCGTGACCATTCCGTTCGGCAAGCATAGCTCGATTTCCTTGAGTGGAGCCTCAGCCGGCACTGGACAGGCGCAGGCCCAGAGGTCAGCGCCGCAGGTTGGCGATTGGGGCTATGATGCCTATGTTTCCGCCGGCAACGGCACTCACATATTCGCCCAGGGGCAATACAAATCGCCCGTGGGCCTGTTTACGGCCGGCGTTGACCGTTCCGCCGGGCAAACAACAGTGCGCCTGGAAGCCCAGGGAGCACTCTCGTTCGTCGACCACGCCCTGTTTCCGTCCAACTGGGTCTATGACAGCTTCGCCGTTGTAGACACCAGTCCCATTGCGCACGTACACGTCCAGCAGGAAAACCGCGACGTGGGCCGCACCAACTCTTCGGGGCGGCTGCTGGTGCCGGATATGCGTTCGTACGAGCTGAATCATATTACCATTGAGCCGACCGATATTCCGGCTGACGTTACGGTTGACATTGCCGTACGTGATATCAGGCCCCGGGATCTCTCTGGCGTAGTGGTCAAGTTCCCGATTAAATTCAGCCATGCCGCATTGCTGCGGCTGGTCGATGAGGCTGGAGTTCCGCTGCCGCTGGGCAGCGCCGCTACCCTGAAGGCTACCGGCGCCGTTGTCCCGATAGGATTTGACGGCGATGCATACGTTGAGGACCTCGGCCCCCACAACGAACTTCTCGTTGAGTTGCCGAAAGGGCGGCACTGTACTGTCACCTTCGACTACAAACCCATGCCCGGAGAAATCCCCTCGATCGGGCCGTTGCATTGCGTGGAGGTAAAACCATGATGCAAAGATTCGCATTGGCGGCACTCTTCCTACTTACTATTGGCGCTTGGCCGGCGGCGGCACAGACCTGCACACTCACGGTCACCAGCATGAGCTTTGGCAATTACACCGGCGCGGTGCTAAACGGCACTGCTACCGGTAAGGTTGTCTGCGCCGGCGCGTGGGATATTCCCCTCGATGCCGGGACGGGTGCAGGCGCGACCGAAACAACCCGGTACATGACCGGCCCTGGTGGCGCCGAGTTGGCCTACCAGGTATTCCAGGATGCCGCGCGGACCATCAACTGGGGCAACACCACCGGCACCGAGCTGACCGGAACCGGCAACGCAACGGTTACTTTCTACGGTCAAATCCCGGCGGGACAATATGTCGCTCCAGGCACATACACTGATACGCTCTCTACCGCCACTACTAATTTCAGCGTCACCGCGACCTTGCTCAAAGACTGTGGGGTCACCGCCACGAATATGGTATTCGGAAACTACACTGGCGCAGTAAACAACGCGACATCCACCGTAACAGTCACCTGTACCAACACTACGCCATATACCGTCGGGCTTAGTGCAGGACTGGCAACAGGCGCCACCGTGACCACCCGGAAGATGCAAAATGGAACGGCTTTACTGCCCTACGCGCTCTACTCGAACTCCGGAAGAACCACAAACTGGGGCAATAGCGCAGCCACCAATTGGGTGAGTGGGACCGGCAATGGGACGGCCCAGGCGCTTACTGTCTATGGCCGAGTTGCCGCGGCGCTGTATCCCACACCGGGTTCTTACTCCGATACGATTACTGTCACCGTTACTTATTGATTAGTGGACTGCGGCAATACGCATCAATTACTTGCAGCCATTGGATCGCTACCTGATCAGGAGGCACATCGCCATCCGGAGCTGGGAATATGATCAAGCAGGCCTCGCAGTTCGGAAAGACGTGCGTGGCCGATAACGTAACCAAATCCTTCACTTGTTATAAGTAGTATTTGCGGGAGTGCATGTAGAGACGCACGCAAACGCAACGGACAGGGGGACGATTCTGAAGCCGGCAGGGAGAGGGCAAATAAAGACCAATTCCAACAGACTATAGATGTTAAGTGGCAGGCGAGGCGGGAATCGAACCCACAACCCCCGGCTACCTTCCGGCGTGGCCCAAGCGTGCTTTTCCGTAGACTAGTATTGAAACTGACGCAGAGGGATATGATCGGCGAATTGAGTTCAACATTCATGAATTCCCCGTCACACAATCGGCTATTCCGTATTGAAGGGTGAAGCCGGGAGGTTGTCCTGGTTATACAGGTTGCATGGCGGATTTCCGGCCCAGCCATAACGCACCGCCGCGGGACTTTCAACCTGGGGCGACGATACCACTACCGTTGTTCCATCAACCACCGCCTGTGCCGGCACGAACTTCCCATCGCTTCCAGCAATCTCGAACCCGGTCAGGAGATCGCCCCTGGAAACCAGTCCGCTCTGAGCATGATCGAAGAAAATCCGCATGGACGTCCCTTCTTTCATATAGGTGCGATAGAGTGGCCCGGAATACTCCAGCGATTCATGATAGGCCAGAGCGCGTGCCGCCAGCGAGAGTCTGCGGCCTACCTCCTGCTTGTTCTTTGGGTGAACGTTGTCAGGATCGCCGATGTCGATGGTGACGGCCATGCCGGTCTGGCTCACGCTCAGAGTGCGCCGCTGCGCCTCGCGCAGTTCGGGCCACTTGGAGTCCGGCGCGGTTGTAAAACTGGCCAGCTGTACCAGAAGAAATGGAATATCTCCCTCCTGCCAGCGCTTGCGCCAGTCACAAATCATGGCCGCCATCAGGCGGTCGTAATAGAACGAGCGCTCGATGCTGGCATTGCTCTCGCCCTGATACCAAAGAAATCCACGAATGCGAAATTTCACCAACGGCGCAATCATGCCGTTGAAAGTTCCGCCCGGCAACCACGAGCGCAACTCGGGACGCCATGGAAACTCGGGAGCAGGCTTGCCGGCATCGATTGCTTCCTTGCGGGCCTTGTCTTCCAAAGCACGTTCCAAAAGGGACGTCGGTTCCTTCTCGCTCATGTCAGCCCAGTTTTCCCAGGAGGGCATCAGGGAAGCATCCTGCGCAAGAGCCTTCAGGCTCGTCCATGCTTCGCCCGGCGTACCGCCCCAATCCGCCTCGATCATGCCGATGGGGACATGCTGGTCCGCCTGGATATTGCGCGCAAAGAAGTAGGCCACAACCGAGAAATCCGCAACCGTCGTTGGCGTGCACAGCGTCCAGGATTTGGTCAGCACATTATCCTGCGGAAAGTCCGACGATCTTTTATCCACATGGAAGAGGCGAATCTTCGGTTGATCGGCATCCTTCAACTCCTGCTCAGCATGAAGAACGCCACTGAGACCGAACTCCATGTTGGACTGGCCCGATGCCAGCCATACATCGCCCACCAGAATGTCTGAAAGGCTGATCTTGTTCTCGCCCTCGATCTCCATCGTAAAGGGGCCACCAGCTTCGCCTGCCGGAAGATCAATCTCCCAATGTCCCAGCCTGTCGGCCGTTCCTTTCGCCTCCGCGTTGCGGAATCGCACAGTGACCACTTCGCCAGCCGACGCGCTTCCCCACACTCGCACCGGCATTCCGCGCTGCACAACGGCATGATCCGACCATAGAGAAGGAAGAGATACCTTTGCCAAGCAGGCCTGATTACCCGCAAGACCCATCAGCAGAATCACTGTGACATTTAATGATAAAAACAACTTCTTCACGGCTTCGTTACATCCTTTCGGTCTGTCTGCGACTTAACCTTCGAATTGAGTGTGATGGATTGAAGAACATCGTTGCCATCGCTCCCTGCCTATCAGTGAGGAAACATCGGAGGTGCGTTATCGGAAGGATGGCGGGCGGTTTTCAAGGTCCCGGCCGCGCTCCTTGCTGGGCGTATCACCGGTGGTGAACTCGATGCGCGTGGTGCCCGGATGCAGCTTTTCCAGTGGCAGCCAGGAATTCGGGTACTCCATGCCGTCGAGTGTGACTTTCTGGACGAAGAAACCGCTGCCGCGGCGGCTGATGACGACGATTCTCTTTCCCGCCAGGTGCAGGGTGGCCTTGTCAAACATTGGCGTGCCCAGAACCACACCACCGACACCTGGAACTGCGGGATAGAAACCGAGCGCATTCCAGACATAGACGCCCGAGGTGGCCCCAAGATCGTCGTTGCCGGGAATGCCGTCAGGCGTGGCCTTGTAAGTTTCTTTCGCGATGCGCGTGACTACGTCCTGGGTCTTCCATGGCTGGCCTGCGAAGACGTAGGCATAGGGAACAACAAAGTCGGGCTCGTTTTCGATGTTGTAGCAAGGGTCGCCCCAGCAGCGCAGCTTGGTAAAAAACTTGTCGAGGCGGGGAATCACTTTGTCTTCACCGCCGATAGCGGCAAAGAGAGCCGGGTAGTCGAAGGGAATCATGAAGGTGTATTGGTAGGAATTGCCCTCCTCGAAGCCTTGCTGAGAAGCCGTATCCCAGGAGTTCTTGCCTTTGGGGAGCACCAGGTCCGCGTCGAATCCGGGTAGCCATGTGCCATCGCTGGCGCGGGGGCGGATCCAGCCTGTTGCGGGATCGAGCAGGTTCTTCCAGTTCTGCGAGCGCTTGAGGAACGTCTTGTATTCGGCCTCATGTCCGGTGTTCCTTGCGAATTGGGCGACGGCGAAATCGTCATTGACGTATTCGAGTGTGCGCGAAGCCGCGATGCGATCTATCTCCTCGGGCACATAGCCGAGTTTCATGTATTCGGCGAGGAAGGGGCGCTCGGAGCCGCCGTGCGCGCTCACGCCGGGCTCGGTTCCGGCCTTGACCATGTACTTCAGAGCGGTTTCGAGATCGAAGTTGCGCGCTCCGAAAGCATAGGAGGAGGCCAGTATTGCGGCGGGCGAATCGCCGCCCATGACATAGGTGACATCGTTGGCTGTGGGCCAGCGGGGATACCAGCCGCTCTGCTCCGCGTCGTTGACCAGCGACTGCATCATGTCGGAGGAGCGGTCGGCGTCGAGGAGGGCCTGGAACTGGACGGTGTTGCGGTAGATGTCCCAGTCGGAGTAGTTGGCGTACTGGGCTTTCTGGCGGGAGCCGGCGAGGGAGTGGATCTTGTTGTCGAAGCCGATGTATTGGCCGTCCTGGTCGCTGAAGAGGGTGGGAGAAAGCAGGGAGTGATAGAGACCGGTGGTGAAGATGGTGCGCTGGGAGGGTGTGCCGCCTTCGATGGCGACGCGGCTGAGAAGGGCGGACCAGACAGAGCGGGCCTTCGAGCGAACAGCCTCGAAGTTCCAGCCGGGAATCTCCTTGTCGAGATTTGTCTGGGCGCCCTTCTGGCTGACAAACGAAATGCCGACTTTGAGGAGGACTTCGCGTTCGGAGCCGAAGTCTAGCCATGCGCCGGTGTGCTTGCCATGAGCGGAGGTGGCGGCGGGATCGGTTGTGTTGTCCTGCCAGACGGCGGAGGCTTTCCAGGGCTTGTTGAAGCGGCCGGCAACGTAGAGGGTGTAATGCGATTCCTGACCGCAAAAACCACCTGCCGTAACGGATCCGGTGAAGGAGGCATCGTTGAGTTCAATGCGGTTGCCATAGATGCCGGTTCCGGGCGTTTTGGTCAGCGCGTCTCCCGCCGTGTTTGCGCTCGATCCGGCGTTGACCAGCAGGCGCGCGGGAGTTCCTTCAGGGAAGGTGAAGCGGGCGATGCCGGCGCGCTCGGTTACGGTGATCTCGACGCGGATTCCGTTCGCCAGCGTGACATCGTAGTAGCCGGGATGGGCTTCTTCCTTGTCGTGGCTGAAGTAGGCGGCGTAGGGTGCAAAATTGCCGCCCGGGCTCGAGGCCAACGCGGATGTCGTCGGAAGCACGGCGAAGTTGCCATAGAGCGGGCAACCCGCGCCACTGATGTGAGTCAGGCTAAAGCCCTGAATCTGCTTATCGTTGTAGAAATACCACGCGTCTTGGTTGGTGTCGGGACTCCACTGCACCATGCCGAAGGGGAGCGACGCGCCGGGAAAAGTGTTGCCGCCGCCAGCAGTTCCAATGAAGGGATTCACTGCGTCATAGGGCGTGGGAGATGATTGTGCCAGAGCCGGAACTACGGACAGCGCGCAGGTTAGAATCAGAGCGAATCGGCGGTGAAAATCAGACAACATGGATTCCTTTCTTTCGAGGAGGTGCTTCTTAAAGATAAACACTTCCGCGTCGATGCAATTTTAAATGGCTTGAAAGGTCACAGGCATGTGCCATTGGTCTGCCCGGCAAAATCTGTGCCAGTGGACGTGAGACAAACTGGATGTTTGAAGGGCCCGGAAAGTTGCTGCAGGAAGAAAAGCGGCGAACGCTCAATCTTATGCAATCTCCAATTCGTAGAGGTTAACGCTTACGGGCGGAACCTGCACCGTTTCCGGAAGCATGTCTTGCGCAGTTTCAACGATTTTGACCGCGGGATCTTTGCCCGCTTCATTGGTTGAGTTCACGCTGGGCGGCGCAATCCGATACAGCTTCCCCTGTCCGCGCATCCTGACGCCGCCGATCTTCGCAGCGAAGCTGTGCTGCACTTCCGTGGGGTTTACCACCGAGATGAGGAGCTTCTTGCGATCGCTGGAGAACGCCGCCAGAATATCCAGAGGATAGGTCGGGCTTCCCGTGGGCTTTGTGCCCCTGTCAACAAACGGCGTGCCGGGCACCAACGGCTGCGGCGAATCTCCGTCGACGGCAACCGGTAGAGCGTTGAGAAAGTGAGTTTGCAAGAGCTTCATCACCATTCCCTCGGCCGCAAGGCCCACTGCCTCGCCGGTGTTGTCGGTCAACAAGCGCAGCCCTCCGGTGGCGCAACTGGCCTCCACCATGCCGGAGTGGCGGAATATCTCATGCAGGCAAAGCGCGTAAGAGAGCGGCATCAGCATTCCGGTCTGGCGGAAGAAACTGGCGCCGTTGCTATTCCCGGAGGCTGAAAAGAGGCGATTGCCCCACTCATCGAATATGAATTTGATGCCTTTGTCTTTCAACCACGGCATCTTCTCCACGTACTTATCCCAGGCTTCGAAGGCTTCGCCGATGCGGTTGGCCAGACGCCGGGCTTTGAACTGCAGCGGGTCGTGAACATCCACGAAGAGTTGCTTCTCAGCGTCGAAGGCCAGGTCAGGATAAGCGTAGGTATGCTCGGAGAGAAAGTCGATGTTGCCGGCGCACTTTTCCAGCAGCCATCCGTCCCAGTCATTGAGCCCACCGAACTCATAGGGAAGTTTGTCGCGCATCGGCGCCTCCCAGATATCCGGGAAGAAGTTGTTCCGCTTTTCCGCGCCTCCCACGGACTTTTCACAGATAGTCGCCCCGGAAACGGTCACCTTAATGGTTGGGTCCACCTTCTTCATGGCTTCGACGATGAAATTGTGCTTGACCCAATACTGGTCAAGCGCCATGTAGCCGAACTGCCAGTCGCCGTACATCTCGTTTCCGATGGTCCAGAGACGGACCTTGAAGTGCAGAGGATGGCCATTCTCAGCGCGCATTTTTCCCATGCGCGTCTCGGCGGAGCCATTGCAGTATTCGACTTCTTCGGCCGCCTCTCGCGCCGAGCCGATTCCGCTGTTGATGGTCAAATCGGGCTGGGCTCCGACCAGCCGGCAGAGGGCCATGAACTCATGAAGGCCAACGTCGTTCGACTCCACCCTGTCGGACCACATCACCTGCAGGCGCGGCGGGCGCTTATCCCGATCGCCAAGACCGTCACGCCAGTCGTAAGCGGAGACAAAGTTGCCGCCGGGCCACTTGAACATTTTGAAACCTTCTTCTTTGAAAAGGCGGATCATCCCAGAGTGGAATCCCTCCACATTGTCGGCGGGCATTAGCGAGGCGGTCCCGATGTGAAATGCGCCACTGCCAGTGCCCAGGATCTCGAGGCTTGCATCCACTGTGCCGGCCGTCGGAGTGAACTTTAACGGAAACTTTTTGTACTCGCGCGAGAGCGGCGGGATATGGATGGTTTGAGAGCCGCCGGCGCCTGTTCCCCATATCAAGCGGACCACAACGTTTGCGCCGGGATCGCCGGCAAGATAGATGCGGCCAACATATGTCTTGCCTTTGCCCAGGCGCAATTTTGATTGCCGAATGCCGCGCGGCTCTGAGCCCTGGAGCTTGACGCGCGGGCTGTGTTTGCCCACAAATGGCCGTACAGTATCCATCTCGACCGTTCCCGCTGGCCCCACCGGCTTAAATGGCTCGCCCATAAAGCGGCGGAAGAATGAGTTCGTCAGAGGCGGAGTCGCATCGGTCACCGGGTTGGCAAACTTCCTGTCGGTCAGCATCTCGGCCCACACCTGAGTGGTAGCCGGCTCCATATATCCCCCGAAGATCAGCGGATTGATCGGCTCACCGCTCTTCGACGCATCGATTGAGACTTTTAGGCTTCCTGACGGTTCGGAAAAGGCTGTCATCCCTTGTTGCAACAGGGTAGCGCCTGCCACCGAAACTGCTAAAAACTCACGTCGATTCATTGGCATGTCCTATCTCCTTTGGTCCTGTTTGGCTCGTTGATTCACTGGCCGTTCGATTTGGGCTCGAACCATTTCAACAAGAAAAATACCACAGAGACCGAGTGGACGATTTTCCACCCCCTTCTTCTTCAGGCTGTTAATTCGATCTGCTTGCATTCCATCCCTGGAACCGCGAGAATTCTAGATGCAGTAAGAAACCCGGCAAGCAGACAGGATAAGAATGAAAACGAGAATCGATTGTGCACTTATGCTCGCGGTAGCGCTGACGATGACCGGCGCCACGTTAACGATGGCGGCTCAAGCCGGGGCGGGAGCCAATGTTGCTCCCTCCAGGCCGCAAGGCCCATGCGACATCTACGCCGTCGCAGGAGATCCATGCGTGGCCGCCCACAGCACCACACGCGCACTCTACGCCGGGTACAGCGGCCCACTCTACCAGGTTCTGCGCCAGTCGGACGGCAAGACTCTGGACATTGGCGTTGTTCAGCCAGTGAAGTCGCCGGTTCCGGATGGAGGCGGGTACGCCGACGCAGCCGCGCAGGACAAATTCTGCGCAAACACGTACTGCTGGATCAGCAAAATCTACGATCAGTCACCCAAGCACAACGACCTGACCCAGGCGCCCCGCGGCGGATTCAACGGCCCGGCCCTGGGCGGCTTCAACAACCTCCCGCTCGCCGACATGGCGCCGATTACGATCATGGGCCACAAGGCCTACGGTGTCTTCATCGAGCCGGGCATGGGCCTTCGCCAGGACGATGCGAGGGGCACAGCGGTCGACGATCAGGCCGAGGACCAGTACTGGGTCATCAACGGCCAGCACTTCAACTCCGGCTGCTGCTTCGATTACGGCAACGCCGAGATCGACAGCCGCGACGACGACAACGGCACCATGGAAACCGCCTATTACGGCGATGCCCCCTATTGGTATCACGGGACCATGCCCGGCCCATGGATCATGACCGACCAGGAGAACAACCTCGTCGGCTGCGTCATCGCGGATGGCTCAAAAAACTGCACACTGCCAAACATCACATGGCGGTTTGTTACCGCGATCGCCAAGGGCGAGCCGCACCACTGGACCTCGATGGGCGGTGACGCGCAACAGGGAGCGCTCTTGGTCATGTTCGATGGAGGCCGAGTCAACGGCACCTACGACCCCATGCGAAAGCAGGGGGCCATCCTACTGGGCAACGGCGGCGACAACAGCAATGGCTCGCAGGGCACCTTCTACGAAGGCGCGATGACAGCCGCGGGCACCTTCCCAACCAATGCCACCGATCAGCTTGTGCAAGCCAACGTGGTTGCCGCGCACTACGACGTTGCGCCTGTGAGCATAGCGCCTGCATCGGCCGCCACCGAGCCGCCGGGAATTCAGATCTTCGCTCCGGGCTCTTCGCAGGAAACAACGGTTACGTTCACCAACACGACAGGCGCGCCCGTCGCCGGGCTTCGCTTGAGTCTCTCGCTGCCCAGCAAGCAGTGGACCGTCGTCGTCGCTGAGGGCAAGGAAACCGTAAAGACCTTCGCCGATCCCGTTGCGCCCGGTGCGAGCGTCAGCGCCACCTTCAAGGTCACCTCCGGCCCGGCCGCTTTTAACGGCGACCTCGTCGCCAAAGCCACATGGACCAATCAAGCCAACGGCAAATCGCAGACCGAGACGGCGGTCGAGAAGCTTCACAACGCCAGCCCGGTCAAGATCAACGAGTTCCGCATCAGTTCCGGATCGCCCAGCAATCCGACGAACTCCTTCATCGAACTCTACAACGCCGGCGCGAGCAGCGTTGACATCTCCAACTGGACCCTCACTGAGCACCCCGCCCAGCAGGCCATCTTCTCGGCCGTGAAGATTCCTACCGGAACCAGGCTCGCTTCGTATGGCTTTTATCTGCTCGGCCTCGCAAACTCCGGACTCGTACTTCCGGCTACTCCTACAGCTTCCACGATCTATCTCCGCAGTATCGAGGGAATGAAGGTTGGCGATGAGATAACAATCGGCGACGGCGCGCACTCGGAGACCCGAAAAATCGCCTCCATCGGTACAGCCGCCCCCGTTCTCACAACGATCTGGCAACCACTTCCCGATGGCCCGGTGATCGCTATTCCCGCTGGCTCAAAGAATCTCCCCGTCACCACCACGGCGGGCTTCGTCGTTGGCCAGAAGATCGCCATCGGGGGAGTAATGGGAAAATATTCCCTGAAAGGCGACGATTCCACGCTGCGTTCTGTGACCGGCAAACTGAGTGAATATGAGATGGTCACCGTGACGGCTGTCGGCAAGCCCGGCACACAAGCCTATTTGGCAGCGGATGCCTCTATAGGTGAGTTGAATCTCAAAGTCACTTCCGTTGCCGATATCTCCGAGGGAGACAAGATCCGTCTGGACATCGACAGTGTCGGCCATGGAATTGACACCGTCACCGTCACGCGCATCGGAACCAAGGCCAACCAGACCAAACTCACGGCAGATGTGAGCACAGGCGCGACTTCGATCAAGGTCCGCCGCGCGGAGGGCTTTGCCGTAGGCGACAAGATCACGGTTGGCACTCCTGCAAACAAAGAAATCGTGACCATCACGGCGGTCGGCGGCGGAGGGCCGAATGGCGTGGGAATTGACTTCACGCCAGCCCTTACCCAGGCGCACATTCGCGACGAGTGGGTCGTCTCTCCAGGTACCGGCCTCGACCTGGCCACTCCACTCAGGTTCAATCACGCCGCCAATCTACCATTCAGCGATCGCGGAACGGGCATCAGCTTTGCGCCGGCCACCATCTACGACCACTACAGCAACGATCCCGTCCAGCCGGCGGGAACGGGTATCACCCTCGACAAGCCTCTTTCCGGCTCATATGGGATAAATACCGTTGTCCGCGACGTAGCCGTCACTACTGCCGGCTATCAGGGGACCCCCGAGCCCAATCAGTGGTTTGGCGGCCCTGAACTGACCTCCAAGGTTCCGTTCTTTGGCCGCATCACCACCCTCCGTGAAGGCAGCATAATTCTGCGCGATGCCTCGGGTCTGGTTGTCGACAGCCTCAATTACGGCAGCCTCGCCGATCCATGGGCCGCAGAGGGCTATCAAGCTGCCTCGGGTCTCAACAGGAGCGGCTGCTTCGCACCCACTCCTGGACCGGTCGTGAGCGGTTTCGGTCAGGCGGCTGCCGCTGCAACTACTACAAGCACTGGCCGCTACCCGGATGGCGCTGACACCGGCAGCAACTGCGCCGATTTTCTGACCCAGGCCGCCACAACCCTGCCGGTCGCCTCGGATGCAGGCGCAACCAACATCAAGGTCGCAGGCGTGGAAGGCTTCGTCGCTGGAGACTCGATCCGCATCGATTCGGGAGCGGACCTGGAAATCGTAACGATTGCGACTGTCGGTACCGCAGGAGCTACAACGGTGCGCACGGCCACCGCCCTGGGTGCAACCGCCATTCCTGTCGTTAACCCGGCTGGCTTTAGCGAGGGTCAGACCATCACCATCGACAACGGCGTCGCATCCGAGACTGCAGTCATTGCCTCTGTCCAGAGGTTCCCAGCCGCCGCAATCACCGTCACTGCGCCCCTCAAGCAGGCGCATCCCGCTGGAGCACAGCTCTCAGGCTCCGGCATCACCCTCACCGCGCCGCTCACGCGAAACCATGCCAGCGGAGCACAGGTCACTGACAACGTTCCCACACCGGGCGCGCCCAACCGATATCACAAGAGAACTCATTGAAGGTACTTGTAAACACTGAATGGAGCAGCGTCAGGTCGATAAGTCCCGGAAGACACCGATGTCGCCAGAAACGATTCTCGGCTGATGCGTATTCGCCGAGTCACTCACCATGGGACCGTTCAGCGGGTTGAGTATTAGGCCAATAATTCACAATTCCCCAACTAGGCTCTGACAATTCAGAAGCATCGCCCCAAGAGCTCTCCCTAGAGCAGTTTGTAAAAATCGGACCTTCGATGGTCAGGTCAGAGAAAAGACCTCTTCTCAGGCTAGATTATCGTAGCGGAGAATTTCTCTGATGGAATATATTCGAATAAGCGGCTTGAATTACGGGGGAGAGGGATTCATATCAGACTGCAAGAGGTGTATTTGAAATAGATTAGTAATTGAGTCTTGAAGAATACCCCTAAGAGTACCCCCAGCGGAGCGGGGCGTAGTGAATTTTGTCTCATGAGTCAGAATCCCTACTAGGCACAGAAGGAGGCTAAAAGATGCCATAGCCCAGCTCAGATCGATGGGAGCCTGGGCGCGCCTCTGGTGCAGCGGCTGTCAGAAGTTGTAGCAGGATGCTCTCCGGCGTTACAAAACAATAGAAGAGCGCTTCTCACTACGAAACCATGAAACAACGACGAACTATTTCCTCTACATTATGCTGCTCAGTTCATGCAAACGCAAAGCGGCGGAGCCGTTAAGCCCCGCCACTTTTTGTTTTAAATACTGCATGATGCAGCAGCTACAAGTTACTTGTGCCCGCCGCTGGGATGTCCACCACCGCCACCGCCGCTGGGATGTCCACCACCGCCGCCGCTGGGATGTCCTCCACCGCCACGCGCTGGCGCTGCGTGAGAAGCGCTGCCGCGCGAAGCTGATGTACGAGTCACTGTTGCATGACCTGCACTGGGACGCGCACCGCTTGAATGATAAGCCGCTGCGTTACCGCGAACCTGACCACCGCCATTGGAGCGTGTTTCCCCGCCGCCGCGTGCATAATTGCTGCGATTGGCCATGGCGCCGCCGCCGCCACGATAGTTTCCGCCGCCACCGTTGCTGAAGCGATGGCTGCCCCAGCCGTGGCTATAGCCCCAGCCGGACCATGGGCCCATGCCCAGGAAGACGCCGCCGTAGAAGTACCCCGGTCCGTAAAATCCATAGGGCGCGCAGGCGTAAGGTGAATAATCGTAATAGCCGTACTCACATACGGGTGGAGCGCCAACGTCGATGACGAGTTGAGCCTGAACTGCTGGCGCCAGGGCCAGGCCCGCCAGCAATGCTGTTGTTCCGAGAAGAGTTTTGAGTGCTCGCATATGAGACCCCCCTTTGAGGTGTCTGGGTTACCTGTGTTATGTGGGATGCTCTGTTGCCTTTAATAACAGTTTGTCAACAGCAGACACCATAAGGGGTTAAGTCTGTATAAGAAGACCAGAAGCTCGATCTGGTCGACGTCTATCTACCCTTACGCTCTTGACTCTAACCACTGGGAGCGTCATTGTCTGAGCAATAGGAAGCACACGATTACTTATCGTTGCACATCATGGATTATACGCATCAGGTCAATATTGAGCAGCTATTTGATGAGCGACGGGAAATACTGACATTTAGTACACGCCACGGATAGAAGGCTGCCGGAGTTTCCGGCGTGCGAACTCTTATGAACCCGACAACATACAGAGACGCATTTTAACCACCGTGCAAGTGAGTCGGAGGAAGTAATGGAAAAACAATGACACTGCTCAAAGGCTTAGGAACAGGACTCTGCCTTACCGTACTCTGTGTACTCGTCGCGCCGAAAGCGAAGGCCGACGATTTCAACAGAAAGTCTATCGTAACATTTAGCGCACCGGTCGAAGTTGGGGGCACAGGCGCCCAGATATTGCCCGCGGGGACCTATGTTTTCAAAGTCATCAATGCAGGAGTGTACGAACACATCGTCCAGATCTCGAACCTGGATGAAACCCATGTCTTCACCCTCATCGTCGCAATGCCCAACTATCGTCTGAAGTCCACCAACAAAACGGTCATGACCTTTAGCGAGCGGCCTGCCGGACAGCCTGAGGCTCTGAAGGCATGGTTCTATCCCGGCCGTGAATGGGGCGAGCAATTTGTTTATGACAAGCCCAAAGCCATCCAACTGGCCAAGGAAACCAATGAGGTTGTACTTGCAACCCCCGTCGCACTGGCAGCCGCGCCCGTCGAGGTTTTAGTGACGGCACCCGTCGTGGCAGTCACCCCGGCCGGCGAAACAGTTGAAACAGCCCAGGTTGTTGAACCGCCTCCCGCGCCGGTCGTGGCTGCTGCCGCGCCAGCACCAGTGGAAGTCGCATCTTTACCGGCAACCGCCAGCGATCTTGGCTTGATTGGACTGTCCGGACTGATGTTATTGGGCGCCGGCTTTCTGGTTTCCGGCCTTCTCAAGAAGTCCGTCTAACTCAGAAGCACGATTCAGTAAATGAGGCGGTGCAGGAGCATCGCCTCACTTTTTCATTGGAGCACGTGCGTGGATTTATTGTGGAATTACTTTAGGCCAGGACAAAGGACAAAATAGATGACGGAGATAACCTCGTCCAAGAGATGTCAAGAGAGAGTAGCCGGCTTGTCTGCGCAGGGGCATTTCTCGACAGGATGGCGTATTGTTAAAATAGGGAACAATTTGCTTCTTTGCCTTATCGCTCTTGCAATATTGATTGCATTCCCTGGCGCTGCCTGGTCTCAAATAGTCAGTGCTCCTTCACAGAATCACTCAAGTGACAACTACACTCTCAAAGTCGATGCAAATCTGGTTATCTTGAGCACGACAGTCGTGGACAGTCACAATGCGCTTGTTTCCGGACTTAATAAAAAAGATTTTCAGGTCTATGAAGATCATGTTCTTCAACAAATCACAGATTTCAGCCATGAAGATCTCCCGGTTACAGTAGGCCTGGTTATCGATAACAGCGGAAGTATGGCGTCGAAGCGCTCAGATGTGATTGCCGCGGCAATGTCGTTCGCTCGTTCCAGCAATTCGCAGGACCAGATGTTTGTGGTCAATTTCAATGAGCATGTGTCATACGGCCTGCCAGCCGGAATTCCGTTTACAGATAAGCTTGACCAGTTGCAGCTCGGGCTTTCTGATATCACGGCAATAGGAGAGACCGCCCTTTATGATGCGATAGCCGTGGCTCTCGATCATCTCAAGCAGGGCAGTTGCGACAAGAAAGTGCTTATCCTAATCAGTGATGGCGGCGATAATGCAAGTAAGCACAATCTTGCCCAGGTTATTGAAATGGCCAGGCATTCCGGAGCAATCATCTACGCGATCGGCATCTTCGATGAACAGGACGGCGATCAGAACCCAAGCGTGCTCAAACGATTTGCGAAAGAAACCGGCGGCGAGGCATTCTTTCCACAATCCTCGAAGGAGCTATCTTTAATCTGTGAAGGGATTGCACACGATATTCGTAATCAGTACACATTAGCTTACGTTCCCAAGATTCTAAAGCAAGATGGCGGGTATCGGGTCATCGATGTGAAGGTTAGCTCGCCGGATCGCGGCCGCTTATCGGCTCGCACACGGGCTGGTTACTTCGTGCCATTGACGCCCCCTCCACCAGGATCTGTGACAGTTGGACATGATTCCCATAACTGAGCCAAAGACGTTCACAACGCGAAACCAGCGGTTCATGCGCTGGACGCGAAACATTTTGCTAGTCAGCGGTATTCTCGCGTTTTCATATGTTGTGTTCACATTGGTCAGTGCAAGGATCTATCAGAAAAACGCCGTGTTAGCTCTGGATAAACAGATTCAAGCGGAAGAACAGCACAAGATAGTGCAACCTGTTCTCGCAATTAAAGAAGGCGATGTTCTTGGCCGCATTGAGATTCCAAGGATTGGAGTATCGGTAGCTGTTCTGCAAGGGACGACATGGAGAACTTTGCGATTGGGTGTAGGCCACATCAAAGGAACGGCGCTCCCCGGCGAGCCGGGGAACATAGGAATCGCCGGGCACCGGGATACCTACTTTCGCGCACTGAAAGACATTCACAAGGATGACGAGATTCAGCTTGAGACTGCCACTGGAATCACCACATACGAAGTAGATTGGATTCGGATCACTTCCCCGAGCGACAATGGCGTTTTGGCCCCTACAACTGAATCTTCCCTAACGCTTGTCACCTGCTATCCGTTTTACTATATCGGAGCAGCTCCGGAACGATTTATTGTTCATGCGCACAGGCAATAGCGACAGGATAGCTTTTCTCAATCCCGCGTCACGACTGAATGTTTACGCTTTACAACCTCGACGATCAAAATGACTGGCTCAAGAATGGTTTCAACTTTTGAGACTGCGAGCTCAGATCAGCTCTGACCGCTGAAAAGAGCGGCTTTTGCGCGTTATGATCCGGCAATTGGTCGAGAAGAACCACATTGAGCAAAGATTTGTTTACCTGGATGCGGCCGTTGTAATTGATATAACCGAGAGCGCGAAAGCGATTCATGAAGAAACTCACCCGCGACCGTGTTGTTCCGATCATTTCCGCCAGAGTTTCCTGTGAAATGGGAGGAATGAAGGTGTCCCGCTCGCCGGGCTTGCCGAATTCCGCCATGATCAGAAGAATCCTCGCCAGACGCTTTTCGCTGGAATTGAAAAGTTGATCAACAAGATCCGCCTGAGTTCGCATACTGCGATTCAGCATGAATTTCAGAAAGAAGTCCGCAAATACCGGTTCGTCATGCATCACGTGGGCCATCTCTCCCCTGGTGATCTTGAGCGCGGTGCATGTATTGATAGCTGAAGCTGTCGCCAGGCGCAATCCAGGAATGGACGCCAGGGACTCCTCTCCAACGAAATCGCCGACAGAAAGGAGCGTGATTGTGGCTTCTTTGCCGTTCTGCGCAACGACAGTGAGTTTTGCCCGGCCTGTCTGGAGATAGAAAACGGTATCGGCCAGATCTCCCTGGGAGAAAAAGGTCTCTTTAGGCTCCAGATGAACGATTTTGCGGCCAAGTCCCGCGTTTGCAAGAAAAGCTACGCAGTCAAATGCAATTCGTGTGTTTCTGTTCTTCAAAATAACGCCCCATTCTAGACAGTTTGTCCGGTGTGTGGATGAACGCCCAGGAAATAGCCTCTTTGGCTTTGAAAATTCCAGCGCTTGTGGCGAATTCATCAAGGACTGGAGAGGAGAAACTTCAGTCAGGAATACCTGAGTGCGACTCGCATCTTGGTCTCTGCAACGCAGTTCCGAGCGGCTTAAGGGAGGTTCGGCGTCACATCAGGCAAACATCCCTTTGCTTGAGGGCGTTTACAGCCATGTGTTTGCAATTATCTCGTTTGGCTCAGGCTTATGTCTGTTCTGTTCCGCACACTTCAACATATATATAAAAAAATATCAGGCTCAGAATCTTGGTCTGTCTGGATGATGCCAGGACAATAGTGCTATGCGCGCTCATCATTGGCGACCTGTGCTGCTGTCATCGCTACCGCCATTCCATAAAGCGCCCTTATGGAATCTTCACGCCACTCTAAGGCTTGGCCGAGCGAAGAAGCAAGAGCGGACATTGCACCAGCTTGACAACCTTCTCAGCAATCGAACCGAAAACCAGCGGATGCCAGCCGGAGATGCCGTGGGTGGAGATAACGACCATGTCGATATGTTCGCGCACAACCACCTCCATGATGCTCCCCGCTACGTCATTTCCAACTTCGACGCTGGAACACGCCTTGACTTTCCTGGCCGCAAGGGCAGCATGGCACTTGGCCAGATGCTGTTCTGCAAATGTTCTTGCCGCCTGGATGAATTCGGTTTCAGGGATCAGGTCAGGGAGAGTGGTAGTGGGAAAGAACGGAATGACATTTACAAGATGGAGTTCGGCATGAAAATGCTGAGCAAGGTCCGCTGCCATCTCCAAAGCAGCTTGAGACGATGGGCTAAAGTCGATGGGCAACAGAATCTTCGTGGGAATCGCAGGGAAAGCACGAGCTTCAGACATGACAGTCTCCTCGCCGAACTACTGAATTAGCTGGAGTCTTATTCTCGGCAATGATGAGAGCAAAAGCTGTGCTCTTTTAGACATGTTTTGCGTAATCACAAACGCTGATAGGGGCAGTTTTGTGTCACCGTGTGACTCGGAAGCAGCACATATGCTTCCATGCGGCTGCGAGCAAATGTGACCATCCAGAGAGGTTCATACTCTGTCAACATCTATTGAGGTGCAGCTAAACGCTGCATTTGTTCTTGACAGAGCCAGATGTATCAGGAGAGCCGATGCTGACCGAAGACGAAACCTTGACGACCTCCATGAAGATACCGAATTCGCAGTCTATGCTTGCCTTCTATGGCGATCTGGCCGGAATACTTGGATTCCGCTCGATCAACGAGCCTATCGACAAAAAGGTCCGCCGAGTATTGTTTATGCTGCTGGTAGCTGTAGTCATGGCATGTTTGTCAGTGATGGCTGGGTCGCAATCACTACCCTATGCGGGAGACTCCTCTGACACTCAAGCAAGCACAACCTCTAGCCAGATTGATCTGACGTATGTGCGCCCGACGCAGAGAATAAAGATCATCAACTACGTTTTCGACGCGTTCGGTCCGTACCCTATTGCCGGAGCCGCGTTCGGCGCCGGCATTAACCAGGCAACCAATTCTCCGCCGGAATGGAATCAAGGCGTTAAGGGTTACTCCAAGAGATTCGGGTCCGACTACGGCATCGCAATGGTAGCCACAACGACACGTTACGGGCTGTCAGAGGCCTTTAAGCAAGACGCGATGTACTACCGCTGCGAGTGCAGAGGCGTGTTTCCGCGGCTGAGTTATGCCGTAATTTCGACCTTGACAGCGCGCCGCGGCAGAGACGGCCATCGTGTCTTTTCTATTCCTGCGCTCGTCGGGCCGTATGCGGGCACGATGACCGCCGTCTATGGCTGGTACCCCAACCGCTACGGCGCCAAGGATGCATTTAGAATGGGCAACTACGGTTTGCTGGCATTTGCCGGCGAGAATATTGCCCTGGAATTCATCTATAGCGGACCCCATTCCTTGCTTTCACGCATGCATCTTAACAATAGGCACGGCGCGCTAGAACCCGGTCCAAACCATTGAGTAACAGCGGAATCATTACCGTCACAGCCATCAACCCGCCGCTTCCGGGGCGGCGGAATATGCTCATGAACACCGCTGCGAGTTCTGCAGTCGGGCTGGTTGAAGGCTTCTTCGAGTGGTTCGGCAATCTGGGCATCTTCTTCTGGCAGGTACTGCGCGCGGCTGTAACGCCGCCGTATGAGTGGCGTGAGCTAATCCATCAACTCGACGAGGTTGGATCGAAGTCTTTTCCGGTAGTCGTCATGGCCGGCTCCGCTATCGGCGTAATTATCTCGCTGGAAGCACGTTACAGTCTAAGTCGATTCGGCGCTAAATCCATGTTTCCCGCCACTCTCGTGTACTCCGTGATCCAGGTGATGGGTCCGATCATCACCGGCCTGGTAGTAAGCGGGCGTGTGGGAGCCGGCATTAGCGCGGAACTTGCATCGATGAAAGTTACCGAGCAGATCGACGCCATTGAGGCATCGGCAATCAATCCTTATCGGTATCTGGCAGCGACACGAATTCTGGCCTGCATCCTGATGCTGCCGTTGCTGACCCTTATCTCCGATGGATGCGGCCTGTTGATGGGCTGGTTTGCGCAAACACTGGTCGAGCCGCTCTCGTTTCATCAGTTCATCCAGGACGGCTTCAAGGGCGCGACTTTTAGTACGTTCCTGCCCCAGACATTCAAGACCTCTGTGTATGGCCTGATTATCGGGCTTATAGCGTGCTTTCAAGGAATGCGAACACGCGGTGGAGCTGAGGGCGTTGGCCGAGCTGCCACAAACTCGGTGGTTCTCGCATCGCTCTTCGTGATTCTGGCCGATGTTGTCCTGGTGAAATTCATTCTGGTTGTCTTCCCTTAACCCTTAACCCTTTACGCACCATTTGTGAGATATGAATGGCCACAACCTGTGACATCGCGATGAAGCAAGAGCGATCTGAAGAAGATGGCTGTGCGCCGGTTATCGCGGTCAATAACCTGCGGAAGACCTTTGGAAGTCACATGGTTCTCAACGGAATTAGCCTGAGCGTGAACCGCGGGGAAACATTGGCCGTGCTAGGACGTAGCGGCACGGGAAAAAGCGTTTTGCTGCGGTTGATCATCGGCCTGGAAACACCCGACTCGGGATCGGTTTGCATCCATGGCCAGAATATTGTTGGCCTGGCTCTTGACCGGATGGGCGAGATCAGGAAGAAGATGGGCTTTTTGTTTCAGCATGCAGCGCTTTACGATTCGCTCACTGTGGCTGAAAACGTGGCGTTTCCCCTTGTACACCACAGGAAAGATATGTCCAGCTCTGAGCGCAGCAAACGTGTGAAGCAGTTACTCGCTGAGGTGGGCATGGAAGGCAACCTTGATACGATGCCTTCCGATATCTCAGGCGGGATGCAAAAACGCGTTGGCCTGGCGCGCGCGCTCGCGCTGGAGCCGGAGATTCTGCTTCTTGACGAGCCCACTGCAGGCCTTGATCCCATCAGCTCGGGCGAGATCGACGATTTGATTCTCAAGCTGCAGCGTGAGCGTCGGATGGCATCCATTGTAGTAACACACGACCTGCACAGCGCCAGAACGACTGCCAACCGTTTGGCTCTGCTGGATAAGGGAAATGTTGTAATCGAAGGCACGTTTAAAGATCTTCAACAGAGCGATATCGGATTCGTTGAAGATTTTCTGAAACTGTCGTAGGAGGATATATGTCGAGAGTAGCGCGGCTGGGAGCATTCATCGTTTTGGCGCTGGCAGTTCTGGCTGCCGGGGTCTTCATTATCGGAGGCAAGAACTATCTGTTTCGCTCCACTTACCAACTGAAAGCGCAATTCGACAATGTGGCGGGCCTGGCTAATGGAGCCGACGTGCAGGTAGGCGGAGTTCACAGCGGAACTGTGCATAGCATCGATTTACCTCATAAGCCAGGTGAAAAGGTCACGGTGGTCATGGATCTCGACAGATCGACACACGAGATCATCAAGCGGGACTCCGTGGCTTCAATCGAAACTGAAGGAGTGTTGGGTAATCAGTTCGTGGCCATTTCGTTTGGATCTGCCGGGCAAGCCGAAGTAAAAGATGGCGATCTCATTGAGAGTGAACCTCCGCTTTTGATGGCGGATATGCTCAAGAAGGCGAACGGAATGCTGGATAGCGGCCAGCAAGCCACTGAGCATCTGAATTCGGTTAGCGCCAAGATCGACTCGGGACAGGGAACTATAGGTGCGCTGGTGAACGACAAGCAACTCTATAACAACCTGGAACAGACAACGACTACGCTACACGCCACGATGCTCCAGGCGCAAGTCGGCGTGACAGACTTCCAGGAAAATATGGAAGCGTTGAAGCATAACTTTCTTTTGAGCGGGTATTTCAGAAAGCGTGGATACGAAGACTCCGCCGCTTTGTCAGCACATAAGATTAGCTGGCTTCCGCTCGGTACGCCTCTGAAGGCGTTTACCTACACAGCGAGGCAACTCTTCGATGCTCGCGATTCGGCCAAGCTGAAGAATGAGAAGACTCTCAACGCCGGCGGCGAGTACCTGGCAGAGAATCAATTTGGATTTGCTGTAATCGTGGTTTCAACAGGCATGGAAGGCGATACCCAAAAGGACTTGGTGCTTACCGAAGCCAGGGCTATGGTTGTGCGTGAGTATTTAGTCGAAAACTTTGGATTTGACGACAGCCAGCTTAAGACCTTGGGAATGGGTAAGCAGGCAGATGCAACCCTGGAAGCGGATTGGGGCTCGATCCAGATTCTCATCTTCCCCGTAGGAACAGAAATACCTGTGAACAAACTGACGCCGGTTGTCAGCGCACCAGTAACAGATTCCGACAGCCCGGTTCAGGTCACTTCTGTGGCTGCTCAGAAACAATAGAGAGTTACACGATGAGCGGAATCTGTAATTGTTCGCTTCAACAGAAGCCTTCCGCTTAAGCATTGCTCGGGTATTCCGAAAATGGAGAAGAGATGACCGGCAGCAAACACAACCTCGAAGGAAATAGCGGTAATAGTGGTGAGCCGGATCCCGGCCCATACTGGAGGCGTATGCATAGTGACTGGCGCTTCTGGGTCGGCGCAGTCTTCATGGTAATGGCTCTCGCCATCTACATTCTGAGTGGAGACCTGGCGTGGGTTCCACGAGGCCTGCCACGACATCCACTTCCGTAGGATAGGCAGCATACATCTTCGTGTGTGTCTGTCTAGTCACACAAGCACTTCAATCTTGAGACAGATCTTTCACTCGTACTGTGCGACAAATTCGTTGGAGATTGTGATCCATCGTAATCTGGACCAGATCAGCAAAGAAATGGCTTGCCAGTCTTGAAGCTTGAAATGGCATTGCAAGAGTTCCAAGGCGGATGAATGGTAAAAAAGCTGATTGTCTTTGATCTTGACGGAACACTCGCCGCCAGCAAATCGCCTCTTGATGCTGAGATGTCGAGTCTTCTGCATGACCTGCTCAGCGTTGTCAAGGTGGCGGTCATCTCCGGAGGCGCATGGCTGCAATTTCAAAAACAGTTGCTCTCCAATCTTCCCCAGGACAATCGCCTCGTTAATCTTTCATTGCTCCCGACGTGCGGAACAAAATTCTTCCAGTACGCAGAGGATTGGAAGCTGCTCTATTCAGAAGACTTCACGGCGAATGAAAAAGAGAAGATCGTCAGTTCCCTGAAGAAAGCAATCGAAATAGCGGGCTTTCCTGCCGAAAGAACCTGGGGAGAAACCATTGAAGATCGTGGAAGTCAGGTGACATATTCCGCACTTGGCCAGCTGGCCCCCTTGGAAGAAAAGAGCAAATGGGATTCAGATTTTGCAAAGCGGAAGAAGATTAAAGCAATTCTGGATACTCTTATTCCCGAGTTTTCCGTCCGAATGGGTGGCGCGACTTCCATTGATGTTACTAAACCCGGCATTGACAAAGCCTACGGAATCAAAAAGCTGCGAGACATTCTCGGCATTTCATTGAAAGAGATGATATACGTCGGAGATGCCTTGTTTCCTGGGGGAAATGATTATCCGGCTGAACAGGCAGGAGTTGTTTCCATTCCCGTTCAAGGCCCCAGTGAGACCAAACGTGTGATTGAAGCGATCATCGCTTGTTTGGACGACGGTCAACAGGTGCGATTCTGTAAGGTGGATGAATGAGTGAATTCACTCTGCGCCGCCTGGAGATGGTGATGGAGCCGGAGGCGGAAAACTCTTTGGAGGCCGAAGGCGTTCTCAATCCGGCAGCCGCTCGCGGCCCGGATGTTGAACTGTATCTATTTTCCGCGAATGGTCGCAAATGGGATGGCCGACAACCGCATTGGTGTGGTGCGCCTTTACCTGCCGGATCGCCTGCCGGCAGGAGAGGGCGCCGACTCGCAGGAAGCAACGGCGTGATTATACCCACCGTCGAAAACCTACTTTTTCAACCTTTATCCTGTGCATTATAGCTCAGCTATTTGTTTACCACTTTGGAACAATAAACATGAAGAAAAATGACCGTTTTTCTCTCTCCACTGGCTCCTGAGCTAAGGCAAATCAATGGATTTGTGCCCTTTTAGCCGCCCAGGTTGTGCAAGGGCACAAAAGACCGTCATTTTTCATAAGACCGGCGCAATTTCCGTTTTTGCATATGCAACTTCAGAAATGAGCCAGGCAAGAAGCAAGCAATTTAACACGAATCTGTCGAACGCCTCGAAGATTCCTTGAGTGTGGACAAGTCCACATAATGATTGGAGAACATGAAATGCCACTTGTCACTGTAGTTATCGTGCTTGCAGTAGTCGGCCTGTTGCTATGGCTGGTCAACCGCTACATACCCATGCAGGGGCAAATCAAGGCCATTTTGAATGGCGTTATAGTGATTGCCGTGGTTCTGTGGCTTCTGAAGGTTGTCGGTCTCTTTGACAACCTTTCTCAGTACCGTATCGGACATGATACGCCACTCATTCCTGTTGTCATCACGCTGTGTGTAGTCGGCCTGTTGTTATGGCTGGTGAACCGTTTCGTTCCCATGCAGGGTCAAATCAAGGGAATTCTGAATGGTGTCGTCGTAATAGTCGTCGTCCTGTGGCTTCTCAAAGTATTCGGCCTCTTTGACTACATTTATAAGTTCCGCGTCGGGCATTGAAAGATCAACCTGCTAAGACCCAGCAGATTGTGCCCGCCAAAAACGAACGTTCACCGCTGTACGGCAGAGTTCTGTCTGTAGGAGAGATCTTTTTAAGCTCAAGCTGTGATTTGTAGTAGAAAGTTTCCGAGCGGCGGAGTTGGACTGATTCTCTTGATTATTGTTCTTCTCCTGGTTCTTGGCCGGATATGAAGTTGAAAGGAGGGCACGATGTCGCTTTCTGAGATGATACATTCTGAGAAGCCTGGCGGAAATCCAGATCCTGCAGCATATTTGCATATCACCACGAAAGCGTGCAAACTGCCTTTGCCAACTCGCATTGCGTTTGTTGGTAATTACCTGCCGCGAGAGTGCGGAATTGCCACTTTCACAACTGACCTGTGCACGGCGCTCGCGACCGAGTACGGAGAGGGACGATTGTTTGCCATCCCGGTCAACGATCCCGATTCAAGTTATCAGTATCCGGAACAAGTACGCCTGGAACTAGAGCAGGAGGACCTTTCCTCCTATGAGCGCGCCGCTGATTTTCTCAACTTCAATGGCAACGATCTGACTTGTCTGCAGCATGAATATGGCATTTACGGCGGCAGCGCGGGCAGCCACATACTGACCTTGCTGCGCAAATTGAAGATGCCGTTGGTGACCACTCTGCACACGGTACTGCGCGACCCGGATCTGAATCAGCGGATGGTGCTTGAAGAGATTGCACAGCTATCCGATCGTATGGTGGTGATGAGCAAACTGGCAGCCCAACTGCTGCGTGAAGTTTATGCCGTTCCAGGCGAAAAAATCGACGTGATTCCCCACGGAGTGCCAGATCTTCCATTTATGGATCCAAATTACTACAAAGACAAGTTCGGCACGGAAGGCAAGCCGGTTCTGCTTACGTTCGGGTTGCTATCTCCTAATAAGGGCATTGAAAACGTCATACAGGCGTTACCTGCGATCCTGGCTAGACAGCCAAACGTGGTCTATATTGTATCCGGAGTGACCCACCCGCATGTCCGCCGGCGAGAGGGCGAACGCTACCGGGAAGAACTGCAGGCGCTGGCAGAGCAACTTGGCGTCTCCGACCACTTGATATTCAACAATCGCTTTGTGAGCACGGAAGAACTTATAGAGCACGTAGGTGCTGCTGATATCTATATCACGCCTTACCGGCATGAAGAGCAGATCGTCTCCGGCACTCTTGCAATTGCGCTCGGGGCCGGTAAGGCAATTGTCTCCACACCGTACTGGCATGCCGAGGAGTTACTTGCGGAGAATCGCGGCGTAATTGTTCCGTTCCAGAGTCCTGATGCGATTGCAGAAGCGGTCTTGGGATTACTGGAGAACAATGCGGAACGTCATGCTATGCGAAAGCGCGCCTATCTTCACTCTCGCGGAACAACGTGGGCAAAAACGGCGCGGGCCTACATGGCATGCTTTCAGCGGGCACGCTTTGAACGCTCTTTACATCCAAGAGCGGCCCAGCAGGACGATTCTGCGATGAATTTGGCAGACCTTCTGCCCGCACTGAACCCAGGCCATCTGTTGACCATGACTGACGATACCGGCATCCTGCAACACGCTATCTTTTCGGTGCCGAATACACGAGAAGGTTATACAACCGACGACAACGCACGGGCTCTGATCGTGTCAGTTCTTCTGGACGAGAATCCTGAGTATGCGGACCAGCGGGAGTATTCGAATCTATCCCACCGCTACCTTTCCTTTTTGTGGCTTGCCTTCAATGCCGATACAGGGAGGTTTAGAAACTATCTTGGGTATGACCGCAGGTGGCTTGAAGATGTTGGGTCGGATGACAGCCATGGGCGCGCATTGTGGTCGCTGGGGAAGGTGCTGGGACTTTCTCAAAATGCGGGATTGAGAGGTGCTGCGGGGAGGCTTTTTGAAGCGGTTGTACCTGCGACACTTTCGTTTACCAGTCCACGAGCCTGGGCGTATTGCATTCTGGGCATGCAAGCTTACCTGGACTGGTTTCCGGGTGACAGAGCCATTCAGAGCGCGCGCAATATCCTTGCTAATCGGCTCCTTGACATCTACGAAAGAAGTCATTCAGATACCTGGAGGTGGTTTGAGAAGAGCCTTTCCTACTCAAATGCAAGGCTCTCTCAGGCGCTTATTCTTGCAGGATGGCGGAGTGACAACCAGCGAATGATTGAAGCTGGAATGGACTCTCTGAAGTGGTTGGTTGCCGAGCAACACCGTGACGATAAGGAGATTTTTGTACCGATAGGATCCAATGGATTCTTCATTGAGGGGAATGGAAAGGCGCGCTTCGATCAGCAACCAGTGGAGGCATGCGCAACCATTTCTGCCTGTCTTGAGGTGTACAGGCTGACGGAGGCAAGCCAATGGCTTGAGGAAGCGCGCAGAGTCTTTGGTTGGTTTCTCGGAAAGAACGATTTGCAGGTTCCGCTGTATGATGCATTGACAGGTGGATGCCGGGATGGCCTTCATCCAGACCGTGTAAACGAAAATCAGGGAGCTGAATCCACGCTCTCGTTTCTCATGGCACTGCTTGAAATGCAGACTGCCAAAGTGGCAAGCGCAGACGAACTGCACCATGGAATGAGTGTCTCCTATTGAGTCCAAATTTCTCTCCAGAGGAATCGCGGGAATCTATCGCCCAGAAACAGCCAAAACCATGTGACGACTATCACCTGTTTACACGCTATTCCGGCAATCCGATTCTCAGCAGGGAAGTATGGCCCTATCCGATCAACAGCGTCTTCAACGCGGGGGTTGTACGGCTGGCCAACGGCGACACTTTGCTGCTCTGCCGCGTTGAAGATCACAGCGGCCTGTCGCATCTTTGTGCCGCGCGTTCAGCCAATGGTATGGATGGATGGAGAATTGACGCTCAACCAACATTGATGGCGAATCCGAAGGAATTTCCAGAAGAAATCTGGGGAATCGAAGATCCGCGCATTACCTATGTCCCTGAACTTGAGCAATACGCTGTGGCATACACATCCTTTGCGCGGGGAGGTCCCGGAGTCTCGCTGGCGCTCACCAAGGACTTTCGGAGCTTTGAGCGGTACGGCGTAATCATGACTCCAGAGGATAAAGATGCGGCGTTGTTGCCCCACAGGATAGGCGGACGCTGGGCGTTGATTCACCGGCCCATGACAGCTCTTGGCGCTCATATGTGGATATCCTACTCGCCTGATCTGCGGCATTGGGGAAGCCATAAGATTATTCTCACGGCGCGGCGAGGCGGCTGGTGGGACGCGAACAAGATTGGACTATGTTCACCGCCGATAGAAACGGCCAACGGATGGTTGATGATTTATCACGGAGTGCGGCAAACGGCATCGGGAAGCATTTATCGCCTGGGACTGGCGCTCTTTGATCTGGAACATCCAGATATATGCCTGCAACGGGGAGACTCCTGGATTTTCGGACCGGAGGCGTCTTATGAGCGCGGCGGAGATGTCAATGATATTGTGTTTCCCTGCGGACAGACCATCGAAGCAGATAACGACACCATCAATCTGTATTATGGAGCCGCCGATTCCAGCATAGCTATGGCGAAAGGCAGCATCCGTTGTCTGCTCTCCTGGCTGGACTCGAATTCGAGTCGCGCAAACGAAGGCGTACTTTAGCGTGCATTGCTGCATAACAGAAATGGATGGGCAGAATGAGTAACATAAGACGAAACTTGCCCGACTGGCTGCCGCATCTGCTTTGGATACGGCGAAAGTGCCCGCGCTGTAATTCGGTGAAATTTAAGCAAGCGGAGTTGCGCTCGCTCGATGGCCTGTTGGCTATGTTTGCACTAAGGCCCGTTCGATGCTTATTTTGTTGGCGACGATATTACTGGTTCACTTTGCGCGACGCGATTGCAGAATAGGTTTTCTGCGGGTTGAGGTAGTTCGTAACCTTGGCATTCAAACGCGAATCCAGAGACAAGCCTGTATGGGTATGTTTGTTCGACAACCAGTGCAATTGCCAGCGCCTCTCTTGCATCAGCCGTTGGCGCCGCACTGGCTCACGCACCTGGGAGCGCTGGGGCTTTTTTCTGTTGCGGTAGTAGATTCCTCGGTCATTCCTTTACCCTTGCCCGGCAGCACGGACCTGCTGTTGCTGTGGCTTGTGGCGCATGGCGGCGATCCCTGGCTGCTGGCTCCTTGTGCAATAGCTGGCAGCATAGTGGGCGGATACACCACCTGGCACATTGGACGCAGAGGCGGCGAAGAAGCGCTGCGTCACTACGTGCCGGCTCGCCTCCTTGGGCCTATCGTCGTTTGGGTTGAGCGTCATCCCGTTCTCGCTGTCTTCGTTCCCGCCATACTTCCTCCGCCCATTCCGCTCTTGCCGTTTGCGCTCGCCTCCGGTGCGCTGGGTGTTTCACGCAGCCGATTCCTTACTGTCTTTGGCGCCGCTCGCACCCTGCGTTACTCCTTTGTCGCATGGCTTGGCGTGACTTATGGGCGCAGGATAGTCCGCTTATGGTCTGGAACGCTCCAGACGTGGTCGACTCCGCTGCTCTGTGTCTTCGTTGGCCTAATGGTAGCCGGCCTCTGCTATGGGATATGGAAGATTCGCGGTCTGCGCAAGATAGACGCGGCAGAGAAACTCGCATTGCAGGACGAAGCAGCTCAATCGGGCTAAACTCCCCAGGCCGTTCTGTCCGGCGCTTCACAGCTAGGCCATTTGCAAGGTGTGTGTTAGGAAACTAATACAGAGCGGCGTTCGCGGCCATGTAGAGAGAGCTTGGCCGCAAATGGTTTCAAGGGACAATCCCTGTCTTCACTGAGGATGATCCTGTTACTTATGCGGTCCTGACCCCGATGTGCGAGCCTGAGGTTGGCTTGATGGGCGAGCCTGAGGCTGGCGGGCCTGTAACGACTGCTGCTGAGATGTATGTTTTTGCACCAGATTCTGCGTCTGTTGCTGGTGCTTTTGTTCCAGTTGCTGTGTGTTGGCGTTCGCCGTCCGTTGATGTTCCGCATCCTGCTTCTGCTGAAGCTTCTGCCGATCCTGGGTTTGTTTGGCGATTAATTTGTTTTGCTGCTGCTCGTATTTCTGGTCCGCCTTGGCGTTTCCTGAGTTGACTGCCGCGGGACGAGTAATCGGCGGAAGATCCTTGGGATGGACTGCGGCGCGTGGCTCAGTCGTCTGTTGGGTCGTTACCGCCGAGTGATCATTGAAGCCTATTGGTAAGGGGGTTGCCACGGTGGACGGTTTGCCATGGTTAACCGATACCCGCTGCTCCGGATTGCTGCGCGCTGCCTGTGTATGGTTAGCTTGAGCAGCTACGGGCGGAAGATGCCTCTGTTTTGCCGCTGCTTCCTGCTGAGAAGTTGCACGCACCGCGATTCCGCCTGATCCGCCGTTGAAGCTGACGCGATTCTCATTGTGATTCTCGATCTTGGTGTCGTAGACATTGTGGATTCGTGTAACATCCACGTTGTTCACAGAACGGTTATAAAAGAAGTGTCCGTTATCCCAACGGCCTCCTTCATATCCCTCACCGAAATAACCGTAGCCATAGTTGATCCCGCCATAAAAGCCAACTTCCGGACCCCAGTAGCCTTCATTGAAGAAATAGCCGCCGTCGCCCCAGCCCCAATAACCCGGCGTCCAAAGATAGCCTTCTTCCGGCGCCAATACCCAGGTTCCTGGTACCCAATAGTAGTCGGAGATGCTGTCGTCATAGGCCCAATAGCCAGGTGTCCAGAGATAGCCGTCGCCGGGGCAAATGGGTTGCTCGTAGACCGGCAGCATGGGGGGGCCGATCGCGATTCTTACGCTAATCTGTCCGAACATGATGGCCGGTATGGCCAATGCAAGAAACACTAACAGAGTCCGAATGGTACGCATATAAGTCCTTTTGCCGATCGTCCTTCGATTGCCCGACTTTGCTGCGCTCATCGGAGCTGCGAGGATTGAAAGGCGACGCATTCCGCGTCAAGATTAAGGTATTTCCAGATGCCTTGCTGAATCTGTGCACAACTGCTCACCTTATGGGAAAGATGAACGATAAACGTCGACTCCAGTTCATGCTTGTCATAATCACGGCGCGGCAAAATACCTACTTACACTTTTTACAGTTGGCATCCGCTGTAGAATTCTTCATTTTCAAAGTCACGCGAGTATCGAGATGCACCTCACTGCCCTCAGCGGCATCACGAACCGCATCTTTCGTCTTGCCCCAGGCATTTTCAACCTTGCCCTTTGCCTGCTGAACCATGCCTTCAATCTCAAGCTTCGTATTGCCTGTCAACGCGCCTGCTTTGCGCTTGGCGCTTCCCGCTACTTCATCGATAGTTCCCTTTACTCGATCCCTGTTCACTGTTCCACCTCCGTGGATTTATCTCCGATTGATTTGATTAAGGCACAGAAATTCTATTCCTGCGCCCCTACGTTCTCGAGAGTAGCGGTTCATACTGCCTTTATCTGAGCTATTGAGACCACAATGAATTTAGGATGATACGGGTCATTACCGCTTCCCGGGCTCGCATGCTATAACGCCGATCCGCGCGGAAGTTAGAACAGTCTATATGCATGCTTTATTGCGAAATTCAGTAGCTGGAGTTGGGCGCGCTTTGCGAAAAACACATTGCTGCAGATGATTGTCTCTGAAACGCCTGCAATGGCATACGTTCTACATGCTGCACAATCGCGTAGTGAATCGGACAACGGCAATAGATGCAATCTGTCTTGCGCTTCAGGTAGCCAGTGCCGAGTGTCTGGGGAAAAGTACGCAGGCACTCCGGGCAAGTGATCGTAATGCATGCATCCGGCGAGAAGTCGTGGCTGTTGTGATGAATCCAGAGAAGCTCGTCCGGGCTGGTGGGCGGGTGTGCTTTCCGCTCCACTTTGGGCAGTGTTTCAATGATCCGCAACAGGGCGGCAATGCTGCTGCCTTTTTGATAAAACCCATCTGCGGCAACACCGGAAGGAGCCTCAGTACCGGAGAACGAGCCGCTCATGGCGATCGTCCGGATCGCGGGGAAGCGGCGCCGGATTACCGAAAGCAACTCGAACCCAGACATATTGGGCATATTGAGATCGGAAAGAATCAACTTTGGAACCTCATTCCGTATCTCGCGCAACGCGCATAAGCCGTCTTCGGCGGAGCGCACGCTGTAACCTACTTCTGCAAGTACATTCGACAACGTGAGCCTAACAGTAGGCTCATCGTCAACAATCAGAAGTGATGCTTGCGTAGCTGGCATATTACACCTCACAAATACTGCACATAAAGAAGTGTGTAAAGTATCCCATTCTACGAATTGTTATACTGTTCAATTCAATACAAAGCTTGCAGGATTTCTTTTGGATGGCCTTGGACGGCCTCCGGCGATGCCGTTATAGACGGTTTTTCCGTTTTGCCGTCTGGCAATTGATCGTGCAGAATCACGTTCAGCAAAGATTTGTGTACACGAATACGGTCCTTGTAGTCGATAAAGCCAAGCTCGCGAAAACGGTTCATAAAGAAGCTGACACGGGACCGGGTAGTGCCGACTATCTCCGCCAGAGTCTCCTGCGAGATCTTGGGAAGCAATGCTTGCGGCTCATCCGGCTGGCCGAATTCAGCCATCAGCAGGAGAATCCGCGCCAGCCGCTTTTCGCTGGAGTTGAATAGCTGATCGACCAGATCAGCCTGGATGCGCATGCTACGAGTCAGCAAAAATTTCATGAACAAATCGGAGAAATCAGGCTCCTCGTGCATCGCACGGATCATCTCCTCACGCACTATCTTGAGCGATGTGCAGGCGGTAATAGCAGTGGCCGTGGACAGACGCAGCCCAGGTATTGCCGCCAGCGCGCCTTCTCCGATGAACTCGCCCTCAGGGACAAGCGCAATGGTTGCTTCTTTGCCGATTTCTGAAACGACAGTGACTCTTGCGCGGCCTTTCTGAAGATAAAAGACAGAGTCCGCGGGATCTCCCTGGATAAAAAAAGTCTGCTTGGGCGCCAGTTGGACGATTCGGCGCCCCAGGCCGGCAGTGGCCAGAAAGGCAGCGGCATCGAAGGTGTGTTTCGCAACTACAACCATCCCAAGGCCTCCTCACGTATACGACCATCACGCGGATATTACGGAAGGATACGCAACTGCAAAGCGCTCCGGTTCACAAAGCAGTTGCATCGATGAATACAGATTCATCGGCAATCATCAGGATCGTTCATTGCCGGGAGTAGCTGAAGCAAGGGAAGCCGCAGCACAAGATTGCCATCTACTCACACCGACACTTAGCTAAATCATGTGCAGGTGGAGGGGGGCGGTCTGTATACTTTTGCTCACTATTGAAAAGATACTTTAAGTAGGTACTTGTTCGGTTTTTCTCGCCAATTATTCCCTGAGCGTTCTAGCTCAGACGGAAGTACACTTTGCCTTTAGTGTGGTAACTACCTTGTGCGCCTTGAATGCGCGTAAAGCAGGTCACGCTGCGCATGGGTAGAAAAGGTAAAAACATGAAGAAACTTGTAACGTTTGTGGCAGTACTCAGCTTGACGAGTCTCGGCTGGGCAGGAACCGATCGCGAAGCAGCAGTTGACCGATTGGATCACGCAGGCGCGGTGTTGCACGAGATTATGTCGGCGCCGGATAAGGGAATTCCGGAAGAAGTTCTGGAGCACGCAATGTGCGTGGCCGTTGTGCCGCATATGATCAAGGGCGGCTTTGTCTTTGGCGCAGAAAATGGCAGAGGCGTGGTCACCTGCCGGACCGCAAACGGATGGAGTGCGCCGGCGTTTTTTAGAATTACCGGCGGCAGCTGGGGACTGCAAATCGGCGTCGAGGGCGTTGATTTGGTCATGATTATCCAGAACGAACGGGGCATGCAGCATTTGATCAGCAGCAATTTCCAGCTGGGCGGGGATGCTTCCGCGGCAGCCGGACCGGTGGGACGCCACGCGTCTGCCGATACTGACTGGAAGCTGAATACCGAGGTCCTCACTTACTCGCGGGCCAGAGGCGCCTTTGCTGGACTTACTCTGACCGGTGCCGATATTCGCCGCGACGAAGATTCCACCATAGCCATTTACGGCCGTGATATTTCAACGAGCCGCTTACTAAAAGGCGAAATTGCCGTGCCGGCCGTGGCTGCCTCGTTCATTGACGCAGTCAGGAACGCAAAGGCTCAGGCCATCGCTTCCAACTAGTAAACGAAGGTGATCTTGCGGGCGCATGAGGTCGTTTTCTCTTCTCATGCACCCGCAACATCGAAAAGGAATGACTATGCTTTGGACAATCTTTGTAATTATCCTCGTTCTCTGGCTATTGGGTTTCAGCTTCCATGTTGGCGGCGGCCTGATTCACATTCTTTTGGTCGCAGCGCTGATTGTTTTGATCATCAACCTGATCTCCGGACGAAGAAATAATTAAGGAGTGAAGTATGCTTGGACTTGCCTTGATCGTGATTGTGCTACTGGTGCTGATTGGCGCGATTCCCACATGGCCACATAGCAGAAACTGGGGCTATTATCCGTCCGGAGGGCTGGGAATAGTCCTGGTGGTGGTTGTCCTCCTCATGTTGCTTGGCCGGCTTTGAACGTTTTTGCAGACACTAACATCCCCTGCGCCATGGCCAGGGTCCGGCGGCGTCACTTGTTCCGAACGTTGGACGCTGTTTCGATCCGAATTGCGCAAAGTTAAGAAATGCCGCTCAATACATTTAAACCGTAATTACATTTTGCCTCTCGGCTGTGAACCAATATACCCCCATTTGCGTCCGCCCGTGAACTTTTTGTATTGGTTCAAAGGCCAAAGACCCGATGTATACGGAGGTGCTGTCTCTGGAATCAATGGCCATCATTTACGCATATCGGAGGCGAATTTATGAATAAGAATATTCACATGACACAAAATCGCCAATGCACTCGCTGAGGAGATATTGGAACCGAAGAGTTGGCTATTTTGTCTGGGTATGTCTGGAAATTTGGGCTTGTCTGCAGATCAGCGGGCACATCGGACCTTCGTGTTTGGACGACACAAGCAAGGACGCTTCGGAAGCAAAGGAGAAAGTGGCAGAAAAGGCGTGGTCTTCGTTGCATCTGATTATGATCGTTGACTTTGACTCATCGCAGGAGAAGAAAACAAGAAAAAGAACGTAAGATATTGATAATAAATGATGCAAATGGCGGAGGGAGAGGGATTCGAACCCCCGGTACCCTTACAGGCACAACGGTTTTCAAGACCGCCGGTTTCAACCGCTCACCCATCCCTCCGCGGGACATGGGACTGTCTCGATTGTACGTCGAAAAGGGATTATTCTGGCAGGATTTGGCATCGAGGGAGCGGCAAAGCAACAAAATGGGGAGCCAAAGCGGCTCCCCATATTTCGGCAGGATGAGGATGATGACCGGGTTCACATCAGTGCCGACCCGACTAACGTTTGGGCTAATAAAGATTACTGGATGAAGCGGGAATCAAACGTACTCGCCAACACCGAACTGCCGAGCGCCACCTGCGACGGGGTTTCCCGTGAATGGGTTAGCTGGTACGAGCGCATCCTTGCTCCCGGCAATCGATCTCGGCAAGGTCAGCGATATCGTCACCAACGCCCAAGAGACAATCTGGAACCAGAGCAACGAGGTCCTGCGAATCATCAGCAAGGCGTTTTCCGCCTCGACGTGGTGGATATCGGAGCTTTGCAAAGTGAGTCCCTCAACCGTCAAGGAGTGGGAAGACCAGAAATTTATCGAGCGGGAGATGGTCAAGGTGGCCATGGAGCTTTATGAGAGGGAGAAGTCCGATGCCAAAAAAGAAGGCATTTAACGAGCCCCGTGGCGTCGAGAAAGACTTCATGGACTGGGCCAACGATCCCTTCTCTTCGGCGAACGTCGAAGATCAGTTGGATTCGCTAGAAGAGGCAATCCGCAGCCTTCCGCACTATACTGTTGGGGTCCGTGTAGAAGATGGCATCAATGCGGTAAGCTGCGTCATCGAAGAGGACGTGATACGTTCCATCCGGCACTACCGGGCGAGGATTTGGGAACTCAAGGAAAAGGGAACCCGAGGAGAAGAATGATGAAGATATGGACACCGTATTGCGCACTACTACTCACTGTCATCCTGTGCAGTTCGCTGCTTTTTTTTGGACAACAGGACACGGACTTTGCATTGCTGGGTCCGGACTTGGTTGCCGCCCAGGCCAAGATGGCTGGCGAGTGGAATCTGGCTTTCTGCGGGAATCCCGATACAGAAGGCAAGCTATACAGCCTGTCGGTGACAGACGATGTTATCACCGCAGACTATGAGCAAAGTTTGTCGGCCCTGTACGGGGTGGGGTTGCGAAAAGAGAGCCGCCACAAGAACGTCGGACTCAAGTATGCGTTCAAGCAAGGCGACCGCTTGCCTTATTACGGCGACCAAGAAGTGGATATCCTCACTTTCGAACACGAGTCGAGCGGCAAAAACCAATCGGCATCGGAACTCAAGCTGTTTCTCTCTTCCGATGGAAAAATCAAGGGAAACTTTGATGTGACCGACGCGAGCGGCAAAACAGAGAGCATGCTTGTTTTTGGGCAACGCGGGAATCAAAAGTCTCTGGCGGCGTTCGTCGCCCATGCGCGAGAAACATGCCATGGGGTGCACGTGCTCGCCTTGAAAGACAACGACCAAAAGTAGCGGAGAGATCATGAGAATCGTGTTGGCAGTTGGCGCTTTGTTGACCGTGATGGCTACGAGTTTTCCCGTCATGGCGCAACTTCCTAGCAACCTCCCTCCACCACCGCCAACGCAGCAGCCAAGGTGTGTCAATTGTGGCGGTGGTGGCGGGGGTGGAGGAGGTACTCCGCGCGTTGACGACCATACGATTCGAGACCACAACAGGGAAGCCAAAAGGCTGATGAAACAGCCCTACACCGAGGAAGCCGCTGCCGGGTGGCTGGCCCTCGCTCAACAGGGTATTTCTTCAGCAGATTGGTTCAACTACGCGGTTTGGGAGAGCCACCTCGGGCACTATGAAGAGGCGATTCGAATCTACTCGTGGCTGACGACCAATTGCTGGGATGATGCAAGTGTCTGCACCGACTCAGCAAGGAACGTAAAGGTCAATCAGCAACGGATTGAACAGCGGAATGCGCAAAACGCTACAAACGCCGAGTTCAATGCTAACATCACCGAGTTCCATCGGATAGACGACAGGCCTGATTCCGCGCAGTCCATAGCGGACTGGCGCAATCTTGCCCAGCGTACCGGGTGGGCGATAGCGTATTTCAACTATGGTGCCGAACTAGGCCGAGCCAATAGGCCCGCCGAAGCGGCAGATGCCTACGGGCAGGTTTGTGGGCGCGGAGGCCCAGCACCAAGCGATCATTCGGACCTATGTGCAGATGCGAACAAGCGGGCAAAATCCTGTAGGATACAAGCCGCCAAGAACGTACTAAACGACTTGCGAAACCAGCGGGCAGTACTCTACGGAGTCAAAGAACAAGTCAATGCAGAAGAGGCTAGGATCAACAAGGTGATCGCAGACACCAAGGAACTGCTTGATGCATATGCCAAGATGTATGACGAGTACAATGCCCATCCTACCTCTAAAGGACATGACGATCTTGTTGAGTTTCACAAGAAATGTATGGAACAGGTAGATCACAATACGGACTGGACTGTGGCTTGGGCAGCAAAGAAGAAGCAGAACAATGCCGACCTGAACCAGAACGAAGCCGATCTTAAAGCTCAGGAGGAAAAGATCGAGAGGTTGGAACATTGATAGTGATGAGTTGTTACTTCCTGCCTTGAAGTTCGTCGGCCAGTGCGTCGGCGCCGTAGAGCTTGCGCAGTCCCTCGATCATTCCAGACGAGTGCACCGCGACGGTGCGATTCTTTGTGCCGTCATAGACAAAATCGCCGGCCAGCGACTCGATGTTGCCGTCAAAGACCAGGCCCACCAACTCACCGTTGCGGTTGACGACGGGCGAGCCGGAGTTGCCGCCGATGATGTCGTTGGTGGTGACGAAGTCGAGCGGGGTGGAGAGATCGAGCTTGTCGCGGCCGGCGGCCTCCTTCGGCGTCAGGTCGAAGGGCGGCTGGTTGCTGAAGCTGGCGGCGCGGTCGTAAAGCCCATAGAAGGTGGTAAAGGGCGGAGCGATGGTGCCGTTATATGGATAGCCATCGACGGCGCCGTAGCTCAGACGCAGGGTGAAGGTGGCGTCGGGATAGGCGTCTTTGCCATAGACCAGGAAGCGGGCCTTGCCCAGCTTTTCACCGGCGGGGGTGAGCACGCTGCTGATGGTGTCGCGAATGCGGAGATAGGTTTGGCGGTTGATAGGGTCGACGCGGCGCGCGGCCACAATCATGGGATCCGTAGAAGCGGCTACTGCCGCCTCGCCACCATCGATAAGTGACTTGCGGAAGGCGGGATCGGCTAATTTGGTTCCGTCCACCAGATCGTTAACGATCTTGTCCACATCGCCGCCCTGCAAGATGGCCTGCAAATAGGCATCGTTCGTGCCCAGCTTTTCCTGGGCCAGCTTGAGCGCCGTGGACATGTAGAGCTTCTCCGTAGAGGGGGAGATCCTGGCTGGGGACATCAGCTGTTGATTGAACGATTCCAGCCCGGCTTCGTGATACTGCGGCAGGCGCTCACCATCAGGCTTCTTGATCTCCGTAACGTACTGGACGATCTGCAGGGCGATAGTGAATAACCGGCTGTCTGTGCGGCGGAAGATCTGGCTCTTCATCTCCGGCTTCATCTTCTCCACCGCGGAGTCTATCTCGTCCCAGGCTTTGCCATAAGCCTTTTTCCACTCTTTATTGGCATTTACCTTGGCGCGGAAGTCGTTCTCCTCGGCCTGTTTCTTGGTCAGGATGGCGGAATCGGCGAGCGCATCGCGGCGTCCGAGGTAAACCTTGAGGCTGTTCTGCAAACCGAAGATAAGGGTGCCCACCAGGCGCTGGTTCTCAGCACTCTGCGCGGCAAAGGCCTGCGCGGCAGCGATGCGGCGCTGCAAGTACTCGGTGACCGCAGGGCCGCGCACGTCGCGGTCCAGAAGCAGCTGGGCAACGGTGTCTTCGCGCTCCGTGGCGCCGGGATGGCCGGAGACAAAGACCAGCTCTCCGGGCGCGGCTCCCTTGGCGCTCCACTTGAGATAGTTTTCCGAGTTGATCGGCTTGCCGTTTTCATAGACACGGAAGATGGCCATGTCGAGGTCGTAGCGCGGATAGGTGAAGTTATCCGGGTCGCCGCCGAAGAAGGCGGCCTGCTGCTCGGGAGCGAAGACGATGCGCACGTCGCGGTAGGCTTTGTAAGTGTAGAGCCAGTACTCGCCTCCGTTGTAGAAGGAGACCACGTCGGAGCGCAGGCCGGTTTTGTCCTTGCTCTCTTTCTCAATGGCAGCAATCTCAGCGTCGCGGGCTTTTTCCGCTTTGGCTGCATCAGTAATGCCATTGGCCGCGCCCTGCACCCGCGCGGTCACGTCCTGCATGCCGACCAGCACGTTCACCTCCAGGTCGGGAGACTTCATCTCCTGATCCTGGGTGGCCGCATAAAAGCCGTCGCGCACGTAATCGTGCTCGGCAGTGGAGTTTTTCTGCAACTGACCGCGGGCGACATGGTGATTGGTGAGCACCAGGCCGTTGGGGCTGACGAACGAGCCCGAGCCGCCGTCCATGAAACGCACGCTGGAAAGGCGCAAATGGTCCAGCCATGCCTGGCTGGGATGGAAGTTGTATTTGGCCGCCAATTGCTTGAGCGGCGGGTTGTCAAAGGTCCACATGCCTTCTTCGGCGTGGATCGCTGGCGCAGCGGCCAGCAGCAAGGCTGCGGGCAACAACAGAAAGGAACGAAGTGTGCGACGGAACATATAACTCCTTATTCGTTGAAATGCTGTTTCAGCTACTAGCCTGAGATTCGCGAAGAGCAAGATGGAGGCTAGTAGCTAGTTATTCGGTAAGACCAGTACCTCTACGCCGCTGGCGGCATCCTTCTGACGAAAGATTTGCTCGGTGGCTTTCTGGAACTCCTCCGGGTGGGCGTTGGGAATGTCGGTGAATGTTTGCGGATTGCGATCGGTCAACGGAAACCAGGAACTTTGCACCTGGACCATGATTCGGTGGCCGCGGCGGAAGGTATGGAAGAGATCGGGCATGATGAAGTTGATTTCGGTCAGCTTGCCCGGCGTCAACGGCTCGGGCTTTTCCCAGCTCGAGCGGAACTTTGCGCGGAAGGGTTCGCCGCGCAGCAGTTGCTGGTACCCGCCCATGTGCAGCGGCGGCGCGTCGAGGACGCGCTTGCTGCCGTGGGAAGTGTCATCCGCGTCGGGGTAGTCTTCCGGATAGACGTCGATGAGCTTCACATCGAAATCGGAGTCCGTTCGGGAGCTGGCGATTCTGAGTTTTGGCGAGATAGGCCCGGCGATGGTGACATCTTCTTCCAGTGGCTCGGTCTGGTAAACCAGCACGTCAGGCCGGTAGCTGGCGAAGCGCTGGTCGTCCACCATATAGCGCTGTGGTACGGTGTCGGTAGTGTAGCCCACAAACGGCACAGGATGATTGGGGTCGCTCACATACTCGTCCACGCCGCTCTGCTCGGCAGGCGGATCAAAGCTGAGTTTTCCGCCGGCGTGGAAGTACAGCGTTTTGGGTTGCGCGGTTATGGGCGGCCATGAATCAAAATTGCGCCATACATTGGTGCCCGTCTCGAAGACCACGGCGTGCGGCAGCGCCTTTCCTTTGCCTTTCAGATAATATTCAAAGAAAGGAAACTGGATGTTGGCGCGGAAGTACTCAGCAGTTTTAGAGTTGAACTGCACATCGCCCAGATGGGATCCGTCGCTGCGCGACCATCCGCCGTGCACCCAGGGTCCTTCGACCAGAGTGGCGGGCGTCTTGGGGTTGAACTTGCCAATTGCATAGAAGGTCTTGAAGGGGCCGCTCAAATCCTCGGCGTCGTACCATCCGCCCACCACCAGCACCGCGCAGCGCACGTTCGTCATGTGGCGCGATAGGTCGCGGGCCTGCCAGTAACTGTCATAGGTCGTGTGCGCGGCCTGATCTTTGAAGAGCCAGTTGGAGCTTTTGAGATAGAGATTGGCGATGTTTCCCGCCTGAAGATAGAACTTGTAACTATCGGGGGTGCCGTAGTCGAAGGGGATGGAAGGCTTCGGGGTCAGCGGGTTCTCCTGCGGCTTGAAAAAGGAGTAGAAGCTGAAGTTGGCGCTGAGCATGAAGGCGCCGCCGTGGTAGGCGTCGTCGTCCATGAAAAGGTCGGTCATGGGCGCCTGAGGGCTGGCGGCCACCAGCGCGGGATGTGAATCAATGATGGACGCGGAGGTGTAGAAACCGGGATAGGAGATTCCCCAGATGCCGACTTTGCCGTTGTTGTTGGCGACGTGCTTGAGGAGAAACTCGATGGTGTCGTATGTGTCGGAGGCGTCGTCCACGTCCTGGGGTGACTTTTTGTCATCGATGTGGGGACGCATCTCCCGATAGTCGCCCTCGCTCATCCAACGGCCGCGCACATCCTGGTAGACAAAGATGTAGCCGCTCTTTTCGAGCTCCTCGGAGGGGCCCAGGAGGCGGGGATACTGGTCCTCGCCGTAGGGACCAACGCTGTAGGGAGTGCGGTCCATGAGGAAAGGATAGGGGCCGGCGGCGGCATCCTTGGGGACATAAACCGCCGTAAACAGCCGCTTGCCGTCGCGCATAGGGATGCGGAGTTCGTACTTGGTGTAGTGGGCGCGGACGTAGTCTTCCTTGGGCGTCTCAGGAGACGCGGTTTGGGCGCGGAGCAGCCCGGCGGGAAGGGCAAGAACGGCCAGAATGGCGAAGGAAAAGCGGCACAGCTTGAGCATTTTCGGCAACAATCTCCTGAGCAACCAGATTACTCCAACAGGGCTGGCGATTGGCAGGGCGCGGGGGTACAGGTAAGCCAGGATGCGATAACAGCTAAAGCCTGCTTTTCGAAGGAAGGCTCTATCCCGCTGATCCAGAGCAGGTGATCCGTACATGCATGCCGGGATGCGGCAATTGCTCGGGATTTTTTCCGTATTCTCCATATTTTTATTGAATTCTTAGATGATTTCAGACACAATTGGAGGCAACTCCATACAACCACCTAACGCTCAATCATGGGTGGAGATCCTTATCGGCATCATCACAAGTACAAGGCAAGACCTTTGGAGGTATTGACGTGAAAAAAACTCTATTGGGATGCACGCTCTTCTACATCCTTTTTGCCGTCGTTTACTCATCCGCGCAGACCGCAACCACCTCCCTTCGCGGGGTGGTCAAGGATCCCAGCGGGGCGCTGGTTCCGGGCGCCACGGTCACCCTCTTGAACAAGGCCAACGACAGCAGGCTCAGCGCCACCACCAACAACGTTGGCTTCTATGTCTTCCCGCAGATTCAGCCTGCGCGCTACTTCATCACAGTCGCGGCCAGCGGCTTTGGCAACCAGACAAAGACGGCCGAATTACTGGTCAACCAGCCGGCCACCGTCGATTTCACCCTCTCCGTGCAAACCAGTACGGTCACGGTGGACGTCAGCGATACCGCCCAGACCATCAACACCACCGATGCGACTCTGGGCGACTCGGTGGGCAACCTGACGATCGAATCGCTTCCCATGGAGGGACGCGACCCTGTTTCGCTGCTCACCCTCCAGCCCGGCGTGCTCTATCTAGGCTCGGGAAACGACACCATTGACAGCCGCAGCGGCTCGGTGAGCGGCGGCCGCTCGGATCAGGGCGACGTCACACTGGACGGCATGGACAACAACGACCAGATCAACGGGACGGCTTTCACTGGCGTGCTGCGCGCCACTCTCGACTCCACCCAGGAGTTCCGCGTTACCACCTCCAACGGCACTGCCGACTCCGGCCGCAGCTCCGGCGCCCAGGTCTCCATCGTCACCAAGAGCGGCGGCACCAATTTCCATGGCGCGCTCTATGAGTACAACCGGCCCACCAACACCGTGGCCAACGACTGGTTCAACAAGTACCAACAGTTCCAGCTCAACGAGGCCAACAGGCCGCAAAAGTACATCATGAACACCTTCGGCGGTTCCCTGAGCGGCCCGATAAAGGGCGGGCCTATCAAGAAAGATAAGCTCTACTTCTTCGTGAACTACGAGGGTCAGCGCAGGGCTATCGACAGAATCGTCACCCAGACGCTTCCCACGCAGCCGTTTTACAGCGGGGAATTGGGCTACCAGGATACCAGCGGCAATACGCAGTGGCTCAGTTCGACCGATGTGGGCACTCTAGACTCCGGCTGCAGCACCAACATCGCCTGCGGCGTGAACCCCAACGTGCAGACCTACTATGGCCCCCTGGCGGCCAAAGGCATCTATGGCACAGCGCCCACGGTGGGCGACGGCATCAACAATGCCGGTTATATCTTTGCCTCGCCGAATCCTTATTCACAGAACACCAGCATTGCCAAAATCGACTACGCCATCAACAGCAAGCAGCACATCTTTTTCCGCGGCAACCTGCAGAAGGATACCCAGGCGGGAACAGAAAACCTGCCCGGCCAACCCGCCACCTCATGGCACGAGGACAACACCAAGGGCCTGGCTGTGGGCTATACATGGACTCCCACCACCAAGATCGTTAACGATCTTCGCTATGGCTTCATCCGCCAGGGATACTCGACCTACGGCATCGGCACGGGGACGGGCGACTGGGTCACCTTCCGCTTCCTCTCGCAACCAGAGGCGCAGAACCGCAGCATTGTGGTGAGCGTGCCGGTGAACAACATCGTCGACAACCTCACCTGGACCAAGGGCTCACATTCGATAAGCCTGGGCGGCAACTGGCGGGGGATCGTGAACAATCGCAACAGCGACGGGAACTCCTACTCTAGCGCCACCACCAACCCATACTGGATGTCCGACTCCCCGAGCGCCCCATCTGACCTGGGGGGCGGATTTGCGAATTCCTACGAAATCGCTTATGACACCCTGGTGGGAACGGTGCCAGAGACCACCCAGCAATACAACTATTCGGTCACTGGCCCCACTACCGGCTCTCTGTTTCCGGATGGTGCTTTCATCAGCCGCCATTTCAAAGCCAACGAGTTCGAATACTATCTTCAGGACTCCTGGCGTATTACACCCAAGCTGACGGTCACCTACGGTGTGCGCCACTCCATGCTGCAAGCCCCTTATGAGACAAAGGGCCAGGAGATCGCGCCCACTGTCGATACCCATGCGTGGTTCGTCCATCGCGGAACGGCGGCTGCCCAGGGCCAGGTCTTCGAAGACAACCTCCAATTCATGCCCAGCGGCAAGGCCAACGGCCGTCCCGGATACTGGGCCAAGCAGAAGACCAACCTCGCTCCACGCCTTTCCGTTGTATTTGCGCCAAATACAAAGACCTCCTTCCGAGCCGGCGCAGGCATGTACTACGATCACTTCGGCCAGGGCATCGTGAACTCCTTCGATCAGCAAGGCTCCTTTGGCCTGAGCAGCTCGGTAATCAGCCCGGCGGGTATTTACGGCGTTGAGGATGCACCCCGTTTCACCGGCCCGCATGTAATTCCGTCGCTGGCCGGCTGTCCTAGTCCTACTTCCACAATCCACTATCCCTTTACGCCCTCCACCCAGGACAACTGCGATTTTGCCATCACCTGGGGCATCGACAACCAGCTCAAGACGCCCTATTCCTACTCTCTGGATCTTTCTATTCAACGAGAGCTCCCCGGAGGCTTTGGCCTAGAAGTGAATTATGTGGGCCGCATGGGGCGTCATCTTTTGCAGCAACTCGATCTGGCGGAGCCGGTCGATCTGGTTGACCCAAAGGGAGGCGGAGATTATTTCACCGCCGGCGCTGCGCTTTCCAAGATCTCCGACCAGAACGGAGGGTGCAATCCATATTCATCCAGCCCTTGCACTGTGCCGAACGTGCCCACCATCCAGTACTTTGAAGATATATTCCCGCAGATGCAAGAGTACGATTACCCTGGCGAGAGCGCGACACAAGCCATCTACAACAACGAATGGGCGCCTTACCGCTACAGCTACGGTGAGACCACATCCCTGGCCGACCTCGACTTCTACTGCTATTACGGATGCCCTAACGGGACCCAGTTCTGGCAGAGTCAATTTTCCTCGCTCTATGCGTGGTCCTCAATCGGCACCAGCTCCTACAACGGCCTTCAGGTCACCTTGCGCCACCCCTCGAGCCATGGCCTGACTACCGTTCTCAACTACACCTTCAGTAAGTCTTTAGACATGGGTTCCGGAGCGGAGCGCTCCAACGAGTTTTCCGCCGACGCCTTCGGTGGCGCTGGAATCCAGAACAGTTGGAATCCCAAGCTCAACAAGGGCGTCTCCGACTTCGATACCCGCCACCTGATCACCTTCAACTGGGTTTATGCGCTTCCCGTGGGTAAGGGGAAAGCTGTACTGGGCAACTCAAACCGCGTGGTCGAAGCGGTGCTCGGCAACTGGCAGTGGTCGGGACTTAGCCGCTGGGCCAGCGGCCTGCCCTTCTCCGTCTACGAGCCTGGCTGGTCGACCAATTGGCAGCAAGAGGCCATGGGGGTCGTCACCGCTCCGGTCAAGATTCAGCGCCATATCGTCAACGGCGTTCCCCAGGTCTTTGCCGGGAATTCGGTCAACGCCATCAACAACGGTGTTTACAACGGCACGCCGATTCGCCTGCCTTACCCGGGAGAAGCAGGTCAGCGCAACGAATTTCGCGGCGACGGCTACTTTGACATCGACTCCTCGCTGGCAAAAACCTGGAACCTGCCCAGAAACATAAAGCTGAAATTTGCCGGCGAAGTCTACAACGTGGGCAACGACGTCCGCTTCGATTGCAGCCCCATCAACCTCAATGGTGGACTCACCAGCGGTACATTAGGCAATTACGGCGGCACGCTAAGCACCTATCGCCGCATGCAATTCGGCTTGCGTGTAGACTTCTAACCCGCGAACTAAAACCCATCAGAGCGAATCGGCTGGGGCACATGCTCCAGCCGGTTTGTTTTTATGGCGAGATTCCCGGCTTTTTGGCGGATGGCAGCGTGTAACTCAGGCCCTCTTTCTATACTCAAAGCATGGCCAAAGCTCCAGTTTGCGGTTGGACGCTGGAAGAGATAGCACGCACGCGCGGAGCGCGGTGCATTGCCGGAGTAGACGAGGCGGGGCGCGGACCACTCTTCGGGCCAGTGGTCGCTGCCGCGGTCATTCTTCCAAATGACTACCGTTTCGAAGGCCTGACCGACTCGAAGAAGCTATCGGCGAAAAAGCGCGCGGAACTGGACACTGCGATTCGCGCCCATGCGGTCTGCTGGGCCATCGCCGAAGTGGACGCGGAGACCATTGACCGCATCAACATACGCCGAGCATCGTTGCTGGCCATGCGCCGCGCCGTGGAGCAATTGGCGCAAAGCCCGGATTATCTGCTCATCGACGGCCGCGACACGATTGACTGGGAATGCGAGCAGAGGGCAGTCATCCGAGGCGACGGGACGAGTTTCTCGATTGCCGCGGCCAGCGTTCTGGCCAAGGTTTATCGCGACCGGCTGCTGGTGGAACTGGACAGCGAGTATCCCGGATACGGGCTGGCGCAGCACAAGGGCTATGGCTCACGGGAGCACATGGCCGCCCTGGAGCGTCTGGGGCCAACGCCGCTGCATCGCAAGAGCTATCGCCCGGTGGAGCAGGCTTCATTGCGATTCGAATAAGAAATTCTCAAGCTGGGCGCGGCCTACGCTGTTGCATCCATGTCTGTATTGGCCGCGCGATCAGCAACACTGCCAGCACAATCGTGATAGTGAGCGGCGTGCGCACGCCCGGCTTGACCTGCCACCAGTAGTGAATCACTCCGCAGACAGCGGCGGCGTAAACCAGCTTGTGCAGCTGGTTCCAGCGCTTGCCGCCCAGCTTGCGGATAGCCCAATTGGTCGAAGTGGCAGCCAGCGGCAGAAGCAGCAGCCACGCGGCCACGCCGACGGTGATGTAGCGGCGTTTGACGATGTCGGCGGCCATGGCGTTGACGTCGAAGCCTGCATAGAGAGCGATGTAAGTCAACAGATGCAACGAGGCGTAGAAGAAAGCGAAGAGACCCAGCAGGCGGCGTAATTTAATCAGCCAGTTCAAACGCGGAGAGAGGCGGCGCAGGGGCGTGATGGCCAGCGAGACAGTCAGGATGCGCAGAGTGGCCAGTCCGGTTGCAAAGGTGATGGTAGCCGTGGGGTCAGCGCCCAGGTTGTTAGTGGCTGCGCTCCAAATTAGATGGGCAAGCGGCCAAAGGCATGCCAACCAGGCGATGGTTTTGAGTGTGATGAGGACTGGTCGTTTCATTATGGGTGGGTTCCGGCCTTTTGGGCCTTTCCTTACGAATGCGGTCTTGCGGGTGCGGCTGGCTTTTCAGCATGGCGACGGGGACGTTGCTTTGCGGAGATGGACTTGATGATAAGGCGGTGTTTCGCGTTGGGATCGAAGACGATTTTGGCCCGCGCGGTGGCTTCGCGCATGAGAGCCTGGACAGGCGGGGTACGGAGTGCGTCAGGGGATGGCAGAACGATGTGCTTTGCAACATTGCCGCTGCCGCGCAGGATCTTGCCGGGATCGGGGAGGCCCGCGCCCTGGAGGAAAAATAGACTGACCCAGCGAGGATAGAGCGCTATGGAGAAGATGGCCTCAGAGGCTCGCTCGGTAGGGCTGTAGCCGATGGCGAGAGCATTGTAGTTGTCATAGACGAGTTCGAGGGCCGAGGGATAGAGGTGACACATTTCGCTGCGAATGGCCCGGGCAAGAAAGGCAATTTCTGGCGTGAACTTTGCCATGAAAGAGGCTAACTGCTGCTCGGCGGTTTTTTCTTTCGGCATGGGCTTCGTCCTGTATCAGTAGTACTTTTTCAGGTCCATTCCACTGTAGAGGCTCGCAACCTGGTCGCCGTAGCCGTTGAACATCAGCGTGGAGCGGCGTTGCGAGTAGAAGGGCTGACCGATGCGGCGCTCAACCTTCTGGCTCCAGCGGGGATGGTCCACATTGGGATTGACGTTGGAGTAGAAGCCGTATTCGCGGGAGGCCTGGTCGTTCCAGGTGGTGGGCGGCTGCTTGTCAAGGAAGCGTACAGCGACGATGGATTTCGCGGACTTGAAGCCGTACTTCCACGGCACCACGATGCGCAGCGGCGCGCCGTTCTGATTGGGCAGCACCTCGCCATAGAGGCCGAAGGTCAGCAGGGTGAGCGGGTTCATGGCCTCATCCATGCGCAGACCCTCGGAGTAAGGCCAGGAGATGGAGGTTTGCGACGTACCCCACTTCTCAATTTTCTTGTCGTAGTAAGAGAGGAACTGAACGTATTTAGCGCTGGGCAGAGGGTCGCACTGGCGGATGAACTCGGAGAGAGAGTAGCCCACCCAGGGAATGACCATGCTCCAGGCTTCAACGCAGCGATGGCGATAGACGCGGTCTTCCAGCGGGTGCAGCTTGAGCAGATCGTCGATGTCGAAGGTTTTTGGCCGCTTGACCAGGCCTTCCACGCGCACCGTCCAGGGGCGAACAGGCAGTATGCCGGCATTCTTGGCGGGCTGGTCCTTGTCCACGCCAAATTCATAAAAGTTGTTGTAGTGCGTTACATCCTCGAAGCTGGTCAGTTGCTCACCGGTGGTGGTGAGGGGGCTTTTCACGGTTTCCAGTTTTGTTGCAGCCAGCACAGAGATGGAGGGGGAGAGAATTTCTGCGATACGGTCAGCGCCGAGCGCGGCTGCGCTGGCGGCAACTGCTCCTGAGGCTGCCCTGCGCAGAAAACGGCGGCGATTGAGGTACAGGCTTTGCGGCGTAATCTCCGATGAGGGAATACCGGGCGGCTTGCCGATGAGCATGGGTTTACCTCGTACGGGAAAGAGCTGATTGCAACTATTGGATACATCAAAGGGGCAACGCGGTGCAAGATTCGTCAAAGATTGTGGATTCCCAGCACACGGAGTTTGTGGGCTTACTTGCAGAAAGCAAAGGGCCATTGCCCCAGCCGCCGGGCACGAGCCATATAGATCAGCGTTCCGGAAACTGCGATGGCGGCGGCAACTGCCAGGCCTCCGAGAGCGTGGCTGCGGTTGACCAGCATGAATACGAATCCGGCGATGGCGACCAGAGGGGGCAGGGGATAGAGCGGCATACGGAAGGGCCGCGCCAGCTCAGGCCGCTGGATGCGGAGCAGGATGACGCCCACGTGTTGCAAAAAGAATTGCAGCAGGATGCGGGTGATGACCAGCATGGTGATAACCTGCGCCAGCGAGAAAAAGCAAAAGGCCGTGGCGACCAGGCCCAGGGCGACCAGCGAGCGGTGAGGAATGTTGTACCGCGGATGGAGGGCGGCGAGAAAGCGGAAGTAATTGCCATCGCGGGCGGCGGCGTAGGGCACGCGGGAGTATCCCAGCAGTAGCGAAAAGACGGAAGCGAAGGCGGTCCAGATGATGAGCGCGGCCATCAGGCGGCCGGCGAGGCTGCCAAAGGCGGTGCGTGCGATGTCGGCCACCAGTTGCAGGCGGACAGCATCACCGGCGGAGACGTGCGCGGCGGCATCGCGCATGGAAGGCAGCGCTGCAAGGTTCATTGCAACGTAAAACGCCGCGACGAAGAGGACAGAGAGCAGGATGGCGCGCGGGATGGTCCGCTCCGGACGGCGAACCTCCCCGCCAAGGAAACAGATGTTGTAATAGCCCCAATAACAATAAGTAGTAAGCAGCGTGGCCTGTGCCAGTCCGCCCAGCGCAGCGGGGACGGTGAGCGCGGTCGAGGCAGGCATCTGCCAGCCGTGTGCAAAGCCGGAGACGATGACCCCGGCGATGGCTGTGAGCACTCCGGCGAAGAGCACCCAGGCCAGCCGCGTAATGGAACTGAGATTGCGATAGAGCAGTGCCGTCACCAGCAGGCAGGCGGCGGCAGCGGCGAGGTTGGTGAAGTGGAGCGCGGGCAGGGCGGCGATGGGGGCGTGGTCCAGCGACGGCCAGAACCAGGCGAGGAAGCTGGAAAGGCCGATGCAGCCCGATGCGATGGAGAACGGCGCGGTGAAGCTGACCTGCCAGACGTAGAGAAAGCTGAGCCAATTCCCGGCTCTCTGGGGGCCGTAAATCTCGCGCAAAAAAGCATAAGAGCCGCCGGCCCTGGGAAAGGCCGCGCCAAGCTCAGCCCAGACCAGGCCGTCGGCCACGGCGATGACCGCGCCCAGCACCCAGGCCCAAACCGAAAGCCGGTAGCCTGCCGCGGCAATGACCAGGGGGAGCGTGATGAAGGGGCCGACGCCGATCATCTCCAGCATGTTGAAGGCCACGGCCGAGCGCAGGCCAATGCGGCGCTGGAGGGTAGCGGCGGAGGTGGCGGAGGCGACAGGCATGACGCAGTTTCGCTCCCCGGATTGTACACTGACGGGAAGTATGATTTTTGCCAATCGAGTTCAACGAGTAGTAACGGGCGCGGTTCTTGCCGGGATGATGCTGGCGGGCACACTGTGCTTGGCGGCACAACAGACAGCGCAGCAGCCCTTGCCGAAGGGTAACGAGCTGACGCAGGTTCCACTCCCTGAGGCCAGCGAGATTGCGCTGCCCTTGCCGGAGGATCGCGGCCAGGCGGCTTTGGAGCAAGCGCTCAAGCGCCTGAAGACCACCGCCAGCGTGATGGTGATTGTGGCGCATCCGGACGACGAGGACGGCGCGCTGCTTACTTACCTTTCGCGCGGCAGGGGCGCGCGGGCGATGACGCTGACGCTGACCCGCGGCGAGGGCGGACAGAATGCAATGGGCGAGGAGAGCTACGATGCGCTGGGACTGATCCGCACCAGCGAACTGCTGAAGGCCAGCGAATATTACGGCGCAAAACAGCTCTGGGGCACGGAGGCGGACTTCGGCTTTTCCAAGACGCAGGAGGAGTCCTTTGCCAAGTGGGGTCATGGCCGCGTGCTCTACGACGCCGTGCTGGCGGTGCGGCGTGAGCGGCCGCAGGTGATTGTTTCCACCTTTGTCGGCGGCATTACCGACGGCCACGGCCACCACCAGGTCTCCGGCGAGATTGCGCAGGAGGTCTTCAAGGCGGCCGGCGACCCCAAGGTCTTTCCTGAGCAATTAAAGGACGGCTTGCAGCCCTGGCAGCCGCTGGCCATCTACTCGAGGACGCCCTTTGCGCGCATTGAAGACGGAAAGATGTTCGACTACGCCACCGGCAAATGGGCTCCTGCGCGCTTCAAAAATTATGTGACTGGAGAGTGGACGGAAGGTGCGCTCTCGACCGATGTAACGATTCAGGAGGGCGGGCTGGACCCGGTGCTGGGGCGCAGCTACGAGCAGATCGCGCGCGAAGGTTGGGGCCAACAAAAGTCACAGAATGGCGGCGGGAATCCCACGCTGATCGCGCCTTCAGCAGCGAACTATCACTTGTGGGCCGTGGCTCCGGAGGCGGCAGCAAAGCCGGGAACGAATTCGAAGAACAACGACCTGTTCCACAACAGCAAGGTGAATATCGACACATCGGTTGCCGGATTGGCGCATCTAAGCGGACTCCATCCACCCGCCTGGCTTGTCACGGGCTGGCGTGAGATTGACGATGGCTTAACCCAGTTAGAAAAGGACCACCATGGAATCAGCGCGCTCGAAACAGCACACCGCCTGGCGGTTCTCTATCGCAAGACGATCCAGCTAAAGCATTTCGTCAATCTCCAAAGTGACCAGGACTTCGTGGCGATTCAGCTAGCTGAGTTGAACACGAAGCAAGAGCAGTTCCAGGCGGCGCTAAAAGAATTGCTCGGCCTGGACATGATCACCTTCCGGACGAATACCGCCAACACTCAGGGAGGGGGACCATTCCGCGGAGGCTCGGCCGATGAGACGCCACGGAGCATTGCGCCGGGCGAGAAGTTCCAGGTGCGCGTCCACGCCACGCAGGCCACGGCGAAGACTCGGCTCAACAGCGTCTGGCTCGAAACCCGCAACGACAATTCGTGGAAGGTTGAGAACACGACCGGAGCGATTGACCCCACGGCACCCGTCAGCGATCCGATTTTCCGCGTGCAGGCGCCTGAGAACGCCGAGCCGACGCAGCCTTACTTCACCAGGCCATCGATTGAGCAGCCGTACTACGATCTAGCGAAGCCGGAGTGGCTTTTGCGGTCGTTCGTGCCTTATCCGCTGGATGCGTGGGCGGAGTTTACCTTTGAAGGCCTGCCGATTCGCATGGGAAAAGTCGTGCAAACGCTGGGCCGCGTTCCCGGCGTGGGCGGCGTTTACGAACCGCTGGTGGTGACGCCCATGATCGGCGTGCGCATGGAGCCCGAAGCGCGCATTCTACCTCTCGACGGCAGCGCACTGCCCGTGCGCGTAACCGTGCATACGCAGGCGGCAGCGGAGGGAACTGTCGCGCTGCAGTTGCCCGCGGGATGGAACTCTCAACCGGCGGAAGCTCGGTTTCATCGCGACAGTGCCGGTGACACGGAGCCTCTGCTTTTTTCCGTTACGCCGAGCGGCGCTGAGGCTGGCGCTTATGCCATCAACGCCATCGCGCGTTCGGCCGGGCGCGAGTACAAAACCGGATGGCGGAGCATTGGCTACCCCGGCCTGCGGCCCTACAACCAGTACAAACTCGCTCAGTTGAAGACGCGCAAGGTGGATGTGAAGCTGGCGCCGGGACTGCGCATCGGCTACGTGATGGGTACCGGCGACCTGGTTCCCGAGGCCATCGAAGGGCTGGGCGGCACGGCGAACCTGCTTACGGCGGCGGAGCTGGTTTCAGGCGATCTCTCCGCCTGGAACGTGATCGTCATCGGCATTCGAGCCTATTCCGCGCGCCCGGAGCTGGCCACAGCCCAGCCGAGGTTGGAGGAGTTTGTGCGCCGCGGCGGGACATTGATTGTCCAGTACCAGACCAGCAACTTCCCCGCGCCGTTTCCGCTGTCGATGGGACGCATGCCGGAGCGGGTGGTGGACGAGACTGCGCCGGTAAAGCTGCTGGAGCCGGGGAATCCGTTGTTCCGTTGGCCCAACGTCATCGGCGATGCGGACTTCGACGGTTGGATCGAGGAGCGCGGCCACTCATTTCTGGATAGCTGGGACGCGCGCTACACGGCGCTGACCGAGACCGCCGATCCCGGCCAGGACGCACAACGCGGCGGCCTGCTGGTGGCGCATCCAGGCAAGGGAACCTATATCTATGTTGCCTATGCGCTGTACCGCCAGCTTCCGGAGTTAGTGCCGGGAGCTTACCGGCTGCTGGCCAACCTGCTCAGCGCGGGCCGGAACCAGGCGGCGCGTGGGGCTCAAATGCAGGTGCCGCGGCCCTAGTGAAAAAAATGCTTACTTGCACGCCTCCGCTACCATCCGTTCGGCCCGGTCCACGGCGTCCAGTCGGCGCTGCTTCTGTGCTTCCATATCCGTGGTCGCCGGCCGCCAATTGCTGGCCATCAGCCGCTTGGCGTACTCTTCCATGCGCGGGGCAAAGGTTGCTCGGATTCCTGTGATTGCCGCATGCACTTTGGGCAGCAGATCGTGGAAGCGGGCGATCTCCTGCTGCGCATCTTCAGGATGGTAACTGAGGCGATCTCCGGTTTGCATAGCGTCGATGAGCACGTCGGGCGGATCGGAGACGGGCCAGGTCTGGTGCACGGCGTCGTACGCGCCGCGCAGCCGGGTCATGGCCCCGGCAAAGCCGTCCAGTTCAAGTCGGCGGACTGTGCTGCCCGGTGCATGGCGCACCTCGACCGTCACTTTGGCTGCAACGCTGAGGCGGGGCACGGGGATCACGGTGGTCAGCGTGTTGCCCTCGAAGGACCATCCACCCTTGCCTGTGGGCCCGGCGCGTTTGATCGCAACGCCGTTGACTGTAACTGCGGCGGGCGGCCAGTCGGCGGGCAGACGCAGCTCGTATCCGCGGGTCTGCGGCATTCCGGGATAGCTGCCCTCGACAGGGCCGATCTCGACGCGCAAAGTGTCAGAATTCGGTCCGGGGGTTTGCGCGGCCTTGATCGGCGTGCGTGCAAAGACGCCGCGCTGGTAGTCGACTGAGACGCCGGAGTCCTCATAGACCGAGTAGCTCGAATTCGTCCCCGGCGCAAGCGGCCACACGTTCACGATAAGCGGGTCCACTGGCTTTTCGCCGGTGTAGCGCATGGGCGGCTGCATGGGGACAATGGCCCCGGCGCGCAGGTAAACCGGCGTCTGCTCGATGGAGAAGCTGCGTTCGAACGTTGCCGGGCCGGTGAGATGCTTGCCCGTAGGCCACTCGATCCACTCGCCCTTGGGCAGCCACACGGTCTCCGTGGTCAGGCTGCTTACCTTGTCTGCGGGAGCGGTGACCGGGGCCACCAGCATCTGGTCGCCGAAGATGTACTCGCCCTTGCTCGTGTACGCGGCGTCCTCCTGCGGCCAGTCGTAGTAGAGCGGCCGGAAGAAGGCCACGCCGGTGTCGTAGGTCCGCCGCGCCTCGGTGTAGAGGTAAGGCTCAAGCGCGTAGCGAAGCTGGAAGGTAGCTCGCAGGATGGACGAGTAAGGCTCCGGATAGGCCCAGACGCGGCGCTCGGTCTCGGGGTTCTTGGTAGTGTGGGTGCGCAGAATGGGGCTGAATGCGCCAAACTGCACCCAGCGCGTGTAGAGTTCGGGTTCCACGGCTCCGGGCATGTGGCCGCCGATGTCGTGGCTCCAGTATGCGTATCCCACGTTGGCCGCCGTAGCCGTGAACCACGGCTGGAAGGCCAGCGAATCCCACACCGAGATGGTGTCGCCGGAGAAACCGATCTGGTAGCGGTGATTGCCCATCCCACCCCAGCGATGGAAGAGCAGCGGCCGTTTGCCCTCACGCTGCTGATCGGTAAAGTGCACGTAACTCAGCCACCAGGTGGGCATCACGCCGGGGATTATGGTGCGCTGCTCCTGCTGCCAGTCCAGCCACCAGAAGTCAATGCCCTGCCGCTCCAGCGGATGGTGCAGCAGGTTCATGTAATTGGTGGCGTACTTCTTGTCGGTGATGTCGAAGGGTACGTATTTCCTGCTGGCCGGATCGATGCCCATGGCCTTGGCCATGGCTGGGTAGGCCGCCTCCCATGGCTGCACTCCCGAGGCCGGATGCAGGTTGAGGGTAGTCTTCAGTCCCTCGGCGTGCAGCCTGGCCAGGAAATCATCGGGGTCGGGAAAGAGCATTTTGTTCCAGGTGTAGCCGGTCCAGCCCAGATCATGGCCCGACTGATCAGTCTCGCCCGCGGCCAGGAGTTGGTCTTTACTGATGTGCCAGCCCATGTCGATGACGAAGACGTCCAGCGGCACATCGTTCTCGTGGAAGCCGCGCACCAGCTCGTCGAGTTCCTGGTCGCTGTAATCCCAGTAGCGCGACCACCATGCGCCGAAGGCGAAGCGGGGCGGCAGCGGAATGCGCCCGGCCACGCGCACATAGTCGCCCAACGCTTTGCGGTAGTCGTGTCCGTAACCGAAGAAGTACCAATCCTGATAGGCTCCGGGGCGCTCGCCGGCTGGTCGCTCGACGACCCACGGCCAGGGACTCTTTTCGCCCTCCCGGAAGCTGAAGTCGGCCGAGTCGAAGAGCGGGCGCATAGAGTCGTCCACCAGCGCCCAGCCCGAGCGCGAAATCAGGCCCGGCTCTATGGGCTCCTTGGTCTGGCTACCCAACGCGCCATCCAGCGTGCGCGTGGTGCCTTGCAAATTGTCCGGGTCGGCGAGGCCGGGATGCCAGACGACAGGCTTGCCATCAACGGTAAGTTGGATGGTGAGATTCTCCGGAGTAAACCGCCCGTCAGCTGCTGAGGCATATGTCAGCGTGAGCGTAGAAGTTGTGATGGTCAGCTTCTGGCCGTCGCTGGTCAGCGACTTTTCAAACTTCGGCACCGGCAGCCTTCGGTTCAGGAACACAAACGAGGCATGGTCCTCAAACTTGCCGTCCGCCGCCCACTCCATGCGGATTAGCTCCGGCGTCAGCACGGTAAAGCGCGCTTTGCCGATGGTGATCACGGCCTTGGGGTCGGCTACCGGATTATTGACTTCCTCGGTTGCCTGCGTATGCATCGCTGGCTTTGAAGATGCCACCACAGCGGGTTTAGCGGCTTGTCCGCCAGGCGCAGGCGTCTGCGCGGTTAAACCAATACTGAATCCTGCGATAAGTCCGATGACGGCGAGTTGCGGCAAAGAAATACGCACGTGTCCCTCTCCTTATTACTCCATCCGGAAGAGTAGCACAGCGCCGCAGGTTTTCTAGCTACAGTGGTGGGAGGGAACTGCTATTTAGTCGTGGAGAACCACGTTCAAAAGAGACTTGTGTACTTTAATGCCGCCGTTGTAATCGATAAATCCCAGCTTGCGAAAACGATTCATAAAGAAGCTGACGCGTGACCGCGTAGTTCCGATCATCTCCGCCAACGTCTCCTGGGAGATCTTGGGAATCAAGGACTCCGGCTCGCCCGGCTTGCCGAAATCCGCCATCAGAAGCAGGATCCTCGCTAATCGTTTCTCGCTGGAATTGAAGAGCTGATCAACCAGATCCGCCTGGGTTCTCATGCTGCGCTCCAGCAGAAACCGCAGAAACAGATCGCTGAAGGTGTGCTCTTCGTGCATCACGCGGACCATCTCCGCACGCTCGATCTTGAGTGCGGAACACGGGGTAATGGCTGAAGCTGTGGCCATGCGCAAGCCCGGCGTTCCCGCCATTGAATCTTCGCCCACAAAGTCGCCTACCGAAAGCAGCGCGATGGTCGCCTCTTTGCCTTCTTTTGAGATTACGGTGAGCTTTGCGCGGCCACTCTGTATATAGAAAACACAATCAGCCGGATCGCCCTGGGTGAAGAAAGCCTCCTTGGGCTTCAATCGGACAATTCTCCGCCCCAGCCCGGCTTCTGCCAGGAAAACTGCCGGATCAAACCGTACCTGGGTTATATCCGCCATTCGATCTATTTGTCCCCTTCCGCGATTTGGTCTGGGGTCTTTCCATAAAGAAACCGAAGCGCACCGCCTTTCTTACCCCAGGTTCGAGTATAAAGACACACAACTTTTCTACATGCTCTCCGGATTTATCAGGTAGGTCTGTTCATTTTTGCTCATATTTTCCTGATAGTATTCAATAAATCGAAAATGTTTTTGATTTTGTGAATAATATGTGTAAAACCGAAAAACAGCACAACTCTTCGCCTGTCTTTGTTCAACATTCAGCCGCATCTCCGCTTCTTCTTCCGCAACACCTGGTTAACCGTAAGATATTGCAAAGATGCAACAATGGAAGGAGCGCCGGGTCAGCATGATTCCATGCTTCCGGCGCAGGAGAATTCTGTGGCCAAGCTACGGGTTCTGTCGACGCACCTCTACATAAACCAGCGCCTGCACTCCGGGCAGCTGGAGAAGGCCGGCCAGTGGGGCGCTGAGGCGGTGGAGCTGTTTGCCGCGCGCCAACACTTCGACTACACCAGCCGCGTGCAGGTTGCGGAGCTGGCTGCCTGGTTCCGGTCGAACGCGCTCACGGCCTGGTCGATGCACGCTCCAATCTACGCCGATGCAGAGATGGGCCGCTCCGGCGCGCCTGCCCTTAACCTGCTGCACATGGAGAGAGCCAGCCGCATCGAGGCTATGGACGAAATCAAGCGCGCCCTGGAGACCGCCGAGCAGATTCCCTTCCGCAACCTGGTCATTCACCTCGGCGATAAGGACGATGAGTGGTCGCCGCGCACCGCTGAGTACGCGTTTACAGCACTGGAACATCTGGGCGCCTTTGCGCGTCCGCTGGGCGTGCGTCCCCTGGTGGAGAACCTCTTCAACGAGCCCACCACGCCCGAGCACCTGGTTGAGATTCTGGAGATCGGCCACCTGGACCAGATCGGCGTCTGCCTCGACCTGGGCCACGCTCACATCACGGTTGGCGTTCCCGCGGCCATTGACACACTGGGCGGGAGGATTGTTCAGGTTCACGCGCACGACAACCACGGCACGAAAGACGAGCATCTGTTGCCGGGGGATGGCGCCATCGACTGGCCGGCCACGGCCGCGGCACTCAACGCACTGGCCGAGCCGCCGGCTGTTGTGCTGGAGCTCAGTTCCAAACTCGCCGACGAACCAGCCAGCCTCTGTAATCGCATACGCCAGGCATTCGCGCTGCTCGACTGATCGGAAGTGCCCGCAATGCCAGGCCTCGCAGACCATGTGATGTAGGCCACGGCAGCGGAGAGTGATCAGGCCTACTATGCCATCGTGCGTCCCGGGCAGGCCGAACGCGCAGAATTCAGAGTTGGACCTACCATCCTCTGCGAACGATTGGAACAAATCAATATGCGAGTTCTCGTTGCCTACGCAAGCCGTTACGGAGCCACACAAGGTATCGCGGAGCGTATCGCCGCTACACTCCGCCAGCAGGGCCTGGAGGTTGAGCTCGACTCCGTCCGCCAAGCCGGAGATCCGGCTGCATACGACGCCGCCGTCATTGGAAGCGCAGCCTACTACTTCCACTGGATGAAGCCAGCCGCCAAGTTCGTGCGGCGCAATTCGATGGTTCTCGCCGCCCGGCCTGTCTGGCTCTTCAGCAGCGGACCACTCGGCAACAAGACTCAAGATACGCAGGGACGTGACCTTTGCGAGGTGTTGGAACCCAAGGAAATCGCGGAGTTCAAGGGGACCGTCAAGCCCAGGGAGCACCGCGTCTTCTTCGGTGCAATGGACGGGAGCAAACTAGGCTTCTGGCATCGGCTAATCTATAAGATGCCCGTCAACCGCGACGGTGCGCTCTTTCCTAATGGCGATTTCCGCAACTGGGCCGCGATTGATGCCTGGGCCGGTAGCATCGCGCAAACGCTGAAAACCCTGTAGGAAACCCTGCTGTTCAGCAAATCCGCGGCAACTGTTCGCCAATCTGTGTGGGGATGACGCGGTTGGCGCCCATCGCTGTGCGCGCCACCAGCATGCGCTTGTGCTCGGCGGTAACCGTGCCGATGTGTGCGGCGTCGCGGCCCTGCGGGTGGGAGTGCAGGATGTTGAGAATTTGCTCTGCAGCCTCGTGCGCGACAAAAAAGACAGCCTTGCCCTCGTTGGCCACATAGACCGGATCAAAACCGAGCAGCTCGCAGGCGGATTGTACTTCGGGGCGTACTGGAAGGCTGGGCTCGTCGATTTCCACGCCGACGCCGGAGGCCACAGCGATTTCATTCAATGTGGAAGCGAGTCCGCCCCGCGTGGGATCGCGCATGGCGTGCACCGACGCGCCGGCCGCAGCCAGCACTTCGGCAATCATTCCGTTCAGCGCGGCGCAATCGGAGCGAATCTGGCTCTCGAACTCCAGGCCTTCGCGCACGCTCATAATGGCCATGCCGTGGTCGCCAATGGTTCCGGAGAGGAGAATCGCGTCGCCGGGCTTTGCGCGGTGCGGGCCAACTGAGATTCCGGGCCGCACAAGGCCCACGCCGGCCGTGCTGATGTAGCATCCATCGCCGTGGCCGCGCTCCACAACCTTGGTGTCGCCGGTGACGATTTTCACGCCTGCCCCTGCCGCTGCCCGCGCCATCGCCTCCACAATCGCCGCTAACTGCGCCAGCGGGAAGCCTTCTTCCAGAATGAAGCTGGCGCTGAGGAAGCGCGGCTCGGCCCCGGAGACTGCCAAGTCGTTGACCGTGCCGTTGACCGCCAGCTCGCCAATCGATCCACCGGGAAAAAACAGCGGCTGCACGACAAAGGAGTCAGTGCTCATGGCCAGCCGTCCGCCGCCCAGCTCCAGCACAGCCGCATCGCCCAGATTTTCCAACTCCGGATTGCGGAAGGCGGGCAGAAACAGATGCTCCACCAGCTCGTTGCCCAGCTTGCCGCCGCCGCCATGGCCCATCACAATTGTGGGATAGTCGGCGAGGGGAAGGGGACAACTCCAGTTCGCAAAATCCGGCGCGCCGGGTTTCGGATCTTCAGACATTGGCTGCTCCCGTCAGGCCGCTTCCCGCTCCAGCCAGCTCGTCAGCAGACAAAAACCGTCCGTAGTTGTAGTAAGCCGCGCAGGCGCCCTCGCTCGAAACCATCGTCGCGCCCAGCGGATGACGCGGCGTGCATTGTTTGCCGAAGGCCGCGCACTCGGCAGGTTTGATCGCTCCGCGCAGCACATCACCCGAGCGGCACAGCGGCGACTCTTGTGTGCGAATGCCGGATATCTGAAAACGTAGCTCTGCGTCGAAGGCGCGATAAGGCTCGCTGAGCCGCCAGCCGCTCTTCGGAATCACGCCAATCCCCCTCCACGCCCGGTCGGTGACTTCAAAAACTTCAGACAGCAGCTTCTGTGCGACCTTGTTGCCCTCGAATGTGACGATGCGCTCGTATGCATTTTCGACCTCGTGGCGGCCAGCCTCGAGTTGAATCACGCAGCGTCGAATCCCATCCAGCAAGTCGAGCGGCTCAAAGCCCGTCACTACCATCGGGACCTTATACTTGGCTGCCAAAGGTGGATACTCCCAGTAGCCCATCACGCTGCAGACGTGGCCAGCCAGCAGGAAGCCATCGATCTTGCGTTCCGGCGCACTGAGAATCGCTTCAATCGCCGGCGGCACAAGCACGTGTGACACCAGCAGCGAAAAATTCTTCAACCCCCGCCGCTTGGCCACGTGCACGCTCATGGCGTTGGCCGGGGCGGTGGTCTCAAAGCCCACGCCGAAGAAGACGACCTGCTTATCTGGATTTTTGACGGCCAGCTCGACCGCGTCCAGAGGGGAGTAGACAACGCGCACATCGCCGCCCGCGCCCTTCACCTGAAACAAATCGCCCTCGGTTCCCGGTACGCGCAGCATGTCGCCGAAGGAGCAGAAGATGACTCCCGGTTGCGCCGCAATCGCCAGCGCCTTGTCGATCAGCTCCAGCGGAGTCACGCAGACCGGGCAGCCCGGCCCGTGAATCATCTCGATCCCCGAAGGCAGCATCTGGTCGATACCGTTTTTAATGATCGAGTGCGTCTGCCCTCCGCAGACCTCCATGATCTTCCATGGCCGCGTGGCGACGGAGGCTATCTCCCGCGCCATGCGCTGCGCGATCTCGCCGTTGCGAAATTCGGTCAGATACTTCATTGACTCGATTTGGCTCGCGTCAGCGTCATCTCGCCGCCGGGGAAATCCGCATTATCGGATTTGGTGGTCAGCTTGATGGTGTCTCCCGTGACAACGCCTTCATGATGGATCGTCATGCCGTTGAAGCTCACGTTGAAGAAAATCTTGTCGCCGTCAACCTTGCCATCGGTGATTTCCATTGGATCGCCCATCGGTCCGCCGACCGTGCCGGTCAGCTTGGCGGCATCCTGCTTAAAGGTAAAGGTGATTTGCATGGCATCCCCGCCCGGGATCGCGAAACTGCCCGTCCATGCGCCGGTCACATCGGCTGCGCCTTGGCTTGTTGGGGTGCAGCCTCCAGACGGGCAAGCCGGCTGCGCCGTGGCCGTATCCGGTGTTTTGGCGCGGGTCAAAGTCACCTCCCCGCCAACGGGTTCTCCCTGATCATGATTTGGGATCAGCTTCACCTGGTCTCCGCTGATCACGCCTGCACTCTTGATAGTCGTGCCGTTATAGATCACACTGAACGACAACTTGTCGCCATCGACGTTGCCGTCAAGAAGATCCATCGAGCCAATCTGCGGACCGCTCACCGTTCCGGTCAACTTGGCGCCGTCCTGCTTGAAGGTAAAGGTAAGTTGGATGGTATCCCCACTCGCGGTAACCATGCTGCCAGTCCAGGTGCCGGTTAGATCGGCTGCGAATGCGCTTGCGGCGCTGAAAGTCAACAAGAGGGCCGCACAGTAACAGAAGAACTTTTTCATCGATAAAACCTCGTATTAAATTTGTGTTGTCGAACGTGATCGAGTGCAAACTACCGCACAGTACAACTGGACGGGAAGAATTGCCGGGAAGTTTCTCAGCCTGATGCTAACTGGCTGACTCGCTAACGCCGCATTTGCGGCGCTAATTTGCTGTTTTTTCGCAACTCCCGTCTGGACACGAAGACGGATTCGCTGCGGCGGCCCTCGCAAAAGCCTCTTCTTCGCCGGCCAGCTCCCCCTCCAGCATGCCCATCTCTCGGAAGATGGCCAGCGTCTTCTCGGCCTCCTCCTGGTCGATTTTGGAGAGCGCAAATCCAACATGGACAATGGTATAGTCGCCCACCTGGACCTCGGGCACGTAGTCCAGGCAGACGCGCTTGACGATGCCGCCAAAGTTCACCCGCCCAATGCGGAGGTCGCCCTCGGTGAAAATTTCCTCGATTTTTCCGGGAATCGCTAGACACATGGTTTCTCTATTATGCCGGGTTTGGGGTACGTTTGGGGTGATTTAAATCACATAATTTGTCTCTTTAGGCCAGATAGCCCAACTGCCTTGTCATCTTTCGTAAAGGGATGCCGATTCGCATGCCTGAATCTCAAGCTAAACTATGCTAACTATTGATAGACTTTGGGCATTCTCTGAATCGGATTTATATGTTTTCGTTGAGGTGACACGTATGCGGAAGCGTTGGTTGTTTTCGGGCATTCTGGTGGTGTTGGCCTGCATCCTGCTCGGCACGCGGGCCAATGCGCAAGGCGACGATCTCTTCAATGCGGCGGGCAAAGGTGACTTGGCCCGCGTAAAAACGCTGCTTGCCTGCAACACCGACGTGAATGACAGGGGAAACGATGGTGAGACCGCGCTGATCCTTGCCTCCAACAACGGCCACCTTGATGTGGTGCAGGCGTTGCTTGTCAAGGGAGCCTTTATCAACGTCAAGGAAAATGATGGAGGGACCGCGTTGATTGTGGCCTCATACCATGGATACCTAGAGATCGTGCAGCTGCTGCTAGCTAAGGGGGCCGTGGTCAATGCTAAGGGGCACGATGGCTTGACAGCGTTGATTCTGGCCTCTCAGGAAGGCCACCTAGATGTTGTGCGGACTCTGCTTGCCAATGGGGCCGAGGTCAATGCTAAAACGAGCGACGACGAGACCGCTCTGATGTTAGCTTCATTACATGGGCATTTTGAAGTAGTACGACTATTGCTCGACGCTAAGGCTGATGTAAACGCAAAAGCAAGCAATAGTAGTACCGCGCTAATGTCTGCCGCCTTTCAAGGTCACCTAGATATAGTAAAGGCACTACTCTCTAAAGGAGCTGATGTCAATGCCAAGACGAGCGATGGCAAAACCTCGCTAGACTACGCAGTGCAAGGACGGCACAACGATATCAGGGCCATATTGTTGAAGGCTGGGGCCAAACAATGATTGCATGAGGTCCCAAAGCCATCGGCCAGCCGGCATGATCTCTACGACGTAAACAGCACTCTTCAGTACCCCACCTCGCGTCCATGCCGGACGGCCAGAATCACAACCTCTTTGCCGTCGTAGCGATACAAAGCAACATACGCCCCACTGCCGAATTCGATCACCCATTCGCGGAACTCTGTGGGCAGCTCCTCGACCGGGCGTCCCATCTCTGGAAACCTGGTGAACAGCTTCACACCCTGCCGGATCGCCTTGACGGCGCGTCTGGCCGCGTCTTGGCTCTTGGAAGCGAGAAAATCATGCAGCCGCGCCACATCCCGCAGGCTTTGCGGCGTCCACTTTAGGCGTGGCATTGGGGAGCCTTTGCATCCTCACCCGCTTCGAGTTTAGCCAACCACGCGTCTGCTTCCTCGGCGGTCGCGTGCAGGCCGGCTGCCTGATATTCGCTCCAAGCGGCCAGCGCGTCCTGCCGGAACTGTTCGCGTTTCTCCTCGCGGCTCACATACTGCTCGACGGCTTCGCGCATGATCCAGTGCGCAGATCGGCGACGCGCCGAGGCGAGCTGCTGTACGCGTTGCTTGAGATCAATGTCGAGCTTCAGGCTGGTGGTTGCTGGTGAAGGCATAGAAAGTACTCCAAGGTGTTACCTATAAATACTATAGCACACCCCGCGCCTCAGCCAGATACGCCAGCCACTCCTCCATCCCTGCGCCGGTCTTGGCTGAGGTCTCAAAAATCCGAATCCCTGGCCGTATCTCGTTGATATTCCTGAGCGCCAGCGCGCGGTCGAATCCGCAGGGCTCGGCGATGTCCATCTTGGTAATCACGGCAGCGTCGGCGGAGTTGAAGAGCGTGGGATACTTTAGCGGCTTGTCCTCGCCCTCGGTCACGCTCAGCAGGGCCACACGAATCTTCTCGCCCAGGTCGTAGCTCGACGGGCAAACCAGGTTGCCCACATTCTCGATAAACAGATAGTCCAACCCACCCAGCGTCACGCCTTCCCAGCCGTTGAGGTGCCTGCCGATCATCTCTGCGTCGAGGTGGCAGATGCCGTGGGTATTGATCTGGCGGACGGGGGCGCCGCTGGAGGCGAGACGGCGGGCGTCGTTGTCGGTTTCCAGATCGCCTACCAGAGCAGCTACCCGTAAGCCCCTTGACTTCAATTCTTTGAGTGTCCGCTCCAGGAAAGTTGTCTTACCCGTTCCCGGGCTGGAGACCAGGTTCAGAACCAGCACGCCGGCGGCTGTGTAGCTGGCTCGCAGCGCAGACGCAAGCTCATCGTTCTTCTTCAAAATTCCCCGTCGCAACTCGACTATCCGTGTAGTCATGCCTTCACCTCGCCGTCATCAATCTCGATCGAGTCAATCTCCAGCTCCCGTCCTTGGCGCATATCGCTGCACGGCTCGCCACAGCGCGGGCAGCGGAAGCTCTGCACGCCCTCCAGTTCGACATCCTCGCCGCACGCCTCGCAGTGCATCACCACCGGCAGCACGTTGACCACCAGCCGCGAGCCCTCCAGCGGCGTTCCCTCGCTGGCAATGCCGTAACAAAACTCCAGAGACTCGGGAATCACCGAGGCCAGGGCGCCAACGCGCAGCCTGACCTCGAGCACACGCGCGCCCGGATATGAGTTGAGCGTCTCGGTCACTGACTCCACAATGCTGGTCACGATCGAAAGTTCATGCATTCAAGATGGATTTTACCCTTTGGCGCTTCTGCCCAGCCGAGGATGCCTTCGCCGTCATCTTTCGTAGCTACTTCCGCGCGGCTCCGGTACAGCATTGCAGGGATGGTTTATGCAAAGCCACTACATTCAAGTCGATGCGACCAACAGGGAGTAGCGACCTGTTTGGGAACTAAAATAAACGCAGTATCACGGGCAATGCTCTAGACTGGGAGGGCAATGAGTTCCTTACACAGAATGCAATGCGCCGCACTACAGGCCGGGCTGGCTGCCGCGGGCCTGGCTGCCTCGCTCATACTGGCCGGTTGTGGAACGCCGGCCGCGCCGCAACCGCCCTCGCTGAATCTGCCAGTTCCGGTGACAGATCTGGCCGCCAGCCGCACGGGCAACCAGGTGACGCTTACCTGGACCATGCCTAAAAAGAATACGGACAAGCTGCTGCTGAAGGGCAGCGTGCCAGTGTACGTTTGCCGGAGAACCTGTGGTGAGGCTGGTAGCTCCTGCGGTGCGGCTATCAGCAAGTGCGCTGCGGCTGGCACCTGCAGTGCGGCCGATGACAACTGCGATCTGGCTGGTGTTTCACAGCCGTTCGCTCCCGGAGCAGTGGGCTCCTTTACCGAGACGCTGCCTGCCGAGCTGGCTGCCGGAGTGCCGCGCCCGCTCAGCTATTTTGTCGAATTGAGGAACCGCAATGGCCGTTCGGCAGGGCTGTCGAATGGCGCGGAGGTGCTGGCCGGGGAAGCGCCCGCGCCAGTGACGGACCTGTCTGCTGAACTCCGCAAAGACGGTGTGGTGCTGCGCTGGACGCATGTGGAGGCCGCGACTCAGGAGATACGGCTGCATCGCAAGCTGCTGAACCCGCCGCAAGCCAAGCCGAAACAAGGTGAACAAGGACTGCTAGCGCCCACGCCCGAGCCGGTGGAGGTGAACCTGCTGGTAGACTCCTGCCCGCTGGAGGCGGGCAAGGGGGGCTGTCGCGCCCTGGACAACAGCATCCATTTTGGACAGGTTTATGAGTACCGCGCCCAGCGCGTGGCCCAGGTCACGGTGGAGGGCAAAACGCTGGAGTTGGCAAGCGAGCTTTCCACCCCGGTGCGCGTCGAGGCACGGGACATCTTTCCTCCCGCCGTTCCTACTGGATTAGCCGCCGTGGCCACAACGGGTGAAGCCGGCGCGGGGAACGCAATTGATTTGAGCTGGCAGCCTGTCACAGACGCCAATCTGGCCGGGTACGCAGTTTATCGCCGTGAGGGTGACGGAGGATGGCAGCGCATCTCGCCTGCCGGACCGCTGGTCGCGCCGGCATTCCACGACGCGCAGGTCCAGCCGGGACACACCTACCGCTACGCCGTCAGCTCCATCTCCCAGGGCGGATATGAAAGCGCCCGCTCGGCGGAGACCGAGGAGACGGTGCCAAACCCGTAAATATATGGCGACATGCTACACAGCTATGCACAACGGTTAATCGGAGGATCAAATTGAAGAACCCGATTGTTTCTGTTTTATTAATCGTAGTTCTCACGCCACTGCTACTGATAGCTACTCCTGCGTATCCACAGCAATCAATTCAGCAGTTATCCAAGCCCAAGCCAATCGTAGTCCTGGTGGAAAAGGTTCACGGCATCTATCAGTACAAGATCAATTCGATTATTGTCACGCACCTACTCCTAGAATTGAGCAAGATGGAATCAACGTATGGGGAAAATTACCCCGTGGTTGCCATCGTTGATTCGCGCCTTCCAATCGATATGTTGCGCGGAGTCGATGGAATAGCGGCAAAAGCACAACTGTCGGTTACAAGATTATTTGTCTACTATGTTGATTCAAATAGTATGGTGGAAATCAAATTTGGCAATAAGGCATTACCGTTTTCTTCATCCCCGCCTGAGGAGTAGCCGTCCATGAGATACTGTCGTTTTCTCTTTGATAGTCAAGCCCACTATGGCGCGGTGGAAGATCGCGAGGGGGAGCCGTGGATCGTGCGCCTGATTGCTGCTCCCGAAGAGGACCGCGCATTCCGGCTGGTGCATGGGCGGGAGATATCCTGGAGCTTCGACTTTGATTCGATGCCGCTGAGCGCCGCTGAACTGCTGGCGCCGGTTACGCCTTCGAAGATCGTTTGCGTGGGGCGCAACTATCGCGAGCACGTGAAGGAATTGGGGCACGAGATGCCCGCCGAGCCGCTGATCTTTCTAAAGCCGGTGTCAGCGCTGAACAGGCCCGGAGGCGTAGTGCGCATGCCTGCCGCTTCGGCGCGCGTGGACTATGAAGGCGAGCTGGCGGTGGTGATTGGCCGCCGCACGCGCAATCTCAGGGAAGAACAATGGCGCTCGGCAGTCCGCGGCTACACGCTGGCCAACGACGTGACCGCCCGCGATTTGCAAGAGAAGGATGGCCAGTGGACCCGCGCCAAGGGTTTCGATACATTTTGTCCCGTGGGCCCAGTGGTGAGCGATGAAGTGGACCCCGAAGCCGGACTCACTCTGCAGACGCTCGTAAACCGCGAACTGCGCCAGCGCGGATCGACTTTGGACTTCATCTTTCCGATTCCCAAACTGCTCAGCTATATCAGCGCCATAATGACTCTGGAGGCAGGCGACCTGGTGCTGACCGGAACGCCTGCCGGGGTGGGTCCGCTCAAGCCCGGAGACTGCGTGGAGATCGGTATCCCCGGATTGGGCGTGCTGGCTAACACCTTCCAGCCGGAGGAGAGATGAGTCGAAACCGCTCATATGCAACCTTGACCGCACGGACGAATCAAACAGCGGTAATCTGAATTCGAACGCGCCTGAAATATGACGCATGCGTCCCCTGGAGGCACCATGCCGCAGAACCTATTGGAACAATTGCGCAGCTTTACTGTAGTCGTTGCCGATACTGGCGACATCGAGGCGATTGGAAAGTTTCGCCCCCAGGACTCGACCACCAATCCCTCGCTGATTACTGCCGCGGCGCAATTACCGCAGTACCGGCCCATTGTGGACGGCGTATTGCTGGCCGCGCGCAAGGAACTGGGCGCGAGCGCAACCGATGCAGCCATTGCCAACCTCGCATTTCAGCGGCTGGCCATCGCCTTCGGCAAGAAGATACTGGCTATTGTTCCGGGGCGCGTGTCCACCGAAGTTGACGCGCGCCTCTCTTACGACACCGCGGCTACCATCGCGCAGGCGCGCAGCATTATTGCGCAGTACGACGCTGAGGGCATCGGACGCGAGCGCGTGCTGGTCAAGATTGCCTCCACCTGGGAGGGCATCCGCGCCGCCGAAGTGCTGGAGCGCGAGGGGATCCACTGCAACCTGACTTTGCTGTTCGGACTGCACCAGGCCATTGCGGCGGCCGAGGCAGGCGTCACGCTTGTCTCGCCCTTTGTGGGCCGCATTCTCGATTGGTACAAAAAAGATACCGGCAAGGATTACCACGGCGCGGACGATCCCGGCGTGAAGTCGGTGACTACTGTCTATAACTATTACAAGAAATTCGGCTATAAGACGCAGGTGATGGGCGCGAGCTTCCGCAACACAGGCGAGATTACGGAGTTAGCGGGATGCGACCTGCTGACGATTTCGCCGCAACTGCTGGCCGAGCTTGAAGCCACCGTGGGCGAGCTGCCGCGAAAGCTTTCGCCTGAAGCTGCCCGCACGATGTCAATAGAAAAGATTGCCATGGACAAGGCGACCTTTGACAAGATGCACGCCGCCGACCGCATGGCCACCGACAAGCTGAAGGAAGGCATTAAAGGCTTCTCGGCCGCGCTGGTCAAGCTGGAAACGCTGCTCGCCCAGCGCCTGGCCGAGTTGGAAAACAAGAATCGCGCCTGAGGGAGCGCCTACTCCGACCAAACGCCCAGCACGTTGCCCACGCCATCGGAGAAGTGGAAGCGCCGCCCGCCGGGAAATTCGAAGGTGGGCACCACGACTCTGCCGCCGGCGGCGATGATTGCCGCTTCAGTGGCCTTCAGGTCCGCGGAGTAAAGCACCACGAAGGGCGCGAACTTAGGCTGTTCCTGTTGGGCCGCGCCCTTGGCAAATCCAATGGCGACGCCGGAAACAGCCGCGTTGCAGTCGATGTAATCCGGGCCCCAATCCTTGAAGCTCCAGCTGAAGACAGTGGAGTAAAACTTCTTGGTGCGCTCGATGTCTGGAGTGGTGAACTCGATGTAGTTGATCTTGTGGTGCAGTGCGGGATTGCTCATGATCTCTCTCCATTTTTGTTGCTACGCGTGAAGTCGATGAAAAGACAGCGAAGGCTGGCGATGTACGACAACAGGCTAGCAGAATTACGCGGCTACTGTATCGAATCATTTTGAATAATCAGCGTCCCAGCCAGAGCGAAAGGCCGCCGGTGATGGAGCGGCCGGGCATGGCGACGCCATTGATTTCCTGATAGCTGGTGTTACTCAGATTTGCGAGGCGGAGATAAGGGCGCAGCTTCCCCGCATCGCGCGTCATGGCGGCGTTCCACACGGGATAGGGGTTAGCGTTCCAGGGCGGGTTGCCAAGCTGCTGATAGGGCTTTGTCAGTGCAACCGAGTTAGTGATAGTTAGAGCGTGTTTCAACGCGACCGTCCATGTGGCGCGAAAATTCTGGACCGGATAATTTAGGGCATACTCGGATTGCAGGCCGTTCAAGGGCGGTTGCGCGCCGATAAGCACGGTCCATGCGAGCTGGACTTTTTGTCCTTTGGCGGGCACCCAGGTTGCGGAGGACTCGACTCCGGCAAAGCGCAGGCCGCTGAGATTGACCGCGCACCATGTGTTGGCGAGGCACCAGGAAGGAAGCAGGGAGTTAGGCAGGGAAGCGGTGCGGAGGTAGTCGATAGTGTCGTGCTGGCGGCTGTAAAAACCTGTGGCAGAGATCAACAGGCGGCCGGATGGCGCCCAGTCGGCGCCTGCTTCGCCGCTCCAGGCCGACTCGGGCTTTAGATTCGGATTGCCGATGGTGGCAGGATCTGAGTAATAAAGGTCGGTATAAGTCGGCAGGCGGAATCCATAGCCGCCGCTGGCGCGCAGTTTTAACTTATCGGCCAGGCGATAACTGCCTGCAAGATGCGGCGCCAGCGCGGATTGCAGGCCGCCGGAGAATAACTCCTCGCGCAGGCCTGCGGATAAGTTCCAGCGCGACTTAGAAGGCCTAAGGTCTAAATCCACATAGCCCGCGCCGCGATTGCGGGCATGAAGGCCGAGGTTGTTGCTGTGGATGCTGTCGCCATCCGACTCCAGCCCGAACAAGAGCACGGATGAGTTAGTAACTGGAAGGGTGTGGCGCAAAGAGGCCTGCCAGGAGCCGTCGATGTGGTTGTTTTCGTAAACGGATGGGGCATTGCGCAGCAAGACAAACTCATCGGTGTGGCGGCGATAACCGAAGGCGGCCACGGTGCGGCTGCCTAACTCCTGGCGTCCGGAGGCAAACCATCCTTTGGTACGTTCCCAGGAGTTAAAAGGGCCATAGAACTGATTTGCGCCGAAGGAGCGGTCGCTGGCGGCAAAGAGCAGGTCGGAGATTCCGAGGCGCGAACTCACCCAGCTCTCCGAGGAAGCGTCTTCGTTGCGGTAATCGCGGTCGGGCATAAAGCCCGTAGAAAAGTTGCGGTTTGCGGTCAATCGGCTGCTCCACTGCCTGCGAGCCAGGGAGGCCGCGAGCGACTCTTCACTGGAACCAAAGCTGCCGTCTCCTGCGCGCAGGCGAAGCGAGTTCGCGGCAGGCGCGGCAGTTAGAAAGTCGACCACGCCACTCAATGCGTCCGCGCCATGCAGCGTGGAGCCCGCGCCATGCAGCACTTCAATCGAGTCCATGGCGTCGAGGGGAATGGGCAGGTCGAGGTTGTGATGCGCGGTCTGGCTGTCGTCGATGCGAAAACCATTCAACAGCACCAGGGCCTGCTCAAAGGAGCCTCCACGCAAAACCAGGTCAGCTTGTCCGCCGCCCGCGCCGCGCACTTGGAGAAAGACCGACGAATCCTGGCGCAGCAACTCCTGCGGCGATTCCAGGGCGAGAGTCTTGCCTGCGACGGGCAGCACAACGACCGATGCGGATGACTCCGCCAGCGGCACGGGAACCGCCGATCCAAGTACCACCATGCTCTCGGTAGGATGAGGAAGCTTGGTGGGCGGAGAAGACGGCGGTGCCTGCGCAAAGGACGCAGGCGCGCGGGCAGCCAGAAGGAGGCAGGCTGCGGAGCACAATGTTCTCAAATATATGTTCTCAGGCATCATGGGGAAGTATGAGTAAAGCACGGGCAGAGCAGCTTGCAGCCGGGTTCACAGCGAAGAAAGCCGCACTCGTTGCTTGAGTTTACATCAAGGCTGCGTAGGAGGCTCCTGTCTCTCGCGTTGCTCCTTAGCTCAAGCCGAGAATCCGGTGATTTTTCTGTTCATCCGAGCTTCCGCCGGCAAAATCGTCGAAGGCACGATCGGTCACGCGGATGATGTGCTCGCGGATAAACTTTGCCCCTTCCGCCGCCCCATCCTCCGGATGCTTCAGGCAGCATTCCCACTCCAGCACCGCCCAGCCGGGGTAATCGTACTGCGCCATCTTGCTGAAGATGGAACGAAAATCGACCTGGCCGTCCCCCAGCGAACGAAAGCGCCCCGGCCTGTCGAGCCAATCCTGGTAGCCTCCATATACGCCGCTCCGCCCGCTTGGGCTGTACTCCGCGTCCTTCACATGGAAGGCCCGAATGCGCTCGTGATACAGGTCAAGGAATTCCAGGTAATCCATTTGCTGAAGAATCATGTGGCTTGGGTCATAGAGAATGTTTGCCCGCCGGTGTTCGCCCACGACGGCGAGAAACCTCTCGAAGGTAGCTCCATCGTGCAAATCCTCGCAAGGATGCAATTCAAAGCAGAGATCCACGCCCGCCTCGTCGAAAGTGTCAAGGATAGGCAGCCAGCGCCGTCCCAGCTCCGCGAAGGCATCGTCGATAAGGCCTTCGGGCCGCTTGGGCCACGGATAGACGAACGGCCATGCGAGCGCTCCAGAGAAGGTAGCGTGCGCCTTCAAACCGAGCCTCTGGCTGGCTTTTGCCGCCCACAGCATTTGCTGAACCGCCCATGCCTGCCGGCCGACGGGATCAAGCGCCAGCTCGCGCGGCGCAAAGTCCGCGAAGAGCACATCATAGGCCGGGTGCGTGGCCACCAGTTGACCCTGCAGGTGTGTGGCGAGTTCCGTCACGCAAAGTCCGGCCAGTCCCACTACTCCAAGCACTTCGTCGCAGTAGCTCTGGCTCTCGGCTGCCAGCTTCAAGTCGAAGAGCCGCCGGTCCAAGGTTGGAATCTGCACGCCGGTAAATCCCAAGCCTGCAGCCCAATCCACTATCCCGCCCAGCGAATTGAACGGCGCTTTGTCGTCTGCAAACTGCGCCAGAAAAATTCCCGGTCCCTTGATTGTCTTCATCGCTTCACGCTCCGCAACCATTCAATTCTAAAATTCAACCCAGGCTTGCCGCTTATTGCTCTCGATGGCCCGCTCAATGAACCGCATTCCACGCACTCCGGCGCGAATTCCCGGCAAAGTCGCGGGCAGCGGGTTTGGCTTACCCGCGCGCCACGCCATGAAGCCATCGGCAAACTCCCTGTATAACACCGCGAAGGCCTCGATATATCCCTCAGGATGCCCCGCGGGCACGCGCGCAACGGCCTTCGCATCCTGCCCCAGGTAACTCGTGGCCGCGTGATGAATCTCCTCCGGCCCATCGAGCAGCTTCACAATCAGCCGATTCGAATCCTGCTGCCGCCAGTCGAGTGAACCCTTTTCGCCATACACGCGCAGACGCAGGTCGTTCAATTCCCCCGCCGCCACCTGGGAAGCCATCAGAGTGCCCGTTGCGCCGTTCTCCAGCCGCACAAACGCATTGCAATCGTCATCCAGTTTCCGCCCTTCCACCACCGAGCGCAGTGTGGCATTGATGCCCGTCACGTCCAGCCCGGTCACATACTCCAACATGTGAAAAGCATGCGTCCCGATGTCGCCGATGCAACCTCCCGGCCCGTTCAACGCCGGATCGCTACGCCACGCCGCCTGTTTCTGCCCTTTCTTTTCCAGCGGCTCGCTCAACCAGCCTTGCATATATTCGACGGCAACCTTGCGAATCGTTCCCAGCTTCCCGCTGGCGCATATCGCCCGCGCCTCCCGCACCATCGCATAGCCGGCGTAGGTATGAGTCAGCCCATAGGGCAGCCCGGCTTTGGCGACAACCGCCTCCAGCTTCAGAGCCTCTTCATAGGTGGCAGTGGCAGGCTTGTCGCTCATCACCGCAATTCCCGATTCCAATGCGGCCACGGCTACCGGCAGGTGCAGATGATTGGGAGTGACAATCGCTACAAAATCGATTCCATCATCCCGTTTGCTTTCGGCCGCGAGCATCTCCCTGTAGTTCGCGTAGGCCCGGCCTGCATCGATGCCGAAACTCTCGCCCGCTGCCCGCGATTTCTCCGCCGTCTGCGAGAAAGCTCCAGCCACGAGCTCAATCCGCCCGTCGAGTTCGGCCGCCATCTTGTGCACCGGCCCGATGAACGCGCCCGGCCCGCCGCCCACCATCCCCATCCGCAACTTCCGGCTCATGCTTTCCTCCGTTCTTGTTTTATAGCTCCGCAGCCCGCGTTGCCTGCTGCTCTGCCAGCGTTTCCGTTGAAGTTACGGCCGTCAACAATATGGTGAAGTTAGAGTGTTGATCCGGCAGGGCAGCCTGCAGTTGGATTACAGAATATAGCGAGACAGATCCTGATCCTTAACGATGGATGCAACCATCTGCCTGACGTACTCGGCGTCGATGAGGAAGACCTTCTCGACGCCAGCCGGTGTTGTTCGTTCCTCGTAGGGTAGGGGCGTGGAAGACTCAATCTTGATAGCCTCCTTGAGCGCCGCGGCGGCAGCTTCGTCGGGTACGCGGCGGGTCACGTCGGGCGCAAGGAAGCTCACATCCTCCAACACTCGCTCCATGATGGTATGCAGGCGGCGCGCGCCGATGTTTTCGGTTTGCTCGTTGACCTTGAAGGCAAACTCAGCCATCTCGCGCAGGGCGTCGGGAGAATACTCCAGCTTCACACCCTCGGTTTCCAGCAGGGCCGAGTATTGCTTGGTGAGCGAGGCCTTGGGCTCGGTAAGGATGCGCAGAAAATCATCGACGGTGAGCGACTTCAGCTCCACGCGAATGGGAAAGCGGCCTTGCAGCTCGGGGATAAGATCGCTGGGCTTGGAGACATGGAATGCGCCGGCGGCGATGAACAAAATGTGATCGGTGCGCACCATGCCGTAGCGCGTGTTGACGGTGGTTCCCTCCACGATGGGCAGAATGTCGCGTTGCACGCCCTCGCGCGAAACATCGGGACCGTGGCCGCTCTCGCGCCCGGCAATCTTGTCGATCTCATCGAGGAAGACGATGCCGTTGGATTCGACGCGCTCCACCGCCGCGCGGTTGACGGAATCCATGTCGATCAGGCGGCCCTCTTCCTCATCCACTAGATAGTCGAAGGCATCGGCCACCTTCATCTTGCGCTTCTTGGTGCCGCCGCCAAAGATGTTGGGCAGCATGTCCTTGAGGTTCATCTCCATGTCCTCAAGGTTCTGGTTGCTGATGATGCCGAACTGCGGCATGCCGCGCTCGCGCACGTCCAGCTCCACCATGCGCTCGTCGAGCTTGCCCTCGCGGAACTGCTGGCGCAATTTCTCGCGAGAGCGCTGATAACTCTCTGTGCCGGGCAGCGTGAGCTGGCCCTCCTGCGCGGGCGGCAAAGGCGGTGGAGGCGGTAGCAGCACGTCGAGCAGCCGCTCCTCGGCGTTCATCTCTGCGCGGTCCTGCACCTCTTCCAGCCGCTCCTCGCGCACCATGTCGATGGCAATCTCCACCAGGTCGCGAATCATCGACTCTACATCGCGGCCCACGTAACCGACCTCGGTAAACTTGGAGGCTTCGACTTTCAGAAACGGCGACCCGGTCAGCTTGGCCAGCCGCCGCGCAATTTCCGTTTTGCCCACGCCTGTCGGCCCGATCATGATGATGTTCTTGGGCATGATGTCGTCGGCGATGTCCGGCGGCAGCTTCTGGCGGCGCTGGCGATTTCTCAAAGCAATAGCTACGGCGCGTTTGGCGGCCTTCTGCCCAACGACGTGCTTGTCCAGCTCGGCGACAATCTCGCGCGGCGTCAGCTCGTCGAGCGAGAGCTCTTGTTCTTCGGCGGATGCGGGCAGGTAAATGGCCATGGATCAATGCGCAGGCGGATACAAGCCGCTAGCCCTTCAACTCCTCAATGGTGATGTGGTTGTTGGTGTAGATGCAGATTTCGCCGGCAATCTGCATGGCCTTTTCGGCGATCTCGCGGGCGCTCAACTCGGTGTTTTCCATCAGCGCGCGGGCGGCGGCGGTGGCGTAGGGTCCGCCGGAACCGATGGCGGCCAGAGGCTCGTCGGGATCAATCACGTCGCCTGAGCCGGAGATTAAAAATGTCTGGCTGGCATCGGCCACCACCAGCAGCGCCTCCAGGTTGCGCAGCATCTTGTCCGTGCGCCAGTCTTTGGCCAGTTCGACTGCGGAGCGGTTCAGGTTACCGGCAAACTGCTCCAGCTTGGACTCAAAACGCGCAAAGAGCGAGAAGGCGTCGGCCGTGGAGCCGGCAAACCCGGCTAGAATCTTGTCCTGAAATAGGCGGCGAATTTTTTTGGCCGAATGCTTCAGTACGTGATCGCCGAGAGTGACCTGGCCATCGGCAGCCATGACCACCTGGCCGTTGCGGCGCACGCAAATGACGGTGGTGGAATGCATTCCGCTGCGAGATTGGTCACGAGTCCGGTCACGATTTTGGGAATCAGGCGCCGGCCCGGGATTTTTGCGATAAGCCATGACAAAACCTCTGAAAACAGGGCATCTTGCGGCGAAAATCTCCTCCAAGATGCAGTCAGAAGTATACCGCAGCGAGAGTGCCCGGAATGCGGTAAGTTGAAACCGGAGCCGGATGCACAGCACCTCCGGCTTCGTACAGACTCCGCTGAGGTATCCTCTAATTTAGGACTGAAGGGAAAGTATCCTGCCACGATGACTCAACTCAGCGCCAATACGTGGGAGATAATCGCTGTCGGCGCCTTTGCAGCCGCGCTCCTTGGGGCAGGTCTCTGGCTGCTGCTGCGCAGAGGCCCCACGCCGGAGGAGCGGGAGCGCGCGCGCCGCCATTTCCTCTCTCACTCGGGGCGCGTGGTGGACGGCATGTTGCTGGACATCTATGATATCGTCGCTGCCGCCAAATCCAAGAACAGCCCGAGCCGCACCCTCACCATGCTGCTTTACAAATATCGCATCGGCGGGGTGGACTACGAGTCCTCACAGGACATTACCGAGCTGCTCAGCCGGGTGGATGCATCACAGGTGCGGGCGGGCTTTCCCTGCTCAGCGCGCTACCATCCGGGCTATCCGCAGAACAGCATCGTGGTCTCTGAAGAGTGGAGCGGCCTGCGGGAGGGGTTGCCGGTGTTGCCCGAATTTGAAGATCCAGAGCCCATCGATAGAAGCCATCTGGAGGGTTTGCGCCCCGGGCGCGGATGAGCGGGCTGCTTCTGACCCGGCACAATCAAGCCTCGGGAGTCTCGTCCTCGAGAGGCTGTTGTTCCGGAAGCATACTTTGGTGCAGAATGCGTGAAATGCAGATGCCATCTTCCACTCGCCGGTAGAACAGAATATGCCGCCCTTTTTCAAAGCGGCGCAAGCCAGGACGAATCCACATGCACTGCCGGCCAAGCAGCGGATTGGCGGCAAGCACCTTTGCACATTGCTCTAGACCGTCAAGGTAACGCTCTGCCTGAGCTGCGCCCCAGGTTTCAAGCGTGTATGCGCCGATGGTAAGTAAGTCTGCTTTGGCACTGCGGGAAAAATACAACGCGGCCATAGCTAGCCATGGTTCGCCGTCAGATTGAGCGTCGCGCGAACCTGCGCAAATACATCGCCCTCAGCGACCCCGCTGGCATCGCCTTCATCAATCGCTGCACGCAGCGCGGCAAGCTTCGCCTCAAAGATTTGCTCATCGCGCTCCAGAGTTCGCAGTGCGGAACGCACTACTTCGCTGGCGTTCTCAAAACGCCCGCTCTCCACCCGCTCCAGAATGAAGCTATCGAGCTCCGGGGTCAAATTCACGTTACGAGTCGGCATGGCGCCTCTCCTCCGCTCTCCTGCCGGAGAGCGGAACTGAGAGCAAGGGTACCATACTTAGCAATCTTTGACAATTGATCAATCCGGTTATTTTCTTCAATTCTGGCTTCATTTCCCATAATTAAGGCACCCGGGGGGTGGCGTAATCTTTTTGTAGTGCAACCGAATTCCTCGCTCGCCGACTCGCACAAAGAGGTTCCATTCATGACGTTTCTCAAGCCGCTTGCCTCGCTGGTTTTTCTAGCGCTGGTTTCATCCGCTCTCATCTCCTGCCCGCTGGCGGCCCAGTCCGCCGCGAAGCCTGCCACGCCGGTTGTCTTCGGCTATGCGGACTTCACCGCGCAGGCAAAGATCGAGGAGAAATTCCTGGCCGTTCCCGATGCCAAACTGGCCGGCCAGCACCTGAAGACACTCACCAGCGAGCCGCATCTGGCCGCAACCCCCGAGGACCGCAAGACCGCCGAATACGTGGCGCGGAAGTTTCGCGCGGCCGGCCTGAAGACGGAGATCGTTCCTTATCGCGTTTTGCTGAACCAGCCCAAGGTGGTGCGCGTGGAGGCCTGGGACCAGAGCGGCAAGCTGCTGATGAGCGGGCCTACGCGGGAGCACGTCGAGGGCGATCCTTACCAGGACGATGCGCGAGTTGTCATGCCCTTCAACGGCTCGTCGGGGTCGGGCGACGTGACCGCCGAGGTGGTTTACGCCAACTACGGCCGGCTGGAGGACTTTGACCTGCTGGCGGCGAAGCACATTGACCTGAAAGGCAAGATCGTGCTGGCGCGCTATGGAAGCAACTTCCGCGGCGTGAAGGTCTTCATTGCCGAGCAGCGCGGAGCAGCGGGCGTGCTGATCTACTCCGACCCGCAGGACGACGGCTTCACAAAAGGCGAGGTTTATCCCAAAGGGCCATGGCGGCCGGAGACAGGCGTGCAGCGCGGCTCGGTGCAATTTATGTTCGAGTATCCGGGCGATCCAGAGACGCCGGGTGTGGCTTCAACGCTGAAGCTGCCGGACTCGGCCCGCGTCTCGCCCTACGGCAGCCAGCCCCACATCATCTCCATCCCCATCAGCTACCACGACGCCGCGCCGATTCTGCAAGCCTTGCAAGGCCCCGTCGCACCGCAGGAGTGGCAAGGCGGGCTCAACTTCCACTATCACATCGGAACGTCTGTAGGGCCGGGCAGCGTGAAGGTTCACTTGGTCTCTGTGCAGGACTATCAGCGCCGGATCATCTGGGACGTGATCGGAAAGATCAAGGGAACGGAGTTTCCTAACGATTGGGTGGTAATCGGCAATCATCGCGACGCCTGGGTCTATGGCGCAGTCGATCCCTCCAGTGGCACCGCGGCCATGCTCGAATCGGTTCACGGAGTTGGCGCGCTGCTCAAACAGGGCTGGCGGCCCAAGCGGACGATTGTCTTTTGCAGTTGGGATGCAGAGGAAGAAGGCCTGGTTGGCTCAACGGAGTGGGTGGAACAGAACGCCGGAGCGCTGGAACATGCCGTGGCCTACTTCAACACAGATGTTGGCGTCGCCGGGCCGGATTTCTCAGCCGCCGCAGTCCCTTCGCTCAAGGAGTTTCTCCGCGAGCTGACGCGCTCGGTTCCCAGTCCGCGGGGCGGGACAGTGTATCAACAATGGAAGATCAACTCCGCCAGCGGGAATGAGCGACGCCGCTCCAACGCTCCGCCCATAGCCGGCGAAGATGTGCACCTGGGCGATCTCGGCTCCGGTTCGGACTTCACGGCTTTCTTCCAGCACGTGGGCGTGCCTTCCACCGACATCAGTTCCGGCGGACCGTATGGCGTTTATCATTCGGTCTTCGACAACTACGCCTGGTACACGCAAAACGCTGACCCGACGTTTGTGTATTTGCAGGAGATGGCCCGCGTCTTCGGCCTTGAAGCGCTGCGCATGGCCGACGCCGACGTGCTGCCCTATGACTACATCGCCTACGCGCGCGAGATCAGTTCGTATATCGAAGCGGCAAAGCGCAGGGCAAGTGAACAGGGACTCTCGCTGGACTTTGGCGCGGCGCAGGCTGCCGCTGCGCGCTTCACTGCCGCGGCGGAGCGAGTTCATGAACTACAAATCGTCGCCTCAGGCGATCGTGCAAAACTCAATCTTGATCTTCGCCAGGCCGAGACTGATCTTCTCACCAGAGCCGGCCTGCCCAATCGCCCCTGGTTCCGGCACACCATCTTCGCCCCCGGCGAGTACACCGGCTACGCGGCGGTGGTGATACCCGGCGTCAACGAGGCTATTGACAGCAAAGATCAGCAGCGGGCCGCGCAGCAGTTGATGGTGCTGACTCAGGCGCTGACGCGGGCGGCGAAGACGCTGGAGGCGGCGCGGTAACCGGGTCTCGTCTCTGCTACGTTTGACCCGCGCCCTGTCCGCCTCGTATCGTTAGGGGTGACGATGAAAATTTCCCCTAATACACTTCGCATCGGAATCGCGGTGACCATTGTCGTGGGCACCATTGCGTGGCTTGCCTTGTCCGGCATCGGCGCCAACAAAAGCTACTACGTCACCATCCCACAACTGAGCGCGATGGGCGACAAGGCTTACCACACTAATCTCCGTGTAGAAGGCTTCGTTCAGCCCGGCTCCATCGAGCAGAACGGCACTCATGTGAACTTTGTGCTGAACGAGTTTGAGAGCCACTCTCCCAAGGCCGCTACGGGGCGAGTGCTCACGGTCAACTACAGGGGCGCTGAGCCGCCGCCGGACACCTTCAAAGACGACGCCCAGGCCCTGGCTGAAGGGACGTATGGCCGCGACGGCGTTTTCCACGCCTCTGTCTTGCAGGCCAAATGCGCCAGTAAGTATGAACCGGCAAAGCCCGGCGCTGCGCCCGCACAGCCTGCCGCAAGCCCGAGCGCTGCCACCACGCAACCGGTAGCGGCAGCTCCGGCAACTGCCAACTGATCGCAATGACTGCTTCCGCAACCGAGATCGCTGGTTCAACTGTTGGTGCCCGGCCCGTCTTTGCCAGTTTGGACAAGGTATCCAAACTTTTCGGTTCCTTCGCCGCGCTGCGCCAGGTTTCGGTGGAGCTGGTGCAGGGGCGCTGCTACGTTCTGCTGGGCGAAAACGGCGCGGGCAAGTCCACACTGCTGCGCATTCTGGCCGGCCTGCTCAGGCCCAGCTTCGGACAGGTCCGGGTCTTCAGCGGACTCGAAAAGGACGGACTTGAGCCCGGCGGGCTCGAGCCTCATGAAGCTCGCGAATGCATCGGCTACATGAGCCACGCACCCATGCTCTACGACGAGCTGACCGCCGAAGAAAATCTGCGCTACTTTGCCAGCTTGTATCCCGGACGCGATTGCCTTGCGCCAGATGAGGCCCTGCGCCAGGTGGGTCTGGACCCGGAACTGAAGCGCATCGTGGGCCAGTATTCGCAGGGGATGAGGCAGCGCACCTCGCTGGCCCGCGTGCTGCTCTCCGTTCCTGAGTTGCTGCTGCTCGACGAGCCTTTCTCCAACATGGACGTGGAGGGCGCCCACCAGATGGTCGAGCTGCTCGCTCGGTTTCGCCAGGGCAACCGGACGATTGTCTTGACTACCCACCAGCGCGAGCTGGCTGCGCCCATTGCTGACTGGGTGCTGACGCTGCACGCCGGTAGAGTGGCTTCTCTTGAGCCGGGAAGGCCAACGTTATGAAGACCAACGGCGCGCGCCTGCTCGAATCTCTCGGCATTCACTTCGAACTCCAGGAGTACGAGGTCGATCCATCCAATCCTCAAGACTTGTCCGCCCTGACGGTCGCAAGGAAAATTGGAATGCCGCCTGAACAGGTTTTCAAGACGTTATTGACGACAAGCGGACCCAATTCGTACTACTTCGCCGTCATCCCCGGTAATGCAGAGCTGGATTTCAAGAAGTTGGCCCGTGCGATAGCCGGGGTACCCAGCGACAGGTCTTCGTCGATGGGGTGGTCAGCCGGCCTGCGCAAGGCGGAGATGGTCCCGGTCAAAGACGTGCAGCCGCTCACCGGCTACATCCGCGGCGGAGTCACCGTATTCGGCGCGAAAAAGCCCTTTCCTGTCTTCGTCGATGAGACTGCGATTCTCTTCGATAAAATCAGCGTCTCGGCCGGCACGCAAGGTACGCAACTCATCCTTGCGCCAGCAGATTATCTGAGAGCCACAAAGGCCCGGACAGCCGACCTGACCAAATCAGCCCCGGAGGGCCACGCCCCATGACCCGCGCCCTCTGGACCCATCTCATCAAGGAACTGCGCATTGAGTGGCGCTCGCTGGACGCCATCGTCTCCATGCTGTTTTTTTCATTACTGGTCGTCGTGCTCTTCTCCATCGCCTTCGACCCGCGCGGGGCCTTTTCCCAGCAGATCGCTGGCGGTGTACTCTCGGTGGCTATCCTGTTCGCCTCGGTCAGCGCGCTGAACCAGGCGTGGGCGCGCGAGATACGTCACCAGGTGATGGACGCGCAGCGCATGGCGCCGGCTCCGGGCGCGGAGCTTTACCTGGCCAAGGTCCTGGCGAACTTTCTCTTTGTCACCATCGTCCAGGTCATTCTGGCGCCATTGTTCTTTATTCTGTATAACCTTCACATCGCTGGCCAGGCCTGGCTGCTGGTGCTGGTATTGCCGCTGGGCACATGGGCGCTGGTGGCGAACGGCGTCTTTTTTGCCGCGCTCTCCATCCGCAGCCGCAACCGCGAACTGCTGCTTTCGCTGATTCTCTTTCCAATTTTCATTCCGGCACTGCTGGCCATGGTGAATGCTGTCACCGCCATTCTCACCGGCGAAAGCGACCCCACGCTGTGGATCAAGATGCTGGTGGGCTACGACATCATCTTCACCACGGTGAGCCTGCTGCTCTTTGACGTGGTATTTCACGCGGAGTAGGGCGAGCGATGCTCTAATCCAGCAGCTTCTCGATCTCGTCCAGGTCGAAGCGGCTCTTGCTGCCGGGAACGTCGAAGGCGCGAGCTTCCAGCGGCGCGAGCTTCCCGTCTACATAGCTGTACTTCGGACCGTCCGGGTCAATGACAAGGATGGTCCGGACGCCCATGGCTTCATACCTTCCGCACTTGGCCATCACGCGCTTGAGCGTATCGGCGGGAGAAAGAATCTCGATGACAGCGACAGGCGGATGGGTCACAATCTGCTCGATGGGCCGGTTGCGGTCCAGAAGCGTCACGTCGGGGACGAGAAAACAGGTAGGTGCAACCTGCACACGCAGTTCCGGGCAAACGCGAATCTGACCGGTCATTGCCTGCTGCTGAAACCAGAAAACAATCGCCCTTTGCCACGCAGAATGATCATATTCTCCCACGGCGCGCTCCATGATCTCGCCATCGACGTATTCGGCGTCCGGCTCGAAGGAGCTGCGCAGGTATTCTTCTATGGTGACAAAGGTTGTCGCGGCTGCCATGGCTCCCCCTTTGAAACCTATCTTACTCTCATACTGTTGAACTGAGGAGGGACAGGCAGGGCGGCGCCGGACGCCGCGACCACTCCCCGGTACCGAAGTCAGCTTTTCATTTCAATGATCATCCATAGCCCCTTGCTTCCGTTTTGGACCGCGATTTTCGTTTCCGGAAGCCCCTGTTGGATGCTGTGATTGCCAACACTCGACAGTGATATACGCGGATGATAGCCTGCAAATGACCTTGTTTCCGGGGAAATATGCCGGGTTTTCCGGATTTGTTCGTGGTAAATCATCAATCATTTTTGCTTGGGAGGACTTGTGAGTGTAACGAATTGGGTGGAATTTTTTCTGGCCGTCAGCGTGCTATCGCTCGTCGTGGCTTTCTTCTTCGCGCGCCAGGTCATCGGCTCGGACAACGGAACCCCGGCCATGCAGCAGATCGCCGCGGCCATCAAAGAAGGCGCCGAGGCTTTTCTCAAGCGCCAATACAGAACCATCTATGCGCTATCCGTAGTGGCGGCGATTCTCATCTACGCCCTTTACCTCTTCCTGGGCAAGGGACAGGATCTGGCCATTAAGACGGTTGTCAGCTTTCTGGTTGGCGCAATCTGCTCGGGCCTGGCGGGATTTTCAGGGATGTTCGTCTCCATCCGCGCCAACCTGCGGGCAGCCTCGGCGGCGCGCAGCAGCCTGAACAAGGCGCTGAAGATCGCGATACGCGGCGGCGCTGTGACTGGCCTCTCGGTGGTGGCGCTTTCGCTGCTGGGCGTGGGAATCATCTTTCTGGCCTTCGGCGGAATGTCCAATCCCACTCAAGTTCCCTATGAGATTGTCGGCTTCGGCTTCGGCGCCAGCTTTGTGGCCCTGTTCGCCCAGTTGGGCGGCGGCATCTACACCAAGGCAGCCGACGTGGGCGCTGACCTGGTGGGCAAGGTCGAAGTCGGCATTCCCGAGGACGATCCGCGCAACCCGGCGGTCATCGCCGATCTGGTGGGCGACAACGTCGGCGACTGCGCCGGCCGTGGAGCCGACCTGTTCGAGTCCACCGCCGCGGAGAACATCGGCGCCATGATCCTGGCCGTCGCGCTCTTCGCCACGCTCAAGGACAAGGCTCCGGAGGCGGCTATTCTGGCCATCTTCTTCCCGCTGGTGGCCCGCGCCTTCGGCCTCATCGCCTCCATCATCGGCATCTTTACCGTGCACCTGAGGAACGAGGAGGAGGACGCGATGTCGGCGCTGAATCGCGGCTACTTGGTGACCACGATCCTCGCCGCCATCGGCTTCTGGGTCGCTGTCAAGTACCTGCTGGGAGGCATCCCAGGGGCAGACTGGCAATGGTTCTTCTATGCCGGCCTGATCGGCATGGTTATGTCCTTCCTGTTCGTTTGGATCACCCAGTACTACACCGAGGACCGCTATCGCCCGGTGCAGTCGATTGCCAAAGCCTCGACGACCGGTCCGGCCACCAACATCATCGCCGGTCTGGCTGTGGGCATGGAGTCGACCGCCATGCCGGTGATCGTCATCTCGGCTGCCATCCTGGGCAGCTACTTTTGTGGAATCAAGGCCCTGCCCATGATCTCCGGCACCGCCGCCGGATTCTTCGGCACCGCCATCGCCACCATGGGTATGCTGGCTACCTGCGCCTACATCCTGGCCATGGACACCTTCGGCCCCATCACCGACAACGCCGGCGGCATCTCCGAAATGTCGCATCAGCCGGCAGAGGTACGCAAGCGCACCGACCGCCTGGACGCGGTGGGCAATACCACCAAGGCCCTCACCAAGGGCTATGCTATCGGTTCGGCGGCCCTGGCGGCCTTTCTGCTCTTCTCGGCCTATCTGGATGAAGTGGCGGAGCTGGTCCGCCAAAAGACCCACAACATGGCCTTCGAGTTCGCCTCGGTCAATCTCTCCAAGCCGCCCGTTTTTGTGGCTTCGCTGATTGGTGCCGCCCTGGTGATCCTCTTCAGTTCCTTCGCCATCCAGGCCGTCGGGCGCAGCGCATACGCGGTCATTGAAGAGGTCCGGCGCCAGTTCAAAGCCGACCCCGGCATCATGGCTGGGACCTCCAAGCCCAACTACGGCGCCTGCGTGGACATGGTAACCAAGGCCGCGCTCAAGCAGATGGTAGTCCCCGGACTCCTGGCCGTGGGTGTGCCGATCGCCGTCGGCTTCCTCTTCCGCTTCTTCAATACGGCCGCTGACCCGACCCTGGCTGCCGAGTCTGTCGCCGGTCTGCTCATGGTGGGCACCATCAGCGGAATCCTCTGGGCCATCTTCATGAACAACGGCGGTGGAGCATGGGATAACGCCAAGAAGTTCATCGAAACCGGCCAACTGGGCGGCAAGCGATCTGACGCGCACAAGGCAGCCGTGGTGGGCGACACGGTTGGCGATCCCTTTAAGGACACCGCCGGCCCGTCTATCCACGTGCTCATCAAGCTGCTCTGCACGGTCACCTTTGTAATGGCGCCATTGTTCCTGTAGCGCCACAGCGAACCACTCCGCCATTTCTGGCGGATAACCGAAATGCCCGGCGGCCCCACGCGAGATTGCATGGGGCCGTTTGGCGTTTGGGGCGGCTGCTCCCAAACGGCATCCCATACGGGAGATTGGCTTTACACCAAGTATTTTGGCAAAGTTGGCCAAAAGTTCTATACTTAAGGCGAGGTACCCCAATGCCGACACGCAATGTCAGCCTGCCTGAAAAGCTGGATCAGTTCATTACCGCCAAGGTAGAGGCCGGAGAGTACGCCAATGCCAGTGAAGTGATGCGCACCGCCTTGCGCCTGCTGGAGAAGGAAGAGCGGGAGTACGAGGAGAAGATGACCTTGCTGCGGGCGGCGATTGCCGAGGGAGATGCCAGTGAAGATGCCGAAGAGGGCGTGTTTGAGCGGCTCGACGCCTACATCAAGGAACTAGCGGCAGAGAAAGAAGAGAGCCTTGCCGAAGTTTAGTGTTTCTAAGCCCGCACAGTCCGATATGTGGGCTATTGCACGGTACACCCTAGAGAGATGGGGTGTAGACCAGGCAAATCGCTATGCACGAGGTCTGCAAGAAACCTTTCGGACTCTCGCGGAGAATCCAAGAATCGGCCGAACGTGTGATGCAATCAGTTCAGGGCTGCACAGACACGAGCAAGGCAAGCATGTTGTGTTTTACCGGTTGAAGCCAGGCGGCATTCGGGTCGTGCGTGTTTTGCATCAACAGATGATTCCGGCCAAGCCGCATTTCGAGAAATCTTAGCCACTATGGCTTCTTTGGGTGCGCCTCCTGCCACTGCTTGATGCGTTCATCGAGCTTCGCCCGTTGGTCAGGCTGTAGATATGAAGCAGCGAGTTCTCGAATATTGATGGCATTTTTCAGCATATCGCCTTTCAGATTCGGTATCGCCACGCTTATCCAGAAGTATGTCTCATCATGTTGATCGTGTATCTCCATGACCAAGTCATATTGGGCAACCGTCATACCTTGTTCTGCTGCTTTGCGAAACCACTCAGCGGCGAGCACCTTATCCTGCTTCAGCCCATGATAGCCACCGTCGTAATCCAGGCCCATCTGGAACTGTGCGTCGGGTGCGCCAGCCTCGGCGGCCTTGTGAATGTAATCGAGCGCCTGTTTCTCGTCTTTATTGACGCCTTTGCCTTCATGATAGAGCAGCGCCAGGTTGACCAGCGCATTAGGGTTGTTTTGCTCCGCGGCTTTTTGATACCAAACTAACGCCTGTGCATAGTCCTGCGGAACGCCCCAGCCATGAACGTAACAAAGGCCCAGGGAAAACTCTGCAGGAGAATAACCTTGCTCGGCCGCTTTGCGGTACCAGATTGCGGCCTGATTGTAGTCCTGTGGAACGCCGTTGCCGTATTCGTACATAGAGCCTAAATCGCGCTGAGCTTTTGCATTGCCTTGGTCGGCAGCTTTGCCAAGCCAGACTGCGGCTTGCTTCAAATCTTTCGGAACGCCAATACCCTCGCCGAAATCCACGCCGAGCTGATATTGGGAATAGGAATCTCCCAACGCGGCGGCCTGGCTGAATAAGAGAAATGCCTGCTTCGTATCCTTTGGCACTCCTCGCCCTTCGATATTGAGGATGGCCAGTGCACGCATTCCATCCGCATTACCTTGATACGCGGCCTTTTCATACCAGATCGCCGCCTGCTCATAACTCTGGGGAACGCCCTGGCCGAGGGCATAGCAGAGACCTAATGCATACTGTGAGTCTGGCAGGCCTTGCTCGGCGGATTTGCGCATCCAAGATGCGAACAAAACCTGATCTTTGGGAACACCCTGGCCTTTTCTGTAAGCTGTAGCCACATAGAATTGGGCCACCGCGTCCCCCAACTTCGCTCTGGCCATCAGATCAGGGTCGATACCACCGGTGGGCGTAGGAGTCTGGGCCGGGTTGACTCCAGGAATCAGTCCAAATGCAAGGAACAATGCGGCGATTTTCTTTCGGTGCTCGCTCATAACGCCTTTCAGAATCACTAGAAAGATAACAGAAGCAATAGTTGCAGATAATAAGATTTTTTGTGCCGGCCCGTTTGCGTGAAATCCACCCCAAATCCCCACAACTCCCACACCAACACCCCTCAACCGCACCGTTTCTGCGCTTTGTCCCCGGCCGCATGCGAGATTGCGTGGGGCCGCTTTTTTGGGGTACCCGCCGTGCAGTACGGATAGTATGATGACGGACAACACCTAAAAGCCAGTTTTTCGGCTCGATCTTGGTACAAACCAGCGCAAGTCACCGCGCAGAGGAGGATGGAAGATGCGCATTTATATGGTTGCAGGCGTGGCGTTTACATTAGCGGTGTTGTCCTTGCCGCTGACCGGTGCGGCTCAGAAGTTCCAGGAGCCGACAAAAGAAGAGCTGCAGATGACCTCGGATCCCAAGGCCCCGGGCGCTCCAGCGGTCTTTCTCTATCGCGAGTCGGAAACCGACAACCGATACCATTACGTCAGTAGTTATGCGCGCATTAAGGTGCTTACCGAGAAGGGCAAGGAATGGGCCACCGTCGAAATTCCCTATATTCCGGGCTATAGCGCTACCCCCATCATCGAGGGACGCACCATCCACTCCGACGGTACGGTGATCCCGCTGGTGGGAAAGGCCGCCGACCTGCTGGTCGTTAAGACCAACAGATATCACATGAAAGTTTCGGTCTTCAATCTGCCCAGCGTCGAGGTGGGCAGCATTTTGGAGTACAAGTGGAGCATTCCGATGACCGGCGGAAAGGTTTCCGGCATCGCCGACGATGCGGTTGAGAGCTACATTTCCGCCGCGCTGGCCGGCATCCAAAATCCCGAGTGGGATGTGCAGCAGCCAATCTTCGTCCACAAAGAGCACTTCTACTGGAACCCGTTCTCCGATATCGAAGCGAACGCCATGAATACCGTGCAAGGAAGCTCGGTCGACATCTACATTGATGGGGAACGGACCCACTACCTGCTCTTCACGCAGCGCCTGCCCGCCGGATTCACGACCACCCGGAGTCCCAGGGGCGATTACACACTGGACATCCAGGATGTGCCCGCCTTTGTGCCCGAGGCCAATGCGCTTCCTGAGGAGGCCTTACTTTACAAGGTGCGCTTTTTTCGCACACCCTACAACTCCCCGGAGGTGTATTGGGACAACGAGATCAAACGCTGGTCCAATCAGTTGAACGAGTTTGCCAGCCAGAGTAATACGATCAAGGACGCGGCCGATCAGATTACCGCGGGAGCAGCAACGCCCGAGGCCAAGGCCCGCAAGCTCTACGATGCGGTGCAAGCGCTGGAAAACACCGACTTTACGCGAGCGAAGACCGAAGAAGAGCGCAAGCTGCTGCATCTCAAGAAGGAACTGAAGAAGGCGCAGGATGTGTGGAACGAGAAGAGGGGCTCGGGCAATGACATTGCCGCCCTTTACCTGGCACTGGCGCGCGCCGCGGGCCTGCAGGCCGATGGGCTGCAGGTGGTTAACCGGGACCGGTCGGTCTTCGATCCCAACCTTCTCTCGCTCCATCAACTGGACGCGCTGCTGGTTGTGCTGCACATTGACGGCAAGGATATTTACCTCGATCCGGGCGAAAAGCTCTGCCCCTTCGGCCAGTTGCATTGGAAGCACACGATGGCCGGCGGAATCCAGCAGAACGCCAAGGGACCGGTCTATACCCCGCCCAACTCAGCCAAGGAGGCCACCACCGCACACGCCGCCGATCTGACCCTGGACGCGCAGGGCGGGGTCACCGGAACCATCAAAATGCTGATGAACGGCCCCCAGGCGCTCCATTGGCGCCAGCTCAACCTGACCTCCGATCCGGAGGAGGTCAAAAAGCAGTTCAATGAATCCCTGCACAACCTGCTGCCCCAGGGAATTGCCGGGGAGGTGGATAAGATCCAGGGACTGGAGACCGCGGAGGGTTATCTTTCGATTTCCGCGAAGGTTTCCGGGCAGTTAGGCAGCTCCACCGGCAAGCGTTTGATGCTGCCCGGCTTCTTCTTCTCCACCGGCGCGCATACCCAGTTCGTCGCCGAGGAGAAGCGCACGGCCGCCGTCGATCTGCACTACTCCGATCAGGTGATCGACGATGCGGTCTACCATCTGCCGGCAGGCTTCACCGTCGAAAGCGCTCCCACGCCAGCGCAGTTGCCCTGGGAAGGTCACGCCATGCTGGTGGTCAAGTCGATTCCCGGCGCGGGGACCATCGACATCCGGCACACCTTCGCTCGCTTTTTCGTGTTGCTCGATCCCAATGAGTACCCGGCCCTGCGCGAGTACTACCAGAAGATCGCCACCAGCGACCAGCAGCAGTTGGTGCTGGTCAAGGCGGCAAACTGACGAACGCGGCCTCCGGAAACAAATCATGGGTATGGGCGTAGGCTCATACCCATTTTTCTGTTGTGTCGGATCGATGCCGCTACTCTCAAAGTCTTATGCCCTGCTTTTCCGCATCTCCCACATCCATACCTCCTAATTGCACCGTTTTTGCGCCTTGTCCCCGGCCCCGGCGAGGACTAGGCTTGGATTCTGAGGGCAGTTCGGTTGCCAGACCCTTGGGTTGCACTGAAATTTGGGCAAATTTTTACATACGGAAACCCGCGTTCTGCAAGGGTCTTTGGAGCTTTCCACAGGCAAATGCCTTTGTTTGCAAAGTTGGTGCCTGAAATGTCAACAAAACACTAGATATTGTGGTTTTTTGTTGACATGTACAACAGACAGAGGTACTTTTTCATCTGCGGCCTTAAACGGCTTGTAACGATTTCCGGTGTGATTGTTCCACAAAGAGGCTACTGAGAACAGAGAACTTGCGGTACTTTTTATCCCCGCTTCCCGTTCTTTGACCGAGACTATTTCCTGACTCCCCCAGGCTCCAAAAAGCATTGCACTGGAGGGGGGCCGACGTTTCAACATTATTTGCCGATTGTGAGGGTTTTATGAACGAGGTCCAGTATCATTCTTCCGCCGCCGCCCAGCAGACTCCCCAAATCCAGAAGGGCCTGACCTTCACACGCCGCTTCACCACCGAGGGCGTCTCCCCCTATGACGAGATTCAGTGGGAGCAGCGTACCGCGTCGATCGCGGATCAGAAGGGCAACATCATCTTCGAGCAGGAAAACGTCGAAGTGCCGGCGGACTGGTCGGTCACGGCAACTAACATCATGGCTTCAAAGTACCTGCATGGAAAACAGGGCACACACGAGCGTGAGATCAGCGTCCGCCAACTGGTGAGCCGGGTGGCGGAGACCATCCGCGACTGGGGCCTGGCGGGCAGCTACTTTGCCACCCCTGAGGATGCGGCTATCTTCCACGACGAGTTGGTTCACATGCTGCTGACGCAGAAGGTGGCCTTCAACTCGCCGGTATGGTTCAACGTGGGCTGCGACCGGCTGGAGCCGGAGGCGGAGGGGCAGAACTGGCATTGGGATCCGGCCACCGGCGGCGTGCACTACTCCGCTTCCGGCTACCGCAATCCCCAGTGCTCGGCCTGCTTCATCAACTCGGTTGAGGATTCGATGAGCGGCATCATGGAGCTGGCGCGGACCGAGGCCATGCTCTTCAAATTCGGCTCGGGTACGGGCACGAATTTCAGTTCCTTGCGTTCCAGCAAGGAATTTGTCTCGGGCGGCGGCGTAGCCAGCGGACCCTTGAGCTTTATGCGCGGCCTGGACGCCTTTGCCGGGGTCATCAAGTCCGGTGGCAAGACCCGCCGCGCGGCCAAGATGGCGATTCTGAACGCGGACCACCCGGATATCGTTGATTTTATTGAGTGCAAGGCTAAGGAAGAGGCCAAGGCTCACACCCTCATCAAGGCCGGCTACGACGGCTCAGGCCCTGATTCAGAGGCTTTTTCGTCCATCTTCTTTCAGAACGCCAACAACTCCGTCCGCGTGAGCGACGAGTTCATGCGCGCCTACGAGAACGACGGCGAATATACCACCTATACGGTGAAGGACCATAAGCCGGTTGCGACCTACAAGGCGCGCGAGATCGTGCGCAAGATTGCCGAGGCCACATGGCAGTGCGGCGATCCCGGCATGCAGTTCGATACAACCATCAATCGCTGGCACACCAGCAAGAACACGGCGCGCATCAACGCTTCGAATCCCTGCTCGGAGTACATGTTCCTGGACAACTCGGCCTGCAACCTGGCCAGTTTCAACCTGATGAAGTTTGTCACCCCGTCGGGCGGCTTTGACATTCCGGCCTACCGGCACGCCATCACCGTGATCATTACCGCCATGGAGATACTGGTGGACAACTCCGGCTATCCCACCGAGGCCATAGCCCGCAACTCTCACGACTATCGGCCGCTGGGGCTGGGCTACGCCAACCTGGGAGCGCTGCTGATGGCGATGGGTCTGCCTTATGACTCCGACGCCGGCCGTGACTATGCAGCCACTCTGACCGCCATTCTCACCGGCCAGGCCTACCTGCAATCCGCCATCCTGGCCGCCAACTGTCCGCCGATCGCATCGGCAACGCCGCTGACCGCCAATGTCGAACATCAAGGCGGCGCCTGCCCCGGCTTCTACGTCAACCGCGAGCCGTTCCTTGACGTGATCCGCATGCACCGCGCTGAAGTCAACAACATCGGCCGGTCGCGGCAGAGCGGCGAGCCCTTCACCGTGCCCCAGCTCGACGCCCTGATCGACGCCAGCTGCGAAAGCTGGGATATGGCCCTGGTTTACGGAGAAAAGTACGGCTACCGCAACTCCCAGACAACGGTTCTGGCGCCCACCGGCACCATCGGCTTCATGATGGACTGCGACACCATGGGCATTGAGCCGGAACTGGCGCTGGTCAAGTACAAGAAGCTGGTGGGCGGCGGCAATATCAAGATCGTCAACAGCACTGTTCCCGAAGCCCTCTTCAAGCTGGGCTATACGGCGGATGAAGTAAACGCCATCGTCAGCTACGTCGATGCCACCGGCACCATCGAGGGCGCGCCCGGCATCCGGCCCGAGCACCTGTCTGTCTTCGATTGCAGCTTCAAGCCGATCAAGGGCACCCGCACCATCCCTTACATGGGCCACATCAAGATGATGGCGGCCGCGCAGCCGTTCCTTTCCGGCGCCATCTCCAAGACCGTCAACCTGCCCCACGAAGCCACCGTCGAGGACCTCGCCGAGGCCTACGCCGAAAGCTGGCGCCAGGGACTCAAGTCCGTGGCCATCTACCGCGACGGCTCCAAGGGAACCCAGCCGCTGAATACCAGCATGGACGCCCGGCACGAGTCCTCGGCTCTGGACGTTTCCGGCAACCGCGTGTTGTCGCAGTTGGCCGCCAGCCAACCCGCCGCCGAAGCCGACCTCAAGGCTCTTGAAGGCAAAAGCGGCGAAACAGTTGAGGTTCCCGCGCAGACGGTCTTCCTTGCGGGCACAGCCTTCCAGCGCGTCCTGGATGAGATTGCCAAATTAGCCGCCGTGCCCACGTTGCAGCCTTCGGGCGCGCAGGAGGCCATCAATCCCGACGTGCAGGACCAGAATGCCCCGCCTCGCGCAATCCGTCACCGCCTGCCCGGCGAGCGCGCCTCCATCACCCACAAATTCGCTCTAAACGGCCACGAAGGCTACATTACCGTCGGCCTATACCCATCCGGCCAGCCCGGCGAAATCTTCATCAGAATGGCCAAGGAGGGTTCCACCGTCTCCGGCATGATGGACTCCTTCGCCACCTCCATCTCCATCGCCCTGCAGCATGGCGTTCCGCTCAAGGTGCTGTGCAACAAGTTTGCCTACACTCGCTTCGAGCCCTTCGGCTGGACGGGCAACCCGCAGATCGGACAGGCTACCAGCATTATGGACTACATCTTCCGCTGGATGGATCTGCGCTTCCTCTCCGGCACGCAGTTGTCGCTCTTCTCGGGGATGGTTCCGCAAGCTCCGCAACTGACCCCCTCGCCCAGCATGGCGCCCGAGACCGAGCCGTATCAGGATTCGCTGGCGCAGAGCCACCTTGCCCGGTTGGCCGAGGAGGTTGCCAAGCGTCTGAATCAGGTTAGCGGCCCGCCGAGCGGCGGCGGCATTGCTCCCCCGGCGCAGACTGACTTATCTAGCGCCGCCAGTGCCTCCCAGGCCCCGCAACTCCAGGACCGCGGCGTCTACCACGCCACCGAAGCCATGCGCGAGATGTACGAGATGGGCGATGCGCCCAGTTGCCCGGTCTGTGGAGCCATCATGGTCCGCAACGGCTCCTGCCACCGCTGCATGAGCTGCGGGACCACCAGCGGATGCAGCTAAAGAAGCTGAGGAACAGAAGAAAACTATAGGAGGTCAGAAATGGCAAAGCGAGAAATCTACATCGAGCGCAGATCAGAGGGCGACTATGCGATACGTAGGCCCGGGTCTGAAAGAGCCAGCGCTGTCGAGCAAACTCAAGCGGAAGCAATTGAAAGAGGACGAGAAATCGCGCCGAACGCCGCAATTCATGTCGAAAGGGTTCGCTATACCAATAACGGAAGACCAGATGAATGGCGTAATCCCTAGATTTAGGTAGAGTGGAGGGTGGCCGAGTTCTGACCACAAATGTTGGGTGACCTATGTCTGAATTTTCAGATATGTGAAACTTCGAATTTCAATGATCTGGAGGATGGGTTTTATTGTCGGGAGAAACTTAGAACATTGAGCAGCCAATGCAGGAATTTATCTCATTGTAGTCCGCCACTCCCGGAGGGAGGGGACGATAGTAGCCCAGCATAGAGCGAATTTGCACAATCTGAGGCAAAGTATTGTTAAATCGAGACATCTCTACAGATTTCATCTCGTTTTCCGCCGAGTTATCCACAGAAAGACCCGAACTTTGCACCTGTACGTAAAAAACGAAACGCTGATACCTTAGAAGTATGTTGATAAGACGCCGAAGGCCAGGCGACTCCTGAGAGCAGCCTGGCCGTTCAACGCATTACCCGAATCACCATCCCGGCTCCGCAAAGAAACAGGATGGTAACCTTCACGGTTTACAACCCGGCCTCAGCTAAAAATTGGGGCCGGTCCTTACAATATGGGCCTGGCTTGGTGTGCGGCAGGGATTCCCATCCATCGTCCGCGTGGGGTTCGATTCCCCCCAGGTCCATACACTCTTAGAAATTACCGTTTTTGGAAAATTGCCCACGCTTATTCCAAAGGACTTACCGCTGCTTTTGTAGCCTTGTTGACATTTCTGTCAACCTTATCCATGTTGGCAGTTTTCGCTTAAAGTGTCAACAAAACTGTTACGCTTTCCGTTGTTGCTGCACTCTAGTTCCCATTCCTTCTTTCTCCTGAGACTGCCATCAATACCCTGTACATGACTGCGACCTGAAAGCCCTTGCAAACGAAAGCAGGTAATTTTCAACCATAGATCCGTTTTGTGGGCCCGGTACCCCATCCTTTGCGTACTTTGGGAAGGGAGAGAAACCACGAACTCCACCCCATGCCGGGTGCCCCTGGTCCCTCGCATTTGGGGACCAGGGAGAGAAGGCCTACCAGACCTCCATCTCGAAATCTCGGTACTCGCGAATCAGTTCGAAGTCGGTGCGATTCGATGTAATCAGTTTGGCCCCGTAGCTTCGCACGGTCAGCGCGATCAGTACATCGAAATGAAGCTCGCGCAGCTTATTCGGATCGAATCCATTGTCTTCGCGCATCTTCGCAAGAAGCAGGCCCGACTCCAGCCAATTGTTTCTGGTTGGAGTCAGGATAGGGTATTTTTTTTCGAGTGTATGCAGAATGTTCTTGTCAACCGGCGAGACAGCCCCGCGCCAAAGTTCCGCGAGAACGACCGACGAGTTGCGCACCAGAGCGTTTAGATTCGCCATGCGCAGTGCATGACGATCGGTCCTCAAATGGTCGACGAGGACCGAGGTATCAAATACTACACACTCACTCATCACTTCCCGCGAAGGAGCATTTGCCGCCGTACTTCCTCATAAGGTCTTTGAACTCCTGAAGAGCAACGATCTCCTTCAGCGCCACGTGAACAGCCTCGGTGCGCGACTTGGCGCCGAGAACGCGCACGGCCTTGTCTGCAAGCTTGGTATCCAGCCGGATCGAGGTCAGGGGTATGGCCATGGCATCTCCTTCTATATATATCTATTGTGCCATTAGTATATATAGTTGTCAAGCCCGTTCGACGGAGGGCGATGGGGCTGCGCATGACTTCCTCAATCCCGTTACCCCAATTGGCCGGGTATCCCAGAGCCTGCCCTGAGCTTATCGATCAGGTCCCTCACATTTGGGGACTTGGGAAACCAAGAACCTCATGGCGCGCAAGCGCCGATTGGCCCCACCGCAGGTGGCCGCCTGGACGGTCAGCCCTTTGCAGATTAATTCACTTCTTCGTTGCACAATGATCCCAGAAGTCTTCCTTCAAACATCGTCCTGGGTGTCTTTTTCGCGCCATCTGCCAGCCGAAAACCGCCGGCAGATGCCGAAACGTCACGTAACTCCTTATCCTGGACGATTTTGCAGGGAACTCCTTTGTTTTAACGATTTTACAGCGGCATTAATATACATGGCTGACTGTTGCTTAAAATTTTCTTTTTATGGTATAGACTAAAGTGGAATTTGGTTTGCTCTGATATGGAACGCATGGAACGTACCACTGCGAGGAGAAAATGACACTTTCGGACAAGACAGCTGAAGGCTTAGGCGCTCCTGAATCCCTTACGAAGAATCTTGAGTGGTATATCGCCAATCAGAAAGAACTTGCAGAGAAATACAACGGTAAGGTTCTACTAATCGTTGACCAGAAGCTAATCAAAGATTTCGATGACATCGGCGCAGCTTATACAGAAGCGTTAAAGGCGTACACCCCTGGAACATTCACACTACAACCTTGCTCTTCCACCTCTGATAGCTACACTCTTATACTGCACAGTCCGATGTACAATAGCATGGCATGAGTCCCCTTCCAAATCAGGCTTTTACCACTCGCTTTAATGGGCGAGCACTCAAATTAACAAATGAGGTCGAGATTTTTCCGGCCTTCCTGCCCAATACAACTCCATTTCCCGGCAAGAAGTACCAAGCCTTGTACGATACCGGAGCGACCCATAGCACAATCTCTCCAAAGGTAGTGCAGGATCTCAACCTTTCCTCAATTCGCGCAACCAGCGTGGGCGTCGGGGGTGGATTTATTACCACTACAAGCCATCTGGTCAACATCGCTTTACCAAGTAAAGTGATGTGCTCAATGATGCAGGTCGCGATGGTACATGTGCCCAGCGGTGAGGATGTAATAATTGGCATGGATATTTTGGGGGCGGGGGATTTTGCGGTAACAAATTACGGCGGAAATACCGTTTTTTCGTTCTGCGTTCCGGCTCGGAAGTGCATAGATTTCGTCGCAGACATCAATGCCTTCAACAAGTCCCATCCACCCGCAAAGAATACTTCTTGCCCCTGCGGAAGTGGTAAGAAATATAAGAGTTGTTGCGGCCGTCGTCGCCATTAATTCGGGATTGGATGGCCGCCCTCGTAGAACCGAATATCACCAACGTGGCAATCTGATCCTTTATTTACCCTGCAATAAAACGGCCCAGCCGGGTATCCCAGAGCCTGCCCTGAGCTTATCGAACAGGTCCCTCACATTTGGGGACTTGGGAAACCACGAATCCCATGCGAGCGAAAAGTGAGCGGCTGTCCCACCGCAAGTAACTGCCTGGACGGTCAGCCCTTTGCAGATTAATTCACTTCTTCGTTGCACAATGATCCCAGAAGTCTTCCTTCAAACATCGTCCTGGGTGTCTTTTTCGCGCCATCTGCCAGCCGAAAACCGCCGGCAGAGGCCGAAACTGCCCGTAACTCCTTATCCTGGACGACTTTGCAGGGAACTCCTTTGTTTTGACGATTTTACAGCGCAACCCCATCTGTAACCTCAACAAAACAACGACTTTGCGTCCAAAGTAGGGGTGGGGGTATCTGATGTACCAGCTATGTCGTCATATCAAGACCAACGGTAAACGATGCCAATCTCCGGCTCTGCTCGGATCGGCTTATTGTTATTACCACGCCCGCACGCATGCCATGGCCGCACCAAACTACATCAAATTTGATGACCTCAAGCTCCCCCTGCTGGAGGATTCTGCCTCCATCCAGGTAGCCATCTCCAAGATCACGGCTGCCTTCCTCTGCTCCCGCATCGATGCGCGCCGCACCGGCCTGCTCCTCTACGCCGTCCAGATCGCCTCGCAGAATATAGATCGCGATTCCGAACGTGAGAATACCGAAATTGTGCACTCCATGACCGTCACCGATGAGGGCGACGAGATGGCACCGGAAAAGGAAATCTGCGAACCCAGCGATTGCGCAAGCTGCAATCGGCGCGATACTTGCGAAGACTACGATCCCTCAAATGAGGACGAGGACGAGTAGCTGATTAAAGAAGAAGTGGCCAAAATCGAGGCGGGTACCCGCACCATCCACTACGCAAATAAGTTCTCCTGTTTATCCGCGGCACGCCTTTCGCAGGCACACCTGGAAAAAGGAGCCAAAACCCGCCCAGCTTATCACGGTCCTGCAACTCAGTCTGGGAGTAGAATTGCCTATCGGCAGCGAGACCGCCGTCTGCCATAGGAGCACGATCATGCCCAACGTCCTCATTCCCACACCGCGGGGCCAGATGCCCGCATGGTTCGCTGCTCCCGCATCCACGGCCTCCGTTCCCGGCGTCGTCGTTCTGCACGACGTTTTTGGCATGAGCCGGGACCTCCGCAACCAGGCCAACTGGCTTGCCCAGGCCGGCTTTATGGCAGTTTCTCCCGATCTTTACTACAAAGGCGGCCGGCTCATCTGCATCCGCCAGGTCATCCGCGACATGATTGCCCGCACCGGTCACGCCTTCGACGACGTTGAAGCCTCCCGAAGCTGGCTCCTCGCCCAACCCGGCTGCAATGGACGCGTCGGCGTCATCGGCTTCTGTATGGGCGGCGGGTTCGCACTCCTGCTCGCCTCCGGGCACGGTTTCTCCGCTGCCAGCGTCAACTATGGCGGCCCGCTTCCCAAGGACATCGATGATTTCCTTAACGTGGCCTGCCCGCTAGTCGGCAGCTACGGCGGCATGGCCAAGTGGGAGCAAGGCGTTGCCGATCAGTTGGCGAAGGCCCTTGATCGCGCCCTCATCCCCCATGATGTAAAGGAGTACCCCGACGCCGGCCATTCCTTCATGAACAACCACCGGGGCTACCAGTTTTTGAAAGTGCTGCGTTTCAAGGCCGTCGGCTACAACGAGCCTGCCGCAATGGACGCCCGCCGCCGCATCGAGGCCTTCTTCCACCTGCATCTTGGAAGCTGAAAGCCGTGACGTCAGAGCCTGCGTTCGCTTCTACTACCGTTTGAAGGTCACGTATTGCCGCCCGATATAGAGCCGGAATCCGCCGGCCGGGTCGGCCACAATCTGCAGCGGCATGGGCCGCTTGAGTTCCGTATCCTCGCTCACGGCCACCGAGAGCACGTCGTGCGCTCCCACGTCGGTGACCAGGAACTTGTCCCCGACGATTCCCGCGCCGTAGATACCGGCGGCAAGGTTGTGCCCGCCCAACTTGATGGGAACCTCGACGATAAAGTAAGCCTGGTACTTCGACGCCACGGCGGCCGAGTAGCCGGTGGTGTCCACCAGGGTCGCCAGCACGTAGTGCCCGTCAGCAAACTTCACGCCGCCTGAGTTGCGCACCTGCGTGGTTGCCGGTTGCCCACAGTAGAACACGCTGGCCGGCAGCAGTTTCTGCGTGTCCTCTGGCTTCAGAATCGTCGCGCCCTGTTGTGCCTTCATCAAGCTCGGCGCCGCGATCATCGTCACGGCCAGCGCGCCGGCCGCAGCCATCTTCAAAATTGCGTGGTTACTCATCGTGAAACCTCCTTATTTCCATTACGTAACGGAGTATATCGCACCCCGGCAACGCTTGCATAAGGGCTGTTCAAGCCGCCTGGCCAGACTTCTCGATAGATAGCGCCACCTCAAGATGAGGCGTCGGCATTTGGTGGCCGCGCGTCCCGGCCGCGCACGCCATCAATAGCTCATACTTTGTTACGATGCGGCGCGACTGGCCGCTCGCATACACTGAAAGGTTATGCCGCATCTTGGTTATGCGGTTACTACCGGATTGGGGAAAAGAACTATGAGGATGACCGGGCTGATAGCCCTTGCTCTTTTTGTGGCGACCGCGGCGGGAGCGCAAGCGCGCTTTGACGCTGAGGCGGTGCGGCTGAATAACCGCGGCGTGGCGCAGATGAGCCAGCAGTTTACAGAGCGCGCGGCGGCGTCGTTTGCCGAGTCGTTCCAGAAGGATCCCAGGCTGGCGCAGGCGGCAATCAATGATGGCATTGCGCTGATGGCTCTGCAAAAGCTGGACGAGGCCAAGAAGGCCTTGCAGGCGGCTCTCGTTTTGGAACCACGCAGCGCCCAGGCATGGTACAACCTGGGTCTCGCCCAGCACGCGGGCAATGAGCTGGAGGAGGCGCTCAAGAGCTTCCAACAGGCGGTGACGTTCGATCCCAGGGATGCGGATTCCACTTATTTCGAGGGCGTTTGCTACCAGGAGATGAAGGAGCTCGACAAGGCTATTGCAGTTTTCCAGAAAGCGCTGGCGATCGACCCGCTGCACGCTTCGGCAGAGTTTCAGTTGGCGCGCGCGTTGCAGCGCTCCGGCAACACCACCGATGCCAAAGAGCACTTCAAGCGCTTTCAGCATTTGACCAGCACCAAGATAGGGGCGCCCATCGGGCTCTCCTACGGCGAGCAGGGGCACTACTCAACGGTGTTGCCGGTGGAGGAGCACGAGGCCGCGAAGAAGGCAATGATTCCGATGAAGCTGGTGGCGCAGCCGATGGTGACTGCAAAGACTGCGCCCTTCACCACCACCGGCGGCGCGTGCATGATGGATGTGACCGGCGAGGGACGCATGGACCTAGTGCTGATGCAGGCGGGCGCGCAGGCCATTCGCGTGTTGCACAACAAGGGCGACGGCAGTTATGAGGAGTGGGATGCAGAGGCGGCGGGGCTGAAGGCCAAGGGCCATGCCGTGGCTTGCGCCGTGGGCGATTACGACGGCGATGGGTTGAACGACCTGGCCGTGGCGCTGGACGATGCGGTGCTACTCTTCCGCAATCTGGGCAAGGGCAAGTTTCAGGATGTAACGGCTGAGTCTGGGCTGGCTGCGAAGAACCGGCCAAGCGGAATCACGTTTATCGATTACGACCACGATGGGGATTTGGATCTGTTTCTCACTGGAGCGCCGCTGACGGCGGGCGGAACGTCGAATGTGCTCTGGCGAAACAACGGCAACAAGACGTTTACCGAGTGGACGGAACCAACAGGATTGGGCGGCAGCGGCAAGACGAATGCGGTGATTCTAACCGACTTCAACAACGATCGCGCCGTGGACATTGTGGTGACCGGCGATGGGCCAGCGCCGTTGATTTATGTGAACCCGAGGGAAGGGAAGTATCCGACGCAGGCGCTCTATGCGCCGGACTTTTCTGCCGCAGGATTTGAGGAAACCTTTGTTCCTCCAGGCACAGTGGGAATCGCCGTGTTTGACTACAACAAGGACGGTTGGATGGATATTGCCATCACGAAGACCGGCTGGATGAACTATTTCACGCATGATCGCAGGCCGGGCCTCACGCTCTGGCGTAACGTCGAAGGACCCGATCATATGGGTCGTACCTTTGTGCCCGTCCATCTGCCTCTGAAAGGCGTGGACGGCGGATGGGGCCTTACACCGATCGACATCGACAACGACGGATGGATCGATCTGGCGGCGGTTTTGGAGACCAAGGCAGGGCCGCGCGTGAAGGTCTTCCGCAATCGCGGCGATGGAACCTTTGAAGACGTGAGCCATGTGCTCGGCCTGGACAAGGTGAAGCTGACCGCGCCGCGCGGGTTGATTGCCGTCGAGGACAACGGCGCAGCGGATTTGATTGTGACGCAGGTAAACGCGCCGCCGGTGCTGCTGCGCAACGTGGGCGGCAACAAGAATCACTCCGTCCGCCTCGACCTGACCGGCTTTGCGGACAACAAGACGGCGCTGGGCGTGAAGGTGGAGATCTTCTCGAGCGGCCACTGGCAGAAGTGGGAGCTGGCCGGGGCGTCGGGCTATCAGACGCAGGGGCCACCGCAGATTCTCGTTGGCCTGGGCGATGCTGACCACATTGACCTGCTGCGGATTCTCTGGCCAACGGGCGTGCTGCAGGATGAGATCGACTTGCCGCATCAGCCGGTGATCGCCATGAAGGAAGTTGATCGCCGCGGCAGTTCTTGCCCCGTGCTCTTTGCCTGGGACGGCCACAAGTACAAGCTGGTCACGGACGTGATAGGCGCGGCGGTGGTGGGCCACTGGTTCACGCCCACGCGGCGCAACACGCCCAACCCCGGCGAGTGGATCAAGGTTGACGGTGACGCAGTTGCGCCGGTGAACGGCAAACTGAGTTTGCGCTTCATGGAGCCGATGGAGGAGGTCAACTACATCGACCAGTTGCGTCTGATTGCAGTCGATCATCCGGAGAATGTGGAAGTCAATCCCGACGAACGCTTCCTCGACGATCCGCCGTTTGCTTCAGGGCGCGTAGTAGCCACGGCGGGCGCGCGGCTGCCCGTGGGCGCGTGGGACGGGGAGGGTCGCGATGTGCTCGACCAGATCAGCCGCCGCGATCACAAATTCGCCAGCGGCTTCACGCCGCTGCCCTATGATGGCTTTGCGAATCTGCACTCGCTCACGCTGGATTTGGGAGAAGTACAGCATAGCGCTCAGCTTCGGCTGCTGATGACCGGCTATGTGAACTACTTCAGCGCGACTTCTCTGTATGCCGCGTGGAAGGCGGGCATCAAGCCAATCTCGCCTTATGTTGAGGCCGAGCTGCCTGATGGTACATGGAAGCGCGTTGCGGACAATGTGGGTTTTCCCGCCGGAATGGAACGCACGATTGTGGTGGACCTCACCGGCAAGCTGCCCGCGGGCGCGCGGCGCATCCGGCTCGTCACCAATCTCGAGCTTTATTGGGACCAGGTGCTCATCGACGACCATGCCGAGGCAGAGGCGCGAACGGAAGAAGTTCCGCTGACACGGGCCACGCTGCATTTCCGCGGCTACCCAAAGCAGATTGAGGGAGAAAGCCCTGGAGATCTCGACTACGACTATGACCTTGTGAGTTTGACTGGGCCGTTCCAGCATGAGCGCGGCAACTACACACGCATGGGCGACGTGACGGAGCTGTTGAAGAGTATCGACGACCGCTATGTCATCTTCGGCAGCGGCGAGGAGATAGCCGCCGAATTTGACGCAACAAAATTGCCGGCGCTGCCCGCGCACTGGAAGCGCGACTACTTCTTTTATGCCAACGGATACGTGAAGGACATGGACTGGTGGGATGCATCGCCCTTTACCGTGGCGCAACTGCCATTTCATAAGATGAGCGCCTATCCTTACCCTGACTCTGAGGAATTTCCGCAGGACGCGCAGTCCCTGGAGTACCAGTTGAATTGGAACGATCGTTTCGATTCGGGCGAGCCTAACCGCGTGTATCATTTTGAGTACCGCGATCAGCACGCAACGCCAGCCCAGGATACGAGACCATGAGACCTATGGACGAATCGGAGATTCAAGAACTGGCTGAAAGCCCGCGGGAGATCGGCGCGGTTCGCGGAAGGGGCCATCTTCGGATGGTTCTCAACGCGGTGTGCATTCTGTTCATTCTTTGGCTGGCGCGCGGTTGGCTGCTGCTGACAGTCCACTGGCTGGATGGTCATTCCCAAAAAGAGATTGCGCGGAGTCTAGGCGTCTCGTCCGGGGTACTTGGTTCCCTATACTTTCTGGTGCATTCGGTCTGGCCCATCATCCATGCCAATACTAAGAAGAAGCAGAAGCGCGCCGAAGAAGAGAAGAAACAATTCAGTCCGCGCTATAACCCCATCGAGAAACGGGATTCGGAGAGCTGGAGCCATGAGCGGCATGACGATTGAGTCGGCCACGCGGCAACTGGAGCTTCTGCGCTCCGGCGAGCTCTCTGTCACCGAGTTGGCCGAGGCGCATATTCAACAGATCGAGCGGCTGAATCCGCAATTAAATGTATTCGCCGACTTCGATGCGGAGCGTGTGCGTGAGAGGGCGCGGAAGCACGATGCGTGGCGTGGAACGCGGTCCCGTAGGCCGCTGTTTGGATTGCCGGTGACCGTGAAGTCATCGATCGCTACACGAGGCTTCAAGTGCGAGATCGGCAGCCTGCTGCACAAGGGCGAGGCACCACGCGAAGACGCGGTGGTGGTCGAGCGGCTGCGGGCGGCGGGGGCGTTAATCCTGGGCACGACCAACTGCCCGGAGTTCCTGATGGCCTACGAGACGGCGAATCTGCTGCACGGACGCACGCGGAATCCGTGGGACCTGGAACGCACGCCGGGCGGATCGAGCGGCGGTGAGTCGGCAGCCATTGCGGCGGGGCTTTCAGCGGCAGGACTGGGCAGCGACAGCGGTGGCTCGGTGCGCGTTCCCGCGCATTTTACCGGCATCTGCTCACTCAAGCCCACGCCGGGACGGATTCCGGGGCGCGGGCATCTGCCGCCGTGCGTGGGTCCATTCTCCACGCTGGGCGCTATTGGGCCGATGGCGCGCACCATGAGCGACGTGACGCTCATGTTCCGCACGCTCAGCGGCCAGGACCCGCACGATCCGGCGAGTCCGCCGATTGCGTTGCGGGAGCCGAGTCTCGACGAACTGCGGACGAACACGATTGGATTTTTCGAGGATGACGGCCTCGTTCCGGTTACCCCGGAGACGCGGGCCGCGGTGCGGGCCGCGGCGACTGCGCTGCGCGACGCCGGTTTTCGCGTAGAGCCGTTCCGGCCGCAAACGCTGGAGTTGCTGCGGAAGTTGTGGTGGAAGTTTTTTGTGCAGTGCGGAGCCATGTTCTATGAGCCGGATATTCGCGGCCGGCGCGAGCAGCTGAGTCCCATCTTCAGTGAGTTTCTTGGCTTTGCCGAAACCATGCCGCCGCTCTCTGCGGTTGAGTTGCTGGACGCATGGGCTGAACTGGACCTGCTGCGCTCGAAGACGCTGGCGGAGATGAGCATGTATCCCGTGCTGCTGTGCCCGGTGGCCAGCATTCCCGCCTTCCGTCACGGAGAGCGGACCTGGATCATCGAGGGCCAGGCCGTGGACTATCTGGACGCTGTGCGGCACACCCAGTGGTTCAATGTGTTGGGCGCGCCGGCCGCGGTGGTTCCCGTGGGGAGTTCGCCGGAGAAGTTGCCGATCGGCGTACAGATTGTCGCCCGACCCTTTCAGGACGAAACGGCGCTGGGCATTGCAGCGGTTGTGGATGCGGCCTTCGGCTACCATCCGCCACCCATGGCAGGAACAAAATAACTGTTTTCCTGTCAACTTCATTCTTCACAGATAATCGTTCAAAGCATTGATAACACGCGAGTTGGCGGGCGAGTGAGCCGCGCTCCGTCTCCACCTTTCGATGGAGGCGCGGCCTACATAATTCCGGTAGCCTGAAGTTTCCCCGGAACGGAGCGCAGAAAGTGCGCGAGAACTGGCACGAACGATTTGCCGAAGCATCCGATTGTCTGAAGAGCGCACAGCGCCGGCAGACGAAAGTGCCGGTGCTGGATTTGGTGATCGGCGGCGACGATTTCATCACCATGGCAGGTCCATGTTCGGTTGAGACCGAGTCCCAACTGATGTCCACCGCCAACCATGTCCGCCGTGCTGGGGCGCGCATTCTGCGCGGAGGCGCCTTCAAGCCGCGCAGTTCCCCTTACACATTTCAAGGGCTTGGCCTGGAAGGGCTGAAGATGCTCTCGCGCGCGCGGAAAGAGTACGGCCTGGCCATCGTAACTGAAGTCATGTCGGAAGAGGACGTGCCAACGGTGGCAGAATACGCCGACATTCTGCAGATCGGCTCACGCAGCATGGAGAACTACTCGCTACTGGAAGCGGCGGCGCATTCCGGGCGGCCGGTGCTGTTGAAGCGCGGCATGGTGGCCACGCTGGCCGATCTGTTGCGCTCGGCACAGTGCATGATGGACCACGGCAACTCGCAGGTGATTCTCTGCGAGCGCGGCATCCGCACCTTCGAAACGTCGATGCGCAACACCTTCGACGCGGCCTCCATTGCGTTGCTCAAGCAGATCTCGCATCTTCCGGTGATTGCCGACCCCAGCCACGCCGCGGGCCGTCGCGACATGGTTCCCGCGCTGGCGCGCATTGCGGTTGCCGCCGGCGCGGATGGTCTGCTGGTCGAGGTGCATCCGAATCCGGACAAGGCGTGGAGCGACGGCGAGCAATCGCTGGATTTCGCCGGATTCGACAAAATGATGGCCGATCTCAAGCCGTATCTGGCTCTCAGGGAGCAAGCGCTGCACGAAGGTGAACTTTCGCAGTGTGAGCGCGCACGGCTGCGAAATGAGGCGGTGGGGTCTTATTCCTTGGAGGCTGTTGGATGAGATTCCCGGCCAGATTCCTGGCAGCCGCCGCATCCATTGCCATGCTGCTTCCAGTATGCGGATTTTTGCCCGACGCCGCGCAGGCTCCATCCGCGGACATTATCGTCACCGCCGCTCCCGTTTACGAGCCGCTGGCTGCCTTGCGCGGAGGGGAGCGTTTCCCCAAGGGCGCGCAGCTCTTGTTGGTTCACTCAGGCAAGGCAGAGCCGTTGGTCAAGGGCTTTGCGGCTTCCGCGGACGCCAATGTTTTTTTCGACGGCAAGATGGTGCTCTTCGCGGGCAAGCAGGCCGCGAGCGATCCCTGGCAGATATGGGAACTGACGCTGGCTGATCGCTCGGTACGCAAGGTGATTGCCACCGCGACCGATGCCATATGCCCGTTCTATCTGCCGGGCGGGCGGATGGTCTGGGCGCAGCACGAGCCATGGGGATTTCAACTGGAGTCCGCCGAAGACGGTCATCTTCCGGGATACACGTTCTTGAATCCGACTGCCGGACCGGGAGTATTGCCGCTTACCTACATGCAGGCCAGCGCGTTTCCTTCCGATGTATTAGCGGACGGGCGCATTCTCTTTGAGGCCGGTTTCCCTCTGGGCGCCGGCGCAACGCCTGAACTTTATCTGATCTATGCCGACGGCTCGGGCGTGGAGTCGTATCGCTGCGATCACGGCAGGGCGCGTTGGGGTGGAAGGCAACTGGCCTCGGGCGACGTGGTCTTCACGCACGGAACTTCGCTGGCGCGATTCACATCGCCGCTGGCCGCCGAGACGCACATTGCCGCACCGCACGCTGAGTATGCTGGCGAGATTGCAGAGACGGCCTCGGGAGCATGGCTGGTGAGCGCGCGCGACGCGTCCAATATGTATTACGCAATTAAATCGTGGAAGCCCGGTTCGCCTGCATTGCACACCGTATTCGCCGTCAGCAATGAGAATCTTGTCGAGCCGGTCCTGGTTGCGCCGCGCACTACGCCCAGGCGTCATCCCTCGGGACTGCATGATTGGGACTATGCCAACATGCTTTCGCTGGATGCGCGGCAGTCGCGCGAAGGCGATCTGAAAGTTACGCCCGAGTCGACCCCCATGCTGGTGCGGTTGGAGATGCTGGACACTGCCGGCCGCACGGTTGTTATGGGCACGGCGCCGGTCGAGATCGATGGGTCCTTTTTCGCAAAGGTTCCCGCCGACAAGCCCATTCGCTTTGCGTTGTTGAATGCCAAGGGAGCGGTAGTGCGGCAGGAACACGGATGGTTCTGGATTCGCCGCGGCGAACAGCGCATCTGCGTGGGCTGTCATGTGGGACCGGAGCGTGCGTCGGAGAATCGTGTGCCGGCCGTGCTGCTGCGCTCGACCACGCCGGCTGATCTGACCAGCGCGGCGCCGGCAGAAGCACCACAGCAGAAATCGCCGGAATCCCCACGGGCTGGTCTTCGTCCGGGAAGTGGTTCGCCGGGAGGCAACTGAGATGGATTATCGCATTCTTCTTTTTTGGGGCATTGTGTCCCTGGCGGCGGCACCACCTGCGGTGGGGCAGACGCCGCTTGCGCGGCAGGAGAATGTTACAGCGCAGATATTGTCCCCACCGCAGGTGACTTCTGCGCCGCAGGCGCCATTGGCACCACCGCAGGCATCGGTGATTCGCTTTGAAGACGCCAGCGATAAGGCGGGCATCAACTTTACGCATAGCTTCGGGTCGCGGCAACTGGGTTCGCTGCTGGAAGGAACGGGCGCCGGCTGCATCTGGTTCGACTACAACAACTCCGGGCTGGAGTCTCTCTACGTGGTCAACGGGCGGCCGCTGGACGACTCGATGCATCCGTATCCGCTCAAGGAAAAACCCGCAACGCCGCCTCATAACCATCTGTATCGCAACAACGGCAACGGCACCTTTACTGACGTGACGGAGAAGTCCGGCCTCAATCCGGATTTGTACGGAATGGCCGTGACGGCGGCCGACTTTGACAACGACGGATTTGTCGATCTGCTGGTTACCGGCTATGGCAAGACGATTCTCTATCACAACGATGGCGACGGTCACTTTACCGATGTGACCGAGAAGGCTGGCATCAAGGTGGACGGCTGGGCTATCAGCTCCACCTGGCTGGACTACGACAGGGATGGATGCGTCGATTTGTTCATCGGCCGCTACGTCAAATTCGATCCCAAGTATCGCGCCTACTACGCGGCCGACAATTATCCGGGGCCGCTGGATTATGAGGGCGAAACCAACAAGCTGTATCACAACAACTGCAATGGAACCTTTACGGATGTGACTGAAAAGTCGGGCATCGGCGCATACGCGGGCCGCACCATGGGCGTGACCGCGGCGGACTTCGACAACGATGGATGGGACGACATCTACGTTGCCAACGACCGGACGGAGAACTTTTTATTTCATAACAAGCACGACGGGACCTTCGAGGAGATTGCCAACGAGACGGGCACGGCCTACGGGCAAAATGGCGAATCGACTTCATCGATGGGTCCGGTCTTTGCCGATCTCGAAGGCCGCGGAGTGCTCGACCTGTGGGTCTCCGATGGCCACTATAACCGGCTGCTGCATAACACCGGGGCCCCCGCGGGCGGGTCTTCGTCCGCGGGGTGGAACTCTGGCAAGATGAGCTTTGAGGACATTGGCGCGTCCAACGGCGTCTCGCAGGCCAACGCGCAGTACGTGAGCTGGGGCACAGGCGTCTACGACTTCGACAACGACGGCCTGCTCGATATACTCATTTTCCACGGCGGGCTCATTCACCTCATTCCCCAGGAGCACACGCTGTTTCGCGGACTTGGCAACGATAAGTTTGCCGATGTTTCGCGCGAGGCAGGAGATGTTCTGAGTACGCGCACCACGGCGCGCGGCGCTTGTTTTGCCGACTACGAAAACAACGGCAAGGTTGATGCGTTTGTGGTGAACCTGGGCGGAAAAGGAACGCTGCTGCACAACGTCTCCTCCAATACCGGGCACTGGATCGAGATCAAACTTGTTGGCGGGATGCGTCCCGGCGACCATAATTATCCTCCCGGTCCCAAGGCCAAGAGCAATCGCGATGGCATCGGCGCGCGCGTTGAAGTTTTCGCCGGGGGCAAGCGGCAGACGGCGGAGCGTGTGGCCGGCTCCGGCTATCTCTCGCAGGACGACGGCCGCTTACACTTCGGCCTGGGCGCTACGACGACAATCGACAAGCTCATCGTTCATTGGCCCAGCGGGCACGAGCAGACGCTGGAAAAACTCAGCGTGGACCGCGTGCTGACGGTGCAAGAACCGATATCAGGAGATACGAATTGAGTAGGCGCATACAAACCGCGGTGTGCACAGGGCTGATGGCGCTGGCCTTGTCGCTGCTTGCGGTTGCGCTCTGGACAGATCAACCGGTGCGCGCAAGCGACGCCAATGACGCGGACTACGCTTCTCCGCTGGAGGTCTTGCTCTCACCCGATGGCGCGCGGCTCTATGTGCTTTGCCAGCAGAGCGAAGAGGTTCGAGTGCTGGATGCGGCCAGCTTCGCGGTGATTAAGAACATCGCGGTGGGCCGCGTGCCGCGCGGGTTTTCGCTCTCTTCTGACGGAGAACGGCTGTTTGTGACCAACACCTGGGAGGATACGCTCTCGGTGATCGACACGCGGACGCTGGCTGTCGTGGCCACCTGGACGGTGGGCGCGGAGCCGTCGAGCGTGGTGGAAGACCGTGCGGGCAAGCGGCTCTTCGTGGCCAATCGCATCAGCAATGATGTGGCCGTGCTCGATGCCCAGACCGGCGAGGAAGAAAAACGGCTGGCGGCCGGGCGCGGCGCGAGCTATCTGACGCTTTCGCCCGACAGCAGCAGGTTATACGTCACGCACGTTTACCCGAATCCGCCGCGGGTGAGGACCGAGTTGGATAATCGTACGGCGCCGGAGTCGGAGATTACAGTGATCGACGCGGCGCGCGCCGTGGTAGTTGATCGTATTCCGCTGCACCACATCGCCGGCGTCTTTCATCTGGCCTTCTCATCCGATGGACGGCTGGGCGTGGCAGCCGAATATCATCCCAAGAACCTTGTGCCGATAGCGCATCTGGAACACGGCGGATACTTTGATTACACGCTGACGGTCTTTGGCGCGGATGTGGGCAAGCCGGTCGAGATTCCGCTGGATGAACTGGAACGCTATGCGGCGCGGCCCTTCGGCGTGGCCATTACGCCGGACAAGTCGCGCATCTTTGTGAGCTGCGGCGGCTCGGAGATGGTGACCGTAATCGATGTGCCGCGGCTGCTGCGCTATGCGCGCACACACCCGGGCTCCAATGCGCGGGACCTCTCGGCCAGCGCGAACTATGTGGTGGCGCGCATCAGTGTTGGGCATGATCCGCGCGGGCTGACGCTGAGCCGCGACGGCCGCAGGCTGTTTGTCGCCAATCGCCTGGATGATACGATCAGCGTCATCGACACGCGCACGAATCGCGTAACCTCGACCATCGTGCTGGCCGGGCCCAAGACACTCTCTGTGCTGCGCAAAGGCGAGCAGGCTTTTTACACGGCTCGCTATTCGTTTCAAGGGCAGATCGGTTGCGCCACCTGCCACATCGACTCCACCTTCGACGGATTCACATGGAATCTGGAACCGAGCGGATTTGGCCGCGACATCGTATCCAACAAACTGATCGAGGGCATTAAAGATACCGAGCCTTACAAATGGAATGGCGGCAATCCCAACATTCCCACCGAATGCGGCCCGCGAACGGAAAAGTACTTCTGGCGCGCGGAAAACTACGACGACCTCACGCTCGCCGATCTGGCGCTTTACATTCGTAGCTTGCAGCCGCGGCCCAACCGATGGAAGCTGCCGGGTCGCGAGATGACGCCGGCGCAGGAGCGCGGACTGGCGCTGTTCGCGCGCGACACAGACAAGTTCGGCAAGCCGATTCCTGAAACCAACCGCTGCTCCTATTGTCATAGCGGGCCCAAGGGAACAAACCACAAATTGTTCGACGTGGGGACGCGCAAGCTTACGGATAATTCCGCAATGTTGAAGTCGGCGCCGCTGGCCAGCATTGCGCTGCACGCGCCTTACCTGCATGACGGCTCGGCGCGCACGCTGGAAGAGATTTGGACGGTCTACAATCCCGACGACAAGCACGGGCGCACCAATGATTTGACCAAGGATGAACTCAACGACCTGATCGAATACCTGAGGACGCGATGAAAAAACTGGCATGGAAGACGCTCATGATCGGCGCTGCGCTGGCGGCTGGCACGGCCGTAATCGCTGCCGCGCAGCCTTCCACCACGGCAGTACAAAAAAATACGGCCGCGCCTCATGCCGCGCATCCGGGGCCTGACGCATTGCATGCACTGCCCCGCTTTCGCTTTGAGAACTTCACCACCGCCAACGGCCTGCCCGATAATCATGTGTTTTCCGTGCTGGTGGATGGAGACCGCATCTGGGCGGGAACGGAAAACGGTCTTGCAGTATACGAGAACCATGCGTGGAAGACGTATAACACCCAGGATGGCCTGGCGCATCGTGCCGTTCTATCCCTGGCGCTGGATAGACGCACGGGCGACGTGTGGGCCGGGACGATGGGCGGCTTGAGCCGCATCTCAGGCGGGCGCATCGACAGCTACACGCAGTTGAACTCTGGGTTGAGCAACGACGTGGTCTATGGCGTCTCGGTGGAAGGCGAGAACGTGTGGGTAGCCACGGCCGCCGGCGGTTGCCGCCTCGATCTGCGCACCGGCCAGTGGTCGCTCTACAACGAGCGCAACACGCCCATGGTAGAGATCTGGGTCTATGGCGTCTCCGCCGCGCCGGACAAGGTTTATTACGCCGTGTGGGGCAGCGGGCTACTCGAATACACCCAGCAGACCGGGCGCTGGGACAAGTACGAGGACCCCGACGGAGAAACCGAGATTGTGCTCTTCAGGGACCAGGGACTGATCCACGAAATCACGTCGTCCGTGAGCTATGTTGACAAAATTGTGTGGGTGTCGACCTACTTCGGCGCTAGCCGCTACGACGGCCGCTACTGGCACAACTTTCTCACCAAAGACAGCGGACTTCCCTCCAACTTTATTAACTTCATCAAAGGCGTGGACGCCAATCGCGCCTGGTTCTGCACTGACAAGGGGTTGGCATACTACGACGGCGTCAACTGGGCGGTCTATCGTCCGTCGCTCACAGACGGCAAGCCGGAGATGACGGTGCGCGACGCGCATGGCAAAGTAACGCCGGTTGCCGTCACCACCGCGCCGGCTCACAACTACATTCTCGGCATCGACTTTCAGGGCAGTGACATATGGGTCGCCACGGCCAAGGGGTTGAGCCACGGAATTCGACAATAACGATAAGAACAAAAAAGGAGCCACACCATCATGAACGCATTTGCAGATATTCTGGAAGCCATCGCGCACGCGCCCATCGAAAAGCGCGCCATGACCAATCACGGCGTGCTCAACGAAGCCTTTCACTACGCCAAGCCGAGTTCGTTCTCGCGCGGCATGAGAATCGATATTGGCGGCGTCGTCATCCTGCTGATTTCGGGCACGGCCTCCATCGACGAGCACGGCAAGAGCGTGCACATCGGCGACTTTCCCGCCCAGTTGCGGCGGACCTTCGATAACATCACCGGCCTGCTCAAGAGCGAAGGCTGCACCTGGCATGACATCGTGCGCACCACTTGCTACCTGCGGGACATCGACCGCGACTACGACGTCTTTAACGCGGGACGCACGGCGTTTTTCAAGGAGCAGGGGCTCGATCCGCTGCCCGCGTCCACAGGCATACAGGCGCATCTATGCCGGCCTGAGCTGCTTGTCGAGATTGAGGCCATCGCCATGTTTCGCACGGATAAGGGCTCGAACAATAAGGAGTAGTTCTTATGATCAGGGGCTGGTTGTCGGTTGCGGTCTGCGCGCTGGTCGCAGTCTGCGCACTACCCGCGGTGGGGCAGGCGCCGCCTGCGCGGCCGAACGCCGTTAAACAGACAACGGCTGACGCGCAGTATTCGAGCACGGGTTCGGAACTGGCTACGGAGCTTAACGCAAGTCCGGTTACAGTCACGGGCAAGGGAACGTGCGAGTGCGGCGCGCATCCGCCCAGTCCGCCGAAGGATCGAGAGGTCGTTCCTTACGCGGGCGAGCCCGCCGACCTGAGCCCGTACTCTAAGTTCGCCGCGCCCTACGACCTCAACTACACCCATCCCAACATCTACTCCGGCGCGGCGCGGGACATTCCCGAGCCAAAAAATCTGAGCGAAGTGCGCATCGGCTTCTTTGGACCCATCGAGCACAATCCTGAGTCGGTCTTTGGACTGCGCATGTTGCACGGCGCGCAGTTAGCCGTGGAAGAGGCCAACGCCCGCGGCGGCTACGGGGGCAAGCCTTTCAAGCTCATGCTCCACAACGACTACGACAACTGGCAGGCGAAGGCGGTTTATGGCGAGGATCGGCCCACCGATCCCACCATCTGGGGCTCTGCCTCGAATGAAGCGGTGAAGATGGTCTACGACGATCAGGATTGGGCGATCTTCGGATCGCTCAGTTCCGAGTCAACGCACATCATGTTGCGTGTAGCTCTGAAGGCGGAGATCCCCATCGTCAATTCGGCATCCACTGATCCCACCATCCCCGAGACTTACATTCCGTGGTACTTCACCGACCTGCAGGATGATCGCGTGCAGAGCCTGACGCTGGCCCGCCACATCTTCACCGAACTCGGTTTGAAGCGCGTGGCATTGCTCAGAGTCAACAGCCGCTACGGCCGCTTCGGCGTGCTCAAGTTCCGCGACGCTGCGCGGCGGCTGGGCCACCCGGTGGTTATCGAACAGAAGTATCTGCCCGGCGATAAGGATTTTTCGCAGCAGCTCAGGGTCATCCGTTCCTCTCGTGTCGACGCCATCGTGCTATGGACGGACGAAGAGCAGGCGGCCTTGATCCTCAAGCAGATGCAAGCCGCGGGGATGAAGCAGCGCGTCTTCGGCGCATATCGCACCCTGGGAGCGACGCTGCTGGCTGAAGCAGGAGACGCTGCCGAGGGATTTGAGGCCGTCTTCCCCTACGATCCTACGCGCAATGATCCGCGCTGGCTCGACTTTCAACAGCGTTTCGAGGCGCGCTTCCATGAGAAACCGGAGCAGTTTGCTTCGCTGGCCTACGATGCAATGAACGCGCTGCTCGACTCGATTTGCAAGGCGGGCCTGAACCGCGCGCGGATTCACGACGCGCTGGCCAATATTGAACAATACGACGGCGTCACCGGCCACATGGTCTTCGACCCCAACCAGAAGAATGTTGCTCCCATGTACCTGGGCACGGTCCATAACGGCGCGATCACATATCGCATTGCAACAATGGATAAGGCTCAACTATCTCCTGCCGCGCAAGCGGCGTCCGCCGCACCGCAGGTGCCCGCGCAAGCGGCGTCTGCCGCACCGCAGGTGCCTTATGCGCGGGTGGGCGAGGATGGTGTGGATTATGCCGGCCCGCATCGCGCAGACCTTCCAGCTGGCCCAGTGCGCGTGGTTCTCTTTGGGCCTCATGCGGCTGAGATTGCGCAGTCGCCGGAGATGCTGGCCGAGTTGGCGTCCGCCGTGACGAATGGCCGTGAGTGGAAGCTCGAACCGGTGGCCACAGATCAAGTTGCCCAGAATTGGGGGGCGACTTCGACCGCGCTGGTTCACGCGCTGATGGACGAGCATGCGCTGGCGATTGTAGCTCTGGACCGCAATGCAGCCCACCTGGCCGAGCAACTGGCGCTCAAGGCTTTTATTCCGGTGCTCGCTCTGAGCGACGACAAGGCACTGACTTCAACAAACATTCCGTGGATCTTCCGGTTGCCCGTGCAGTCCACGCCGGCAGATGCGTTGCGCCTGCTCAAGGAGGCCGCTCTCCGCAGCGGGCCTAATCCGGAACGGCTCAGGGACGTGTTGGCTTCAGGAAGCAGTATCTCCGGAGTCGCCTTTCTGCCCACCGGCGAACCGCGCGGACACGATTAATTTCTACTACTCGCCCAGCTCGTAGGAAATGCCAAAGCGCCCAATCTGAATCAATGCCTTGTCGGCGGGAGGCCAGATGTGCAGACTTTCCACGCGGCTCGTCCCCGCAATGCGATGCGCCTCCGTAGTACCCACAGGTGAGCCCGTTGCAGCCCCATAGAAGTGCACCCGCAACTTATCCCCTGCTTGCGACCGCGTCCAGCCAAAAACATATTCGCCGGGCTTGAGGGCGATGCCGCCGATGCGGATGGGCGTCTGCACAATCAGATAGTGTGAATACTTGCCTTCCGCGGAGTACCCGGCCGTAAGCAGCACTACTCCGGCGATGTAGTGGCCCCGGCTGTTCACGATGCCGGAGGCAGTGCGCATCTCGGTCTCAATGTGTTCTTTTTCCACGTGCGCCCGCGCCGGCAGCAGCGACGCCAGCTCCGCATCCGTAGCTTGCCGCCAGGTCGTTTTTTGCGCCTGTGCCAGCAGTACAAGCGGAGACATAAGCAAAAGGAAATATCCGGGAAGAATCAGCTTTTTAATCAGGTTTTGGCTCATAGCTTTGGCTTTCTGAGGGATTCGAGGGTAACAATCCCTCGCTGGATAGCAGCCGTAGCAGCCTGCGTCCGGTCTGTCACGCCTAGCTTGCTCAGCAGACTGTTGATGTGCGTTTTCACCGTGGCCTCTGAAATAGTTAACTCGGTTGCGATCTCCTTGTTGCTCTTGCCGCTCACAATCTGCTCCAGCACGTCGAATTCGCGCGGCGTCAGCTCCTCGACGCCCATCCGATCGGCCAGCTTTTGGGCAATCTCCGGCGGAATATACGACTTGCCCGCGTGAACCATGCGAATCGTCGCAATCAATTCATCTGAAGTCATGCCTTTCAGGAGATAAGCCTTCGCGCCCGCCTGCAGGGCGCGATAGATGTCCTCGTCGCCGTCGTAGGTGGTGAGCACAATAAAGCGCGCCTGCGGCGTCTCCATGCGGATGCGCTCGATGACATCGACGCCGCTCAGCCGTGGTAGACGCAGGTCAATCAGCGTAATGGCCGGCTGGTGCTTGCGAAACTGCGCGATAGCCTCCACGCCGTCCGCGGCTTCACCCACCACTTCTAGGCCCTCCGCCACGTTGAGTAAAGCAACCAGCCCCTGGCGCACCACGTGGTGGTCTTCCACAACCAGCACACGAATCGATTCCTTGGTCACAATTACTCCTTAATGTGTCTTCCATTAATTCCGGGTGCCCCATCCATCCGCGTATTATGCGGATGGGTGGGAAACCACAAACCTCAACTGCTTTGCGTCTCTCCCGGCGCCGCCGCCCGCAGCCGGACCGTGGTTCCACTTCCCGGCATGCTGCTCACTTCAAGCGTTCCTCCAATGGCCGCCGCTCGCTCTTTCATTCCGGTCAATCCATAATGGTCTGACGCAGACTCTGACTCCTGGTTCGCCACAAACCCGCGTCCGTCGTCCCGCACTTCCAGCGCAACCTCGTTTGGCCCGTACTCCAGCTGAACGAATAAATGCCGCGCCCCGGCGTGCTGCTTAACATTATGAATGGCTTCCTGGGCCACGCGCAGAAATTCCTGCTCCGTGCCTGGAAGTATCAGCCGGTAAGCGCCAAAGATGCTTAATTTGGCCTCCAGTCCGTGACCGCCAGCGGCTTCCACCATGCGGCGCAGACGGACCGGAAGCGTAGTCTCACCCGAGTCCTGCGAGCGCAACGCCCAGATCGATTGCCGCGCATCGGCCAGCCCTTCGCGAACGTAGCCGCGAGTTAAATCCAGATGCTTGGCTGCGGACTCCAGCTTGTTCATGCGCAGCAGCTCGGCGAGCACCTCCAATTGCACTGAGATGCCTACGTAGCCCTGGGCCAGCGTGTCGTGAATCTCGCGCGCGATGCGGTTGCGCTCGCCCAGCACGGCGCGAAACTCGCCTTCCGCACGGCGCAAGCGCAGCTTCAGAAGCAGCACAACCAGACCCGCCACCGCTGCCAGCAGCAGCGCATAAAACCAGACAGTCTGGTAAAAGTGCGGCCGCAGCTCGAAGCTGAGCGCCGCGCCCGCGGTGTTCCACAGCCCGTCGTTGTTGGCTGCCTGCACGCGGAAGGTGTAGCGGCCGGGCCTGATGTTGGTGTAGTAGGCGGTGCGGCGCGCGCCGGCCTCGGTCCAGTCGCGGTCAAAGCCCTCCAACATATAGCGGTAACGCACTTTTTGCGGCGCGGTAAAGCTCAGTCCCGCATAGTCGAACTGGAAATGTTCATGATCGGCGGGAACCCGCACGAAATTCTCCGGCCTCAGCAGCGTTTGAGAAACATCGTCTACGGCAAATCGCTCCAGCTCGACCGGCGGCGGAACAACGTTCACCGGAAAGTGAGCCGGGTCCACCTCGACCAGCCCCTTGGGCGTGGCAAACCACAATCTTCCGTCGCGGGAGCGCCATGCCGAAGGATGGCTGTTAGTGGCTGTCTCGCGGCTGCGCAGTCCATCGGCTGCACCGAACTCAAGCCAATGCGAGCAGGCCGGCGCTTGCATGTCCCTGGCTGCCCCTGCATCGTCGCAGCGGGCAATTCCATTGGCAGTGGCAAACCAGAGATGGTTGCCGCCGTCCTCCAGAATGGCGTGGATGGCCGCCTGGCCCTGGTCGTTTTGCTTTACCGCCGAAAAACTCCGCCCATTCCACACGTTCCAACCGTGGTCCTGCGTGCCGATCAGCAGCGTCCCATCGTTCAGGGGCAAGAGGGCGGTGGCCACATTGCTGGAGAGCCCGTTGGCGGTCGTGAAATTGTCGATCTTGCCGCCGTGAAGACGCGAAAGCCCGGCAAACGTGGCCACCCAAAGGTCGCCGTGGGAGTCCCGCGCCATCGCGCCCACCAGATCGCTGCCCAGGCCCTCTGCCTGCGTAAATGTCTCCATGCGCCCGCCGGAAGGCGCTCCGGCCTTCAATCCCGTCCAGTGCGTAAGCCCGCGCCGCGTGCCAATCCACAGCGACCCATCGGCGTCCACCAGCAGCGAGCGGATAAAGTCGTCCGGCAGGCCATCGGCAGATGTAAAGGCATCGATACTGCCTCCGCGAATCCGGTTGAGCCCGTCCGGCGTGCCCACCCACAGATCGCCGTTGGGGGCGGCGGCCAGGGAGAGAATCACGTCGCTCACGAGGCCGTTGCGCACCGAGTAAGTGCGAATCGCACTGACTCCGGTTCCACCGCGACGAATCGCATTCAGCCCGCCTCCGCTGGTCCCCACCCAGAGTGTGCCCGCGTTGTCTTCGACCACAGCGGTTGTCGCGTCGGAACTCAGCCCCTCCCGTGCGCCAATGGTGCGAAAGCGCTGATCGCGCAGGATGTGCAGCCCGCCGGTCTCAGTCCCTACCCACAGATTGCCCTCGTGGTCTTCCATCAGCGCCAATACTGAAGCTGTGGCCAGCGGATCGGTGACCGGCAACCGTTGCACCTTGCCATTGACCCATCGAGCCAGGCCACCATTGGTTCCAATCCACAGACTGCCCTCACGGTCAGCGAAAACCGTCTGAATGCGAGTGCCGGGCAGTTCTCTTCCAACCGTCCAACGTTGGTTGCGTCCATTCTGGCTCATCTCTATCTCACTCTTGTTCACAAGTAGATGAGTCTTGTCAGTAAGTGTGACTTCGTAGAACACAACCGGCCCTTGCAGCATGTCCATCAAAATCGAGACAATCTTGGATCCTTGAACGCCAACCTCTCCACTCTCAGTGGACACAATGACGCCCCCCAGCTGACCCTCATGCACAGAGCGAATGATGTTGGAAGGCAACCCATCCGCAACGGTGAACTGCTTTACCACCCCATCATTCCATCGCGCCAGCCCCTCGCTGGTTCCTATCCACAGCGCCCCGTCGTGAGTTTCCAGCAGGCAGCGGACGTCATTCCCCGGAAGGGCTGGAGTGGAATTCCGGTCGAAGACCGTAAACCCGTTGCCATCGAAGCGAACCAGTCCCGCCTCGGTTCCCAGCCACACAAAGCCGTTCCGGGTCTGGACCAGCGCCTGCACCGTGTTCTGCGGCAGGCCGTTCTCCATGACCCACGCCTGACGGCCGTAGTTAGCCAGTGGAGTGGAAGGCTCCAGCGCCAGGCCAGAGCGCCCGCAGCTCAATAACAATGCGGTTGCCAGAAGGCCGCAGAGCGCGGTTACGCCATGCGTTCCGCCCCACAGGGGCGAACGCCGGGCGGTCTCGCCCGCTGCATCCATCGAGTTGGCGTGATGATGGGCCATGGGACCGGGTGGAAGTACCCTCCAGCAGACGTCAACCTGCGCAAATCTGCGCACCTCTACAGTAATAGGAAAGGTGCGGGAATGCACAGGAATATCAGCCGGAAATCGCAAGAAAAGCCGTCATCCGCCTCCACCCATTGATGGAGGCCAGGCTCACTCGTTTGGCTCAAGACATGCCTTTGAGTTACCGGTAGCCTGTGAATGTTAGCAGGATTCTCATGTGACCTTCCGGGTGGCCGCCCTCTCGCTGGGCTTCCACCCGAATTCTTTTATAGGGCCGCAGTGGTAATTTCAGGGTTTAGCCGTCTTGGCCGGCAGCGGAGCCGAAGGCTCGGCTGCACAGGGATTCCCGCCGCACAGCGCGCCGGTGATGCCCTGGCCCTCAGTGATGGTGTAAATCCTGTCCTCAGCGGGAAGTTGTAACGTCTCTTTTGCGCCTGAGGGCCAGTGTATCTCCGCTTTCCCGGCTTCTGTTGCATCGCCCAGCCCGAAGTGAACCCGCATATCGTTGGAGGAAAGATAGCTGCCGCCGCTCAGCACATCTCCACGCTGACGCATGCCGTTCGCTTCGAGGTAAACCGTCGCCCCGACCGCGTCGCGCGGGCTTTTGGGTCCCCCAATAAGCTTTAATTCCACCCAATGGTGGTGGTCAGGATTCACATTGCGAAGCAGCACCGGAACGCCATCCATATTATTGATGACCACGTCGATCTTGCCGTCGTTGAAGAGATCGCCAAAGGCGGCGCCGCGGCCCACACTGACGACGGCAAGCCCGGTTCCCTCGACCGGTTGAATCAGCTCGAACTTGCCGTTTTTCAGGTTGTGGTAGAGCAGCGGACGCTGGGCATAACTGGTTCCCCACCCGGGGTGTTTATCCACCTCCGGATAGACGTGGCCATTGATGATGAGCAGATCTTTCCAGCCGTCATTGTCGTAATCGAGAAATCCGTCGCCAAAACCGACAAACGGGATGGAGGACTCCGCGATGCCGGCCTGATAGCTGACATCGGTGAAAAATCCTTTTCCGTCATTCTGGAACAGGACGTTGTAGTCGTCGGAAAATACGGTATTCACGATGGAAAGGTGGCCGTTGTTCTCGTAGTCTCCCGCAGCGATGCCCATGTTGGAGACCTCGCGGCCATCGGCGTTAAGCGCGTATCCGCTTTCGTAACTCTGATCTTCGAAGGTCCCGTCTCCTTTGTTTATGTATAGGTAGTTAGGCGTGGAATCGTTGGCCACCAGCAGGTCCGGCCTGCCATTCCCGGTCACGTCCGCAAACAGAGCCCCCAGGCCGTAGTATCCGCTGGGATTGTCCACCCCCAGCTTTTTGCTGACATCCGTAAAAGTTCCATCTCCATTGTTATGAAAGAGATGGTGCCGTTCACCCTTCAGGCCGCGCGGGCCGCACATCACCTGCACTCCGCGGTACTGGCAGAAGGCATAGCCCACCGCCTTCGATCCTGATACCGGAGGATTGGACAAATCCATCTGCAGGTATCCGGCCACGAAAAGGTCCAGCCGGCCGTCGCCGTCGTAATCGCCGAAGGTTGCGCCCGTGGACCACGTGCCGATGGTGACGCCGGCTTGTTCCGCGACATCCGTAAAGGTTCCGTCGTGATTGTTGTGGTAGAGGCGGTTCTTCCCATAATTGGTGACATACAGGTCCGGCCAGCCGTCATTGTCGTAATCGCCAACTACACACCCGAATCCCCACCGGTCATTGGCCACGCCGGCCTTTTCCGTCACGTCGGTGAATGTTCCATTGTGGTTGTTGTGAAAGAGAGCCGCGTGCGGCGGTGTGGTTTTACCGGAAAGCGCATCGTAAGTCGAACCGTTCACCAGGTAGATGTCAAGCCAACCGTCATTGTCATAGTCCAGGAGACAGACGCCAGGGCCCTTGGCCTCCAGAATGAGACGCTTTTCAGGAGTTCCCGCCGTGTGATGCCAGCTGGTAAGCCCGGCGGCCTCGGCAATATCCTGGAAGACAATGGGGCCGGTTTTTACAAAGCCGCCGGCGGTGATGGGGCGGTGTTGGCTATCGAACTCAGCCTTCTGCGGACCGGCATTGGCCATTCCGCCAATGGATTGTTGCATCCCTTCTTGCTTTGCTTCCTGTGAAGCCAATGTAGCCGAGGTGGAACCGGAAAAAAGGAACGAACAGGCGATGAGAGCGGCCAACAATCCGGATTTGCACGACAAAGGGTGAGTCCTCCACGCTTAGTGTATCGCAACCGTAATGAGCATGCGCCGGGAGCTGGAACGAGGCATAGCCTGGCCGGGGATGAGAAATGCGCAGGACGGGGTTGAACTGTCTCCCTGCTCCTAGTACCTCATCAGCTACTTTGGATGAATGGTATATTACACATAATAAATGATTTGACTGTCTTGGATTCTCCCTCGAAATGCGCGCTTGTAAGGCCGGATGCGGCGCCGAAATGGCCCCTTCGGGCCTCGCGGCAAATCCCCTTCGGCGGGTGGTTGCATCGGTTGCAGCGTGGCGTGATGAGTTTTGCCCTTTGTTCGCCCCTCACCCCCAGGCCGGCCCCTCATAATTCACTTGACAAGCACTATTTAACAGAGTTTTAATTCCTCCGTCGGTTTTTATCCAGTTTTTTTGTTCCCAAATCTATCGATTGTCTACTGACAATACGCTGGCGACGGAAATAAAGAGAGTGGGATAGGACCGGCGTGTGTCATTGTACGGCGGGCGAGACTCGTTCAATCAGGCAACCGATTGCGCTGACCTGCCGGCAAGTCAAATATCTCAGTTCTACCCGCGCTTTTATGGGCAGAGTGAGAGGTTGTGAGGTGAGAAGTAATTTGCTTCTCAAATTGATGCATTTGTTGTCAATTACAGGCGCGCTTTAACCTGCGTCATTCCTGTTATTGGGTAGTATCACGAAACACAACCAGCACCAAACTTTTGAAAAGGAAGGTCACATGAGACAAGCGAGATATTGGATTATCTTGTTGCCGTTGTTTCTTGTGTTGGCGTGCGTGGGAGCTTATGCGCAGGCCAACTCAGAAGTCACCGGCATCGTCACTGACCAGATGGGAGCTGTCGTAGGGGGAGCAAACATTACCCTCACCGATCAGGCCACTGGCAGCCCACGCACAACCGTCAGCACCGGAACCGGTTTGTATGACATCTCTGGCTTGAACCCCTCCACGTACAGCCTGAAAGTCACGGCCAAGGGCTTCAAGTCATTCGTGCAAACTGGAATCGTGGTCAACGTTTCCATGACGTTCCGTGTTGACGTCAAGCTGACCGTCGGCGCTGAAATTGAGACCGTTAACGTCATAGCCGACGCTCTCACGCCGCAGGTCGACACTAACGTGGTCAGCACCCTGATCACCTCCGAGGACATCACCTCCATCGCCACGGAAAACCGCAACTTCGTGGCTCTGGCGGCTTTGGGCCTTGGCGTCAGCTCGCTCCTGCCGGACAGCAACGTCCCCGGCGCCGTGAGCGCCAACTTTAACATCAGCATCAACGGCCTGCGTCAGAGCCACAATATCTGGCTCATCGACGGCGGCGAGTCGGATGACCGTGGCGGCGCCGGAGGCATGCAGATTCAGCCTTCTCAGGACGCCATCGCCGAGTTCCAGATGCTGACCTCGAACTATCCTCCGGATTACGGCATCTCCTCCGGAGCCACCATCAGCCTCTCGCTCAAGTCCGGCACGCAGAAGTTCCATGGCTCGGCCTGGGAAGAGAACCGCAACACCGACTATGACGCCAATTCCTATTTCAACAAGTTGTCCCACCAACCGCGTGTGGGTACGAAATGGAACATCTATGGCTTCAACGTCGGCGGACCGGTCTACATTCCCAAGGCCTACAACAGCGAAAAGAAGAGGACCTTCTTCTTCTGGAATGAAGAGTGGCGCAAGACCACCAATAGTGGAGGCAGCAACAACCCCACTCTCGACCCGGCCGACATACCCACATTAGGCCATGATTTGACCTATGTCGCGCCTCTCTTCGCTCCCAGCACCTCCCTTGTGGTTCCAGCCGTTGCAGCTGGCTCGGATTACCAGGTGAACCACCTGACGCCACTGGGCCTGACCCATGGGGCTGCTTTCCCAGGCAACACAATTCCGCATCAGCTGTTTGACCCTAACGCGGTCATTTATCTGAACGCGGGCATCCTTCCCGCGCCGAACGTACCCGGCCAGGACAAGAACATCGCCAGCTTATCGCTCCCCTTCAAGGATCGCGACGACATCGTCCGCATCGATCACAACTTCAACGACAAGTGGGCGATTCTGGGCCACTACATCGGCGATCTTCAGGATCAGGACGAAGCCGGGCCGGAACTAGGCTGGTGCTGGTGCAGTTACAACACTCTGACCAGTATCCTCTCCTCACCGTCCCATAGCGCGGCCATCAAACTGACCGGCTCCATCACCAATAACCTTCTGGTGGAAGCCGGCATTAATTACGACGGCAATGCGATTATCATCGCTCCCAGCGCGAACTCCTTCCTGCCATCCACATGGACTGTCCAGCCGGTTGTCCCGGCCTATACAGTCCAACGCCACGTATGGCCCGGCATCTCCGGCTTTGGCGGACCTTACTGGACGGCTGAAGATACGGCCACCGAGCCCTATCACAACGCGGCCCAGGACTATGAGCCCAAGGTGGACATCTCGTACACCACCGGCAGGCATCAGTTCAAGTTCGGCTTCAGCTACAACCGTTACACCAAGAACCAGATGCTCTACGGCGATGCGCAGGGCGACTATGGCATGGGCACGTTGTCGAACGACGGCATCATGGATATGCTGATGGGCATACCCACCGGCTACAGCCAGGCCCAGGCCGCGCCAATCCGCCACTACGTCAACCAGACAACCTCGTTCTACGCGATGGATAACTGGCACCTTACCAATCGCATGACCGTGCAGCTCGGCCTACGTTATGACGCTATGCCACATGCCTGGGAGCGCCAAAACCTGGTGGGCAACTTTGTACAGGGCGATTACAATTTCAACGCGGCTGAGGCTCCCATCTGGGACGGCACCAGCGGCTCCATCGACCCGGCCAGCCCGGATCTGTACGTCTACAACGGCATTCCCGCGTACATCAACGGCACTCAACTCGCCGGTCAGAATCGCTTCCCGCGGGGTACGGTTGAAAACGACTACAAAACGCTACAACCACGCGTCGGATTCTCCGACGATCTGTTTGGCAACGGCAAGACCGTTCTCCGTGGCGGCTTTGGAATCTTCTTTGAGCGCATACAGGGCAACGACATCTTCGACGAAGCCACCAGTCCGCCCTTCGATCCTGCGCTCAGTATCGGCGACCCCTACTTCACCACTCCCGGAAAGAACTGGAACGACGGTAGTACTATCTCGCCGCTTGCCCTGATCTTTGCCTCAGGCGCACAAAGCTTGACACAGGTTTACCGCGCGCCTGCCACGGCGCAGTATAGCCTTGGCGTGCAGCGTGAACTGACGCACTCGGTCATTTGGGTGGTCCAGTACGTCGGCAACACTGCATGGCACCAGAACGCAGGCAGCTACATCAACAATATGAACCCCGACATTGGCTATGTGAAAATTACCCCCGGCATACCATACCATTGCCCACTGCCTTTCGGGTTCTGCGCTGACGCTCGCCAGGTCGCTGGTGACGGCGCCGGTCATTATCCTGGGGACCCCTCAGGCCTCAGCTTTTTGAACAACGGTGGCATGAACGCCTACAGGGCATTCCCTGGTTATACCGGCATCGGGCAGAATAAAAACGAAACCAACGCCAACTACAACGGCTTCCAGACTGCTATTCGCATCCAGAACCGTTGGGGTCTGAGCGGTGAAATCGATTACACGTACTCGCATGAAATCGATGTCATCTCTTTCGACAACGGCGGCGGCAACCAGATAAGCAACCCCTGGTTCTATAAGTATGACAAGGCCTCTGGCGTATTTGATCGCCGCCAGATGCTCAGCGCCAACTACGTCTACAAACTGCCCATCGCCACCAAGAGCACCGGCGTGGTTAAGTCCCTCGTCGGCGGATGGTCGATTGCTGGTACGGTCATTGATGAGACCGGCGTGCCCTCAGCGCCGGGACAGAGCCTCAACTATGATCCCATCGGCCTGGGCGGCAGTTACGCCAATCGTCCGAACCAACGCGGAAAGACGACCTATCTCAAGACGCGCGCGGAATGGTTCGATACGAACAATTTCTATGAACCTGTTCCATCCTGGATGGGCGGACCCAACCTCGGCTTTGGCAGCTCCGGCAGGGATGCAATCGTTGGTCCTGGCCGCGTGAACTTCACGACTTCTCTCTATAAGTCGTTTGCCATCGTCGGTTCGGCTCACTTCGACCTCCGATTTGAGTCGTTCAATACCTTCAATCACACCGAATTCAACGGCGTCGGCACAGGCATGTCCTGTAGTCAATCTCCAATTATTACTGGCACTCTCACGGTACCTTGTGTGGTGCAAGGCAATTACGGTCAGCTTACGGGGACCAATGATCCTCGCAACCTAGAGTTGGGCGGCAGGTTCGTCTTCTAACTTGTAACCCTCAACCGGGGCGCGGCAGGCAATCCCTGCCGCGCCCTTTTCTTTGTTACGTGTTCGAGTTTTCCCGCCGGCATGGCAAAAACATTAATATTGGTATTAGGATGAGAATGAATCGGGTCATACAATGGGGAGTCGGCCTGGGATTGGCCATGGGAGCCGCCGTCTGCATAGGGCAAACCTCGCCGCCGCCGCATAGCCAGCGGCAAATCGCGCTGGACTTGGAGATGCAGGGAAAGAATGTCGAGGCGGAGGCCGCATGGCGCGTTTTCCTCAAGGCTCATCCCTCCAATCCGGAGCCTTACGCCCACCTGGGCCTGCTGGAAGCGCGTCAGGAACACTACAAAGAGGCCGTGCCTCTTTACCGCAAGGCCCTGGCTATGAATCCCGCGATACCCGGCCTGCGCCTCAACCTCGGTCTCGCGCTCTTCAAGGGCGGCGAACTGAAGCAGGCCATTCTGGAATTCAAGCTGTTGCTCAAGAACCAGCCGCCTTCCTCACCCGAGGCCCAGCGCCTGACGATTTTGATCGGAATGGCGCATTACGGGCTGAGCGAATACGCCGAGGCGGTCCCTTACTTAAAAGAGGCGGCGGCGCGGGATGCGAAGAATCTTCCCTTGCGCCTGGCACTGGCGCACAGTTGCCTGTGGTCCAGGCAGTTCCAGTGCGTGCTCGACGTCTATCACGAAATTCTCATGTTGGACGCGGAGTCGGCCGAGTCTGACATGCTGGCCGGTGAGGCGCTGAACGAGTTAAAGGATACCCCCGGCGCGATCCAGCATTTCCGCGACGCCATCAAGGCCAATCCCAAAGAGCCCGACGTGCACTTCGGCCTGGGCTATTTGCTGTGGACGCAGACCGAGTACCGGGAGGCGGCTAGCGAGTTTCAGGCTGAACTGGCCAACGATCCCGATCACATTCAGGCCATGCTCTACCTGGCCGACTCGGATATTCAGTTGAACCAGTACGATGCGGCCGCTCCGCTGCTGGAGAAGGTTCTCAAGCTGGACTCAGGGCTGGGACTGGGGCACCTCGACCTGGGCATCGTCCTTGCCCAGGCCGGCCGCAACGAGGATGCGCTGCGGGAGTTAACCACGGCCGCCAAACTCATGCCCGAGGACGTAAACGTGCATTGGCGCCTGGGGCGGCTCTACCGCACGATGGGAAAAATGGAAGAAGCCAAGGCCGAATTCGCCAAGGCCAGCAATCTCAACAAGGCGGCCGACGATGCGTTGTTCAACAAGATCAACAAAGCCCACCCCAAAGACAAACCGGCACAGCAACCGCCGGCGGAGCCGGAGAAATGAACGGCATTTTCATTTAGGCCGGGCGCGGAATTTCGATTGCGTTCTGATTCCCGCGAAGCATAACGGCCTCCCCTATAAAAGCGGCAGGCAGATAGTTTGGTTCACGGATGGGTCTAATTCAGCGTAAGCTTCGCACTCAGCGGAGTGTTCTCGCTGGAGTCGCCGACACGAATGATAAATTTGCCTGGATCGATGGTCCACTTGTGGGCCGTCGAGTCCCAGTAGCTGAAAGAGCGGGCATCCAGGTTAAGAGTCACATGTTTTGTCTCACCAGGAGCCAGCCGCACCTTCTCAAAGCCCTTCAGCTCGCGCTCCGGGCGCTTGACTGTCGAGGATGGGTCGGAGACGTAAAGTTGGGCCACCTCCGCGCCGGCAACGCTGCCGGTGTTGGTCACGTCGAAGCTGACCGTCACCGCCGAGCCTACAGCCGTCGTCGCCGGAACTTGCAGGTTTGTGAAACTGAAGGTGGTGTAGCTCAGCCCAAATCCAAAGGGGAAGAGCGGGTGCTTGCCAATGGTGGTCCAGTAGCGGTAGCCCACCATCAGGCCGTCCTCGTACTTCACGTGAGGGATGACGTAATCGACCGGCCACTTGTCGTTTTCTGTAACGTGCAGCTTGGTATCCGCGCCCTTGATCGGATAGTAGTACGGAGCGGAAGGGTTCTCCTCCCAGCTGCGGTCGAAGCTGACCGGCAGCTTGCCCTCGGGATTGCGTTTGCCGAAGAGAACCTCTGCGACGGCCGTGCCGCCCTCCTGGCCGGGATACCAGGTGTGCAGCAGCGCGGGAACCTTGTCCAGCCAGCGCCGCGTGTCAACTCCGCCGCCCGCGGTAAGCGTGACGATGGTGCGCGGGTTAGCTGTGGCCACGGCCTCGATCAGCGCGTCCTGTCCCCAGGGCAGCGAGAATGTGCGGTCATGGCCCTCGCCCTCGGTGGCGGGCGAGAAGCCGACAGCCACCACTACCACGTCGGCTTTGGCGGCGAACTGCCGGGTTTCATCTGAGACCAGATCGGCCTCAAAGGCGATTCCCAAACCAAAGCGCACTCCGGGCGAGTAGGGTAGGTAGTCGGCTGTCACGGTCACAGTCTTTCCCGCGAGCAAATCCAGGGTCGTCGATTGCGGAATTTGTCCCTCGGCGTGGTTCGCGGCCAGAACCTGATTGCCGTCGACGAAGACCTTGAAAGCATCTTTCCCGGAAGCCGCGCCCAAGATCACGTATCTGCCGCTTTTGGCCGGCGTGTATTTGGCCATGTAGCGGATACTGTGCGGCGCTGTGTCCTCCGAACCCCGCACCTCCCGCTTCCAGTCTGCGATATTTGGCGTGGTTGTAGTCTTCGAGATGCCACTGTTGAAACAGATGAAGACGAACATCAGCAAAAAGGCAACGGCAATAGTGACGATAATCGCGCGGCTCACCTTGCATAGAAAGAGGAAGATAATGATGAAAACGAGAATCACGCCTGTGGTCAGGTTGTGCTCGACGGTTTCAACCGCGTATTTCGCTAAGCCGGAGCTGCTAAAGTCCCTGCCAAGGTGGGTGGTCACCTTAACGTCTCCCTCCCATCGTGTGTTTCGAAAAACATCATTCATCTCCGGCAGTCCGCGGGCGTAGAGTACGCTGACATTGGGTCCGGCCAGGTTGGCAATGCCGGTGAGGATGCTGACCGGCTCAAAGGCCTGAGCCTCGGAGGAGCCGCCGCCGCCGGTCACCGCCGGATAAGCGTCAGGGCCGATTACGGCGATGATCTTGATCTTGTTCGCGTCCAGCGGCAACAGGTGGCCTTCGTTCTTCAGCAACGTCAGGCTCTCGCGTGCGCCGTCCAGGGCAACGGCGCGATCTGCCACCGAGTAGGTCGAGTCAGCCGGATCGAACTGCGGACGGTCGAGGAAGCCGTAGCGCAGCACGGTCCTCAGTAGCCGCAGCACCTTGTCGTCGATGGTCGATTCCTTCACCGTGCCGGCTTTGACCGCCGCCAGCAGAACTTTGGCGGTCATGAAGCGCGCGTTGGGCATCTCCAGATCCAGGCCGTTGTTGGCCGCCGCCACGCCGTCGTAGGTGGCGTCCCAGTCCGACATCAGAATCCCCTGAAAGCCCCAATCGCCCTTGAGCACCTTCAGGTTCAGGAACTCGTTCTGGGTGGCATGTGCGCCGTTCACCAAATTATAGGAATTCATCACCGCGTCCACGTGAGCCTGCGTGACGGAGGCTTCAAAGGCCGGCAGGTAGATCTCGCGCATGGTCCGCTCGTCCACCTCCACGCTCGTGTTGTGCCGGTTGTACTCCTGGTTGTTCAGCGCGTAGTGCTTGACCGTGGCAATAACGCCCTGCGACTGGACGCCCTCGATATATGGAACCACCAGGGCCGCGTTCAAGAAAGGGTCCTCGGAGAGATATTCGAAGTTGCGGCCGTTCAACGGCGAGCGTGCGATGTTGACTCCGGGGCCGAGCAGGAAGTGGACACTGCGGGCGCGGGCATCGCGGCCCAGGCTCTCGCCGATCCTGCGCGCCAGCTCACGATCCCAACTGGCGGCCAGCGCGGCTCCGCCGGCATAGGCGGTGGTCGGTCCCCAGGTGCGCACCCCCACGGAAGCGTCAGACATCTTGAAGCGTGGCAGGTCAATCGCCGGCACGGATTGCGTGAACATGTGGTCGACGCCGCCCAGCAGCTCGATCTTCTGCTCCAGAGTGAGTTTGGCCAGTAGAGTGTGGGCTTTGGCCTCAATTTGCGGCGAATCCGGCGCGGGAGCCTGTGCCGCGGCGATCAGCCCGCAACTGAGCAGGATCGGCAGCAGGCAGGTAATGCGAAACGAGACAAACGGTTGTGTAGAGGGATTCTGTGATTTGCTCATAACCGGTAAGGATACCTCATACCTGCGAAGTCCGCATCCGAAAAGAAGCGGCCTTTCACTTGCGGCCCTTATTGATGCTTATTGATTTTATTACAGTATCATCCCCGGTTTATGATGAGTTCTTACAGGGTTTTACTCCCTGACGAGGAGGTCGTATGAGCGAGAAGCAACTGCCGGCGGCATGGAAACATGGTCGTCGTGAATTCCTGAAGGCGGGCGGAGCGGTAACGGCTGCACTGCTGGCGCCATCGGCGATGGCCGACACGCCGAAGGCTCTTCCCGGACTGCCATCGAACCCCGTAACGTCGACGGCCATGCCGACGCGGAACCTGGGCAAGACCGGCTACAAGGTGGGCATCTTCTCGCTGGGCGGGCAAGGCTCACTGGAAAAGCCGAATAACTTCGACGTGGCCGTGCCGATCATCGAGCGGGCGCTCGATTTGGGCGTCAACTACATCGACACCTCATCCATTTACGGAGGACCCGAGCGCTGGAGCGAGCAGTATGTGGGCCGGGTAATGGCACACCGGCGCAATGATGCTTTCCTGGCCACCAAGACCAGGGAGCGGGATCGCGATGGCTCGCTGCGAATGATCGAGAAGTCGCTGCAACTGTTGCAGACCGACCATGTGGACCTGTGGCAGTTGCACGACATTGGCACCATGGCCAATGTGGATGCGGTCTTCGCCAAGGGCGGCGCAATGGAAGCACTGGTCGAGATGCAGCAGCAGAAGGTGGTGCGCTTCCTCGGCATTACCGGCCACTTCCGGCCCGATTGCCTTATCGAGTGCATCAAGCGCTATCCCTTCGACACGGTTCTGATGGCTATCAACGCCGCTGACCCGCACCACTACAGCTTCAGCGAAATGCTGTTGCCGCTGGCGGTCGAAAAGCAGATGGGCATCATCGGCATGAAGATTCCGGGTCGCGGCCGGATTCTTTCCACCTGGACGCCGCCCCCGATTGAGGCGCAAAAGCATATGTGGGAAGGCATGGTTCTGGCGCCTACGCCGGGAACCATTACCATGCGCGAGGCGATGTACTACGCGCTCTCCCGCCCGGTGAGCACGGTAATCATCGGCTGCGACACTGTGCCGCAAATGGAAGAGAACGTGCAGCTTGCGCGGGAATTTACACCCCTGAGCGACAACCAATTGGCGGAGCTGGTGAAGCGCGTCGAACCGGTCTCCAGGCAGTCGCTCTTTTTCCGCTTCTACGACCACAGCTGAGAAGCGAGCCGGCGGGTCAGCGGCGGACGGCAATTCCGAGGCATTTGTGCGCCATCTTTATGCCGGCTTTTTCTCGAAGAGCCGGCACAGGGATGAGCCATGGTGCATTCCTGGCTGTTATCACAACCGGCTCTTTGCCGCCACAAAAGACACTTGCTGAGACAACCGCTTTCCCGAAGAAATCCATTATTTTTAAGAAAAACTGTATCGCAAGGAGGAATCAGATCCTGGGACAGATTCGCCCCCGGGGAAGCGTTTTCTTGTTTCAAATAATATTTCAGATAATCGATTGTCTAAACGGCATGGGGTGGCATATAATCGTTAACCGGCTTAAATTATGAGTCTGTCGACTCATGTAAGGGTTCATCATGACCTTGAAGACTCGACGTGAATTCCTGCAGAATGTCGCTCGGGCAGCCGCCGTTTCCGCTCTCTCCCAGGTGCCCCTGCTGTGGAGCCAGCCAAACGAATCTCTGCGGCCGGTCCGTGCCTGGATGACCTCTGGCGCGCAGAGGTTCACTAGCTTCGAAGCGCCACGGTGGCAAAAGGCCGCGGTGAGCGCCAGCCGGGACATTCGGATTGATCCAACCAGCCGGCGCCAGACGGTTCTGGGATTTGGCGCGGCATTTACAGACGCCGCCTGTTACCTGTTTAGTCAGTTGCCGGATCAGGGGCGACGGGAGCTGTTCGACGAGTTTTTTGGGCCGAATGGCCTGCGCCTCTCCGTGGCCCGTACCTGCATCGGCTCCAGCGACTACTCCAGAAGCGTGTATAGCTTCGACGATAGCTCAGAACCGGACCCGGAGCTCAAGCATTTCAGCATCGAACACGACCGCGCGTACATTTTACCCTCGCTGCGCGCGGCGCGTGATCTGAATCCGGAGCTGTTTCTCTTCTCCTCGCCGTGGAGCCCGCCTGGATGGATGAAAGCTGGAGGATCCATGCTGGGTGGCTCAATGCGCAAGCCATATTTCGCTGCCTACGCGCAATATTTTGTCCGCTTCCTGGAGGCGTATGCCGCCGAGGGCGTCAAAATCGATGCCATCACTGTCCAGAATGAGCCCGACACCGACCAGGACGGAAAAATGCCCGCGTGTTTGTGGGGCCAGGAGTATGAGATGGATTTCATTCAAAACTTCCTGGGGCCGGCTCTGGAGCACGTATCTCTCGACACAAATATCTGGATTCTCGACCACAACTACAATCTATGGGGCCGCGCGCTGGACGAACTGAGCGACCCTGGAGTGAACAAATATGTGGATGGAGTTGCCTGGCACGGTTATGCGGGCACTGTGGATGCCATGACGCGCGTGCACCAGGCATTCCCCCAAAAGAGCGCTTATTGGACCGAGGGCGGCCCGGACTTTACCAAGCCGGATTACACCACCGACTGGAGCACCTGGTCGCAGACGTTTACCGGCGTACTCCGGAACTGGGGCCGCTGCCTGGTGGGTTGGAATCTGGCTCTGGACGAACAGGGTAAACCCAATGTAGGCCCCTTCTCATGCGGCGGCGTAGTGACCGTCGACTCGCGTACGCAGCGTATTACGCGCAGCGGTCAGTACTGGGCGTTTGCCCACTACTCAAAGGCTATCCGGCGCAACGCTCGCGTACTTGCGTCGCATGGCCAGCTCGCCGGCGTGGAGCATGTGGCGCTGGAAAATCCGGATGGCAGCCGCGTGCTGATTATCACCAACCGGGGCGAGGCGCGCACGGTGGACTGTGGCCTCGATTCATCCACGCTTCAAGTCCATATGCCTGGGGACTCGGTGGTAACTCTGGTGTGGTAATCAAAGGGCATATGGGATGCTCCACGAAATCATGCGGGAAATGTGAGATAACTCAATGGAAGATTCAGTAAGCTCTAAACAACGTAAGCCGGCCGCTAAACCCGCGGCCCCTCACCCGGTAAACCTGAAGCAATTGGCTGCCTATCTGGGGCTGAATCCGGCGACTGTATCGGTGGTTCTCAACGATGTGCCGGGGCGCTCGATTCCGCAAGCCACACGCGATCGCATCAAGGCTGCCGCCAGGGAGATGAATTACCACCCCAGCCAGCTGGCTCGTTCCCTGCGTAGCCGGCGCACTCTTACCATCGGCGTCCTTGTGCCCGAACTGGGCGATGGTTATCACTCTGAGGTGCTGAGTGGCATCGGCGATCAACTGATCAATGCGGGGTATTTCTACTTTACGGCGCACCACCGGCATCGCAAGAACCTGGTGGAGGATTACACCCGCATGCTGATTAGCCGCGGCGCGCAAGGCATCATTGCCATCGATACCGCACTTGAGCGTCCTGTTTCTGTCCCAGTAGTCGCCATCGCGGGCCATCGCCAGATCAAGGGCGTGACCAACGTCATACTCGACCACGTCTGCGCCGCAGAACTAATCCTGAACCACTTGTATGCTCTTGGGCACCGGCAGATAGCGTTCATGCATGGGCAATCGTCCAGTACCGACTCGGAAGCGCGTTGGAATGGGATCATGGCGGTTGCCAGGCGGCTGAATCTTGTAATCAACCCGGAACTGGTCGTCAGCCTGGACCGCGACATGACCTCCCCGGAGCTGGGCTATCCGGTTATAAAACAACTGTTGGCCACCAAGCTGCCTTTTACTGCGCTGGTGGCCTTCAATGACGTCTCTGCCATCGGTTCCATCCGCGCGCTTCAAGACTTCAACCTGCGTGTGCCGGCCGATGTTTCGGTAATTGGCTTTGACGATATCAAGGCGGCTTCGTACAACACGCCCCGTCTTACAACGATTCGCCAGCCACTGGCCGAAATGGGCAGAATTGCGACCCAGAGCCTGCTCAACTTCATCCATGGCACGCTTGCTCCGCGCGAGGAGATTGCCGTGGAACCGGAGCTTATTGTCAGGGAATCCACAGGCCCGGCCAGGCTGACGCCGTAAGGCATATCAGAAACCGTGTAGAGTTATCACACTGCGCAAGGCCGGGAGTCGACTACTAGGGCAACTAGCGCTCCATGTTCTAATGGTGGAAACTGCCAACTTAGCTGTATCGATATTGCAGGAGAAATTGAGTGAAAGTCATCTTGGGCGGCAGACGCGGGCAGAGCGGTTCAAAGGCGAAATGTAATGTAAATCGTTTCTGGGTTTTGATGCTTTTTGTACTGTTTATCTCAGCGGTAGGTGCATGGGCGCAAGCGGCAGTTCACCCCGTCTGGCAAGGAGTTCTGCGCAACCCCGCCGGTGCACCCATTCCCGCCGCCAAGGTGCGGCTTGCTTCCACAACCGCCAGGGCCGAAGCGGTCACCGGGACCGATGGCCACTTCCGGCTCTCATCTCTGCCCACCGGGCAATACCGGCTCTCGGTTGAATCGAATGGCCGCAAATTCGACTATGCCCAGCCCATTGACCTGGATGTGGCGGCTCCCGCGGTTGTGCTCACCCTCTCCAACCGCGGCGAACTGACCGTGACAGCCCTCAAGGGCCAGATCGCAACCGGAGGCGCGGAGCTGTCCAGCCAGGCGGTCAGCGAACTGCCGCTCAACAAGCGCGATTTCAGCACCCTCCTTCTGCTTGCCGCCGGCACCATGACCGATGCCAACGGCGCCACCAACTTTACTGCCCAGTTCGCCATCAACGGCCAGCGCGGAGTTGAAGCCACCTTCGCCATGGACGGCGCCGACATCAGCGATCCCGAGATGGGTGGCGCAACCTTCTCCAACTTCAACGTGGACGCGGTGGAAGGCATCGACTCCAGCTCCGGCTGGATGCCTGCGGAGATAGGCCGCGGCGCAGCCGGCTTCACCAACATTCACACACGCTCCGGCGCCAGCGGTTTTCACGGATCGGTCTTTGAGTTCGTCCGCAACTCTGCCTTCGACGCGCGCAACTACTTTGACCACCCCACCCCCGTGTATCCCGGCCGCATTCCTCCCTTCCGGCGCAACGAATTCGGCTTCACCAACGGCGGCCCGGTTTATCTTCCTCACATCTTCGACGGACGGAAGAGCACCTTCTATTTCTTTGAGTACCAGGGATTCCGGCAGGTGCTGGGCACCACGCAAGTGATGCCCGTGCCCACGCTGGCCGAGCGCTCCGGCATTGACCAGGTCACCTACGCTGATGGCAGCACCGACACGCTGAATGTTCATGTCGATCCGGCCATTGCAGCGATTCTGGCGCGCTATCCGCGACCCAACGATCCCACAGGCCCCTTTGGAGCGCGCACCTACGCCACCGCGTCAAAGGTGGCCACAGATGCAGATCAGTTCGAGATCCGGCTGGATCACAAGTTCTCAGCGAAGGATCAGTTTTTCGCGCGCTTCAACTTCAACAACCTTACCGGTCCCACCACCAATCCGGATCAGACGGCCATCGATCCTGCCTTCGGAATCCAGTACATTGATCGCCAGCGCAATGTGGTGGGCACATGGACGCGGACGGCCTCGCCGCGCCTGACATTCGAGTCGTCGATCAGCATTACGCGCTCCACGCCGGGCTTTCCGACGGCCGACCCCACCGACCCCGCGGTCAAATTCAACGACGGCCTCTATGAGGCCTTCAATTCAGCCGGCGGCTCCGTGATGCAGGCCTACGGCAACCTCTTCCAGGGCCGCGAAAACGTGATGTACGTGACCGCGAGGCACTCCTTCAAATTCGGCGTAGAGTTCCGCGGCAATCGCGACACCACGTACTTCGGAATCAGTCCCAACGGCGAATACGACTTTGGCGGCGGAGCGGCGTATGCTACCGAGGCGATTCCCTCGCAGAGCGGAACCCACAACATCCAGCCCGGCGATATGCTGCCCGATACGCTTTCCGGTTTCCTTTCCGGCAGTTCGTTTGTGTACACGGTCGCGCTGGCTCCCAAGTTCATCTCCAGCGGCCAGCACATCGGTCCCGCCGCCATCAGTCGCAACAGCGTCAACGCATATTTTCAGGACACGTGGAAGCTGACGCCAAGGCTTCAACTGGACTATGGCATCCGCTGGGAACTTTACACGCCGATTACTGAGCGCGCCAGGCGCACTTCATCGTTCCAGATGATCGACGGCGTACAGCAGTTCGTGGTCAATCCGCAGCCGGGTTATCGCACAGAGTGGAATGCGTGGGCGCCGCGGGTGCAGGTGTCGTGGCAGGTGACAAGCAACTTATCAGCCCATGCGGGCGGTGCGGTGACCACCATTCAGCCCAATCTCTGGCAAGACAACTTTCTTACCGGTTCTACGCCATTTGTCCTCTATCCGCGCCTGGTTTCCGCCAGTGTTTTTCCCATTCACTACGGTTTCCAGCTGACGCCTTCGCAACTGCCCAATACATACACGCCGCAAGGAACGAACATCTTTGCCTCGGGGAATACGAAGGACGTTCCCGCCAACACCGTCATGGATGTGGACCGTTTCGAGAAAGACATGGCGGCGCTGACGCCGGGCGGCGTGGTTAGCGCGCTCAACCTCAGCGGCATCAATCCATCCTTCGGCAACGGCACGCTCTTTACATGGACCCTCAGCCTGGAGCGCAAACTCGGAAACCTCACCGCCAATGCAGCCTACGTGGGCACCGCCGCGGAAAAGCTGCCCCGCTACAGCTTCCCCAACGCCTTTGCGGGAGCGAGCCCGGCCTTTGCGCCGCACACGCAATTTGACAGCGCGGGCAACGTAATAGGCGGCTTTGGCGTGGAGAATGTGATCGTCAGCGATGCGCACTCCACGTACCACGCGTTGCAGACCTCTCTTTCCGGCACAATGGGTCACGGCGGCCCGGGCATTCGGGCCAGCTACACCTGGAGCAAGTCGATCGACACGACGAGCGAAGTGATCGGCGGCACCGGTTCCACCGGCGCGGTGGCTTCGGGATTCTCGCAGAATCCCTACGACACGCGTCCGGAAAAAGGGCCCTCCACCTTCGACGTCGCCCATAGCTTTAACCTCAGCCTGGCGCAGGATCTGCATCTGGAAAGCGCGCGCTTCCTTCGGCCCGTGAGCCGCAAGGCGACCTACGGCTGGGAGCTGCTGAGCATCTCCAGCATCAGCTCCGGCGCGCCGTTTACGGTCTTCAGCGGCATTCAGCAGACGGGCGCGGGCGATGCGGGCGTGGATCGACCTGACCAGATTGCAAAGCCGCATCTGTCTACCGCGCGGCAGGACCGCCAGGATTACTTCGGGAGGGGCGGTGACAACGGCGTGGATTTCTTCTCCATTCCCGTCCACATGGCCGGCGGCAGCGGACCCAACCAGGGCTTCTTTGGCACGCTGGGCCGCAACAGCTTCCGCAGCCCCGCCTTTTACGACTATGATTTCGCGCTCATCAAGGACACGCCCTTCGGCCGCCGCAGAAGCGGAGCCGAGCGCATGGACCTGCAGTTCCGCTCGGAGTTTTTCAACCTCTTCAACATCGTGAACATGGGGTTGCCGTCGAATATCCTGCAGGTTGACCAGGTCAGCGGGAAGATTCGTCGCAACACAGGCTTCGGCGAGATTTCCAAGACGGCAGGCACCTCGCGGCAAATTCAGTTCTCGCTCAAGCTGATTTATTAGAGCGAAACCAGAGTAAATCTGCTCTTGGCGAAGTTGCTTCCGGGCTATTGCTGATAAAGTCGTGAACTGCCGGCAGAAATCTTGGCTTGATCGTATTTCCAGCCTTTGACAATTGAAGTGGCGTGAGTGCCCGGCATGTAACGGCGTGTAACCTTTCCCGCTTGCTGCCCGGGTGACACCTGATGTTACGCGCCGTGTAGTTGTACGCTCTGGCAACGCATGGAGACCAGTTACACCGGGGATAGATTTAACCCCGGCGAAACAGGCAGGTAGCCGGTGTAGCGTTGCGGGCTTTTCGCGGGCGGTCTTTACTGAATGCATGCAAGGCGCAGAACGCCGGAGCCGGCAAGCGCCAACAAGTTCCTGCCGCGCCCGTCCGGTTTCGACAGATGCGGGGAAGGAGCGTTATGTCCCCATTCTCTGGAAAGATCCGCGTATGGCCGGCGCTGTTGTTGATTGCGGCCCTTTACTTGCCCGCTCAAAGTCTCATCCACTCCGCTCCCATGACTGAGCGTTTCGGCAAGCCTTACGTGATGGTAACCATCGGCGGGAGGGGGCCGTACCGGTTCATCATCGACACTGGAACCGGCGCCGATGCATTTGTGAGCCCGGAGCTAGCCGATGAGCTGCAACTGCCCACTGTGGCGGAGGTAATCCTGAGTGACCCAAGCGGGCAAGGCGAGCGCCGAGTGCCCATGGTTCTGCTGCCATCCATCCAGGTTGCCGGGGTGGAATTCTACTGGGTGAAAGCCGTCCGGCATGAAGTGACCGGGGAGGCCGGTTCCTGCCAGGGCCTGCTCGGATTCACCCTCTTCCGCGACTATCTGATGACCCTTGACTTCCCCAACCGGCGGATACTTCTGACCGAGGGTGCTCTTGTGCCAGATGGGGAAAGAACGGTGCTGCCTTTCCGCTTGCAGGATGGAGTGCCGATCGCCTCGCTAAGAGTGAATGGGCAACGCGTGGAGGCACAACTGGATTCCGGCGGTGGCGGCCTGACCTTGCCGGAGAAACTGGCGGCTCGTCAGAAATGGGAGATTCCGCCGGTAGTCTTTGCCACGGGCCATACAATGACCACGCGTTTCGAAATCAAGGCGGCCAAGCTCGCCTCGGACGTACAGGTAGGCAAATACACCTTTCCTCATCCGGTCGTGGAGATCCACCCGGCCTTTCCCATGGTCAACTTCGGGTCGCCGCCGATGCAGAACTTTGCCATCACCTTTGATCAGAAAAGCCTGCTGGTGAGGCTCAGCGCCAAGAAGGAGCGGATGATGCTAACGCTTCCGCCCATTCCAACGCACCTGACTTACCAGCCTAAGCCTGAGCCCACGCCCCGGGGTCTGTTGCCCATTGGATGATGCCGCGGCAAAGGTTGATGCTGATTCATAATCGATACAATATCCGCAGCCGCTGTTCGTCTATAGAAATGGATGGAGGAGATTTTGAAGATCGCCTCGATGATCGAGCAGAACTGGCAAATCTCCGAGGTCATCGCGGAAGAGCGATCGCGACTGCGCGCTTTCATCCGCAAGCGGGTGCCCAACGAAGCCGACGTCGAAGATCTTCTTCAGGAGGTCTTCTACGAACTGGTGGAAGCCAATCGCCTGCTGATGCCGATTGACTACGTGACCGGCTGGCTTTTCAGCGTCGCGCGCAATCGCATCACCGATCTCTTCCGCAAGAAGAGGCCGGAGAACTTTACCATCGCCTCGGCCATGGACGAAGACGGCGAGCTGTTGCGGATCGAGGATCTGCTGCCATCGCCGGATGCCGGGCCTGAAGAGCTCCTTCTGCGCCGCCTGCTTCTTGACGAACTGCAAGCCGCACTCGGCGAATTGCCCGGCGAGCAGCGCGATGTATTCGTTGCGCACGAATTGGAGGGGCGCAGCTTCAAGGAGTTGTCGGCGGAAAGCGGCGTAAGCGTCAACACCCTGCTCTCGCGCAAGCGCTACGCGGTGCTTCATCTGCGGCGGCGATTGCAGAGCATTCACGACGAGTTCAACAGGAAATGAGGAATACAAATGGAAAATAACTGGGTCAAGAGAAACAAGTGGATCTTTTTTGTGGCTCCGCTGGCGCTCGCGGCTTTTATCTGGATTGGCGGCGAGGTGGTCATGCTTTTGTGGAATTGGCTCCTGCCGGCGATCTTCGGATGGAAGATGATTACCTTCTGGCAGGCTCTCGGACTGCTGGCTCTCTGCCGGATTCTCTTCGGGAGCTTGGGCGGCCATGGCCCCGATCGTTCTAAAGAGCGGCAGCCCTCCGCTGAGCGCTGGAAGAAGATGACGCCCGAAGAGCGCGAAAAATTCCGTCAGGAGATGCTCTCCCGCTACTGCGGCTCTGAAGCGCCAGCCGGCGAATCCGGCGAGTCGAAATGAGGCGCCAGGATGAGCACAGGCACAATGAAGGACTGGATCGCAAAATCGTCGCCGGCTCTTAAGGCCCGGCTTGCCGGTATCTTTTACTTGATTAATGGAATGACGTACTCCTCCGCCGATGGTTCATCTTCGGCGTGAACTCGCAACGATGGAAGCAGCAGGCCGGCGCAACAGCATAATGACTGATTAGGCATTGAGGATCACAATATGAAAGCGATTATCTACGAACGGTACGGATCTCCAGATGTCTTGCAGTTCAAGGAGATGGCGAAACCCGCGCCCGCGGACAATGAGGTCTTGATCAAAGTTTGCGCTGCTTCAGTCAATCCGCTCGACTGGCACTTCATGCGAGGCGAACCGCTGTTCATTCGCCTGATCCTCGGGCTGCGCAAGCCCAAAGTCATCCGGCTCGGCGTGGATGTGGCCGGTGTGGTGGAAACCGTCGGCAGGAATGTAACCCAGTTCAAGCCGGGTGATGCCGTCTTCGGAGGGTGCCGCGGGGCCTTTGCGGAGTATGCGTGCGCCAAAGAAGATCAAATGGTGCTGAAACCGGCCAGCCTTTCCTTCGAGGCTGCTGCGGCCGTCCCGATAGCGGCGCTCACCGCCCTTCAGGGCCTGCGCGACAAGGGACACATCAAGCCGGGACATAAGGTTCTCATCGATGGCGCATCCGGCGGCGTTGGCACTTTTGCAATTCAGATTGCCAAAGCCCTCGGAGCTGAGGTCACCGCCGTGTGCAGCACGCGTAATCTGGATCGAGCGAAGTCGCTTGGCGCGGATCATCTCATCGATTACACGCGAGAGGATTTCGCGCAAAGCGGGCGGAATTACGATCTGATTCTTGCCGCAAACGCATATCGTTCGCTCTTCGATTACAGGCGTGCTCTGAGCGAGGACGGAATTTGTGTCAGATCCGGAGGCCGTGCAACTTTGCAATCCATGTTTCTTGAACCATTCCTGTCCCTGTTTCTGTCCCTGATCGGGCGCAAGAAGTTTTGTGGCCTTCTTGCGAAGATGGACAAGAAGGATTTGGTTTTCCTGAAAGATCTTCTTGACGCCGGAGAGGTTGTGCCTGCCATCGATAGGAGATATCCGTTGAGCGGCGTGGCTGAAGCTATCCGCTACCTTGAAGAAGGTCATGCGCAGGGGAAAGTGGTAATAACCGTTTAGCGTGATACTGCCGCTTCTCTATGACCTGTGGCTTTTCATCTTCAGCGTGAACTCGAAACGATGGAAGCAGCAGGCCGGCGAGCACCATCATTCGCTCCTACCGCAGAAGCGCCGACAGCAGCAGTGTCGTTCCCAGTCCGGCCACCGAGAGCACCGTCTCAAGTACCGTCCAGGTGGAGAGAGTTTCCTTCAACTCCAGCTTGAAGAAGGACTGGATCATCCAGAAGCCGGGGTCGTTCACGTGCGACAACATCAGCGAGCCGGTGCCGGTGGCCAGCACCAGTAACTCGGGCCGCACGCCGGCATATCCGGCCAGGGGGGCTAAAATTCCCGACGCCACGGCCATGGCTACGGTGGCCGAGCCTGTGGAGATGCGGACCACTGCGGCTAAGAGCCAAGCCAGGACAAGCGGCGGGATGTGCGCGCCCAGAGCCAGGCCGACCGTGGCCTGTGAGGCGCCGGAGTCGCGCAGAATGCCGCTCAGACCTCCGGCCGCGGCCAGAATCACCAGCACCCCTGCGATGGGTTCAAAGGCCTCGCCGGTGAGCCGCCGCAACAGTTCGACGCCGTGGTGTCGACCGGTTTGAATGTGGCTGCCTAGGGTGACCAGAGCCACCAGCACGCCAATCAGCAGCGCCACCTCAGCCGTGCCCGTAAAGTGCAGGATCTGGCTGGCCAGGCTGTCCGGCGCAGTGAGCAGGCCGGCCCAGCTTCCCAGAAAGATCAGCGCCACGGGCAGTAGAATTGCCGCGGCCGCCCGCAGAGGGCCTGCGGGGGCGGGAACCGGCTCCAAATGGGGCGCGTCCTCGGCGGTAACGGTCTCTTGAACCCCGATTCGGTCTGCGTTACCGGCCTCTTTGGCCGTCTTCGCTTCTTCGGTGACGGTGAACAGGGTAGTGCCTTCCTCGGCTGCCGCCGCTTCGCCTTTGGCTCTGTGACGTTCCCAGCGGCGCATCAATATCCAGCCCAGTCCCGGTCCCGCCAGCGCCGCGGCGGGCAGTCCGGCGGCCAGGCCCCATAGAATCGTACGGCCCAGGTCGGCGTGGTACTCGGTGACCGCCAGCATGGCCGCCGGATGGGGCGGCAGTGTGCCATGAACGATGGAAAGCCCGGCCAGTACCGGCAGAGCCACCAGAATCGGTGGCCGATGGCTGCGCCGGGCCACTTCGGCCACAATCGGCAACAGCAGCACCAGCCCTACCTCAAAGAAGACCGGCAGGCCCACCAGGATTCCCAGCCCCAGCAGCGCCCAGGGCAGGCCCTGCGGGCCGCAGCTGTCGACAAAAAGGTTGCCCAACGCAGTTGCCCCGCCGCTGGTGGCCAGCAGACGGCCCAGAATCGCGCCCAGCCCCAGCACGATTGCGATGTGACCCAGCAGGTTGCCCACGCCGCCCGTAAAGGAGAGCGGAACCTGCGCGAGTGGCATTCCCGAGGCCACGCCCAGCGTAAGCGCGGCCACGCACAGGGCAAGCGCCGGATGCAGCCGCGCGCGGGCGATCAACAGCAGAATCAGCAGGACAGTTCCGGCGACGCAGGCCAGCAAAAAGTAGTTGTGCGCGTAATCGGCGGCAAGGCTCACGGGCAGATTATTCCATACTGGGCCTGGGAACGAAGAGATACCGGTTGCCGGCGGGGGCAATAGGATATATTGGTTGGCAGCCGAGAAGGCAAAATAAAAGTCCTGGGTGAATGCGCCGGCCAAAAGCCCGCCGGCTGCTGTACCGCGTGTTCCTTGTGTTAGGAATATGCGGAAAACCTGAACCGGGCGAATTTTCAAGAAGCGGGGAATAACGCTTTATGGCAACACACTCCAAAAAGTCGGCGGCTCTTACGTCGCCCGGGTATCTCCTCCCGTTCATCACGGTCACCGCGCTGTTTTTCATCTTCGGCTTCATCACCAACCTGAATATGGCGCTGGTGCCCCACCTGCGGTCGATCTTCGATCTTCCCTACGCGTGGGCCATGCTTGCCGATTCGGCGTTCTTTCTGGCCTACCTTGTCTTTTCGTCTCCAACCTCCAAGCTGATTGAGTCCATCGGCTACAAGCGGACGATGATGGTGTCGCTGTTTATCCAGGTCGTGGGCTGCCTTTTGTTCGTTCCCGCCGCCAGGCTGGTCAGTTTCCCGCTCTTCCTGATGGCAATTTTTGTGGTGGGGGCAGGCGTCACTGCCTTGCAGACCTCGGCGAACCCGTATGTCGCAATTCTTGGACCGGAGAGTAGCGCTTCTGTACGCCTGACCTTGGCGCAGGCCTTCAACTCCATCGGCGGCACTATCGCACTGATCATCGCGGGCGCGTACATTCTCACCGATTCCGCCAAACTGACCAAGGCCGCCATTGCCGACACGGTGCGGCTGCCCTATATATTCATTGCCGCCGGTCTGCTGATTCTTGGCCTTGCGGTGGCGTTTTCGCACCTGCCCGCAGTTACCCGGACCGAGTCCTTCCGCCCCGGCAAAGAGGGCGACGGGGTGTTGGGCAGCAGCATCTGGAGTTACAGGCATACGGTGCTCGGCGCTGTCGGCATCTTCCTCTATGTCGGTGTGGAAGTTGGCCTCGCTTCCATTGGAGTCAACTACTTCTTATCGCAGGGTGTGAACAGCGCGAAGGTAGCCGCCTTCTTTGCGTCGTTAGGCGGATTCGGTGCATTTGTTACCCGCTGGCTCGGCCCTTGGACCAATGTGGAGATCGCCGCAATTCTCGTTTCTCTCTACTGGTTCGGCGCGCTGGTGGGCCGCCTGCTCGGCTCCTGGATTCTGACCAAAGTGAAGTCCGGAAAGCTGCTGGGCATCTTCGGCTTTGCCGCCGCCGCAATGGTGCTCCTATCTATGACTACCAGCGGACAGGTTGCCATCTGGAGCATGGTGATGTGCGGATTCTTTAACTCCATCATGTTCCCCAACATCTTCACGTTGGGCATTGCCGGCCTGGGACCGATGACCAGCAAGGGCTCGGGGCTCATCATGACGGCAGTCGTCGGAGGCGCAATTATCCCCCCGCTGCTGGGCGCGCTGGCCGACAAGGTAGGCATTCAGCATGCCTTTGTCATTCCCATTCTCTGTTACCTCTACATCGCCTACTACGGCCTGTGGGGATCCAAACCTGCGCGGACGGTCACGGCGTAAGTTGGCTTGTCGTTGATTGAAGGCCCTATGGATTCAAACCATAGAGCCTGAGAACACCAGATGTAGCTTGGTGAAGATTCCACCTTATGCGTCAACCCAGCACTCGGTCGATGGTCTGGATGTCCACTAATCCGTGGCATCCGTAAATCACCGGCAGCACCTTGCCCGCGGGATACGTGCGCCGCAGCTGCGCAACTTTCTCCGTGCCGCAGCGATACGCGGGCAGATACATCCGGCCCAGCAGCGGATGCCGTCCCCACGCGCCGGAGAGCTTATCGGCGCGCTCTTCGGTAACCAGGAAATCACGCCGCAGCGTAGCGGCCACCTCCGGCTGCTTCCGTCCCTCACCCCAGGTTAGATACGACGACTGATTCTTGGCGTCATCCTGCAACAGGGCCAGCAACACGCCGATCTGCGTGTCTTCGTCGGGCAACTGCTCAATCTCCGTCACCCCATGCGCAATCAGGATCGCGTTGTTGGCAATCCCCTCAAACAGCGTTGCCGCGCGTGTGTTCATGGTCAGGATGGTCGCTTCGAAGCCCGCCTTTCCGCGCACGTACAAATCCTGAAGGTAGGCGAAGGTGGTCACGTGCCCCGGCACCACCTCGTGGCTGATGAGCTGTTCAAACTCCGGATAGGAAATCTGCAGCGAAGCATTGATCTCGTAGCTGGCCTCGTATTGCGGCGAGTCATCCTTGTTCCGGGCGCGCCCAATATAATTCATTGACCCGGAGAACCACGCGTCCTTGATGGGCTGGAAGTCGATGTTGGCCCGCGGCACCCGCCCCAGCTCCGCGGGAAGATGCGGCAGCAGATGTTTTGCGCTCAGGTTGTCATAATGGGCGATCACCGCCGCGCTCAGTGCGCGCACCGAGGCCATGGGCACCACGCGTTCCCGCCTCCATGCATCCACGGCCTCCAGCAAACTGCCCCCCTTGGCTGAACTGTAGCCCGCGCGGCCCAGCAACTCGCCCACCCGCTCGCGCTTCTTCTCCGGCGCGGAGGGTTCGGGCTGCCCCGCCGTCGCCGCATATACGCAGCGCGCGTAGGGCACCGCATCGCCCTTGCCGGCCACCTCCATGGCCAGCTCCCACATCACATCCAGGCAATCCGCCATGCCAATCAAATAGGCCTTGCGCAGCTCCTCCATCTTGGTCGCTTCCTGCCTCACTCCGGCAATGGCCGCAGGCACATCCACCGCGCGCAGGTACTCTTCCAAGGCCTCGCGATTCTTCTCGGATACGCCGCCTGCCTGGCGCAACTTCGCCGCCGCCGGATGCGTGTACGCCTCGGGCAGCGGAAAATCAGAGAACCACGAATCGGCGATAAAGCGCCCCGTGCCCGACGGGCACATCACGTCGCCGCCCCACAGTGTGTCAATTCCTAATACCGCATCGGCAATATACTTGTCCGCTTGATTCATCGCTTACACCTTTTCCTTTTTCACGGAATAGAACCATACATACAAACAAAGACCAACAAACATCACCACGGAAACCGATTGCGAGATGGGATCTAATCCATAGAACGGCGTTCGTATCCAATCCTCGCTAAACGGGGGAAGGGAGTGCAGCGCTGTTCCCAACTTGCCGCCGATGGACGGGAACATTCCACTGGTGCCAGGGAAAAGGTGCAGCGCCGCGCCTAGCACGCCTCCCAGTGCGCCGCCTGCCATCAGTCCCGAAGCCAGGATGACGCCGCGCTCGCGAATCCTGCTACCCTCGTCGCCGCCGGTTTTTTCCGAACGCCTGTTGATGAGGTGCGACAGGAATCCGCCCGCCAGCACCGGCGCGGTCAGCTCCAGCGGCAGGTAGATTCCCAGCGCAAAGACCATGGAAGATTTACCCAGCATCTCTAAAATCAGCGTAATGATGGCGCCGATGCCGAAGAGCACGTAGGCCACGGGTTGTTTGTTCATGAATCCCACCACCAGGGCCTTCATGATGGAAGCCTGCGGGGCGGCCAGAATCTCGCGCGTGTCTCGCGGCGCGGCCTCGCCAAATTGATAAACGTGGGCCAGCAGGATGATGGTTAACCCGGCGGTAATGGCCGCGGCGATGACGCCGATGAACTTCACCTTCTCCTGAGCCGCAGGCGTTGAACCCAGCCAGTAGCCGGCCTTCAGGTCAGTGATGAACTGCCCCGAGACGCACAACGCCGTGCACACCATCCCCGCGATGGCCATTACGAAGAACATTCCTGTAGTTCCCGAAAGGCCAAAGCTCAACAGAACGACACAAGAGATGATGATGGTCAGCATGGTCATGCCGGAGGCCGGGTTATTGGCCGTGGTGGCGATGGCGTTGGCGGCCACCGAGGTGAAGAAAAACGAGAACAGCAGCGTCAATGCCAGGCCCAAAGCCAGCACCGTCCACGAGACTTGCAGGCGTCCAAAGAAAATCGCCACCGCCAGGGAGCTGACAACTACGCCGAGAAGAATGGAGATGATGGAAATATCGCGGTCGGTGCGCTCCGGGGCGGCGGCCTCGCCATGGCGAAAGGTGCGCAGCGCGATGCCGAAGGAGCCCGCCACCACGCGCAGCGATTTCAGAATGCCCAAAATGCCGGCCATGGCGATGGCTCCCACGCCGATAAAACGTACGTAGTTGCGCACAATCTCTGCCGCGGTCATATTGGCAATTGGAAAAGCCGGGTTCGCAGCCGCGTCGATGTGGCTGCCGAAGTACCAGATCACCGGCACCAGCACGAAACTGGTTAAAATGCTGCCCGCGCAAAAGGTGAGGGAGGTGCGCAGGCCCATCACGTAGCCCAGGCCCATGATGAAGCTGATGGCGTCGAATTTAAAGGCCATGCGGCCGCGCTCGGCAAGCGAACGGATCACTGGCACGAACTGAAAGTCGACATGCTCCTTCCAGACATGAAATGTGGAGACAAAAAAGTCGTAAACGCCGGCGATGGCGGTTGCCTGCAAGAGCAGCTTGGCCTGCGAGCCGCCTTTTTCACCGGTGACCAGCACCTCGGTGATGGCCGTAGCCTCGGGAAAGGGCAACTGGCCGTGCATCTCGCGCGCAAAGTAGCGGCGCAGCGGAATCAGGAAGAGCACGCCCAGGCAGCCTCCGGCGAGGCAGATGAAGATGGTCTGCACCGGGTGAGGATCGAGGTGCAGCGTGTACAGCGCGGGAATGGTGAAGATGGCGCCCGCCACCACGCTGCCCGACGCAGCGCCGATGCCGGTGATGATCACATTTTCGAGCAAACTGGTACGACGTTTGAAAGCACGCGCCAGCCCGATGGCCAGAATGGAGATGGGAATGGCGGCCTCCATCCCCTGGCCCACCTTCAGCCCGGAATAGGCTGAGGCGATGGAGAAGATCACGCAAAGCAGAACGCCCCAAAAGATCGAGCGAAACGTTATTTCCGGCTCTTTGGCCTGCGCGGGAACGATGGGTTGGTAACTTTCGCCGGGTTTCAGCGGCAGGTAGGCGTTTTTTGGTAGAGAGTTGGTTTCGTTCTCGGTCATCGGTCCATCATCCCCTGTATCGGGCAGTTTGTGCGGCGTCACCCGGTCCAACTCTGCGGCGCCCTGAGGGCTGCCATTTCAAGCTGGTCTCCGGGCTCGTTTTAGCCCGAAATACACCATACACTCTACCGATGCACAGCAGTCAAATCGGCCGGCAACAGGGAAAATAGCGGGGTAATTTGCGTCCGTTTTGCAGATAATTTACCTAACTTGGCGCACAATCTATGCATGAAAAACAACCACGCGTGCGGGTCTTTACTGATCACTGACCACTGTTCACTGTCCACTGAAAAGTGGGCACCCCCCACCCCCCCTATACCCCCCTGGGGTATAAATTATCCCAAAATCTTTGCAGATAATTTTTAAGTTCTTTGAAATCAACGCCTGTGGAAAATTTTCCGGCTCAAAATATCCCACATGGTGAGATTTGGCCTCCGAAAAACGCCTGAAAAATCCCGTTTTTTACCGGAAAAACACTTTTTTTCGCCCCCAAAATAGCCCCGAAGCCTCGCTCCATAGCCATTTTGCTGACTCGCTAACTCGCTAACCCGCTGACTCGCTGAATGGTGTGAAACCGCGAGGATTTCGTTGCGGACAGAATCAGGAGCTCTTGCGGCCTGTGGCGTTGGGCCGGGTCACCGTGGCCGGCTTGCGCAGCGGCACAATGGCCCCGGCGCCTGGCGCGGCCTGCGAGAAGCGCGCCAGCATCTCCGTGCGGACGTACTCCACGAAGCTCTGCATCTGCCGGTTCATCTCCTCCATGCGCTCCCGCATCTGCAGGATGATGGCCATGCCGGCGATGTTCACGCCCAGGTCGCGCGCCAGGCTGAGAATGAACTCCAGCCGCTCCAGGTCCTCGTCGGTGTAGAGGCGCGTGTTGCCCTCGGTGCGCGACGGCTTCAGCAGCCCCTCGCGCTCATAGAGGCGCAGTGTCTGCGGATGAATCTCGTACATCTCGGCCACCGCCGAGATCATGTACGCGCCCTTCGATTTGCGTTTTGCAGCCATCAGTCCACCAACCTATATCGCGCGCTCCAGAGCATTTGTAATACCGGTTCAGAGGCCGGTTCTTTCTTAAGATGATCAAACACATCATTACGCAAACGAAGTTGCATAATTATGTAATGCTGACCCGCTGGTTTTGTTAAATCACTCCTGATTGTAAAACAAGTATCGTTGCACTTTTCCATCCACATCTGCGTAAACTTGGGGTCGTCCACCATAGGTGCGGGCAGTTGGTGAGTAATCCCCATGAGTGCGAGCAGTTCGATAGCCCCGTCTTCATGAAAAATAGTATCGTATTGTTTGTCGTCATCCCATAGCAGTTTCCACGATGCGGCCATTGCATCTGCCGCTTTCAACTTATTCTGGGTGCTACTGGCATTCGGCTTACACCAGAGACGATAAACTTCTGCAATGCTTTTGCTATAGTCGCGCTCTGTCTCAATTTCCTCTTTCTTGGCGGAATCATCTTGTCTCTCGGGCGTGAAGAAATAGCAGGCAGCCGGAAACGTCTGGGACGATGGATTAGCAGGCTTCTGCGGAGCTGCAAACGCCGAGTGCACGCTTAGGCCACAAACAAGCATCAACAATGTAGTCAACCTGACTGGTTTCGACTTATCCATGACAATCGCCGTCATTCACGACACACCCTTCCTAAACGCTAACTTAGTTGCGCTCACAGCTTCTCAAACAGCGCCTTTCGCGGGTCCTGGTTGTTCAGCTTGGCCAGCTCGCGCATGATCTCGCGGCTGCGCTCGTCGTTGAGGTGCGGCACCGTCACTTCGACAGTCACAATCTGGTCGCCGCGCTGCTCGGGCCGCTGCGCGTTCTCCACGCCGCGCTCCCTCATGCGCAGCTTCTGCCCGCTCTGCGTGCCGGGAGGAATCTTCAGTTGCGCGCGCCCGTCAATGGTGGGAACGTCCACCTTGGCTCCCAGCGAAGCCTCGGGCACGGTCACCGGAACAGTCAGATGAATGTCGTCGCCCACGCGTCTGAAAACCGGGTGCGTGCCGGTGCGGACGATGAGGTAGAGATCGCCGGCCGGGCCGCCGCTCGTTCCGGCGTTGCCCTTGCCCTGCAAACGGATGCGCTGCCCGTCGCGCGTTCCAGGCTTGATGCGAAACTCAACGGCTTCCGAGCGGCTGACCACGCCCTCGCCGTGGCAGGTCGAGCAATCATTGGAGATGCGGCCCGTACCGTTGCATTTGGGGCAGGGAATATTGAACTTCATGCGCCCGCCCATCTGCGTCACCTGGCCCGTGCCGTTGCACTCCGCGCACTGCATCGGTCCGCCGGCCGAGGCCTGTCCGTGGCAGGTGGGACAAATCTCCTGGCGGCGCACCTCCAGCCGCGCTTGTCCGCCGCGGATAGCCGTCCAGAAGTCCACCGTGGCCTGATATTCCAGATCCGTCCCCGGCTGCCGACCACGCGCCCTCTGTGGCTGCTGTGCCCCGCTGAAGATGCCGGAAAAAATGTCCTTGAAGCTGCCCCAGCTAGCCGAATCTGTCGCCGAACCAGCTCCCGTATGCTGGCCCCTGCGCTGCCCCGGTCCGCTCTGGAAGCCGGTGAAGTCGAAGCCGCCGAAGTCCACCGGCATGCCGTGGCCCGCGCTCTGCCGCGCATAAGCCTCGGCCTGCGCCGGGTCGATCTGGTCGGAGTAGAAGCCCAACTGGTCGTATATTTTGCGCTTCTTTTCGTCGCTCAACACGTCGTTAGCCTCGGATATCTCCTTGAACTTCTCCTCGGCCCGCTTGTCGCCGGGGTTCACATCCGGGTGATACCGCCGCGCAGCCTTGCGGAAGGCCTTGCGAATCTCCTCCGCAGTGGCCGTCTTCTTCACGCCGAGCATTGCGTAATAATCTTTGTTCGTGGTCGTGGGCATAGTCGCCTTTGGTAGTTGTTCTGGTTAATCTGTTTGGCCAGGCATCTGTTTCATTATCGGCAGATCTTCTTTGTCACAGTCCTGTCTGCCGAATCAAGCAACCTGTCTGGCCTTCAGTTCACCTGTCTCTGTCCGCGGAGCGGGAAAAATCTCCATCTCGATCCGAGCTGTTACCTCACGGCTGGCCAGCGCCAGATCATAAGACATCTGCATCTTCATCCAGAAATCCGGCGTTGTCCCAAAATACCGCGCCAAACGCAGTGCCGTATCCGCTGTAATCCCCCTCCGCTCCCGCACAATCTCCGAGATGCGCGTCACAGGTACTCGCAGCGCAAGGGCCAAAGCATTGGCCGAAAGTCCCAGTGGTACAAGAAAATCCTCACGCAAAAACTCACCGGGATGAATGGGCACACCCCTTTGCTGGTGCTTTCTCGGAATACTCATCTGCAATCTCCCTTAGTGATAATCAACAATTTCCACATCCCAGGCATCTTTACCGTCCCAGCGGAAGCACACCCGGAGTTGATTGTTGATGCGAATGCTCCACCAACCTTCCCGGTCGCCTTTCAGCTTCTCCAGCTGGTTGCCGGGAGGCTTCATCAAATCTTCAATCGCCGAAGCATAATCCACTGCCTGCAATCGCCGTGCCGCAACCCTAGCAATCCCCGCCCATCGCCGGCTTGTCCCGGTCAGGAAGAGCGCTTCCGTCTCGTCGTCGGCGAAGGATTGGATCATGCTTAACGTTTATCGTAACACGGAAAGCGGTCAATTCGGCCGTTTTTTTGTCCCGTTCCCATATACATCCCTCAAAAAATCGGAAATCCGCTTCCCAAATAACCCAATTTCGCGCAAAAAACCTCTATGTATAAGTAGAGCTTTTTTGCGCGCTTTTTCCCCCTTTTTCACGGACGAAGATGTGTACTTGCGCATGCACTCATCTTCTTTACTCATGGAGAAGGCGATCACGATGACATTGCTTCCCTGCAAGCCCCCTGCCGGAGTTGCCAAGGATTCATCGGCAAAGGCTCAGACGCTTGCACCTGCACTGAGAAGCATTCAGAAACCAGTAAATCACAGAAATTAGGTTGTTTTTGCAGCTGCCTTAGTGAGCTGTCTGGCGGTGCCGGGTTTAGGAATGGCGTCCAGGTCTGCCTTTCCTTCCGCTAACTGCATCAGAAACTCCTGGGCAGAGAAGGGTTTCAACTCCTTGAGTACTTTGCTGGCGCGCTGGTAGCTTCCGTCGGGCTGCTGCAGGCGTGCTTTGAGTGTGTCGGCCAGGTAAGCGGGCAGAATCTCGTCGTGGATGCGCGCCAGAGCCGCCGGGTCGCGAACGGGAAATACCACCTCGCAACGCTCAAAGAGGTTGCGCGGCATCCAGTCGGCCGAGCCGATATAAATTTCATCGTTGCCGCCATTGGCGAAGTGGAAGATGCGGGAGTGCTCCAGGAAGCGGCCCACAATGGAGCGAACGCGAATTCTCTCCGAGAGTCCCTTAACTCCTGGGCGCAATATACAGAGTCCACGGACGATCAGGTCGATCTCGACGCCGGCCTGCGAGGCTGCATAAAGTGCTTCGATGAGCGAGGGTTCCAGCAGGGCGTTTATCTTGGCCACGATGTGGGCGGGCCGTCCAGCCTGGGCGTGCTCCTGCTCGCGGCGGATGAGCCCCAGGAAGCTTTCGGCCATGGTCAGCGGAGCTACTAGTAACGGGCGGTAATCGTCGATCTCCGCGTGGGCGGTGAGGTAGTTGAAGACCATGTGGACTCGCTCGGTGAACTGCGGATCGCTGGTCAACAAGCTTAGATCAGTGTAGAAGCGGGCGGTTTCAGGGTTGTAATTGCCCGTGCCCAGGTGACAGTAGCGGCGGGTTTGCCCGTCCTCGTCACGGCGCACCAGCATGGCCAGCTTGCAATGGGTTTTGAGTCCGACCACGCCGTGGAATACCTGCACACCGGCATCCTCCATCGAGCGCGCCCAGCGAATGTTGGAAGCCTCGTCGAAGCGGGCCATCAGCTCGACGACCAGCGTAGTTTCCTTGTTGGCGGAGGCTTCGGTGAGCGCCTGGAACATCGGCGAATCGTCGCTGGTGCGATAGAGGGTCTGCTTCATGCTCACCACGGCGGGATCTTCGGCGCCCTGCTGAATGAAATCCACCACCGGGTCGTAGGAGTCGTAGGGGTGGTGCAGCAGCACGTCGTGCTGGCGCAACTCGTCGAAGATGTTGCCGGACTTACGACTCAGTTTGAAGGGTTTCGGCGTAAAGTGCGGGTACTTTAGATTCGGCCGCTGCACGTCTTCATAGAAGAACATCAGGCGGGAGAGGTTTACCGGGCCGTCGCCGCGGAAGACCTGGTCCTCATCCAGCTCGAAGTTGACCCTGAGCCGCTCGACAATCTCCTCGTCGGCGCCGGTCTCAATCTCCAGGCGGACGGCGTCGCCTTTGCGGCGGTTGTGGAGCTCGACGCGAATGGACTCAAGAAGGGAGCGGGCTTCCTCCTCCTCGATGTAGAGGTTGGAGTTGCGGGTGACGCGGAAGGCGGCGCGGGCCTGCACCTCGTAGCCGCGGTACATGCCGGCCAGGTTCTGCGCGATCAGGTCCTGGAGCAGAAGGTAATCGTAAGCGCCGTCGGCTCCGGGCAGGCGGACGAAGCGGGGCAGCGCTCGGGGCACGGTGACCACGCCCAGCACCAGCGGCCCGGAGCTTTTACGCTTGCGCCGGAGCAGCAACGCCAGGCAAAGGGCCTTGTTAAGCACGCGCGGAAAGGGGTGGGCCGGGTCAATGCTGATGGGGGTCAGCAGGGGGTCAACCTCGCGCTGGAAGTAGCTCTGAGCAAAGGTCTTAGCCTCTTCGTCCAGCTCGCTCCACTCCAGCAGGCGAATGCCCTGAATGCTCAGCTCAGGCAGCAGATTCTGGTTCCAGCAGCGGTACTGGGCGTCCACAAAGCTGTGCATCTCGGCGGTCAGTACGGCGAGAGACTCGTCGGGGCGCAGGCCGTCGTAGCCCGGCTCGCGGTAGCCGTCCTCAATGCGCTGCATGAGGCCTGCCTGGCGAACTTCGACGTACTCATCGAGGTTGGAGCCGGTAATGGCCAGAAATTTAACCCGCTCCAGCAGGGGGTTGGAGGGGTCTTCGGCCTCTTCGAGGACACGCCGGTTGAACTGCATCCAGGAGTGGTCCCGACCGGTAAAAAGCTTCTGTTTTGGGGAGGTTCGAGCCATCTAATCCGTTCCGTACCTTGTAGATAGCAGTCTACGCCGTTTTCTGAAAACAGGGAATAGGGAGTAGGGAACAGGGAATAGGACCACGCGCGCCAAGAACCTTTGCATATAAATAGAGGGTTTTTGCGCAAAATTGGGTTATTTGGGAAGCGGGAACAGGGGCCAGTTGTCAGTTCTCAGTTCTCAGTTGTCAGTTGTCAGGGGTCAGGGGTAAGGGAACAGGGAACAGGGAATAGGGAATAGACAGACGGCGAGTCAGCGAGTCAGCGAGTCAGCCATCAGCCGTCAGCTATCAGTTGTCGGGGGTCAGGGGTCAGGGAACAGGAATCAGGGATCAGCGATCAGGGGTCAGGTAAATCGGTCAAGACCAAAATGGGAGCGCCTGTGCAAATATGGTGCGTCATGCACCACATTTGAGGTGTAGGATACACTCAAATGTATCTTTTGGGGTGATTATGAGTATTGAGCCAAGGCAAACGGTCCGCACATCGGTGATTGTTGGAACTGATCAGTACAAACGGATCGCTGCGATAGCGGAGGCCAATAATGTCTCGGTTGCCTGGGTGATCCGGACTGCGATTGGCCAATTTCTGGAACAACATGAGGATCAGATGCGCTTACCTCTTCAGGTTCCCCGGTTTGCGACAGGCGATTGATTTATGAGGAAGGCAAATTCTTTGATGGACAAAAGACGTAAATCTATTGTGAATGGGACTTCAGCTACTGAAGAGCCAGGGCTTTCTATGATCTCCTTGTTCTCTGGAGCAGGCGGTATGGACCTCGGTCTTGAAACTGCCGGTTTCAATGCTCTCTATGTGACCGATATTGATGATCATAGTTGTCGTACGCTGGAAGCTGCCAAACTTCGCTCGATTGAATTGCACAAACCTTTTCTGCGATCAGCGAAGATCGAAAAAGCAGATATTAGAGATGCATCGGGGAATAAGATACTACGATCTTTAAAACTGAAACCAGGCCAGGTTGACCTGCTATGCGGTGGCCCACCGTGCCAGGCATTCAGCGTCTTTGGCAAGCGTCGTGGACGTGAGGACCCGCGCGGGTCGTTAGTATTCGAATACCTGCGTGTCTTATCTGAAGTTAAGCCGAAAGCCTTTGTATTCGAGAATGTATACGGGTTGCTCACTATTGAGAACGGGAAAATTTTCGACGAGCTCTGTAACAGGCTCCGTAAACCAACACGAGGGTTATCTTATGAATTATCCATATTCCGCGTTAACGCGGCGGATTATGGCGTACCGCAATATCGTGATAGGGTTTTCATTATTGGGCATTCTGCAGGACTTAAAGTCCCGGAGATTAGGCCGATTTGTGGGCCTAAAGATCTTCTCGACGGACTTGGGCTTTTCGCGCATCGCACAGTTATGGATGCTCTCCGGAATCTGCCCCCAATTGGAGACGTCACCATGAATAATCATGTTGGCCGATCCCACAGTAATCGAATAATTACTCGCTATGCCTCAATGTCCTCCGGTGAGCGGGACCGCCACACTCGGATAAACAAACTAGACCTTACGAAGCCAAGTTTTACAATCATCGTAGGTTCAGATGCAGGCGGAGGTAAGGGACACATACATCCCATCGAGCCACGCGAGGTCACTCCGCGTGAGTCCGCCCGAATTCAGACTTTTCCCGATTGGTGGGGATTCTCAGGAACTTCACGACATCCAATACGCCAAGTTGGCAACGCTGTTCCCCCGCTTCTTGCGGCAGCGATTGGAAACGCAATCCGCGTGTATCTCTTCGGACGCAAACCTGTACACCTCGAGAATATTCTTAAATTGCTTGACCAACAGCACCTATTCCCTGAGCTTGAGGAATTGAAAGAGGGAGCAAAAGATGTAGAATTGTCCACGGCGAGGTAAGGTATGCTCGATGATCTTTTCAGCCATAAAATTCATGCATCAAACTTGGACGAATGGGAATTAACTCTCGTCAGGCTAGCAAAAGTCTATGAGCAATTGGATGGCTCTCCATACGATAGAACGCAACTTGAAGATCGCCTTGCTCTTTTAGCTCCAACTGCGCAACGTTCGGCATTTCGTGATCAGTTCTCCATATATATGTCCATTCTAGGAGTTGGTCAGATTGTATGGGTGCAAAACGGCTGGAGGGTACGGCTGAGCGAAACAGCTAGAGAGTTCCTACTTGGTATAGAGCCTGATGTTGAAGCATTCTGTCGTTTGCAACTTGCGCTATATCAGAGACCTGACGGACGCGGAATGAGTTATGAAGGTGCTGGCCGGAACGAACACCTTAGTGCGACTCACAAGTTGGAACTTATTCACGATGGCTATCGCGTATGCCCATTTCGCTTGATCTTAGGTATCATTGGAGCAAAGGCACGTGCAAATGGAGTAGGCGAAGATGACGTCGAAGTATCCCCCGAAGAGATATATGCGCTAGCGAACGATCCCCGGATTCGAAGGGTTCCCAATCCCGGGGTTGAAATGCTCATCGACGGCTTGGAGCGTCTTCATCGGGGGCGCATTGGGGTACCTAACATAGGTCGATTATCTTTTAAGTTTCTGGAGAGCACAGGTCTGGTTACGACCGATGCACACGCGCACGTCCGACTCCAAGATTGGGGAACGGCGGCAGCAAATGCCATTAGAGATATCCAGGTTCGCGCAATCCGCAGCTTGCCTAATTTTTTTGATCGATTCCATCAGTGCAGAAACAGTCAGGATTTGGTTGATGAATTGAAATCTGGCCGCTGGGCAAGTTATTTCGATGCAACTAGAACTCTAAGAGCTGCTGTAGTGGAGACGATTGCAGGAAGAGACTGGTCAGCTCGAATCGCGGGGAGAGATGTAGGCAATCAAATTATCGCGGAAGAACGATTTCAGGGCCGACCGGCTGCTCCTGCGGCAACGCTCTTTCCCGAGCAGAATCCAAGACGTATTACAGCAAGAACACCGCAAGCACAGGCGGACCCGGAAGAGACGCGCATCAGGAGAGAGAGACGTAATGCTTATCATGATCTTATAATCCAGCGACTTGCCAATAAGATCAGGAATAATGAATTAGAGCCACATTCTACCCCTTTCATCGACCTCTTTACAAATATTGATAGCATTCGCGGGAAATTATCAGGGCGGTTCAGTACTCGCGGGTCGTACCTAGAGAATCAGGACCTTCCTTACTTTCCTGCTAGTTCTAGCGACGAGATTTCATTTTTGTTTGAGGCAAAAAGCTCCGATGATAATATTGTTGTAGACCAAGTTCGTAAAGCAATTGGACAACTCTACGAATATCGATATAGATATGGCAACTCAGAACTCAAGAGTCATGTCATTCTTGTCCTAGCATTACAGCAGCACTTGATGAATTTTCCATGGATAAAGGAGTATCTTCTCACAGATCGACGAATTGGAATCTGCTGGCTCGACGAAAATCATGAGCGCATTATATGCCCCACGGAGTGCATGCCTGTTCTGGAGCCATTTGTGGATGGTGCGGCGTGATGCATTAGGAATTGAAACATGAAACTTCCACCTGAGAGCCGGTCTAGGATAATGAGTGCCATACGCTCGCGCGGGAACGCGAGCACGGAATTACGATTTGCGAATTTGTTGCGCAGTGAACACATTACAGGGTGGAGACGCCATCAGAATCTTCCGGGCCGTCCGGACTTCGTATTTCGTACTGAGAGAATGGTAGTTTTCGTTGATGGGTGTTTCTGGCATTCTTGTCCTCACTGCTCCAGGGTGCCACGCGCAAATAAGCGGTACTGGCGGCCTAAGCTCGCGCGCAATAGAGAAAGGGATTGTCAAGTAACCGATGAACTGCGTGCATCTGGCTGGACTGTACTCAGAGTTTGGGAACATCAACTTGACAGGCCTTTGCCAATACTAAACAAGCTGCGCAAGCGACTGAAAAAAGGACATTCTTAGTGAACCGATAGAACGGCAAGGTTGAATCGCGGCGTCGCCGCGCTGAAATACCTGACGGAGCACTGATCGGACCGAGCCGTGCTTTTCTATTCCCTGACCCCTATTTCCTGCCCCCTGTTTCCTTTTGCATATAATTTCCCTTCTCCGGCGCACAATTGAAGAATGAACAGGAACCAAAGCTGCGGGGTGTTACTGACAACTGACCGCTGACAACTGACACCCCCCACTCCTCCTTTTCACAGTTGAAGCTATGAACAATGTGGAAGAAGCAACCAAGAGTAGCCGAGAAACCAAGTGGGCCATACTCGGCAGAGCAATGGCAGACTACAGCAGGATGGGCGAGAATCCGGCTCCGCTCATTCACGAAGCTGCGACTCTGAGGCAAATGGAGCAGGACCGGACAGACAAGGCAACCCGCTTTGCCGGTCTGGCGCGGCAGGTAGGCGATGCAGCCCGCAACGGCGCAGAGATCGCTCCGCTGCTGCAGCTGCTGCGCGATCTGCGGAGGGCTGAGATCGGCTGAGCTTGGCGCTAGAGCGGAACCAGGGTAACTGTGTCCTGTTCAGTTTCGTGCAGGGTCGCCGCTCCCTGATGGTCCCACCCCAACGACAAAGACCTGTCCCTTCACCCCAGTGAGCAAAAATCGCTCACCGGGGACCCCGAGTCGCTGGGGACCCCGGGATGGTCGCGTCGACTTGAACGCTGTGGTTTCGGGATACATCAACTCTGGTTCCGCTGTAGCCCACGAACTGCGGGAAAAGACCATCGACCGATTGCGCTGGCATAACGAATTATCTCCGGATTGCCGGCAATAGAAACGAAGAGCAAATGCAGGTCCTAATTCCCCACCCCAGCGACGAAGACCTGTCCCTTCACCCCAGCGCACAAAAAACATGCGCCGGGGACCCCGAGTCCATGGGGACCCCGGTTCGCTCAGGATGGTAAGTCATTGAAAGTAAAGGAGATGAGATGGAGAATCAGGGGCGGGAAGAGCCGGCGCGGGAGCTAGTCGAGGCAGGCATGGCGTTCCGGATGGTGCAGGAGAAGGCAGGCAAGGTGCAGGGGTGGCTGCGGACGGTGCGGCACGCAGTGGGAATTCCGGTGGCTGAGGTGGCGAGACGCATGGGGGTGGGTGGGAGCGAGGTTTACCGGATGGAGTACGCGGAGGGGCGGGGTGTGATTGAGCTGCAGACGCTGCGGCGGGCTGCCGAGGCGCTGGGGTGCGATCTGGTGTACGGGCTGTCGCCGCGGGAAGAGACTCTGGCGGCGATCGCGGCGGATACGGCAGAAGCGCGGGAGCAGAAGCGCACGGAAGCGCGGGAGCGGAGGCTCGAAAAGGGCAGGGAGCGGCGGCGGGAGGCGGCGCGACAGAGATGGAATGCGCAGGAGAGTGCGCGGCTGGAAGAGGAGTGGCGAGAGTATTGGAGACAGTGCCGGATGAGAAGGACGGAGGGCGCGAGAAAGCTGATTCCCAAGCCGCGGCCACGGGTCAAGCTCTGGAAGCAGGAGCTGCGCAAGGCGCTGGCGCGGGTGCTGCGGAAGAAGGGGAGCAGAGTCAGGTGAGACGAGGGAATAGGGATTAGGGACTAGGGATTAGGGACTAGCCACCCCAGCGAGAATAAATCGCTCGCTGGGGACCACGACCAAGGAATAGTGCGGATGGTTGGCCCACGAAGAATTGCCCAAACATGGAAAGAGAGGCCGATGAATGCTAAACGAGCGCATCGGACTGTTATCTGCAATTGGGTTTGATTCGTCAGTACATGAGTAAGACTAGTTAACTTATTGGGGTCGGGAAATGGCACATTTAATCTCAAACAGCGGTATTGATGCAGGCTGCGTTCCATCTGGAATAACAAAGGTCGTACTTTGGCGTGCACGTGTAGACGCAACGTATGTTCTGGCCAAACTGACTCCATCCTCCTTCAATTTGCCCGTTAAAATGAAGCTCTCGAGATTCTTGTGAGGAAAGATGAGGCAACGATCAAATGTCGATCCTTTTGCCCTTCCAAAATTGATGGGATTCCCTGGAACATCCTTCCGTGCACGGCTATATCGGAGAGTTTGTAGTCGAAATGCTTTCATATACATGGTAACTTGGCTCTGTCTAAGGGCAAATACGCCATCATGCCCGGTAACTTTTCGATTGAGAGATTTAGTCTTTGGGAGATTGGGAAAGAGTGAATCAGCGAATTCGCAGATCGCTTGTATACAACGGTTGCTGTGATACTGATACTCTAGGTCGCAGATTCCCTTCCGTTTCCACTCCTCGAATTTGTTAATAACATTCGCACCAGCATATTGTTTGTTCCTCTTGGCGCTGTGGGTAGAATACACGGCTTGTCTTGGATCCCCAACGAGCACCGTCGAAATCCGCGATTTCATAAGCATCTCGATTAGGTCGAGGTCATACCCAGCTAGATCTTGGCTCTCGTCAATGTAAATCCTGTCGAAAATCTGCTCTACTCGCCGAATGGGCAGTCCCTCTGTCTTCTTGATAACTTCGCAGGCAAAATTCGAAACCTTATCGCTATAGATCCTACCCGGCTTCGAAAAATAATACCTCCTGATATCGCTGGCCCTAATGCCTTTTGCGGATATTTGATTGACAAAACATAAATGAGAAATTCGCCGCACATCGTAAAGGCTGTTCTGGTATGGACGGATAAAGTGGCGCAAAAGAAATGTATACCATGTGCCAATCGTGAAATTTGGTGGAATAACGCCGTACATCTCATAGGTTTTGGAAGTGATCTCAGAGGTATTGTTTATTGTATAGGTGATCAGGGCAGAGCGAGCCCCGGATCTATACGCGTCGTCAATGATCGTCGTCGTCTTTCCCGATCCAGCGGTCGCAAGAATGATACGGTTATTTGATTGCATCTTCAATGTAGTCTGGTACAGCGATTGTCTCCTCACTTTCAAAGATTTTCAGTGCATATTCGGTCTTGTTACCCAACATATATTCGAGCAGATCATCCGTCGTCCTAAAAGAGGCACATAAGATCCTGTTCAATTTATTTAAATCGTTGAGTAATACGATATGCATTTCAAGAGTTTTGAGATTATTGTCCTTGCTAAAGCAGATTCGAATATTCTTGTCATCTACATAATCCTTATATTTCTCTATAACTGCTTCTACCCTGCCATCATTATCCGTGACTACGCGAGTATCGATATTAAGAGGTTTGGCAATCTCCAAGAACCGCTTGAAAGCGAGCGAATAGACGGAAATTACCTCGACCCCGGCTTCGATGGGCAGAACATTGTATTTTTGACGGAATGCTTTTTGTACTATAAGTTCGTCTGATGGACCTTCAACGAGAATTGTGCACCTTGCGAGAATTAGTCGCAGTGTGTCATGGCCTGGCAGCCTTTTGAAATAGGCTGCTGTATCAGGCGACAAGTTGTTGATCGAAATGTTGGTCTTTCCATTGAAGAGCAGGATATGCTCTATTCCAAGCTTATTGAGAACGAAGCTGCTGTGTGTCGCGATAATTAGCTGTTTATCTGACGCTGCTGCGGACAAATGCGCTATTAAACGGTTCAAGTTGGTGTGCGATAGGTGATTCTCGGGTTCCTCGATTAGTACGATTTCTGCCGATTTTACAGCTTTTAATGCGAGCTTGATCTTGACAGAACTCTGCTCACCTTTCCCGGCCAGAGTAATTGGGATTTCGTCTAAATGTGGCAACACGGCGGATTCCCATCCAGCTCGAGCCGTCATATCCATTGCGACCGACAGGGTCTTATCGGAAACCATCCCTTTCTCCTTAGCGAGTCCGGCATTAATTCGAGTGATGCTAGCATCGCAGCGGAAAGCATCACGCATCTTTCTATACGACAATGCAAGGTCAACTTGCTCCTTATCGGATAGATAATCCCGGGTGAACTCAACCACATATCTACCCGCGGCATAGGTATCTGATATCGCACTTGGGTCAATCAGGGAAGAACGCACAGGAATCGTGCGAGGCTTTATACGTTCTCCGGCAAATGTCTGCCAGACCACCTCATAGTATTCCACTGGGATGCTCCTCACATCTGTGGGGTCAGCGATATAATTCTGATACTCTGTCTTGTAGTTCTCATCATCAAGTCGGATTGTGATGCTAATGCCAGGCCGGTTTTCACCTTCCGAATTGTTAGTACCCTTGAGTTCGGCAAGGGCATCGCAATCGGTGAAATAGAGTTCTACCATGATTTCGGGGGGCTGGACTCCTTCACGCCTTTTTAAGGCGTCAAGGTATTGAGCAACGCACCCCATGTTAAAAAGAAAGGGATGGAGTTCGTAGGGCGCCGGTCTCCTGTTGATCTGACACTTTAGCGCCAGATTGATTGCCTCAAGCAGTGTTGATTTACCCGACTCGTTATCACCTACGATGATGTTAAGGTCGGGGCGCAGGTTGATCTCGGCTGACGCGAGAGCCCGATAGTTCTTTACAATGACTCGCTCTATGCTCATGCAAGATTCCAGCCTTTCAATTCACACGCAAACAGTATAGCGGTATTTCGAGATTGGCGGGGCACCGACCATGATCGCAATCCGCACGAAATTAGGAACCATGAGGAATTCGGTTTCTGCTAAATCGCATTTCCGCTCAAGGAATAGACAACAGGAATAAAGCCCGGGCCTGAAGGCCCTTCATTGATTGCACTGCTTTCAGGGGGTTGAAACCCCCTGCTCCCTCCGCTGGGTCGATTGAAGTTCATGGTTTCCCACCCATGCCGCGATAAAACTGCGTCATGGATGGGGCACACGGCTAAAGGCCGACATTTCAAGACAAGCTTTTTCAATGGGCTGAAGCCCACTGCTCCCTCCGTTTCTGTCTACGGGGCAAAAGCCGTTTGTCCAATCAACTACTTTGCGTTCGATGCGGAATGTCGAAAGGGAAGATAGAGCAGCAGGAATACGACGAGCGCGATGCCTTCACAACTCAGGATGTACCAGGGCCAAGGCCCAAGGACTGTCATGAGCGTCACGTCCTGCGGCTTGGCGCAGAGATACATGAAGTCTGTTTTGAAGATGTAATTGAATGTGCCGATGAAGGCGGCATAGATGTTCAGGGCAAGCAAAGCCCTGCCGACCGATCCTGGCCGCGGCCGCGCCAGACGGGACCAAACAAGATAGAGAATGGCAATCACAATAAAACCATGAACGACAAAAAAATGCGCCTGCAGGAAGAGGGATGAGGATTGCGAAAGGTCGGGCGTGAGCAACGCCATCGAAGATCCGCCTATTGCGCCGTAATAAGCCAGATCGAAGATTGCCCGGTTGAGGGTGAACAAGGCGATGACGGTCAGAAACATCGTGGCATCGCAGAGATCCAGCGGAAGACACTCCGGGAAGGTGAGCTGGCCGTGAGCGGCCATGTATGCGTAATGCAGGGCCAGGTCCAACAGAAGTATGGATGCCAGGCCATAGCGCAGAGCTCTGAATCCCGGCGGAAGACGCCGCTGGAGGGCCGCGAAGATGGCTGCAAGAAGAGGGACTGCGCCGAGGATGACGAGGTGCAACGGACCGAATAGATGGAAGGTAGTTGGCATGTCAGTGATTGGATGTCGAAGTTGAGCACCATCGGGCATGGCCAACGATAGAGCTGCAACCTGTCTACAGCTTACTACTCGTAGCGCAGCGCCTCGATGGGGTCGAGGTTGGCGGCGCGGATGGCTGGAATCATGCCGCTGATGAGACCGACGAAGGCAAGAATCACGGTGGCGATGATGACCGAGGAGGGCGAGATGAGGAGGCGGATGTCGGCGGACTCGGCGTTTTTGGCCAGGGCGCTGTAAAAGGGGATGCGGCCCACCAGTACCGAGATCAGGTAGGCGAGAGCGATGCCTGCCACGCCGCCTACGGTGGTGATGGCGAAGGCCTCAGCTAAAAATTGCGTGAGGATGTGGCGCTTGCGCGCGCCCAGAGCCTTTTCGATGCCGATTTCGCGGGTGCGCTGCTGCACGGCCACCAGCATGATGTTCATCAGCCCAACGCCGGCGATGCCCAGGGTAAATGCGCCGATTATCGAAAGAAATGCCTGCAGGAATATGGACAATATCCGGAATTGGTGTAACTGAGTGAGCAGATTGGCGACGAAGATGGCGCGTTTATCGGTGGGGCGGAAATGGTGGGCGGCGGCCAGGGTCTGGCGCAGGTTCTTCTCGGCCAGTTCGTTGTCGCCGCGATAGTTGAACCAGATGCCGTCAATGTAATGCGTGTCCTTGAGGTCGCTCATGGTGTTGAAGGGCACGTAAATCTGGCGGTTGATGTTGTCGTCGCCCTCCTGCATCTTGGGCGTAAGCACGCCGATGACGGTAAAGATGACGCCGTTGAGGCGGATGGTTTCTCCCAGCGCCCAGCCGCCGCTGTAGAGCTTGGTCTTGGCCTCGGAGCCGATGACGCAGACGTGAGCGCGCTGCTGGTCTTCAGCGCCGTTGAAGAATCGGCCTGCATCGAGGTCCAGCTTGAGGATGTCCGAGTACGCGGTACGGACGCCGGAAACTTGCCAGGTGTAGGTATGCAGTTCGTTCTGCACGGCCACGTCCTGATACGCGGCGGGGGAGATATGGAAGATGCCGGGGACGCTGTCGTAGATGCGGTCCACGTCATCCAGGGTGAAGCGGACCTTGACGCCTGCCTTGTCACCGCCTGCCTGCTCGCTGGTGCGGCCGGGAAAGACGCCGATCATATTGGTGCCCCATTGGGCAAAGATATTCTCAATGGCGCGGCTGAAGCCTGCGCCGTAGGCCAGCAGAAGCACAACCGTAGCGATGCCCCAGGCCATGCCCACCATGGTGATGGCGGTGCGACGGCGGTTGTAGAGCATCGCCTGCCATGCCTGAGCGAGAATGTCTTTGAGCATGTCGCTACGCTCCCTTGAAGAAGTGAAAAAGTGAAAAAAGCAGTGAACCTTCAGCCCTTTTCGTTTTCCCATCTTGCCGATTCATTCCTGTTCTCTTTTCACTTGTTTACAACACTCCGTTCGCTCCTTCACTCTTTCACTTCTTCACTGTCTTGTTTATTCCCGCCGCAGGGCCTCGATAGGGTCCATGGCGGCGGCCTTGCTGGCCGGATAGAGTCCGGCGGCGACACCGCACAGAACCAGCGATCCTAAGGCCAGCGCGGCCGACCAGGGAACCAGCCGCGGCGGATCCCAGCCGGGCATTTTCCCGGTAAACAATATTTGCAAAATCCACATGAGCAACTCGGAAAGGAGGATGCCGATGACGCCGCTGATGCCGGTCAGCAGCAACCCCTCCCAGAAGAACTGCCACAGGATGCTGCGTTTGGTGGCTCCAATGGCCTTCAGCACGCCGATCTCGCGGGTGCGCTCTGAGACCGACACCAGCATGATGTTGATGATTCCCACCGCACCAAGGCCCAGCGTGACGATGCCCACTCCGCCCAGGAAGACATCCATGGCGCTGAAGATGGCCCCGATCATCTTCTCTTCTTCGATCGTGTCCCATTCGTTGAAGGCGTCTTTAAGCGCGGGGTCGAAGCCGTGCCGCGCGCCGATCACCTGATGCACTGCAACTTTGGCCGCCGTGGCGTCGCCCTTGGTCGCGGGCTGGTACTGGATCGAACTCAGCGCGTCGCGGGCAATGTTTTCTCCTTTCATGGCGTACAGTTCCTGCATGATGGTGAGCGGGATGTAGAGCCTTTGGTTATCGCCGTCGTTGTTGCCGCGGCTGATGGATTGCACACGGCCCACCACGGTAAAGGCCACGTCGTTGATGGTGATGGTCTCTCCCAGCATGGGCCGGCCGGGAAATAGAATCTGTGCGCTCTTGGAACCCAGCACGACAACGCGCCGCCGCTCGGCCAGATCCTGATCGCTCACAAAGCGGCCCTCGGCAAGGGGCACAAAGCGCACGGTGGAGTAATTCGGCTCGACGCCCATCACCTGACCTGAGGCATTGGCCCAGGCGCTCACCTCGTAGAGATCGTTGCGGCTCAGGAAAGCCGTCACCGCGCGCAACTCCGGCAGGGCGCGCAGGGCTGCTTCGTCGCCCAGCGTGAATTGGTAAGGGCGCATTCCCGTGTGCTGGTTGGCCAGGGCGGGAATGGTGCCGTTCCACATCATCACCAGGTCGTTGCCGAAGGTGGACAACTGGCGGTGTTGGCCAGAGCGGAATCCCTCGCCCAGCCCCACCAGCACCAGCAGCGAGCCAACGCCCCAGGCGATCCCGAACATGGTCAGGAAGCTGCGCATCTTGTTGGCCAGGATGGCGCGAAAGACCTGGCCGAGGGTGTCGGAGAAGCTCTGCATGGATAATTGGCCTCCAAGGGAGGGCGCACCGAGAATCATACGCTGCGGCAGGTCTTGCGGTTCCCATAATAATATAGGAATATCTGGAACCAACGTGCGGCCGGCTGCGTAAGAGGCAACATCGGGTGACAGAGTTGCGCCGCCAACGTCCGAATTATTGTTTCCTGCGTCCAACCTTCACTCACACGAGAAAACGACGGCGTTCTTCATTTCCGGGAGGTAGTTGTGGCTGCATCGCGCAAGAGTAAACGATTCTGGATCTGGCTGATCGTAGGCGTGGTGGTGGTAGTGGTGCTGTTGGGGATAGGCCTGGCGCTCCTGGTGAGGGATCCATCCATCGATCCCAACAGGCTGGCCAAGGTGACGCGCGGCGACGTGGCGCGGTCGGTGGTGGCCACCGGCAAGATTCAGCCCATCACCAAGGTCGAGGTCAAAAGCAAGGCTTCGGGCATCGTGGAAAAGCTCTACGTGGACATCAACGACCGGGTGAAGAAGGGACAGCAGTTGGCGCAACTGGACCAAGTGGAGATTCTGGCGCAGGTGAACGCACAGCGGGCGCAACTGTCCGCTGCCGAGGCCAATGTGGCTACCTACGAGGCCAATATCGAGCAGGACAAGGTGAACGCGGCGGCCCCGGACCTGCCCATGTACAAGTCCACCCTGGATCGCAACCTGGAGATGCAAAAAGCGGGCGTGGTGAGCCGGCAGGCGCTGGACGACGCCAACAAAGACTACCTGGCGGCGCTCACCCGGCGCGATTCTTCCAAGGCGCAGATTGGCGTGGATACGGCCCGGCTGAAGCAGGCGCGGGCGCAGGTGTTGCAGGCCGAGGCCAGCCTGAAGCAACTGGAAGAGCAACTCAGTTACACCACCATCGTCGCGCCCATGGATGGGGTCATTCTGTCGCGGGACGTGGAGGTTGGCGCCGCGGTCAGCTCCATTCTGGTGCTGGGCTCCACGGCCACGCTGGTGATGACCGAGGGCGACACCAGCGAGGTATACGTGCAGGGCAAGGTGGACGAGGCGGACATTGCCCACGTCTACATGGGGCAGCCGGCGCGCATCAAGGTGGAGAGCTTCCGCGATCGCCTGTTCAACGGAAAGGTGACCAAGATTTCGCCCATGGGCGTGGAGAAGGACAACGTAACCACCTTCGAGGTGCGCGTATCCATCAATAATGCCGGCGGGGAACTGAAGGCGCAGATGACGGCCAACGCGGAGATTCTGCTGGACGAGCACAAGGGCGTGCTGACCGTGCCTGAAAACGCGGTGAGCTACGACAAGGATAAGAATGCCTCGGTTGATGTCCCGGATAAACACCAGAAGGTCGGCACGCGCAAGGTGGCGGTGAAGGTGGGACTATCCAATGGCTCAGTGACGGAGATCCTGAGCGGGCTGAAGGAAGGCGACCAGGTGGTGCTGCAACAGTAAGCACCTGCTCCTCCCGTTCCTGTTCATGCGCTTCATCTTTGAGGTTTGGGGCTTTATTGGGTATACTCCGGAGGCAATAATCACAGGAAGTTGAGTATCCGTGAAAAATGGGTCGAAGAGCCATAGGAGTGTTGGTGTGTCTGGCGGTGATTGCCGCGCAGGATTCGATTGCGCTGAGCAAAAGTCAGGCGGCGACTCATGCGGAGGCGCAACAGGCTAAACCAGCTAACAATCTGAAGGTTCCGCTGATTGACAAAGGATTGCGGCTCTCGGACTTTGCCGGCATGAAGCCGCGGCCGGATTTGAAAGACAAGCTGCTGAAGATCTCCGGATTTATTCAAAACACGCCGCACGACGGGCAGCCGGCGACGGAAGAGACCGAGGTCTGGCTGGGATATACCAAGAGCGCCATCTATTTTGTATTTATTTGCCACGATCGCCATCCCGAGCTGATTCGAGGACACCTGGCGCGGCGGGAAAATATTCTGAACGACGACAACGTCACGGTGCTTCTGGATCCTTTTCAGGACCACCGAAAAGGCGTTCTCTTCAAGGTAAATCCGGCGGGGGTGCAGGCCGACGCGGCGTGGGACGATAACAACGGAATCGATTACAGCTACGACCAGGTTTGGGATTCGGAAGGGCAGGTGACGCGCGAGGGCTGGATGGCGCTGATTGAGATTCCCTTTCGTAGTTTGCGTTTTCGCTCCGGCGGCTCCGACTGGGGCGTGGTTTTCCAGCGCAACTTACCGCGCAACAGCGAATCGGATTTCTGGCCGCGTGTTACCACCAACATCACCGGCGTGCTGAGCCAGGAGGGAACGCTGAAAGGCATTCAGGGCGTGACCGGCTCGCACAATGTGCAGATCAATCCGTACGTGTTGGCGCAGAACGAACGCGAGCTGAAGACCGTGGACCCGCTCAATCCCTATTTCAGCTCGCGGCACTTTGAGGGAACGGCGGGCGGCGAGGTCAAAGCCATTCTCAAAGACCGCATTGTCTTTGACGCGACTGTAAATCCGGACTTCAGCACCGTGGAGTCGGACCAGCCGCAGTTCACCGTCGATCAGCGCTACCCAGTGTACTTTCCGGAGTTGCGGCCGTTTTTTATGGAAAATGCCAACTACTTTGCCACGCCGATCAACCTGGTTTATACGCGCAACATTGTGCATCCGGAGTATGGCGGGCGCGTGACGGGAAAGACAGGCCACACCAACCTGGGCTTGTTTGTCACCGACGACCGGGAGCCGGGGCAGACGGTGGCGCCGGGCGATCCGCTCTACAACAAGCGCTCGACCATCGCGGTGGGGCGCGTCTCCCAGGATCTCGGCAAAGGATCGAGCATCGGCGCGATTTATACCGACTACGAGTTCGGCCAGGGATGGAACCGCATCGGGGGCGTTGATTTCACCTGGCGGATGACCAACAAATGGACGGCGCTGGGGCAGATGGTGGAAAGCTCGACCAAAGGAACAATCGATAGCGGAACACCTCCGACTTACTCCGCCGGGCCGGCGAGCAACTTTCAGTTGCAGCACACTGGGCACGCCTTCAACCTTTATTCGGTATATCAGGATATGAGCGTTGGCTTTCAAACGCAGCTTGGATTCATACAGGCGTCGAACTTTCGCAACGGCCAGACGCACATGACGTACCAGTGGTATCCGAAGCACCGGCTGATCCAGAGTTACGGGCTGGAAACCAACCAGAACGTCGCCTACGATCATTTAGGCGACCGCGTCTACCATTACTCGTCCTTCGACCCGTTCATTCTACTGCCGCGCAACATGGTGCTGGCGCCCATCGGCGGCCAGAACTCCGACACGGTGGGTCCGCAGAATGGATACCCGCTTACGCAGAACAAGAACTTCACGGAAAACTTCGGCGGGTTTGTGGCGCGAGGGGCACCGTTCACGCAACTGAACTTCAATCTCATTGTGATCCGCAGCGGCAACGTGAATTACAACCCGGTGACGGGTCATGCACCGTTTTTGATGAACCAACAAACCGTTCAGGCGCTTTTTACTCTGCAGCCGCTGCGGCAACTGACCGCGGATAATACCTATCTTCTGGATCGCGACCACGCGGTGGCGAACGGCGCGCTGGTGTACGAAAGCCAGGTCTTCCGCACCAAGGTGAACTACCAGTTCACGCGGGCGATCTCGGCACGCGTGATTGTGGAGTATGACTCGACGCTGGCCAATCCCGCGGAGACGTCGCTCAAACGGACCAAGGGAGTAGGCACCGAGGCGCTGCTGACATGGCTTCCGCATCCGGGCACGGCGGTTTATATCGGCTATAACAATGATCTGCAAAATCTGGACCGCTCGTTGTGCAATCGCTTGCCGGGCGGAGCCTGCGATCCCAACAATACGGTGGCGCCGCGGGCAGCGAATTTCCTGAATGATGGGCGGCAGATTTTCATCAAGGCATCGTATTTGTTCCGCTTCTGAGCGTGGTCCGGGCCTGAAGGCCTTTCCTGTTTGGCACGCTCTTTCAGGGGGTTAAAACCCCCTGTTCCCTCCATTCTTGTTCCGGGGGTTAAACAGGCTGCGGAATGTATTACATTGTTAAGTACTGGTGCTGGAATACAAGAAACTCACGGCTACATAATGTCAATCCTTCTCGGGACTTAGCTTAATCATGTACTTTTGTTCGATGTATTTATTCCCACGTTTTTGTTCCTCCGATGTCCATGTTGAACTATTGCCCGCAATCTCCGCTATGCTGAACTTCCCGAATTGTTGGTGTTGCCGATCTGCCCCAATGGTTCCCCCGCCTTTTCCCCAATTCCTATCGCCTAAATCCAAAGCGCCATTGATGATGCGACTCCCCACGACGCGCCCATTGACAGATACTGCCATGATTGTTTTGCCCCCGCTTACCCCGGCCTCGCACTGTATGTAAATCCACTGGTCCAAGGAAATTCCATTATTGCTTAGTTCCACTTCTAGTGGATACACTTCGCCATGCGTGTCAGTGATCGAGAACGTGAACAAATTGCTAGCGGAAATATAAAGGCTCGCCCATGCACCCTCTTGGTCTCTCATTTCTAGTACGTATTGTCGCTGCGTGCTCGGAGCATCTGTCAATTTGATTACGACATATCCAAAGAATCCAGGAAGGCCCTCAATATGCAGTGATGCTCGTGTTCGTTCGGTTTCTCCATGTGTCCAAATGAAATATCCTAAATAGCTCACACTGACACAAACTAAAATCAAAATGGCAAATATTTTCCCGAGTCTGCGACGTGCGGTTCTGGCTTTATGCCAACCTAGCTCAAAGGCTGCAATGACGAAGGCGGCTCCTCCGAAAATGCAAAGAGCCGCGATGCTTGCATGTTCTAACATCCCTTTTCCGGCAATGAGGGCGATCATGCAACCACCGCCCACAGCCAACTCAAAGCCCACACGAATCCCAATTTTAGTTTCTGGTTCCATACGCCTAATGGTCCTACTTGGCAGTAGGATATGTCTACAGTTTTTTGTATTACGGGATTCGCCCCTAAAAGATGCCCCCTCCAGCGCCCCAGAGGCTAATTAGGACACTACCCATTTTTCCGCAAGCAATAACATCTCCTGTTCTCTTCGTTGGTAAACCTTCAGCTCTCCTTGCGATAGAGCATATCGCGGATGGTTCGACGGCGGGCTTCGTTCAGTTCTCTGTCGGCCTTGCGATCGCCAATGGCGGCGCCCGCGATGCGGCTCTTTTCCGGCGGCTCCGATTCTTCAGGAACACTGCACGCGGGGCAGCGATTGGCGAAGCCAGGCTTGCCCGGGCGAAGTTCGAACTCTTCAGAGCAGACGACGCAGGTTTTGATAGGGAACGTCATACACATCCATGATAACGCGGAAAATTCCGATGCTGTTTTCAGCGCGCAGCGGCGGAGGCGCAGGGCTGGATGTAGAATGATGACCATCGGATTAATAAGCTGATTCCGGAGTGCAATTCTGTAAAAGGGGTGCAGAGATGAAAAAGATTGGATTCATTGCATTTGTAGCCTTGCTAGTTCTGGCATTGGCTAGTGTCGTTTGCTATGCACAAACCAACGTGGGCAAGACGCCGGCAGCGCCGCCCGCAAAACTCACAGCCGCCGACATCCAGTTTCTAACCAATCAATGCAAGATCGGGCAGCCGGACATCGATGTAATTCCCAAGCTGAGCGCGAATACACAGCAGGATCTGTTGTCGCGAATTGCCCAGAGGGATTGCGCGCTGCTTCAACCCTTCATCGCGTCGCGGAACTACTACAGGCAGCTCAAGCCAAATACGGAGATACCGTTGGCACCCGTTGGATGGGGTCTCCCTTATCTGACCGCTGATGAATACCAACGGTACCTGAAGATATTGGATTCAGCGCCCTGGTAAGAGAGCCGTTGAAGCAGATTGGCGGCATCCAATACAAGTGTAGAAACTTGTACAGGTATTTCCCTGTGCCGGAGCTTTTGGCCGGATGTAAAATGAGGGCCATGACCCTGACAACTTCTCCGACACTACTCATCATGGCTGCCGGCATAGGCAGCCGCTACGGCGGCCTGAAGCAGATTGATCCGGTGGGGCCGGGCGGCGAAACCCTCATCGATTATTCGATCTACGATGCCCTGCGTGCGGGATTCGGCAAGGCGGTATTCATTCTGCGCAAGGAGCTTGAGCAGCCGTTCAAGGAAACCATCGGCAAGCGATTTGAAAAGCGCATAGCGGTGGACTACGTAATTCAGGAACTGGATATGCTTCCACCGGGGTTTTCAGTGCCGGCGGGACGGAGCAAGCCATGGGGCACGACGCAGGCCATCCTACTGGCCGCCGGCGTCATCAACGAGCCGTTTGTTGTGATCAATGCGGATGACTTCTACGGCGCCGAAGGATATCGACTGCTGGCGCAGCACTTGCAGTCCGGCAGTGAGGATTACGCCATGGCCGGGTTTGTCCTGAGCAACACGCTGTCAGATTATGGAACGGTGGCGCGCGGAGTGTGCCGAGTGAGCAGCGACGGCTACCTGGAGAGCGTGGCTGAGTTAACGAAGATTGAATGCGACGGCGCTCATGCGAAAAACACCGATGCCACAGGCCGGACGACCAGGCTGGAGGGCAGCGAGATAGTCTCGATGAATTTTTGGGGATTTACGCCGCGGATCTTCCCGCAACTGGAGGAACATTTCAAGAGATTCCTTGAGCTGCATGGCGCGGAGGAGAAAACGGAGTGCTATATTCCCCTCGTGGTGAATGACATGGTGGTGGCCGGGCAGGCGCGGGTCAAGGTTCTGCGCACGCGGGATTCATGGTTTGGCGTCACCTATCGAGAGGACCGGCCGCGCGTGGTGGATAGCATTAACCAACTCATCCGCCGCGGCGATTATCCTGAAAGACTCTGGTCATGAGCAACGAGCAGGACGCGGGCGCGGCGGCGCGCCAGTTCCAGATCGGCGGAGAGTTCCTCTCCGCTGCGCGCTACGGTAGCGGCCACATCAATGACACATACTGCGTGGTCTATGAGCAGGCAGGCGTCGAGGCGCGCTTTATCGTACAGCGCGTCAATTCCAATATTTTCAAGAATCCCGCAGCGCTGATGGAAAACATTCAGCGCGTGACGTCGCATCTGGCGGCGCAGGCGGCGGGCGAGCCGGAGAGCGAGCGGCGCGTTCTCACATTGATTCCGGCGCGCGAGGGATGGGCGTGGCACGTGGATGCGGAGGGCAACTATTGGCGGGCGTATCGCTTCATCGAGGGGGCGCGCACCTATGATACGGTGGAATCTGCCGAGCAGGCCTTTCAGGCGGGCAAGGCCTTCGGGCGATTTCAACAGATGCTCGCCAGCCTGCCCGCGCCGCGATTGCACGAGACCATTCCGGATTTTCACAATACGCCAAAGAGGTTCGTGGCGTTGGAGCAGGCCATTGCGGCGGACGCAGCCGGTCGCGCCAGGCTGGCAGGCAGGGAGATTGAGTTCGCCCTGGCGCGCAAATCCATGGCAGGGGTTCTGCTGGACGCAAATCTGCCGGAGCGCGTGACCCACAACGACACTAAGTTCAGCAACGTGCTGCTGGATGACGTCACTGGTGAAGGCATTTGCGTAGTTGACCTTGACACGGTGATGCCGGGACTGGCGCTGTACGACTTCGGCGACATGGTGCGGACGACGACCAGCCCGGCGATGGAAGACGAGCGCGATCTCTCCAAGGTGACGATGCAGTTCGCGATGTTTGAGGCGCTGGTGCGCGGATACCTGCAAGCGGCGGGAGGGTTCCTGACCAAGGCGGAAAAGCAGCATCTTGCCTTCAGCGGGAAGCTGATCACCTTTGAGCAAGGCATTCGTTTTCTTACGGATTACCTGGCGGGCGACACATATTATAAGGTGCAACGCGAGGGACAAAACCTGGATCGCTGCCGGACGCAATTCAAGCTGATCAAATCCATCGAAGAGCAGGAAGATAAAATGGAGCGGCTGCTGGAATCGATGGCATATTGACCCGCCCGGCCCGGCTGGTTGAAAATAAGGATTAAATATGTCCTAATCTGCCGAGAGGGAGGAGCTGTCTTCGTGATCCAGGAAGTGACGACACCGAATCAAAGCTTGTTTTCGATTCAGCAGAACCCTGATGGCGCGGAAGCCTTTGACAGCCTGAAGGAGATCTTCGAGCTGGTTGCAGCCGGACTCTACAGCCTGGCGGCGATGCTGTTGGGCGAGGGCGAGGATAGCGCGCGGCTGGTGGAGGAGACGATTGTGTCAGCGCAGGTGTCGCCGTGCGCCGATCCGCAAAATGCGCGCCGCTGCAGCCGGAGGGCGTTGGCGACCGCGGCTCTGGAGTTGCTGTCTGAGCGTTGCTCCGGCTGCCTGGCCGCGCCGCTGGGACTAGCGCCGGCTACGACCTGCATCGAGGGAGACGACCTGGCCTCGGCGGGCATCTCAAACGAGGAACTGGCAAGAATGATCAGCGGGCAGGAGCGCGGGCAGGTGCGGGAATGGCTGGACAGCCTGCCGACATGGATGCGGACTGTTTTTGCGCTGCGCGCCGTGGCCGGCTTCAACTCCGCTGAGACGGCCGCTCTGCTGAAGTTGCACGGCGGGCCGCAAGCCGCCGCATGGACTCCGCAGGTGGTGAGCGAGGTTTTTCGCCAGGGACTCTGCTCGCTTGCTTCGCAGGTGCTGAGAAGCAGTGAAGAAGTGAAGAAGTGAAGAAGTGAAGAGCTATAAAGAACTGTAAAGAGCTGTAGATATCCCACCTTAGGCGCAAAAACAAAAACGCGCCGAAGGTGGGGCACCCCGCTTGGTGGGAGTACCCGCCTGGTTTGGGCACCCGTTTGGTTTGGGCACCCGCGACTCTCCGCGACCTCCTTTCCTCACCGTATTCGTAAACAGGCCCGGCGCTTTCGGCTTTCAAGCCTGCTGCATGCAATGCCTCTGGCGATTCTCCGCGACCTCCTTTCTTCTCCATATTCTTAAACAGGCCCGGCGCATTGGCTCCTCAGTAAAATCAACAATTTACGGCGAAATCCAGCCTCCAGTCCCGGGGGATTCGATACACTAGAGATACGAACCCTGTTGACGGCTTTTCGCATCCACATGTGATGCGTTTATGGGCCGCAGCGCTTCGCTGAGAGTCGAACGACCTTGATCTCTTTCTATTCTTTAAGCAACAATCCGATTCGCCGCAGAGCTCTCGTTCTGGCGCTGGGCCTGGCGGGGCTGCTGCCGTGCGGGCTGGGGGCGCAGACCGCGTCGCCTTTCCAGGGCAGCGTGGCCACGGGCGAGGTGTCAGCGCAGCCGGTCAATCTTACGTTGGACGAGGCTGTCCAGAGGGGATTGAAGACAAACCTGGGCGTCATATTGAGCAGCACGCAGACGGCCGCGGCGCGCGGGGAGCGGCTCAGCCAGTTGCAGGCCCTGCTGCCCTCGGTGGACGCCAATCTCAAAGAAAATGTAATGCAGATCGACCTGCCCGCCGAGGGGTTGCGCATTCCCGGTTTTCCCAAGATTATCGGGCCGTTTGGTTTCACCGATCTGCGGGCCTCGCTGAACTGGTCGCTGATCGATGTGGCTTCGCTGCGCAACTACCTTGCGGCGCGGCACAACTTTGCCGCCGCTGAATTGTCGGATCAGGACGCGCGCGAGCTGGTGGTGCTGGTGGTGGGCAATGCTTACCTGCTGGCTCTGGCCGATGAGAGCCGCGTGGCCAGCGTGGAAGCGCAGGTGGCGACGGCGAAGATATCGCTGGACCAGGCGGTTGCCAGGCACGAGGCGGGCACCGCGCCCATGCTGGATGAGTTGCGTGCCCGGGTGGATTACCAGTCGCTGGAGCAGCAGTTGATTGTGGCCCGCAACGCCCTGGAAAAAGATAAGCTGGCGCTGGCGCGGGTAATTGGGCTGCCGCTGGCGCAGAGCTTTACGCTGGCCGATAAGGAGCCTTACGCGGTCTTCGACCAGATCGATGTGGACGCGGCGATTCGCCAGGCCCACGCGAACCGCAAGGACCTGGCGGCGATGATGGAGCAGTTGAAGGCAGCTGAGCAGCAGCGCAAGGCGGCCACGGCCGACAGGCTGCCCACGCTAACATTCAACGGCGATTACGGTGACATCGGCGTGAATCCGAAGACCTCGCACGGCACGGGCAACGCAGCCGGCACGCTGAACGTTCCGCTGTTCAGGGAATACGGACTGCGCGGCGAAGCGCAGCAGGCACAGGCGCAACTCGACACCGCGCAAGCCCGGTTGAGCGACAAAAACGCGCAGGTGGACGCCGATGTGCGCGATGCGCTGCTGGACATTGCCTCGGCGCAGAAAATGGTCGAGGTGGCGCACTCTTCGGTTGAGTTGGCCAACGAGGCGCTCAGCGAGGCGCAGCAGCGGTATGCCAACGGGGTCAGCGATAATCTGGCCGTGAGCCAGGCGCAGCAGTCGGTGGCGCAGGCCAATGATCAATATGTGACCAGCCTCTACCGGCACAACATGGCCAAGCTCAGTTTGGCGCGGGCGCTGGGAGCAGGCGAGGACTATAGGAAATTTTTGGGAGGAAAGTAGACGTGGCGGATTATATTCCAACACCGGAGCCAATCGAGCAGGAAGCAGAAATGGAGAGCGCGCAGCCGCAATCCCGCCGCAGGGGCATTGTAGTTGCGGTGGTGGTGATTCTCGCGCTGGTGGCCATCGGAATCTGGTGGCGCTCCACCTATAGCGAGAGCACCGACGACGCGCAGGTCAACGGGCACCTGATTCAGGTGAGCTCGCGCATCGCGGGCCAGGTGGCCAAGGTCTACGTGGATGAGAACCAGGTAGTCAAGGCGGGCGACCTGATTGCGGAGCTGGACCCCAGCGACTACAAGGTTGCGGTGGAGAACGCCGAGGCGGCCCTGGCCAGCGCCCAGGCCAACGCCGCGGCGGCCAATGTGAACGTGCCCATCACCACGGTCAACACGGGCAGCAATCTGAGCGCGGCCGACGCCAATGTGACCGGCTCTCACGCCGCCGTGGTGCAGGCCGAGGAGCAGCTCGAGGCAGCGCAGGCCAACAATATCAAGGCCCAGGCCGATCTGGAGCGGTATAAGCCTCTGGTCGCAAAAGACGTGATCAGCAAGCAGCAGTTTGACGCCGCCGTGGCCGCCGCCGACGCCGCACGCCACCTCGAGGAGGCTGCCAGCGAAGGCGTGCGCGTGGCCCGTGAGCGCGAATCCCAGGCCAAGTCGCAGTTGAAGTTTGCCCAGACCGCTCCCGAGCAGGTGGCCGCGCAGAGTGCTCGCGCCCGGCAGGCCCAGGCCATGGTTCAGCAGGCGCAGGCGCAACTGGACATGGCCCGGCTCAACTTGAGTTACACAAAAATCGTGGCTCCGGCAGCGGGCATCATCACCCGCAAGAGCGTGGAGATCAACCAGAACGTCGCGCCGGGGCAGAACCTGATGATGCTGGTCTCGCTTGAAGGATTGTGGGTGACGGCCAACTTCAAGGAGACGCAACTGCGGCACATGTTCGCCGGGCAGCCGGTGGAGATCGAAGTGGATTCGACGGGCAAGACTTATCACGGCAAGGTGACGCAGATTGGCGGCGCGACCGGCTCGGTGCTGAGTTTGTTCCCGCCGGAAAACGCGACAGGAAATTACGTCAAGGTAGTCCAGCGGGTTCCGGTGCGCATCGATTTCACCAATCTGGCCGGGGAAGACCCCAACCACGAACTCAGGCCGGGGCTGTCCGTGGAGCCAAAGGTGAAGGTGAAGTGAGAGAAGCAGCTATTAGCTTTTAGCTTTTTGCCCCCAGCTTTGAATCAAAGGCATGGATCTCTCGCTTTCGTGCATGGTGCGTTTCATCTGCGGGAGATTGCCAAGGGCCTGAGTCTGGAAACTGCTCTACCATATAGACTGATTGCAGTCCCGCGATGAAAGACTCACTCTACGTCTCGAAGGAAAACTACCTCAAGGCTATTCTGGAGGCTGAGGCCGAGGGCCGCGAAGTGATTCCGGCGCTGCTGGCACATTGGCTTGAGGTCTCTGCGCCGGCGGTGACCATGGCGCTCAAGCGGCTCAAGCGCGACGGCTTTGTCGAAGTGGGCGCTGACGGAATTGTGCGGTTGAGCGCGACAGGCCGAGAAACCGCCTATCGCACTGCCCTGCGCCACCACCTCATCGAGCGCATGTTGAGCGAGATCTTCGGCATGGAGTGGCACGAGATTCACGAGGAGGCTGAGCGACTGGAGCACGCCGTCTCCCCCGCCTTTGAAACTAAACTCAAGGAAAAGCTGGGCGAGGGCGGCGCCTGTCCGCACGGCAACCAGGTGCTGCCCGAGAATCCTGCTCAGCGTAAGCAGCGCGGCGAGATACCGCTTTCAGAGGCCTGCGAGGGCCGGCGCTATAGGGTAATCAGTCTCCATGAGCGCGACCCCAAGCTGCTGCTTTTCTTGCACAGCAACGGAATTGGTCCTGGCCAAAGTCTGCGCGTGGTAAGTCGGAATTACGACCAAACCGTTTCGATTGAGCTACCTGCAGGGACTTCCATTCTGCATCGCCCGGCTGCGGAGGCGGTCTGGCTCCGGCCTGAACTTCCGTGATAATTAAAAAAATAGAAAAATGTTAACCATAGTTAACTACGTGTGGCATACTCTCTTGTATGAGCCTGAGCCCGTCGGACTTCACACCATTACCGGTAATCCCCGGTCTTGCGCCGGGACCCGAGCACCGTGTGCCCTCGTTGCCAGAGGTTCATGCCACGGTGGGGGTCTCGCGCTCACCGCAATACTGGCGGAGGTTGCTGGGCTTTCTCGGGCCGGGATTCCTGATCTCCGTAGGCTACATGGACCCCGGCAACTGGGCCACGGACATCGCCGGCGGCTCGCGCTTCGGGTACACGCTGCTGTTCGTCATCATGGCCTCGAACCTGATGGCCATTCTGCTGCAAAGCCTGAGCCTGAAGCTGGGCGTGGCCACGGAGCGCGACCTGGCGCAGATGTGTCACCAGAGCTACGGCCCCCGCGTGAGTTATGCGCTGTGGATCGGCGCGGAGATCGCCATTGCTGCCTGCGATCTGGCTGAGGTCATCGGCTCGGCCATCGCCCTGAACCTGCTCTTCCACATTCCGCTCTTCTACGGCGTGCTGATTACCAGCGTGGACGTGCTGTTGATTCTGCTCTTGCAGCGCTGGGGCTTTCGCATGATTGAGGCACTAGTGATCGCGCTGATCGGCACCATTACGGTGCTGTTCAGCGTGCAGATGTTTCTCTCCAAGCCGGAGTACTGGCCGGTGTTGCGGAATCTTTTTATTCCCTCGTCCGCCATCGTCACCAATCCCGATATGCTGTACATCGCCATTGGCATCCTGGGGGCGACGGTGATGCCGCACAACCTTTACCTGCACTCCTCGATTGTGCAGAGCCGCAAATATGAGCGCACGCCGGAGGGCAAGCGCGAGGCCATCCACATGGCCAACGTCGACTCCGCGCTGGCGCTGACCGTGGCGCTATTTGTGAACGCGGCCATTCTGATTGTGGCGGCGGCGGTCTTCAATCGCCGCGGCCTTTACGATGTCGCGGCCATTCAGGACGCCTACAAGCTGCTCAGCCCACTGCTGGGCGCGGCAGGGGCGAGCACGCTGTTTGCCATTGCCCTGTTGGCCAGCGGGCAAAACTCCTCCATCACCGGCACGCTGGCGGGGCAGGTGGTGATGGAGGGCTTCATTCACCTCAAACTGTCGCCCTGGCTGCGGCGGCTGATTACACGCTCGCTGGCCATTATCCCCACCATCATCGTGGTCGCAATCACTGGCGAGCAGGGAACGGAAAAGCTACTCATTCTGAGCCAGGTGATTCTCTCGCTGCAACTGAGCTTTGCCGTGGTGCCGCTGGTGATCTTTACCGGCAGCCGCAAGAAGATGGGCGAGTTTGTGAACGCTCCCTGGCTGCAAGGGCTGGCATGGTTTGTGGCCGTGCTGATTGCCGGGCTGAACGGGTGGCTGCTGGTGCTGATGGCGAGGTGAGACCAGTGGTCAGTTGTCAGTTATCAGTGGTCAGTAAGATGCTCGGTTTATGAGAACTGAAAACTGAAAACTGTCGTACCATGTTGCCATGCACATTCTTTCAGCAGTGGAGATGCAGACCTGCGACCGCTTGACCACGGAGCGGTTCGGAATTCCGTCAATTGACCTGATGCGGGAGGCCTCAGCGGCTGTAGCGGCCTTTGCGCGGGCCGAGTTTCCAAGGGCGCGGCGTGTGACGGTGATCTGCGGACGCGGCAACAACGGCGGCGACGGCATGATGACCGCGCGGCTGCTGGCTCAGGCCGGGCTGGAAGTGACCACACTGCTGCTGGGTTCACCCGATGGGCTCACGGGCGACGCGGCCGCGGCATGGCGCGAGTTGAACGGTCTGGAAGGCGGTCCGGCGCACGGAGTCATCTACACGATTGAGGCGGCCGAAGAACTGTCCCAGCACAACAGCGCGCTGGAAACCGATTTGATTGTCGACGCCTTGGTGGGTACCGGTTTCAAGCCGCCGCTGAAGGGGCTGGCATTGGCGGCGCTGGAATGGGTCAATACAAGCAAAGCGGCGAGCAAGGCGCCGATTCTGGCTGTCGACCTTCCCTCCGGCTGGCCGGCGGATGAGACTAGCGCAACAGTTCCCGGGCCGGTCTTTCCCGCCGATGCGGTGATTACCTTTACAGCGCCCAAGCCGGCACATGTCTTTGGGCAGTTGACGCGGCATTGGTCGCAGCCCATCGTGGTGGCGCAAATCGGCACGCCGGAGGAGGCGATAGTTTCGGCGTTGAAGTTGACCTGGGCCGGTTCGGCGCTGGCGCTTGTGCAGAGGCCGCGCGAGGCTACGGCCAACAAGGGCAACTTCGGGCATGTGCTGGTGGTAGGCGGGACACTGGGAACGGCGGGCGGCAAGACAGGCGCCCCGGCGATGGCGGCACTGGGCGCGTTGCGGGCCGGAGCGGGGCTGGTGACGGCGGCGGTTCCCGCGCCGGCGCTCGCGCTGGTGGCAGCCATTGCGCCGGAGCTGATGACCTGGCCGCTGGCGGCAACTCCCGCAGGCGCGATCTCAGCAAAGAATCTTGCGCCGACAACGATGACGGCGCTCACGGCTGGCAAAACCGTGCTGGCCATCGGCCCCGGCATGGGGCAGAGTCCGGAGACGGTCAAGTTCACTTGCGGCCTGATCTCGGAAACCAAGATTCCGGCTGTGATTGACGCCGATGCGCTGAACATTTTGGCGGCGGAGCCGGTGTTGCTGGCGAAAGGGCGCACGCTGGTGCTGACGCCGCATCCCGGCGAGATGGCGCGGCTGGCCGGCATCACGGTGGCCGAGGTGCAGGCCAAGCGGTTGGAGGTGGCGCGCGGATTTGCCCAACGCAATGGCGTCACGCTGGTGCTGAAGGGCTGGCGGACGCTCATCGCCCACCCCGATGGCTGCGTGGCCGTAAATACCAGCGGAAATCCCGGCATGGCCAAGGGCGGCAGCGGCGATTTGCTCACCGGGCTGATTGCCGGCCTGATGGCGCAGTACCCTGATGAGCCGGCGCGGGCGGTGGAGGCGGCAGTTTATTTGCACGGATTAGCCGCCGACCTGGCCGTGCGCTGTGACGACGAGCACACATTGCTGGTCACCGACACTCTTTCTCATCTTGCACAGGCTTTTCGCTTTCACTTCCGTGACCCGAACGGTTATCTTTGGTTGCAGGGGGCATTGCATGCAACGGCCCCTCATGAGGTTCGGGGATGACCTACGCCGCACCGCCCTCCACAGTCCGGATTCACGAGTTCACCACCACGAGCGGCGCAGAGACCATTGAAGTGGGGCGCAAACTGGCCCGTCTGCTCGTGCCGCCGCAACTGCTGATTCTGCGCGGCGACCTGGGCACCGGCAAAACCACGCTGGTGAAAGGCATTGCCGAGGCTCTGGATGCCGCCGAAGCGGACGAGGTGACCAGCCCGACGTTTACGTTGATTCACGAGTACGATGGCGCGCGCGATGGCCGGCCGGTGAAGCTCTTTCACCTGGACGTTTATCGTCTGGAGGGCGAGCGGCAACTGGAGACGCTGGGGCTGGACGATCTGCTCACGCCGAATGCGCTGGTGCTGGTGGAGTGGGGCGAGAAGTTCAAGAGCATCCGCAAGAAATCTACTGGCGAGATTGTGATTACATCGGTGGGCGGCGACGCGCGCAGGATTACCGTGACGCTGAAGGACTAGCCGCGCAGGTTCATGGAAGCATGGATGATTCTCTTCACCATGCGACCGTGGAGTCTGCCGCGCGCTTTCTCACTTCTGTCAGAGAGGGACACCAATCCAGGCTATACTGCCTGCATCCTGATCACTCTCTGTAATACAATCCTGCTCGTATTCCGCTCTGGATCGGCCGTCGGCGATTCACATGCGCCGGAGATTATTGCCTGTAAGACACGGTCAATTCTGCTCAATTAATTCGATACTTAAGTACTGTCAAGTCTTGTGAGCAATGAGCAATCTTATACAGACTCACAATTTCCAAATTGCTATTTTCAATGTGAAATTGTGCCGGCAATTCCTGCTGGCCCGCAATACGGTGTTTGCAGAACACCGTGCCATCACAGTTGGACAAGAGGTTACAAATGCGCAAATTCAAGATCGGATTCATGTGCTTCCTGACGACCTTACTGGTTGTCTTTGTGGCCGGTTGCGGCCAAGAAACGGTGACCCTACCCAGCGTGGTGTCAGTAACCCCCGCTCAAGGCTCCGCAAATGTTGCTGTAAACGCGACAATCACCGCGACCTTCAGCCAGGCGATGAGCGCAGCCTCGATTAGCACCACAACCTTCAAGGTCTACGCCCCGGGCGGCGTTGTTGTGGCTGGAACCGTCGCGTACTCTGGCCTAGTTGCCACGTTTACGCCGACTGCCGCTCTCCTAAACGGAAACATGTACACGGCCATGATCACCACTGGGGCTGCGACCCCAGGCGGTGCTGAGTTGATTGGCCCCTACGTGTGGACCTTCACGGTCGGCGCGGTTAGGAATATGACCCCGCCGCAGCTGGTTTCGACGGTCCCCGCCAACGGCGCCACAGGTGTGTGTCTGAATCCGGCGGTCAGCGCAACCTTCAGCGAGGCGATGAACTCACTGAACCTCAACTCGGCAACCTTCCTGCTTTATCCGGGTACGTCAGCGAGTGGAACTCCGATAGCTGGAGGGTATTCTTATGATGCGATCAACTTCATTGACACTTTCACGCCCACGAACCCGCTTACTGCCACCAGCTTTTATACCGCGACGGTGACCTCAGGAGCAACGGATCTGAACGGCAATCCGCTGGGGAACACGCCCACATCACCTTACACGAATCCCTGGACCTTTAAGACCGGATCGTCAACGTGTCAGCCGCCGTTCACCCTTGGGCCAACCATAAAGCTGTTTGGCGGCTTTGGCGGCAGCGCGGGGATGACCAACGCGGGAACCAGTACGGTCATCAATGGAAATATCGGGACCACGGGCGCCTCTACCACGATGACCGGATTCCACGATACCAGCCTTCCGATTGTTGGCGCCGTATGGCCATGCACGTATATTGAAACGGGAAGCAACATAGGGCAAGTGAATGGGGTGATCGACACAAATACGCCACCTCCTACCATTAATTGCCCGCTTGAAGGAACCGCGGCTACGTTCGCCATCGCAACCGAGGCCTTGGCGGAAGCTCAAACTGCTTACAACGCTCTTCAAAGTACTACCGCCTCTGTTAATCCTGGCAGCGCCCCGCAAGGCACCACTCTGGCGCCCACCGAGTTGGGCGGTACAACACTTTACCCTGGCGTCTACTATTCCGCAACCACAGTTGACATCACGAGTGGGGATCTTACTCTCGACGCTCAGGGCGATCCTACTGCGACATGGGTCTTCCAGGTCGGGTCGGCTCTCACCGTAGGCGAGGCAGGGAACCCTCGAAATATCATCCTGGCTCATGGCGCCAAGGCCAGCAACATCTACTGGGTGTGCGGGAGCGCCGCGACCATCAACGGTACCGGAGGCGGAACGTTCAATGGAACCGTCATCGCCGGTGCGGGGATTTCGGTTTCAACTGCAGGAAATGCCGCGATAACGACGATCAACGGCAGGCTGATTGCTTTGACTGCGTCGACCACGCTGGATAACACCGTCATCACTGTGCCTGCCCCGTAAGGTTCCGGCTGAGACCGCTCTCCCCAGGGCGGTCTCAGCCTCCTTCAGGCAGTGCTCTGTTTGGCGTGTTCTTTTCGCGTCGAGTTCATCCGGCGCTGAGGCTTTTGATAAGTGCGACGCGCAGTTCAGGAGACGACAATGAGATCAAGTTTAAGGATGATTGCCACAGCGGCATATGCTGTATTCCTCATGCCGGCGTTCTTGCTCCACACGGGCGAGGCCGCTGCTCAGACCTCGACAGCCACGCCGTATTCGAGCGGCCAGTACATGGGCACTCCCAAGGTCGAGCTGTTTGTGGGCTACTCCTATCTGCGCGCTGTGCCCGCGCCAGCCGCCGGAAACCGGTTGATGTGGATGAACGGCGGCAGCACGTCCCTGGCTTTCAACCTGAACCGCTATCTGGGGATTGTTGGCGACTTTGGCGCCTACACGAACTCGGAGATGCGATTCCAGGGCGGATATGTGGGTACGGTTGACGTGGACAATGCAAACGTGGCCGCCTACAGCTATCTCTTCGGTCCACGCCTTTCCTTCCGGAACTATGGCAGAGTCACTCCCTTCGTCCAGGCTCTATTTGGCGGCATGCACGCCAATGAAGTGATACTCGCCAACTGCACATTCAGCTGCACGCTCCTCCCTTCCGAGGATACGTTTGCCTGGACCGCTGGAGGCGGCCTGGACGTCAGAGTGCGGCATCACTTTGCTATACGCCTCATTCAGGCCGAATACCTGATGACCAGGTTCCAGGATTACTCCACCGGGTTAACCGCGTCGCAGAATGACATGCGCCTATCCTCCGGAATCGTCTTCCGCTTAGGCGGAAATGCGGCTCCTCCGCTGCCTCTCGCGCAGCTAACTTATTACTGCTCGGTCAACCCATCGTCTGTGTTTCCCGGAGAACCGATTGCAGTTTCGGGTACGGCTCTGAATCTGAACCCCGCCAAGACGGAAGTTTACACATGGCACGTGGATGGCGGAACGGTGACTGGGGGAGTCTCCAATACCGCGAAGATCGACACGACGAATCTCGCTCCCGGCGCCTACACTCTCAAGTGCCATGTCTCGGAGGGCGACAGGCTGAGCGAGAACGCGGACGCCACCGCTCCGTATGTTGTAAAGGCGTTTGAACCGCCGACCGTCATTTGCGCGGCCAGTCCCAGCACCGTCAACATTGGCGACAAGAGCGTGATTACCGCGGCAGGCGTGAGCCCGCAGAACCGCCCGCTGACCTACAGCTACGCGGCTCAGTCCGGGACCATCAGCGGCGCCGGCGCCTCGGCCACCTTCGATTCGACGGGCGCTCCGGCCGGTGTTGTAGGCATCACGTGCAACGTAATGGACGACAAGGGCCTGAGCGCAACCGCCAGCACCAGCGTGACCGTTACGACTCCGTATGTGCCACCCGTGGCCGCGGCGGAGGTGCAGCAACTCGAGAGTCGCCTGGCGCTGCACAGTATATTTTTCCAGACGGATGAGCCCAGGATCGAAAAACCCAATGGCGGCCTGTTGGCCAGCCAGGAGGAAACACTGACCACCCTGGCGACGGACTTCAAGAGGTACCTGGAATTAAAACCGGATGCCTACCTGACCCTGACCGGACATGCGGATGTGCGTGGATCGGTGGAGTACAACCAGGCGCTCTCCGAACGCCGCGTCACACGCACAAAACTCCTGCTGGTGGAACAGGGTGTTCCCGAAGCCAGGATTAAAACGGTCGGCCTTGGCAAGGAGGATGACCTCACCGCCGCCCAGGTGGAAGAGGCAATCAAACAGAATCCTGAGTTGAACGCCGCGGATCGGGAGAGATTACTCAACCAGCTGCCCGTCATTGTACTGGCAAAAAACCGCCGTGTGGACGTTACCCTGAGCACCACGGCCCAACAATCGACGCGCTGGTATCCGTTCAATGCAGCCGATGCCCTGATTCTTCTCGACAGCAGGAATCTGACGCAGGGCAAGAAGGCTGCAGGGGTCGCGGCCAAGAAACCCGTTCCACCCGTGAAGAAGTAGGCCAATCAGCCTTTTCCGGCGGTAAAACGAATCTCACTTCGTGCACCTACACCTGAAAGGCCATGTCTCTTAGATGGACATGGCCTAGAGAAAGTGCGGATGGACGTTTCTGTGCCTCAGTGAGGCTTTCCGGGCAGGATGAAATGTTCGGCGCAGCGCGGTTCGTAGGAGTCGCCGGGGACTTTGATGGGGCTGTCGTAGGGGGCAGGCTTGCCCTCAATCAGCCGCTGCGAGTAAAAAGCACGGCTGCCGCAGGCGCAGTAAGCGATGCATTCCGTAATGTTGCCGCCGTAGGCATTCAGAAACCAGGACAGGTTGAGCATCTCTCCGAAGGGAAGGGCGCGAAAGTCCAGGTCGAGGCCGGCGACCAGAACGTCATGGCCCGCGTCGAGCAGGTAACGCGTGAAGACGAAGAGATCGGAGACGAATTGCCCCTCGTCGATGGCGATGCACTCCACTCTCTTGCCGATGCTCATTTCCGTGGCGGCGATTACTTTAAGAACTTCCCAGGGATTGGCGGAGTTGAATTCGACGGCATTCATCTTGCCGTGGCCCAGGGGATTGCGGCTCTCCACCACGCCCGGCCCGCCCTTAGTGTCGTCGCTGGGCTTGAGGACCATGACATATTGGCCGGCGTACTGGCGGCGCATGTCGGCACGCCGCAGCAACTCCGCGGTCTTGTTGCTTCTCATTGGCCCCATCATCAGTTCGAGTCTTCCTTGCATGACGACACCCTCAAAACGAAGTTAGTCCAATCAACCCGCCAAAGGCAATCAATCCCACCGCAGATGGTCAAAAGCCCATGATGTTGTAGCCGCAATCGACATACATCACTTCGCCGGTAACGGCGCTGGAAAGGTTGCTGGCCAGAAACAGGGCCGCGCTGCCAACCTCCAGTTGGTCCACGTTGCGGCGCAACGGAGCGCGGTCAGCGTGAGACTTGAGCATCTCGCTCAGCGAGCCCACGCCGCGGGCGGCGAGAGTTTTAATAGGGCCGGCGGAGATGGCGTTGACGCGAATGTTCGCGGGGCCGAGATTCCATGCCAGGTAGCGTACGGTGGCTTCGAGCGCGGCCTTGGCTACGCCCATCACGTTGTAGTTGGGCACCACTTTTTCCGCGCCAAAATAACTCAGGGTCATGATGCTGCCGCCCTCGGACATCAGGGGCGCGGCGGCGCGGCTGACGGCGATCAGCGAGTAGACGCTGACATCGTGGGCGATGCGGAAGCCCTCGCGGCTGGTGGTGATGAACTCGCCGCGCAGCTCCTCGACGGGCGCGTAGGCCACAGCGTGAACCAGAATCGCGATCTTGCCGTACTTCTCCTTGATGGCGGCGAAGAGGGTTTCAATCTCCTGGTCGTTGGAGACGTCGCATTGGAAGCCGGATGCGCCGGGCAGCTCGGCGATCAGCTCTTCGGCGTCGGCTTTCATGCGCTCGTTTTGATAACAGACGGCCAGGGTGGCTCCGGCCTCGTGCAGTTTTTGGGCGATGCCCCAGGCGATGGAACGCTTGTTGGCCAGCCCAAAGACGACGGCCGTCTTGCCTGCCAGATCGATCATGCGTGCTAACTTCCTCCAGGTCCGTGTCTTGGGGATGGCGAACCTACCGTCTAATTAGAATATCAGAGCGGTTCTTCCATCGACGTGGCTTGGGAGTGCGTCTGGATCAATTCTGAGCGAGTCGGAACAGCCTGTATCCCACGAAAAACAGCCATACCGTGAACAAGAGGGCGTTTCCGTAGACGGCCACACCGAAACCGGTTAGCGCAGCGATTCCTAAAAGACCGACGACCACTGCCAACCAGGCTGTGAACTTATCAAAAACGCCTCTCAGCATTACGAGTCCCGTCACCAGTATCCCGATTGATGGGGTTACGATGGCAATCACTACTTCCAGACGGGACGCCAGCACAGCGGCCCCATAGTTGGCAGCAGCGAGGTAACCCGCCCGCTGAAGATCAGACGTAGCTGTACTGTACTGCCCGTAGAGTACGAGCATTGAGGCGTAATGCGACCACGTGACTGCCAAATCCAAGGCGACAAACAACCCGATGAACGCTGTCGCCAGAAGCATCGCGCCTCGGTTGACTTTTTCCAAAGCCAGGTAAAGGACCAAAGCGATGGGCACGTAAAGAAAGTCAGTGAAAACTGAGAGAGCAAGAATCGCCCACCATATTGTCGTCTTTCCGGGAAGGTAATTGAACCAGGCCTCGCCACCGCTTGGCGGAGCTCCGACACGGGCGTAAAGCGGAATGATAATGATGTATCCAATACCCAGGACGATTGCGGCAATGCTGCCCACTCGGTACCAAAACTTTTGATCCGGTCTGCCGGCCGCATCAACCGCCAATTCTTCGGTCTTCATGAAGATGTCCTCCGGAGATTACGTAAGCGCCTATAAAAATTGGATAGTGCGATTTACTTGGTGCGCAGAATACCACGACCTCCGGTTTCAGCACAATTATAGAAACGCTCAGCCACCCAGGTCCACGAGTTCGACCTTGCCGGTGGGCTGCCCTAAAAAACGGGAGCCGAGGCGCTCGAATTTTTCGATGGAATCGGTGGCGAAGCAGCGGACGTGCGCAGCAGGGTCCTTCGCGGACGGGAACTGCGCGTTCGGGTCCTTCGCGGACGGCGAACGTTTGTACGTTTCAGTTTGGCCGAATAGTTTGACGGCAGCTTCGGCAGTGGCATTGGCGGAATCGATGACGCGCATGTTGGGAGGCACGGCGCCTTCCAGCAGCGGACGCAGCAGCGGGTAGTGCGTGCAGCCTAGGAGTAGCACGTCGGGCTTCATGCCCTGGGCGGAGGCCTCGGCGATTAGTTCGGCAAGATAGATGCGGATGACCTCGGCGGTGACGTGCACCTGCGGTCCGGCAACCACCTGCGGTGGGGCAGCCACCTGCGGTGGGGCAGACGCGGCTTGCGCCGCATAGGCTTCCGTGAGATTCCCGGCATTTGCTAAGGGCCCGGTCCATCCCTCCTCGACCAGCGGGACAAGCAGTGGGCAGGCCTTTTCCAAAGCGCGTAATCCGCGCGCGCGGCAGGCGGCAGCGTAGGCGTGACTCTGCACGGTGGCGTCAGTGGCGATAACCAGCACGTCGCCGCTGCGGGAGGCGGCGCGGGCAGCCTCTGCGCCGGGCTCGATGACGCCCAGCACGGGAACCTGAACTGCATCCTGAATGGCGTCCAGAGCCAGGGCGCTGGCGGTGTTGCAGGCGATCACCAGGTATTCGGCGCCCTGCTCGCTGACCAGAAATTGCGCGCACTGGGCGGCGTAGCGGGCAATCGTCCGCCGGGACTTGGAGCCATAGGGCAGCCGCGCCGTGTCGCCGAAGAAGGCATAGCGCGCGCGGGGCAGCTGGGCCATCAGGGCGCGCAACACGGTGAGGCCGCCGAATCCGGAATCGAAGACGCCGATGGTGGGGAATGTTGCGCCTGAATTGTTTGCCGCGTCGCTCATGGGTGCGCTCTATCTGATGGTACGGCATCGCCCGTCAGATAGGTGCGGGTCAGGTCGGCATGGCCGGCGAGCGTGGCGCGCTGCTGTCCGGCTACCAGGAAGCGTACCTGGGTGATGCGCGGCAGGTTGGCGTGCAGGGTACCGCAGATAGAGAGCACGGTAAGCATTTCCGTCTCGATGCCTGAAGGGTGGTTATCGGCAAAACTGCGTGTGAGGTTGACAACCGCCAGCAGCGGTTCGGCCTGCGGCGCGTCCTGCAACGGAGCGCCGGGAGTTCTGGCGCGGGATTCGCGAGGCAGAATCACCACAGTGCGGGAACCTTTGTTCTTTGAATTCACGGCGGCGGGAACTGCTCCTGCAATCTCCGGAGCGGGTAATAGGAAAACCTGAGTTACGGAGCTTGCGCCGCCGGGTACGGGGTGAGCTGCGCCGGGAGCGGCATAGAGATCGAGCAGCTTGCCCAGTACGGCGCGGGCGCGTGCTCCGGAATCGGCAGGCAGCGGCAGGGAGTGGAGCTGAGTAAGGATGGAGCCGTCGCTGTTGTTGGCCACCAGCAGGACTGCCGGTTCGGAGGGAGCCACGGCGGGAGCGCTGGTGGGCGCCGAATTCTGGCCTGTGAGCAGCCGCTGGTGAGCGCGCTCGAGCAAATGCCACAACGTCGCGCCCATGGCCAGCGAGGCCACAAGCAGAAGGACGAAGAGAATTTTCTGGTGGCGCGGAATCACGGCTGACGGGCCTCCGTTCTCCACTCCAATAGCGCGGCGGCCAGAGCAGCGGCCACGCGCGCCTGGTAGTTCTTGTCGCTCAGTTCGGCGGTTGTCTCGTGGCCGGCATTCTGCTCCGGCGCAATTTCGACGGTCACCGCCGGGCAGGTCATGCTGTCCATGGCCGGCAGTGAAAAACGGGCCATGGTCACGCTCATGCCGGCGTTCAGCAGCGCGGAGTTGAGCACCCCGGTCAGCTTGAGGCTGCGCGTCACCCAGGCGGATTGCGCCGTCCTCCATGCGGGAAAGCGCGCGGGAGCGGCGGGCGGCAGCGAAGAGGTGAAGAGATAAATGCCGGAGCCGCTCTCGGTGGCGTGCAGGCTGAGGCAGGCCAGGGCCTGGGCGTGGTTGGCTATCTCCGCGCGCTTGACTGGGTCGACGGCCGCGTCGGAGTCGCGGGTGGTGACCACCTGGATGCCGCGCACGGCCAGCAGCGAGCGCAGCCGCACGCTGATGGCCAGAGTAAAGGATTTTTCAAGCTGGCCGTTGGCGAGGTGTCCGCCGGTGTCGTCGCCGCCGTGGGCCGCGTCGATCACGACGACAAAGCGGGCTTGCGGAGCGGGCGGGGCCGGTTGCGCGAGAGCCGGCGAAGCGGCCAGCGAGGCCGCGACGAGAGCCGACAATGCGTAGTTAATCCAGCGCATAAATTGTCAATCCGCTGAGCAGCTTGGGAAAGAAGTCGGTGGATTTTTGCGGCATCACCTCGCCGGCAAGGGCCACAACCCTAAGCTGCTCCATGGTAACGGGTTTGGTGAGGAATGTAACATTGGCCTCGCCGTTGCGAACCTGCTCGACGCCCTCGGCTGCGTCGCGCAGATAGCGAATGTTGGTTTGTTCGCGGACTTTGTCGGCATCGAGACCGAGAAGCCGGTCAAGGACGATGGAGTGCAGGCAGCTCAAATCAAGTTGCCGCTGACGCTCGGGCAGGCTGGCCAGCGCTTCGGCTACCGACTGGGGCTTGGCTCGCAGCAAAAAAGCTCCGGCGCGGGTGACGGCGATGAATGCAGTTCCTTGCTGCTGGCCGAGAATCTCGATGGAACCGGCGGCGTCGCCCTCACGGAGCTTTTCGACCTGGAAAAACGCTTCGGCGGAACGCACAAAGGCGGCCGGATCGAATTTGACCAGGCTATGAACTACGCGATGGGTGGGCAGAATCACCAGCCCGTCGGAGTCCATGTTGACAAAGGTCATCATCGCCGCGGCCTCGGGGAAATCAGGTTGCGGCAGCTCGGCAGCGCCGGTCACCTTTTTTGCCTGTGCAGCGGCGGCGTGTTCTTTGGAGTAGCTCAGCGCCGTTTCATAGCGATGGTGGCCGTCGGCGATGATCAGCTTCTTATCGGCCATGGCCGCAGTCAGCCTGCGAATGGCCTGCGGATCGCTGATCTTCCACAGCCGATGCAGCACGCCGTACTCGTCGGTGACTTCTGCGTCCGCGGGACCGGCGCCGCCATAGAGAATCTTCTCCACGCTTGCAGCAGGGTCGGAGTAGAGCATGAAGATCTGGCCGAAGTGCGCGCGCGTGGCTTTGAGCAGGTTGAGCCGGTCGCTCCGGGGCTTGCTGAGCGTCTGCTCGTGGCGGAAGACAACCTGCTCGGAGTAGTCGTGCAGCTTGCCCAGGGCGATAAAGCCGCGCCGCTCCTTGACGACTTCAATTCCCGGAACCTTGAAGCGCTGCGCGTAGGCGAAGATACAGGGGGCGCTCTCCTGCACCAGCACGCCCCGCTCGCGCCAGGCGCTGTAGTCGCGCGCCGCGCGGGTGTAGACGCTCTGACCACCCTCGGCGTCGCCGGGCTCCGCCAGGCCCAGGATAGTGCGGACTAGATTGTAGGGGCTGCGCTGGTAGTAGGCCTGTTGCATGGCCGGAGTGATCTTGTCGTAGGGCTGGGTCACCACATCCTCGAGACGGACAACTGTGGGCGAGTAGCGCCAGGCGCGAAAGGGATATATCTGGGCCATGCGAAAGCTCTTGCTCCCTGATGCAGAGGTGGATTTTACGCGCAAAGGCCCCATTCTGCACATTCCGGAACCATTCCACGCTTTGCGTCGATTGTATCTCAGCGGTCACGCATGGTTTTGCGCTGGCCTGCCCGGCTGACGCGGCGTGGCAAGTAGCGTAAAGTGAAGAGGAGGGGCCATCCTCCATGGAAATGGCCCTCGATGGTCTCCCATGCACGCAATGGTTTCTATGCGCCTTTGTACTCTCATGCTCCTTTTTGCTCTGGCGGCTCCTTCGCTGGCCGCGCAGCAACCCTCCGCGCCGCCGGCTCAGACTCCTGCCCCGGCTCAGGCTCAAACACCCGCCCCGGCTCCATCACTCGATGTGGATCGCGACCCGGTGCGCTCACCGGATGGTGAGCCGGCGGAGCCTCGGGCTCTGAGCAAGCAGGGCGATGGCTACGTTATGCGCACCGAAGTCGAAGAGGTGGTGCTCAACTGCACAGTGCTGGACGGCAATCGCATGGTTCCGGACCTGAAGAAGGATAGCTTCCAGGTCTTCGAGGATGGGATCAAGCAGAAGATCATCGGCTTTCAGCACACCGACCTTCCGGTCTCCATTGCGCTGGTGGTAGACAACTCCGGCTCCATGGGCCGCAAGCGCCCTTCGGTAAACAAAAGCGCGCTTGACCTGATCGAGGCCTCCAACCCCCAGGACGAGGCCTTCGTGGTGAACTTCAGCGATGAAGCTGTCATCGACCAGGATTTTACCTCGGATGTGAACAAGCTGCGCGAGGGGCTAGGCTACATGGAGGCACGCGGCGGCACCGCACTCTTCGACGCCGTGGCGGCCTCGGCAGACAAACTGGCGGCCGACGCCAAGCACCCCAAGCAGGTTCTCATCCTCATCACCGACGGCTGGGACAACGCCTCGGCTTTGAACCTGGAGCAAACCATCCGCCGCGTCCAGCAGCTCTCCGGCCCGGTCATCTATTCCATCGGCTTGTTATTCGGCGACGAGGATATGAGCCACGAAGACATAAAGCACGCGCGCCGGGCCCTGGAGTTACTTTCAACCGAGACCGGCGGCGTGGCATTCTTCCCCAAAAGCATCGAGCAGATCGACCAGATCGCCGCCGAGGTGGCGCGGGATATCCGCAACCAGTACACGCTGGGCTACCACTCCACCAAGCCAAGCACCGTGCCCGGCTTTCGCCGCGTGGAGGTGACCGCCGAGGGCAAGGGCACGAGCAAGCTCATCGTCCGCACCCGCACCGGGTATTTCCCGGGAGCGCATGTGGTCAAGCAGGCGGCGACAGAGAAGAAGTAGGCCGACGGATTTGCTCGAAAAACGATCCGAGGAGTTATTACAATGCGTCGGATTGCAATGCAAGTTGGTTTGATGCTGGTTTTGCTTACGTTCGCGCTGCCTGCGAGAGCAGGAATAGATCTCATCACATTTGCGCATCCATTCCACGCTCAGAATTTGGCCGGAGTTGTTATGGACTCCACAGGTGCGCCAGTGCCCGGCGTTGTATTGAAGACTGCGTTCAGACGTTTAGAAAGGTTAGGGGATCAGACCACTCAGAACCGCCCGTTTTCGAGGAAGCGATGATTCTTGCTGCCATTCTGAACCTAAGCACGTTCTGGCTTCCACAATAACCGATTCCAATGGGCGCTTCGAGTTTCCACATGCGAAGATGGGAAGTACTCACTACCTATACGTATACTGTTCCGAATTTGATCCCATGCAAATTACCATGAAGCTTCGCTGGTTTGCGAAGGTAAATCTGCGAATTCAGCTCCAAATTGCAACTTGATCCGAACCTCCCACTACGTCCGCGATAAGTTAGAAGCTCACTAAAAAACGCTTGACATGAGCTGGTTTTTTGATTTTAGCTAAACCAAGCCGGCATTCCCGCCCTTCCGGCATCCCCAACATCGGAAACATTCAAAGCAAGCCAATACACTGCGACTGCTATGCGGCGGGTAACTTTGGACAATCAAAGGAAAGCCGCGCCACTATCCCCATGTAAGTTGGCGGGCTCCAAGGAGGGAAAAATGAGATTCCTACGATCCATCGCGACAACCGCCGTCTTCGGCGTTTTGTATGTTTGTACAACCATCGCCCACGGGCAAACGGATAACTGTATCGCGCTGTCAAACTGCGTAGCCGCGCAGTGTACCAAGTCAACGGCATCGTACGACAGCCAATTGGCAGCTTGGAATAAGATATGTGCTCCTATCACCGTATGGGTGGATGTTCCGGGGGGGAAACCACCACGAAAACAAGTAACCGAACCCAATCCTGCCTGCCACGATACCCCCAAGCCGCCAGTGCCGACCATCGGAACGGCCGCGGAATCGTGCTTCAAGCAGTACAAATGCACTTCGGGATCGGGCGAGTATGTGCTGGACTACGAAATCGCCGGTCTCATGTACTCGCCGCCGGGAAAGAAGAGCAGCGTTACATACACGACCGGGAGCGCGGTGGGAAGCACCTGGGGCTTGACCCTGGGCTCGCAATACTCCTCGCAGACCACCGTGGGAGGGAGCGTTACGGTGGGTAAACAGGGCGTTGCCAGCTTCACGGCCGGCGGATCTTATATAACGGGTACGGGCAACTCCACGTCCAACACATCGCAACTCCAGATTACGACCACCATGTCCCAGGCCACCGGCCTTTCATCGCCGCCGACCGACAGCGTCGATCACGGGGAGGACACATTCTTTATCTGGGCGCATCCGACACTTACGGTGTTGGGCGCGGCCGAAGTCAACCCCGGCTTGCCGATCACCGAGGGCTGCCACAACCCGGGGCCGGTCACAGTCCAGATCAACGGAATAAACGCGGTGAACCTTACCACCTTTAGCGCGAATGAGTTGCTGGGGACCGAAGCCCCCACAAATGCCAACGATGCGCAAATACTTGCGCTACTGTCAAGCGCGGACAAACAGGCCATCCTGGCCACCGACCCATTTGTTTCCAATGCCAGCCTTTCTCTCTCTTCTCCGCGCTTTGCCTTTCTCGGGCAATTGCAAGAGGCTGGCCCGACCTGTGCGACCTGCGATGTTGTGACCAATGGCATTCCGCTGAGTTTCCAGGCCACGAACTCAAACACATCAACTACGACGCAGACGGTGACCTCGGGAGTCGGGGTAAACGCTTCCCTATCGGGTGGGTTTCCGGACTTCTTCACTCAAGGCATCGGCCTCTCGTTTACCGCTTCGGTCTCGAATAATCAGACTTGGACTCAGTCGGCAGCCAACACTACCGGAACAAGCACAGCAACACAGGTGTCGGCAACCACGACGCTGGCGACAACCACCTTGGGTTTTAAGGATGTGATCGACGTTTATATGGACCAGCTCTACCACACCTTTGTGTTTGTTTCCACGACCAGCGGGAATGGCATCCCCGTCAGCGAAAAGCCGACTCTGACCGGCACAGTGACGCAGGCCGGCAAGCGTCTCTCCAATCAACTGGTGAAAATCACCTTTTCCAACGGGGTGGTTCGCTATGTAATGACCAACGCACAAGGAGTCTACAGCGTGTACCGCGCACCATCGGGAGCGGCGAAGGTTGTAGCGGCCGGCCAAGCGGCGCCCGAAATCACAATCAATGCGAAAAAGCCGATCGTGCACAATATCAAGCTGATGTAACGGATCGGATAGCGCGAGTGCGCGACCCGCTACCATCGATGGAAGTGGGTCGCGCACTCGCATCTTTATATGTAGGCCGCGCCGCGAAGTGGAAGGCCAACTGCGCATGGGAACCAGGGCGGGCATCCACACACCCGTCTCGCCGCGATAATCTAGAAGTCAGAGGCTAACCATGAAATACTCGACCCTTGCCGTTCATGCCGGGCAGTATCCCGATCCGCAGACGGGCGCTGTCATTGTGCCTGTTTACTTCACCTCGACCTTTGAACTGACCGGCATCGGCACGGACCGGGGCTGGGACTACTCGCGCGCCGGCAACCCCACGCGCGACCATCTGGAGGAGGCTCTGGCGGCTCTCGAAGGCGGCACGAGCGGCCATGCCTTCACCACCGGCATGGCGGCCATCTCCGCGCTGGTGGCCATGCTGCGCGCGGGCGACCACCTGATCTGCTCCAAGGATGTGTATGCCGGCACGGCGCGGCTCTTCAACCGCATCGTGTCCGGCTACGGCATCGAGATCGAGTACGTGGACACCAGCGATTTGAAGGCCGTCGAAGCGGCAATCCGGCCCAACACCAAGTTGGTGCACATCGAGACGCCCAGCAATCCGCTGATGGTCTTGACGGATATTGCGGGCGTCAGCAAGATCGCCCACGCGCGCGGCATCGAGGTCAGCGTGGACAACACCTTTCTTTCGCCCGCGTTGCAAAGCCCGTTGGCGCTGGGCGCGGATATCGTGATGCACTCCACGACCAAGTACCTCAACGGCCATTCGGATGGGCTGGGCGGCGCGCTGATCGGCTCCACGCCCGAGCACAAGGAGCGCTTTAAGTTTGTGCAGAAGGCCGCCGGCGGGGTGATGTCGCCCTTTGAGTGCTTCCTGGTTCTGCGCGGCATCAAGACGCTCCCCGTTCGCATCAAGCAGCATGAGGAAAACGGCCGCGCTGTCGCGGAGTTTCTTGCGACGCATCCCAAGGTAAGCAAACTGGCCTATCCGGGACTGAAAACCCACCCGCAGCACGCTCTGGCGGTGAAGCAGCAGAAGGGCTTCGGCTCGATGATGAGCTTTGAGCTGAGTTCGCGCGAGGCTGCAGGACGCTTCCTCGCGGCAATCAAGATTTTCTTGAACGCCGAGTCGCTGGGCGGGGTCGAATCGCTTGCCGCGCACTCGGCCACCACCACTCACGGCTCATTTAACGAGGAAGAGCGCGCGGCGATGGGCATCACCCAGGGACGCGTTCGCCTCTCGGTGGGCATTGAGGACAAGGAAGACCTGGTTACCGATCTGGAGCAGGCGCTCGTGGCGGTATAATCATTCGCCATGCAAGATTATGCCTATCTGCTCTCTATCGACACCTGCGGCCCCACCGGCTCAATTGCGCTGGGGCAGTTGATTGGTGGCGAACTTCACATTCTGGGCGAGACTTCCCTTGGCGGGCAGCGCCCCTCGGAGACTCTGGTGGGGGACGCCTGCGAGATACTCCGCATGGCCGAGGTACCACATTCGCAGTTGGGCGCCATCATTGTTGTCAACGGCCCCGGCGGCTTTACCGGGGTGCGCGTGGGGTTGGCCGTCGTGAAAGGCCTGGCCGAATCGTGGCGGACTCCGGTGGTCGCGGTCTCGCGGCTGGAGGTGCTCGCGGCGAAGGTCGGAGTCGCTTCGGCGGCTCTCGATGCGCATCGTCATGAGCTTTTTCTGCGGATCGGCTGGCCGGAGGGGCAGGCAAGGGAACTGCTGGCCGGAGCCGAGGAGCTGGCGGAAATCAATCAGCCGCCCGCGCGGATTGCCGTTTGCGACGATGCCGCTGACGCAATACTGCGGTTGGCGTGGCCGGCCGCGGAGCTGGTCCGCACGGCATCTCCCAACGCCACTGACGCGCTACGGCTTTGCGCGGCGCGAGCGGCGGCCGGGGAATTTGTCGACCTGGCGCTGCTGGACGGAAACTACCTGCGCCGCTCGGATGCGGAGATCTTTGGCGAGGCGGCGGCTGAAGTAAGCAAGAATTCCGATGTGGGAATTCTGGTGCGGACGATGTGCGGGATGGACCTGAATGAGGTGATGGAGATTGCCGCGAGTTTGAAGGAGCTGCCGCAGTGGACACGCGAGGCTTACAGGATAGCGCTGGACCTGGAACCGAACCAGGAGGCCGCGCCACGTCGGATGGCGCTGTCAGCTATTGGGCCGGAGCCTGACTTCCTGTTGATGGGCTTTGCGGTGGCCAGCCTGACGCCTCCGCAGGCTGAATTAGAGATCATCGCAGTTGACAAGCAATTCCAACGCCGCGGCCTGGCGCGGAAGCTCTTTGAGGAGATGGCCGACAAGCTGCCGCTGGTCGGGGTGCGCGAGGTTATTCTCGAGGTGCGCGCCTCCAACCAGGCGGCGCTGGGGTTTTACCGGCGGCTTGGCTTTGTGGAAACCGGTCGCCGACCGGGCTATTACCAGGCTCCGGAGGAAGATGCGGTTCTGATGCGCCTGGGGCTGGAGGGCCTGGAGTCTGCCGCGGTTCCACAGGTCGTGTGACGGCCAAACACACAGCGTGATTACGGTCACGAAATGCGACTTTTTGGGGCGAATTCCACAGTCGAGGTTACTTTCGGTCAGTTTTTGACTTGCGGCTTGCGCTCTGGGGGCGATATATATAAGAGTTCTTTAATAATCGGAGGTGCCTGATGGATGAAGTACAGGATTCCACGCTGAGCGCAGAAATTGAACGCCTGCAAGCGGAACATCGCAGCTACGCTCAGCGGTTGGAAGAGTTGGTTCAGAAACCTTACCTCACCGCAGAGGAGCAAATCGAGGAAGTCAAGCTGAAGAAGCTCAAACTGCACGCCAAGGATCTGATCTTTGCCCTGGAGCGCAGGCAGCCGGTAGTGGCCTAGGTTTTTTTGAAGCAACAGTGAATGCAGGCGGATTGCCGGGGCGGCGAGCCCCGTTCAGCCTCCAGCGGGGCGTGTGCGCCTCTGAGTCCTCATCCTGCATTTCAACTATCCATCAAGCGAAATCACCGTATAATCGTCTAGACAATGGTTCGGGACGGCTATATCTACGGTTTGAGCCTGCTGGCAGTGGCGGCAGTGCTCGAGTGGGCTACGGGCAACTGGGCGTGGTGCATTGCGCCGGTGCTTCTGGCGGCATTTTTTCTCTGGTTTTTCCGCGATCCTGAGCGGACGATTCCCACGGGTCCCGGCCTGATTGTCTCTCCCGGTGATGGGCTGGTGACCGAGACCGCCCTCATCAACACTCCCAAAGGTAAGCGGCAGCGGATCAGCATCTTCCTCAGCGTCTTTGATGTGCACGTGAACCGCTCGCCCATCAGCGGCGTTCTCACCTCAGTGCGCTATCAAAAAGGCCAGTACATGAACGCCATGAACCCGGATTCGGCTGACCAGAACGAGCAGAACATCGCCATGGTGAGGGGCGAGGGGCAAGACGCGGGCATGGAGGTTACTTTCAAGCAGATTGCCGGCCTGCTGGCGCGGCGCATCGTCTTCAACTGCAGCGAGGGCGACACTCTGGTCCGCGGCCAGCGCGTAGGGCTCATCAAGTTCGGCTCCCGCGTCAACGTGATCGTGCCTGCTGAAGCGATCCTGTGCGTGAAGAAGGGCCAGCGTGTCAAAGGCGGCTCCAGCGTGCTGGCGTCCATGGCCGACGGAGGCAAACCATGATCCATCCCAATGGCGCGCAGGTCAAAGCCCGGGCGAGGGCGCAGTTGCGCCGCGGAATGTTCGTGCTGCCTTCGCTGTTTACCGCGGGCAACATCGCCGCCGGCTTCTTTGCCATCGTGCAGATCATGACGGCCCTCACCGATGTCAACAACGCGCATACCCACCTGGACTGGGCGGCCATCGCCATCATCATTGCCTTTCCTTTTGACGGGCTCGACGGCCGCATCGCGCGCATGACCAACACGTGCAGCGATTTCGGCAGGGAGCTGGATTCGCTGGCCGACGCCATCACCTTCGGCGTGGCGCCCAGCCTGCTGGCGCTTATCTGGGGCTTCCATTATTTGTCCGATACGATGGACCAGCAAATGCACGAGAACCTTGTCTACGCAGGGACCTTCATCTGCTTCCTCTATCTGATCGGCGGAGTCTCGCGGCTGGCGCGCTTCAACATCAGCCACGACCCCTTGCCGCGCAATCCCGGCAGGCCGGACCGCAAATATTTTGTGGGCATGCCGATTCCGGCGGCGGCGGGCTTGCTGGCCGCTACGGTTCATTTCTGCGGAGGCTATCCGGTGGAAGCCTGGTGGGTGGCCCTCATCTGGATTGGAATCGTCGGCGTAAGCGGCTTCCTCATGGTCAGCACATGGCGCTTCTGGTCCGCCAAGGAACTCAGCATCTCCCGCCGCCATTCCTTCCGCACCTTGTTTTTCATCGCCATCGCGCTGTTCTTTATCATCAGGTTTTCTCAGGCGGTGCTGTTTTTGTGGGCGCTGTTGTATATGTTCAGCGGCATCTGGGCGCGTGCGGCCTACTCCTGGTCGCGCCGCCGCCGCTGGCGGTTACATCGCGCCCCGGCTGCTGCTTCTGAAACGGCTCCGCTGGACCGCTTGTAAACTTCGCTGACGGACTTCGATGAATCCAGAGTTAAATAAGCCCCAGAAATGAGATCAAAGGTAATGAGATTTATTCGATTTGTTGCCAAGACATTGCTAGTGATACTGTTTCTATTCGATGTGGATATGATCTATCATTTTTGCACACATAGTCGACGGTCTACGTTGATTATGAAGCAGGTAAGTCCTGACGCCATAAGTGTCAGTGTTAGACGAATTCCATATACCATTTGGGACTGGGTTGAGCTTTTAATCCTAATTGCTATTCATGCTATTCTGATTTATTTTCTTTTATGGTCTCGAAAAAAACCGAAAACCCTGTCGGGTGCCCAGGTTCCCATCACCTGAAATGAAGGTGCCGGGTGGGCGGAAGGACGCTTGTGTACAAGATCGCCATTGCCGGAGCTTCAACCCTGGTGGGCCGGGAACTGAAGGATGCGCTCTCGGAGTCGCCCCTGGCGGCGGCCAACTACGTACTGTTGGACGAAGACGACGCGCAGGGCCAGTTGGACCAGGTGGGCGATGAAATCACCTTTGTCCAGGCCATTGCCCCGGACGCCTTCGACCACATCGACTTCACGTTTTTCTGCGGCTCAGAGGACCTGACCCGCAAGCACTGGCGGGACGCGCTACGCGCTGGCTCTACAGTGCTCGATCTCTCCGGGGCTCTCGACCAGGAGGCAGGCGTCCTGGTGCGCGCGCCGCTGATGGGCTCCGAGGCGGCGACAGTGGATCTGTTTACACCCGCCGTGGTTCCCGCGCACCCCGCGGCGCTGGCGCTGGCCCTGGTGCTGGAGCGGCTGCAGCAGGCTGCGCCGGTGCGCATCGCCTTTGCCACGCTGCTGTTGCCGGCCAGCGAGTTTGGCCGCGCCGCTCTGGACGAACTGCACCAGCAGACCATGAGCCTGCTCAGCTTTCAGAGCCTGCCCCGCAACCTCTACGACGCGCAGGCTGCATATAACCTGCTGGCCGGCCTGGGCGAAGCCGCCAAGGTAAACCTGGGAACGGTGGAAGCGCGGGTGCGCCGCCAGTATGCCGCGCTCTCCGACGGCCGCTGGCCTGCACTGGGACTGCACGTGGCTCATGCGCCCGTCTTCCACGGCCACAGCTTCTCGATTGCCATCGAACTGGAGCGGCCGGTGGAGCTTGACGTCCTGGAAGAGACTCTGAGCGGCGGCCGCCTGGACCTGGTTTTGGAAGACACCGATTCGCCCTCCAACCTTGCCGCCACAGGACAGGACGACGTGCTGGTCCGGCTGCGAACTGAGCAGGGCGCGCGCGGCTCCAGCCAGGTTTCGCGGCTGTGGTTGTGGGCCGCCTCTGACAACCTGCGCCTGCAGGCGCAGAATGCCGTGGCCTGCGCCATGGACCTGCGCCGGCTGCGACCGCAGGGTACGGTGCAGTAAGACGGGCCAATCGGATTTATCCTATGGTCAGAAGGGTTGGTGGAATGGGCATGAAACCCGTGGGTGAAATTGGCGTGAAGATCACCTCCGCCCAGCGCGAGTACTTCCGCTACACCGGCGCATCGGCCGAGGTGGAACGGCGCGGCGCTGGTTCGTCACGGCCCAACCTTGCCTGGGTGCGCCGCCAACAGCAGGAAGAGGAAGAGCGCAGCCGCGTTGATCAGAGACCGGCAAGGGCGAAGAGTGCAGGCTCGAAGCCGAAGCGATCCGGAGGCGGCGATGAACTGCTCCAAGTGCGGTGAACCGATGCGGATGACGGAGAAGGATACCTCCTCCGGCCGCGATATTCGCGAGTATGCGTGCGATGGATGCGGCCACACGGACTGGGAGGTTCGCGGCCCGGCGCTGTGGCAGATTCTCTCCGACGACCGGGAAGAGGCAAAGGCCGTTAAAACCAATCGCAGGTCCACTGATGCACCAGTTCCTCCACAGGTAATCGCAGAGCCACGGCGTGATCAGGCATGCGGCTTGTGGAGCCGGTTGTTTGACTGGCTCGGCAAAGGCCGATAACGGGAGATAAGCTATCTATTTGCATAAACTTGGCACGAATAAGCCGAATTCCTGGATATTGCAGGGGATTTCTGCTATACTTTGACTAGTCGATTTGACTGGTCAATTTATGCAGACGATTCAAGCATCCGAAGCCAAAACGCATTTCCTTCGCATCCTCGACGATGTGGAGCGCGGGGAGAGCGTTGTCGTCACTCGCCACGGGAAAGAAGTGGCTCTCATCAGCCCCAAAGCCCATATGGATCGGGAGCGGGTTCAATGGGCCATCGATGAGATGCGCGCCCTGCGGCAACGCATCGGGAAGGTTTCTCTCGAAGAGATACTCTCCATGAGAGAGGAAGGCCGCGCCTGATGGCATTCGTTCTCGATGCCTCCATTTCGGCAGTCTGGGCGCTGGCCGACGAGTCGTCTCCTTTGGCCGACACCGCCGCCGAACGCCTGACAAATGAAAACGCTCTGGTGCCGCCCTTATGGTGGTACGAGGTTCGCAACCTCTTGGTTATCAATGAACGCCGGCAGCGGATGACGGTCAGGGATTCAGTTCGTTATCTTGAACTGCTCTCTACTTTTCCGATTCAAGTTGACCCTATCGAGGATGAGCAAACGGTTCTTCGATTCGCACGGGAGTTGCGGCTGTCCTTTTATGACGCGGCTTATCTTGCCGTTGCACATCGCAACCGCCTACCGCTGGCTACTCTCGACAAGGACCTCCAGGACGCTGCCTTGGCAGCCGGTGTTCCGCTGCTGGCGTAGGGCAACTTTTACGGCTTCCCCGCCAGCTTTGGCGGATCAGTCACGTACTCATCTCCAACGCGCGCCAGCAACAGAGCGCGGCGGTCTGTGAGCAGCTTCAGGTGGTTGGTCACGTCGATAAACTCCTTTTTCTGCTCGGCTGTCAGCGGCTTCCTGGGTGTGTAGAGTTTGTTCAGATCGTCGAGCCTGGCCTGCACGCGGGGAATCTCGCGGTCAATCAGAACGGGATGAATCACCGGCGTCCTGATCCGGCTGCGGGCCAGTTCATTGTGGTTATTTTCGCCCCAGACGGGCAACACGCCCACGTGTCCCAGCTCAACGCGCACGCCGGCGGGTCCGTAGTCCTTGCGCACGGCGGAAAACAGCCCGATCATCGAATCCCTCGGGTCGCCGGCTTTATCCGGCATCAGGCCGTCCACATAGGTGCGCGACTGATTCGATAAAAAATTTCCCAGTGAGTAGAAGATGACCGTGTCGCGCCCGTCGGCGGTGTGATATGTCTCCACCGGCTGTAACACGTGCGGATGATGGCCGACGATTACAGATGCTCCGGCATCGAGCATGCGGTGCGCCATGTCCACATCCTCGGGACGCGGCGCGGTCGCATACTCCGTGCCCCAGTGAATGGAGACCACCAGAAAATCACACTTGGCGCGCGCTTTTTTCACGGCCTCGAGCACGCCCGCCTCATCTATTCCCGGCGTGCCTTTGGATTCTCCCGGATAAGGGAAGAAATTCACGTGCGGCTGGACGGCCTTATCGGGATTGCGGTTGCCGTTGAGCCAGCGCGTCATTCCCAGCCAGCCGACGCGGATGCCGTTGGCCTCGGTGATGACCGGCTGCCAGCTCTGCTGAGCCGTGTCGCCCGTGCCGGCGAAGAGCATTCCCCGCTCGCGCAGGTGCTCGCGCGTCTCGGTAAAGCCCGCCCAGCCCTGGTCCATCATGTGATTGTTGGCGGATGAAACGATGCGGATGCCGCTGGCTTTGAGCGCGTCAATCAATGCGACGGGCGCGTCGAACATGAACTCTCTGGTCCCGTGCGAATGCGCCGGGGCTACCGGAGTTTCCAGGTTCACAAAACCGAAGTCGGCATGCTGGAAGACGTCGGCCACATCGGCGAAGAGAGCGCTCCAGCCCTGCGCGCCGTCTCCGGCAGCGGCGGCCGAGGCGCGCACCGCTCCGTGGGGAATCACGTCGCCGGCTACGGCAAAGCTCACCCTGGCCAGCTCGTGCGGATATGGAGTGATAGCCGACGGTCGATGGCCATGAAAAAAGAACAAGGCCGCACCAATGGCCGCAAGGAACACAACGGCCACGCCCACCCAACGCAAATTTTTCATTCTACCCCGCATCGATTATTCATGCCTGCCTTAGATACCTTTTATCATTTCGCCTGTGAAAGGAATTGTAATTGGGTCCCTGCCGGGAGGGATAGCGATGAGACGCTACAGAAGGAATGAAGCGCCCGGCCCTCTACACGTTATCTGCAGCCCGACGCGAGTCCTAAATGTTGAGTTTGACACCAAAGTTCTTGAAGATCGCGTGCAACTCCTTTTCCAGCGGCTTATCAGGAGCGAGCCCGGTGCCTCGTATCGCAGAAAACACCGTATGGTAACCGAGATGGCGATAGCTTTCGAATTGTGACTCCGAAAACCACTGGTTCACGGTGGATTCGTGCGGGAAGGCGCCGTGCGCTTTCTTGTAATTCCTCACGTCGGCGGACTCGTTGCCGGTCAGCGATGCTTTGAAGTAGATGATCGTTCCCACCGGAGCATGGATATCAGCGTACTCGTAGTGAATCTTGCCCACCGCGCAGTGTTGCTTGCTCAGACCATCGGACTTATCCGTGACAATCGCGCTGGTATCCAGGTCGATGTCAATTCCCAGATCAATCCGGCATTTTCTAATGGCGTTTCCCAGTCCCGAGAATTCGTAATTTTCGTCCGCCTCGGCATCGCAGACGACAATCAGCCCGCAGCGCCGCTTCACCAGTTCGTACAAGCCCATATTTTCGAAGTGCCCGCCGTCGGAGAGATAGACGTAACGGGCTTCGTCGTTGGTTCCTCCCAGCAGTTCATTGATCAGGCAACCCAGGCCGAAAATTGGCGTCGCACGCCCCGATGTCTTGCGATTGCGCGGATTTCCCAGCCATTGCCCCAGCCGGACATTGAAGACGGTCATCAGAATTGCCACGGGCGCGGAGCTGTGATAGCCCATATTGGGGCTGGCTGCTGCTCCGGAGATGGCCATGGCGAGTCCCAGATTCGGCCCATGATATTGTGGTATCGGAAATGCGTACTCCTCGGTGTGGCGGTATCCATATCTCTCCAGCGTTTTAGACGGTTCGCGATGCTTCATCAGCATGGGGCTGTCCTGCTCTTCCAGCCAGACGTCATATCCGCAATAGTGCGGCGTCATCACAAAGGATTCGGCCTTGCGCTCCTGCCAGGCCAGGTCCTTGCCTTTAACCAGGTTGAGCGATGCGTTCAGCACCGGATACGGCCCGTCGTATGGATCCGGCTTACCTTTCCAGTCTTTAGCGTCCCATCGCAGATCCTTCAGTGCCATATCGTCCAACGGGTCGAAACCGGTGAACCGGTTCGGCGAGCGCTCCTCGTTGGGCAAGCCCACGCCGTTGGAGGCTCCCAGGAAGCACCTGACCAGCCGGTTGCGGTAGAACATGTGCATCGAAAACTGGTTGATGTCCACGCGCCACGCCATGATCACCAGCACAACCACGACAGAGGCGGCGAAAAGCATCTTTGGCCACCAGCCGCTATACGTGGCAAGTAGACAGTCCATCCCATACGAAACCCAGCAGAGTAATCCTGCGATGAACACGTAGGGCCCAAACTTGATTGCTATGTCCAGCCAGCTTGTTGTTCCCGGTTTGCCTGTGGCCTTGGAGCTGCCTGCCAGCACCGTCCCAATGGTGGAGAGAATCCAGGCCGGGGTCAGGCACTTGGCTGCCACAGCCTTCCAGGCTGCCTTCACAAACAAGTCGTGTGTAATGAAGTACGGGAAGCAGAGCGCCACCCAGAAGAGCGTCAGCCAGGTGATGGAAATGATCAGCAGCCAGCCTCCCAGACGTCCCCACCACTCCCGCTTCCAGTCGTGAAAGACAGTTCCCATCAATCCAATGTGCAGCACGCCGGTGAGTAGATAAATTCCCGCCACCAGCGGCACGCCCACGGTCAGCGGCATCCCGTTCTTCAGCGGCATCCCGTTCTTAGGGTCATACCATATCGCCGGGAACATAGAAAGCAGCGCAAAAAGCCATCCCGCCAATGCGCCTGCACCCAGGGTTGCTCCGATTTTGATGAGACTTATGCCTATACGGCGCAGAAGCGGGATAGCCTCCGTTTCCTCAGGCCGCTTGCCGAAGATCATGCCGCCCAGGCTGGCAAGCCCCCAGATGGCGCAGTAGGCAATGGCCCCGATCGACACCGTATATCCGTATGAAGGAAGTTGATGATTTGTGAGCCATGACGCGGCTGCAATGGCGGCGGCATACAACGGCGCGCTTACCAGCAACAGAATCCATTTCTGTTCCGTAGTACGCGGCGTTCTTTTCACCTTCAACGAATCCAGGTAGCCCAGGTTGATCAGGATCATGAGAAACGCAACCAGCAGCAGCCCAGCTTCCGCGATCATCAATGCATACCCGATCCAGGACAGGCTCAGGGCCTCGCTGGACAACTTTTTTGCCGCGCGCGGCAGCAGCAGAAATGTCGCCACCAGGGCCAGGATGATCGTCAGGTTGAGCAGCAGGTTGCGTATGTAGATTGCGATCATGGCCCATGTGTCGCCGCTGAAGATTCCCAGATTGGGCGTCAGATAATTGCTGAAGACCCGCAAAAAGCGAACCGGTGGCTGCTCTTTGTCGTCCTCCAAGTTCACACGATGCGTCGATATCTCATCCTGTACCTCGGCAAAGCTCTTCGCCCGTTTGATCCATGCGGCCAGCCATGAGCCGATGTATCCCCCTCCCGAGACCGTGGAGAGATAATCGACGCGGCAGAGTAGTTTCAGGTCCGCCAGCGCCTGCAGAACGCCTAAATTGAAGGATGCGCTGCGAATTCCGCCTCCGGAAAAAGCCAGCCCGAAGAGATTCATTTTGTGCGCATTCTTGATGACGCGCACCCACTTAGTAGTCCCATCTTGCCATTCCGGCTTTTCTGCCGGCGCTTTTCCAGCGATGGGCGGGGCCGGCGTTGCCTCCGGCTTTCTTTTATCGCCCGGATCAAATCCCTTATCGCGGATATTCCGGACTTTTTCGATCTGCTCTTGCTCTTTTTCGAGCACATCTTCAAGTTGAACAGGTGGTTTCTGAATATCTGCCATGGTCTACCTCATTTCCGGGGACGAACTGGGTTGAACCGTCAGGTTTCTCGCGGGATTCAGCCAGACATGGTGAGCGGCGGTTGGAGTGGGAAGCTTGCGTGACCGCCGTCACGGGAAAATAGTAATGGCGCATTCGCTTGCAGTCAATCAATTTTTTTTGGAGGAGCGCGGAGAGCTATCTTCCGCCGCCTGAAGGGGTTGTTCCGCGGCGCAGCATCCTTTCCGCGCTGAGCGCTGCTTCCCCCTTTCGCGTCTATCCGTTACGGGCAGAAGGGGCGGAAACTGATACCCTAAATCGCGAGAAGAAACACCGGGACAGTCCGGTCGGGCTCCCTCGGGAGCAGCCGGCCGGCAGGCAGAGGCATGGCGGAATTCGTAATCAAGGTGGCCGACGAGCGCGGCCGCGTGCAGGAGCAGGTGCAGACGGCGGACACGAGCGAAGATCTGCGCTCAATTAGGATGATAGCGGGGATGGGGCGCCACGCTGGTAAATTGCGTTCAAGATCAATTCCCGGGGCCCAGCGCTAACGTCTCGTCGGAGGCCGTCTTCGAATCGAGAACGTTGACCAGCGACCAGGGATTGCCGGCCAGATCATAGTGAAACATTCCCTGCTTATCGATGACGAGCTTGCTTGCCGGATACAGGAATCCTGTGCTCTTGGTGTTGTCGATGTCATTCAAGTCGAATTGGCCAATGGCCAGGTCGAAGGACTGGGACTGTGCACCGGGGTCGACTTCATCGAACTGATGCGGGCGGCTGGTGACAAAGGTGATCTTTCGCCCGGTTGGCGTAACAACCATCTGGATGAAGGCGACATCATAGCTGAGAGCCCCTGTAATCGAGCAATGCCCGGCCGCTTTGGTCTTGGAAAGCGCGGTGGCCAATCCACGATCCTGGCCCTCTTCGAATGCCTGCGAAAGAACTTGCAGGTCCGATGGAGTGGAGTAGTTGTAAATAATCAGCGTTATGCTGATGGTTTTACCTGCCTGAGTGTAAGTGGCTTGAATGGTCTCGGAATTTGGGCTGGCGGCGAATCCCACGGCAGCTCCCAGCGTAAATGTGCCCACCAGCAGCAGGATGGTGAATCCTGTCTTGCGGGCACATCGAATCACGTTCGCGAGTAATCTCATTGTGCGATCCTCCCGGGCATCCGCATTGAGACGGAGCCCTTCATGCCGCAAACTTCGAGTTATGCGGCGACGGCGACTTTGTGTTCGCTGGGCTTTTTGTCCTGGAGCAGCTCATCGAAGATGGCGCGATACTGGATCATGGCGACGCGGAGCTCTTCGGTGCTGGCTTCAAGCTGGCCGGGGCGGAGGGCAACGCCGTGCGCGATGCGGTAATTTTCCATGATGCGGGGGTAGGTGACGGAGAGATCGTCGGCACGCTGCTCGAAGCCGGCCAGGGGATAGCCGCGCGCCTCAAGAATCGCGTTGATCAGGTCGTCGGCTTCCGTAACGGCGGCCCTGGGATGGTCGACGAAGCGGGATTGGACGGTGTGCCATTCAGTGACAAAGCGATCCCGCTCGGAGACGGCGAGATCGCGAATCTTCAGGGTTTCAACGCGGGTTTCGCGATCAGCCAGCTTGATTTCTGCCTTGCTCGGGGAGCCGTGGGAAAGAACGGCGCGGTCGTACTCGGTGCCGAAACGCTTGCGAAAGGCCGCAGTTTTGGCTTTGCGGCGCTCGATGAAAACGCCAACGACGATGAGAGCCACGACGACGAGTACAACCGCGGCCAGGATGAGCTCGATATATGTGAATTGATAGAGCACTCCGTTGAATTGAAATTGCATTGCATTCTCCTGTGCGGGGTTTCCGCGACGGTCAAGGGTGGATGGTGAGGAACCTGTACGCAATCTATCCTCGGCGGAATGGCGCAGGAATGCTGACCTGTATTGCTCGGTCTGAACTCAGCCTTCAAGTATGCCCAGCGTCTCCTTTGCCCATCGAACGGCGCTGGAGAGTCAAAGCAATAGCCCCGGCCTGCCGGTTCTTCCCCCTCCGAGCGCCGCTTCCCCCTTTCGCGTCTATCCGTTACGGGCAGAACGGGCAGGAACTGATACCCTAAATCGAGAGAAGAAACACCGGGACAGTCCGGTCTGGCTCCCTCGGGAGCGGCCGGCCGGCAGGCAGAGGCATGGCGGAATTCGTAATCAAGGTGGCCGACGAGCGCGGCCGCGTGCAGGAGCAGGTGCAGACGGCGGCCAACGCCGAGGAGCTGCGCTCCCGCTTCACTCATGCCGGCTACCACGTCTTTTATGTGCGCCCCCGCGGCGGTTTTGGCGGGCTGCGGCGCGCCAAGGTCAAGCTGGAGACCTTTCTCATCTTCAACCAGCAGTTTCTGACACTGATTCGCGCCGGGTTGCCCATTCTGGGTTCCATTCAGATGCTGGCCAAAAACCAGAAAAACGAGCATTTCGCCGCGCAACTGGATGATATTGCCACACGTGTAAAGACCGGCGACGCGCTTTCGACGGCCTTCGAGGCGCAGAGCGGCTATCCGGTGATGTACACCACCACGCTGCTGGCCGGCGAGCGCAGCGGAAACTTGCAGGAGGTGCTGGAGCGCTACATCAGCTTCCAGCGCACCGCGCTCACCTTCCGCAAGAAGCTGGTGACCTCGCTGATCTATCCCTGCGTGCTGCTCGTGCTGGTCTGCTGCCTGATGTTTTTCATGTTGGTCTTCGTGGTGCCGCAGTTTGCCACGCTCTATGACGAGCTGGGCTCCAAGCTGCCAGCCATGACCATGCACCTGCTGGCCTTCGGCAAATTTCTGCGCCACAATTTGCTCTGGATTCTGCTCATCATCGTGGGCATAGCCTTCGGCGGCTACCGCTTCTCCATCACTGAGCGGGGGCGCGACTTTTTCGATGGGGTCCGGGTCCGTTTGCCCATCTTTGGAAAGATCTGGCTCAAGTACCAGGTCGCGCTCTTTGCGCGCACGCTCTCCACGCTGCTGACTGGCGGGCTGCCGCTGGTTCCGTCGCTGGAGACCGCGGCCCGCTCCATCGGTTCGCGGCGCGTCTCCAAGGCGGTCACCAACTCCATCACCACGGTGCGCGAGGGGCGCAGCCTGGCCGATGCGCTCATCCAGACCAAAGTCTTTCCCGATCTGGCCGCCGAGATGATCTCAGTAGGCGAGCAGACTGGCGCACTGCCGCAGATGCTCAACTCCGTTTCGGAATTCTTCGAGGAGGACGTGGCGACGGCTCTCACCGCGGCCCTGGCGCTTATTGAACCGGCTATCCTCATCATCATGGGTGTCGTGGTGATCTTCATTCTCATCTCGCTTTACCTGCCCATCTTTTCGCTGGGGCAGACAACAGGAGGTCCTGGATAAACCATGGCTGAGGCAACGACGCTTGTTGTTCCACAATCCGCCGGACAGGACGAACGCACCCAGGCTGAAACCCTGGCCCGCCGCTATCGCGCCGAGTTCGTTGACCTGAAGAACTTCAAGATTCAGCACGAACTTCTGCGCACCGTGCCGGTGGAGCTTATGTTCCGCTACAACTTCGTGCCCATTGAGCAGCAGGGCGACGCGCTGGTGATTGCCGTCAGCGATCCCTCGCGGCTAATGATCCTGGACGAGATTGCCGGGCTGCTGGGGCACCGCATCATTCCGCGCGTGGCCACGCTCTCGCAGATTACCGACCTGCTGAAAAAAACCGAACAGTCGCAGCGCGTCCTCGACGAGGCCAGCGAAGGGCTGACCTTCGATGTGCTCAGCGGCGACGACTCGTCGGACGAGAACATTTCTATTGAAAAATTAACGAGCGAAGAGGACATCAGCCCCATCATTCGCCTGGTGGACACGACCATCTTCACCGCGCTCGAAAGGCGCGCCTCCGATATTCATATCGAGACCTATGACGATTCGGTGCACGTGAAGTACCGCATCGACGGCGTCTTGCAGGAGGCCATGGCGCCCATTGCCCGCGAGCATCACACCACCATCCTGAGCCGCATCAAGATCATGAGCGAACTGGACATCGCCGAGCGGCGCGTGCCTCAGGATGGCCGCTTCAGAGTTCGATATAAGAACCGCCTGATCGACTTCCGCGTCTCCATCATGCCCACGATATACGGCGAGAATGCCGTGTTGCGCGTGCTCGACAAGGAGTCGATGAGCGAGAAGTTTCACCATCTTACCCTCGACGTGGTGGGCTTCAACGACGCCGACCTGAAGCGCTTCCGCGGCTACATCCGCGAGCCTTACGGCATGGTGCTGGTCACCGGGCCCACCGGCTCCGGCAAAACCACGACGCTCTACGCCGCGCTCAACGAAATCAAAAGCGACGAGGACAAGATCATCACCATTGAAGACCCGGTGGAGTACCAGATTCGCGGCATCACGCAGATTCCGGTCAACGAGAAAAAGGGGCTGACCTTCGCTCGCGGGCTGCGCTCGATTCTGCGCCACGACCCGGACAAAATTCTCGTCGGCGAAATCCGCGACCAGGAGACGGCGCAGATCGCCATCAACTCCGCGCTGACCGGGCACCTGGTTTTCACTACGGTCCACGCCAACAACGTGGTGGACGTGCTGGGCCGCTTTCTGAACATGGGCGTGGAGGCCTACAACTTTGTCTCCGCGCTCAACTGCATTCTGGCGCAGAGGCTGGTGCGCACCATCTGCGAGTACTGCGCCCGCCCCGTCAGTCACAGCGACGAAGAACTGCTGGCCAGCGGCATGAACCCGAAAGAATGGCGCGGCTTTGAATTCCGCGAAGGCCCCGGCTGCATGGAGTGCGCCGGCACCGGCTACCGCGGCCGCACGGCGATTCACGAGCTGCTCGACCTGACCGACCCCATTCGTGAAATCATTCTGGCCAAGAAGCCTACCTCCGAGATTCGCAAGCTGGCGCAGAAGGAGGGCATGACCTTCCTGAGGGAGTCGGCGCTGGACCGGGTGCGCCGCGGGATCACCACGCTCAGGGAAATCAACAAAGTCACGTTCATCGAGGCATCAAGGTAGTGAAATCGATCTTCAGCAACTCCGGTTCCAGGTCAGGCGCGCGCCCGCCGGCGGCAGTGGAGCTCTCGCCCCAGGGCGTGCTGGCTGCCGCCACGCCGGGGTCCCCGCGGACGGGTTTTCGTCCGAGGGGTGGATTGCCGGGACCGGGCCAGCCGCCTGTATATGCCTTTGAGCCGTTGCCGGCCGGAACGCTCGTGCCCAGCATCAGCGAGCAGAATCTGCGCGCGCCGGAGCAGGTGGCCGGCGCCATCCACGCCGCGTTTGGCCAGGTTTCGCCGCGCACCCGTTCCGTTACGCTGATTCTGCCTGACACAGTGGTCCGCGTCTTCTTTCTGGACTTCGATTCGCTGCCCTCCAAAGCTGCCGAGATCATCCCCATTCTCCGCTTCCGCTTGCGCAAGATGGTTCCCTTCGATGTGGAGCACGCCGGGGTGAGCTACCAGGTTCTGGTTGAAAACAAGAGTGAATGCAGGGTGCTGGCCGCAGTGATTCCCGGCCCCATTCTGGCGGAGTACGAGGCCGCGGTGCGCGAGGCAGGCTACGAGCCCGGAGCCGTTTTGCCTACCAGTTTGGCGGCGCTCGGAGCCATCGATTCAGCGGAGCCGGTTTTGGCTGCCAACCTGAGCGCCGTGGCGCTTACTACCTCTATCACCACGGGCGAAGACCTGCTGCTTTATCGCACCCTTGACCTGCCCGAAGAGCCCGGCCAGCGCTTGCAGGAGGTGCAGCGCGGCGTCAGCGTAGCCGCCGCCTACTATGAAGACAAACTCGGCGTGCGTCCCCGGCTGCTGTACTACGCGGGCATCGGCGCAGGCGGCAACAGCGCCGCTGAAGACTTTGCGCGCTGGATTTTCTATCCTGATTCGCCCAGTGATTCCAGTCTGACGGTTATTGACCTGGCGCCGCGGCCTGAGACCGGGGCCGCAACTCCACTGGGCAACGTGGTGAGCCTGGCGGGCGTGAACGGCGCGCTGGCGGGAGCAAGCTCATGAGGGTTACTCTCAATCTTGCCACTCGCCCCTATGCCGACATCGGACCGGTGATCAAGCTCCTGCGCATTGCCATGGCGGTGCTGGTGGTCATCGGCATCGGCCTCGGAGTGGGCCTGCGCGCCTTCCACCAGCAGGCGGAAGAGGCTCGCAAAACGGAACAGCAGGTGCAAAGCCAGATCGACGCCATCAAGCTGGAGCGGCAGGGCTACCACGAGCTGATGCAGCAGCCGGCCAACGCGCAACTGCTGGCCCAGGCCAGGGCGCTCAATCAGCTCATCGACGAAAAGACCTTCTCCTGGACGCTGGCCATGGAAGATCTGGAGACCGTTCTTCCCGGCGGAGTCCAGGCAACCACACTTGATCCGGCGCGCGACGCCAAGACCGGCATCATTACTCTCAAGCTGCGCGTGATCGGCCCCCGCGACCGCGCCGTCGATCTGGTCCAGAACCTGGAACACTCCAAGCACTTTCTGTTCCCCAACATCGTGAGCGAAAGCACGGAGTCCGCTGGTGGGCCCGGCGAGCGGCAGGAGCCGCCCAGCGCATCCAGCCGCGTCAACTTCGAGCTGCAGGCGCAGTACAACCCCGATACGGCTCTGAATCGCAAAGCGCAACAAAAGACTGAGAAGTCCTCGGCCAACGGAGAGCGCTTGAGCCAGAGCGCGCCGCCGTCCCACGCGGCCAAAGCTCCCGTCGCTCCCGTACAGAAGCCCATCCGGCCGCCTGCAAACGGCCCCGGGCCACATAATCCCATTCATCCGAAACCGATTCCGAGTTCAGGAGGTCCGCGATGAGCAGCCGCACCCCATCCCTGTGGCGCGAGCGCCTGACCTCCCCGCTAACCTGGCACTATGCCGCCTTTGCCATACTGCTGGCGGTGGTCATCGTCCTCTCCATCCGCTTCGGCATGGACTGGTCCGTCACCGACCGCAGCGCCACCGGAGCGCTGGCCGCCAAACAAGTTGAGTTGAAGGTCCTTGAAAAGGAAATCGCCCCCCTGCGCGGCCTCGACAAGCGCGTCGAAGACTCCCGTTCCCAGATGCGCGCCTTCTACTCCAGGCGCATTCCGCCCAACTACTCCTCCATCGCCACGCGCATCGGCGAGCTGGCGCTGAAAGGCCCCGTCCGGCTCACTCGCGTGCAGTACTCGCAGGGCGCATCCAGCTCCCCCGACCTCACGGAGATTGTCATGGACGCGGGAATTACCGGCGAGTATCCGCAGATCATGCGCTTTGTGAACAGCCTGGAGCGAGACCAGACCTTCTTTGTCATTCGCGGCCTGTCTCTGACCGGCCAGCAGGGCGGCCTGGTGAACCTGCGTCTGAAGCTCTCCACCTGGCTGAGGCCGGCCGACGTGCCCAGCGGACTGGCGCCCACGTCGCAGGCAGGCGATGCGGCAACCGCGCCCGCCAAAGCTGGAAAGGAGGGTGAATAGCCATGGCCATCCCGCTGGGAACTGAAAACAAGCGCCAGGTCTACCTTCTCATCGCCCTCCTGGTGGTAATCGTCTGCGTGGGCGGCTACGAAATCAAAAATAACTTTTTTCCAAGCGCCCCAACGCCCGCGCGTCCTGTGCCGGCGGCGGCAGCCCTGCCTGCCGGCACGCAATCTGCTCCGGTAAGCAGCCGCGCGACGGCAGCGCCCCCATCTGCGTCCCGCGGGCCGGAGGCACAGAAGCTCTCCAACGACGACATCGATCCGGTCCTGCATCTCGACAAGCTGGCGCTCAGCGAGCAGATGGAGTACCTGGGCACCGGCAGGAACATCTTCTCCGCCCAGTCAGCCCCGGTGCGCATTGAAACTCCTCTTACTGGCGCCCGGCCCGGCCAGCCAGCCGTGAGCGCGGCCCCGGTTGTGCCGGAAAAGCCCAGGCCGCCGGCCATCGATCTGAAATACTTCGGCTATACCCAGACCAGGGACAAATCCATGAAGGCTTTTTTCAGCCGCGGGGACGACATTTTTATCGCCCGTTCCGGAGACATTGTGGACCATCGCTACAAGATAGGCGCCATCATGCCGGGCAGTGTGCAGGTCACAGACCTGAATTACAACAACATCCAAACCCTGACCTTCCAGGCGAACTGAAAGACAGTGAACAGTGGACAGTTGGACGGGTACCCCATCCTTTTAGCGTTCTTTGCGAAAAGGGTGGGAAACAATAAACCACAACCAGGCGTTTTTTCATGATGACTCTCGCCCCAATCCGCCGCCTCCGCCCCTCCGAGCAGGGTTACACCCTGGTTGCGGTCATCTTTCTGCTGGCCCTGTTCACCATCGCGCTGGCCGTTGCTCTGCCCAGGGTGGCCAAGGAGATTCAGCGCGACCGCGAGCTGGAGACCATGCAGCGCGGCAAGCAGTACATCCAAGGGGTCAGGAGGTACTACAGGAAATTCAATGCCTATCCGCCCAATGTCGATGCCCTGGTCAAGCCCACCAACAACATCCGCTTCCTGCGCAAAAAGTATGCGGACCCGACCACCGGCAAGGAGGATTGGAAGCCGGTTCTGTATGGCCAGAACAAGGCTCCGACAGCCATGGGCTTCTTCGGGCAGCCGATTGGACGCTCGACGATTGCCGGCGTCGGGCCTCTAGGTACAAATAATGGCTTGACGCAGCTGCAACCCCCACCCGATTCCAATGCTCCGCCTCCGGACACGAACAATCCTCCGTCCCCCGGTTCAACCACCGGAACGGCAAGTGGCCCAACCTTCGGCGGAATGGGCATTATCGGCTTTTCGCCCAACAGCCCGAAGAAATCCATCATGGTCTACAAGAAGAAGGATCACTATAACGAGTGGGAGTTTGTCTACGACCCGATCGTCGAGCAGATGATGCAGATGGGCGGCACCATGGGCGGCGGCGGCCTGCCACAGCAACAACAACAGCAGCAACAGCAGCAACAACAGCAACAACAGCAGCAACAGCAGCAACAGCAACAACAACAGCAGCAACAACAACAGCAACAACAACAGCAGCAACAACAGCAGCAACAACAGCAACAGCAGTAACAAGAGCTGTTGCCTCAGCCCGGCTCTCCTGTCGCCCAAACGTAATCAGGCCCGCCTCCGCAAAGGGGCGGGCCTGGTGTTTGTGTGCTCCAATCTGAAAAGCGTCGCCGTAGCGCCGGTTTTACACGTTGAACGACGATCCGCAGCCACAGGTCGACTTCACCTGGGGGTTGTCAAACTTGAAGCCTGCCGCCTCCAGGGTTTCAACGTAGTCCACCGTGCAGCCGTTCAGGTACATAAGCGAGGTGGCGTCCACAAAAACCTTGAGATCCTCGAAATTGAAGACCTTGTCCATCATGCCGGCCTGGGTTTCGAAGGCCATGGAGTACTGGAATCCTGAGCAGCCGCCGCCCTGGACGCCGATACGCAGCCCGGCGGGCAGGGGGTCCTGGGTGGCCATGATCTCGCGCACCTTGGCAATGGCCGGGGGGGTCAGGGTGAGAGGCGCTTTTTTAATGGTTTCCTGTGCGGGTGCGGGGGTAGCTGTGGCCATGAAATCTCCAATAAAGTGAAATGCGTGCCGTAATCGTAACTGTACTGCTTAGCCGGCGGGGATACAAGGCCCCAGGGCGATTTCGTCCTATTAGATGCAACAGAATAGGTGAAAGTCGCAGAAGAGGCGGCTGGTATGGGCAAAAAATGCCTATATTTCCAGAAAACTCCATCATTTTGTTGGCACAGCAACACCCTTTCAGAGGTATGATGTTCACCGGGACGGCTCCTCTGCTCAACGGGACGGGTAATCCGGCCCGAACCCGCCAGTATCCGGGGCTGAAGGCTTTTTTTGAGGTGGCTTATGACGCAATTTGCTACTGTGATGATGATTTGCTGGGGAGTGCTGGTGGTGATTACCGGCGCGCTGGTCCTTTATCGCGCCAGGCTGCAAGGCAACGAAATGGACCTGGTCTCTCTGGACGATACCTTTGCAAAAGAGAATGCCGAGAATCAGGCTATTGCCGCCAAGGTCAACAAGGTTCAGCCGGCGATTCGAATCCTCAACTGGGTACTTTTAGTCGCGACGATATTCGTGGCCGGATACTGGATCTGGGACTTTGTAAAGCAGTTCAAATAAACCACTGTTTTCACGGTCTGGCTGGTGGCGCCCCGCGGGACACCCCCAGCCATCGTACGCCCCGAATACTCACTATAGTTCCACTATTTACTCCACTTCCTGCCTGGCGCGATAGCCTTCGCGGGTGATGATCTCGTATTTGAGCGCCTTGTGCTTTTCGTCCGTGATCAGCAGCGGACGGCCCTCGTTATCCACCAGCTCTACGCGCAACTTGCGATAGGTCCCGTCCTGTTTGGCGTTGGTGGGATGGTAGACCAACTGGTACTTGGAGCGAATGCTCTGATTGATGTCCTTGAAGATATCCGGCATCTCGCCGACAAAGCGGGGATTGAACCACATGCCGCCGGTGACCGAAGCAAAGGTTTTCATCTCGTTATCGGCCTGCAGATAATCCATGTCGCGCATGGAGCCCCTTATTCCGCCACGGCCTTCGGTGATGGCGCGCAACCCTCCGCCGGTGGAAACGGTGAAGATGGTCACGTTGGGGGTGGACTTGACCTTCTGCAGAATCTTGTCGAAGGTGAGCTTGGAGAAGGTGTCGCGGCCGCTGGCGATGACGATGATGTACTTGCGCCCTTCGATGCGGCTGAGCCGGTCTTCGGCCTCATAGAGCGCGTCGAAGAGATTGGTCTCCCGGAATCCTGGTATGGTCAGCGTGTTGATGGCCTGCACAATCTGCTGCTTGTCCTGGGTGAAGTCCGTAACGATCTGCGTGCGCATGTCAAAGGTCATCATGGCCACGTAGTCCTGGGGGCGCAATTGCTGAACAAAGGCGTAGGCCGCGTTACGCATGTCGTAGACAAAGTTGTAGTTGGTGGTGGCGAACTCGCATAGCAACAGAGCGGTGATGGGCGCCTCCACGCGCTTAAAGCCGATGACGTTCTGCACCTTTCCGTCCTCGTAGACGCGGAAGTTGCCGGGCTGGAGGCCGGGCACGAACTGGCCGGTTTTTTCGACCAGCACGCCCACATCGAGGGTGACCTCGGGAACCTCAACGCGCAGCGAGAAGGGAGCCGTCCCCTCGGGGTTCTTGAACTTGGGCGCGGTTGGGGCGGGCGGCGGAGCCTCGGAGGTCTCCTTTTTCTTGGGCAGGGCGATAACCCCAGTGTCGCCGCCGGGGCCGCCGGAATCGGGCGTGGCCTGGTCGGGCGGCTGCTGGCCAGCGGGCGGAGCGGGCGCCGGAGCCGGAGCGGGTGCCGGAGCCGGAGCGGGAGCGGGAGCCTGTGCTCGGCTCCATGGCGCGATCGCAACGGCCAGCATAATCATAACTATGGGAAATAACCGGCGAAACCCACGGTCAGACGGGCGCACAATGTGCATAAGAACCTCCCTGCTCAACAGCATACGGGATTCAATGGATGGAGCGACAGCCACGGGGCGTCGCGCTCCGATGGATTAGACGGCTGAGACGGCGCGAAGATGGCCAAGTCGCGCGGCGAATGAGCCCTTCAATAGCCATTGGCTACCAGCCATGCCTCGGTTAGCTCCAGCTCCGGCTTCTTGTTAGCCGCCATCTGCGCGTGGGCCAGCTTCACCAGCACATCCGCCTCCACGTTCACCGGAGCACCAACGGCCAGCGTGTGCAGGTTTGTCCGCCAATAGGTCAGCGGAAGAATCGCAATGGTGATCGTCTCGCCATCGAAACCGGCAATGGTCAGGCTGATGCCCTCCACGGCCACCGAGCCTTTGTGCACCATCCACTGGCGGACGTTTTCCGGGACGAGCACCTTGAGTGTCCAGTCGGTGGTATATCGGTCAAATGCCGGGCTGGATTCCGGCACAACCGAGTCCATCGCAGTCATCGTCCCGCAGCCGTCCACGTGGCCCTGGACAATGTGACCGCCCAGCGGACTTCCGGCGGCGGTGGGCAGCTCCAGGTTGACCTTCGCGCCGGCGCTGAGCGCGCCCAGCGATGTGCAATCGAGCGTCTCCTGCGCTAGGTCGGCGTGAAAGAGCGTGGGGTGCACGTCCAGCGCGGTCAGGCAGACGCCGGAGACGCCCAGCGAATCGCCCTCGCGCAGCCGCCCGGCGAGGCCGGGAGCCTCGACCGTGATCCGCCGCACCCCGCCCCGGCTCTCCAGCCCAACCAGCGTGCCCGTCTGTTCGATGATGCCGGTAAACATGGTTCTATTCTACGGGGTCAGCTTCAGCGCATAGCGCGCGTGCTTGCGTTCGCCCGTGCGGATCAACGCGCCCTTTTCGACCAAGTCAGTCAAATCACGAGTTGTTGTTGCCGGAGTAGCTCCGGTGATGGTGGCATAGTTACCCGCGCTCAGGCCGCCTTTGAATCCCTCCGGGCCTTCCTTCATCATGCGTAATAATGCCTTTTGCTGACGCATGTTGATCTTGTCGCGCAGACGGTCCAGTAGTTTTGTCTTGGCAATTAAAAACTCAACCTGCGTGATGATGCGGTGTTGCGCCTCGATGGCGATATCGGCAAACCATGCAAGCCAATCCGTGATTTCGTTGCCTTTATTGGCCCGTTCCAGAATCTCGTAATAGCTCTTCTGATGCGCGAGAATCGCCGTGGCCAGCCCGGTCATCGCCGGCTGGTCGAAGCTCTGCGCCAGGACCTTTTCCGCCAAGGCGCGTCCGATGCGGCCGTTGCCGTCTTCAAATGGATGAATCGACTCGAAGTACAAGTGTGCGATGCTCGCTCTGGTAATCGCTGGCAGCGGTTCTTCGCCTTGCGGTCCCGTCCGATTGAACCAGATAATAAACCGGCTCATCTCGGCGGGAACTAGGATCGAAGGCGGAGCTTCAAAGTGAACCTTCTCCGCGCCCATCGCTCCGGAGACCACCTGCATCGGTTCCGCGCTGGTGCGAAAACGGCCAATGTCAATCAAATCTCTGCGGCCCAGGGTCAGCATCTGGTGCCAGCGGAAGAGCATCACATCGGAAACCGGCTCAGCGGTTGACCGGTACAGATCGACCATCATCTCTGCAATCCCTTGCTCTGCTGCTGGGATACGTCGCTGGTCTGCGGTCAATCCGAGCTGGCGTTGGATGGAAGATTGCACACTGGCCCGGTTGAGTATTTCGCCTTCAATCTCCGATGTGGTCAGCGCCTCGCCGCTCATCGCCTCGACGATGAGCTGATTGCGCTCCTCTGCACCCAGATGTTTAGCGGTGCCCAGACCAACACCCGCCCCCAGCAGAAACTGCTTTTCCGCAGCGGTGAGGCAGGAAGTATCCCATCGGAAATTGGGCCAATCCGGTTTTTGCCAATTCCAGCTCATGAGCGATAGAAATCCTCCCTATCGCTCATTATTACACTATATTATGAGCGATACAAGCTGTTTCTATCGCTCACACCAGGGGTCGCGGAGCAGCGAGCACAACCCCAAATCATTTCCATATCGCTCGACCTCGACATCGGCCATACAGATAGGGTTGGCCAATTCCTTGAAGGCGGAAACGGCGTCGGAGCCCATGATCTGCGGCGAAACGAAGAGATGGATGCGGTCCACCAGACCTCCGGCCAGCAGAGCCGTATTCAGCCGCGTGCCGGTCTCGGTGAGCAGAGTGAGGATTCCTTCTCCGCCGAGCTTGTCCAACACCCTGCCCAGCGGGACGCGACCGGCATCGGTGGGCAGCACCTCGACGCGCACACCGTGCTGGCGAAGGGCATTTGCGCGAGCCTCGTCGGTGGAGATGGTGAAGATGAGCAGATCGTTCTGCGCCGTGGCCACCATTTTGGAGTCGAGAGGCATGCGCAGCGCCGAGTCCAGCACCACGCGCAGCAGCGGACGCCGTCGGCGCAGGCCGCTTCGGTCGGTGAGCCACGGGTTGTCGATGATCACGGTCTCGATGCCGGTCAACGCGGCGTCTGCCTGCCAGCGCAGCGGCTGCACGGCGGCGCGGGCCTGCTCGCTTGTAATCCAGTACGGCTCGCGCAGCGTCTGCGCGCCCGGCGGCGGAGCAATGCGCCCATCCAGCGTCATGGCCACCTTCATCAGGACGAACGGTCGATGGTGCCGGCTCCAGCGCGCAAAGCCCTCATTCAGCCGACGGGCTTCGGCCTGGCAGACACCCACCTCTGTCTCTAGTCCCGCCGCGCGCAGACGATCAAGCCCATGTCCGGCGACGGTGGGGTTGGGGTCGATGGTGGCGGCCACCACGCGCTTGATTCCAGCCGCAATCAGCGCTTCGGTGCAGGGCGGTGTGCGTCCGGTGTGGTTGCAAGGCTCCAGCGTAACGTAAGCCGTGCCGCCTTTGAGCCGCTCGCCCGCGTGCTGCTGGGCAACCTTGAGCGCAACAACTTCGGCGTGGTCCAGCAGGTCATACTCGTGCCATCCCTCGCCGGCAACCTGCCCCGCGCGGTCCAGAATCACGCAGCCCACGGTAGGATTGGGCGAGCTGACGGCAATGCCGCGCCGCGCCAGCTCCAACGCTCGCTGCATCCAATGCCGGTCTTGGTCTGCCTGTTGATTCATGCGCAGGTCAAACGGGAACTCTTAAGTTTACATGAGGCGCGTCCCGTTAAGGCAGTATGTAGCGATATCGGCTTTTGCCGTTACCGATCCTGTGAGGCCAGTTGAACATCCATTTGCGCAACAACAATGCTATAATTCTTACCAACATCAGCGCAGAGAATCGCGGCGGCTATGACGTAAGCCGCGAACAGTCGTTGAGGTGGATGCAATGAAGGGTCATTCCTGGAATCGCAGGGAATTCTCGGTGACGCCTAACGGTTATTTCACCGTTCTGAGGCCTACCGGGTGGTTTTCCTCAGTGCGTCTGCCGGGGGGCTACCGCTATCAAGTGGACCTATCCGAGCGGAATGAGTATCCGCTGGCGCATGAGAATCCCACGGAGAATCCGGCAACAGCGTTTCCACCTGAGTCGACTATATCGGAGCAGAAGGCTCTGGATCATGCTGACAGCCAGCAAACGGCAATTCTATCGCAGTCTATAATACCGAGCACGCAGGATCACCGTCTGATGCGGACAGCGTTGATCGTTTTGGCGGCAATTGTGATTTCATACTTAATATTGTGGTGGGCTCCTTTCGCCTTATGGGTGGGTTCCTCGCAGCCATAGCCGTCTCGGGAATATTATCTGCGACAGGGTTACTCTCCAAATGTCTGCTTGTGTATTGTTGCGCAATGTCACCCCAGCAGCGACTCCACAAACTCCGCTGGAGAAAACTCCAGCAGATCAGTCATCTGCTCGCCCACGCCGACAAAGCGCACCGGCAGATTTAGTTCCTGGGCGATGGCCACGCAGATGCCGCCCTTGGCCGTGCCGTCGAGCTTGGTGAGCAGGATGCCGGTTGCGCCCGCGGACTGCGTAAACTGCCGCGCCTGGTTGAGTCCGTTCTGCCCGGTGGTCGCGTCCATCACCAGCAGCACCTCGTGCGGCGCGCCGGGGATCAGCTTGGCCGCCGTGCGCCGCATCTTGTCCAACTCGTCCATCAGTCCGGATTTGGTGTGCAGGCGTCCGGCGGTGTCCACAATCAGCTCGTCGATTTTGTGCGCCTTGGCTGCGGCCATTGCGTCATGAAGAACCGCGGACGGGTCGCCGCCCTGCCGTGTCTTTATCATCTCCACGCCGCAGCGCGCGGCCCAGATTTCAAGCTGCTCGATAGCCGCGGCGCGGAAGGTATCTGCGGCGCAGAGCAGAACGGTGCGGCCCTGCGCGCGATGCCAGGCGGCCAGCTTGCCCGCCGAGGTGGTTTTGCCTGTGCCGTTGACGCCGACGAGAAACGTCACGAAGGGGCCTTCGCGTAGCGACACCTGCGGTGTGGCAGCCGCCCCTTGCGGGGCACTGAGAATGGCGATCAATTGCTCCTTCAAGAGGGCACGCAACTCTTCGCCTCCCTCGATGGCCTGGCGGCGGGCGCGGTCACGCAGGGCGGAGAGGATGGCGGTGGTGGTCTGCACCCCCAAGTCGCTGGTAAGCAGCGCCGTTTCAAGGCTTTCCAGGGTTTGCTCATCCACCGTGCGGGTCAGCGCGACCACCGACTCGATGCGCGCGGAGAGCGACTCGCGGGTGCGCGCGACGGCCTGCTTCATGCGGCTGAAAAGGCCGGTTTTGGGGGCCTCAGCCGAGTCCGGTTCGGGCGCGGTTGATGGAGTCTCCAGAGCGTCGTCTTTGCCGCCAAACAGCATCATCGTGAAGTTCCAGATTTGAGTTTAGAGCATCCAGAACGGATGCGCGCGGCGGGTGAGTGAGATTTGAAAAATGGCGAGCTATTGGTGATCGGATTATGGAAAATGTGAAACGATAGCTCACCGCAGATCGGTAAAACGGTTGCAACAAACTCACAAAACAGGGATGAAATTGGGTGAAGAGAAGTGAGATAAAGAGGTTTATGGGTGATTATTAATGGGTATTCCGGAACGTACAGTGGACCCCGGTCAGGGGGCAGGTGTGCGACATCCAGTCGCCAACATCGCGATTTCGGGTTCGCCTCCGTGAAAAACAATATGACATGAATTTATGGCACGAGCATGTCTTGGAAGATGCACGTCTCGACTGAATTTCTTGTCTTGAAGGTCGATGTCCCATATGTTTTCAAAAAAGTCTATTGCCATCGCATTCAAGTAAATATTGCTTCCGGGAATCGTGAAAAAGATGTCAAGCTTCTTTTCCATCAGAAGGGCCGATGGCACTTTGAAACAGGCTCCCCCATCCAGCGACACGATACTGTCACCTTGTCTGGTCCTGAAAGTCACAGTTTTAGGGCCTTCAAGCGGTTGGCCGTTGAGGTGCATACGGATGCTGAAACAGTGGACTTCCTTAGACGTTGCGCTCTGCGCCGAGGAAGCCACTACATTGCCACAGATCAACAACATCCACAAACAATAGATCATCGATTTCCGTGATGTACTCATTGTTCTGCTCAATTCTTGAATAAGTGCTGAAAACTCTTGTGGCACGTAGTGCCGGACGAATCAAAGACGTATACCGTAATGTCTCCCACGCCAGTCGCCCACTCGCCAGGTTCCAGATCTGAGTTTAGAGCATCGGCGATCCCGTTATTCCGCCAGCTTGCGCAGTCTTCCTTCCGGAAGCAGCTCGTAGGGGTCGCCGCGGTAGCGCAGGCGGCGCGTGCCGATGTAACTTCTCACCCAGAAGCAGAATCCCATGAAATCGCGCAGGGGGTAGAGCCACGCCTTGCGGAGGGCGGCGCGGTCGCAGACCACGCAACCGGCAACCAGCAGGCAAAGCAACACGCGGTCGAGGAGTGTGATGGCCAGCAATGCGACTCCGAGCGCGAGGTGGCCGGCGGCGCCGAAGGCGGCCAGAGCCAGCAGACCATAGGGCACGGCGTAGGTGAGGATTTCGCCCAGGTGGCCCAACCGCCGGGAGAAGCGCGTACTGGTGGCCCAGTCCTGCTGATGCGCAGCGCACTTTTTGAACGTGGCGTTCAGGACGTGGTGCTCAACAATATAGGTGGAGAGGACCACGGTCTCTCCGGCGGCGGCGGTCCACTTGCCCAGCACAAAGTCGTCGGCGTAGTACTGGGCGGCCCGTTCGAAGCCTCCGATTTTTTCCACGGTGCTCTGGCGCATCACCATGGAGGGGCCAAGCGCAAAGCGCATTCCCTCCAGCATCTCGGCAACCAGCACGCCGGAGGTCATCTCCACGCTCATGCCCATGGCCTCCAATTGCGCCCAGAATCCCTGGCGGGTGACGCCGCGATAGAGGCATGTGACCATGCCGGCTTTTGAGTCTCTGAGCGGGGCGACCACCGAGCGAAGGTAATCTGTGCCGACGCGCACATCGCTGTCAGAGGTGACCAGGATGGGATGGCGTGCCTCGCGGCGCATGATCTCCAGCGAGAAGGTGCGGGCGTTGGGCCAGGGAGGCTCGCCGCAGGTGAGAATGCGCGCCTTGACCTGCGGGAAGCGCGCGGCTGCGCGTCGAGCCGCGGCCAGGCCGGCATCGTCTGCGTGGCGTGCGCAAAAGAGAATCTCAAAGTCGGGATAATCCTGCTTGAAAAAACTGGCGAGGTTCTCTTCAAGGTCCGGCTCATCGCCGTGCACGGGCTTGAGGACGCTAACCGGGGGCAGGAAGTCAGACGTTCTGGCGGAGTCCGCGGAGCGGCGGCGAAAACGGCGCACACCCATGACGACCATCAGGCTGTAGACAGTGGAGGTGATCACGCCAACGACAGCAAGCGCGCTCAGAGCAACAGAAGCGATAAGCCCGAAGGTCATGGTGGCGTGGTCAATCTCAAAGCCCGGGCTGCACCTGACGAAAATCCCCGGAGCTTTGGGCGGGGATGGAGAAGTCTAGTCAATGGTACAACACATCAATATTTACTGGCACCGCGGCCAAAGCATAGCGTTCTCCGGCGAACCGATTGATGGCCCAGAGCAGCCGTGTAGACCCCAGACACTCTATATTGTTGGCCTCTGCTGATTCGAGTGCGCGGAATCTTCACCCCTCAACGCGCCAAAGCCGGGTATTCTGTTACCTGTATGTTATACGCTCTCCTCGGATTGGCTGTAATCGGCCTGATCTCGTCAACGGTCTTTACCGGCATGGTGCTGGCGGCGGTGCCCGGCTATCTACGCGAGAGGCGGCAGGCGCTCAGGCAGCTTGAGGAACGGTTCACGCCGCCGCTTAGCTTGCTGAAGCCGCTGGCGGGGACCGATGCCGGGCTGGAGCAGTACCTGGAGAGCTTCTTCGAGCAGGATTACCCTGAGTACGAAATCCTCTTCTGTGCGCGCGAGGCTACGGATGCGGGTTTGGAGGTAGCGCGGCGAGTGGCGGCGCGGAACCCACGAATTCCAACAAAGGTTATCTCGAGGGGTGGTGATCCCGGTTACATCAGCGACAAGGTGGCCTCGCTGGAGCTGATGGAGCGCCACGCGTCGCACGACATCCTGGTCATCAGCGACAGTGATGTGCGCGTCAGCCCTGATTATCTGCGCGCCGTAGCGTTGCCGTTCGCGGACGAACGAGTGGGTGCCATGTGCTGCCCCTATCGCGGCGTGGCGGTCAATGGCGGATTGTGGGCGCGGCTTGAGGCCGTGGGCATGAGCGTGGAGATGACCTCTGGGGTTCTGGCGGCGCGGGCCATGGAGGGGATGCGCTTCGTGCTGGGGCCGACGATGGCCTTCCGGCGAGAGACGATTCGGCGGATGGGCGGGTTTAAAATTACGGCCGAGTATTGCGCCGACGATTTTGTGTTGGGCAACGAGACTCACAAGCTGGGCCAAACGGTCATTCTCAGCCACCATGCCATAGACCACATGGTCATCAACCCTGGCTTTGTGGCGTCGATGAAGCACCAGGCGCGCTGGATGCGCTCCACGCGTTTTTCGCGGCCCAAGGGACACTTCGGGACAGCGCTGACCTTCAGCATTCCCTTTGGCCTGCTGGCCTGGGGAGCGGCGGCGGCGCTGGGGCATCCGGTCTGGGGGCTGGCCCTGTTTGGTTGGAGCTTGGCCACGCGGCTGGCGCTGGCGCTTGCCGTGGGCAGACTGGTGGTGCGCGACCGCAGTTGGTTCGGGCTGCTGGTGCTTTACCCCGTGCGCGACCTGATGGGTTTTGGCTTCTGGGCGGCCAGCTATCTGAGCAACCGGGTTCTCTGGCGAGGGCAGGTCTATGAATTGCTGCCGGGAGGCAGAATGCGGGCTGCGGAGTAGATCGTCAATAGGTAAGGTTTTTATTGACACAACCAAGCCCAAGTGACATACTATATTCAATATGGCCGGCTCCTCTGCGCGAAAGCGTACGGGTCGGTCTTCCTTTATATGGGCACTGGATCGACACCACTCATCCCGTACGTCAAGCCCTACCTGCCAATCCCAGCCCAGGTTCAGCTACTCCTCAAGAGACATATGGTCATCAATGATCTGCCTTCTGCCGCAGATTGGTTAAAAAGAATTGGCTATTACCGCTTCTCTGGGTATGCCTACCCCTTTCGCAAGAGCTATGTTAAGGCAAATCAGACGACTGGAGTTTCTGAAGTCGTAGTATTGGAAGAGTTCCAAGCTGGCACGACGTTTCAGCAAGTTGTAGATCTGTACTTATTTGATAAAAGCCTACGCGCACTTTTTCTCGACGCGATTGAAGTTATTGAAATTGGATTACGTGTTGAAATTGCATTGCTTTTAGGAATGAGAAATCCGCTTGCCCATCATGATCCAAATCAATTTGATGCAAAGTTCTCGTCTTCGCCGCCAACTATGGAATCGCGGCACACAAAATGGCTTCGGAAACAAAGAGAGAGATTTCATGATTCAAACGAAGAGTTTGTGAAACACTTCAAAGCTCAATACCGGGGCGATCCTCCCATCTGGATGGCCATCGAACTTTGGGATTTTGGAATGATGTCGGTGCTAATGGATGGCATGAAAACAATCGATAAAGCGAAGATTTCAGCGCAATTTGGTTTAATCAGACCGAATATTCTTCCAAGCTGGACACGAAACCTCAATGTAGTTCGCAATATTTGCGCTCACCATAGCCGTTTGTGGAACCGGTCGCTCGCATCCGTGACTCCAATTCTTCCGCGCTTGGCAGAAATTCCCGCATTGGATCATCTCGTCGTCTTGAAACATGCACAGACCCGCGTGTATGCTTCGGCAGCTATACTCCAGCACTTACAGAAAGTTATTTATCCCATGAACGATTGGAAGGATCGTTTGAAAATGTTGGTGGCATCCTTTCCCCGCAGTGGGGGAGTGAATGTCGCGCAGTGTGGATTTTCAAAGAACTGGGAACAACTTTCCCTCTGGCTGTAAAAAATCTACGGCAGCGGCCTGTCCGTCCACAGCGCCTTGTCGGCGACGGTCTGCACAAGAATAAGCCGTCCGGCCAGCAGGCGTTCAGCTTTAAGCTGGTTCGGATCCTGGGCGAAGAGCCATTTGCGCTCGCCTGTTCCCCAGATGCTCGACAGCTTTTCTTCACTCAAAAAGATGTCGGGCGCATCCGGATAACAGGAGCCCCACAGCAGCGGCGTGCCTTCTCCGTGCTGGCCGCAGCGCGGATAGACAAACCTCGCCGGTTTATTGAACATGTGGTGCGTGTAGAAAATGACCGACGAGCCTTCCGATTGCTCGCCGTAGATGATGATAGTGTCCTCAGGCGAGGCTTTGGCGAGGAGGGTGTCGGCCATACGCTTGGAGCCGAGCATGGGATCGAAGCGCGCAAAGGCGATGTGCGCGGCGATGAGGAAGACGGACATGGTGAGGGCCACGCTGATGGTGGCGGCCAGATGCTTCCCTTTGACGCGCAGCACCCAGCCCAGTGCCGGCCCGATGAGCAAAACAATGGCGGCCATGATGGTAGGCAGGCGCAGCGCGGCAAACGCGGCGAAGGTCAGGTCGAAGAGGTGGGACATGGAGAGCGTGTAATCGCCCACGGCGCGATGCGCCAGCAGCGTGCCGACGTCGTCCACAAAAGGCAGATGGCGTGCTTCCCATAATCCCCAGCCGAGGACGACAGCGGAGAGCAGTCCGATGACAGCAAAAACTCCCTGCGCACCGGTGAGCCATGCGGTGGAGAGCGGGAGCTTGCCGCCAACCGGGGCGCGGTTCTCCTCTATGCCGGCAACCACGACGGCGATCAGCATCACCAGCGGCGGCCAGACAGGGAAGGTGTAGTACTCCTGGTTGGTGGAGATGGAGAAAAAGAGCAGCGTCCAGGCGGAAAACAGGCTCAGCAGCCAGATGGAGCGCGCGCGGAAGCGGAGATTGAAGACCAGGCCATTTGCTTCAACTTGAGATTTCGCCGCCACGCCGTTGTCGCTGCGCAGGTACTGCATCCAGTGGCCGCGAGTCTTCCACGCCACTGCCACCGCGGCCGGTAAAAACAGGCTCCAGGGAAAGATCCAGACGAGATGCAGCAGCCAATAGGCCAGGCCGGGAAGCTTGTTGTAGTCGTGCGGATAACGCAGGCCGAAGAAGCGCAGGTAGTGCTCGTTGATGAAGTAGAAGTAAAAGAAGCCGTGGACGTTGCCGAAGGTGGGGTGGTTGCCGACGGCGTTGCCGTGGTCGGGATTGGCCAGCCCGCAGAGAATGTGCCAGGGCGCGGAGATGGCCAGAAAAATCAGCGGGCCGACGACCGGCTTCATCTCTCGCCAGCGCCGCCACAGGCCGGTGATCAGCAGGTAGGGGATGGCCGCGCCGAAGAAAAAGGTGGGAGCAATCAGCCCCTTGGTCATCAGGGCCACGGAGGGAAGCGCCCACATCCAGTAAAAGCGCGACCCGCGTCCCGGCTCGAAGCCGGTGAGCAGGCAGTAGAGCGCAAGCAGCAGTAAGAGGCTCAGTTGCGCCTCGGGAATGATAAAGCGGGTAAAGAGAAACGGGCCAACGGAGGTGAGCACCCCCAGCCCGGCATAGAGGCCGGCGCGCTCGCCCCATCCTCGTCGCACCCACAGCCAGGCTATCCAGGTCAGGCCCAGCATGGCCAGCGTATTGGGAAGGTGCGCGGAAAAAACATTCTGGCCAAAGATATGGAAGAGGACGGCCACCGTCCAGTAGGGCAGCGGCGGCTTCTCAATGTAGCGGATGCCGTTGATCTTGGCCGTGGTCCAGTCGCTGTGCTCGGCGAAGTACTGCGCCGCCTGGGCGTGGGTGGAATCCACATCATCCATCAGCGGCGGCGTAAACAGCGAGGCAAAATACACAGTGGCAAAGATCACCGCAAAAAGTAACCATATATTCCGAATGGAGAGCGAAAATTGCGGGCGAGTGAAGGTATTGCTCTGGTTTATCATGGCTGGAATTCCGTCCACATCAAGGATACTCCAGCGTGGAAGGAAGGTGCGCGGGGCAGGTGATCTTTAGTGCCGGCGGGCTGACGGCGTGGCAGTGGTTGAGAAGAGAATCTTATAAGAGGTTTATACTAAATGCAATGATTTACGTCTATCCGCCAGGGGGGTAAAATCCTTCCCCGCCGAAAGGATTCTGTCATGCAATGTCATCGTAAGCTAATCCTCTTTGGATCGCTTTTCGCCATCGTTTGCGCGCTTTCCGGCGTGCGTGCTCTGGCTGTCACGCCATATGCCATCACAGCCACCAACGTCACCATGCCAACCAGCGGCCTTGGTTCCAGCCAATTCACGGTTTCGGGGATTCCCGGCGCCGGAACAGTGACCATCGGTTGCGCTTACTCCGGGCCGGTAACCGTAGCCAAAATACCCCAATTCTGCGGGGTTGTGGGAGCCCCGGGGATTCCTGTGCCGGCCGGCGAGACGACCTTCAGCGGAAACATCCTCTTCGTTCCATTTGGCCAGGTTCCTCCTCCCGGACTTGCGGAGCTGCGCCTTACGCCGCACCATTCAGGTCATCTGCCCGCAACTGCCCTTGCGTTGGCCGGAGCGTTGCTGCTGGGATTCAGCTTCCGGCGCAGGGCACGGCGCTGGCTGACTATGGTCGTCTTTGCGGCGGGCACGCTGGTGGGGTTGGCGGGAATCAGCGGATGCATCAAGGTCGACATAATGACGCCGGGAACCTATCAGTACACCATCTCGGCTGCCTGGGAATCTTCCGGTCCCGTGATTCTTAGTCAGCTAGCGACCACCAACGTCAACGTTACCGTGCCGTAAGCGTCTGCGGCTTAGCGACTACGGCTCCGTACTGACTTGCGTGCCGCGCAATGCGCTCGGAACGCAACTCCGGGATTCCGCGTACTTTTAAAACCATGAGGCTTGTGCGTCGATTTTTGCTCTGGAGCGCGGTTTCTGCCGGAATCTGGCTCTTTCTCTGTATTGCCATCGGCGTTGTCGCCTCGGAATGGGCGCTGCATCCCTGGCGGCGCACATTGACGCCCAAGGAGGAAGCGCAGGCCCAGGCTGTAGCCGCGCGCAATCATGCGGTGCTGTCGGAGGTTGCCGTCACCGCCGGCGATGGGGCCATCTTGCGCGGATGGAGCATCCGGCCATTGCAGGGTAATGGCGACGCCGTGATTCTGCTGCATGGCGTGGCAGACAACCGGATGGGCATGTTAGGCTACGCGGACTTGTTGCTGCGCCACGGTTATGCGGTCCTGTTGCCCGATGCGCGGAGGCATGGCGCCAGCGGCGGAGAGCTGGCGACCTACGGAATCAAGGAAACGAACGACATTCGCCGCTGGTACGACTGGATCGAGCAGGCCGAGGCTCCACGCTGCATTGATGGCTTGGGGAACTCGATGGGCGCGGCGCTGTTGCTCGAATCTCTCAGCACGACACCCGGCTTTTGCGCGGTGGTTGTCGAGTCGCCATTCGCAAGCATCAGGGAAGCGTCTTATGACCGGCTGGCGGAGAGGTTGGGTGCCGGGGCGTGGTTGGGGCGTACGCTGCTGCGGCCGGCGGTCGAAACCGGGTTTCTCTATACGCGATGGAAGTATGGGCTGGACATGGAGCAAGTCTCGCCGGAAAACGCAGTGGCAGCAAGCCATGTCCCCGTGCTGCTGATTCATGGCCTCAAAGATAAAAATCTTCCTCCGCGGCACTCGGAGATAATCGTGGCCCGCAGTTCTTCACGGAAACCAGCGGTTATTTTGTGGGAGCCTGCGCGGGCTATGCACACTGGCGCGGCCGCCGCCGAGCCGGAGGAATACGAGCGCCGCGTGATTGGCTGGTTCGAGAGCCATGACGCGGCAGGGTTGTCTCCCGAATCAGATTGATGTTCAAGAGGAACGGGCATAGAATCACTGCCATGCGGCGTCTTATCTTATGCACTCTCTTGTCTTTGCTGGCGGTCTGTGCCCCGGCGCAGAATGCTAGCGAGCCGGTCCTCAAGTCGTACGATCCACTCGTCTATCCGCCCATCGCTCGCGCGGCTCGTGTTTCCGGACAGGTGACGGTCGAATTTTCGATCAATAATAAAGGCGAAACGGCTTCGGTTTCCACCACCAGCGGCCCAGCTATGCTCAGGGAAAGTGCCGGGAACTTTGTAAAAAGCTGGAAGTTCGATTTGGGAGACTCGCTTTCCACGCCGGAAACGAAGTATCAGGCCACTATTCAGTATATGGTGGTTGAAAAAACAATTGATCCGAGGGACGTCACAAATCCGACGGTTCATTCGGATTCATTTCATCATTTTAAGATCACAGTTTTTGTCAGCAATATCTATCTCTCGAACTGTCCGACAGGCGCAGACGAGGATGTGCCTCCTGTTTCAGCCGAAGATGATTATGTGGAGATTTCCCGTTCTGGCTGCATGGGCTCCTGTCCGCCTTATTCGGTCAAAGTTCAAGCGGACGGAACAGTTGCATGGAACGGCGGTGGCTTGTTTGTAAAGGTAAAAGGACGGCGAGAAGCGCGCATTGATGCGAATATAGCTCGCAATCTCCTGGAAAAATTTCGCACCAAAGAATTTTGGTCCTATTGCGGCAACTATAGCCGAAACATTACAGATTCAAGCGGTACGGAGATTACCGTAAGGCTTGGCGGAAAAACGCGCACTATTTCTGACTATGCTGATTCCAGCCCCGATGAATTGCAGCAACTGCTCCTCGATGTGGATCGAATCGCCGATTCCCACCGTTGGCGGCACGGCGACCCCGCCAAAGAACCCATCACTCGAATTGCGGAAGATACTTATCTTCCCAAGCCGGGTGTAACTCCCATGATGTTAGCTGCCGCCAGAAAAGAAGTGGATAAATTAAAGGCGTTGATAGACACTGGCGGTAACGTGAATGAAACCGATGCTAGTGGATGGAGTGTGCTGATGTACGCGGCCCGCAGTTCGTCTTCGTTTCCCGTCCAGATGCTTCTGAAGGCGGGCGCGGACCCGAACCAGAGTTCTCCACACGGCGACACTCCCTTGATGGTTTCTTGCCTTGACGGACTTTGGGATGATGATCTGGTCAAGGCTGGAGCCAACGTCAATGCGCAAAATAGAGACGGACAAACCGCCCTAATGATGCTTGCCACGCGTGATGAGGTTGATGAAATACGTGATGCGCTCAACGCCGGCTCCGACGCATCGCTGAAAGACAAGAAAGGCCGTACAGCACTCGATTATCTCCGGCTGGCAAGTTGCGGCAAGAGTCCGCTCTACGATCCGGTCACGGATGACATATCCGGTTTCAGAAAATGCACCGCATTCCCTGAGGATGAGCTGCGCGCAGCCGAGAAACTCCTTGAAGATGCGCTTCGCCAGAAACATTAGAAGAGCAAGCTCGTTAACAGCTGTAACCAATTCCGCCTAATCTTTTTGGTCAAGCCCGAAACGGTAATAGGGTACTCTCTCCCCTAGACTTTGGAACGCATCCTCCGGTAACGACGCCACACAAAAAAGACCGGCACTCCGAGAATCACAAGCCAGATAAGTAGAACCGGACCGTACTCCTCAAGAAACAACACATTACCGGTAATGCAGTGACAAGTTAAAAAGTTCCAAGGGAATCCGGCATTTTTTTCCGCCGGACTGTGTTATTCCACAGCCTCTTCCGCCTTCATCACCGCCTCACCCCGCCCCGGTCGTGTATCTTGACCGCAGAGCCAATTTTCAGGAGCAGCACCCCTTATGTTGACCTTTGCCGCCATCGATATCGGTTCCAATTCCTGCAGGCTGAAGATTGCCAGGGTTGCGGCGCACCATTTGAAGACTTTGCATGAGGACCGCGAGGTGACGCGCCTGGGGGCAGGCGTCTTTGAGTGTGGGCTGATCTCGCCGCAGGCCATGGCGGATACGTTGCAGGCGCTCAGGCGCTTTCAGCGGGCGGTGCAGTCGCGCGCAGTGGACCGGATACGCGTGGTGGCCACCTCGGCGATGCGCGATGCGCGCAACGGGGCCGTCTTCCAGGCGATGGTGAAGGACAAAACCGGCTGGAACGTGGAGATCATCTCCGGCCTCGAAGAGGCGCGGCTGATTCATCTGGGCGTGTTGGGGAGCGGCGAAGGCCAGGCCGAGCTCGAATTCGAGCCTGCCACCGCGAGCCGCGTGCTGCTGATTGACCTGGGCGGCGGAAGCTGCGAGATCACGCTCTCCGAGCGCAAGCGCATCCAGGAGACGGTGAGCGTGCCGCTGGGCGCGGTGCGGCTGACCGAGGAGTTTTTGCCCTCCGACCCGGCGCCGGCCGATGGTCTGGCGCGCATGAAACAGTTGATAGTTCGCGAGCTGCGCAAAGCGCAGGACAGAATTCGGCCGCAGAGGATCACGGAGGTGATCGGCACCTCGGGCACGGCGGCGGCGCTCAGCGATGCCATTGCTACGGCTGCGGAGAATGGCGAAAGCGCCAAGGCCGTCAAACTGAACAAGCAGAATAAGCCGCCGGGCAAATCCAAAAAGAAATCCGCGGGCAAGAAAATCGACAAGGCTATTCAGGCCCTTGCTGTGAGCCAGGCTCCTGTGACCGTAACAACAGCCGGGCTGGTTCCCACGCGCGAGGTGCGCAAGCTGGCCGACGAACTGATTCCCATGACGCTGGCCGAACGCATCGCCGTCCAGGGCATTGGGCCGCGCCGCGCGGAAATCATCGTGGCCGGCGCGCTGGTCTTTGCCGAGTTGCTGGAGAGCTTTGGGCTGGAAGGCTTCCGCTATTCGCCTCTGGGTCTGCGCGACGGAATTCTCGCCCAGATGCTGGCCGAGCAGGACGCCCGCGCCACCGCTCACCGCGAGTTTGAGCAGCAGCGTTGGGAGAGCGTGCTGGCCACGGCGCGCCGCTACGGCGTCGACCTGCGCCATGCTGAGCCGGTGCGCGCCCACGCCTTGCAGCTTTATCGCGCGTTGCACGCGCTGCACCAGTTGCCGCCGGAGTACGAAACCTGGCTGGCGGCCGCCGCCATGCTGCGCAATACCGGCAAGTTCATCAACTACCAGGGCCACCACCGCCACACACAGTACGTCATATCGAGTTCGGAAATCTACGGCTACACGCCGCTGCAGCGCACGCTGGTCTCGGCCATTGCGCGCTACCTGGGCAAGAGCCGCCCGCAGCCCGGCGACCGCGCGCTGCGCAACATTCCTGCCGTCGAACACGATCGCGTGCAGAAGGCCGTGGTCATGCTGCGCCTGGCTGTCGCGCTCAATCAGGACCGCGCTTCAGACGCATTGAGATTCACTGTCAAGGTCTATCCCAAGCGGGTCCATCTGGAGCTGCGGCCGGGAAGCACGGGCGCGGAGCTCGAGCTGTGGTCGCTGCGCAAAGAGGCGAATTACTTCTTGGAGGTCTTCGGGCGCGAGCTCTTCTGCACGCTGGCGTAAATGGCGCGCGCCGAGCGCGGATCGATGAGCCATTGCAGCAGCGCCGGATGGCGGTCCATCTTGAGGCGCGCCACAGAGCCTTTCCTCATGCGAATCGCTGCGCCGCCGTTGCCGGTAATCAGCCGGCCCAGAAATTGGAAGAGATTGGGATTGTGTCCCACCACCAGCACGCTCTCGTATGCGGAATAGCGTGTGAGCATTCTCTGAAATTCGGCGTAGCTGGCGTCGGGCGCGAGCGCCGGCGAGACTTCCACCCGCGCATCGTAGCCCATCTCCGTGCCCACCAGTTGCGCGGTCTGCCGCGCGCGCTTCAGCGGGCTTGAGACGATCACGTCCACCTGCACCTTGAGCGCATTCAGCGTACGCGCCATCAGGATGCACTGCTCCTTGCCCTCTTTCACAAGCGAGCGCTTGTCGTCAAGAAGCGGATTATCGCGCGTCAATCCGGCATTGGCGTGGCGCATGATGTATAGGTTCATGGGACGTTCCGGCTAAGCGGGGAAGTCTCTACCAGCTCTCAGGCTTTCTATACTAACACGAATGTTAGAGGTCGAGGGAGATGGGGCGGGGCGGAGTCATCGCTTGGCCAACCGTGCGCGCAAAGGCGCTTCCACTTCTTCCCAGGAAGATGTCAACGCGGTTCCCGCCTCAACCTCAGCGACGCGCCGCTCTGCCTCTGCCTTCCACGAGGCCTCAATCTCCGCCGGAGTGTGGACGATATAGGTGCCTTCCTTGGCCGTTCTTTCGGCAATGGCAAGCGATTGTTTGAGTCCCCGAATGATGCCCTTGCCAACTTTGCTCATCGCAATCATCTCCTTGTTCGCCTGCTTCTCATGATTGCTTTAGGTATACAAGTTTGACACAACAGGTATCAAATAGCTTATCGAATTCCTCCGTTTCGGTCAGATCTAAGCCTGCGCCGAACAATGCGTACTTGACCGATAGATAGGTGCCAGCAACTACCGCCATCAATGGTTCGAATCGGTGGTCGTAATTGGTCTTGAGATCCTCTGCTACTTTGTATTGAAAATTCGATACTGCAAAGTTATTGTCAAGAGCACGGATTGAGCAGTGAACCATCGCAGAAGCGGCGCGATAAGCGGTGCTGTAGTGCATCAGGATTGGACAGCGACCATCGAGATCCGCATCAAGTGGATGCGCCTCTGTGACGATCTTGAACCCATCCCAATCATGGCTCTCGAGCTTTTTCCAATCGCTTATGCGTCTTTTCTTTGGGTCCGACCACATCTTATCCACTCCTTCGGATTTCGCCATGGATTCGATGCGGTCCAGTGCACTCCTATCCTTGATTTGGATCCGACAAAGCTCGAGGAAATGCTTACGTTCGGCATGAAAGAAATTCAGAAAATTGTTTGATCGCAGATCGATTTCGTTCCGATTCAGCGTCAGATAGCGCAGGTTGATGGCACATTCGAGAACCGAACGGCTCAGCCCGTAAGCTTCATCCGAAAATCCCGACTCTATGAGATGAATGCACGCCTGACTCAGGCGATAGGTTTTATTTAATGTCGAAAACGCGATGGAGTCGTAAAGGCGGGCATAGGGTTCTATTACCCAGATTCCCTTGGAGTCCAAATGAGCTTTCCATCCAATCAAATAATCTTTGACCGCCGCGAGGTTCTCAGCGTGGACAAGTTCGGGGTCAGGCTTGGTCTTTCTCATTCAGATATCCCTCCAATACCTCACGACCAGTATGAGTCGACCTAATTGATGGTTCGTGGATTTGGCTGTCCTCAATTTAGGAGGACAAAGTTGCTAATGGAATAAACATCGGGGTGGGCACCAACCGTCGCCCACCCCGCTAACTTGCTAACTCGCTAACCGCGCGTAGCGCGTGCTAACACCCGCGAAGCGGGGCTAACTCCGCTAACAACGCTAACTCTGCTTACTTTTTCTCGTCCACGTCCACATACTCCGCGTCGATTACACCTTCGTCTTTCTTCCCGCCAGGCGGGGGTTCGACCACTGTGTCACCGGGACCACCGGGAGCTGCTCCACCCGCCGCCTGCTCCGAAGACGCCTTGTACATCGCCTCCGCCAGCTTGTGACTGGCTCGGGTCAGCTTCTCGTGCTGATCCTTCAGCTCCTTCGCGCTCGGCGTGCCTTCCAGCAGCTTCTTGGAATCGGCCAGCGCCGCTTCCACCTCGGTCTTATCGGCGGCCTGAATCTTTTCGCCGGACTCCTTGAGCATCTTCTCGATGTTGTAGGCCAGACTGTCGAGCGAGTTGCGCGCATCGATCTCCTCGCGCTTCTCTTTATCTTCACTTGCGTGCGCGTCGGCCTCCTTGGCCATCTTCTCTACCTCTTCCTTGCTCAGGCCGGAGCTCGAGGTAATCATGATGCGCGTGTCCTTGCCAGTGGCCATGTCCTTCGCCGTCACGTTTAAAATCCCGTTGGCGTCTATGTCGAAGGTCACCTCGATCTGCGGAATGCCGCGCGGCGCCGGCGGAATCCCGCCCAGCTTGAACTTGCCCAGCGTGCGATTCTGCGCCGCCAGTGGCCGCTCGCCCTGCAATACGTGCACCTCGACCTCGGTCTGCGAATCAGCCGCCGTCGAAAACGTCTCCGTCTTCTTGGTGGGAATCGTGGTGTTGCGCGGAATCATCGGCGTAGCCACGCCGCCCAGCGTCTCAATAGCCAGCGTCAGCGGCGTCACGTCCAGCAGCAGCAGGTCCTTCACCTCGCCGGCCAGCACGCCCGCCTGCACCGCCGCGCCCACCGCCACCACTTCGTCGGGATTCACGCCGCGATGCGGCTCGCGCCCAAAAAGCTTCTTCACCAGCTCCTGAATCTTGGGCATGCGCGTCTGACCGCCCACCAGCACCACCTCGTCGATGTCCTTGATGGAGATGCCCGCGTCGGCAATCGCCTTCTTGCACGGTTCCACGGAGCGCTCAACCAGATCCTCCACCAGCTGCTCCAGCTTGGCGCGCGTCAGCTTGCGAACCAGGTGCTTGGGTCCGCTGGCGTCCGCCGTCACAAACGGCAGATTGATCTCCGTCTCAATCGTCGTCGACAACTCGATCTTGGCCTTCTCCGCGGCGTCCCTCAGCCGCTGCAGCGCCATCTCGTTGCCCTTGGAGCTCAGGTCAAGCCCCTGCTCCTGCTTGAACTCGGCGATGAGCCAATCCACAACGCGCTGGTCCAGATTGTCGCCGCCCAGGTGCGTGTCGCCGTTAGTGCTCTTGACCTCAATGACGCCCTCGCCCACTTCCAGTATCGAAATGTCAAAGGTCCCGCCGCCAAAGTCGTACACGGCAATCGTCTCGTCCTTCTTCTTGTCCAGCCCGTAGGCCAGCGCCGCCGCCGTCGGCTCGTTCACAATGCGCTTCACGTCCAGCCCGGCAATCTTGCCCGCATCCTTGGTCGCCTGCCGCTGCGCGTCGTTGAAGTACGCCGGCACGGTGATCACCGCATCCTTCACCGTCTCGCCCAGGTAGGCTTCGGCTGAGGCCTTCAGCTTCTGCAGAATCATCGCCGAAATCTCCGGCGGCGTGTACTCCTTGCCATGCGCCATCACGCCCACGTGGTCGCCCTGCTGCACCACCTTGAAGGGCACCATCTTCATCTCGTCCGTCACCTCGCTGTAGCGCCGGCCCATGAAGCGCTTGATCGAATAAATGGTGTTCTCCGGGTTGGTGATCGCCTGCCGCTTGGCCACCTGCCCCACCAGCCGCTCCCCGCTCTTGGTGAAGCCCACCACCGACGGAGTGGTCCGCGCACCCTCCTCATTGGGGATGACCTTGGGTTCGCCGCCCTCCAGCACCGCGACACACGAATTCGTGGTTCCGAGATCGATACCGATAATCTTTGCCATGGTTTACCTGCCTGTTTGGATAGAATTTCCGACTCTCTTAGGATGCCAGATTGAGTGGGTTGCTGTCAAGTTTATATGATGCAATTTCCCTAAACTTTATTTCCGCCAATCCCGCACTATGGCAATCGTAATATCTCTTTCTTTTTCAATTGCATATTGCCGATTTATATGTCACTGTTGTGTGCAATATTGCTCACTCGGTAGCCACTCATCCGGGGCGAAGTCAAGGGCGGTCCTGGGCCCCAGGCCAACGCCCGGTGAACATGTTGCTCCTTCAGCCGAACCCTCAACTGCCGCCGGAATTACGGCGCAAGCAAGCAGAAAGGTGATTATGAAAAGAGCTGCAATGCTTCTGGCCCTCGCCGTCATCCTTGCCTTCTCTGCCAGGCTGATGGCCGCCTCCACAGGCTCAACGCCGCCCCTCAAGGCTGCTCCGGCTGATAAAGGCAACACCGCGCCTCCCAAAATTGCTCCCTCCAACACCGTATTGAATTTCACGGTGGCCGATGCGAATGGTCTGCTGTTGACCTGCGCCAGACAGCAGGTCGATACCGACACCTTCAGCGGCTGCACCCTTGCGCCGGGCCGCACACTCGACGACCTGATGACCTCCATTGTCCGGGCTATCCGCGCGGAGCAACAGAGAATCAAGGCTGAAGAGAAGTAGCGCAGCTTTTTTGGCGTGGAATTTTCGCGCGACCCCGCTGCATGGGAGCGCGTCATGAAGTTGGGGGTAAGACAGGGCCGGGGTGACTGATCCGTATCCTCTATTCCCTAGTCCCTTAGTCCCTAGTCCCTAGTCCCTAGTCCCTAGTATTCATTCCAGCTGCTCATTACCTCCGCCGCCTTCCGCACCTTGGGGCGCGGCTGCCGATTCTCCGCCTCGTATCCCAGCGTAATCAACAGCGCCACGCGGATGGCCCGCGGAATCTTCAAAATCTTCTTGACCTCGGCCTCGTCAAACCACCCCAGCATGCACGTTCCCAGTCCCAGCTCCGTGGCCTGCAGGCAAAACTGCGCGGCGGCAATCCCGATATCCATCAGATAAAACGGTCGCGTCTTAAGCCAGCCAACCATCTGCGTCGTCACCGAATGTTTTTCCACGGTCAGCACGGCAATCACCGGCGCTTCCAACGTGAACTGATTAAACGAGATCATATTGCTGAAGGTCGCCCTGGCCACCCGCTCCTTGATCTCCGCATCATCCACCATGATCAGCTTCCATGGCTGCGTATTGCTGGCCGACGGCGCCATCCGCACCGCCTCAATCAACGCCTGCAACTTCTCCGGCTCCACCGCTTTCGTCTGATAATGCCTCACGCTCCGCCGCGCCAGAATCAACTCGTCAAATCGCATCGCTCAACCTCTCCAACAAGATACGCGCTGCTTCCCGAAGGTAGCAAATTGAATGCGGAGGGAGCAGGGGGCGTTGGATCCCCTGAAGCAGGCTTGTAATCAACGCGGACTTCAGCCCCGGGCTGTTGACAATAGAGAGACCATGTTCTTTGAAGCGACTACATGCTGACTTGACGGTCTCAATGCGCAAAGGACCTCCAGAGGAAGCAATAGGAGTATACTGGTTTGCAGCCAAATTGATGGGAAGAGGCAATGAATGAACAACTATCGAGGGATGAAAGCGTACTTCATCATCTTTATCATCCTGCTGATGAGCATTTCAACCCGCGCCTTCGGCCAAGGTATTCCCGAAGAAGCGCGCCGCTTCATGTCGCGGGGTATGGCTGCCGTGGAAATGGCCAAGACACCGAAGGACTATGAACGTGCTGTCAGCGAGTTCGAGCAGGCGCAGAAGCTCGCGCCTGACTGGCCCGAAGTTTACTTCAACCTGGGATCTGTCCAGGCAAAGGCCGGCAACTACTCTGAGGCCATGCGAAACTACAAGCGATACCTGGAGCTAGCCCCCAACGCCCCAGACGCAGCGAATGTCCGCGATGAGATCTACAAGTTGGAGTATCGAGCGGAACAGCAGGCGAAGGTGCCAGGACTCGGGGGAATTTGGAAGAACAAGGATTCTCGAACGGAATATCGAGTTGCCGTCACACCGGGTAACATCTTTGAGGCGAACAACAAGAATGGTGTGAAAATTCGTGGTGTTATGAACGGATTATCTTTCGCTGGAGTAATAACAATTCCCGGCGACGTGGAGGATGGTAATGGCTGTGTTACACCGGATCAAGATCTTGAATGTTTGATAACTATAGGAGAGGATAATAATACCATTACGGTTAATTACACATATTATGATTTCATCATGGACGAAACGCCTCCCGGGCTTTTCAGCCGGCGAACATGCAGTAATGTGCGAAGGAACAACAGCCATCCTGACATTATTGTGTTAGTGCGTTAGCTGATCGTAGCCGCTAATGATGGCCAAACAGAAGTGGCCGAGTTGTTATTCGCCGGAGGCGCGGACGTAAACGCCAAGGATCGCCTGGGCAGGCCGCCGTTGCGATATGCTGAAAGTAACAGCCTCAAGAGCGTGGCCGATTTGTTAAGGAAGCATGGGGCGAAGTAATCAGAGCAATCAGTTGAAAGGACAAAAGATGACGAAGTTGAATGTAAGACCAAGTAAGCCCGCGTCAATAGGAGCGTTGATAGTCATCTGTTTTATGCTCCTGTTTGGCATAGCCTTTGCTATTGTAGTCGGGAAAGAAATTGTCGGTAATGAGGCGGAGCCTGCTTTGTCCGTTGTATTTATTCTTTTCATGATAGCGTGGTTAGGAACTGCTGTTTTCATGCTGGTCTATCACATCCTGAATATAAAACGCGCAAAAGGATTGTCCTTGGTAGATATTGAAGCGGAGCCAGGCTCTCAGACTGATGAAACTGTCAACGATCCCATGCAGAAGCTGCGCAGCCTTGAAGCGCTGAAAAAGGATGGCCTGATCAGCGAAGATGAGTTCAGGCGCAAGCGCGAAGAGATCATGCAGCAAACGTGGTAAATATCTGCGCCCCGTCAAATCCCGTCACAAGATTTCGTTCGATTGCAGCTATGCTGGCTTAAGAGCGTGTATAGATTTAGACCGCCAATCCCGCCTGAAAATCGCCCGCTCGCGGCCGGGTACCCAGGTCTTGCGTCTGAGACCTTGGAGTCAACATAATCCACATCCAGCCTCACGCCGCCTGCCGAACCGGCTGCACGCGAATCAGCTTCTCCCGCTTACGTGTCTGCGCTATCGTATACGCCGACTGCATGCGCATCAGTGTATCCATTTTCACGCCGAAGGCCTTCTCGATGCGCAGAGCCATATCCCCCGAGAGGATGGCCTTACCGTTCAGTAAGCTCGATAACGCGGGCCGGGAGACGCCCAGCGCCGCCGCAGCCGCCGTCACCGACAACCCCGCGGCAGCAACAATCTCCGTCCGGATAAAATCCCCTGGATGGGGTGGATTCTTCATGGGCATGGCCTTTTCTCCTCGTTTCCTAGTGATAATCCTCTAAATTCACGTCACGAATTTCGGGTTCGACAACATCGATGCGAAACGTCAGCCGCAGGTTGGCGGTCACGCTCAGGCTCCATGTGCCTTTGCGGTCTCCGGTCAATGTGTGCGCCTTCCAGGTGGGAAGCCCCCGCAACTCCTCCGCGTCGTCCATCCCATCCAGAAATGTAAGCATCTTGCGTAGCTTGTCCGCCGCGTCGGCGGGAATCCCTTTCGTGCTGTCTTCTTCATAAAGCCTCTTCAGGCCCTTATGAACGAAGTTTTGAATCTTCATCCCTACTACTGTAGCCTGTAACCTAACACTTGTCAATCGGGATCTGCCGCCGCCGTCACTGGCAATTTCGAGGCCTCGACAATCACCATCGAAAGAATTCCAAAGCGCACAAATGGGCAAACCTCGCCCCCCAGTCCCTCCTGAAAACCACCCGCTCGCGGCCAGGCCCTATTCCCTATTCCCTATTCCCTAGTCCCTGCCTCTCCAACTTGACCTAGGTCATGACTAGGTCAACTCCCCGAATTATTTGTCAGAGTATTTGGCCTAACCTATAGATAAAAAATAGGATAGAACGTTTTAGGCGAAAACATGGAGAAAGGTGTCTTTTAAGCAGAAAAGCATGCCCTAAAAGCAGAAAAACCTGCGCTTATATGCGCGCGTTTTGCCGCCAAAAATGCCCTCCAGAGCGAAAAACATGCGCTTCCAACGACACCCCTCCGTTTGACATCCTCCTTCGCCGCGCAAGGTGTGGCGAAGGGGGATGTCCCACAAACGTCTTACGGTGCAGAGGGGTGTCTTACGCGTCCCACACTGCGTCCCGCAGACCCCGTGCGCTCGCTCACTGGCATCCAGCCGCACCATCCTATAATCTCTTCTTTTCTAACCACTCTCGAATGACCACCGCCGCCGCCCAAGCCCGTTACCCCTTGACCCAGGGCGTAAACCCATGGCTGGTAACGTTTTCCGTGATGCTGCCCACCTTTATGGAGGTGCTGGACACGGCCATCGCCTCCGTCGCACTGCCCTACATCGCAGGGAGCTTGTCGGCCTCAAACTCCGAAGCAACATGGGTTTTGACCAGCTACCTGGTGGCCAACGCTGTGATCCTGCCCGCCTCCAACTGGTTTGCCCGGCGCTGGGGCCGCAAGCGCTTTCTGCTCATTTGCGTAGCCATCTTCACCGTGGCATCGTTCTTCTGCGGCGCTGCGCCCTCGCTGGCGGTGATTCTGCTGGCCCGCGTGGTGCAGGGGGCCGGCGGCGGGGCTCTGCAACCCCTCTCGCAGTCTATTCTGCTGGAGAGCTTTCCCGTCCAGAAGCGCTCCATGTCCATGGCAGCATATGGGTTAGGGATTGTGCTGGCCCCGGTAATCGGACCCACTCTGGGCGGCTGGCTGACCGATACCTTCAGTTGGCGCTACGCCTTCTACATCAATATTCCGGTGGGGATTCTGGCTTTCATCCTCATCAGCCGCTTCGTCCACGACCCGCCCTACATCAAGAACGCCAAGGTGGGCGCCTTTGACAATATCGGCTTTGGCCTGCTGATAGTGTGGACCGGCTGCCTGCAGATCGTGCTGGACAAGGGCCAGGAGGACGACTGGTTTGGCGCCGCATGGGTGCGCTGGGCGGTGGCCGCGCTGGTTGTTTCGCTGCTGCTGTGGATCTGGCACTCCTGGACCAATCCTCACACCCTGGTCGATCTACACGTCCTCAAGGACCGCAACTTCCGCACCGGCTGTTATTTAGTGGCCATGCTGGGAATGTGTATCTACATCACCATCGCCATCCTGCCGCTCTACTACCAGGAAGTGCTTGGTTATACAGCATTTACGGCGGGCCTTGTGGTGGGACCGCGTGGCATTGGTTCATTTATAGGTTCACCTATTATCGGCATTTTGGGCTCACGCATCGACAACCGCAAGCTGCTTTGTGCGGGATTTTTGGGCTTTGGCGTCTGCTCGTTGATCTTCGGCTCGGTCAACCTGGATATTGGTCCCTACACGCTGCTGATTCCCATCACTCTCACCGGCTTTGCGCTGAGCTTTGTCTTTGTGCCCATGTCCACCATGATGATGGCCACCATTCCCAACAAGGATATGGGCGCGGCCACGGGCCTGGGGAATATGCTGCGCAACATCGGCGGGTCGATCGGGATTTCGATGGCCACCACGGCGCTGATACGCCGCGCGGCGATGCACCAGACGGAAATAGGCGCGCATCTGGGTTCATCAAATATGGTCTTGCAGCAGAAGGCCTTTGCCATCTCCGGCTATCTTGGCCAGCATCTCGGTCCTGCGCAGGCTCGTCCCGGCTCTCTCGGGCTGGTCTACGGGCTGATGGAGCAGCAATCCGCGTTGATGGCATACGTAGATGTCTTTCGATGGACAGCTTTGCTGGCGTTTTTCTGCGCCGGGGCTGCGTGGCTGTTCAAAAAACCAGAGAAACACGGGACGCTGCCTCCGGGGATGCACTGAGGACGGAGCAGACGTGGAATCGCTTGCTTTTGACTCTGGTTTGCTGTCTACTGCTTCCATTATGAAAACAGCACAGTCTTTGTTCTCTACGCGAAAGTTGCGGAGTTGTTTTGTCATTCTGGCGATTATCGCGGTGGCTTCTTTGCTCCCGGCTCAGGACGCTGTTTATCCGCCACAAAAACCTATGCCTGCAAAGATCGAGTCGCATATCTTCGTACTTGGCGAGTCCGTTGTGCAGGAGCAGTGGGCGCATACATTGAAGCTGGTCAACGCGCCAGAGAATGTGACGTTGCTCAATCCGGGACAGTGCATTCGGGTTGGCGTTTTTGCCACGGGCGACAATCGCGATGAGTTCCTGGAGAAGACGAAGCTGTCTTTTCGTGTGAAGTTCGCCGGACAGACACAGGAGCATGCGCTTGCTCCGCTGGCGCAGTTCAAGCAGATCAAGCCGGAGGGTGGGGACTTTGTGACACAAGCCTTAGCGGCAGCCGATATCAAGAATCCGTTTTTGACTATGGCCAGTATGGGCGTGTCAGCGGATCACTGGTGCGTACGGGCTGACGCCGGTGATGGGACAGCTACCGTGGAGGCAGAGATTGAATCGCCGGCGGGTCATCAGACTCTCAAGCGCTCGACGATTCAGATAGAAAGTTATGAAACGGGAAGCAAGAAAGTATTCAAAGACATTAAAGAACTGAGTTATTTCTTGATGGTCTATTATCGACAGCCAAACCCGGCACGGCTGCTTCCTGCAATGCAATCCGCGATTGAATACCAGACGGCCAACCCCAAATCCGATCTCATCGAGAACGCAGCAGCCTTTCTCTCGGCTGCCCTCAAGGCAGAACCTGTTGCCGCTCAGGATTTCCTCACGCGGATTGCCACCCAGCCTCCCCTCACGCGTGGCCTCGGCCTAGACATCCTTCGCTCCTCTGGTTATGACATTTCCACCGTCGTCAAAACACTCGGCCCCGACGAGCAGAAAAAGATCGAGTCGATGCCCGCGTTGTCCGACCCTTATGATCTGTCTCCCAACAGTACCCTCTTCCACCACCTCGACCTCATGTGGTCTACCTTCGGTGCTTCCGGCCAAATTAAGCCCATCAGGACCATCGCCAGCACCCTTGCTTGGCGCCCGGACTACGACGACTTCGACAAACTGCGTAAAAGCGGAACGCAAATCTCAGATATAACCCCGTCGATCGCCCGTGGTCTCGCATACATGGCGGCTGGATGGTCGCTTAGTTCGTTTCAGCGCAATGATCCACTAGCCGCCGACTACATCGAATACATGCTTGCGTCGCCGGAAATTTCCGAGTCTATCAAGACGGAGCTCAAGGGACTGCAAACAAACCCGGCATTCAGGGAAAATGAGAAAAAATGAGCCGGCCTATTACGAGGCTGGCCTGATACCTTTATCGATGTCGGTGTTGTGAATGCGCAAGGATGCGAAGGTGATTGGGAAGATGAGAGAGCAGAAAAGGATCCTGGTTTGCATGGGTTTAGCAGTGCTTGCGCTGGCTGCGGTTGCGGCGCGTGCGCAGACGATTGCAGCGCTGGACCCAGCTCTTCAACGGAGAGTTGACCGGATTGCCACCCAGGTGCTGGAACAGACCGGCGTGCCCTCGGCATCGGTGGCCGTAGTGAAGGGCGGCAAGCTGGTGTACACACACGCTTACGGCAAGGCTCGGCTGGCTACCAGAAAGTCTCCCGCCGTCGCCGCCACGCCGGAGATGCGCTATTCGGTTGGGTCGATCTCCAAGCAATTTACCGCAGCGGCGATTCTTCTGTTGCAGGAGGAGGGCAAGCTCTCGCTGGACGACGCGGTGGGCAAATATGTTCCCGGCCTGACGCGCGGAGACGAGGTGACCATCCGGCAGATTCTCTCGCACACCTCCGGCTATCAGGATTACTGGCCGGAGGATTACGTGATGACCACCATGCTGCACGACGAGACGGCGCAGGAGATTCTCGACACATGGGCCAAAAAGCCGCTGGACTTTGAGCCTGGAACGCAGTGGCAGTATTCGAACACCAACTTTGTCATCGCGGGCCGCATCGTGGAACAGGTGACGGGCAAGCCGTACATGGAGTTTCTCACCGCACGCATCTTCCGCCCGCTGGGAATGCAGTCGGTGTGGAACTCGGATGAGACGAAGCTGACGCAGGCAGACGCTGCGTCCTACTACCGCTATGCTCTCGGACCGCTGCGCCCGGCGCCCAAAGAGGGACGTGGCTGGATGTTCGCGGCAGGCGAGCTGGCCATGACGGCGCACGACCTGGCGCTGTGGGACGAGAGCCTGATTGCGCAGACGGTGCTCAAGCCGGAGAGCTACAAGCAGATGTTCACCGAGGTGAAACTGAAGGACGGCAAGGGAACGCAATACGGGCTGGGCGTGGATGTGAGGGACCGCGAAGGCCATCGCTCGATTGAGCATAGCGGCGAGGTATCGGGTTTCGTTGCGGACAATATTGTCATGGTGGATGATGGCGTGGCCGTGGTTGTGCTCACCAACCAGGATGCCGTGGGCGCAGCCGCTACGATTGCGCGGCTGGCTGCGCCGGTGGTGGCTGAGTATCCGCCCACCGACGCCGAAAAGCAGGCGATAGCGATCTTCCGCGATTTGCAACAGGGGCGCATTGACCGAAATCTACTGGCGCAGAATTTGAACGACTACTTCACCGCAGAGGCGCTGGCTGACTTCCACGAGAGCCTGGCGCCGCTGGGCGAGTCGCTCAGCTTCCGCGAGAGCAACACAGAGCTACGAGGCGGCATGACATTTCGCAGCTTTCTGATTGTGTATCCGGGCAAGCGGCTGAGGCTAACGACGTACACCTATCCTGACGGCAAGCTGGAACAGTATTTGATTGCGCCGGCGGAGTAAGGTCCTGCGGACAGCAGCCGCCCTTCGGGCCATGGACTCATTGCGAATCTGATTGCCTTAGGTGGCGATGATGAGCCGTGGAATTCCATGGACTCCGTCCAGCCGCCTGCAGGGTACACTTGAAGCTGAGCTATGTTTGAAAATCTTACCGACAAATTGCAGCGCGCCTTCAAGGTTCTTCGCGGCCAGGGCACGCTCACTGAAGAGAACATCACCGAAGCGTTGGGCTTGATTCGCGTGGCGCTGCTTGAGGCCGACGTCAACCTCAACGTGGTGCGCGACCTGATCGAGCAGATTCGCGTGAAGGCAGTGGGCACCGAGGTGCTCACCGCGCTTTCGCCCTCGGAGCAGGTGATCAAGATTGTGCGCGACGAGCTGATTGCGCTGCTGGGCAAGGACACGGCGCGCTTCAAGTTCGCCTCGCAGCCGCCGAGCGTCATATTGATGGCCGGATTGCAAGGCTCCGGCAAAACCACTACCGCAGGCAAGCTGGCGGCATGGCTCAAGAAGGGCGGACACCGGCCGATGCTGGTTTCGGTTGACATCTACCGGCCTGCCGCGCGCGAGCAGCTAAAGGTGGTGGCCAAATCCGCTGAAGTGCGGCTCTACGAGGGCGACCAGAAGGGTGAGGCTGCGGGATCGGCGCTGGTCGAGCGTCTGGCCGGCGAGGCGCGGCGCGAGGCGCGCAACATGGGCTGCGACACGCTGATCGTGGACACCGCCGGACGGCTGCACATTGACGAAGAGCTGATGACAGAGATGGAGCGGCTGAAGAAGCTGCTTAACCCGAGCGAGATTTTATTTATTGCCGACGCCATGACCGGGCAGGACGCGGTCAACTCGGCGGCTGAGTTTCATCAGCGGCTGGGGTTGACCGGCGTGGTGCTGACGAAGATGGACGGAGACGCGCGGGGCGGCGCGGCGCTTTCGATTCGCCACGTGACCGGCCAGCCGATCAAGTTCATCGGCGTGGGTGAAAAGATGGACGCCTTCGAACCGTTTCATCCGGATCGGATTGTGGGGCGCATCCTGGGCATGGGCGACATGATGTCGCTGATCGAAAAGGCCGAGTCGACGCTGGACCGCAAGAAAGGCGAGGAGTTTGCCAAGAAGGCTCTGCTGGGCGACGGCTTTTCGCTGGATGACTTCCGCGAGCAGTTGCGGCAGATCAAGAAGATGGGGTCGATGGAGAGCATTTTGAAGATGATGCCTTCGGTGGGGCCGTTCGCCGGCTTGCAGCAGGCATCGAAGAGCGTGGACGAGAAGCAGTTCGTGCGGCTGGAGGCCATCATCAACTCGATGACGCTGAAAGAGCGGCGCAACCATGAGATTATTTCAGGCACGCGGCGCAAACGCATCGCGGCCGGCTCGGGGACTACCGTGCAGGATGTGAACCACCTGCTGCGGCAGTACGCGCAGATGGCCAAGATGTTCAAGCAGATGGGCAAAGGCGGCCTGGCGCGGAATATGATGCGCGGCGGCATGGGAGCAATGGGGATGGGCGGAAAGCAGAAGTTCGGGCGGTAAATTTGATGACCACGCTTCAGGACCAACTCGACGAGATTACGGCACAGACGCGGCATCTGGTGCAGGCGGAGCGGCTGGCTGTGGGGGAGCGGGCGGTTGAGGAACTGTTTGCCACGGGAATCGAAGAACGAATTCTGCCGGTGGGTGCGCTGGCCCCGGAGTTTGCATTAAACGACAGCAAGGGACGGCTGGTGCGCTCGCAAGACATGCTGGCGCTGGGGCCGCTGGTCGTCAAATTCTTTCGCGGGCGTTGGTGCCCTTATTGCGTGACGGAGTTAGAGACCTGGCGCGACCTTTACGGACAACTGCGGGAGCTAGGGGCGCTGATGGTGGCCATTGGGCCGCAGACCGAACAGCAGAATGATTTCATGGTGAGCCAGCATGAGCTTCCGTTTGCCGTGCTGCGCGACCCTGGCTGCGCGCTGGCGGAGAAGTTCGGCGTGGCGTACACCGTGCCCGAGTATCTGCGCGAGCACTACCTCTCCATCCTGATCAATGTGCCGTTTGTGAACGGCGAGGCGAGCTGGCGGCTACCGCTGCCGGCGACGTATGTGATTGGCCGTGATGGACGCGTGAAGTTCGCCGAGGCTCACGCCGACTTTCGCGTGCGGCCGGAGCCGGAAGAGGCGATGAGGGCCGCGTTCGGCTGCGCATGAAAAAAGCAGCGAGTTAGCTTCCGCTACGCGGAATTAGCGAGTTAGCAAGTTAACGAAAAATCCAGCAGAGTCAATTCGAGATCACAGAATCGGGATCTGATGCACCGGCAAGTTTGTGGATTTGTGTGTCTGGCGAGCGGATCCGATGCCCTAAAGATTGGACAACGCCTGGCGGGCGGAGCGGACCTCGGCGGCCAACACCTGCAGCATTTTGAGCGAGAGATGCGGATCGGAGCGCATGAGGGTGTTGAACTTGTCGCGGGGGACATAGCTAAGCCGCGCGCCTTTGCGGGCGATGGCTGTGAGCGTATAAGGCTCGTTGCCGATCATCCCCGGCAGGCCCAGCAGGGAGCCGGCGTGCGCCTGGATGGACATCAACTGCTCGCCTTTGGGCGAAGCCATGGTGATGGTGGTCTCACCCTGGTCGAGGATGTAGAGACCTTTTGGGTGATCGTCCTGCTTGAAGAGGACGCGATCTGCGTCACACGAGATGGCAGTGGAATGCTTCTCGAGCGCCTGGATCAGCTCGGGGTCGGCGACGAATGCAGACGGGTCTAACTTCACTTGCGGGCCTCCATGAATAAATGCGGTGGATGTATGGGCAATAAATGTGTCTGACGGCCTGTAGGGGTATGGTGTCATCGTTAGGGGCTAGTTTTTGGTGACGTGCATCACATATTAATGGTTAAGCGTGGGGGGCGAAGACGCGGTTTACTGAGGATGGAGAGGCGGGAGCGGGTATCCGTACCGTCAGGGCCGAACATTACGAGATTGCTCAGACGCGGAAGCGGGAGAAACTTATTCGCGTGCAGCCGGTTCGGCAGGCGGCGTAAGCGATATTGAAGTTGGACGTGTGTTCCGGCACTATCAGCGCTGAGTGATTGCGATCATGTAGAGAATTTCATTGTGATAGACTACGCCGAACAGGATAAGGCAGACCACAGTCACAATCGTCAGGGTCCACGATTGCGTGCGAATCCATTCGGGGACTTCGCCAGCCAGGAGAAATAGTGGCGCGGCCAGAAAGGCAGCGGCAAGGGCTAATGACAGCGCCGAACTCAACATGAGCCGGTGAGAAATCGTCGCCGCCATTTCTACAGTGCCCATATTGCCGAGTGTCAATCGTGCCTCGGACAGCCGAGCCGAGTCGGATACGAGAAAGATAAGGTCTAAAGTCCCTTCGAAGAGCCACAGCAGAACCATGGCCGCAAGAGCAGATATCGTCGACAGGATGAACACGATGCGAGGCGCCGGCTTATCCTCCGGTTCGTTCCATTCAGTTTCCCGGTCTCGCCGGTCGCAAATCATCTGGAAGATCACCAGCGCCACAACGCAGCCAATACTGAGTGCGATTGCGATGGGGAAATATCCTATTATCGCAGCAATCGAACTTGCTAAGATCCTTATGCCTCTCAATTTCCCGGTTGCAAGCTCTTGAAATACCTTCAAAACCCCATTAACAGCAACGAACACCAGGAGCATGGGCGAAATCAGAGCCAGCGGGATGCCTGGCAAGACCGCAGGCATGCGGAATCGACGCGGACGAAACCATAAAAAGCCGATAAGAATTGCGGTTAGTACGGGTGATACAAAAGCGAGTGCGAGAGTAATTAGCCTGAGGGTTGCGACGAAATTCAATGCGTCATCCATATTTGAAGCCTCCGCAATTGCGATGCCGAGCAATCTGCTGTTTCTCTGCTAAAGGCGCTCCACGCCGCTGAAAGCGATTCTGGAGAATGCACCTCGCCTACGATGGTGGCAGAGATGCGCGACACACCGAATTGTAATATGAAGTTTCTCGGATAGGAATCATAAAGTGAGATATGGATCAAACCGGCCAGTTCTCGACTTAATGATGGACCGTTACCGCAGCCTTCGCCGGATGAGGTCGAGGGCTTGCTGGGTGGTCCATTCGCGGATGCGCTGGCGGTCACCGCGGAAGGTGCGCTCGATGGAGTCGGTCTTCTGGGCGTCGGAGAGGGCGATGTGGATAAAGCCTACCGGTTTGAGTTCGGTGCCGCCATCGGGGCCGGCGATGCCAGTGACGCCGAGTCCGAGAGTTGAGCCAGTGTAGCGGCGAATGCCGTAGGCGAGGGCTTCGGCTACCTCGCGGGAGACGGCGCCGAATTCATCAATCACACTGGGAAGGACGCCGGCGTAGATGGTCTTGAGTATGTCGGAGTAAACGACGGCGCCGCCGAGGAAGGAGCGCGAGCTTCCCGGCACACTGGTGATGCGCTGGGCGATCATGCCGCCGGTGCAGCTTTCAGCCACGGCGAGCGTGGCTTGGCGCAGGCCGAGATAGTAGAGGACGATCTGCTCAAGAGATTCTCCGGTGGAGGAGTAGAGCCAGTCTTCGAGAACTTCTTCCATGCGGCCGGCCAGCTCATCGACGCGAGCCTGGGCGGCTTCGAGATTGGGCTTGGAGCAGAGTAGAGTGAGTTGTATATCTCCGGCCTTGGCCAGGATGGTGGTTTCAACGTCCTTGTATTCGGTGTAGATGGGGGCGATCAGCTTGTCGGCCTGGGACTCGGGGATCATGGCGGCGCGCAAAGTGCGCCTGGCAATGTGGCGCATGGGGAGAATTCCGCGCAGGCGGGGCAGGCACTCTGTGTCGAAGAGCGGGCGACACTCGTTGGGGGGGCCGGGAAGGAGCATGAGCAGCTTGCGATAGCTCTTCCAGGTGGTGTCGAGCCACTGGCCCGGGGCACTGCCGTTGGGGTTGGGCAACAGGATGGCGCCTTCGAGCATGTCAGCCTGCTTGAGGTTGTTGGCGGGCATGGGGACGCGCCATGTGGCGGCGCGAGCAGCCAGAGCAGCCACCTGGGTGGCGTTGCGGCGCAGGGAGAGTGAAAGTGTTTCAGCTGCAGCTTCGCGGGTGAGGTCGTCTTCGGTGGGGCCGAGTCCGCCCATGGTGATGATAATATCCGTGCGGCTGAGGGCGGCGCCGATAGCGTTGACCAGGTCCTTGCGGCGGTCGCCAACGATGGTCTTGAAGGTGACGGTGACGCCCAGCTCGTTGAGTTTCTCGGTGAGATAGAGGGAGTTGGTGTCCTGGCGGAAGGGCGTGAGCATCTCGGAGCCGACGGCGATGATTTCGGATTTCATAGGGCAATTGTCAGTTGTCAGTTTCCAGTTAAAGGCATGTAGCTCATCATCGTCAGTGTATCGTAATCGCAATGAGACTGCGATGAACAGGGTACAGCTTTTCAAGACTCATGTCGATTCTTCAGGGCTGATGAACGGGCCACCTGTCCGATAGACAAAGTGTTGCGGACTATGTATCGTTCTACATTGAGGTATTACGGTTCGGTGATTTTGTCTGTTTCAGGCCGGACTTCCGGAGATCATCCATGAAAAATGTATTACTGATGCTGGTGCTTTCGTTTTCCGTTAGTTGCTTTGCGGCGTCGTTCGATTGCGCTAAGGCAGGGACTTCGATAGAGAAAGCTATATGCAGTGACAAGAAACTTGGGCGCTTAGATGAAGTTCTGACACAAAACTACAAAGCGATGCTCGCATCCGATATTGGGGACGGCGCGAGGACTGACCTAAAGACTTCTCAACGCGCATGGGTTGCGAAGCGGAATAAGTGCGTGGACAATGAATGCATAGCGAAGGCATACAAAGCGCGCATCGATGAAGTCTGTGATTATCCAGTGATATCTGGGGTTTATCCACCCTGTACGTCGGCCGATGCAGTTGATGACGAGTTCAACCAGCCCTCAATCAAAACGAACCCCTCGGCCCCCAAACAGACCACGCCTCAGCAGGCCCAGGCCACCGGAGATACCAACCAGAAGGGCGCGATTCTCGAGCAAGTCCAGAAGGCCGCTGCTAAGAATGCCGAGAAGATAGCATCCTTAGGGTTTTCTGCTGCTCAGTTGCACTCAATGATCTATCTGCAATATGACACGATCAGTGCTCCACGACGATTCATTACTTTCGAGAGCTTTCTTGGCTTGTTATTTGAGAACAGCCGCATTTCCAAGGTGACTGCGATCAGCTTACAGGAGTTTAGTGGCGTACGAATAAAAGTTCAAGGGGCACCATCTACAGGTTTTTTGTTTAACTTTGACGAAGGCGATGCGTTCCTGAGCCATACTGTTGATGGGGATGATGCCAATCGACTGAAAACACCCGAAGATATGTACATGGCGTCACGTCTTCTTGAATCCATCGCGGAAGCAGGGCTCCAGTAGATATGTTTCCTCATAATCCGCATGCCATGAGCAAACAAGGCAATTGGCAGGTTATGTGATGGTCTTAATGCCAATGATGTTGGAGATTGCTACGCAATCAGCAATCCAATCTTCTCAATGACTTCGGGATGACACCTGAGCGCATATAGGCTCAGATGTGGGACGCCGATTAACTTTTCTCCTGTCTTCAAAATCGAATAGCACCACGTCCACTTTCCGTGCCCGGATGGGTACTTTTCGTGATCAGTCCCGCCGATCTTGCCTCTGATGAAATCAAACGGCTGTTTCCCAAAGGTGATTATCGCGCTAGGACGAACGATTTCCAAGATCGCCTTATGAACTGGCCAGCACAATTCCGCCAATTCAGGGTATCCAGCGCCACCCTCATCAGCACTTCTCTTGAAGATCAAATTTGATGCGCAGACGGTGCGAGAATCTTCTCCCAGCGCTTCAAAAAGACAGTTGAAATTCATCTGAAGTGGATGACCCGCCTTATCGTAGGATCGAGAGTCGCTACCCCAATTCTCATCAAGGTAAGCGTTCTTAGTCGATTTGCCCAGCTCCAGCTGGTTCAAAGAACTGCGGATTGTTTCCGTGTTCTCATCCGACCCGCCTGGATTCAAACCAAGGAAATAGTATTTGCCAGGCTTGAGGGTCTCGCATGAGCTATATAGTATCGTTCCCGACTTATCCAAAATTGTGCCCAAGGACTCCTCTGCAATTCGGACGACGTCAGCAACGTTTCGTTCATACAGTAGTGGATCATTGGTGGCCATATTCACTCTTTCCTAAAGTTAATCCCTGACTTGCAAAATGTCACAAACACCGCATCAACATTGCCAGAATGTTTGATCTCTGATCTTTATTGAGCCGTGAACCTCAACAGCGCGAACTGCCCACTGACAACTGAGAACTGTCAGAACAGATTCAGTCCTACTACTCCCAAATCCACATCATAAACGGCTTCGCTGGTGGCGAGGATGGCGGTTCCAAGAGGCGAGAAGGCCAGTCCAACGAGGTTTGGGCCGGCGAGCACGAGGGTGGCTACGCCCTGCGGAGTGACGCGGACGATACCGCAGCGGCCATGGAGGCAGGCGGCCAGGTAGATGTCGCCCTCCTTGGAAAGCGCGAGACCCTGGGGACGGCCTAGTCCTCGGTACAAGGGGCGGGCGTCGCCATGCGTGTCGATGGCCCAGATGGCGTCGTTGGAGGAGAGCGTGGGGCCGGTGACATAGAGCGTGCCGGCGGCATCGACGGCCATGTGATAGGCCGCGACGCTGGGCTCGAGTGTGGCGTAGACGAATATCTGGCGCTCGGGATTGATTTTGAAAATGGTGCCGCTGCGGTCGCCGACAAAGAGATTGCCTTCGGCGTCGAAGGCTGCTCCGGTGGCCACGCCCATGCCCTCGGCGTAGAGGGAAGGCTCGCCGGCGTCATTGATTTGGTAGACATTGCCTTCGGCGCGGGAGGTGACGAAGAGGTCGCCGCCGGGCGAGAAGGCCAGGCCGGTGGCGTTGAGGATGCCGGTTACGAAGGGTGTTCCGCGGCCGTCGGGGCTGACACGCACAACTGAGATAGGGGTCTGCTTGCCGCGCTGGCCGGAGATAGTGGCGTAGATAATGCCGGAGCGGTTGACGGCCGGGTTGGTGACCGGGTGCAGCCCCTCGAGAATTTGGTGGGCCACACGCAGAGGAGCCGTATTGCTGGAGCCTGCCTGGTTATGCACCTCAATGAGGCCGGTGGTGGCCTGGCCGGGAACGCGGAAGGCCAGAGAGCGCGGTCGGCTCATCAGCAGGTGGGCAGGAAGGCCATCAACCAGGACGGAGGGCAGGGCAAAGCCAATGGGGCCGAGATTTGCGCCGGTCAGCTCGACCTCGCCTTCGGGCAGCGCGGCGGCGGGCACAACATCGTCGATGCGCGGGGCGAATTCGGCGGCGGATTGAGTGGTGACTGGGGACATGGCTAAATCCAGATACGTAACAAGGATGCTACACCCAAAGCATACAACCCGGCGCCTACATCATCGAGAACAATGCCCCAGCCTTCGGGGAGGCTTTCAAGCCGGCGGACGGGAAAGGGCTTGGTGATGTCGAAGAGCCTGAAGAGGAAGAGAGCGATGAGGGCGTGGCGCAGATCGAAGGGACTGAAGAGCAGGGCGATCCACTGGCCGGAGACTTCGTCGATGACTACGAACTGCGGGTCGTGGCGGCCGGATTCGCGGGCGACGATGGTCGAGGCGGGGATGCCGAGCAGGAGCGTGAGTGCGATGCCAGCGAGCAGGGCGAGGAGCAGGGCTTGCGGCGTGGGATGGAACAGCCAGGCGAAGGCGGCCCAGAGCAGGACGGCGGCCACAGAGCCCCAGGTGCCGGGACCGGGTTTGCCGAAGCCCGCACCGAAGAAAGTAGCGATGGTCCAGGCCCAGGGGGTTTTGCGTGCGGTGGGGGCTGGGCTGGTGGTGTTGGGCGTGGGGCTAGTTTTCATAAGTGTCTTCCTTCTGGCCGCGACCCAGATCTTCGAGGACTTCGGGATCGAGGACGGGCGAGCTGATTTTATAGACGCCCATGGCCCATTTGCCTAGATCGATCTTGCGGCAACGGTCGCTGCAGAATGGGAAATCCTCATCTGTGTGGCGAACCAGCATGCCGCAGGTGGGGCAGCGGAGAAGCTTGGCGGATTTTTTCCTGGCAGCCATCGCTCGTGTTTCCGGAAGCAGCAATCCATGAATATGGTACAAGGTGAAGCGGCGGAGTAGAACGGCTTGCCCAAGGGGCGGATTTTCATGTAGGCTTCTGAGGTCCAACAGGAGGATGCGACCATGTTCGACACCAGACAAAGCAATCTTCAGGATGTGACCACCTATGCGCCGGCGCGGATCGTCCTGCTGGGAATTCTGCGACTCACCTTCGGGCTACTGTTGGCGGTGCCGGCGGCCACGATTATCTGGATTGGGCCAAATGGTGAGCCAGGAGCGCCCCGGCAACCGGGAGACCTGGGGCCGTTGTGGTTCTTTTTCGTCGGACTGGTGCTGGGCTTTGTCGCCTTCGCGATTGCGGCCGGCGGGGTGGGACGCGTGGTGAGCGCTTTTGCAAAGGATTGCTACTTTCGCGCCGGCCCGGAGGGGATTGCGATCCGGCTTCCCGTACAGGGCTGGTTCGGCCGCTTCCGGCTGACTGAATACAACTTCCGGTGGAGCGAGATCAGGCAACTGGTCCATTTCACCCACAGCCTCAACTTCATTCCGATCACCCGTGAGCTGCGCATTGAGTTGGAGGACGACAAGACGGTGGTGATCCAGCGGCATTACTTCTCGGCCAGCGTGAAGAGCCTTCAGCAGCAGCTCGCGACGATACGAACGTCGGTTGGGAGATAGAGCGGATTACAGTGGGCCGTCGAGGATGCGCGCGACTACGTCGTAATCGTGGGCTTCTGTGATCTGGGCGCGATAGAAGCGGCTGGGTTCGAGGGCGGGCAGGTCGCCGAAATCATTGATGTAGAGTTTGCCGTCGATCTCCGGAGCGTGGAACTGGGTGCGGCCTTCCCACAGGAGCGGCGTCTCTTCGCTTTCGCCTTCGGCGAGCACGACGAACTCGCGGCCTACCCACTGCTGCTTGGCGCGCTTGCTGATGGATTGCTGCAGCTTCATCAGCTTGCGCCTGCGGGCTTCGATGGTTTGCTTGGGAAGCTTGCCGTCGAGCAAGAATGCGGCTGAGCCTTCTTCATCGGAGTAGTTGAAGACGCCCAGCCAGTCGAATTTCGCTACCTTGATGAAGTCTTCGAGGAGGATGGTGTCTTCGGCGGTTTCTCCCGGAAAGCCGACAATAAAGGAGGTGCGTAGGGCAACGCCGGGAATGGTTGAGCGAACTTTTTCCAGGGTCTTGAGGAAGATGTCTGGGCTGCCGCCGCGCTTCATGCGCTTCAAAACCGAAGGAGCCGCGTGCTGGAGGGGAAGGTCGATGTATTTGCAGATGTTGTCGTGGCGGGCGATGGTTTCCAATAATCGATTTGTGATGCGGTTGGGGTAGGCGTAAAGGAAGCGGAGCCAGCGCAGGTTGGGAATGCGGGCGAGCGAGTCGAGGAGTTGAGCGAGGCCATCCTTGAGGCCGAGATCTTCACCGTAGCAGGTGGTGTCCTGGCCGATGAGAGTGATTTCCTGGATGCCGCGGGCGACGAGCTGCTCCGCTTCGGCGACGACGGATTCGAATCTTCTGGATCGAAATTTTCCGCGTAGGTTGGGAATGACGCAAAAGGAGCAGGGGTGGTCGCAGCCCTCGGCAATCTTGATGTAGGCCGAGGATTTGGGCGTGGTGAGGAGCCGAGGGGTGGTTTCATCATAAAGATACGTCGGCAGGTGGAGAGTTGCGCCATGCCAAGAGTCGCGGCTGAATCTTCCTTGACGTTGGCGATGGTCGCCTTCGGGCCTTCCCTCAAGGGCTTTATGGGTCCCGGCCTGAGATTCCTGACCGGGTCGAGTCTCGGCCACCTTGCCGCCGAGAATGTTGAAAGGCGGCACCGCGACGGAAGCTTGCAAACCCGCCGCCTCCAGAATTGCTTCCAACTCGCCGGTGCCGACTACGGCGTCCACTTCCGGGATGCTCTTGCGGATTTCGTCGCGGTAGCGCTCGACGAGGCAGCCGGCGACGATGAGTTTTTTCGCCCACCCCGTGGTCTTGTGGCGGGCCATTTCCAGGATGGTGTCGATGGACTCCTGTTTGGCCGTGTCGATGAAGCTGCAGGTGTTGACGACGAGGATTTCGGCTTCCTCAGGATGGGCGGTGAGGCGGGCTCCTGCACGGTCGAGCAAACCCATCATCACCTCGGAGTCGACGAGGTTCTTGGGGCAGCCCAAGGAAATAAAGCCCACGGTGGGTGAAGCGGATGGGGAGTTGTTGGTCACAGTTCATTGTACCGAGATGGAAAGATCGCTAGATTGAGGTTCGTGGTTTCCCTGGTCCCCAAAAGCGAGGGACCAGGGGCACCCGTCGGCGTGGGGGTACCCCCACCCGTACTTTGGACGCAACCCCCTTGTTTTCATGAGTTTACAGGCATGGTTGCGCTGTAAAATCCTGCAAACAAAGGAGTTATTTGCAAAATCGTCATTCTAAAGGCGGTTAGAGGTACATTCTGCCTATTGCAAGCGAATCTGAGGCGAAACCATCCCCAAGAGAAAGCGAATGCCTCTGAGACTCGGAGGCCCGGATGCCCTTTTGGGCTGTACGAAGCCAGTATAAGCAATCAAGGCTTAATTTTCTGCAATGGTTCCAGGAAGATTCCATGAGAACGAATTACCGGCATGGAGCCGCTTCCCGGATGGATTCAAGATGCTGGATTTTCATCGTCTGAGCTCAGCATCGACGATAAGAATCTCCCACGGGCGAGGACTATCTTGCGATTCAGCCGAAATATGCTGCAAGATTCCGGTATATCATCGTTCCTATCAAAAGAGGTGCGTGCCATGCGAGCTTTGTTTAGAGTTGCGGTAACTCTGTTTTTCATCGTTGCGGCTGTCCCGGCATCGGTAGAAGCGCAAACATTACAGGTCCCACAGGGGGTGGGAGACCAGCGCGAGGCCACAAAGCTTCCGGCGGCCACGCAGTGGACGCTGGAAGCCGCAGGACCCGTGCAGCAAGCTGAGATCAATGCTGTCATGCTGCTTGTTTGCACTTCAACGAAGATGAAGGGAACTGGCTTCTTAATAGACAATGGCCTGGTTGTAACGAACAATCATGTTGTCTCAGGCTGCAACGCTGATCAAATGATGGGAGTTACATCTGCAGGCGTGCAAATCCGGTTCCTTAAGGTGACTGCTGACCCAGACGTTGACCTTGCACTACTAAAGCCGTCCCAAAAGATGATAGGTGGGCTTCATTTGGCGAGTGGGGAAAAGCCACCAGTCGGAACGTCAGTATCAACCTGGGGATATCCATTGCAATTTAACGGACCTACGCCGCTCCTGAGTACCGGGTACATAGCCGGATTCATTGAAGACGGAATCGGCGCGAAGAAAGTGAAACATCTCGTCATTAATGGTGCGATAAACCCCGGCAATTCGGGTGGGCCGCTCTTCATTACAGGGAGCGATAAGGTGATTGGCATCGTGGTTGCTAAGTTTCTTCCGTACTCCCCCTATGTTCAGAAAGCAATCAATGTAATGTCGAACAACCAAAATGGCTTTCAATACACCGGGACCGACGCGAGTGGACAATCAATCACAATGTCTGAGGCGCAAGTGGTTGCGACTGTACTTCAAGAGTTCTATAACGGGACTCAGGTAATGATCGGGGAGGCTATTTCTGTTTCCGAATTGAAGGCGCTTCTAATTTTGAAGGAGGCGGAGATGCGATAATTGCAGTTTTCGCGCCTCATAAACACCATCCACTGCGACCTTATTGCCAAGATAGGCATCGAAATGTGCTCGCTGGCTATGATCGGCTAGTTCTCCGAAGTGCTAAAATCGACAAGTGCCGGGTCCTACGCGACGTAATCCCGCCAACCCCGCCAGGTCCGGAAGGAAGCAACGGTAACGGGCTCGTACGGGCGCAGTAGGTAACCCGGCGCTTTATTACAGAGAACAGAGAACAGAGAACAGAGATCAAGGGTCAGGGATCACGAGTTCGGAGATCGGCTGGCTAGCCCTGCGCAAGGAGAAATGCATTGACGCTGAGTGTTCGTCCCATCGTGGGCTGCCGCGCGAAGATAACGGCGCTGGGAACCTACGTCCCGCCGCAAGTTCTGACCAACAAAGACTTCGAAAAGATGGTGGATACCAGCGACCAGTGGATTCTGGAGCGCACCGGCATCCACGAGCGGCACATTCTGGCCAAGGGGCTGGGCGTGAGCGATATGTGCGTCGAAGCGGCCAAGAAATGCCTGGCGGCGCGAGGCATCAAGCCCAGCGAGGTTGAGGTCATCATCGTGGGCACGGTGACGCCCGACATGATGTACCCGGCGACGGCTTGCCTCGTTCAGGACAAGCTCGGGGTCAAGGGAGCGTGGGGGTTTGACGTTTCGGCGGGCTGCTCGGGGTTTGTGTTCGCATTGCAGGCGGGCGTGAAGCTGGTAGAGAGCGGAGCGCATAAAAAAGTATTGGTGTGCGGAGCGGACGCCAACACGCGCATGACAGACTACACCGACCGGGCGACCTGCGTATTGTTTGGCGACGGTGCAGGCGCTGTGCTGCTGGAGCCGTGCGCGGAGGGCGAGATCGGCTTTATAGATTATTGGCACGAGATCGACGGATCGGGCGGCGTGGCGCTGAATATGCCGGGCGGCGGCAGCCTGAATCCCGCGACCCACGAGACGGTGGACAAGAAGATGCACTACATCCACCAGGATGGGCAGACGGTATACAAATTTGCCGTACGCAAGATGCTGGAGGCGACGAGCAAGGTTCTGGAACGCAACGGCGTGACCGGAGCGGAGTTGGGCTGCTTCATTCCGCACCAGGCCAATATGCGGATTATCACGGCCACGGCTGACCGTCTGGGCATGGACCCATCGCGGGTGATTATCAATATTCAAAAGTACGGCAACACCTCGGGGGGAAGCATTCCGCTGGCCATGGGAACGGCCCTGGAAGAAGGCAAGCTGAAGAAGGGCGATCTGGTGCTGCTGGCCGCGGCTGGCGCGGGGTTTACGTCGGGGGCGGTGCTGCTGAGGTGGGAGATATAAAAGGCAGTGAAGGAGTGAAAAAGTGAAGCAGTGAAACAGAGAATTAGTGAGACCTTAGTTGGCAGGCCGGTCCTTTGGGGATCGGCCTTTTTATTGGTAATGTCCCTTTCGGAGAGCATAGTTATACCCACCCTAACCGCAAAAACAAAAACGCGGCGAGGGTGGGGCACCCGCTTTATCGCAATTCATTAGTAGAAAAGCTGTACTCCGGCAGGGCACCGGCCTGGGCGGCCATGCGGAAGAAGACTTTCATGGCTTCGAGACATTCATCGTCGAGCACATAGTGGATGTTGGTGGTCAGGTAGGCGCGGAGAGTCTGCTCGGGGATAGCTATCTTGCCGGACCACTCGGCGACCAGGGTGTCGATGTTTTGAAGGCCGTGATCGCGGGATTGGATGAAATCGTTTGCGACATTCTCGTCCAAAAGACTGCCGTGCGCAGCACCCCAGACGGCGGAGACAAAGGGCAGGCCGGTGAGGGTGTGCCACTCCTCGGCTAGGTCGTGGTAGACGAGTTCAACACCCGAGCGCTCGAAGCGGTTGGCACTCTCTTCGAGAGCCAGCAAGGCAGGGTCGCCGATGAGGATGGCGGCGTCGGCTCGCTGGAGCATGGAGTCGAGGTCGGCGACGGCAGGCAGGAATGGGACGTTCGGATTATTCCAGTGACGAAAAAGAATGCGGGCGTGGGCCAGGGTGGTGCGGCTGGCAATGTCGGCAGCCACGGAGCGCAGGGTATGGAGCCGCTGAGAGGCGCGGCGAACAAGCAGCAGGGAACGCACACGGCCTTTGGAGGCGATGGTGCAGCCAGGAAGGATGCGCAGGCCGGGTATTGTGGCCAAGGCGGCGGTAGGGATGAGGCCAATGTCGGCCTTGCCCGAGGCCAGCCGGGCGGCGCACTCGGAGGGTGACGTTCGGTCAATCTGATAACGGAGTGCGAGCGCGGCTTCGAGGGGCGGGTGCTCAAAGTCCCACATCAGGGGCGCAGGGTTTAAAAAGCTGATGGCGGCGATGCGCAGACGAGATTGGGGCCGAACATTCACGCACACATAGAGTACCAACACAGGTGAGGGAGTGGGGAGCATCCAGAATGTACATGCTCCTGGCTTGACTTCTTCTAATAAGGACGGCTAACTTGGACAAAATTGATGTCAAGGAAGGGATATGGTTTCCTGTGAAGAAAATTGGATGTCCAATTTTCGGACAGGAGCCTAGAATCAAGGGAGATTTGAAGTCGCAAGGATTCATGCGATTATTCAGAAGGAGACGGACAAATGCGTGTAAGAAACAAAACGATATGCTTACTTGGCGATATTGTCTTCTTGGGATTTCTATTCTTGGGGTTGGATCAGCTAAATGCACAGACTCACACGATCAAGGGTGTAGTTACCAACATTGCGGAAGCGACTACCATCACAGGTAGCAGAACCGTCGAGGATGGCGATCTTGCCGGTACACAGTTAGTATTCAAACTCACGGGAGCGGCGGCGGCGAGCCCGGTCACTCTCACGCTCGGCGCTGATACCACGGTGTTAGTGGTGGTCTCCGATCTCACTCGACAAATCGCCCACGACCCCGCTCTCACTGAGATTGGATTGACAGTAGCCATTCGCAGCGGCAAACTGACTTTCAATTCTCTGTCTGGCCAATTATCCGAGGTAGTGGTGAACTATAAGCCAGGTCACCAAGGCAGCCTTGGAATGGAAGGCCGTTATGTACCCGTGGTTAGCGCCAACAGTGACCTGCAACTGGTGTTTATTCCATCAGACGGCGGTATTCCCGTCTCAGTTTCTGGAGGCCGCTTTTCTTCTCCCAGCAGCCTACCGAAGACTGCGATGCCCAAGAAGGGGTATTTTTCCATCGAATGCAAAGATCTCAAAACAGGCACGTATTTAATTGTGGCTCAGGGGGCCTTGCTGTTTCCCCAGCGTCTCGCTTTTCTTCAAAAGAATGGACAAAACTTGCGGATTGAAATCAATGAACATACCGGTCCCGTGCTAGATGTGGGCGATGTCACAATACCGCTGAATCGCTAAGACTCACATTAATGAACCATGACGACAATACCCCAAGACGTGACGCAGCCGCCCGCACCGCTACTCGATGAGGAGCGGCTGGCCTGGCTGGCGCTGGTGCTGGCGCCGGGGCTGGGCCCAAAGCGGATTCTGGACGCAGTGAAGCAGTTGGAGGGGGCGAGCCAGATTTTCACGTTGCCGCTGACCGCTCTTGAGGGATTGCGGTTTCCCGCCGAGGCAGCGCAGTTCATCTTCGACGGCAAGGCGCGCCGGGCGGCCGAGGAGGAGTGGGCGCGGGTGGCGGCGCAGGGCGCGACGCTGGTCAGTTACAGTTGCCCGGAGTATCCGGAACGGCTAAAAGAAATATATGACCCGCCGCCGGTACTGTGGGTCAGGGGCGCGGCCAGTCTGCTGAGCAGGCCGGCGATTGCGATTGTAGGCACGCGGCATCCGACTCCATACGGTACAGGCGTGACAGAGATGCTGGCACGGGATCTGGCGGTGCGGCGGCTGCTGATTATCAGCGGCATGGCGCGGGGCATTGACTCCTGCGCGCACAAGGGAGCGCTGGCGGCGCGGATGCCTACCGTTGCCGTGTGGGGCACGGGCATTGACGTAATTTATCCCAAGGAAAATAAGAAGCTGGCCGAAGAGATTCTCAGCACTGGCGGGGCGATTGTGAGCGAGATGCCGATGGGGACGTTTCCGGCGCCGCAGAATTTTCCTCGCCGCAATAGGATTTTGAGCGGGCTGAGCGTGGCGGTGCTGGTGGTGGAGGCAGGGGAAAACTCCGGCACGAGGGTGACCGCGCGCTGCGCCGCCGAACAGAATCGCGACCTGTACGCGGTGCCGGGCAACGTAACCAGCAAGGGATCATGGACTCCTAACACGCTGATCAAGCAGGGGGCCAAGCTGGTGGCTACCTGGGAGGACGTGTGGGAGGATCTGCCTTCGCAGGTGCGGCTGGAACTGGAGGCTGAGGCGCCGGCTGAATCCAAATCTCCGGCGACTGCATCTCTGTTGCCTGAGCAGGTACTGCGGCCCGAGGAGGCCATGGTGCTGGAGGTTTTGCGCGTGGACGAGAGCCTGCAGATCGACGAGATTCTGGAGCTGCTGGAGACGCAACTGACTTCTTCCGAGGTGTTTACGGCGCTCTTCGAACTGGAGATCACGGGGCGGGTGCGGTGCATGCCGGGGAAGAACTATGTGCGGGTGATGTGAGGAAGACAGGGAACAGGGAATAGGGGTTAGGCGGCGAGTTGAGGAGCGTGGATTCTCATGCTATTCGCCAGGAACGCGAAAAGGATGGAGTGACCAGCAAAAACTGCTGTCATAAATATTGCTTGACATGATGCGGGGGGAGGGTAGCATCCTCATTTGTATCCGTGGCATATGCGTAATGGGTAGTGATGGGGTTTGCTTTATTCTCAACAGGCCTATGCCATCCAACTGATTTCAACTTAGGAGGCAACCATGAACAAACTCGCTCTTCTTCTTGTTACATCATCACTGCTAGGCGGTTGCTTTGCACAAAAAACTGAAACGACGCACGTTGCCACTGTAAGCCCCCCAAAAAGCATACAGGCCGGTCCCCTCCAAATCACCGCCGTTAATACTGAATACGGAATCTGGCATGGCCAGTTTGGGCGAGATTCCGTTAACGCATGGGGCGTAAGAGTCAATGTGGTGAACACCTCGGATCATGAGGTGTCCGTTAACTTCGCCGAAGACGATCTGAAGGTTAAGGACACGTCAGGCAAGCAATATAGTTTATCGAATCGATACCAGAGCATTTTTACCGAAATCATCATGAATGAAATCTACAGTCAGAGGTTGCAAGGTAACCTATTTTTTGCCGACACTGGCGGCAATGCTATAATTATCCGCAACGGAGATACCAAAATCGGCGTGTTGTCTCGCGCTGTAATTGACGAGCCAAATATACATAATGTTTACACTATTGAACTATCACCTAAGAAAGGCGTTACGCTCCTTTTCATCTTCGAGTCCCCAAAGGAATCGAAGCTAGAAACATTATTCTGGCCAAAGGCGAACCCTATTGATCTCCGGTGAACATAACTGAATTTATTTGTCGGACAAATAGGTTCCCCAGGTCTCGCTATTGAAACCTTGGGCAGCATAAGCCCTTATTCGCCGCTCATGGCTTCCTGCGCCGCTTTGGCGAGGAAGCCGGATCGGGTTAGATGCTGGGTTTCCGCGTAGGAATCGATCTGCGAGAGCAATGAGCCGGGCAGAGAGATGTTGACGCGCTTAGGCGCAGGATCAATGCGTGTTAGATCGAGATCAACCAGCATCCATACGCCGCCTTTGTAGCGCGGGTCATCGGCCAGTTTTTCCAGAGCGGTGGGCGCGGGGATTGGCTGATTCTCGCCGGCCATGTGACACTCCACGGCCTCCTGGGCCATGCGGTTAATATCCTGCCAGTCGTCCGCGGCGGAAAAACAGCCGGGAAAATCAGGAAATTCGATTCCGTGCGCGTGCTTCTTGTCTCCGACCTGAACATAAACGGGATAGAGCATTTCTCACCTCCACTGCCAACCGGCCTGCCGATAAATGTTGCGCAACGTGCCGATGGGAAGGTCTTTCTTGGGATGCGGAACGGTCACAACGCCGGGTTTCTCCGGATGCTTGAACTTGACGTGGCTGCCGGCTTGATGTGCCTTGCGCCATCCCTCCGATTCAAGCCTGCGGACGACCTCCGCGCTTTTCATGTGTGTAATTATACACAAAAATCAACCCGTATGGTATAGGGTATTTGTCAACCGGAAATGGGAGGCGAGGCGAAGAAAAAGCGGCTGCGACTGGAAATGAGGCGGTGTTTCGTGGTAGTTTCCAACTTTTGCGGTCAATTATTCCCGGAAGGGTGAAGGCGGCTGTTTGTGGACAGGATTTGATTTCTTCGCAAAGGCAACTGAGCAACGCCGGACAACGTACAACAGATTGAACAAGCTGGACAGGATAGAGTGTAGTTGGAATCAAGGATGGCAATGAGCAAATCACTGGTGATCGTCGAATCTCCCGCCAAGGCCAAGACTATCGAGAAGTACCTGGGCGCGGGCTTCGAGGTTCTGGCGTCGGTGGGTCATATCATGGACCTGCCGAAGAAGGAACTTGGCGTCGAGCTGGCGAACCGCACTTTTGAGCCGACGCTGGTCGTGTCTCCGGGCAAAGAGAAGGTTGTGGCGCAGTTGAAGAAGGCCGCCGCCAGGGCGGACGATATCTATCTGGCGCCAGACCCTGATCGCGAGGGCGAGGCGATTGCCTACCATTTGGCGCTGCAACTGGGGACGACGGCCAAGGAGCGGAAGAAGATTCACCGCGTGACCTTCAACGAAATCACGAAGAAGGCCGTGCAGGACGCATTTCAGCACGCCCGGGACCTGGATCAGAACCTGGTGGATTCTCAGCAGACGCGTCGCATTTTGGACCGTCTGGTGGGTTACCAGATTTCGCCGCTGCTGTGGGAGAAGGTGCGGCGGGGCTTGTCGGCGGGGCGCGTGCAGACGGTAGCCGTGCGGCTGATTGTGGAGCGGGAGAGGGAGATTGGCGCGTTCAACGCGCTGGAGTACTGGACGCTGGACGCAATACTCCACCCGGAGAAGCAGGCTGAGACCAGGCTCAAGGCGCGGTTCGTGGGCATCGACGGTGAACCGGCGCGCGTCCCGAACGGCCAGGACAAGGACGGCAAGGAGCAGTTCATTGCCAGTGCGCTGCCGGACGAGAAGTCGATGAAAGAGGTGATGGCTGCGCTGGAAAAGGCGCAATGGTCGCTGGTTTCTGTTCAGTCCACAGAAAAACAGAGGCGGCCGCCGGCTCCTTTCATCACCAGCCAGTTGCAGCGGGACGCGGCCAGCAAGCTGGGCTTCAATGTGCGGCGGACGATGGGCGTGGCGCAGCGGCTCTATGAGGGCGTCGCAATTGGCGCCGAGGGCATGACCGGCCTGATTACCTACATGCGAACGGATTCGCCGCGCGTGGCGCCGGAGGCGATTACAGGAGCGCGAGAGTGGATCGGCAGCCAGTTAGGGGCGCGATATCTGCCTGCGACACCGAATGTGTACAAAGGCAAGAAGGCGGCACAGGATGCGCACGAAGCCATCCGGCCCACCGATGCTTCGCGGACGCCGGAATCGATTCAGCGCTATCTGACAGATGAGCAGTTTAAGCTCTACAGGCTCATCTGGCAGCGGTTTGTGGCTTCGCAGATGACTCCGGCTGTCTTTGACGTGACTACTGCAAAAATTGCGGCCGTCAGCGCAAAGACGGGCAAGACTTACGATTTTAGGTTGAGTGGCTCAGTAGTGCGCTTCGACGGATTCCTGAAGATCTACGAAGTTCTGGAGGATAAAAAGGACGACGAAGATGAGGCGGCTAACAAGCTGCCCAACCTGGACAACGTGAAGCAGTTGGAACTGGATGAGCTAGAACCTGAGCAGCACCTCACCTCGCCGCCGCCGCGCTACAACGAAGCTTCGCTGGTGAAGGAACTGGAAGAGCGGGGCATCGGGCGGCCTTCGACGTATGCGTCAATCATCAACACCATCCAGGACCGCGAGTATGTGACCAAGCATAGTGGACGTTTCTATCCCACAGAGATCGGAATGGTGGTCTGCGACCTGCTGGTGGAGAGCTTTCCGTACATCTTCGACGTGGCGTACACGGCCAAATTGGAAGAGGAGCTGGACGAGATTGAAGAGGGCCACGAGAAGTGGACGGACCTGCTGAACGGCTTCTACGGCTACTTTGCGGACGAACTCAAGGATGCAGGCAAGAACATGCGCAACATCAAGCGTATGGAGAAGAAGACGAACGAAAAGTGCGATCTGTGCGGATCGCCGCTGGTGTTGAAGTGGGGCAAGTTCGGCAGCTTTTATGCCTGTTCGGCCTACAACAAGAAAGACAAGTCGAGTTGCACGTTCACCAGGGAGAACACGGCGGGCAAGCCGGAGATGAACACGCCGGAGGCGCAGGAGGCAGGCGAGCAGGAGGAGTACTGCGATAACTGCGGGCGGGTAATGGTGCTCAGGCGCGGCCCGTTTGGGATGTTCATGTCGTGCCCGGGATTCAACGAGGACCCGCCCTGCAAGACCTTCCGCAAGCTGAGCAGCAAGCAGCAACAGAAGGTGGCGGCGCCGCAGCCGACCGGCGAAAATTGCCCGCAGTGCGGCAAGCCTCTGGTGCTGCGCCAGGGAAGTTATGGGGAGTTTGTCTCCTGCTCCGGGTATCCCAAGTGCAAGTACGTGAAACAGAATCTGATTGAAGGCTTGAAATGCCCCAAGTGCGGCGAGGGCGATGTGGCCGAGCGCAAGGCGCGCAGGGGCAACATCTTCTGGGGCTGTACGAACTATCCGAAGTGCGACTTTACCTCGAATAACAAGCCGGTGGCTGAGAAGTGCCCAAAGTGCGGCAGCCCGTATCTGGTGGAGAAGACGCTCCGCACAGGAGTCTTTCTGGAGTGTCCCAATAAGAAAAAGGTGGCCGAAGAAGAGGTTGCGCCGAAGAAAAAGACTGCCAAGAGCGGCGGAAAGGGTGCTGTGCCGGCGGAAAGCGCCGTGTTGTGCAACTACTCGAAGCGGATTGGCGACGCGCCGCCACTGCCGACGGCCGCGACGCATGGGCCGGTGTTGGAGAAAGAGTCCGCTAAAGCGGCTGATAAGCCAGCAGCGAAGAAGGGCGGCAAGAAGGCGTTGCAAAGAGCGTAGACGCGCGACGACGTCCTAGCCAAAATACAGCCTTACAGCAATTTTCATTAGAATCCAGTAGTATGAATCTGCGGAGAACTCACATATGGAACGAATGCTAGCTACCCCGGCGGATGCCGAAATCATTCTCAGGTTGTATGAACTACGCACCGAAGCGGAGTTGCGCAAGGCGCGGGCGTGGATGATGTCCGAGTTCTGGCCGTCAACCGCGGAGGAGTATTTTGCCGTGGCGGAGAACCCCGCCGACCCGCACAACGCCTGGTTGAGGCAGGTGATCAGCTATTGGGAGATGGCAGCGGCGATGGTGCTGCACGGGGCGGTTTCGGCGGAACTGTTTGTGGATTGCAATGGCGAGGGGTTTTTCCTGCTGGCCAAGTTTGCGCCCATCCTGGACGGCATCCGGGGGAAGAATCCGGCGTTCCTGATGAAGACGTCCGAGCTGGTGAACCGGTTTACAGCCGCGGCGCAGCGCTACGAGGCGGCACTGAAGTATGTGGAAGCCCGGCGCAAGAGTCTGCCCGCCAGCCAGAAAGCGAAAGGCCGGTAATTTTCTCACTCCAAACCGTAAACAGGACTCGACCTGTTGGCAAATCTCTGCTAATGTCATATGCGGCCCTCTCATCGGACCTGCTTTAAGCCGATAGAGCCATAACGGAATAATCGGAATAACCATGGCACGAGCTATCTGGAACGGCAAAGTAATTGCCGAAAGCGAGAAGACGGAGACGGTGGATGGGAACGTCTACTTTCCCGAATCCAGTCTTAAACGCGAGTATTTTCGTCCCAGTACAACCACCTCCCTGGACCCGGTCAAGGGGCAGGCGCGCTACATGACGCTGATAATCGACGGGGAGGATAACCCGGACGCTGCCTGGTACTATCCCGACCCCAAGCCGATGGCACGCAAGATCAAAGGATACGTGGCCTTTTGGCGGGGCGTGGAGGTCGTGGAACCGTAACAGGTCTCCTCAGGAGTCCTGCCAGGCGCTACTGGCGCGGGACTTTGCCAGAGGCGTGTGATACATTTGCCCCATGAGGCTGAAGGGTTTAGCGATATTCGCGGTGCTTCTGGCCCTCATGCAGGCGCCTGCGGCAGATCATGCCCAAACAAGCGTTCAGGGCGGGGTAAATCGCCAGACGCCACCCGTGTCAGCGCCGTCAACCGTTATACCGCAAGAGACTGCCAACCCAGCGCCAACGACTGAGGGCGAAAGCGCTGTCAAGGATATCCAGCCGCAGCACATCGGCGTTGTCAACCCCTCTCCCGCGCCGTCGGCCTGGAATCTGCACGAGCGCATCACCTGGGCGGCCAACCTGGTGCTCGTCATCCTGGGTTACATCGGCATCATGATGGCCTTGTCCCTGCTGAAAAAGATTGACCGCCAAACGGGATATGCGGAAACCGCTGCCGAGGCCGCCGCCGCGAGTTCACAGGCCGCACTCATGACTGCTCAGGCTATCCTCCACGCGGAGAGGTCCTGGATACTGATTTCAGTCGAGCCATCCCCGAGCGCGGAGAATAGTTTTACCATCATGGCATCAAACCGAGGCCGCACTCCGGCCAAGATCATCGATACGTTGGTACAGACCAGGTTAGCCATCGACGAAGAGCACCTTCCCGGCAGCCCCGAGTATACGGATGAGAAACGGGGCGCACCGTTTACTCCCATCATTCTGCTTCCGGGGGAATCAACGGCAATCAAAGCATTTTGCCGGGACGATGCAAGAGGACTTTGCGACTCTGAGGAAAGGTACAGGCGAATCGAAACGTGGGAAGAAAAGGTATTTCTTTACGGAAAGGTAATCTACAGAGATTTGACGGCACCAGCCGACAGCCAGGCTTATGAAACGCAATGGTGCTGCTGGTATATTCACGGACGGCAGAACAGCGGGCTGGTTATTGCCGGGCCGCCGGTATACAACACGCATAGTTAGCAGGGAACTACGACGGATTTTTACGTCTATAGAGAAAGCGCCTGTTCAAGCGTAGCGCCGCGCTCAACCATTCGCTACGTCGCGAATATCCTGATCGAAGTCGGTGTCGGGCTCTGCAAGCCTGATCAGGCGATGCAAATAGGCACGGGAGATGCATAAGCTTCGAGCCGCCAGCGTCTTATTCCCATTGTTCTCTCGCACAGCTGCCGCGGCCAGTTTGACCTTGTAGTCGCGAAGCTGCCGTTCAAAGGAGCCGGCAGGATGGTAATCGCCGATATCGACAACGTCGTCGATATCGCCAATATCAACCTCGTTCTCCTCGGTGTTCAAGTTTAAATCTTCGGCGCGAACGGTCTTGCCCGGCGCGAGGATGATGGCCCTCTGCATGACATTTTCCAGCTCGCGCACATTGCCGGGCCAGGTGTAGCTCTGCAGTATGGCCAGTGCATCATGCTCAATATCATCCATCGGCTTCTGGAATATTTTCCCGTAATGACGCAAGAAATGCCGGGCAATCTTGGGGATATCTTCAGCATGATCCTGGAGCGGAGGCGCTTCAATCCGCATGACGTTAATGCGGTAGTAAAGATCCTGGCGGAATTTTCCTTCACCAACCAATTTGTCCAGATTTTGGTGAGTGGCGAAGATCAACCGCGCCTTCAAGGGAACGAGCTTGTTGCTGCCCAGGCGGCTGAATTCCATCTGCTGCAGGACGCGCAGCAGCTTGACCTGCGTGAACAGACTCAAGTCGCCAATCTCATCGAGGAACAATGTGCCGTCGTCAGCTTGCTCGAAGTAGCCCTCGCGCGCCCCAACCGTGCCTGTGAAAGCGCCTTTTTCATGGCCGAACAACTCGGCTTCGATCAGCGTTTCAGGGATGGCGCCGCAGGAGACGGCCACAAAGGGGCGACTGGCGCGAGAGCCCATATTGTGAATGGCGCGGGCAATCAGTTCCTTGCCTGTTCCGCTTTCGCCGGTTATCAGCACTGCCGCATTGAGGTTGGTAACGCGATGCACCAACTGATAAACCCGCTGCATTTGCGGACTTGATCCAATTAACCGGTCGCAACTGCCGGGTACCTCCAGTTGCTGCTGCACGGTTTGCAGTTGCTGCCTGAGCGTGGAGTTCTCGTACGCCCGGCTGAGCATGGTTTTGAGATCCCGGATGGAGGGCGGTCTGCGGCAGTAGCCGAAGGCTCCTGACCGAACCAGCTCAAATGCGGTGGACCGAAGGGCATCGTCGGCCATGATCACCGAGGGAACCTGAGATGCAATCAAGCGCTGGGTACAGCCAATTCGCTCCTGCAATGAATCATGATTCGATTGCAGATCCAGAATCATGACATCGCAATCTCCGGCAGCCCGGATCAGATTCATGCCATCCTCATCCGGCTCCATGTAGACCTCGAAGTCCTTTCCAAGGGCCGAGGAAAGCAGCGTGTGTAGTGTACGGTCTTCAGAATATAGGCCAATCTTGATCATTTGTGGACCTGCATCTCAGGAAAACGCATCAAGCCGCCCCTAAAAAACGAAGCGGTGGAACACGATCATAGCCCTCATTGCCCTAAATTCACGGCGTAAGGTCAAAGAAAAGCAGTTAAACGCAAAACCGATGCCACCTTGGTGACACCACCCCTTTGACAGGACCCGAAAATCTCAATAGGCAATTGTTGATTCTGGAAATTGATATTAGTGGTGGAGTTGAATCGTGTCGAGATTACTTTAGTAAGAATGTTTCCAGCAATAAATAGTTTAAGAATATTGGCCATGGAAATGATCGACAAACAAGCATGTAGGGCAGAATATACTCAGTTCAGACAGATATAAAATAACTCTATTATTATCAAGCATATAACGTTAGGTAAAGTCTTGTAAAAAATGGACTGAAAAAGTCGAAATGATGCCTAAATTGCAGTTCCTCTGACACGAGAGTCATTATTTACATATATGTTAATGTAGTCACTTTAGTAATAGCATACTAGGTACTTTTTATATAAATACCCCTAAAAAAAACTTGGATTGTTTCTGGAGCCACTGCTCCATTGATCCTTTTGTGCCTGTAAATTGCTCTTGCTGTTCCAGATGCGCACTAGCAGGGTGTATACGCCTCGCTTCACTCCAGAGCTCTTTTCCGTAAACATTCGTGTACACCATTTGGGGCAGTGTGCGGTCATGTATATGATTTTGAGCATGTTCAGTCTTTTGCAGTTTGGTTAGACAATTGCAATTATAGTTGGACTGTTGCAATAATGGTTGTTTCCTGCAACAAGGGGGAAGGAATGTCGGGAATGCACTCGCTTGCCTGGTGGCCAACGCTGATCGTACTCGCTGTGGCGACGTTCACGGATCTGCGTTTTCGCCGCATCCCCAACTGGCTTGTCCTTCCTTTCCTTCTGGCTGGGCTTGTGCTTTCTCCCTGGCGTACTGACTGGGGTGGCATCAGTGAGGGCTTTAGCTGGCATGGCCTCGGTCAATTCAGGTGGCATGGCCTCGGCCAAAGCTTCGCCGGCATGGGACTTGGGTTGCTGGTCTTTGGGTTTTTATTCTGGCTGGGCGGCATGGGCGGCGGGGATGTGAAGCTGTGCGCCGCGCTTGGCGCCTGGATAGGACCGGTGCAAATGTTCTGGGCGCTGTTTTTCACCAGCCTGGCGGGGGGACTCATGGTTTTGTGCTGGATAACGTATCGCATGGTTATCAGGAAGCTGATACTGAAGGCGGGCAATTTGTTTTTTGGTAGGAAGCAGAATGGAATGAGTGGCGAACCGGAGACTTCACTCGCTGAGCTATTGAAGCGTAAGATGCCTTACGAGCCGGCCATTGCCATGGGGACACTGGTTTCTTTTTTCGCTCGTTAGGGGTTAGGAGCTAGGCGTTATGTCCAATTGGCAATCGTCATATCGATCCTCGGGTAACCCGCAAGGCAAGTTGCAAACGTCAGGGGGCGGCAATCCAGTGAATTCAGAGTCTTCTTCATACCTTGATGATCAATATCCGGATTCACTCGGCGGCAACGTGCTGTCGATTGCGCTGATCGGCCCGGACGAGGAGCGCCGCAAGGCAGCGGTCACCGCACTGGCTGGATGCCACGGGGGCGAAATCCGGGAGTTCTCCACCTATCCTCCAAGCCTGGACGATGTGCCAAGGCTGCTGGAACAGCATTACGACGTCATCATCATCGATTTGGACAGCCATCCGGAATACGCCTTGGAACTTGTTGAGAGCATCTGTGCCAACGGCACGGCAACAGTGATGGTGTATTCGGTGAAGGCGGATTCAGAGCTTCTGGTCCGTTGCATGCGAGCGGGCGCTCGCGAGTTTCTCACCTTGCCCTTTGCGCAAAGCACCATGGCCGAGGCCTTGGTCCGGGCCTCTGCCCGGCGTCCAGCAGCGCATCTTCCCAAGAAGACGGGCGGCAGGCTTATGGTGTTTCTCGGGGCCAAGGGCGGCGATGGCGTCACCACGCTAGCCTGCAATTTTGCAGTGGCTCTGGCCCGGGAGACAGGCCAAAGTACGTTGTTGATTGATCTCGATCTCCCGCTGGGAGACGCGGCGCTGAATCTCGGTGTCGTGGCCGAATATTCAACCATCAACGCTCTTCAGAATTTCAACCGGCTGGATTCGAGTTTTCTCTCCAGGCTGCTGATCAAACATAGCTCGGGAGTCTCTGTGCTTGCGGCTCCGGGCAAGTTTCCCCAGTATCAAGCCTCCGATGAAGCAGTCGACAGGCTCATCACGGTCGCGCGGCAGGACTTTGAAAACGTGGTTATTGATATCGGTTCCAGGCTCGATTTGATGAGTACCGGCCTGTTCAAAGAGGGCTCGACGGTTTACCTGGTCATCCAGGCCGGCATTGCCGGACTGCGCAACTCAAATCGCCTGATTTCGCAGTATTTCTTGACCACGGTTCCCAAACTGGAAATCGTGCTCAACCGGTTTGAACCTCGCTCCATGGGGGTTTCTGAAGATCAGATTACCAAGGCCCTCACCCGGCCAGCGCAGTGGAAGATTCCTAACGATTACAACGCTGTGAAGCGTATGCAAACCACGGCGATTCCTTTGGCGCTTGAAGATTCGCCCATTTCCCGGCTCATCCGGCAGATGGCACGAACTGCTTGTGGCCTGCCTGCAGTCGCGGAGAAAAAGGGAGGCTTCAGCCTCAAGAGTTTCAGCTTGGGCTTTTCCTCTAAGGCTCCTGACAGCACGGATACCCGGACACTGACGCAGCTGGGGTTGGGTACAGGTCCGGACAGTGCAGTTGCCAAGCCAGAGCCCGCAGCGAAGGTCACAAGCAAGCCCTCCATGGCACCTCCCGCGAGCGCCGCGCCGGCAGTGGTACCGCCAAAACCGGTACCGCAAAAACCGGTACCGCAAAAACCAGTACCGCAAAAACCGGTTGCGACAACAGCCAAAGCAGAGCGCGCCGAATCTGTGAGCCCGAAGCAAATGGCTCAACAAGAGGTCAGTCCCCCCAGCCAGCAGACTGAACTGGAAACGCGCACTTACAGGGGCGCCACCTATGAGAAGGGTGCGGATGGCGAGTGGCACCTCAAGAGAACTCCGGTCGCCAGTGTTCCCGTCCAGCAGAGCGGACCGGAAACGCGCACTTACAAGGGCGCCACCTATGTGAGGGGCGCGGATGGCGAATGGCACCTGCAGAAAGCCCCGGCAGTAAAAGAGATCCAGGAGCCCCCTGTACAAGTGATCCCGCAGAGGGAAAAGCCAGTCATCACGTGGCCGACGCCTGCTCCGATTGCCTATGGCACAGTTGTCGGCGCCACGGAGCTCAATGCCATGGCATCGGTTCCGGGAAGATTCACCTATGCTCCTGCCGCAGGCGAGATGCTTCCTGCGGGAACGCATACGATCTCGGCAACCTTCACACCGGCGGACGATACGGGCTACACCACGGCGCAGGCTGCAGTGTCACTCACCGTCACCAAGGCTACGCCGGCCATCGCATGGCCGACGCCTGCTCCGATTGCTTACGGCGCCGCTCTCAGCTCTGCTCAGCTAAATGCTACGGCGTCAGTTCCGGGAAAATTCGATTACACTCCCGCGGAAGGTACGATGCTGACAGCCGGAGTACAGACTCTGACTGCAACCTTCACTCCGTCAAATGCTTCGGATTACACCACTGCGCAGGCAGCCGTGTCATTCACTGTCGCCAAGGCCAAGCCAATCGTCAACTGGCCTCCGCTGGCTTCGATTGCCTATGGCACTCCGCTGGGCAACGCTCAATTGAATGCCGCGGCGTCAGTTCCAGGAACTTTCGTCTATACACCTGCTGCAGGAACGGTGTTGTCAGCAGGGATACAGTCGCTAACGGCAACCTTTACTCCGGCAGACACTACGGACTACAGCGCCACTCAATGCGAAGCGTCGCTGGTTGTGACCAAGGTGACGCCGCATATCACGTGGCCTAATCCGGCTTCGATTGTTTACGGCGCCGCCCTGGGCAGTAATCAACTGAATGCCACGTCTCCAGTGCCAGGAAAATTCGCCTATATTCCCGCAGCTGGCGCGGTGCTTACGGCAGGGACGCATACTCCTTCGGTAACCTTTACCCCAGCGGATTCCACGAACTACACCGCGGCACAGGCCGCTGTGTCGCTTATTGTTACCAAGGCGACCCCATCCGTGACATGGCCTGAGCCAGCTTCGATTGCATACGGCACCGCGCTTAGCGCTACGCAGCTGAATGCCACCGCATCGATTCCGGGGAAATTCGTTTACAACCCTGGTCCGGGGGAGATACTGGCGGCGGGTGTGCATGCGCTTACGGCTATCTTTACTCCAACTGATACTACGGACTATGCCAACGTGCAGGCCACCGTGACGCTCACTGTCGCCAAGGCAAAGCCAACCACGATTACATGGCCAACGCCGGCTGCCATATCGCACGGCACACCGCTCGGCAATGCTCAGCTCAACGCCACGGCATCGCTTCCGGGCACCTTCACCTACTCTCCACCTGCAGGCGAGGTGCTCGCAAAGGGAACGCATACGCTCACGGTCACCTTTACACCGACAGACGCCAACTTTCCTGAAGCGCGTGCCACTGTGCAACTAACTGTTACCAAGGCAATGCCTGTCATTACATGGCCGACACCCGCCCCCATCTCTTACGGCACCATGCTCAGCTCCACTCAGTTGAATGCCAAAGCCTCGGTTCCGGGCACCTTCGTCTACACTCCAGCTGCAGGCGAAATGCCGTCGGCGGGAACGCACACACTCTCAGTTACTTTTACTCCGAACGACAGTTCGGACGATGCATCGGCGCAGGCCACGGTACAACTTACTGTCACTAAAGCAACGCCGATTATCACATGGCCGTCCCCCGCAGCCATCGCTTACGGCACACCGCTCAGCGCCGCTCAGCTAAATGCCACGGCATTGATTCCGGGCACTTTCACCTATACACCCGCCGCGGGTAACGTGCTGGCAGCGGGTACACAAACACTTTCTGCAACTTTCACCCCCACAGACACCACAGACTTCACCACAGCACAAGCCACGGTGACGCTTGTGGTGGAAGGATTGCCAAACATCGCTATGCTCATACCGACAGCGGTCGATGCTGGTCCGGCTGGCGGAGACTTTAGCGATGCAGATCAGAGAGTGCAGCTCGACGACAAAGACTTCAACCAGCAGAGCAAACTTGAAACGCGCAGCTACAAAGGTTCAACTTATGTGAAGGGAGCCGATGGCCAATGGTACCTCCAGAAGAAATAGAGATTGCGCAACCCTCAACGCTTCCCGCAGATTTCAGCGAATGGGATAGCGGAGAGCCTCATGCGGCACAGCCAGCCAAACCAGCAACAGCGCGAGTTGCCGTGCCGCCCGTAGTGGATCGCATACCGAGCCCTGTTGCACGCGCATCCACGGCGGCCTATGCGGAAGCCGAGCAGGTTTTTCAGCCGCCTAAGACGAAAGTCGAGAAACACAAGGACGAGAGCACGGGAAAGAAGAAAGGACTGGCGCCTCTTATTGGCGTCGGTTCGCTTGCGTTTGTGCTCATCCTCGGCTTTATGGGCTATAAGATGCGGTCCGGAACGGCAGCGCCGAAGCCCGTGGTTGCTCCGCAGCAAACATCGACGAGCACGCCGCAGCAGACGGCTACGACTGTAACGACACCCGCGCCAGCGACGACATCAGAGACAACGAGTACAGATAGCCCGCGCCCGTCGTCGGAAATAGCAATGAGCCATCAGCTGAGCGCGCCGTCGCGGATTCCGAGTGACCTTAAAATGCTGGCCGGCAAGGAACCCCCGCCCTCTGCTGGCTTTACATCGGCCGGTATGGATGGCCTGGGTGGCAGTGGAACGGCGGGAAACGTCTTCACTGGGCAGAACGGGCCGAAGGTGAAGGTCGCGGCTCCCACGAAGATGAGCATCTCGGCGGGTGTCGCCGGCGGTTTGCTGATTCAGAAAACCGCTCCGGTTTATCCGCAGATGGCCAGGGAAGCCCGAGTCACCGGCACAGTGGTGATACAAGCTACCATTACCAAGTCGGGAGCGGTCGAAAATCTCCGTGCTGTCAGCGGACCAGCCATGCTGCGACAGTCTGCGCTGGATGCAGTTAAGACCTGGCGCTACAAGCCATACCTTCTCGACGGTGAGCCGGTGGACGTGGAGACCACGGTGAGCGTGACCTTCTCCATGGGAGGTTGACGAGTCTACAGCTCTTTGCCTCCATTTTGGCAGGGAGCTTCTTTTGAGATGGCGAAGTTGCGGACAAGAATCCTGTCCTGATGGTAGGTAGAACGTGGAACTGCTGAATCTGGAAAAGTACAAAGCGGAGATACACCGGACCCTGATCTCCAAGCTGGATCTGGAGAAGCTGTCTCGCGTCAATTCCAGTCAGGCGCGCCAGGCGGTTTCCGGCATCGTAAAGGAGATCATCGCCGAGCAGCGAGTGCCCCTGAACTTCGACGAGCAGGAACGGATACAGGCGGACCTGCTCGACGAGGTTTTTGGCCTTGGCCCGCTGGAACCGCTGCTGCGCGATGCCAAGATTTCCGACATCCTGATCAACGACAAGGATCATGTATTCATAGAGAAAAACGGGCTTCTGCAGAGGGTCGATACGACTTTTCGCGATGATAAACATCTGCTGCAGATCATTGATCGTATCGTATCGCGCGTGGGACGCAGGGTGGATGAGTCCTCTCCGATGGTCGACGCCCGGCTGCCAGACGGCTCCCGCGTGAATGCCATTATTCCGCCCCTGGCGCTGGACGGACCATCCATGTCAATTCGCCGCTTCGGGACAGGCCCCCTGGCAGCCAATCAGCTGGTTCAGTTGAAGAGCGTCTCTCCGGAAATGATGGAAGTGCTATCCTCCGCGGTAAAAGCCAGGATCAGCATCCTCATTTCAGGCGGCACCGGCACCGGCAAGACCACCTTATTGAACATATTGTCGCAGTACATTCCGCGCACCGAACGCATCGTAACCATAGAAGACGCGGCTGAACTCCGACTGGCGCAGGAAAACATTGTGCGACTCGAAACCCGTCCGCCCAACATTGAAGGGCAAGGTGCGATTCGCCAGCGTCAACTTCTGATCAACTGCCTACGCATGCGCCCCGACCGCATCATCATGGGCGAGGTGCGTGGAGAAGAAGCGTTCGATATGCTTCAGGCCATGAATACCGGGCACGAAGGCTCGATGACCACGATTCATGCCAATACCACTCGAGATGCCATCGCCAGGCTTGAATCAATGGTCGCGATGAGCAACATGAATATGCCGGAAAAATCTGTTCGCCAGCAGATAACGTCAGCCATCACCATTATTGTTCAAGTCACGCGTTTGAGCGATGGTACACGCAAAGTAACAAGCATCTCCGAAATAACCGGCATGGAAGAGAACGTCATCAGCATGCAGGAGATTTTTACTTTCAACAAGAAAGGAATCGGGCCCGATGGCAAGGTTATCGGCATATTCCAGCCAACCCATATTCGTCCCCGGTTTCTGGATCGGCTTCGAGTCTCCGGTATCGTTCTACCACCGGTTCTATTCGAGCGCGAAACGCCAGTCAATTGAGCGGAAAGGAGGAAAACAGATATGGGAGATAATGTGGGATTGATCGTTTTTGTGATTTTTGTGGGCGTTTTCGCGATCGTAGCTCTGCTGGCTTACGCCATCGGTTCCGGAGCCTCTCAGCGGGCCAAGCAAGTCTATGCCGTGCTCGACTCAGCTCTGGCCACAGACAACGATGGGATGGAGCGCGGCAAGGACGTCAATCTTCGCAAGAGCGAAATGATCAGCAGCATTCCCTGGCTCAATCAGAAGCTAAAGGAGTTAGATCTGGCGCCGGTTATCCATACTCTGCTCTATCAGGCAGATCTCAAGTGGAACGCCGGAACCCTGGTAGCTGGTTGTCTATTCAGCTTTGCTCTCCCGGCTTATTTGACATACCTGCGCTTCGATTCCTTCATCATGGCTGTGCCGATCGGAGTGCTGACGGGCTTTATACCTTTAGCCTATGTTTTTCATAGACGCAGCAAGCGCCTCGACGCATTTCAACAGGGAATGCCGGAGGCGCTGGATCTGATGGTGAGCGCGTTGCGGGCCGGGCACAGCCTCATTGCCGCAATCGGCTCAGTATCTCGTGAATGTGTCGACCCGGTCGGCTGCGAATTCAGAACTTGTTTCGAGGAGCAGAATTACGGCCTGGAACTGAAGAATGCAATGGACAACCTTTGCAAACGCGTTCCCTTGCAGGACCTCCGCATCTTTTCGACGGCGATTATGATCCAGAAGGAGAGTGGGGGAAATCTGGCCGAGGTTCTCGACAAGACATCTTATGTAATCAGGGAGCGATTTCGCTTGAAGCGTCAGGTAGAAGTGCATACGGCCCAGGGACGCTTGACAGGATGGGTTCTCACCCTTCTGCCTATGGTGCTCGGACTCGTTTTGTATTTTGTTAATCCGGAGATGGTGAGCGTCTTGTGGAAGAATCCAACGGGCATTAAGATGCTCTGGACTGCCGCAGGCATGATGGTAGTTGGTGGTTTCATCATTCACCACATTGTCAACATGGACGTTTGAAGGGTTTTATGGGATTTTTTGCGATTTTTACATTTTGTGTCGTATTCCTGCTGATCGTGAGCGGCGGACTGCTGCTGTTCTATCGCGAAGAAATGCTGCAGCGAATTACTGACGTGATTAATCCGCACCCCAAGCCGAAGTCCATTTTAGCCACTATTCAGCAGACAGGAATTTCCATTGGCGGTGTGGTTGAGCACTTTGAAAACGTGCTGCCGAGAAGTCAGGCCGAGACGTCTGTCGTCATGCAGCGGCTACAGCGCGCTGGATTCCGTGACGAGTCAGCGGTCAAGGTTTTCTATGGCACGAAAGTATTAACTCCTATTCTGATGGTTATCCTTTTTTGGGCCAGTGGAATTGGAGCCTACGGCGGCATATTTATGTACGTCGTAGCCCTGGGCATAGGTTTTCTGGCGCCGGATTTCTGGCTGGGGAAACGGATTAGTAAACGCCAAAGCCATATTCGGCGCGGCCTCCCGGATGTGCTTGACCTGCTGGTGATCTGCATCGAGGCGGGGCTAAGCCTGGACCAGGCAACGTCGCGCACTACTGTGGAATTGAAATCAGCACAGCCGGAACTGTGCGATGAATTGGGTATTGTCGTGCTAGAGCAACGCGCGGGACGCCCTCGTAGTGAAGCATGGAAGCACCTGGCGGAACGCACTAACGTAGACTGTGTGCGCAATCTGGTATCCATGCTGGTTCAGGCAGATCAGTTTGGAAGCAGTGTTGCCAAGACACTGCGCGTCCACAGCGATACACTCAGAACACAGCGTGTACAGGCTGTGGAGGCGGCGGCGGCAAAGACCACCATCAAGCTGATTTTTCCGCTTGTGCTGTTCATATTCCCGTCGCTTTTTGTTGTTACTCTGGGACCGGCGATCCTCTCCATCATGGAATCATTTGCGGGTCTTAATCATTGAGGGAAGGAGGAATCGATATGAACATGGACGGTACTACTCTCATCCAGATCGTGTGCGGTGTGCTGGCTGTTGTTGTGTTGATCGTATTGATCCAGCGTCGCCGCACCCGAGTCAAGTAGCGCAGCGCTTGTTTCGGCGGCGCCGTGAAGGCGCGCTTCGCTGGCCGGTCCGCGGTTGTGTTCCGGAGAATTCGCTATTTTGACGCCCGGCGTCGTTCGAGTTTGCTCAAGCCGGGGAGCGTAACCAGCATTTGCAGAAAGAGGAGTTGACATGAACACGACTTTGATTATTCAGATTACCGCAGGTGTGTTGGCTGTGGTTTTGATTGTTGTTTTGGTCTTGCGCCACCGCGCTCAGAAAAAGAAGTAGTACCGGTTTTGTGGGTGGGCCGGCAGCGCGGAAACGCCGCGTGGATTCTGCAGGCCAACTAAATCATTCGCTGGCCGGGCACATTGCCAGTTCGGCAGTATGTCTCCGATCTCACCCCGTCAGCGGGTGCGGGATGTTGCGTCTCTGCTTAGCTCTTTAGGCTAAGCGAAATATTTTCTTCGCGCCTGGCGGAGCAGAAGTTTTGGCTGGTCCAGTTGTGAAAAACGGATTTGCATGAGCAGTTTTAACGCAATTTGATGCAAGAGGTTGAGCAGACGAATGGCACTTTGAGACAGCACACGGCTGCCGGGTCCTCGTGGAGGACCGGAGGTTCGATGGAATTACGAAGGCTTTGCGCATACAACCAGACTCGTGAATGCTTCCTCGGCCTTGAGGTCGCTACCGCCAGTATGGAGTCCGCGGAGCTCACGAGGCTGTTTCAAAAGCTGATGCTAAAGTCTGGTGAAGGCCTTTGGCTCTCGCCGTTTCGCGGAATTCCGGAGACGGATATGCGCGCCCCTCTCGATTTGATTTACCTGGACGAGGATTGCCGGGTCATTGAGGTAGTTGAGTCATACCCCACATTTCGTGTTTCTCCTTCGAGCCCGCGGCCGGCAAGCGTTCTGGCGCTTCCAATCCACTCTATCTATTCGTCGCAGAGCCAATCGGGCGATCAGCTGGTGCTTTGCCTGGCGGAGGAAATGCAGGGCCGCCTGGAGATGATTACCAGCACCAGCAGGGTTTCCAGTGGTGTGCAGTGCGCCGTGCTCTTGCGTGCGAAGCCGCTTTGGAGCGGCGGCCCTGGAGTGGTGGAATTGAAAGATCGTCCCAGTGAGGATCGTCCCCAGGAGGAACGTACCAAGGAGAAACCTCTCCAGGTAGAGCGCTCTGCGTTTGAGAAGCCGTCCGAGAAGAAATTCGTGAAGCCGTCCGAGAAGCCGTACGACAGGCCGCCCGATAAGCCGTCCGAGAAGCAATTCGATAAGCCGTCCGAGAAGCCGTACGAGATGGATCTTGCTGAGCCGGGGATGAAGTACGTCAAGCGGCCTAAGAATTGGTTGAGTCGCTGGTGGTCGCCTGATCCGAGAACAGCTCCTGATCTGAGAAGTGCTCCACGGGAGTCGTTACCCGGCCTGGCTGCCTATTACTGGACAGGCGCCGCTCCCAAAGGGCACAACGTTAAGAACATCAGTTCGTCAGGGTTGTACGTGGTAACGGAGGAGCGTTGGTACCCCGGTACCCTAATTCTGATGACTTTGCAAGTGGCCGGTAACGGTAAAGAAGAGGGTTTTGAACATTCAATCGCCGTGCACTCCAGGGCTGTTCGATGGGGAAACGACGGTGTAGGCCTCCAATTCATCCCGCAAGATACGCTGGCGGCGAGCAGTGGGCAGAACCCGCTGGTGAACGGGGCGAACAGGAGGGAACTCGAGCAATTTTTGGAGCGGCTCCGCAATGGCAATGGTTAGACCCGTTGGGGGCTCTCCATGGGTACCTTAGTACTTTGACATAACAACATTATTGTCGTATCAGGTTGATTATGAACGACAATGTAAGGAGGGAATCAATGAAAAGGCTGAGCAATCTGCGCGGGCAGGCAAGGTCGATCCTGCACGGTTTTTGCCGTGCCGAGGCCTCCTGCAGAGCGAGCGCAAAAGCACGGACTATGAGCGGCCGGCTTCGCACCTTACTGAATTCCAACGTCGAGGGGCAATCCTTGGTTGAGTTTGCCCTGGTGGTGCCCATGTTGCTGATGGTCCTGACATTCATGTTTTCGCTCAGCATGGCCATGATCAGCTATGAGCAACTCAACTCCGCTACATCGAGTGCCGCGCTTCAGGTGCTGGCAACTTCACGGAATGTGCTTTCCGATCCGTGCGCTTCGATTCAAACATCAGTATCCACTGCATTGCCGGGCTTCACAGCATCCAAGCTCACATACACAGTGACGATTCAGAACTCGAGCGGCACCAACGTTACGTACGGCCCAACGGCTGGAACGGGGTTTTCATGCACAGGTGCAGCCACGGTGCTGCAGGCAGACAACACCTCCACACCGGCCACGCTCATAGTCAGTTATCCGTACACATGGATGCCAGTGTATTTGCAAAAAATGACAGGAAACCTATCTGTGACTCAACCGGTTACTGTCTATTGAAAGGGGGAATTGTTTTATGAAACTTCACAAAGTAACTCTTTTCCGCAGGCTACTGAAGGATACGCGTGGACAGTCTGCGGTGATGCTGTCGGTAAGCATGTTAGCGTTTATAGGAATAGCCGGGATCACCGTCGATCTTGGCCATGCCTATGTTGCCCGTCAGCAGCTTCAGGTATCAACAGACGTGGCCGCCCTGGCCGGAGCCTCGGCTATGCCCAACACAACCACCGCAACCGCACTAGTGACTGCTTACAGCGCCGAGCCAGGCCAGAAAAGCGCCACTCCCAACCTGACAAATGTTGCCATTACGCCGACTTTCCAGTGCCTCACGACTCTGACATCGAATTTGGGAGTGGGATGCGAGGCTGCTACCGGCTCTCCCAGCGGGAATTACAACGCCGTCAAGGTATTGCAGACTGCGAGGGTCCCGTTGTGGTTCGGGGGGATGTTCCACGTTCCCGCGTTCAACATTGGGGCTACCGCGACCGCATCCATGGCCGGTGGACAAAACACTCCGTGGAACATCGCGATCATTCTCGACGCAACGTCGTCGATGACCAGCTCGGATCCAGGCAGCTTGCAATGCACCGGCACTCGAGAACAATGCGCGTTGCAGGGCGTCCAGGCCCTGTTGGGTCTTATGTACCCATGTCAGTCGGGCCAAACCTGCACCAACACCACGGGCGTCACGCCTGTCGATAGCGTCAGCATTTTTCTCTTCCCGCCAGTGGAAACCTCGCAGGCCAAAGACTATTACAATTGTCCCAACGCCACAATCCCTACGATTGAGCCGTATGAATTTCAAAACGTGACCACTGGGACGATGTCGAATGGGCTTTTGAATCTGCCTTACACCTCCACCTACCAGGTGGTGCCGACGCCGTTAGGCACATCGGGCCATACCATCGCCGCGTTTGCGTACGATTACAAGGCCAACGATGCGGCTACCACGTTAAACTCCGGCTCGCAGCTTGTGGAAGCAGCCGGGGGATATAGCGGTTGCACCGGCATCCAGGCCAAGGGCGGCGAGGGAACCTACTATGCGCAAGCCATCTACGCGGCGCAGGCGGCTCTTATCGCCCAGCAGGCGGCAAATCCCGGCTCGCAGAATGTCATGATTATCCTCGGCGACGGCGACATGAATGCTTCCAGCGGCCTGAAGGCGGATACGGGCACCTTGAACGGAACCGGCAGCGGCAGCAACAAGAACTCGTACGCATACCCATCGGCTAAAGGCCAGTGCGGGCAGGCGATCATCGCAGCCCAGTCGGCCGCGGCATTTCCGAATGCCAACGGCGTGAATGGAACCAGGGTCTTTACGGTTGGCTACGGCATTGCCTCGGGGGGATGCTCCACGGATGCGTCATACAGCGCCTACCAAGGCATCAGCGCCTGCACTGCAATGAAGGATATAGCCTCCTCGGCGGATAATTTCTATTCCGACGAACCCTCAACCGGTGTCTGCCCCTCGACCAATGAAGTGAATTTTACGCAGTTGAAACAAATCTTCCAGCGAATCGCGCGTGGTTTAACCACTCCGCGTCTGGTACCTAACGGCACCACGTAGTCCGCTGAATAATCACTCCCGTATCCCGGCCGGTCCGCCCCCTTGGACTCGCCGGGATGTGGCATTATTGTGGCTCCTCCGGGATAATCAGCAGCACTTCCACCATGACATTTTGTCCGTTCTGCGTTGCCGGGCGGAATTGCCACTGGGCGAGCGCATCCAGCACGAATTGTGCCTGGGTGAACTCCGGCGGGAAGAGGACGGACAGCGCCTCGAAGCGGCCGTCCTGGTTCACAAACCCATGAACCATGAGGGCATCGGCATCGATTGCGCCGGACGGGATATTGGGCCGTACGATGTTATACGGCCAGGGCGCCTCGATATGCAGGATATTGCCTGCGGCAGCCGCGTTGTCGGCCCGGGAGAGCGAGTACTGAAGAATCCAGCTCTTCGCCAGGCCAACGTGCAGATATACGGTGTAGGACATCCTGCCGCTCCAGAGCGTGGCCGTCTCGGGATACTTTTCTTCCAGAGAAGAACCCACCACGACAGCTCCGAATTGGCCGTCATGGGGCAGCGAGATATGGGCTGACGAAAGCGGGTTGCCGCGCCTGGAGCCACCTTGAGGGAAGGCGCTTTGCCCGGTTCCAGATTCATCTCCCTGGGTGGCTGAGCCGGAATCCGCCGTTTCTCCGGCGCCAGTTGAACCCTGGCCTGCGCCGGCCTCTCCCGGTTGGCCGGCCGGGTTAAGCTGCCCGGCCTGCGTTGAATCCTGTGACTGTCCCGCCGCCGGCATCCCGGGAGAATTGGAGGAGGCCGATTCATTCACGGGCGGCAGCGTGACCTCTCCATCCGCCATTTGGAGATCAGAGGCCGACATGACCGAAGCCGGAGTGGGCTGTTCTGACCCTCGGGCGTTGGTTATCGGGGTGGGCGGCGACGGTTCCGGTCCGCGAACCACTACGGGCGACGTGTTACTGGGAAAAATATTCTGCGTTTCGGTTTTCAGATCTGTGGGCGCCAGGGCGATGATGTCTATGTTCGGTTCTTCATTGGGCAATTGGACCGAAGGCTCCACGTTGGAAACAGCCGGCTTTTGCAGCTGAGGCGGAACCAGGTTCTTGGCGGATGTCTTCATGCCGTCCCAAATTACGACTGTAGGCAGAGGGATTTCCTGGGTAAGAACCATAGGCTTGGGTATATCTGGCTGCAGAAGCGTCTGGGGGCCTGGCGGGGCATGCACAGCCTGCCGCAGCGGCGGATGTTCGGTGGCGATACCGCCCGGAGAAAGCTTATGCTTGGCGGAAGGCGGGCGCGGATACTCGAAGCCGCTATTAGCGGCGCGCTGCATCTGAGACTGAAGGGTGTGCAGGTCAATATGACGCACGTCATAGTGTTGCGCAAGGGCCGGGGTCTTCACCTGGGGCGCGGACATGAGCCCCAAATATATCAGCCCAATCACACCAGCATGCACCAAAAGTGATATCAGAAAGGAATAGGGCTGCCGGCTCGGCTCCGGCCGCTCTGAAAATAGCGTAATAGTGGGGGAAGACCTCATGACCGGATGAATATCCTCCCTCGCGCCACCTGGTCCTTCTTGCCGTGGAGGTCGCGCTTCGGCGGTCTCAGCCTGGTGGAGCGCCGAGAGAGGCCCATCGTCCCCCCTTCAAGAGTTCAATTATAGTCTCTTTCAGAATCGCTCATGGCTGGGGTTTAACCTATAACTCTCTTGATACCTCCTTTGCCTGTAACATTGCCTCGGTCGTTACTATTAGGCTTGAAGGGAATACACTAGACAGGCGGTTAAACTTGCCTGGCAAACTGTCGGGCCAACCCCTATTTCGGCAAGATACGAAACAGGCTATTGGCGCGGAGCTTGCCACAGGGGACAGAAAGGCGAAGCTGGCCGGGTAGCCAGTTCAAACAGGCCTCCACATGAACCGAAGAGTACTTGCGATCCTTCTAGTGGCTTTCGTCATTGCCGCCGCATGCACTTATCTGGTTGTTCGCCTGGTTCGCAACCAGACGGCCGCGTCAAAGCCGCCGGCAATTACCGAGGTTGTCGCAGCCAAGTCGAACATTAAATTAGGGACTGTACTCAACGCTGACCATCTGACGACCATCAAGATCACGGGTACGCCACCCAAGGGTTCCATTCTCGCGAAAGACAAGAACAGTCTGATTGGCAGGGGCGTTTTATCGGATATCTATGAGGGTGAGCCCATTATCGACAACCGGCTGGCTGCCAGCGGTTCCGGCGGAGGATTGGCAGCCACCATTCCCCCGGGCATGAGAGCCTGTGCCGTCAAAGTGGATGATGTAGTGAACGTGTCGGGATTTGTGACTCCCGGAATGCGCGTAGATGTACTGATCGCCGGCAATCCGCCTGGCCAGCAAAATTCCATGCAAGGCACACAGTCGCGTACGCTCCTGCAGAACATTCAGGTGTTGTCCGCGGGAACCGATTACCAAAAAGATGCTGAGGGAAAGGCCAAGGCGGTGCAGGTAGTAAACCTTCTGGTCACTCCAGAACAAGCGGAGCTCCTTAGCCTGGCCAGCAGTCAGGTGAAAATCCAGCTGGTGCTGCGCAATCCGCTGGATACAAAGGTTGCTGACGTTCCCGGCACGGCTACATCCAACCTCTTTTCGGGCGAGCAGAATAAAATACCGGGAAAGTCCCGGCGCGTAAAGAAGGTGGTGCCCAAGATCTTTACCATCGTAGTGTTCAACGGCTCAACCAAGACTGAAGAAAAATTTGCTGCTCCCGGGGGACGCTAGTGAGAGCGAAGACCGCCGTTACCATCGTATGTTGCAGCGCATTGTCTATTGTCCTCTGCGCTTGGCCGGGCTTGCACGCTCAAACCGCGCCACCGCCTGCTCAAACCGCGCCACCGCCTGCTCAAACCGCAACGCCGCCTGTTCAAACCATGACGCTGCCTGTTCAACCCGTGACTGCCACTTCTCAGGACTCGACGAATGAGCTTCCCATCGCCGTGGGCAAGACAGTGCTGGTAGATTGTGCATGGCCGATAGTGCGGGTTGCCATTGGTCAGGGCAACGTCGCTGAAGTCCGTGCGACAAGCCCAACCGAGGTCATGGTGGAGGGCAAGGCTCCTGGAGAAACTACCCTGATTATCTGGGATACCCGCGGAAGCCGGCAGTTCTTCAACGTGACAGTGCGTCCCGGCGCGACCAACCTGCACGACAACCTGGACGCAATCCGCCGTGAACTCAAAGCAGAGCTTCCCGGCGATACCTTGAGAGTGAGCTCAGAGAACGGCATCATCTTCCTGCGCGGCACGGTCAAGGATCTCAACAGCTCGGATCGCGCGGTCAAGATCGCCTCCACGGGAGGTAAAGTAGTCAACCTGCTCAACGTCACTGTTCCGGCCTCCGATCCGCAGATTCTCCTCAAAGTGCGCTTTATAAGCGTTGACCGCACTAAGGCAGCGCAGTTCGGCATAAATATATTCAGTAACGGTTTTGGAAACACAATCGGTGGAATTTCAACCGGATCTTTAAGTACTACTACACCTAGTGGCAGCACTGGCGCCACGGTGACCGGAGGAACGTCTCCGACGAATATCTCCGCCTTCTACCCCGGTCTGAATATCGGCGTTACGATTCAGGCCCTCCAGAGCACCATAGGCGCGCAGGTTCTTGCCGAACCCAACCTGCTGGCGGCCAACGGCAAACAGGCCAGCTTCCTGGCTGGAGGGGAATATCCCTTTCCCGTCGTTCAGGGCGGCGGAGCAGGCACTGCGGCCACTGTGACCATCATGTTCAAGGAGTATGGAGTTCGCCTCAACTTCATCCCCACTATTACTCCCCGCGGAACGATCCGCCTGCAGGTGGCCCCGGAAGTCAGCGCCCTCGACTTTACCAATGCCGTTGAGCTCTCCGGGTTTGAAGTGCCCGCCATAACCTCCAGAAAGGTGAGGACCGAGGTTGAGCTGGCCGATGGACAAAGCTTTGTCATCGGCGGTCTGCTGGATAACACCGAGTCCGAAACCTTCGCGAAGATCCCCTTTCTTGGAGACATACCGATTCTCGGAAAGTTCTTCCAGTCGATGCAGAAGACCAAAGCCAATACCGAGCTGATCGTGATTGTGACGCCTGAGATTGTGGCTCCCATTCCGGCTGGAGCGCCGCTGCCTGAGCTTAAGTTCCCGGCCAAGTTTCTACCGCCCAACTCCGGCATACCCATGAATACACCGGATGCCAAGAGCGCAGCCAACACTCCAGCGCCCCCGCCGCCCACCATGCCCGTGGAGAAACTGGTTGACAGCATGAAGCCGGAGCAGCCGTTGGTGATTGAAGGCGCCACGGGAGGCTTTGGCACAGCGTCAACGAGCACCAGCTCCGCGCCTGCTCCCGCGCCCGCGCCTCAATGAGGTTTCTGTCAGCATGAATCCCTTTCGCTGGATCGCATTGGGGTTGCGGAATCTCCTCGTTTCACGCCGTCAGGCCCCTCAGGATATTCGTCTGCGGGTCATGAACAGGTCGCGCAATACTGTTCTGGCCACCCACATGGAAGTGGCCGATAACGCTGCAAAACGCAACAAAGGCCTGCTGGGGCGCAAATGCCTCGATCGCGGAGAAGGTATGTGGATTCGGCCCTGTGAGGCCGTGCACACCTTCTGGATGCGCTTCCCCATCGACCTCGTCTATCTGGACCGCAAGAATCAAATCAGGAAGCTGGTGAGCGCGGTGCCTCCCTGGCGGCTATCGGGCTGTCTCCGGGCGCATTCTGTACTCGAGCTTCCATCCGGTACAATTCGCGAAACGCAGACACAACCTGGCGACACTTTGGAATTCCTGCCTGTTCCGTAGACTGGTCACAGATATACCCATGAGCGCATGTTTCCTTAATGCGGATTTGTACTCTCTGCGATCCTGTTGTGAGATTCCTCCGCTGGCAAACTCTTTCTTCTGGTTGCGTAGAGATACCATGCGAGCCAGGCGGGTGTGGTCCACAGGTAATACGGCGAGATGATCTGGACGCCGGCGAACAATTCGATGAGGGCAATACCGGCAATCAACCCTAAAGGCAGGAGCGAACGCATGGATTCCTCAGCACGATAGACTCCATACAGGATAGCGGGAAGCGCCATAGCTTCATCGGTAAACCAGCCGTAAGGCGCACACATCTCTGAGACCAGCAGCAGCAGCAGTCCATTTTCCATCCAGCTCCAGCGGTTGCGGCGCTTCCAGAAATACCAGAGCGCCCAGCAACAGGCGGCAATCTCTGGAAGAAACTGGATCCACACGGCATGGCGGTCAATGAGAAAGCGTAATACCACGCTGAGAACTGGCACGGGCTCATCCAGCGCTTTCCCCGTGTGCATCATTTGCATATATTGCGACCATGCGTGTATGTCGAAGCAGTACGACAGCGCGCAACTGGCAAGCAACGCGGAGAAGAAACCAACAAGAATTTGGTACGATTTCCGGGCCACTATCCAAAGGAGCAACACGATGGCAAAGGGCAGGAAGAGATGCGGCTTCATCGCGCAGAACAGCAGGGCAGTTCCGGCTAGGAATGGACGGGTCTGATGAAAGTACAGAAATAGCGATACGCCGAGGAGGAGAAAAATGCCAAACTGCCCGGCCATAAGGCAGGCCAGTGCGGGCGCAAATACGTAGCCAAGCAGATGAAAACGACTCTCTGGGCGTCCATTGAGAAGCCAGATAAGCCGGATTGATACTGAAAGACATGCCAGAAGAGTGAATAGCCATAGGACGAGGCCGTTTTTCGCGCTGACCAGGCCGAGTGGCAATGCCAGGAAGAAGGCTATCGGGGGATTGCGCATGATAAGTGGATTGCTGTCCTCGCGACCCGTGGCGAGTTCCAGGTGGCGTACGGCTTCGTAGTCATATGGATTTGCGCCGTGAATGAGCTGTTGCCCGGCAGCCCAGTAAGAGATGAAATCCTTTTGAGACGCAATTCTGTCACTCATGACGTAGAAACAGAGCGCGGCAAAATAACCGAAGCCTGCAGCCACAATGCAGGAGGCAGCGAGAACGCGAAGTGGTTTAGATATCATTTTTCCTCTGTTTGCGCCCGTTTGTAGTGAGAAGCGATTAGATACCAAACCAGCCAGGCGGGAGCGGACCAATATGTCCAAAAGACAATGTCGTTGGGGTGCGTAAGGCTGCGGAAGAGCGCGACCTCGACCAGGGCGCTCAAGAACGCGAGAGCAATCAAAAGGTTCCGGGACCGTGTAAGAAACGCGCCCTGCAACAGGGCAGGAATAACCAGCCCCTGATCATATATCCAGGAATAAGGCGCCACAAGGACAGAGACAAGCATCAGCGGGCTTCCGTTGATCAACCAGTTCCAGGAGTGACGTCGTGGCCAGTAATAGGCCAGAGCCCATATGCAGCCTAAAGCGGCTGGCAGATATTGGAGCCAGATGGAGTTCGGGCTGAGCCAGGCGCGCAACAGGTAGCTCAGGCAGGGGATGTATTCCCTCTCGATTCCAGATAAGCGCACCATCTGCGAGTACTGGGTCCACGCCATGGGATCCATGGCAAATGTGAGTGCGCAACTTGCGGCCAGGGCAACCGCAGCGCCGGCCAGCAGCTTGTAGCTCCGGGAAACCAGTACCCACACGATCAGTACTGCGCTGAAGGGCAGAAAGAGGTGAGGCTTCAGCGCGCAAAGCCAGAGTGACATTCCCGCCAGAAAGGGGCGCGTGCGATGCAGGCGCAGAAACAGAACCAATCCCAGCAGAGCAAAGTGCGAGGTTTGTCCGAAGATCACGCAGAGCAGTGCCGGTCCGAAGGAATAACCCAGCAAGATGCGGCGATTCCTTGGGCGGCCGTAGATGATCCAGAGCAAATGAACCGAAACCGCCAGGCACGCGAGCAGGAGCAAGAACCACAGAATCCATCCCACGCGCAAACTGAGGAATCCTAATGGATAGACAAGCGGTAGCGCCCAGGGCAGGTTCCGCATCAAACCCGGATTCAGCTTGGGCGGAAGCCCTGCGGCGCGCTCAATCTGCGTGACGGCAACGGGATCATAGGGATTTGCGTGGCGTACCAACTGCTGCCCGGTGGCCCAATAGAAGATGTAATCGCGTGTGTAAGGAGCGTTCGGTAACAGCAGTGCAAGGCAGATGTTCCCTGCGATGAACCCAAACGCCAGGCCACAGACAGTTACGAAGGGCAGTGGCGCGATAGCGCGAAGAATTTTCCGGTAATTACCAGGTTTTCCGGCAGAACTCGTTTCTGGCGCCAAGGATTCAGAGATTTCGCTGTGCATCTGCTCTGGCTGCATCGTGTTGGGTGTGCTGGCGCGATGATCGATATCTACTTCCGGACGCTTCCTGCTTGCCATGGCGCTATTCTACTTGTTCGGCCATATCGGATTCCCGGTCTGGACATCCGGCCATGTGATTTACGTTACATTCCCATAATGGCACTACCCGCTTACTCCAACGGCGAACGCTTAAACGCAATAGCCCCGCCGACTGTTATTTATCGGTTACTATTGTACGTTTTCTGTAAACAAGGCCGGTCTGCCCGGTACCCTCTGTATACACGTGTTTACACTTCATATTCGGCTTGAATTGTTGTAGATGATTGATAAATAAGAAGTAATGGTTTGTGGCATGAATGGCACGCTACTTGCAATAGCTAGATTGCCCCTGCCGCAGGCTGGGAGATTCGGTTATCTGAGAGGACTCAAATGAATACGATGTTGCTCAATCTGTATGTGAAATTCCAGGATCTGGCGAGCCGCGAGGAAGGCCAGGATCTGGTGGAGTATGCTCTGGTTGTTGCACTGATCGCCCTTGGCGCCACCGCCAGCATGAAGGGCTTGGCCTCGGTCATCAGCTCCTCGTTCGCGAACATCAGCACGACATTTGCCGGCGCGCTGTAGCCAGTTCTCAAGGCATCATCGAAACAACCAGGCACACTCCTTGAGTTGGAGGGTGTAACAGCTTGGTATCACGTATCCATGAACCGAAAGGAATCAAATGAATACCATGTTAATCAAGCTGTTTGTGAAATTCCAGGATCTGATGAGCCGCGAGGAAGGTCAGGATCTGGTGGAATACGCACTGGTTGTTGCACTGATTGCTCTTGGTGCTACCGCTAGCATGAAGGGCTTGGCCTCAGTCATCAGCTCTTCGTTCGCCAACATTAGCACGACATTCGCTACTGCCATGTAGTCGTCGTCGAGGTGTTAACCTGATAACCAGGCACACTCCCTCAGCCTGATAACCAGGCACACTCCCTCAGTAGGAGGGTATGTTAGCCTGTTTTGGAATATCAATTTACTGAGAGGACACAAATGAATACCATGTTTCTCAAGCTGTATGTTAGCTTCCAGAATCTGATCAGCCGAGAGGAAGGTCAGGATCTGGTTGAATACGCTTTGGTTGTCGCTATCATTGCCCTCGGTGCTACCGCCACCATGAAAGGCTTGGCGCAAGTCATCAGTTCCTCGTTCGGCAGCATCAGCACGGCGTTTGCTAGCGCGCTATAACGCGTTATCCAGGCGTCTCAAGGGAAGCTGAACCCAGCGTCCTTGCAGGGATGATTGACGCAAGCCCGCGTGGCAGAAAAATGAAGAGAGGAAAAAACCATGAACACCATATTACTCAGGTTGTTCGAGAAGTTTCAGAACCTGGTAAGCCACGAAGAAGGCCAGGACTTGGTTGAATACGCCTTGGTCGTTGCTATCATTGCCCTCGGCGCAACTGCCAGTATGCAGGGCCTAGCACAAGTCATCAGCTCATCGTTTGGCAGCATCAGCACGATATTTGCCGGCGCCATATAACCCGTGGTCTAGTCATCGCGGGAACAGCCAGGCTCAGCCTTTGCTTGAAGTATGAGTACGCCCGAGCTAGTGTGAAGGCGTACTCTTTTTTCCGAAGGCTGCATTTCAACGAATTCGCAACAGTCAGCCGAACGAGAGCCGAATTCTTAAGCTTAGTCAGTGGATTGCAGCACTGGCAGACGATCAGGTTAGGGTAAATATGTTCGTCTCGTTCTTCTGATTGCCTCCAGTGTTTCAACTGGCAGAAGGCTCCTGGAACAGATGTCCGCACTGCATTTGCCAAGAGCGGCATGGCGCTCGAGACAGGCATTATCCAGATCCTGTCAGGGGTGGATCTGGGCGTAAATTGATCACCTTCATACGATGGGGAGAGACACGCTGGGCTGCTCGATTGCCGATGCGTACTCTCCCTTGTTTTATTGTGTAATATATATTTTCATTCATTCCTTTTTCGGTCATGATTCAAGTTCCAGGCGGCCGAAAGTTCTGAGAGCGAAGATGAGCTTGAAAAGGACAAATCAGACCGGTCTTGCCTGGATACTGCTGGCCTGCGGGATTTCCATCCTATGGGGCTCCACTTTAGGGCCAGAGGCGAATCGGTGGGTGGATTTCAAGGCAGTATATTACGGCACACGATGCCTGATTGAACACCACAACCCCTACAGCGTGAGTGAGTTGGACAGCGTATACCGGTCCGAGGGCGGAAAACCTCCATCAGAGTCCGTCCGGGATCATATAGGCGTAACGTTGTATGTGAACTTACCTGCTACATTCCTCTTCGTAGCTCCCTTTGCTTTGCTGCCGTGGGGGCCTGCACATGTACTGTGGATGACACTCACAGCCGGAGTTTTCATTCTGGCCGCATTGCTGACGTGGAATCTTGCAGCAGGCTACTCGTCCAGGGTAACTCTGTTCCTGTTGTGCATATTGCTTGCCAACTGTGAAGCTTTTTTTGTAGCCGGCAATACCGCGGGTATCGTCGTCAGCCTGTGCGTGGTGGCCGTCTGGTGTCTCCTCAAGGAGCGGTTTGTACCGGCGGGCATCCTGTGCTTGGCGCTCAGTCTTGCCATCAAGCCGCATGACGCGGGTCTGGTCTGGCTCTATTTCCTTCTGGCGGGCGGGATCTACAGGAAACGCGCTCTGCAATCCCTTTTTATTACCGCGATTCTAAGCTTGTCTGCCTTCCTGTGGGTTTCGCATGTAGCGCCGCATTGGATTGGGGACTGGCAAAACAACATGGCGGCCATTTCCTCGCACGGAGGCCTGAATGACCCGAGCCTCGATTCGCTCACCGGCCGCGTTGGAGGCATGGTCATCGATCTGCAATCGGCCCTGAGCGTCTTTCGGGACGATCCGCGTTTCTACAATCCGGTCAGCTATCTGGTCTGCGGAGCGCTTCTGCTGATATGGTCGGTTTTTACTCTCAGGTCTCGTTTTTCGCTGGCCAAAGCCTGGATAGCGCTGGCGGTGGCCGTGCCTCTTACTATGTTGGTGACCTATCACCGGCCATGGGATGCGAAGCTCCTGCTGCTTACTATTCCGGCATGCGCCATGCTTTGGGCCAGGGGAGGCGCGACTGGATGGATTGCACTCCTGTTAAATGGCGCGGGGATTGTGATGACCGCGGATCTTCCGTTAACTCTTTTCATTATGCTCGCCAATAATATGCAAATCCCCATAACAGGTCTGCCCGGGCAGGTATTGACGGCTGTGCTTATGCGGCCCGTCCCGCTTATCCTGTTGGCTATGAGTATCTTTTATCTGTGGGTATATCTGCGGCGCGATCCACTCCAAGTTTCTACAGCGACGCCTGGAGAGCCGAGAGAAACGCCGCTTGCGCAAACGCGGGCATAATCCGATAGACTCGGGAGAAGTTCGCGCAGCAGGTTGATTGACAGCCTTTTCGCTGTTTCCGGCAGGAAGAGGAACTGAAGATGACAAGGACGCGGTGGATTGCACTAACTTGGATATTGTTGAGTTGCGTGCTTTCCGCTTTATGGGGCGTTTCTATGCTGCGTCCCTCGCCTAACATGATGATAGATTTCAAGGGGGTCTTCTATGATACTCGATGCCTGCTTATACACGCCGATCCCTACAAAAACGGTGAGCCACTGCGTGTTTATCTGGCAGAGGGAGGAAAGCTTCCGCAATCCTCGGTCGGCCCCCGAGAAGTTTTGAGACTGGATGTATACCCGCCGACCACATCTCTCTTTGTAGCTCCCTTCGCGATGCTGCCATGGGGACTTGCGTGCCGTCTATGGATGATGCTCACCGCCGCAGCTTTTATCCTTGCAGCTTTTCTGATATGGGATATAGGGGCCAATTACGCGCCGGTAATCTCCGGTTGTTTAATCTGCTTTGTTCTTGCCAACACAGAAGTTCTTTTTGTAATCGGCAATCCTGCGGGGATAGTCATAAGCCTTTGCGTGGTGGCCGCCTGGTGTTTTCTCCGAGAGAGGTTTGTCTGGGCGGGCATCCTGTGCCTTGCGGTCAGCCTCGCGATCAAGCCTCATGACGCGGGTTTTATCTGGTTCTATTTCCTGCTGGCAGGCGGGACTTACCGGAAACGTGCACTGCAAGCCATAGTTGTCACCGCGGTCCTTAGTCTGGCAGCCATCGTGTGGGTAACGCCCATCGCGCCACACTGGATGCAAGAATTGCACTCCAATCTTCTAATGACTTCGGCGCCCGGCGGAAATAGCGACCCAGTACCTGCAAACACTGATAACCGCGGCCCAAGTAGTATCATAGAGCTTCAATCAGTCGTTGCCGTCTTCTGCGACAATCCGCGCATCTACAATACGATCAGCTATCTCGTCTGCGGAGCACTTCTGCTGGTATGGTCTGTTCGCACTCTCAGTGCGCGCTTCTCACAGCGTAGAGCCTGGCTTGCACTCGCGGTGATTGTGCCTCTCACCATGATCGTTACCTATCATCGATCATACGATGCAAAGCTTTTACTACTCGCGGTTCCGGCCTGCGCGATGTTGTGGGCCGAGGGCGGCCAGATACGGTGGATTGCACTGCTGGTGACTACCGCGGGGGTTGTGCTGACCGCGGATATTCCATTGGCAATTCTCGTGATATTTACCAGGGACTTGAGCATTAACACTGTGTCCCTGTCTGGGGTGATCCTGAAAGCTGTACTGACGAGGCCCACCCCGCTCATCTTGCTGGTGATGGCCATTTTCTATCTGTGCGTGTATATGCGGCGCGATTCACCTCGAGTTGCGACGGCGGAACCTGGAGAGCCGAGTGAAGCGCCGCCTTTACCCACTCCGGCTTAATTCGGCACACGGCTAGAAAGATCGCGTAGCAGGAAAGTTCTGACAATCGCACCGTTTCTAGAGGAGAGACAGAATATGACAAGGATGCAGCGAACTGCTATAGTTTGGATTCTGTTGACCAGCGGATTTTCCATTTGGTGGGGTTCCTCTGTGGGGCCGGCGATGGATAAGTGGGTAGATTTCAAGCATATTTACTACGGAACACGGTGCCTCATTCAACACCGCAACCCTTACAATGTAAGTGAATTGGAGGGTGTTTATCGGGCCGAGGGTGGGGAACGCCCGTCGGAGACACTCGCGGCCCATCAGGCTGTGACGATATATAGAAACTTGCCTGCCACATTCATTTTTGTAGCTCCTTTTGCGATGCTGCCGTGGGGGCCTGCGCTCCTGTTGTGGATGATGCTCACCGCCGGAGTTTTCATCCTTGCCGCCTTGCTGATGTGGAACATCGGGGAGAGTTATGCGCCAAATGTATCTCTTTTTCTGATCTGCATCTTGCTTGCCAACTGCGAGATGATTTTTGGGAGTGGCAATACGGCCGGGATCGCGGTAGGCCTTTGCGTGGTTGCCGTCTGGTGTTTCCTCCAGGAACGGTTTGTACTGGCAGGCGTTCTGTGTCTCGCGCTCAGCCTCGCCATCAAGCCCCATAACGCAGGACTGGTTTGGCTCTATTTTCTGTTGGCAGGCGGAGCTTACCGGAAACGCGCACTGCAAGCCCTCCTTATTACTTCCGTCCTGAGTTTGGTGGCCATCTTGTGGGTAACGCCTATTGCTCCACATTGGATGCAGGAGCTGAACGCCAATATGCTTACGACTTCGGCGCACGGCGGTATCAATGATCCTGGCCCCACTTCAGAAACCGGACGTTATGCTTATATGATCATTGATCTGCAGGCAGCCATCAGTGTCTTCCGGGACGATCCACGCATCTACAATCCTGTCAGCTATTTGGCCTGTGGGGCGCTTCTGCTGGTTTGGTCGGTTCGCACGATTAGGGCGCGATTCTCGCCATCAAAGGCCTGGATAGCGCTCGCCGCAGTCGTGCCTCTGACCCTCCTCGTGACCTATCATCGACCCTATGATGCCAAGCTCTTACTGCTTACCATTCCCGCCTGCGCCATGCTCTGGGCAGAAGGCAGACTGATTAGGTGGATTGCAGTTCTGGTGACTACGGCTGGGGTTGTGCTGACTGCGGATATTCCATTGGCACTTCTTGTGATATTTACCAGGGACTTGAGCATCAATACTGCGTCCCTGTCGGGGCTGATCCTGAAAGCTGTACTGACGCGTCCTACCCCGCTTATCCTGTTGGCTATGAGCATCTTTTATCTGTGGATTTATCTGCGATGCGATCCGGAGAGAGGCTTGCCATGACAAAAGCGCGGCGGATAGCTTTGGCGTGGATACTGATGGCCAGTGGAATCTCCATCTGGTGGGGTTTCTCGGTTGGGCAGGGTGCGAATGGGTGGGTGGATTTCAGGGCTGTTTATTACGGCACGCGCTGCCTGCTTCAACACCACAATCCATACAATGTAAGCGAGCTGGAGCAAGTATATCGTGTTGATGGCGGCGAACGCCCGTCGGAGACACTCGCGGCTCATCAGGCTGTGGTGTTGTATGTCAACGTGCCAACTTTGTTCCTTGTTGTGGCTCCATTCGCGATGCTGTCATGGGGCCCTGCACACCTGCTCTGGTTGGCGCTCACCGCCGGAGTATTCCTCCTCGCCGCCTTGCTGATGTGGAACATCGGGGAGAGCTATGCGCCAAACGTTTCCCTCTTTCTGACTTTTATTCTGCTTGTCAACTGCGAATCGATCTTCGGCGCCGGCAATACAGCCGGGATCGCCGTAGGTCTGTGCGTGGTGGCCGTCTGGTGCTTCCTTCAAGAGCGGTTTGTGCCGGCAGGCATTTTGTGCCTCGCGCTCAGCCTTGTCATCAAGCCCCATGACGCGGGCCTGGTTTGGCTCTATTTTCTGTTAGCCGGTGGAGTTTACCGGAAACGCGCGCTGCAAACCCTGCTCATTACAGTTGTTTTTGGGGTGTCGGCCTTTCTATGGATTTCGTATGTTGCGCCTCATTGGATGCAGGACTGGCAAACGAATCTGGCGACCATTGCGGCGCCCGGCGGCATCAATGAACCGGGGCCTTCATCCCTTACCGGCCGCAGCGCCTTCATGGTCATTGATCTGCAGGCAGCCATCAGTGTCCTGCGGGACGATCCGCGCTTTTACAATCCGGCCAGCTATATAGTCTGCGGAGCGATGTTGCTCGCATGGGCGGTACGCACTCTCCGGTCGAGCTTTTCGCCGGCCAGAGCCTGGATTGCGCTGGCGGCCATCGTGCCTCTTACCATGCTGGTGACCTATCATCGGCCCTGGGATGCCAAGCTGTTGATGCTCACCATTCCAGCCTGCGCCATGTTGTGGGCCAGGGGTGGCCGTGTTGCGTGGACGGCGCTGCTGGTTACTTCCGCGGGGATGCTCTTGAACGCGGATATCACGCTGGCCAGTCTCAACCTTATCTTCAATTACTTGCATGTGGAAACAGCGGGTATCTTAGGAACGATTCTGACTTTATTGATGATACGGCCCGCCTCGCTCATCCTGCTGACGATGGGCTTGTTCTATCTCTGGGTATATCTGCGGCACGAATTACCCGAGGCAAAGAGCATCATGGCCCCTGGATGAGAGCGGACAGGTCTGTCTTGTCATCAATACATGCCTGCTTTCGTCCAGAGCGTTAACCGCGCAAAAAATCCTTGGCCTTCTGCACCAGAACGTCGCGGCTGATATCCGAAATGGTGTTGGTAAGCGGAAGTTTCTTGGGGCAGACCTCCACGCAATTTTGCGCGAAGCCGCACTCCTGAATGCCGCCGTCTCCGGCCAGAGCCCTCAGCCGCTCTTCCTTCAGAACCTTTCCGGTGGGGTGGTTGTTGAAGAGCTTGACCTGGGCGATGGTGGCCGCGCCGACGAAGCCGGTACCTTCGTTAAACTGCGGGCAAACCTCCATGCAGCAGGTGCAGGAGATGCAGTTCGACAGCGGGTAGTTGACCTCTTGCTGCTGCGGGTAGACGCGCGGGCCTGAACCGAGATCATAGGTGCCGTCGATGGGAATCCACGCTTTCACAGCCTTGAGATTCTCAAACAAAACCGATCGGTCCACCTGCAGGTCGCGAACCAGCGGAAACTTGCTGAGCGGCTCAACGCGAATGGGCTGTTCCAGATTGTCCACCAGCGACGAGCAAGCCATGCGAGCCTTTCCGTTGATGCGCATGGCGCAGGAGCCGCAAATCTCCTCCAGGCAGCAGGAGTCGTAGGTGACGGGAGTGGTCGGTTTGCCATCGGCAGTGACCGGATTGGCGGCGATGTCCATCATCGCCGTGGTCACGTTCATGCCCGGACGCCATTCAAGCTCGAAGCGCTCCCACACGGCGGGATCATCGGGGCTGGCCTGGCGCTTGATTTCGAATTGCACGGTCTTCTTTGCCATTGTCAGTCTCCCTTAATTTGCCGCGTCGTAGCTGCGCCGTCGCGGCTGGATGAATTGCGTGTCAACCTCGTCGTACTCAAAGTGCGGACCTGAATCCGTGAAGCTGGCCTTGGTGGTTTTCAGGAATCGCTCGTCGTCGCGCTCGGGGAAGTCGGGCTTGTAGTGCGCGCCGCGCGACTCGTCGCGCAAAATCGCTCCCTGCACAATCACCCGCGCCAGTTCCAGCATGTTCTTCAATTGGCGGGCGAATGCGAAGCTGGTGTTGGCCCATTGGCTGCGGTCGGCGAGGCTGACGTCCTTAAAGCGGTCAAGCAGCTCCACGATCTTTTCGTCAGCCTGTTTGAGCCCCTTGTTATAGCGGATCACCGTGGCGTGCTTGGTCATGGTATCGCCCAACTCGCGCCATAGCTTAAAGGGATTCTCGGTTCCTTCGTTCTTAAGCAGTTTGGCGTTGATCCCGGCCTGGCGAGTCAGCTCGGCTGCATGGCCTCCATCGCCTTCCATGGCGGATAGATTCTTGGTGTAGTCCAGCGCATGGGGTCCGGAGATGAATCCCGCATAAATGCAACTGAGCAGCGAATTCGCGCCCAGGCGATTGGCGCCGTGGTACTGGTAATCGCATTCGCCAATGGCATAGATGCCGGGAATGTTGGTCATCTGGTTGAAGTCCACCCAGACGCCGCCCATTGTGTAGTGCATTCCAGGAAAAATCTTCATAGGCACTTCGTGGGGATCGTCGCCCACGAACTTCTCGTAGATGTCCAGAATTCCGCCGAGCTTGCGGTCGAGCGTGGCGCGGTCAATGTGTGTCAGGTCGAGATAGACCATCGGCTGGCCGTCAATGCCCAGGTGGTTCTCGTAGACCACCTTGTGAATGGCGCGCGTGGCAATGTCGCGCGGCACCAGGTTGCCGTACTTGGGATACCACTCCTCAAGAAAATAAAATCGTTCGGCTTCGGGAATCTCTTTGCCGGGGCGCTTGTCGCCGGGATTGCGCGGCACCCAGACGCGCCCGCCCTCTCCGCGCGCCGACTCCGACATCAGCCTCAGCTTGTCTTCTCCGGGGATGCAGGTGGGGTGGACCTGAATGAACTCGCCGTTGGCATAATATACGCCCTGTTGGTAGATTGCCGATTGCGCTGAGCCGGTGCAGACTACGGAGTTGGTGCTCTTGCCGAAGATTGCTCCGATGCCGCCCGTAGCCAAAATAACTGCGCCTGCCGCGAAGCTGCGCAGTTCCATGGTGCGCAGGTCGAGTGCGGTAATGCCGCGCGCCATGCCCTTGGAGTCGATGACCGCGGAGAGAAACTCCCAGCCCTCGTACTTCTTCACCTTGCCTTCGGACTCGTAGCGGCGGACCTGCTCGTCGAGCGCGTAGAGCAACTGCTGGCCGGTGGTGGCGCCGGCAAAGGCTGTGCGGTTGTAGAGCGTGCCGCCGAAGCGCCGAAAGTCCAGCAGTCCCTCGGGAGTGCGGTTGAAGGGCACGCCCATGCGGTCCAGCAGGTCGATAATCGCCGGAGCGGCCTCGCACATCAGCTTGACCGGAGTCTGATTGGCCAGGAAGTCGCCGCCGTAAATGGTGTCGTCGAAGTGCTTGTAAGTGGTGTCGCCCTCGCCCTTCAAATTCTTGGCCGCGTTGATGCCGCCCTGCGCGCACACCGAGTGCGATCGCTTGACCGGGACGATGGAGAACAGGTCAACCGAGCCGCCGGCCTCGGCGATTTTGATGACCGCCGAAAGTCCGGCCAATCCTCCGCCAACCACAATGATTCTGGGTGCTGCCATGAAGTAACTTCCTTTCGACCTGTAGCGTCTGCGCTTAAATCAAAACAATTCCAGTGGCTGCCGGAGCAACCACCAGAGAAACTGCAGGGTTCTCCGGCGTGTTCTTGTACTTTGGGTCCACAACAAAGGCCCACATGCTGGCGAGGCCCAAAATCGCCAGCGCCAGTCCAAATGCCACGCAGACGTAGCCGAAGCGCTTGCGAGCTTTTGTGCCGGGAGTGATGCCCCACTTGGCTGCGAAAAGCCAGACGCCATAGGAGAAATGCCAGCAGATGGCGATCATGGCCACAATGTAAACGGCCAGCATCCATGGGTTGGCCAGCTCCTGCTGCACCTTGGCGAAGGCGGCCATCGGATGCTCGGGCAGGCTGACTCCCATGAACCGCTGCCGAATCACATGCTGCAGAATGTAGGCGAAGGCGATCAGTCCGGTGTAGCGCTGCACGACATAGAGCCAATTGCCTGCCCAGGGATAGTAGACGATATTCGACTTGCCGCGCAGCCAAATCCAGACGCCGTAGCAGGCGTGATAGAGCAGCGGCAGAAAAATGAAAACCCACTCCAGCACGCGCACCATCGGCAGGCTGTTGAGGAAGCGAACCTGCGACCCGTACGCTATGGGGCCTTTGAGTGCCTCGAAATTAGAAAGCAAATGCTCCATCAGGAAGGCGCCGAGGGGGATGATGCCCAGGAGCGAATGCAGCTTGCGCCAGACGAAGGACCAGCCCTCGCCAGCGCGCAGCGGCTGTACGCCGCGCTGGACGGTATGCGCGGCAGGATTTTGAGCAGTTGCCATAGCGGTGTCAGCTCCTAAAGGCTTCAGGTCAGATTCCAGACAAGATTCCGTGAGGCAGCAGTTTCTGTATTAGAAACAGAGAAGCATAGCCCTATTTTTATCCATTATTGGTGTTCTACATCACACTCGTCAACCTACCCCATAGGGCTTGATCCTTGTCGTTTCGAAAAAAAAGAAGGTCAGAAGCCCGGAAGGGCCAGCAGCGCCGCAATCGCCCGCCCGCGATGGCTGAGCGTGTGCTTGGTTTCAAGGTCGATTTCAGCCATGGTCAGGCCCAGCGCAGGCAAATAAAAGAGTGGATCGTAGCCGAAGCCGCCCGTGCCTCGTGGCGCCTCCAGTATCACGCCCTCGACCGCGCCCTCGGCGGTGTGCAGAGCAACGCCGTCGCGCGCGGCGGCCAGCACGCATCGGTAGCGCGCTGTCCGTTGCGCCGGAGGAACGCCGGCAAGCCGCTGCATCAGCACAAGGTTGTTCCAAACGTCCGTGTTGTCGTTGGCATCGGGTGAATCCACCATGCCCACATCTGCCGCAAAGCGGGCCGAGCGCACGCCGGGCGCCCCATTGAGCGCGTCCACCTCCAGTCCGGAGTCGTCGGCCAGAACCCATACGCCCGGAGCAAAACGCGAATAGTAGACGGCTTTGAGGGTGGCATTGGCTGCAAAGGTCAGGCCATTCTCCTCCGGCGCGGGGACTTCATCGATCTTTGGAAGCGGCTCAATAACCAGGCCGTGCGCCTCGGCGGCGGTGCGGAAGTCGCGTAGCTTGCCCTGGCTGGTGGTGGCGGCATAGAGGCGAAGAGCCATGAAATGAGTGTAATGCGGCAGGGGTTTAAATATATTTGTAAGTTTTTGAGGTCATGGACAAGATATCTTTGGCATGCAGGATTACCATGGAATTGCTTCAACGTTGAACGGCCAAGGAGTGTAAAGAACAATGAAATACCTATGGAGAATCAGCGTCGCTCTTGCCGGATTTCTGACTCTCGTCCCGCCTGGAGGAACACAAGCCCCTGCTATTCATATGCGGCAAGTTGCGATGGAGAAAGTGCCTGCCATTGGCGCTCCCATTGAGGCTCCCATGCAGGCAGTACGAAATCTGTGCCTAGTCAACTCTGCGCAGTTCGATCCATGCGTAGAAGCAACCATCGACGGAATCAAGTACACCGTCTCTTATCGCAACAACAATGGAGGAAACTCTTTTGTTACACGTGTCTACACTAGCGATGCGAAATTCATTTCTCCGGAGGGGCTCCGTGTAGGGGATGAGATCACCGTTAATGGTCCTGAAGACCTGTTCGAAGCGCCTTATTTCGAGGTTTATGCAAGGAAAGGGTCAAAATGGATTCCTATCATCGGTCTAATGGGCATGGTCAACGTTACCTTCGACGGAAAACAAATCGCAGGGGACGCTGTTCAAACACTATGGTCAGGAGGCCGCAAACCCGTGATATTACGGATTTCAGGGTTCATCGAAAATTAAAACAATAGCTGAGATCACACCGGGAAAAAAATGATCTGCCGGGGTTTAAGCCCCGGCAGTTTCTGCTTGCATCAAAGCCAGCTTCTTAGTCGATGCTCTGCTCCACCCGCAGATCCCGGCTCGACGCGCCCACGCTCAATATCCGCTTGCCCGTCGCCGTCACCCACTTGCCTTCTTTTGTTGACCAGTACTGCAACTGGCGCGGAGCCACGTGCAGCGTTACGGTTTTTGCTTCGCCTGCAGCCAGGTGAACGCGATCAAAGCCCACCAAGGCCCGCACCGGAAACTGCACCCCATCCGGAATCACGCTGGGCGCGCCCAGGTAGACCTGCGGAACCTCGTCCGACTCCACGCCGCCGCTGTTCTTGATCGTCAACATCACATCGAGTCCGCCGTCTGCGGCCTTTGCAACCTTCAACCCCGAATATTTGAAGGTGGTGTAGCTCAAGCCATGTCCAAAGGCAAACAGCGGATCGATCTTCTCCTTGTCGAACCAGCGGTAGCCTACATTCACGCCTTCGCTATACGTGGTTTTTCCGTCCACGCCCTTCTTGGAGCGTTCCGGGTGCTTGGGGTCGGTGGCTGCGTAATCCTCCAAACGCTTGCCCCAGGTTACCGGCAACCGGCCGGCGGGGCTGCTCTTGCCAAGCAACAGGTTGGCTGTCGACCAGCCGCCCTCGTCCCCCGGCCACCACATTTCCAAAACCGACTTCACCTTGTCCACCCAGGGCAGGGCAACCGGCTGGCTGGTGTTGAGGACAACGATGGTGTTGGGGTTGACCGCGGCCACCTCTTCGATGAGCTTGTCCTGTTCGCCAGGAAGGCCGAAGACCGGTGTGAGGCGCGTCCACACGAATACTACCGCTGTCTTGGCGCTCTTCGCGGCGGCGATGGCGGCCTCGTGGTCGGCCTTGCGCTGCTCAGGGGTGTACCAGTTGAGCCGCACCTGCACCGGCGAGTTGGAGCTGTCGGGGCTGATCTTGATCTCGATCTGGTGCGGCCCGGCAGTCAGCTCAACCGCGCGGCGCACATTGTCGAGCCCGTCGATGGTGGGAATAGCATTGTCCTGGTTGGCTTGCAGAATGTCGCCGTGGATGCCGCCCTGGAAGGCGCCGGTCCTGGCCAGCCCCTTGCCGTCAAGGGAGATAGTGGCGTTGGTGCCCATCGCCTGCAGATAGAGCCAGTAAATGCCCACATGTGGCGGCGTCAGCGTGCCCTTCCAGGTGACGGTCGAGTTAGGCAGCAGAGCATTCGCGCCGGTGAAGTTGATCTGGGCATCGGCTTGTTCAGTTTGTTCCGCGCCCAATCCGCTGCGGGCCAGCCCCGGCTTGCCATCGTGGCTCAGCGCGCTGGCGGGAACCGGTGTGCCGGTCATATCGTCGTCCACGGCAAAGCGGATGTTGGGGTTGCCGGAGATTTTCCTGAGAGCCTCAAGGGGGCCAACCTGCCGCTGCGGCAGACCGACTGACCGTTCGCCGTTGATGCCGATCGAGTCAACCTGGAGTGCGGTGGGGCCAATCAGCACCACGGAATCCAGCTCCGCGGCCTTCAAGGGCAGCGCTCCGTCTTCATTCTTCAACAGCACCGCCGCCTCTTCGCCGGTCTTCTCGATGATTGCGGCGTTGGCTACGATGGATTGCTCGGTCACATCATGCTTGCTCTGGCCGTCCAGGTAGCCGAAGTGAACGATCTCATAGAGTACGCGCCCAGCGGCGAGGGTGATGGCCGCCTCGTTGACCGTGCCGTCCCTGAGGGCGTCGCCCATCTTCTTGGGATCCAGCTTTCTGCCGAAGTCGCCGAAGCCGCCGCGTTCCGGGGCCGGCTCCTCGGGAATGTGCCCGCCGAACATCTCCATCATGTCGGCTATCATCTCGGGAGTCGTGGGCGGCGGAGGAGGAGGGAGGGGCTGCAAATCGAAGAACGATGGTATTTGGAAGCCGCCTCCGCCCGGTTTCGGCTCGCCGGGCATCTCCATGTCCAGGCCGGCGTTGATGAAGTTGACGGCGTGGACCGCGCCCCAGTCTGAGGTCACGAATCCCTTGAAGCCGATCTCGTCGCGCAGGATTTTGGTGAGCGGGGACTCGTTGCCGCAGGCAAATGTCCCGTTGAGGCGATTGTAGGAGCACATGATCGACGAGACGTCCGCTTTGCGGATGGCGGCATCGAAGGGCGCCACGTAGACCTCATGCAGCGTCTGGTCGTCGATGTACGTACTGGTGCCGTCGGAGTCGTAGCCCACGAAGTGCTTGATCTGGGCCATGACATGCTGCGATTGGATTCCCTTGACCTCGGCTACCCCCATCTCAGCGCTCAGGAACGGGTCTTCGCCAAAGGTGTTGTAGCCGCGGCCGAACTCCAGGTCGCGGTCGATGTTCACAAATGGCTGCAGAGAGACGTCGATGCCCAGCGCGCGGTCCTCACGGCCAATCACCACTCCGTTCTCCTCGGCCGTCTTCCGGCTGAAGGTGGCTGCTACGCCCATGGTGGCCGTCTCGCCCGCAGACGGATGACGCGTCAGCACGCCCGGAGGCCCATCGGCAAAACGCAGCCCCGGAATGCCCAGCCGCGGTATGCCCGCCAGGTAGCCTGCCTGACCCTGATAGACCGCAGGATCCTCCTGCGTGCCGTGGATCAGCGTCAGCTTTTCGTTGAGCGTCATCTGGCTCAGCAGCTTGTCTACCCGCGCGTCGCCGGTGACCACCGGCACGTTCTGACCCGCAGCCAGTCCCGCGCTCAGCGCCAGGACAAAACCCAGCACGGCCGCAACGGCCGCGCGCAATGTCTTAATTTCTTGCATGAAATTCACCTTTTTGGTCCTTGCCGTATCTCAGACGATTGGGCCGCTCGCAAAGACGCGGCATAGAAATGGAGGGCCATGAGGTAAGTGTACCGGGTCAATTGCAGATTATTACCTTCAACTGGCGCACAATATAGAAAAGCCTCTAAAACCAAGCCCTCAAAGGAAACCCGTATGACCGAAGCTATTGAAACCACCCCCGCCCCAAGCGCGGCGGAACAACCCATCGCCGTCCCTGAAAACCCCGCTATCGCCCGCTGCATGAGCGCCTGGATACGCGCCTACAAAGCGGAAAAGGCAATTAATAATGACGACTTCGATGCCATGCGGAAAGGCAATCATGCTTACTGCAACTCCATGCCTCGACTTTCCGGCTACGATAACATTCGTGACTTCATTGCCTGTGTCGCCCACGGTATGCTCATTCGTATAATTGATCGTGACGACGGCACCAAAATCCTCTATGCCGCTCAGGTCGCTCTAAGCACCATGCGCAGTCAGCCAGTGCCGCCCAAACCCGCCGCCTGCCCCCCCTCCCCCCCTCAAAAATAAATAAATAAATTTAATCCTTGCAGATAATTATGAACCTACTTGGAATCAATAACTTACGGGGATACACCCCCATAAAAATGCAAATATTGTCTTTGCAGATAATTTTAACATTAATGATATCAACCACTTACAAAGATAATACCCGCAAAAACTCAAATTCTGTCTTTGCAGATAATTACAAATTTCTCGCTTTCAGCTTCTGGCTGATCCACTAAAGAAGCGGCAAAACTCCATCCAATCCGCGGGCGATAAGCTCTTCGCGCAACTGGTCTACGCTGGAAAACTCAATGGCCTGAATTCCCAGCGCCCGCGCGGCCTCTACGTTAGGCCGTTTGTCATCGATGAACAAAGTTTCTTCGGGCTGCGTGCCGAGTTTGCTGAGCGTGTAGCGATAAATCGCCGGGTCGGGCTTGACGATGCCCAGCTGAAAGCTCCACACCAGCACGTCAAAGCGCTGAATCCAGTCGAACTCGCGCTCGATGCTTTCCAGCACATTTTCGCTGATGTTGGAGAGGATGGCGGTGCGCAGGCCGCGCTGCTTGAGCTTGAGTTGCCAGGCAACCATGAAGGGGTTCTGGACAGTCCACAGGCGAGCATCCCAGTAACTCAGCTCCTCGGCATTTTCCGGTGGAAGTCCGGCCTCGTGTAGTAACTTCTGCCAGAAGGTGATGCCGTTCAGCTTGCCTTCATCGAGGGCGGTGCGATTAGCCCAGTAAAGTGGCTCAAAACGCTCCTGGGGCAGGCCGGTGATGCGCAGCAGGTTGGCCCACGCTGCGGCATCCGGCGGTCCTGTCAGTACGATTCCATAGTCGAAGACCACCGCGCGCAGAGCCAATCTTCCTCCTGATTGCGTATAAATCATGTGCGTCCGTGTACTGTTGATATTGGGACGCCTGCTTCTATTGTGGCACTTGCGGTGCGGCAGCCATTTCTGGATTCTTGATGGGGTAAGAGTGTTATGCGCTTTTCGCGGCGAACCAGCTGGAACACTGAAGAAAGCGAGCTGGCTCGGGCTCACCGGCAGCGCGTCGAGGCGGGGTTGTCGATTGCCGACCTGACAGCTTCCAACCCCACGCGCTGCGGCTTTGCCTACGATCCTGCCTTGCTGGCTGCGCTGGCGAATCCGCGGGCCCTGGACTACGATCCGCAGCCGCGCGGCTTGCTCAGCGCCCGCCAGGCCGTCTGCGCCTACTATGCCGATCACGGCGTCACGCTCCAGCCGGAGCAGATCATGCTGACCACCAGCACCAGCGAGGCCTACAGCTTCCTTTTCCGCCTGCTCTGCGATGCGAGCAGCGAAATTCTTGTGGCACAGCCGGGTTATCCACTCTTCGACTTTCTGGCTGTGTTGGACGATGTGATCCTGAAGGCCGCTCCGCTGGTCTACGACCATAGTTGGCAGATCGATGCAGAGGGCTTTCGTCGCGCCGTCACGCCGCAGACGCGGGCCATCGTGCTGGTGCATCCCAACAATCCCACCGGCCACTTCACCAAGCCGTGGGAGGCGGCGGAGTTGGCGCGGCTCTGCCGGGAGTTCGATCTCGCTCTGATTGTGGATGAGGTTTTTCTGGACTATGGCTTCACCCCAAGCGTTTCCGGCCCAGGAAAGAGCTTTGCCGGGGGTTTGGAAGGCGTCCCGGTCTTCGTGGTCAGCGGGCTGAGCAAGATCTCCGGGCTGCCGCAGATGAAGGCTGCCTGGATTGTGGCTGCTACTCCCGAGGCAAGTCCGGAGGCCTTCGCGGCTCTCGACCGTCTTGAGGTCATCGCTGACACCTTTCTCTCCATGAACGCACCGGTGCAGCACGCAATGCCGGCTTGGCTCGAAGGCCGCGAGTCGATTCAACGGCAGATCCGGGCTCGTGTGGCCGCCAATCTGGCCGAGCTGGACCGGCAACTCGCACGGCTGCCGGAGGTGAGTCGGCTTGAGGTCGAAGGCGGCTGGTATGCGGTACTGCGGATTCCGGCGCTCAGGCCAGACGAGCAGACGGTGCTGGCCCTGTTAGAGCGCGGCGTCTGGGTACACCCGGGCTACTTTTTTGGGATGGCAGACTCCGGCTGGCTGGTGGTGAGCTTGCTTGCGGCCGAGGCGGAGTTTAACCGCGGAATCGCCGGCTTGGTTGACTATCTGAAGTCGAATGCAGGAACGGGTTGCTCAGGCTGATTCTTGACCCCTGATCTCTGTCTTCTTACTACTTGCGCAGGAAGGGATTGCTTCGTCGCTCCGCGCCGATGGTGGTTTCGGGGCCGTGGCCGGTCAGAACCCGGGTTTCATCTGGCAATGCCAATAGGCGGTTGTGGAGGGAGTCGATGATCTGATCGAAGTTGCCGCCGGGCAGGTCGGTGCGGCCGATGCTGCCTTCAAAGAGCGTGTCTCCGGCCACCAGCAGCTTGAGCGGGGCAAAGTGGAGGCAGACTGAACCTTGTGTGTGTCCGGGAGTGTGGATGACTTGGGCGGGGTAGCGTTCTAAACCCACAATCTGGCCATCGGTAAGGCCTTCATCCGGCGGCGCGGTCTCCGGTGTCGGAATGCCGATCCATGAGGCCTGCATCTTCATCGTATTGAGCAGCGACCGGTCGTCATCATTCAAAAAGATGGCCGCGCCGGTCAACTGCTTGAGCTTGAGAGCACCGCCCGCGTGGTCGATGTGGGCGTGGGTGAGGAGAATCTGCTTCAGTTTGAGGCCAAGTTCGGTGAGCCGGCCGTGAATGCGCTCGGCCTCGTTGCCGGGATCAATGACGATGGCCTCGCCAGCCTCCTCGTCGCCGAGGAGGATGCAGTTGGCTTGTAGCGGGCCGACAGGAAAGCTCTCCAGGATCATGGTTTCATTGTAGGGCGCTCTGGCGGGTCATGCGCGCCTCTCGCGCCAAGATTGCCGCTAACCCTGGCGCGGTTTCACTCCCAGGCTCTCCATCACTTCCAGCGCAAAGCGCGCCGATACCGTTGCCCGGCCGCCGCCCATCTCAATGCCGACCTCGATCGCTTCCAGTAGTTCCTCAAAACTGGCCCCGTCGTTTACCGCCTGCTCAACGTGCCACTGCATACAGGATTCACAGTCTTTCACCACCGAGATTCCGACGGCAATCAACTCTTTTTGCTTCTTGGGCAGAGCGCCGTCGCAATAGGCCGCCTTCTCCATCGCCAGAAAGCCTTCATACACCTTTGATTTGCATGCCAGCAACTGCGCATGAGCGCGTTTCCGTCTGGCGGTAATCTCTTCGAGTTTGTTCATGTCGTGCGAGAATCCTTTCGTTGATTTTGAATAGCTCCAATTTTACTTTCCGGCCGACGGTTTGCGGAAGGTGAGCGCGTAAAACTGGCCGCCCTTGATCATCTCCAGATGAATCTCCTGCATCTCGGGTGGCACCAGGTCAATAGGAATTTTCACGGTCGTATGGCGGTTCTTGTAATAGCTACTGGTAATCGGAATTTTTTCATAGGTTGCCTTCGCATACTCCTCGGTTTCATCTGAGATGAGCAAAAGGCTGCCCGGCTTGGCCACGCGAATCATCTCCCGGATTGCCTTTGCTTGATCGTTGAAGAAGCTGATGCCTCCCACGTGAAAGACGACATCGAAGCTGGAATCGGCGAAGGGCAGGTTCTCGGCATTGCCCAGGTAAAGGTCGGCCTCCATCTTCCAGCGGCGAAGGTTGACCTGGCAGTTGGCCAGCATCTCGGGCGAGAGATCGAGGCCGGAGAGTTTCACTCCACGGGGCAGATATTTGAAGCTGAGGCCGGTGCCCACCGAGGTTTCCAGTACGGAATCGCCGGGTTTGGCTTCGAGCATGCGCATATATACGAGAAAGTATTCATCCCGGTCTAGTCCCTTGAACGCGCCGAAGACGCGCTGTGTATCGTCATAGAAGCCACCGATAGTTTCATATAACTTGTTGTACTTGCCGTTGTCGCCAGTCAGGTCCTCCGGCTTGAGAAAGACGGGAATTCCATTGCGGACTGGGAAGCGCTCGCCCGACGAACTGACCAGCGCTTCACAGCCCTTGTCGCTGACCACATGCAGCGGCTTTTCGGTGAATGGGCTTTGCAGCAGCGCCACAATCTGCGGCCGGTCAGCCCAGGACTTGTGTGTTAGCGGGTGGAAGAGCGCCCATATAGTCAGAAGCAGAGCGGCGCCGAGGCAAATCCAGGAAAACGTCGCGCCAAAGAGGAGATTGATCGGCAGCGTGACAAAGCCGAAATGGCGGAGAAATCCGAAGACTCCCGCAACGATAAAGCCTGCTGCGAAGACGAAGATTGTGGCGCGCGATTCGTGGTTCCACAACCACACGACCGTCGCCGCAAACCAAAAGATGAGGAAGGTGTATGGTCCGATCATGGAAGCTGCGCCGCTGTACAGCGCATGGATGAGCGCGGGAAGCGCCACAGCCGCCAGCGGCAAGGGCAGAGTCGAGAGGAATCCTGGAAGGCGCGGGCTGATCAGGCGATGGAAGGTAAAAGGCAGAACGCCTAGCACGGCAACGAGCAGCGTCCAGGCCAGGTATTTGAGAGCTTGCTCCGGGCCGGTAAGCGGGAAGTTGCGCCAGCCGAAGAGCAGGCTGGGAATGAAAGCAAAAGCCAACATCCAGAGAAATCCCCGCCGGGGCTTTTGTGTGCCCACAAACCAGACGCCGAGGATTGGGCCGGTCCACGCTCCCACTTGTGATAAGAAAAAGCCGAGAATAAAGAGGCTGGCGACAACCCATGCCACAATCTGCGAGATGCGGCTGGAACGAATGTTCGTTGGCATTATACGACTCTCCTTTAGTTGTGCGCGCATTGTTTGAATGCGCCGATTGCAGAGCTCATGGGTCAGGTTCAGGCCTTAATGGCGGTGTGGTTACCCTCTTCCAGCAGAGGATTTTGAGTTGCGGCTGCCTTCATGGAAGTAAGCTCAGCCAGCGCCGATTCACCCCAGGCAAGAGCCGCGCGGGTCAGCGCCAGTCCCAGGCCCAGCGTGAGCATCCAGTACGGCTTGTTGGGGTTTTGCGATTGAATCCCTCGCGCCTCGTTCTCGATCCCTTCCAGGGTAGCGAGCATGCGCCGGTTTCTTTCTTGAAGCTCGCGGACATGCGAGATCGCAACGCCTGGCGCTGCCTCTCCGCCAAAAAACAGCTTGAGCAGGAATTCATTGCGGGGCGGATCGTTTTGGAAGGGCAGGGCAAGCCACTCCCGAAGGCAGGCGCGCCCTGCAGCGGTCAGCGCATACGTCTGCCGTCGCTTTTTGGGTGCGGATTCGGACTTGCTGGGCTCGATCAAGCCTTGGGCGGCCAGTCGCTTGAGGGTGGGGTAGATTTGTCCATAGCTCTCGCCCCAGAAGCTTCCGAAGTTCTCTTCGATGGCCTTGTGAAGCTCATAGCCGGATAGGTTTGGCTGGATGGAGAGTCCGCCAAGGATGACGTATGCAGTTCGGTTATTCTTCATGTATCTTCAAGATATATCTGTCAGATATTATTGTCAAGTATAATCTTCGAGATACTTTTTGTAGGGGAGGTGCAAAAGCAATCACGGCAGACCAAGTGGTCTGCCGTTTTTCAGGATCTGATTGATAAGAAAAGATTTACTTGCTACTTGCCAGACTTGGCGGGCGCGGAAGCCGGTGCGGAACTCTCCAGCGCGGATTTAAAGCCGGTGGATGAGCGTTGGTAGAGCACAGTCAAGCTGATGGAGGTCAACATGAAGATGACTGCCGACCAGGTGGTAAGCCGGGTAAGCACGTTGGCAGCGGCGCGTGGGCCGAAGGCTGTCTGCGATCCCTGACCGCCAAAGGCGCCTGCCAGGTCGGCAGAGCGGCCCTGCTGCAAGAGCACGACTAAGATCAGAAAAATGCTCACGAGAATATGCACGGCGACGACGAAAATAAGAAGAAAATGCATCTTGGAGGCTGCTTTCCAGGTCAGTCCGGATAGCCCGGACGAAAGAATTTGGTGCGGAAGAGGGGACTTGAACCCCTATGCCCAATGGGCGCCAGCACCTCAAGCTGGTGCGTCTGCCAATTTCGCCACCTCCGCACAGAGGTGAACTCTACGAGTATAGCAAAAGTGGGACATTTTGCGGAATAGTCACTAATGCGCTCTATACTTCAACCGGCTTCGTCCATAAAATGACTAATCGATCCATTACCTGCCGCATAGTGACAGGTTACTTTCAAGTCCCTTTCAGCGACTTTTTTGCTCCTGGAATTATTTGATATCGATTTAATAGATGATGGTTGATTTCCCCATCACCTGCGTGTTGCGAGGTGAACGTGCATGTTCTGTACAAAATGTCATCGCGATAGAATGCGCCGAATCAAAAGGGAAGGATTCCTGCAAGTCTGGCTGACTCCACTGTTTGGCTATTATCCCAGGCAATGCTCCAGTTGCGCGGCAGAGCATTTGCTCCGGGCCCGTGGCAAACAGCTGAATATGTCCTGGATGAGCGTCTCAGGACGGGAAGGCCCTTCAGCAGGCCAACTCCGCAGAAACCCTGTTGGTTAATCGCAAACTTGGTGCCCAGAGGGGGATTTGAACCCCCACGCCCCTTTCGGAGCTGCGGATTTTAAGTCCGCTGCGTCTGCCAGTTTCGCCATCCGGGCTACAGGATAACTACATTCTTACATTTCCCAGGGTCAATGGTTTCGCCGTGTCTACAATCTTCCATGATTCCCCTCATAGAATTCTAACTGCATGTTGCCGCGGACCTCAAAAATGTTGCAAGAGAAAATACAACAGGTAGAATCCACATTGTTGTTCTTGGTTACGACTATTATATTGAGCGCCTGATGGCAAGCGCCAGCATGGGCAGATCATGCTAGAGTGGAATTCCACGGAGGGACAAGCTCGATGACGGTTGAAAGTCAGCTTCCCGGCCATAGTGAGACGATCGACTTGCAGCAACAGGTGGCGCGGTTGCAGGCGCTGCTTGAGGCTTCGCGGCAGGTGCATGCGAACCTTCGCGAAGAAGAGGTTCTGGAACAGGTGCTGCGCATTGTGGTGCGCGAGCTGGAGATGGCCGCGGCGGCTTTTCCTGGCACCGGGCTGACATACGGCGAAGCGATTTCAGCAGACACCATGGGCGGGAGCGGAAATTCCCTGCGGAGTTATCCATTAAATAATCGCAACGGCCAGCGCATGATCGAGCTGGTGGTTGCGACTCCAGGCGGCCGGGAGCTGACGCTCTACGAGGCTGACTTCATCGAAGGGCTGGTGTTACAAGCCGCGGTGGCCGTGGAAAACGCCCGCAACCACAAGCGCAACGTTGAGTTTGCCCGCGTGCAGCAGGATCTGGACGCGGCTCGCGCTATCCAGCGGTCTTTGTTGCCGCAGAATCCACCTTCCATCCCGGGCTACTCGCTGGCCTTTCGCTCAGCTACCTGTTATGAGGTGGGCGGCGACTATCTCGACATTGTTGCCCAGCCGGATGGGGGCTTGCTGATGGCGGTGGCCGATGTAGCCGGCAAGGGGCTGGCCTCGGCGATTGTGTCCATGAGTTTCCGCTCTGCGTTCCGGGAGATGGCGGCAGGCGGGCCGCCGCTGGATGAACTGGCTGCGCGCATGAATCAGCACCACTGGGCGGAGGGCGAAGAGGCTCGCAGACGCTATGTGACCGCTATCTTCCTCCGGCTGTACCCGGAGGCGGGTGAGATCGAGGTAGTAAACGCTGGACACAATCCTGGCTTTCTTGTTCAGTCCGGCCAGCTGGGCAGTGAGCCGCGCCTGTTTGAGGCTACGGGTACGCCGCTTGGGCTTCTACCGGGCATGCGCTACAAAGGTGAGCGATGCGGGTTTACACCGGGGACTCGGCTTTTGTTTTACACCGACGGACTGACGGAAGTATTCAGAGGGAATGAGGAATTTGGTCCGGAAAGGCTTCTGGCTGAATTTATTAGATGCCATTCCAGCAAGGCCGATGGTATTCTCGATGCATTGTGGGCGGCCATCGAGGAATTCTCCGAAGGCGGTCCGCAGGGAGACGATATGACTGCGCTGGCGCTGTGCCGTGCAGCCACGTAACGGAGATGCTCGAATGAGTGAGCCCAAAACCATGAAAGTTGAAGTCCGTGTACCCTCACGATTGGGCTTTGAAAAAGTGGCCATGAGCACGGCTGCCTCGGTAGCCAAGCTGATGGGCTTCCGCGACGACCGCATCGAGGATCTGAAGACGGCCGTGGCCGAGGCGTGCATAAATGCTATCGAGCACGGCAATCGGATGAATGAAAATCTGAGTGTGGGTGTCGTATTATCGGCCGGCGTAGACTCGCTGGAAGTGAAGGTCATTGACGATGGCAAGGGCATGAACCGGCAGCCGGGAGCTGTACACAAGCCAGACATCGACCTCAAGATGCGCGGCGAGGAAGACCCGCGAGGGATGGGCATGTTTCTAATCCAGGCGCTGGTGGACGAGGCGGAGTGGGTGGCCGGCGCCGATGGCAAAAACAGTTATGTCCGGCTGGTGATCCGGCTGGATAATGAAGCGAAATAAGTGAAGAAGATACGGAGACGATTGATCGTGCAGAACGAAACGAAGGCACACGTTGAGCAGCTTATATCTTCAGCCGGGCATCCGGTCACCGTATTGCGCTTTGAGGGTGATATCGCCAGCACCTCCAAAGACGCGGTACTGGGCACCTACCAGGCGCTGCCCAAGGAAACCAGGCTAGTGATGCTGGACTTTACCAAGGTGGATTACATCAACTCGAGCGGCATCGCGCTGGTGATTCAGATGTTGATTGATGCCTCAAAGGCCGGCCAGAAGGTTTGCGCATTCGGGCTTTCGGCACACTTCAACAAAGTTTTTACCATGGTTGGTATTCCCAAGTACGCCGATCTGTTTTCCAGCCAGGCCGAGGCGCTGGCAGCGCTATAGGGAGCGCTCGTTCAAAGCGCGAATGATGTCCTGAGAACAGGGAATTCCCTAGGTTCATTCATGCCAAAGCAGGGTCGTGAGCGGCAGCGCGAGCTACGGAGATCACGCTGATATCGTCCTCCTGTCCGAAGCTCTGCGCTGCGCCAGCCAGTTCCGCGGCGCTTATCGCCGTCCGCAGCAGATCGTGCGCACGCTCGAAGCCGAAGAGGCGCCCATCCGCGTCCATGGCCTCCACAATTCCGTCCGAAATCAGCACCAGCCGGTCGCCTTTAGACATTTGGAAGCACAGGATGGGAAAGATCGCCTCTGGCATGATCCCCAATGGGAGGGCGCCCTCCATCGCGAGTGGCTCTCCATTCAGGTAAGGCGGCAGATGCCCGGCGTTGGCCAGCGTTACCTTGCCATCCTTGGCAATGCTCAGCGCAAGGCATGTGGCCTGGGCATCGCCGCGCCCCAGCAGCCGCCGGTTCAGCACGCTCAGTACATATTCCGGATCGGAATTCGTTTCAGCCGTGCTGCGAATGGCTCCCACAAGTAGCGCCACCAGCATGCCCGCTTTGAGTCCTTTGCCGGTTATGTCGCCGGCCACAATCAGTAGGCTTCCATCGGCGGGGCGGGGAATGATCTGAAAGAAGTCTCCGCCCACCTCCCGCGCCGGCCGGTACTCGCACTCTATCACCAGCCCCGGCAGCGTGGTCCGCGCCTCGGGCAGAATCATCTGCTGCAACTCACGCGCCTGTTTTACGTCCTGTTCTATCAGACGTTGCAGGCGAACCGAAAGCAGCAGCCGGCGCAGCAGCAGCAAAGCCACCGTCGCCACCAGCAGCAGGCTCGCGCTGTGGGGAAGGTTGATGCCCACGCCAAAGGGAAACCAGACCACCGGAATATGCAGAACGGCAAGTTCACCGCCAAACATTCCGATTCCTAATAGCAGGATGGCGGGCATGACAAGCCAGCCCTCTAATCCCCGGTTGCGAATAGCCTGGGCAATAATCCACACAAACAGAGCGAAGAAGAGCAGCCGGACAATCAGGGAAACCATGTGGAAAGCCGTGGCAACCGGATGCGGAACGAATGTATAGAAAAGATCTTCTCCAATCATGTTGGAGATCATGTTAAGCAGAGCCAGCGCGGCGGCGGCGCGTGGAATCCACGCAGGCCGTTGCCGCCCGAACCAAACCCACCAGACCATCACCCATCCGGCGCATATTAGCGGAGTGAATATGCCGAAGGTCAGCAGGCTGTCGGTCCAAATGCTCAAACGCTGTGTCCAGACATCGAAAGCGGACAATGCGTAAGAGGCTGCCTGGAGCAGGAAGACAGATCCTATCCAGAGATAAACCCGGTCAGAGCGGTCAAAAAGAATCAGGCTGAAGGCCACTATTGCCAGCAGTGAATACAGATGTGCCTCGATGGCGGAAGGCAGGTACGCGCGCACCAGTTCCAGCCAGCGCAGCTGGTACCCCGCCTTCACCGCCCCGGTTTCGCCCAGAACCGGCGCAGTGTGGAAGCCTCCCGGATCGGGTTGGGTTGTCAGGGCTTCCGGTGCCATCCATACCCTGAAGGCCAGAACTTGCGTGGATACGCCGGAGTTCCCGTCAGCCGATTGAGGCAACGAGAACATCATCGGCTGTGCGTAGTAGGTTACAGGCTGGCGGCCGGAGAAATCTCCGAAGCTGCCCAACAAGCCTCCATTGATGTAGACCTGATACACGTCGTCCACGTCGGGCGGTCCGGCCAGGGCAATCTTGTCCCCAGGGTGCGTCTCCAGAATTACCCGGATGCGATACCACGCAAAACCCCAGTATCCAGCGTGCCCTTTGGCCGTCCAGCCCGGAGTGTACCCTGTGTATCCGCCCACCGGGTCGAAGGTCCCGTTCTTCGGGGTGAGATCAACGGTCTCCCATTTCGAATCGTCAAAGCCCGGTTGTGCCCAGAGCGGCTCGTGGATAAGTGGATCGACGGGCGAATCGCCGACGGCAAACTTCCATGGCCCATAGAGCGGCACGGCGGACTGGCCCAGCCGGATGTGTACAGCGCTTTCAGCCCTCGTGTGAGCAGGTTGGGCTGCTCCAGTCTGGACCTGTGCCAAAGCTCCACTAGCGAACCAGAGCAGAATCAGCAGCGGGATTCGAAGGCGTTGCGCCACGGCGTAACCTCTAGTGCGAGTAGGAAGCCACTGCACGAACTATATATATTGAACCGGACAAGCGAAAATCTTCTTTTTCAGTGCACTGGGCCGGTTGTTAAGTCCGGCGTATGTACGATGAGATGATTAAAAAAACTGTTTGATGCAGATTGTTCTATCCCGCTGCAACTATTCACGCTATTATTCACAGTAAATAAGTCCAAATCTCGGCAAACGAGACCTGGACGAGAAAGAAGAGGTCACTCATGGCAAATCCCCCACGTATCAAATCACGGTCCGTAAAGCCTCCCCAGGCGATGTCGGTTAAACCACCTCAATTTGGAGAGCAGGCGCGCGTCGCCCTTCCCGGAAGCGAGAAAGCCGTAGCTCTCGATGCCGTCCGGCTGAAGGCTACGCCGGCCAAAACGAAGATGACAGTTTCGGTCATCGTGAAACGTAAAGAGCCGCTCAAGATCAATCTTGGGAGTGGCCGGGCGAACGGGCCGGTTCGCGTGAGCCGCGCTCATTTCAAGAAGCACCACGCCGCCGACCCCTCGGCAATCAAGCAGGTTCGGGCATTTGCCCGGGAATTCCACCTGAAGGTTGAACCCGATCCTACTTCTGCCGCACGGCGCACGCTGCAGCTTACCGGCACTGCCGCTGACATGCAGAAGGCGTTTGGCGTGGTGCTCGAGCAGAAGTTAATTAATGGAGCAGAGTACCGCGTGCGCGAGGGCGCGATTCATTTGCCGACTTCGCTGACTGGTGTGGTGGAGGCTGTGCTGGGGTTCGATAACCGTCCCCAGGCACAGCCGCACTTTCGTGTCCATGCCAAGTCAGCAGTCGCGCCCAGCAGCTACACCCCGCCTCAAGTAGCCCAGGCGTACAGCTTCCCCGCCAAAGCCAGCGGAGCCGGGCAGACCATCGGGATCCTCGAGTTTGGCGGAGGGTACCGGCAAGCCGATTTGACCGCTTACTTCAAGACGCTCGGGCTCTCCGCGCCAGGCATTACCGCTGTCAGCGTGAACGGCGGCAAGAACAATCCGTCGAAGGCCAGTGGCCCCGACGGAGAGGTGATGCTGGACATTGAAGTGGCCGCTTCCGTGGCGCCGGGGGCGAAGGTCGCGGTTTACTTCGCGCCCAACACCAGCCGCGGCTTTATCGACGCCATCACCACCGCGGTGCACGACACGACTAATAAGCCGAGTGTGATCTCGATCAGCTGGGGCGGGCCGGAATCGACCTGGTCGCCACAGACGATGAAAGCGCTGGACGCGGCTTGCCAGTCGGCTGCGGCGCTGGGCATCACGATTACCGCTGCGGCAGGCGACAACGGCTCGACGGACGGAGCGAAGGGCAACAATGTCGACTTTCCGGCTTCGAGTCCGCACGTACTAGCCTGCGGCGGGACGAAGCTCGATGCCAAAGGCGCAACGATCGTCTCCGAAGTGGTGTGGAACGAGCTGGCCAACAAGGAAGGCGCGACCGGCGGCGGTGTGAGCAATGTATTTGCTCTGCCCACCTGGCAGGCCAACGCGCACGTCCCGGCGCCGAGCGTCAGCACGGGTGGGCGCGGTGTGCCTGACGTGGCAGGAGACGCCGACCCCACCACCGGCTACACGATTCGCGTAGACGGCCAGACAACCGTCATCGGCGGGACCAGCGCGGTAGCTCCGTTGTGGGCTGGTCTGGTAGCAGTTGCCAACCAACAACTCGGCGCGCAGGTAGGGCTTATCCAGCCGGCTATCTACGCGGCCAAGGCTACCTCGGCGTTCAACGACATTACCCAGGGCAACAACGGGGCTTTCTCCGCTGGGCCAGGGTGGGACGCCTGCACCGGGCTTGGGTCGCCGATTGCCAGCAAACTAATACCGTTGCTGGCACCAGCAAAAGCCAGCACCAAACGGAGTAAAAAGGTGAAAAAGACCAGGAAGACAACTAAAAAGAAGTCAAAGTAAGAGCAACGCAACTCTGCCCGCCAGCATATGCAAGCGGGCAGAATTGTGTGATGATTCATCTTCTGTAGAGCTGTTGGAAGAGTTATAGCAAGAATGTTCTCAACGCCTGCCCCGTTCGTTTACTTGAAGGAGGCGATGGCGCTGGCCTCGTCGTCCTTGATATCGAAAACGGTGTACAGCTTGGTCAGCTGCAGCAGATCGTGCACCTTCCTGGTCAGCTTCAGCAGCTTGACATCAGCCTGCTGATTCTTGGCCGTGGTATAGGCGCTCACCAGTTCGCCCAGCCCCGAGCTGTCGATGTAGTTAACCTCTCCCATGTTGAGCAGGATCTTCTTCTTTCCCTTGCCGATCAGGCCGCGCACGGCTTCGCGCAGTTGCACGCTGCCCTCGCCCAGGGTGATTCGCCCGCTAAGATCCAATACGACCACGCCGTCCACTTCTCGGGAAGCAATTGTCAGTGCCACGTTCATTCCTCCTTGTTGCTATTACGATTGTAAACTCTGGAAGTTTCGGATGGTGAAACCCCCGCTGTGCCCTGCGCTGTGGCGCGAAGAGATTCGCCTCCATCCGCCGCCCAAACTCTGATGTTACTACTCTATGCTGTCTGGCCCGCCCCCGTCAGATGCTTGACCAGCGTCAGCTCGGTTCCTGGATGCAGTTGCCTGAAGCGCACCTCATCCATGAAGGATCGAATCAGAAAAATGCCGCGCCCCGCGCCGCGCAGCAGGTTCTCCGGAGCCAGCGGGTCAGGCAGCGTCTCCGGGTCCAGCCCCTTACCCTGGTCGGCGATGGTAATCACCAGCGCCGCGCCGGTGTTTTCAAAGCTGGCGGTAATCTGCTTGGCGGGGTCGTATTCGTTGCCGTGCAGAACAGCGTTCACCGCCGCCTCGCGCGCCGCCATCGCCACGTGAAAGCGTTCATCCTCATCCAGGCCGGCCTCGGCGGCCAACTTCTCCGCCGCCGCCTCCACTTGGGCGACGCTCTCCATCGTCGAACTCAACCGTAAACTCAGCCGTCCTGCCTTCGCTTCGCTCACCGGCCAAGTCTCCGTCCCCTCCGGAACGTGCCCGGAAGCAATTTGTCCGCTGCTTTCAGCGGCCTGAAGGAAGTTTCAAGGCTGGCAAGGAATGATGTCAAGCGGCGGCGCACTTGTATATCTGCTTTGGGCCGTACTTTGACTCGATTTGCCCGTGTGCGACACTTCATATTGAAAGAAGAGCTGCACGAATCGAACCTTCGATGAACGGGTCAGAGAAAAGACATCTATAGAACAATATTTCACTGCGCATAGACTTTTGCTCTTCCATGTTATTCGCTAGAAAGGCCCGTAATTTCGAGCTAATACATGATTTATATTGTTGATAATAGAGAAGTTATGACTGCGTGGCGGAGAGAGTGGGATTCGAACCCACGTTAGAGTTTCCCCTAAACACGCTTTCCAAGCGTGCGCCTTCAGCCACTCGGCCATCTCTCCACAAGGGCTTTTCTTCTGGTATCCATCATACCTCAGCGCGAGACAGACGGCTTTGGGCCTGAATAGATCTCGAGCAGCCTGCGCGCAGCACGAAACGATGTCGTGCGTCCTTCCTTGACGTCCCGCTCCAGCGCCTCCATGCGCCTTCGAATTGCCGGATGAGACGCGAATCGCTGCATCAATCCCTGTTCAATGATCTCGTGCATCCATTTCCGTGCCTGATCTTGCCGGTTCACACTAAAGCTGCCGTTGGCTTTGGTCAAGTTCGTATATTCCAGCACGCAACTCCATAGCTCGATAATGCCTTTGCCGGTTTGCGCCGAGCATGTGATTGCACGCGGAGTCCATCCATTCGCCGGCCTGGGGAAATAGTGCAACGCGTTCTCAGTCTCGCTGCGGGCTCTTTCCGCCGCGGCCAGGTTCGCGCCATCTGCCTTGTTAATAGCCACCAAATCCGCCAACTCCATCACGCCGCGCTTCATGCCTTGCAGTTCGTCGCCCGCGCCTGTCAGCGTAATGAGCAGGAAGAAATCGACCATCTCGTGAACCGCGGTCTCCGACTGCCCCACTCCAACTGTTTCGACAAGAATGTAGCTGTATCCTGCAGCCTCGCACAGCAACATCGCCTCGCGGGTGCGTTGCGCTACTCCGCCCAGAGAGCCGCGGGATGGAGAAGGCCGGATGAATGCCATCTCGCTGGATGCAAGAGACTGCATGCGGGTCTTGTCGCCCAGAATGCTTCCTCCGGAAATCTTGCTGCTCGGGTCAATGGCCAGCACGGCGACCTTCTGCCCGGGTTCGCTGCCCCCGCGCTCGCTTGTCAAATACGCGCCCAGCCTCTCGATCACGCTGCTCTTGCCCGCGCCAGGAACGCCCGTAATTCCAACACGTATGGAGTTGCCGCTATGAGGAAGGCAGTCTTCTAAGATTTGCTCAGCCAGTTCGCGATCTGCCGCGCGCGAGCTTTCGATCAGGGTGATGGCTTGCGCCAGAACGGCGCGGTCGCCGCGCAGAATTCCATCGATGATTTGCTGGCGCGAAAGGGAGCGGCGGCGCTTGGAGAGGCGCGCAATCAACTCCGGCGGAGGCTCCGGTGTGATGCATCCGGGGCGAACACGCAACGCGCTTTCACCATGGTTCACCAATCAGGAACTTCCTCCTGCCAGGCAGCCATTCAGAATCTCGAGAATTCGCTGCGCAGCTACCGGAATCACCGTGCCTGGCCCGAATACCCCGACTGCGCCGGCCTGGAACAAAAACTCATAATCCTGTGGCGGAATAACGCCGCCCACGACCACCAGAATGTCATCCCGGTGGAGTTTGCGCAACTCCTCGATCAACTGCGGAACCAAAGTCTTGTGGCCGGCGGCCAGTGAGGAAACGCCAACGATATGAACATCGTTTTCGACCGCATGACGCGCCACCTCGCGCGGAGTCTGGAACAAGGGGCCGATATCGACATCGAAACCGATATCCGCGAAGGCCGTAGCAATCACTTTGGAGCCGCGATCATGGCCGTCCTGCCCCATCTTCGCAACAAGAATGCGTGGACGGCGCCCTTCGGCCTGCTCAAACTCCGCAACCATCTGCTGCGCCTTTTTGAATTCCCCGGCATTCGAGCTTTCTGAAGAGTACACGCCTGCTATGATGCGCGTGGTGGCCTCGTAACGGCCCCAGACCCTTTCAAGAGCCGAGGAGATTTCTCCCAAGGTGGCGCGCCGGCGCGCCGCATCCACCGCGCTCTCCAACAGATTGCCCTCGCCGCTGCTGGCGCATTCCTTCAGTCGTTCGAGCGATTCGCGCACGGCATTCGGGTCGCGCTCACGCTTCAACTGGCTCAGCCTTTTAAGCTGCGACTCACGCACTGCGGCGTTATCGATATCGAGAACCGGAATCAGTGGTTCTTCATGCGAAGGATAGGCGTTGACACCTACGATCACAGTGCTGCCTGAGTCTATACCGGCCTGTTTGCGCGCCGCCGCCTCTTCAATGCGCATCTTGGGAACGCCGGTTTCAATCGCCTTGGCCATGCCTCCCAGGCCCTCGATCTCTTCAATCAGCGCCCATGCCCTGTGCATCAACTCGTGTGTCAGCCGCTCCACATAGTAGGAACCAGCCCAGGGATCCACGATGCGTGTAATCTCCGTCTCTTCCTGCAGGTAAAGCTGCGTGTTGCGCGCGATACGCGCGGAAAAATCCGTGGGCAGTGCCAGCGCTTCATCCAGCGCGTTGGTATGCAGAGACTGTGTATGCCCGAATACCGCGGCCATGGCCTCAACGCAGGTGCGCACCACATTGTTATACGGGTCCTGCGCCGTCAGGCTCCAGCCCGATGTTTGGCAATGCGCCCGCAAAGCAAGTGATTTTGGATTTTTCGGGTTAAAAGTCTTGACTAACTTGGCCCACAGCATCCGCGCGGCGCGCATCTTGGCAATCTCCATAAAGTGGTTCATGCCAATGCCCCAGAAAAAAGAAATGCGCGGCGCAAACTCATCGATATCAAGGCCTGCCTTCACTCCCGTGCGTAGATATTCCAAGCCGTCTGCCAGCGTGTATGCCAGTTCAATATCCGCCGTGGCGCCGGCCTCCTGCATATGGTATCCGCTCACGCTGATGCAGTTGAACTTCGGCATATTCGCCGCGCAGTATCGGAAAATATCGCCGATAATTCGCATGGAACCTTCGGGAGGATATATATAGGTATTGCGAACCATGAATTCTTTAAGAATGTCGTTCTGAATCGTCCCGCTTAATTGCTCCGGTTTCACTCCCTGCTCTTCCGCGGCCACGATATAAAATGCCATGATGGGCAGTACGGCGCCGTTCATAGTCATGGATACGGACATCTGGCCGAGAGGAATCTGATCGAAGAGAAGTTTCATGTCGAGAATCGAATCAATGGCCACGCCGGCCTTGCCTACATCGCCCGTAACGCGCTCGTGATCGGAATCGTATCCCCGGTGCGTGGCAAGATCGAAGGCGACCGAAAGGCCCTTCTGCCCGGCAGCCAGGTTCCGGCGATAAAACGCATTGGATTCTTCGGCGGTGGAGAAGCCCGCGTACTGCCTGATCGTCCAGGGCCGCATGACATACATTGTGCTGTATGGCCCGCGCAGATAAGGTGGTATCCCCGCCGCATACTCAAGATGTTCAAGTCCCTTGAGATCTTCGCGCGTATAAAAACCTTTGACAGAGATGTGCTCAGGGGAGAGCCGTTCACTGTTCCCTCGTGCTTGCGCTCGTTCCACGGCGGGTTTCAATTCTATCTTTGTAAAGTCTGGACGCATGATTAGCCCTTGATCCCCAGTCGCTGCTGCCATCTTGTAAGAAATTCAATAGGGTTGCTTCGCAGATGAACGAAATCTGCAACTCCGGCCGCTTGCAATTGCTCGGCGGAATCTGGGTAGCCCGCGATAATCACCGGTATCTCGTGCTTGAGCGACTTCAGCCTGGACAAAACTTCCGTAGCCAGCGCAAGATACTCCTCATTGGAGCTGCACAGCACGATCAGATCGGCATCACTCGCGGCGATCCTCTCAGCGTTGGAAAAGCGCTTGGCCACAAGATCGAAGCCCGCGCAGGCAAAGAAATTTGCGGCGAAGTTGGAGCGCGCTAGGCGCATCCTTGCGTCTCCGATTTCTGCCAGCAGAACACGAGGATTCTTGCCGCCCTGGGCTACGTGGAGCTCGGTGCGTAGTCGAAGCTGCTCATACATTCGCGCTCCGCGGCGTTTGTTAAAGATGAGCGAAAAATCAATGCGGCCCAATGCTTTTTCGGTTAAGCTTGCGTGTTGACTGGTTCCGGTAAAGATACGGCGGCGAGACGAAACCGCGTCTTCCCTGGCTGTCATAGATTTTTCCAGCGCCTGCGCGATAATTCCATCCTTCAGCGCCTTCCCATATCCGCCAGCGGCTTCGATGCTCTGCATGATCTTCCAACCATCGCGGGCAATGAAATCGGTGAGAACCTCCAGGCAGTACGACCCGGCGCCAGGATCTGCGACGCGGGATAACAGTGCCTCCTGCTTCAGAATGATCTGCGTGTTCCGCGCAAGCCGGCGGCTGGCCTCATCAGGCGCTTTATAGCACTCGTCGAAGGGCGCCACGGTGATGGAGTCCGCACCGCCAAAAACAGCAGACATGGCCTCGGTCGTTCCGCGCAAAATATTGACGTGGGGATCGTAAATAGTCTTATTCCAGTGCGATGTGTGGGCGTGAATTCGCGCCTTTGCGCTTTCTCGCGTTCCGCCAAAGTTCTCCACGGCCTGTGCCCACATCATGCGGAAGGCGCGAAGCTTGGCAATCTGGGAAAAATAATTAGCGCCAATTGAAAATGAAAACGTAATCGAGGCCGCGGCGTTATCAACGTCTATGTTGCGTTCTTGCATTCTGGCCATGAAATCGATGGCGGCTGCCAGCGTAAAGCCAACTTCTTCGACAGCGGTCGCTCCAGACTCCTCAAAATCCTCACCATGAATCGTGAAGGGCACAAGCGCGTGTGGCGCGGCGGCAATAATTTCCGCTGCAAAGTCCAGGTTAGTCAGTGGATTCCAGCCAGTCGATACAGGCGACAGCCTGTGCAGCCCGGTCAGCCGCGCGATCAAAAGACGAAGCTGCTGTTCCCCGGCGTTTTCAAAATGCACAGGAATCTCATCGAGGTTGGCAAGTAATAATTCCAAATCTGAAGCGTTCGCGAAATTAGCATTGCGGAACGCAATCTCTCCGGCTCCAGCAAGCACCGCGCTGTGCGCAGCGCGATTGGCCTCTTCCGGATCGGCAGCATCTATCTCTTCCCGAATGCGCCAGTCACCCGTAGAATGTGTACCACGCACATAAGGAAAAGCGCCGGGGATTGCATCGGTATATTCCAGGCCCGCAATGTCTTCTGCCCTGTAATAGGGCTTGACCGCAATTCCTTCCGCTGTTTTCCAAATCAGTTTATTAGCGTAGTCGGCGCCCTTCAGGTCGCGGCGGATAACCTTCTCCCACGACTCGGTGCTGACGGGAGGAAACTCCTGGAGTAGATGTTCGCTGGCCATATATTTTCACTTGCTTTCAGGGTCTTCAACAATCTCGATAAGGAACCCAAAGGGATTGTCCATTCTCGACTTGGGATGAACAAAGAACACCGTGGTTCCTCGCGAGCCTTTGCGAGGCGCATCGTCAATAAGTTGAAATCCGCTGGCCTTCATTGCTTCAAATGCCTGCTGCGCGCTTTCTACGCGAAATGCAATATGAGCCAACCCGCCGCGCCCGCCGTTTCTTTCAATCAGTTTTTGCACTGGAGAATCCGCGGCCAATGGCTCGATCAACTGAATCAGGTTGGGACCATCGCCGACGCGCAGCAAGACTTCGCGCACCTGATCGACTCCCCGCACTTCCTCCCGATGCACTTCGTGGAAGCCTAGCATCTTGTAGGCCTCAACCTGGCGGTCCAATTCGCCCTGCTTGACAGCGATGGCTACATGATCGATGAACTTGATTCCGGGAATAGGTTGCAAACCTGCATCATCGCCGCTCATAAAAGCCCTTTCGATGGAGGTCGTAAACGCTCATAGGGGGCGGGAAAAAGCCATCATTCATACTCGACGACAACTTGATTTAACTTTACGGCATCACCCTGCGCCACTCGCACGTTCTTTACTATTCCCGCGCTGTGTGACGTAACATTTGTTTCCATCTTCATGGCTTCTAGAACCATGATCAGATCGTTGGCTTGAATTATTTGCCCCGGCTCAACATTCACTTTGATGACGATGCCCGTCACGGGACTGCGGCACACCTTGTCTTCGTTGACACTTTCCTTGTCTTCCTTGGCTGCGGGAGACGGAGCCTGCTTGCCGGCAACCGGCATCGACTGAACCGTCGCATGAAGCGGCTGATATGGTCCATAATTCTGCTGGCGCGGCATCGCGTCATCTTCCAAGACTTCGACTTCAGTCTCGTATGTTTTTCCGTCAATTGAAATCTGTAGCTTCAAGTTACAAGTTCCTTCCTTCGAGAGACTTTCCTGCCGTCTCAGCCCCTCGATCGCAAATAATGTAGGGCTTGGACGTATACTCGCCCCTGCTGAGACCATGGATTGACAACTTCGTAGGGAGACTGCAGCATCTTTGCCGAGCGAATGCGAACTTTCTTACCCAGGAATGCGGTCACTGCTGCGGCAATCATTACCAGAACTTCAGGGGTTATTTCTCCTGTTTCTCGATGGGCCGCTTCCTTCGCTGAGGTGGACGCTGCTTTCATCCTAGCTGCTGGTTCTGGCGTCGGCTGCAAAGCTGGCGTCTGGCTGAGTTCGGCCACGCGAGCCTGCAAAGCCTTGATGGCTGCGGTAAGCTCGTCCAGTTGGCGCTCCATAGCCAGTTGCCGCTTAGAAACAGCCTGAATCGTATCTTTTGTATTCACCGCCACGCGCAGCTCCTCATCACAACGGCATCAATCCATGTTTCTTTCCAGGACGCAACTCCCGCTTGGCATGCAGCGATTCCAAGGCATCCACCAGAACCTTCCTGGTATCGGCCGGATCGATAATGTCATCCACCAGACGGCGTCCTGCCGCGACATAGGGGTTGGAGAATGTCTCTCGATACTCATCCACCAACTCCTGGCGGCGCCCGGCTTTATCTTCGGCTGCATCAATCTCGCGACGGAAAACAATCTCGGCTGCGCCCTCAGCTCCCATCACCGCAATCTCTGCCGTGGGCCACGCCACAACCCGGTCCGCGCCCAGGTCTTTGCAGCACATGGCAATGTACGCGCCGCCGTAGGCCTTGCGCAGCACCACAGTAATCTTCGGCACCGTGGCGGCCGAGTAAGCATACAGCAGTTTGGCGCCATGTCGGATAATGCCACCGCGCTCCTGCTCAACTCCGGGAAGAAATCCCGGCACATCCACAAACGTAACCAGCGGAATGTTGAAGGCGTTGCAGAAGCGGACAAAGCGCGCCGACTTGTCGGAGGCATTGATGTCCAGCACGCCGGCCAGGTGATTCGGCTGGCTGGCGATAATTCCCACCGGCCTGCCTTTCAGTCGTCCGAAGCAGATAACTATGTTGGGGGCAAACCCCGGTTGTATCTCGAAGAAATCCCGATAGTCCAAAACGCGCGTAATAATATCGCGCACATCATAAACAGCCTTGTTATCCACCGGAACAATTCCGCTTATCTCCGCATCGGATTCAATCGGCAGATTGAAGGCCATGCGGGGCGGATCTTCAACGTTGTTGGAGGGCATGAAGCTGAGCAGACGCCGGCAAATTTGAGCCGCCTCCTCATCGTTCTGGGCGATAAGATGAACCACTCCTGAGTAATTCATCTGCGCCTGCGGACCGCCCAGTTCCTCATCGCTGACTGTCTCGCCGGTGACCTGTTTGATCACCTTTGGCCCGGTGATGAACATGCGCGCCTGGTGAGTTTGAATCACGAAGTCGGTCAGTGCCGGGCTGTAGACTGCGCCGCCCGCGCAGGGTCCGCAGATAATCGAAATCTGCGGCACCACTCCGGAGAGCAGCACATTGTGATAGAAGACGCGCCCATATCCGGCCAAGCTGTCAATGCCTTCCTGCACGCGCGCGCCGCCGGAGTCGTTGATGAAGATAAAGGGGCTGCCCGTCTTGAGAGAGAGGCGCATCATATCCACAACTTTGTCGTTGTGCGTTTCTCCTGCGGAGCCGCCTCCTACCGTGAAATCCTGGCTGGCCAGATGCACCTGGCGGCCGTCAATCTGCGCGCATCCGGTTACCACGCCATCGGCGGGCATCTCTTTGTCGGCCATCCCAAAATAAGTGGACCGGTGAAGAGCAAATAACCCGATCTCCTGGAAGCTGCTGGGGTCAACCAATCTTGCAATGCGTTCCCGCGCTGTCAGCTTGCCCGAGGCATGCTGTTTCTCGATGCGCTCGTGGCCGCCGCCGAGCTTGAGGTCCGCGCGCTTGGCCTCAAGGCCGGAGATCTTTTCGGCCATGGTCCTTTGACTTGTTTTCTTCTTAGCCATTCCTGCTCCTGATTCCGTCGGTGTTGTATCTTCTATTTCTCCGCGGCTACGCTTACCCGGTGCTCCTTGCCGTTCAGCGTGATCACATAATTCACTTTGCCGCTCAGTGGAGTTCCGCTACCCGCCGCTGCCGGAGCTTTGGCCTCCGGCGCTTTAGCCTCCGGTGCCTTGCTGGAGGGGTCTTTACCCACGCTCTTGCGGCCCTGGGCGCGGCTCTCGAAGAAAGTGGGCGCCACCTTCGGAAACATCGCATAGGTCAGCACATCCTCATCGCTGCCGTTTGCTCCCTTCAAGGCGTTTGCCGTGGCTCTCAGGTTCTCCCACTCCGGCTTGAGCAGGTCTGCGGGACGAACCGTGATCGCCGGCTTCTTCGCATGGGCCTCGGCCTGCTTCAACACCTCGGGATTCTTTTTGCCGAGGGTGCTTCCGTAGTAGCCCAGCATCAAGTCGGCAAACTCCCCGGTCAGCACCTTGTACTTGCCCATCAGCACGTTGAAGACCGCCTGTGAGCCGACAATCTGGCTGGTAGGCGTAACCAGCGGCGGATATCCGGAGTCCTTGCGAACCCTGGGAACCTCTTCCAGTACTTCCTTCAGCCTGTCGCCCGCACCCTGCCCTCGGAGTTGGCTTTCCATGTTGGAGATCATTCCGCCCGGAATCTGACTCTTGAAAATCTCCGTATCCACGCCGATATTCTCGCTGAAGAACTCCTTGTAGCGCGGGCGGATTTGAGCAAAGTGGTTGGAAATGCGCTGAACACGCTCCAAATCGACGCGGGTCTCGTAGCCGGTTCCTTCCAGCAATTCGATCAGGCTCTCCGTGGGGTTGTGTCCCGGCCCCAGCGAGAGGGAACTGACCGCGGTATCCACTATGTCGCATCCCGCTTCGATGGCCTTCATCAAAGAGACCATTGTGACTCCAGTCGTCGCGTGTGTGTGGACATGAACCAGCGTATCCGTGCCGCACCTCTTCTTGATGGCCTTCACCAGGTCATAGGCGGGCTGCGGCCTCAGCAGAGCGGCCATGTCCTTGATGCAGATGGAGTCGCATCCCATCTCCTTCAACTGTTCGGCTCTCTCGGCATAGGCCTCAACGGTGTGCAGGGGGCTGACGGTATAGCAAATGGCGCCCTGTGCGTGCTTGCCGGTCTTCTTCACTGCATCGATGCTGGTCTTGAGGTTGCGTATGTCATTGAGCGCATCAAAAATCCGGAAAATGTCGATTCCGTTGGCGGCGGCCTTCTCCACGAAGCGCTCCACCACCCCATCTTCGTAGTGCCGGTAACCAAGCAGGTTCTGGCCGCGCAGCAGCATCTGCAGCCGGCTCTTGGGCATCAGCTTGCGAAAGGTGCGCAGCCGCTCCCACGGATCCTCATTTAAAAAACGGATGCAGGAATCAAAGGTTGCGCCTCCCCAGCACTCCACCGACCAGTAGCCTGCATTGTCGATGTCTTCGCAGGCTGGAATCATGTCGTCCAATGACATGCGGGTGGCGAGCAAACTCTGATGTGCATCTCGAAGCGCAAGTTCAGTGATTTCAACGATGCGGGGCATGGATGCCTCCCTCAATATTCCTCAACTCACGTAGTCCAATTCCCATGGTAATTGTTCCCCATGGGGTGGCCATGCGCTAGAGCACATTTCGCCCTTCCTTCGTGCCCATCGGATTCGCGTTTTGTGCATAAAGTGAGGTAAATCGCGATAATTTCGATACTTGCCGTATCAATGTGCAGGCGTTTTTTGAGCCTTGCGAAACAGGATTGTCTCGTCGTCCAACCTCCTGCTCCCCTTTGCAGATAATTTCCCCATTCTGGCGCACAATCAGAGCATGAACAAGGTCCACAGGTACGGGTCTTTGCTGATAGCTGATAGCTGATGGCTGACTACTGAGAAGGGACCCCCACCCCCACCCCCCCTATACCCCCTGGGGGTATAAATATTCCCAAAAACCTTGCAGATTAATTAAGCGGGTTGCAAAAGATAAACTCCGTATCCTATTCAATGCAAAGGGATTGACTGCATACATCGATAGGTTGAATATCAGGCCTTTTCCACAGGAATACGGCTCCGTCGTATCACATGGTGAGAAACCGCCTCCGGAAAATGGGGGGAAAATCCGGTTTTTTCCGGATTTTCCGGGTGCTTTGCCCTAAAAACGCAACTGCCAAATGGATTTTTTGTTGACTTGCTAACAGAAACAGACCTGTAACACGGGGCCGTTTCGCTAACTCGCGAATGTGCGCCAAGCGCACGCTAACTTGCTGTCACGCTGCCTTTACTGCCTCGCAGCCGTCTTGCCCTGCGAGCCGGCATACGCGTCGATAGCTTTGTATGTATCCAGGTTGTGCATGATGAGTTCAACATACTCGCGGGTTTCAGTGATGGGAATCGATTCAACGAACTCGTCAATGCCCTGGTACGGACCAGCGTCCTGCCACTCGCGCACCCGTTCGTCCCCGGCGTCGTAGGCGGCCAGCGCATACTCCGTCACTCCGCCGAATTTGTCCAGCGTCTTGCGCAGGTAGCGGGTTCCAAGGCGGATGTTGGTGACCGGATCGAAGAGCTGGAAGGTTTGGAAGTGCTCCATTCCTTCTTCACGCGCCATCGACTTGCCCACCGCGGGCAGCAACTGCATCAACCCGCACGCGTTGGCGCGGGAGATGGCCGCAGGGTTGAACTCTGACTCCTGGCGAATCAGCGCGGCCACGAGATACGGATCAAGATTGTTTTTGGCCGACTCGGCCTTGATGGTTTCCCAATACGGCTCAGGAAAGAGAATGCGCCAATAGGCCAGCGGGATGGACTGGATAGAGGCCGTGGCAGCCGACGGTAAAGCTCTTTTCATCACGCGTACGGCTCGGAAGTACTCGCCATAGGAGGCATAGATTTTCGCCTCGGCAAGCGCGCTCCAGGAGGATGAGTCCGGGTCGGCGGCAATCTCCTGCGCAATGTATTCGTTCAATCCCGCGTTAGCCAGCAGGCGTGCCTTGGCCAAGTGCGGGCTGTCTGCTGGAAAACTCTCCTCGAGCGGCGGCACGGGCAGGGCCTGGAAACGGTCCAATTGTGGCTGCGGCGCGGGCTGGGCATTGCCCAGCGAGGCCAGCCGTTGCTTTGCCATCTGGGCATAAAAGAAGTGCGGGTAAGCTCGGAGCAGGGTGCGATAGTTAGCTGCGGCCTTGTCCGGCTTGTTCTCCTGCGTCTCATACAGACGCCCGCGCCAATATAGTGCCGGTACCGTCTCCGTTGCGCCGGGATAAAGCCGAATCTGTTCGTCGAAGAGATGCGCCGCATCGGCATAAAGTCCCTGCCGGTAACTCAGCCAGCCGGCTCGCCAGTGCGCCGTCGCGGCGTATTTACTCGAGGGAAACTGCGTGGCCAGGGCGCTATAGTACCCGATTGCCGTCGCGTACTCGCGCCGCAACAGATACAGATTGCCGCTGGAGTAAAGCGCCTCGGCTAGCCAGGGACTTTGCGGAAAATTCGACTCCATCTCTGCCACGATGCGCTTCAGTTCGTCAAGATCGTTGCGATTCCTTGCCAGCTGCATTAGCAGGTAAAGCCGCCGTGCGCCGTTATCATCCCGTGTATCAGGCAGCGCCTCGGCCTGGGCCTTGGTCAGCCGCCTCAGCTTCAGGTCGCAGGCAGCGGCTGCCACGGCAAAGCCTGCGCGGCTCTCGGCGTCGAGGCTCGACTGCCTTGCCAGCGCATGGTATTGCGCGCTCGCGTCGGCGTAGTGGCCAGCATTGTAGTAGGCATCGCCCAGACTACGCAATTCGGCTGTGGTCAGGCTGGTTTCCGCGCCCATTTCGGTTAGTTTTGCCCGCGCAATCTCCGCTTCCGGGCTCAATGGATGGGCCAAAAGTAATCGCTTGAAAAGGTTCTCGGCCTGCTCCGTCTGTTTTAGCGCGAGTGCTACTTCGCCTTGTGCCAGTTGGTATCCGGGACGATTCGCAGCGGCTGTACCCGCGGCTGCAGCCAGCGCCTTCTGCGCGCCGGACTCGTCTTTCATCGCCAGCAACGACTCGGCTTCCAGCTCCGGCGCCTGGTCAACAAAGATGCTCTCCGGATAGCGTTTGGCAAAGCCGCGCAGCAACGCCTCGGCCGCAGATTCGTTACCTGTCTCGTGGTTGGCGCTCCCGCCCAGGAAGTCGGCGTAGTCGGCCAGCTCCGTGCCCGATTGCCTGGCCAGACGAAAATCAGTGGCTGCCTCCGCATAGCGTTTGTCCAGCAGATAAGCGTGACCCAGCGCTAGGTAAGCCGCCGCCGCTGCCTCGCCCGTATGCTGATGCGCATATTTGGTCACGCCCGCGTATGCCGCCGGCGTGCGCATGGTGGACAGTTGCTGAGCCATGGGCCGCAACTCGGTCGAGGCCACAAAGGCCAGCTTAATGCGCGCCGTCCGCGCGCGCCTGGCTGCTTTGACTGCCGGGCTGACAGGCTTTTTAGGCGCCTTGTGTGTCTGACCTGTGGATTTTGTGGCCTTTTTGCTCTTTTTGGCCGGGTTCTTCTTCGCCGTGGAGGAGGTTTGTCCGGCCGGTTTGGTCGTCGAGCTGCTGGAGGATTGCCCCGCAACAGGCGACACGATTAATAAAAAGGAAAGCAGACCGACCAAAAAGCGAGAGGCCGCCTGCGAAACGGTAGTTGGGGAAGATGCAACCCTCATCTCTTCACTTTAATTTGCTTTTGCCACGCATGCAGCTGCCGGGAACCACGAGCGTTACCGCAATCACCGCAAAATGGGACAGAAATAGTGCAGGAGTCAGTGTAGCTGCCAACATTTTGCATTGCGCGGTCCAGTAGAAGCTAAAATAATCGTCATATGAAGCGAGCATTGATAGCGTTGGCTATCTCGATAGGAATGATTGCCGTAGGCTCTTCCGTGTGTCTTCCCGGCATCTGCGGTTGCGTCTCCTGGCTTGGGATTCCAGACCTCGGCGGATTGGGAGAGTACTTCCTTTACCTGGCATTGGCGGGAGTACTCGGAACAATTGTCAGTCTCTGCTGGCTAGCCGTTGCTGGGGTTATGAAGTATCTAAGGCGGAGTTCCTGATTCCAACTTGATCAATCAAGGGGAGCTACCCCGTTTGGTCCACAACCGCGCCATCCGATACACTCATCTAAAGACCCAGAAACACGCTCCGCACAGGGCACTACGGATTTTTGCAACCAACACCCATGCCGGCCATCCAATCGATTGCAGGAGAACTCGAGCCTCATCCAGACGTAGCCCTGGTTGCAAGGGTACGTGCCGGGGATGTGTCGGCCTACGATTTGCTGGTCCGCAAGTACGAGCGCCAGCTCTTTCGCATTGCCCAGCACATCACGCAGAATCGCGAGGATGCCGAGGACGTCATGCAGGACGCCTTCCTGAAGGCGTACGAAAAGCTCGAACAGTTTCAGGGCAACTCGAAGTTTTACACCTGGCTGGTGCGGATTGCGGTGAACGAAAGCCTGATGCGGCTGCGCAAGCGGCGCACCGGCAAGATGGTTTCGATTGACGAGGACATCGAGACCGAAGAGGGCAGCGTTCCTCGCGATCTGGCCGACTGGGCGCCCGATCCGGAGCAGAATTACAACCAGGCCGAGTTGGCCGAGATTCTCCGGAAGACCATTCAGGGATTGCCGCAGGGGTTTCGCATCGTGTTTGTTCTGCGGGACGTGGAAGGACTTTCAACCGAGGAGACAGCGGAGACTCTAGGGCTGAGCATTCCCGCCGTCAAATCGCGCCTTTTGCGCGCGCGGCTGCAACTGCGCGAGCGCCTGAGCCGCTACTTCCGCAGGAACAAGGTGCTCAAAGAAACGAGATCTGGAGAAACGGGGACAGAAAAGTGACTTGCAAAGAGTTTCTCGCCCTTCTCGACGACTTGATCGACGATACGGTGACCCCCGATATGCGTGCCGAATTGCAAAACCACCTGGGCCGCTGCGGCCACTGTCAAGTTATATTCAACACAACAAAGAAGACCATCGAAATCTACCGGTCTCATGAGATTTATGACCTGCCCGCCGGCTTGCAGGAGCGCCTACACGCCGCCATCATGGCTCGCTGCAAGAAGGGTTGCTGACCGCAGTGGCCTCAGGCCCGCCGCATGATTTACCCTCAGAATCGATATGAAACTCAAACAGATCATTCTTCCCGCTCTGGCTGTAGCATTTGCCGCCTCGATATTTGCCCAAACCTCTACAAACGAGCTGCCTGACGCACCACAGGCAACTTCCGCTGCGATGACCCGTCCCAACGGCCCCATCGTAGTGATGGACACCTCCATGGGCCGCATCACCTGCCAGTTCTTTCAGCAGCAGGCGCCCAAGACTGTGGCCAACTTCATCGCGCTGGCCGAGGGCGCCAAAGATTGGACCGACCCCGCAACCGGTAAAAAACAGCACAACAAGCCGCTCTACAACGGCACCATCTTTCATCGCGTCATCCCCGACTTCATGATTCAGGGCGGCGACCCCATAGGCACCGGCAAAGGCGACCCCGGCTATCAATTTGAGGATGAGTTCGATCCCAATCTGGGCTTCGATGTGCCCGGCCGTCTGGCCATGGCCAACTCGGGCCCCAATACCAACGGCAGCCAGTTCTTCATCACTGAAGTTGCCACCGAGTTCCTCAACAACAAGCACACCATCTTTGGCCAGTGCGATGCCTTTAGCCTTGATGTAGTCAAGGCCATTGCGCGCGTTCAGACCGACGGCAAGAATAAGCCACGCACGCCCGTGGTATTGAAAAAAGTGACCATTGTTCGCGAGGGCCAGCCGCTGCCGCCATTGCCGAACGCCGCACTCAAACCGTAAACCTCTGGTGCAACGCACACAAATTCAGGAGATATTAATGACTCTCGCAGCAGGAACCTACGCCGTCTTTTCCACCACCGAAGGCAAGATCACCGTCCGCCTCTTCGAGTCCGACGCGCCCATCACCGTCAAAAACTTTATCGAGTTGGCCGAGGGCGCCAAGGAGTGGACCCATCCCTCGACTCACAAGAAGTCCACCGACAAACTCTTCGATGGCACCATCTTCCATCGCGTCATTCCCGACTTCATGATTCAGGGCGGCGACCCCACGGGCACCGGCATGGGCGGACCCGGTTACCGCTTCCAGGACGAGACCAAGGGCTCGCCGCACAAGTTTGACAAGCCCGGAAAGCTGGCCATGGCCAACTCCGGACCCGGAACCAACGGCTGCCAGTTCTTTATTACGGTCGCTCCCACGCCCTGGCTCACCGGCAACCACACCATCTTCGGCGAAGTCGTTGAGGGACAGGAGATCGCGAACAAAATCTCCCTCGTCCCGCGCGGAGGACAGGACAAGCCCAAAACGCCCGTCGTGCTGAAATCGGTAGTTATCGAACGCGTCGGCTGACTTTCGTGGCAAACCCACAAACATTGAACCCTCAACTTCGGTTGAGGGTTCAGTATTCGCCGGAACACAAAGAGGCTCAATGAAACGCAATCTCGCAGCCCGCACCCTCCGCGCCGCAGTATTGCTGCAGATTGCGTTTCTTCTGTTTATTGGCGCGTCTCTTGCACAAAGCACTCATCCAGTCGCGCCGCCAGCCAATGTAACCGTTCCCGCACTCCTGCTTAGCGACATTCACTTCGAGCCGTTCTGGGATCCGGCGAAAGTTACGCAACTGGTTGCCGCGCCGGTGAGCGAATGGAGGGCCATACTCGCTATTCCACCCTCGCCCGATCAGCTGCTGCGTTTTACTGCATTGCAGCAAAGCTGTCATGCTCGCGGCGTCGATACTTCCTTTGCGGTCTTCGAATCCAGCTTGAAGGCCATGCGCAGCCACGCCGCCGATGCAAAGTTTATTACCGTGAGTGGCGATCTTCTCTCTCATGCCTTTCAGTGCAAATACAACACGCTCTTTCCTCAATCCACGCCTGCCGATTACAGGGCTTTCGTAGAAAAAGCACTCGACTATGTGATAGGCGAGTTATACGGCGCTTTTCCAAATGTCCCTGTCTATGTAGCCCTGGGAAACAACGACTCCGACTGCGGCGACTACCGGCTCGACGCTCACAGCGAATTTCTGGCGGCCTCAGGCACGGAAGTGACCCGGTATTTTCCTCCATCCGAGCGCAAGGCCGCTGAGGATAGCTTTGCGGCCGGCGGCTATTACAGCGTCTCTCTGCCCGCTCCCATAGAAAATGCACGCCTGCTGGTTCTGAATGATCTCTTCATGTCAAGCAACTACGCGACCTGCGCAGGCAAGGCCGACCCAACGGCAGCGGATGCACAACTTGCATGGCTCCGTGAGCAGCTAATTGAGGCTCGTGCCAGCAAGCAGAAGATCTGGGTGATGGGCCACATCCCGCCGGGAGTTGATTTGTATGCAACAGCGAGGAGGATGGCCGATGTTTGCCACGGCCAGGAGCCCACGATGTTCCTCTCTTCGGAGAAACTGGCGGACCTGATTGCTGAGTTCGGCGATGTTGTAAAGTTAGCTGTCTTTGCGCACACGCACATGGATGAAATGCGGCTTTTGAAGGAAGACGGCCAGAGTTCCGCGACGCAAAAGAGCGTCGCGGTCAAGATGGTCTCGTCCATCTCGCCCATCAACGGAAATCATCCCTCCATAACTCTCGCCCAGATCGATCCATCTTCAGCGGAGTTGGCGGACTACAAAGTATTCGCCGCATCGAACCTGACCGGCGTTGATGACCCATGGACGGAAGAATACGATTTTGCGCGCAGTTATCACCAAACGGAATATACGTTGTCTTCTGTCAGCCAGCTCATTGCCGGATTCGCCGCAGACCCCGACGCGAAGACTCAAGCCAGTCAGAACTACATCAAAGATTTTTCAGTTGACTACGCTTCTCCGCTACTCAGTCTGGCTTGGCCGCAGTATGTGTGCACGATGACGAATCACACTCGGCAAACATTCAAAGCATGCGTCTGTCCCGCGCAGTGATGGAGTTTCGGCGCGGGGACGAGATGCAAGATGTTGATTTTACAAAGGTTAAAATTATCTGCAAGGCTTCAGGATCAAGAAAAAACGAATTATTTCCATAAGGCATTGATTATAAGCAACTTAAAATTATCTGCAAGTTTCCACAGGCAGAAATAAATATTGGAGGGGGGGTAGGGGGGTATCCCACATCCTTGCCTTTTCATGAAAAAAAGCGAACAAACGGAGAATCGTACCCCGGGGGTAGGGGGGTGGGGGTACCTTCCGGAGGGACTAGGGACTAAGGGAATAGGGACTATGAAAACATCGCGGCTCTGGAACTTGTTCATGCATTGATTGTGCGCCAAAGGAGAATAATTATCTGCAAGGAGCGGCTGAGAAATTCCGTGGTTAGCACAAGGCACTCCTCATGACTGCGGGACGCTATTTTCTCCATCATGGCACGGGATGGGGCTATACGTCAGTGACTATCCTAGAGCAATAAGCCTCCAGGCGTACTATTTCCCATGTACACAAATTACGTCCGCGGATGTTCGCCCATCGGCGACATCCTGTGCCGGAGGCAGTACACAGTGAAAAAATCTTTCTTCCGCTCTCCTTTCCTCTTGCCTGTCCTGGCTGTTCTATTTGCCACGACCGCGCTCTGCGCATCGAAATCGGAGTTTCTGCGCCATTACAAGGGAACCCCTTACCACGACAGCCGTTACCACGGCGGGGCGCAGGCGATTCCCGGCAAGGTGTATTGCGCGTACTACGACCTGGGCGGCGAGGGAGTGGCCTATCACGACTCGGACGCCGTGAACCACGGCAGCGGCGAGCTGAACCCCGCCGACGGAAGCTATCTGCATGAGTTCCGCATGAAAGAGGGCGTGGATACCTCCTTCACCAAGTTCAATAGGAACCCGCAGGTAGACGACAACCCCTACGACAAGGTTGTGCCCCCGGCGGAGATGTTTTATGTGGGCTGGACGGTGCCCGGCGAGTGGTTCAACATTACGGTGCAGGCGGCTGAGGCAGGCGAGTACTCCGCCGACTTGCTCTATACCTCGAATCGCGGCGGAAGCATCTCGCTCGACGTGAACGGCGCGCCGGCCACCGGCCCTTTGCCCATCGCCAGCACCTTCGACGCCGCCGATCCAGTGGCATGGCGGCAATGGCATCACTGGAACCTTGCTCCCGGCATCGCCAAGATCAAGCTGCCCAAGGGCAAGAGCGTGATTACCGTCCACATCCTCACCGAGGGCCAGATGAACCTGGCGATCTTCGACTTCAAGAAGGCGCGCTAGAGCGGGACGTACTGGGCCCGGATCGTAGTTCGTGGTTTCCAAGGTCTCAGAATCGAGGCCTGGGGCGCCCTGCCGTTCCCGGACTCAGCCTGCTGTGGCTGTGCAAAAAAGCCTGCGTAATTCCTTAAAAAATCCCAATTCAGTACGGCTTTCTGGGGATTTTCCAAGAACAGGAATTTTGGACTCTCTTATCCACATAAACTCCTTTTCTCACCGTTGACCCTGCGCTCCAGGGACCGTAGAGTTTGTAATCGGAGGGTAAATTTATCGCCGCGCCAGGAGCATGGCGGCGGTATACCCGTTGAACCAAGGAAACCCAGGCACAGTCTCAACCACCCGGAGAAGTGATGCTGAAACTAAAGAAGATTCACATGCTCGGCTTCAAGAGCTTTTGCGACCGCACGGAGGTGACCGTGGCGGGAACGGGCATTGCCGTGGTGGTGGGGCCGAACGGGTGCGGCAAGTCGAACATTCTGGACGCGGTGAGCTGGGTGCTGGGCGAGCAGAGCGCAAAAAGCCTGCGCGGCACGCATATGCAGGACGTGATCTTTTCCGGAACCAACGAGCGCAAGGCGCTGGGCATGGCTGAGGTGACGCTGACCCTGGTCGATCCGGAGGTTTACGAGGGACCGATTCCCGTGGAGCCGCAGGTGACGACCGATCGCGACAGTCCAGCCGACTGGGACGAGGCGGAGGTGCGCCGTCAGAGAGCCGCTGAAGCCGAGGAGATTATCGCCAACGAGCAGCCGGGAGTGGTGCTGGAGGATGAATCAGCGGAGGGGCCTGGCGCGCAGCAAGGGGCAGACCACCCGCAGACATATACTACCGGCGAGGGTCCGCAGGCGGTGGTGCTGAAGATTCGCCGCCGCAAGTTCCAGCGCACGCCGCAGAAAGGCGAGATCGAGGTTACACGGCGGCTGTTTCGCACCGGGGAGAGCGAGTACCTGCTGAACGGCAAGCTCTGCCGGCTGCGCGACATTCAGGACATCTTCATGGGCATGGGTCTGGGGCCGGACAGCTACGCGATCATCGGGCAGGAACAGATCGGCCAGTTGCTCAGCACCAAGCCGCACGACCGGCGGGCCATCATCGAGGAAGCGGCAGGGATTACGCGCTTCAAAACCAGAAAGCGGCTGGCTGAACTGCGTCTGGAGAGCGCCAAGCAGAACCTGGCGCGGGTAAGCGACATCTTCGAGGAAGTTACGCGGCAGATGAACAGCCTGAAACGGCAGGCGTCAAGGGCTGAGCGCTTTGGCGCGGTGCGCGGCGAGCTGCGCGAAAGGATGCGCGTGGTGCTGGCCAGCCGCATGGCGCTGATGGACGCCGAGCGGGCAAGGCTGGAGGCGGAGATTGCCGGCCTGACGGAGCAGATTAACGGTTCCGCGGCGGGGATAGAGGAGCAGGAAGGCAGCCAGCACGCACTTACCGAGCGCGGCTACCAGTTGGATAGCGAGGGACAGGAGGCACAAAATCGCGCCAACACGGCGACGGTCGAAATAGAACGGGCCGCGGCGCGGAAGCATGCCAACGTGGAGCGCGTGAACGAGCTGGAGACGCGCATCGCAGTAACCGGCGCTGAGTTGGAGCAGACTCGTGCGCAATTGAGCGGCATTGTCGAGGAGCGGGCACAACAACACAGCTTTCTGGCGACGGCCGCGGAAGAGACACGTGCCTTTCGCCAGCAGGTGGAGGCCCGCCAGCAGGAAGCGCGCGCAGCGGCAGAAGAGGTCTTTGCAGCGGAACGGGAACTGGAGACCAACCGCCGCCACGCCATGCACCTGCTGACCCTGGCCGGCAACGCCCGTAACAACACTTCGCAGAGCGAGGAGAGCCTGGCGGCTCTGGAACGCGAAGCGGAGCGGCTGGAAACCGAGATGGGCCAGGCGCGTGTGGAGCTGGAAACCCTGAACGCGCAGAGTGGAGAGGCAAGACATCGCTTCGAGTCCGCAACGGAGACGCTCAAGCGGTTGGAGGGTGAAATTGCGGCGCTGCGCGAAGCTTTGCAAACCCGCCACACAGAAGAAAATGCGCTGCACGCGCGCGCCAATCAGTTGCGCGGCGAGCTGGCCACCTTGTCCGGCCGCCGCAACGCGCTGCAATCGCTGATTCGCGACCACGGCTACTCGTCCGACACGGTGCGCCGGCTGCTGAAGCCCGGAGCGCTGGCTGAAGGCATGGCGCCGGTGGGAACACTCGCCGATTTTCTCGAGGTGAGTGGCGCGTATGAAGCCGTGGTCGATGAATTTCTGCGCGAGGAGTTGAATTATGTGGTGGTAAAGAGCTGGGTGGCTGCCGAAGAGGGCGTCAAGCTGCTCAAGTCAGGCGCGGATGGACGCGCCACTTTCCTGATTCACCCTGTTGAGCAGGCAGGACTTTTTGAGGAGAGCGATGACACCATCAGCGCTCCCGGCCTGATCCCGCTCAAGGATTCGATCCGCGTGCTGAACGGCTTTGGGCGGTCGCTGGAGTCGATTCTGCCCAAGCTCAAGCACAGCTACGTGATCGAAGACCTCATCGAGGCGCGGCGGCTGGCCGCGCAGTATCCCTACGCCTATTTCCTGACGCCGGGAGGCGAGTGCTTCCACAACGCGACGGTGACTGGCGGCAAGCCTGCCAGCGAAGGTCCTCTGGCGTTGAAGCGGGAGCTGCGCGAAGCCGAGGGCCGCCTGGCGAAACTGGAAACAGAATTAGCCCAGGCTGAAGCGGAAGCTGTTGCGCTGACCAAGACCATCGAGGAGATGGCCACGCAACTTGAGGCGCACAGCGAAGAGCGGCGGCAGGCCGAACGCGACTCCGCCGACCTAGGCGCGGCGCTGAAGCAGATGGAGTCAGAGACGCAGCGTGTGGAGCGGCGATTCGAGGAATGGAATGCTCAGGCTGCGCGCAATAAGGATGCGCGAGAGGTCAAGCAGAAAGCCATCAACGAAAAGCGCGAAGAGATGCTTCGCCTGGAGGCCGAGCACCGGACGGTTGAAGCGGCTCTCGATGAGATGCAGGCGCAGCTGGTTGTATTGCGGCAGAAGCGCGAGAGCTTGCAGCAGGAAGCAGCACAGGTGACCGCCGAATTAGCCGGCCTGGAGGAGCGGCGGCGCGGCGCTGAGGCAGCTTACCAGCGCATCGATCAGCTTCATGCCGATTTGGAGCGCCGGGTCCAATCCATCGACCAGCAGCGGATTGCGGCCAGCGCGGAGCGAGAGCAGCGCATCAAAGAGAACGCCGAACTGGCCCAGCGCGAGCAGGAACTAGCAAAAGAGCGCGCCGAGGCGCTGGCCCAGGCGCAGACGCTGACAGCCCAGGCGCAGGCTTTGCGCCTGCAACTGGCAACCATGGAGACGGATCTGAAGGGCGGGCGGTCCGCGCTTGACCTGTTGCGTGAAGATCGCGCCAGCCGCTCAAGCGAGGTAGCCAAGCTGGGTGCCGACCTTGAACACCTGGAGGCAAGCTGCCTGGCTGAGGTGAATCTTGAAGCCTCTGCACTGCGCGCTGATTCGCTGATAGAGCGCCTGACCGGCGAGGAGCTCACCCGCGAAGAGGAGAGCTGCCGCGGATTGCGCCAGCGAATTGAGCAAATGGGCCCGGTGAACATGATGGCCCTGGACGAGTACAAGGAGACCGCGGAGCGGCACGGCTTCCTGGAAACGCAGCGCGCGGACCTGATGGAGTCTATTGAGAACACCCAGCAGACCATCAAGGAGATCGATCAGATTTCGCGCACCAAATTCGACGAGGCCTTTACCCGCATCAACGAAAACTTTGCCCATGTCTTCGCGCGGCTCTTCCAGGGAGGCCAGGCCTTCCTGCGCCTCACGGACGCGGAAAACCAGGCTGAGAGCGGCCTGGATATCGTGGCCTCGCCGCCCGGCAAGAAGCTGCAGAATGTGCTGCTGCTCTCCGGCGGCGAAAAGTCGCTCACCGCGCTGGCCCTGCTGGTAGCCATCTTCCAATTCAAGCCCAGCCCCTTCTGCGCGCTCGACGAAGTGGACGCGGCGCTGGACGAAACCAACGTCGGCCGCTTTGCCGACCTGCTGCATTCGCTGAGCAGAGAGACGCAATTCCTGCTGGTTACCCACTCCAAGCGCATGATGCAGGCGGGTGACATGATCTACGGCGTTACCATGCAGGAGCCCGGCGTCTCCAAGGTGATCAGTGTGCGCTTAGGCGGCCGCGATCAACAGAGGGCTACGGCGTAGCACTCTTCCAGCGTGGTGCCGGCCGCCTTGTGAAAGCGCCTGCCCGCAAGGCGAAGAATAGCCCGACAGCCTATCAATTAGGTTACATGGCTGGATTATATTTCTATATGTGATTGCATTGCCGGCCTTGATCACGACGCAGGCGTGGAGCGAATCACCAGCATGGAAATTGTATTCCGGGATAATGCGGAGAACGAGGCACCATGGGACTGAACGTATTTGATGTTGCCGTGATTGTGCTGTACCTGGCCTGCGTCACTGCCTTCGGAATGCACTTCCGCAAGAAGCAGGACACCATCAAGGGCTATTTTTTGGCGGGAAAGACGATTCCCTGGTGGGCCATCTCGCTGTCCATCGTTGCGGCCGAGACCAGTACGCTGACTATCATCAGCGTTCCCGGAATGGCCTACGAGCAGGATTTTCGATTCCTTCAGCTGGTGATCGGCTATGTGATCGGGCGCATCGTTATCAGCCTGCTGCTGATTCCGCATTACTTTCGCGGCGACCTGGTTACGGCCTATCAACTGATTGAGCGCCGCTTCGGCCAGAGGCTGCGTTCGCTCACCGCCGGCTTGTTCCTGTTGACGCGCGCCGCCGCGGATGGCGTTCGCGTCTTCGCCATTGCTATCGTGGTGGGCATCGCGCTCTCCGGGCTTCTGCGCGGATACAGCGATCTGGGCCGCGATGTCGTGGCCATCGCTATCGTCATCATCCTCACCCTGGTCTACACATTCAAGGGCGGTATGTCGACCGTCATCTGGATGGACGTAATTCAGCTATCGGTTTACGTTACAGGAACGGTGATCGGCCTGTTCACCATCGCGCACCTGGTGCCGGGCGGCTGGAACGCCGCCTGCGGCATGGCAGCGACGGCCGGCAAGTTTCACGTCTTCGAGTTTGGCTGGAATTTTTACGCAAAATACACCTTCTGGTCCGGAATCATCGGCGGCGCATTTCTGACCACGGCCAGTCACGGCACCGATCAGCTGATCGTGATGCGCTTGCTTGCCTCGCGCAGCGAACGCAATGCCAAGATGGCGCTGATAGCCAGTGGCGTGATCGTGCTGTTTCAGTTTGCACTCTTTCTGCTGATAGGCGCGCTGCTGTTTGTCTTCTATAGGATGCTCCCGCCAGCCGCGGCCTTTGTGCGCTCGGATCGCATCTATCCCACCTTCGTCGTCGACTATATGCCGCACGGCATCAGCGGCTTGCTGGTCTCGGCCATCCTGGCCGCGGCCATGACCAACCTGAGTGCTTCGCTCTATTCGCTTTCTTCCACCACCATCATCGATTTTTACTCCCGATTTAATCCCGGAGCCAGCGAGAAGCACCGCATGTTTCTCTCCCGCATGGCAACCATCGGCTGGGGAGTGGTGCTGTTTGCGTTGGCAATTGTGGTCCGCCAGAGTGGCCAGAAGGTTCTGGAAGTTGGCTTATCCATCGCCTCTGTAGCCTACGGATCACTGCTCGGAGTCTTTATGCTGGGCGTACTCACCCGCCGCGCTTCGGAGAGCGGCGCCATGGTAGGAATGGTATGCGGCTTTGTGTTGAACGTCTTTCTGTGGCAGTTTCCGGTGTGGCAAGGACAGAAGGTTCCGTTCACCTGGTATGTGCCCCTGGGAAGCATTGTCACGTTTGGCATTGGCTATGGCGCCAGTTTTTTTCTGCGCCGGACCATGCCGGTTGAACCGGCAATCGGAGGTGCAAGATGAAGATGAGCATTCGCGGTGTATTTTTCGGGATTAGATCGGTGTTAATTCTGTGCGCTGCGTTCTGGGGCGCCGTCGCGATTGGCCAGCAATCCGTTGCCAGGCCGGACTATGTTGTTTCCAGACCGGTGATCAATATGTACTCCACTGCTTCCAATGACGCCGAGGTGGCGTCACAGGCTCTCTATGGATCAGGCGTGCTTTCACTGGAAAAGAAAAAGGGTTGGATTCGTATCCGCACAGGGGATGATTATACGGGTTGGGTGGCAGTGGCCGATATCACGCCGCTGCAAGACGGTTATGCTCCGAATGGAAAAGCGGTTCGCGTCGCGGAACTAAGCGCGAACCTATATCGCGAACCCAGCACGATCAAGCACGCTCCAATTCTGAACCTGCCCTGGGAAGCACGGCTGGAATTGATTCCCGGATATGTTGACAAGAGCGGGCGCTGGCTTCAGGTCAAGCTCGTGAATGGCCAGACGGCATACATTGAGCAGGGCAACGTCAGCGCGGACTTTGCGCCGTTAACCATCGATCAGACCATTCAACTTGCGCGCCGGTTTCTTGGCATCACTTATACATGGGGTGGAGTCTCAAGCTACGGGTTTGACTGCTCCGGCTTTACGCAGATGCTGGTTCGCCAGCGCGGGATCATCATGCCGCGGGATGCCGGCGCGCAGGCAAGCTGGGGCGGAGCAGCGCAGGTGGAGCGCAAGGATCTGCAGCCGGGAGACCTGCTGTTCTTTGGCGCGAGCCTCGCAAAGATCACCCACACGGGCATGTACATCGGCAACGGCGAGTTTATCCACGACACATCCGACACGCATCCCGGGGTTCAGATCAGCAAACTGGACGATATGCCCTGGACTAAACTGCTGGTAGCAGTACGGAGAGTGAAATGATGAATCGGCGGGATTGGTTCAAAGCAGCGGGCGCGATGGGAGTGGGCGCGGCGATGCCAACGGCATTGTTTGCCACGGACGCGCCGGCAACGGGCGGCAATGCAGTTGTCAAGACAGAATTGAAGCGCCTGATGCTGCGACATACGTGGACGACTACGATGTCTTCCAGCGCCTATCGCGACACAGTTCACCTTCAGTATCAGCGCGACGGCATCACCGGATACGGTGAAGGCGCGCCCATTGTGCGTTACAAGGAGTCCTCGGAGCAAGCCAAACAAGCCATCGACGCGATCATCGATAAGATTGCCGCTGGAGATCCGTGGAAGTTCGACAAGTTCCTGGCTGAGATACGCGGCTTGCTTGGCGACCATCAGCACGCGGCCATGGCTGCTGTGGACATCGCAATATGCGACTGGCTGGGCAAAAAACTCGGCATTCCGCTATATGAGTATTTCGGGCTCGACCCCGCCGACGCTCCTGTGACAACTTTCTCAATCGGCATTGACACTCCTGAAATTACACGGCAAAAGACGCGCGAGGCGGATGATTTTCCTGTTCTGAAAGTGAAAGTCGGACTCAAAAACGATGAAGAAACCATCGAGGCCGTGCGCAGCGTAACGAAAAAACCGTTGCGCGTGGATGCCAACGAAGGCTGGACCGACAAGGAAGAAGCCATCCGCAAGATCAACTGGCTGGAGACGCAGGGCGTGGAACTGATTGAGCAACCAATGCCCGCGCACATGTTTGAAGAGACAAAGTATGTGCGCAGCAAGGTGCATATTCCCGTTATTGCCGACGAAGCCTGCACGCACGCGTCACTGATACCTGTGCTCAAGGAAGCGTACGACGGAATCAACGTGAAGCTGGATAAATCCGGCGGCGTGATGGAAGCCTACCGATGGATCAAGTTTGCCCGCGCGATGAATATGAAGGTGATGCTGGGCTGCATGGTCTCCAGTTCGTGCACAGTGACCGCCGCGGCGCATCTTGCGGCACTTGTGGATTATCCCGATCTGGATGGTAATCTTCTGATCGCCAACGATCCATACGAAGGTGTGAAGGTGCAGAAGGGGAAGTTGATCTTGCCGTCCGCGCCGGGACTCGGGCTGAAGCTCGTGGCATCGTAGGATTAACGGCTATGCGCAATTACATCCTGGAATATGACATCATCGTGCTAACACGTTGCCTGAAATTGCTCAGGTCAGGGAGATTCAAGTGAGAAGTTGGACTGCTATTCACCGGTTTATCTTGATTCTGTTGATCGCGATTGCATCGTTCAGCGGCCTGAAGGCCCAGGATGCAGCGTCGACCGGCAACACCGCGGTTATCACTCGCGGAGCGGACTTCTCCAACATCGATGCGATCATGAACGCGGCGGTTGCGCGCGGGACGATACCCGGCGGCGTCGTTCTGATCGGGCACAACGGCGCGGTGGTTTATCGCAAGGCTTACGGAATGCGTTCGTTGGAACCGGTCAAGGAAGCCATGACCGTCGACACCATCTTCGATCTTGCTTCGCTGACGAAGTGCATTGCAACGGCGACTTCCGTCATGAAGCTGGTTCAGGAAGGGAAGGTTCGCCTGAACGAACCGGTGGCGGCCTACTTGCCGGATTTTGCCAAAAACGGAAAGAGCGACATTACTGTCCGCGAACTGCTTACGCATTTTTCCGGGATGACGGAGGATCTCGATCTTAAAACGGCATGGAAGGGGCGCGATGCCGCCTACCAGATGGTCATGGAGCAGAAGCCCGTACTTCCTCCCGGTTCGCGCTTTCTCTATAGCGATATTAATTTTGAGACACTTGGCTTTCTGGTTGAGAAAGTTTCCGGCATGAGCCTGGATGAATACGCCACGAAGAATATCTTTGCCCCGCTGGAGATGAAAGACACTCGCTTTTTGCCGCCCGCCGCATGGATTTCGCGCGTCGCGCCGACGGAATACGACGAAAGCCATCATATGCTTCGTGGCGTCGTGCATGACCCGACCGCGCGCCGCATGGGGGGCGTAGCGGGAAACGCAGGATTGTTTTCAACCGCCGATGATCTTTCAATATTCGCGCAAGAGATGCTCTCCGGCTTTCATATCCTTACGCCGCTGACGGTGGAGAAGATGACCACTCCGCAGCAGCCTCCCACATCGACAACGCTGCGCGGCCTGGGCTGGGACATCGATTCGCCGTATTCCTCCGCTCGCGGAGAGATTTTCCCAGTCGGCTCCTTCGGGCACACGGGGTTCACGGGCACGTCGATATGGATCGATTCAGTTACGGATAGTTATGTGATTCTGCTGACCAACGCGGTTCATCCGCGCGGCCATAACTTGGCGATTGTTCCGCTGCGCGCGCGGGTTGCCACGGCGGCGGCCGAGAGCCTTGGACTTTCCGTTTCAGGCGATCAGAAACTGCGCATGGCGCGAATTACAGGCTACAACGAAGCCATGCCGTCGGCGCGCCTTGTAACTGCTCGCAATGGTTCGGTTCGTACCGGCATCGATATGCTGGAGGCCCACGACTTTGCCGAGCTCCGTGAAGCGGGCAGAGCAGTAACCAAGGTCGCGCTGGTCACAAACCAAACCGGCGTAGACTCACGCGGCAACCGCACCATCGATGTGCTGGCCAAAGCGCCGGGCATCCAGGTTGTCGCTATCTTCAGCCCGGAGCACGGCGTTACCGGAAACGCGGACACGACTGAGATTGGCGAGTCCAATGACGCGCAGACTGGAATACCCGTCTACAGCGTCTATGGAGATACCAGCGCCAAACGCCATCCATCGCTGGATGTGTTGAAGTCGGCGGATGTAATCGTCTACGACATTCAGGACGTCGGCACGCGCTTTTACACCTACGAAACTACGCTCGGCTACTTTCTGGAGGCAGCGGCACAGACAGGGCAGAGAATCTTTGTCCTCGACCGCCCCAATCCCATCAACGGCACTTACGTTCAGGGGCCGATCAGCGACAAGGGACGCGAAAGCTTCATCAACTACGGGCAGATCCCGATTCGTCATGGCATGACGATTGGCGAGCTGGCGCGTTTTTATAACTCCGAGCGCGGCATCAATTCCAAGCTGAAGGTCGTTCCCATGGAGGGCTGGCAGCGCGGCGATTGGCTGGATTCTACTGGAGTTCTCTGGGTAAATCCTTCTCCTAACATGCGCAGCCTGACCGAAGCGGTTCTTTATCCCGGACTTGGAATTCTGGAGGCAACCAATGTTTCGCTGGGTCGCGGCACGGATACGCCGTTTGAACTGCTGGGCGCTCCATGGATTCAGCCGCTGGAGCTGGCCTCCTATCTGAATGCGCGGGCCATTAGTGGTGTCCGCTTTGTGCCGACAGAGTTCACGCCCAACGCGAACGTGTATGCGCAGCAGAAATGCGGGGGCGTGAACATCATCGTCACCGACAGAAACGCCCTCGACGCGCCGGAACTTGGCATCGAGATTGCGGCCGCGCTGCACGCCCTTTATCCGCAGCAGTTTGAGATGAAAAACCTCGACAGCTTGATGCTGAACAAGGCCACGATGGATGCAATCAGCGACGGGCAGGATCCACGCCGCGTGTGGATGGATTGGGTGGAGGCGATTGAGCTATTCAAGCCGATCCGTGCCAGGTACCTGATTTACTGAAGCATGATCGCCTACTCCGGCATAAAAGGATCACACAGTGATGGAGAATAAGTGGGTTACAGTGATGGGCAGCTTTGTGGCGGATCTGGCCTTCCGCACCGACCGCATTCCCGCCTGGGGCGAGACGCTAATGGGCCAATCTTTCAAGCTCGGTCCGGGCGGCAAGGGTTCCAATCAGGCTGTAGCTGCGGCGCGCGCCGGTGGCCGGGTAAGTTTCATCTCCAAGCTGGGGCAGGATGCCTTCGGTGATATGGCGCGAAATATGTATAAGGCAGAAGGCATTGACACCCGGTTTCTCTTCACTACAGCGAGCGCTACTGGAGCGGCCACAATCATCATTGATGCAGAGAAAGGCGAGAACGCCATCATCGTCGTGCCCGGCGCCTGCTTTGAAGTGACTGCTGAGGAGGTCGATCAGACCCGCGAGCTTATTGCCGAATCAAGCGTCTTTGTTGCCCAGCTTGAACTTTCATTGCCTGTCGTAGAGCACGGGCTTGCACTGGCTCACAAACTTGGCGTGCCCACCATCCTCAATCCCGCGCCAGCCGCGCCGTTGCCCGGGAACATCTACCAATACATCGACTACATCACGCCCAACGAGACGGAGGCCGCCGCGCTCACCGGCGTCCCGGTCGCGAGTATTGCCGGCGCCGAGATGGCAGCCGATGCATTTCTCGCCCGCGGTGTGCCCAACGCCATCATCACGCTCGGCGCGCAGGGCGCCTTCGTCAAGAATGCCCGCGTCAAAGCGCATGTTCCCGCCGTCAACGCCGGCCCAGTCGTTGAAACCACTGGAGCAGGCGACGCCTTCAATGGCGGTTTTGCTGTCGCCCTTGCAGAGGGCATGGACCTGGTGGAAGCCGCCCGCTTCGGCTGTGTGACTGCTGGAATCTCCATCACGCGCCCCGGCACCGCACCCTCCATGCCCACCCGCAAGGAAATCGACGCACTGTGCAACTAGGAGACCGAATTTCGTAGGGATATACCCTGTGCTTTTAGGCAGACTAAAGATTTGTTGTGGGGAAAAGAATACTTGCAAGTTGTTGATATTTCAATAAGTTATTGAACACATGGTGGACCTGGTCGGGATCGAACCGACGACCTCTTCCATGCCATGGAAGCGCGCTCCCAAACTGCGCCACAGGCCCACATGCTGCAAGGATGCAACTTTCCTATTGTCTCCGCTAAGGCGGTATTCGTCAAACTTGCCTGCTCTGGAGATGAAATTCTTGCGTGACCGGGAACACTTATGGGGTGTTCCGGTGTCTAAGATAATAGAGGACGCGGGACACTGGGTTTTAAGCCAGTGTCCGACTCCCGCGCACTCTAAGACAGCATTGGCTTTTTAGCGGCGCTTTTTCAGCCGTTAATGCGAGTGGCCGCAACCGGAAACCGGGCTTTTCCCGGCGCAGATTTGGCAGTCGCCAAATATGCATCCGCTGTGGCAGGGTGGGAGGATTCTGATATGCAGGCGGACCTCACCATGGGCAATCTTGCCAGTGCGCTGACCTTTGAATCTGAAGAGGCAGCACTGATCGCGGAGCTGCAGGCCGGTTCCGAGGAAGCTTTTGCGTGGCTGATCGCGCGCTACCACCAACCGATCTACTCGCTGCTGGCGCGTGCTGTTCAGAACCGCACAGATGCCGCCGATTTAACCCAGGAAGTCTTCGTGAAGATCTTTCGCGGGGTGGGCAACTTTCACGGCGAGTCGTCGTTGCGGACGTGGATTTATCGGATCGCCCTGCACGAGGCCTCCAACTACCGCCGCTGGTGGACGCGGCACAAACAGTCCGAGATCCCCATTGAGCAAGAGATGGGCAAAAGCGAAAATGGCCAACCGGTGCTGCTAAAAGACATGCTGGTAGATCCTGCGGAGTCACCTTACGAACTGGCAATGCACGAGGAGAACAAGGCGCGTGTTGAGGCGGCATTGAGCAAGGTGCCGGAACCATTCCGTTCAACCATCATCCTGCGCGATATAGAGGGTTTTGTTTACGAGGACGTTGCGGATATCCAGGGCGTGAATCTGGGCACGGTCAAATCGAGGCTGGTGCGTGGACGCGCGGCTTTGAAGGCGATTCTGATGGATCCGGAGCAAGACGTGCATTTTCCGGAACGCGAGGGCCGCGCTGGATTTGAAATGTCCCTGGGAGAGGAGGCGCGATGAACGGCTGCAATGAAATGCAGACACTGTTTACTGAGTACTTGGACGGCCGTTTGAGCGGACGTGAGATGCGGCATGTTACCGCCCATCTGGAGCGTTGCAGGGAGTGTGCCGGTGACTGGAAGTCTCTTGAAAAGATGCAATCCTTGTTAGCCACACTGGGCCCGGTGCCGGAGCCTCAGGACCTGCTCTTGCGCATACGCGTAGCCATCAGTCAGGAGAGGGCCCGCCGCCGCAGGACCGCATTCCATGCCTTGAATCTAGTGTGGAAAAACACTGTGGGACCGTTCCTGCTGCAGGCCTCTGCAGGATTTGCCTCCGCCGTGCTGCTATTGGGTACAGTCATGGTGCTGGCCGGCTTGTTTACACAGCCGCAGAGCGCACAGGCTACCCCGGATGAACCCTTGGGAGCCGCCACGGCTCCACGATTCCTCTACATGTCCAGCGTAGTAGGCAGCAACCCCATTGGCGATGTCTCTACCCCGGTTGTGATCGAGGCATATGTCAACGGAGAGGGTCAGGTTTACGACTATCGCATCGTCTCCGGCCCCACCGACAAGGCTACACGTACGCAGGTGGAGAATCTGCTCTTGTGGAGCCGCTTTGAGCCCGCTCGACGCTTCGGCAAACCGGTACCCGGCCTGGCCGTGCTCTCCTTCTCTGGGGTCTCCGTTCGCGGGTGATTTATTCGAGAAGTTTTCCACAGCCCTGCACAGGCTAATGGAAGGTGCAGATTGGGGTTGGCTGTGATTTTATTACCTCGACATTTTCAGCTATAAAATGGAGTGGTTTCGCGATCACGTCTGAAGTCATTCAGCTGCTTATTGTTACTAATGTGTATATATTACAATAACTTGCAGCCGTTCTACAGGGTATATTCCTTCCCATCAAACCAAGGGGTTTTGTTGGGCCTGTAGTATCGGTGGAGTTTGGGGGGAATCTCACTATCCTTTCGCAAACCACAGTGGATGGGGTTGATTGCACAAGCAGGCGTGATCACCAGCCTGGCCAGGATAAGACCAGGCGACCCCCTGAAACTGTCGTTTTACATCTCGCAGGAGTTTCCGCCTTATATTCCCCTCTTCACTAGAAGAAGAAATGGGACTAGGCTATTCTTGCGCAGTCATGCGCCAAAAGAGGAGAACCCATGAAAAAGTCCCTGCGAATTGCCCTTGTTGTCGTAGTTCTCGCGTCTACTGCTTCTATTCTCAATGCCGCTCCCACGAACCCATGGCCGGTGCCGGTACCGCAGTTGAAAACTGTTGCGTTTTCCGCTCCCACCAACCCCTGGCCAGTACCGGTTCCGCAATCGATGCGCACATTATTTTCTATGTTTCTCTCTGCTTTTGGCCTATAAAAACGGAGAGAATAGAAGTCGAGAGGTGATATGCACCTGTCGACGCTCGATTGGTTGTTAGTGGCGGCTACTGCGCTGGGCAACACGGTCCTGTTTGCTGTTTTAATCATCCGGCGCAGATGGATGGTTTTCCCTGTTTTCACTGCGTACATGGGCTTCGAGACGGTACTGAACATCGTCCAGTACGCACTTTTCCAATATGGCCTCAGCATATGGTTGGCGAGGGTCTACTGGACTTCCGTTCTGATCGAGTTCGCCCTGCAACTGGCGATTATCTTTGAGATTGCGCGTATTGTTTTGCGGCCCACCGGGACCTGGTTCCGGGACGCAAGAAAGCAGTTCATTCTCTGGGGTGCGGCCGGCATCCTGTTTGCCGCCGCACTTCCCTGGCTGGTATCGCCTCCGGACTCATCTCTGCTTGGTCGCCTGATGGTGCGGGGATTCCTATTTACCAGCCTGGTGATCTGCGAGCTGATCGCCGTGGTGACACGGACCTCGAAGAGCCTGGGACTGGGCTGGCGCAACCATGTGATGGCACTGGGCAACGGGTGGACGGTCTGGGCCGTGGTTGCCATCCTAGTAGACGGGCTGCACAGCTTCTTTGGTGCCCACCGCTATTTCGGGGAACTGGACAATGCCCGAATGTTTGTCTACTTGGCTGTTCTTGGCTACTGGACAGTTCAATTCTGGCTGGAGGAGCCGGCCCGGCAGCCGATTTCACCCGAGTTGCGAGCCTATATCCAGGATCTCCACAAACGTATAAAAAATGACCTTGACATAGTGAGCGCACAAAGGTAACATCCTTTCGATGACCTTTGCGCTCTCCTATTTCGTATTTGGGGTCTTGTTGTGCGCATTTGCCGGTGCTGTGATCGTAGACCGGCGCGCGTCCAGCAAATTAGCGCTCCTGGATTGGAAGGACATGGTCGCCGGGCTGCATCGGCTGAACATGGCTGAGTTGTCCGCTGTGGCCACGGATTACCTGACCCCGCGTCGCGGCCAGATTGATATGGAGCCAAAGGAAATCTGGGAGTCTCTCGGTGGTTACGAAGGCTTAAAGAGAATGCGCGAGAATGCAGAGATCATGCTCGCGCTAGCCGCATATGCGCAGCGCTGGAACTTCGAAGAGGCGGTGATCGTCACGGAGCGGATGAGGCTGGATGCGGCATCTTTGCGCCGTGCCGTACGCCATGTGGAAATCGGCATGGTTCCAGCCAGTTTATTGCGGCATTTCCGGCTTACCCTCCCCCTTCATGCGCAGGAGGCGTCTTCGGCCTACTATCTGATGCGCCAGCGCCTCCTCGCGCTCTATGAAACCAGCCACATAAGCCGTTATCCCACGCTAGCGGCTGCCCTCTAAGGCGTTATTGGGCTTGGGAAGGCACCCAGCTATTCCCTCGCTCTCGTTTGACCCTGCCAGTGCGTCTAGAATTAAGCAGGGTTCTACATGACATTAAGAGCATTCCCAGCCTTTGCCGTTCTGCCGGTTGCTGTTTTTTGCCTTTTCGCCGGCCTTTCGCCAGCCACGGCATTTGCCCAGTCCTCCGGCAGCTCCGCCAACTCACCCAGAGGAGAGCAAACTTCATCTTCATCGTCGGATTTTGTGCGGGAAAAGGCCCCTTCGCTGGTCGATCCCGCCGGTCCCACCATCTCGATGATCAGCACAGAACCGGTCTTTCTTATGGCAGCGGCGCTGAATGCATGCGGCTACGATGACGGCCTGGAAGAGAGCGCACCGGTCCGCAAGCGCGTACGCGAAGAGATGAACCAGGCGCTTGCCAAAAGCGAGGACGCACGTAACAAGCGCGACCATCTCTGTCTCTACATCGCCCAGCACCGCATGACCGGCGGAGTGCGCGATATTGCGCAGTACATTTCGCTGGCTCTCTATCTGACGCCGCCACCAGATCTGGAAACTGTTGTTGAACTGACCGAGATGCCCCCTGACTCGACCCAGGTGATCGAGGTCGTCCCCCTGCTGCGTGACTTTGCCGCCGCCATGGACATGCACGGCATCTGGCTGGTGGTGCATCCCATCTACGATAAGGAGGCCGATCTGCTGCATGATCCGCTCTCCAAAATGATCGTCTCCACCAACTTGTACCTCAAAATGCCGGCTGAGACATACAATGGGCGGCGGTTTATTGTGGTCATCGAGCCCATGCTCTCGCCTCGCACCATCAACGCCCGCATCTATGGCACGGATTATGTAGTAGTGGTTTCGCCGGTAAATGGAACGGTCCGCATGAGCGACGTGCGCCACACGTACCTGCACTACGTGATTGAGCCTTTGCTCTATTTCAGGACCAACGCCCTGGCCCGCACGCAGCCCATCCTCAAGGAGATCCACGATGCTCCTTTGGAGTTTCGCTATCGCTCTGACACCGTGGTCCTGACCGTCGAGTGCCTCATCAAGGCTATCGAGGCACGCATCATGGACACCGGCATTCCCGAGTACAAGATCCCGGCTAATGTCGACCGTTCTGAGCTGCCGCGTTATGAGCGCGAGCGGCTGGCCTACCAGCAGAAGGTAGATGCCGTCCGTTATGCCACCATGCGCCACGACATGACGCAGGGATTCGTGCTCACGCAGTATTTCTATGAGGAGATGATCAAGTTTGAGAAGGACCCTGTCAGCCTGAAGGACATCATGGGCGAGATGGTCTATAGCATGGACATAGACCAGCAGGTACACCGCGCCAGAAACCTCGACTTCGACAAGGAAGGCGATAGCGATGTCCTCTCGCGCAACACGCCGCGCAAGTTGACCGGCCTTGACCTGGCAGAGGCGCGCCTCGCCGCCGGCGACGTGGCCACGGCCGGCGCCATGGCCCGCCAGGCGCTTGTCGACAACACGGATTCTTCAAATTCGGACGCGGTTGCCAATAGCGCCCGCGCCGAGTTCATTTTGGCCAGGGTGGCCATCCTTACCGGCCATCCCGAACAAGCCATTGAGGGATTCCAGCGAACACTGGCCACCAGCAAAGACCCGCGACTGCTTGCCTGGTCACACATCTACCTGGGTCGTATGCTCGACCTGGATTGCAAGCGCGATGAGGCTTTGACTGAGTATAAAGAGGCGTTGAAGGCGCGCGATGGGCAGTTGGATACACGGCTGTCCGCTGAGCGGGGCGTCAAAACAGCCTACGCTGTACGTGGACATAGTTGCGAGGATGATGCCGACGATACTGGCACGCCCGGACCAGCGCCTGCCAAACCCCCAACGGCCACTCCGCAGCAAGACAAACCAGAAGCTTCATGGCCAAATGGGACGGAAAAGCCCCAATAATCTGACGCATGCGTCTGTCAAGGGAGCGCGGAACGTCTAATAATGAGGAGGGGGCTTCTTTTGGGCTGGAAATCGGTTTCAAGAGGCGTCTCCGGTATTTACCGGGAAGTACGGGTTTGAAGAGACGGGTTTCAACCCGTGTTTACGAACAGAAGCAGATACAGAATCAAACCCATTGAGGCACATGTGGAAGCTGATCTTGCCGAGTTGGAAGCAGAATTGGGTCATAGCTTTGTACACACCGAGCTGCTGGTGCGCGCTTTGACCCATCGCTCTTTGGCCAACGAGCGAGCGGCCAGCGAGCAGGCTCTCGTCGGCGGCAAGATCAGAGCGACTGCTACGGACGATAATGAGCGCCTGGAGTTCCTGGGCGACGCCGTGCTGGGACTTGTAGTCGCCGATGCCCTGTTTCTGCTTCACCCGGAGTGGCAGGAGGGCGAGCTTACCCGCGTCCGAGCCCAGTTAGTCAGCCGCCAGCATCTGGCTGAGGTTGCTGCAGCCATCAAACTGGGCAGTCATTTGCGCCTCAGCCGCGGCGAGGACAAGGGCGGCAGCCTCAGGCGCAAGAGCACGGTGCTCTCCAATACCATGGAAGCCGTGCTGGGCGCGCTCTTCCTGGACGGCGGACTGGAGCCAGTCTCCGCCTTTGCCCGCCGCTGGGTGATGGGCGAGGCCGCCGAGCAGTTGGCCGAGCAATTGCGCTCCGGAGCCGCTTTGGGCAACTATAAATCGGCATTGCAGGAGTACTTGCAATCCACTCGTGCCGGTACTCCGGTTTACAGGGTCAAGAGCGAAAGCGGTCCCGACCACCACAAACGCTTTCTGGTCGAGGTCCGGCTTAAAACAGCCGAAGCTGAACCGGGGAAGCAACTGGCGCGTGGCATGGGCAGCACCAAGAAACATGCCGAGCAGGATGCGGCTCGACGCGCACTGGAGCGGCTGAAGTCAGCTGGGAAAAAGGCCGGCGCCGTGGTCGAGGTCAAGCCGGGAGCCAAAAAGGAGGAGCCAAAAGCGCGATGAGTACTCCTGCTCAAGGGCCTGACCCAACCTCGCACTGGTTTGCACGGATGCGGCTTTATCTACCTACCGTGCCCGAAGCTTTTACTTCGCTGCTCAGGACGGTCGTGGTCGCGCTGTTTTTACTCACCTTTGTACTTCAGCCCTACCTCATTCCCTCCGAGAGCATGGAACGTACCCTCCTGATTGGCGATTTTCTGCTGGTCAATAAGCAGGTTTATGCACCTTCCGGCACTCTCGCCCGGCATCTTCTGCCCTATCTGGACGTTAAGCGCGGAGATATTATTGTCTTCCACCATCCCCAACACCCATATCTCGTCAAGCGGGTGGTGGGCCTGCCCGGTGACCGGCTGCACATCAAGGATGGCCGAGTGATTGTCAACGGCCTCGTCCTTGATGAGCCATATGCTGCTTTTGAGCCCATAGCCGGCAGCCCCTTTCACGACGACTTTCCCGCTAGGGTTTATACCGATCCGGGAGTGGATCCGGCTTGGTGGAAGCAGTTGCAGAGCATCATCCGCGACGGCGATCTGGTGGTGCCACAGGACGAATACTTCGTCCTCGGCGACAACCGCAATCACAGCAGCGATTCCCGCTATTGGGGATTTGTTTCGCGGCAGCAGATCGTGGCCCGCCCTCTGGTCATCTACTTCTCCCTTTACAGGCCATCTACTACCGATGTCGAACCTGTCACGCTGCAAGCCGCGCTGCCATCCTCAGATGATAGACTCGGACACGATAGGCAAATCTCTGCAAAACTCACGGGGTTTGCGCGCTGGAAGCGCATCTTCCGCGTGGTGCACTAAAAACAGTTATCAGCCGTCAGCATTCTGTTGTCAGTTAAATGAAATGCCAGGATTACTGACCACTGAAGACTGAATAGTGATAGCTGACAACCTACTACGAGCGATAGGATGACAAAGAAAAAAAAGCAAGACCTCAAGACGCCGCCCAAGACCCAGCCCGCTGAAGATCGAGTGGAAGAGACGTTCCCCGAAGCAGTAGCCAGCATCTGCTCCATCCTGGTCATTGGCCTGTTCATCCTCACCTTCCTCGGCCAGAACTACGTCATTCCCTCCGGCTCAATGGAGAAGACGCTGCTGGTGGGTGATCATCTGCTGGTGGACCGCATCACCCTCGCTCCGCCGGCGGAGTGGATGCCGCTGGCTCACTATCGCGAGCCAAAGCGCGGCGATATCGTGGTCTTCATCAAGCCCGTGACAGACCCGGATGCGGACGGGAACCCTCAATACCTGACTCTGGTGAAGCGGCTGATCGGTGTGCCCGGCGACCACATCCACTTACGCAACGGCATCGTTATCCTCAACGGCGTTGCCCAGGACCAGCCGTACGCTCAAGCGACAACCCCGGAAAACCATCAGGACTTTCTCGACGAGTTTCCCTCCAAGCAGCCGCCTTCAATCTCTCAGGTCCCTGATTCCTGGTCGATGGTTGACTTTCCCAGGAGCGTGGAGAACGGCGATCTGGTGGTTCCTCCCGGCAAGTACTTCATGATGGGCGACCATCGGCACGACAGCCTCGACTCGCGCTACTGGGGCTTTGTGCCCAGAGAAAACATTGTTGGCCGGCCGCTGTTCAATTACTGGTCATTTGTAACTCCGGATAATCAATTGGAACAGCCCGGGATCGGCAACACCCTGGCCTGGATGGGCCACGTTGCATTGCACTTTTTTTCTGATACTCGCTGGAGCCGGACCCTGCACCGGGTGAAATGACAGCTAACGGTATTCAGCCATCAGCGATCAGTAGATGACCTTGGGCTATCGTAAATGGCAACTGTAAACTGATAGCTGACAGCTGATAACTGAATATGAGCGAAGACGCACAAGCCCGGCAGCGAAAACGCAGGCGGCTTTGGATCGCAATGGCAGCCTTGGTGGTCCTCCTGGCCATTCTGATTGTGCCCCCGTTTTTGAGTGTGAGCCGCTACAAGAGCCGCATTACTCAGCTGATCTCCACTTCGCTGGGGCGTCCTGTTCGTCTCTCCTCGGTCGAGGTGCGCCTGCTGCCCACTCCGGGTTTTGTTCTCTCTGACCTTACCGTTGAGGAAGACCCCGCCTATGGAGCCGAGCCGGTGCTCCACGCCAACACGGTCACAGCCTCCATACGCCTTCTTTCGCTGTGGCGCGGTCGCCTGGAGCTCGATTCTATCCATGTGGATGAGGCCAGCCTGAATCTGGTTCGCTCCGCTCCCGGCCGCTGGAATCTCGACTCGCTCCTGCGCACAGCCACTGCCCAGGCTCAATCCGGGGCAGATAAGCCGGACAATCCCGTCAAACCCATCCGGCTGCCCTACCTCAGAGCTACCCACTCCCGCATCAACATCAAGAATGGCGTGGAGAAACTGCCGTTTTCCCTGCTCGACGCCGAGATGTCCCTGGAACAGCAGAGCCCGGGCAACTGGCGCATCCGGTTGCGCGGCCAGCCTGCCCGCACCGACCTCAGTATTGAACAAGGCGACACCGGCATTGTTCGCATGGAGGCAAATCTGCGCCAGGCCACGGAACTGCGCCTTATGCCGTTACACATTGATCTGGAATGGCGCGAGGCGCAACTCGGCCAGCTTACCCGCCTGCTCCTCGGCTCCGATGCCGGCTGGCGTGGCAACCTCACCGGGGAATTGCATATCGACGGCACCCCTGAGGCGGCACAGGTCAAAACTCGTCTGCGCGCCACCAGCGTTCATCGCGCCGAGTTTGCCCCGGCTGTTTCCATGGACTTTGACGCCAACTGCAGTCTGCTTGCTCACTTCTCCGCCCGTACTATCGACAACCTGATCTGCGACTCTCCGTTCGGCAATGGCCACATCCGCCTCACCGGCAACTTGCCCGGTGACGGCGAGTTGCCCAGCTTCACCGTCGAGCTGGACCGCATCTCTGTTGCCGCAGGCCTGGATGCACTGCGTACTGTGCGCAGCGATCTGGCTCCCGGCCTGGAAATCTCCGGGTCGGCCAGCGGAAAAATCATCTACGCCCCCGGCAATGAACCGGTTCACCCCGGCCAGATTCGCTCCGCCAAGGTCCACGCGGCCGCGCAAGGGCCGCTCTCCGGCAGCCTTACTGTTCAGGGGCTCCAGCTCAGCGGCAACGGCCTCAGTCAGCCCCTCCATGTTCCAAAAATCATTCTGGTGCCCGCAAATCAGCCCTCTGGCACAGGCCAGGCCTTGGTGGCCACAGTGGCAATTCCCGCTGGCGCCTCCGTCCCGCTCACGGTTTCTGCGCGGCTCATGCTTACCGGCTATCAGCTCACAATACGTGGCCAGGCATCTATAGTCCGAGCACGAGATCTCGCGCACGTGGCTGACATCAGGAATGCCTCGGCACTGGATACGCTTTCCGGCGACCCAGTCTCCGTGGATTTGGTTGACAGTGGTCCATGGCTACCGCCAGCCAGGACGATTTCGTTCAACGCAACCTCGCCTGCTACCGTTCCGCTCTCCCCCGCGGCTCCAGCCGACAGTTTCAATGGAACCGTAACCCTACGCAACGTCACCTGGAAGGCTGATTACCTGGTCAACCCCGTCGAAATCTCCCAAGCCACCCTCCACCTGGCCACGGATGAATTCCGTTGGGATCAGGTTGTCTTTACCTACGGCCCGGTGAAGGGAACAGCCAGCCTCACCCTGCCCGCTGTCTGTGAAGCGCCCCGACCCTGCGTGCCGCGCTTTCAGCTTCAATTTGGCGAGCTTGACGCTTCTGTTATCCAGGCCGCGTTTCTTGGTGCGCGTGAGCGCGGAACGCTGCTTTCCACGCTCATCCGGCGCCTCCGTTCCAAGGCCACCCCAGCCTGGCCCATCCTGGAAGGCACGGTCAAGGCCGATTCCCTCATCCTCGGCCCGGTCACGTTACATCAACCATCGGCCACCCTGCACACGCTTGCCGATGGAGCAGAAATCACAACCTTCGATGCCTCTCTGCTTGGCGGCAGCATCCACGGAACTGGCACCTACCATGCAGCAGCTACCGCCAGCGACAAGCCTTCCTACGTACTTGAAGCTCGGTTCGACAAGCTCAACCCGCAGGCCCTCGGTCAGTTGCTCGGCCTGCGCTGCTCCGGCGGCACATTCGGCGCCAACGGCAAGGTTGAGCTCGCGGGCTTCTCCGCTGACGATCTGACCGCCTCAGCCAAAGGCACTCTGCACTTCGATTGGTCACATGGCTCCGTTGCCGCGGTCTCAGGTTTCGTTCCCCCGGCCCTGGCTCGCTTCGACCGCTGGACCGCCGACGCCGAGATTGCTAATGGCAGCATCACGCTGAAAGAGAATCAGGTCAAGCACGGCGCCCATACAACTCCGGTTCAGGCCGCCGTAACCCTCGCCGACCCGCCTGAAGTCATCTTCCCCGCGCCCAAACCAGCCCAGCCAGAGCAATAATTCATCTCTCGCCAATCCGCTCTACAATGGAATCGTTCCGTGTTATTGAGCCCGGGCTCCATTTTCTTTGCATTTCTGCAAAAGAGATGGGAGTCTATGCGGCTTATGGAAAGAGGCGACCAGTCCATGAAGACATGTCCGATCTGTGAAAAGTCCTGGCCGAGTAACCACGCCACCTGTCCCGCCGACGGCGCCTTGCTCATCGATTCGCGGGAGTTGGAGCCGGGCACGCTCATACGCGGCAAGTACCGCATCGTGCGCCAGCTTGGACGCGGCGGCATGGGCACGGTTTATCTGGCCGAGCACATTCTCCTTGGCCGCCAGCGGGCGC